>CALXWA010000001.1 GCA_944392275.1 uncultured Alphaproteobacteria bacterium
GTCAAACTATCCGGTAATGCTGGGATAGTTCCCGTCAAACTACGACAACCATTGAACATAGAAGTTCCATCTGTCAAACTAGTTGAAATATGAGAGGTCATTCCCGTCAACCCGCTACAATCAAAGAACATACTATATCCATCGGTCAAGCTATCCGGTAATGCTGGGATAGTTCCCGTCAACCCGCTACAACCAGAGAACATAAAGTTTCCATCCGTCAAGCTATCCGGTAATGCTGGGATAGTTCCCGTCAAACTATGACAACCATTGAACATACGAGATCCTTTGGTCAAGCTATCCGATAAATGGGAGGTCATTCCCGTCAACCCACTACAACCAAAGAACATAGAAACTCCATCAGTCAAGCTATCCGGTAAGGCAGGGATGGTTCCCGTCAACCCACTACAACCAGAGAACATATATCTTCCATCCGTCAAGCCCGTCGGTAACTCGGGGATAGTTCCCGTCAGGTTTGATTGATAATAAAAAGTCTGATTAAAACTCTTTACGGTTGAAAGGTTTAATTGTTTTAACTCTACAACATTTGTTGTGCTTATTTTTCCCATTTCTGAAAGATTACCGGTTATGGTGACTGTATAGTTTCCTTTATCGACATAGGTATGGCTAACGCTCTGTCTGGTACCTTGATAATTTTCTTTTACCCCGTCTCCCCAATCAATATCGACATCTTCGTTTGATTTACTAGAACCAATCGTAAAGGACAACAACTTACCTAAACTAGTATCCACAACAAATTTGATGGCTCCGGTATATTCAATTTTATTTTCAACACATGCATTTCCAGATAGAGTATATCCATCATCACAAGAGGTAATTTTATACGATTTGGCGGTATTATCACAATATTTCGGAGTACATTCTTCACAAATCGCATGTGCCGGGCAACTACTTAACGGATAACTTGCACGATCACACGGAACACAAGACCGTGCACAGGCCTGCGTAACACTGGTTGCTCCGGTTACTCCGGCAATGGCGTCATACCCGGTCGGACAAGCGGTACAACTTCCCAGGCCAATATTGGCTTTATACGTTCCTTGCGGACAAATTGAACATGCTGCTTCCTGACTGGTGGCTCCCGTTACCCCTGTCTTAGACCCATATCCTGCCGGACATCCTCTACACGTAGAGGCTCCTGCCGTACTGCTGTAACTCCCCGTCGGACAAGCCTTACAATCTTCTCCATAGGTTCCGGCCGGACAGCCACACGTATAACATTTACTGTTACCAACTTGGTGGCTAACCGTACAGCTTTTTCCTCCCTGAACAGTATTATAGGTCCCTTCCGGACACGCACAGGTATAACAAATAATACTTTGTTCTGAGGTACTGCCTCCGGAAGTCATTCCTCCTAAAGAACCACTGTTACTCTCTCCACCTAATGATACTGAAGATTGCTTACAGGATCCAAGGGTCGTTCCATTTACAATCTTACATGTTGTTTTTGCTTGAGAGCAATAAAATCCCGCCGCTATATACGGACTGGCTTCTTCCGTGGTCATCCCCAAGACATCTTTACACGTTAACTGATAACGACAATCTTTGTAATGTTTTCCAGACCGATCTTGACACGAGGACGCACAGGTATATTTTTCTGCATCAGCCGAAGTATATTTATAACAATTGGAAGCGGTGCTACATTCAATATAATCACAACATCCCGCATATTCGTTAACACACTTTTGACAGCTATCACTTGGCTTATCAACTTTGCCTCGCTCTGCACAACTCAATTTTTCCGTCTTGCCAATATTGGCTTCATTATATCGGGAACTGATATCTCCCGTATATCGAGGCAAAGATACAATTGATGCCTCGGCTAAATTTGACCATAATACGATGATTCCTATCAATCCTAAGATACGCTTCTGCATGACACCGCCCTCCGAGTTTATCGTAAACTTGTGTGGCGTGATATATATGCGTTATCTCTATAAAAATGGGTCGCTTTTATACAAAAATACATATTAAATTTGGAAATTTAATATTGTTACATCATATATCACACAGTATTTATGATAACTTATTTTTTGTATTGTGTCAATGAAGAACAAAATTTGTTATCAGATAACAAAAAAAAGGATTACCTTGATGGTAACCCTTTTCTTCATTGCCGTCCGTTTTCTGCTGAAAACAAGAAACAAAAAAATAAGCCCTTTCTAAGAAGAGCTTATTATAAATAACAAAGCCCCTAAAAAGGGGCTGATTTTACTAATCTTTATTAATGAGTTTTATCTGCTCTTCTATAATTTCCTTATTATAGGAAAGTTCCGGAGCCTTTGAGAGCCCATTGGCAAGTTTATCTTTGACAAGAGAAATATCCAACTCTCCGGTTGAGTCTTTCATGGTCAAAGCATGTTTCCACTGAAAACGAGCTTCATTTTTTCGTTTGCCAAACCAATAAGCATCGCCAAGATGGTCACTGATAATGGCGTTGGAAGGTTCCGTTTGGGCCGCTTTTTCCAGATAGTTAATCGCCATTCCATAATACCCAAGCTTGTAAAGAGCCAATCCCAAACTATCCATCACATTACCATCATTAGGGGACTGGTTATAGGCACTGACAATCATCATAAAGGCTTGATCAATGTTTTTGTTTTGCTTTATCCAAGTATAGCCCAGATAATTTAATACCAAATAATGGTTTTGGCTTAAGACCAAAGCCTTTTTGAATGATTTTTCAGCCTTATTCCATTGTCCATCTTGCTCATAAGCAATTCCCAACGCATAATAAAGAGGCCATTGGGTTTCATCTTTAGGGTCTAATTTTTTTAGGGCTTGCTTATAGTATTTAATCGCCTCTTCGTTCTTTTTTTGCATTCGCAAAACATCGGCCAAATCAAGATAAACCTGATAAGTTTCAACATCATAGGCCATCGATTTTAATAAAATTTCAGCCGCTTCATAATCTTCCATGGTAATGTAATTATTGGCTTTTTTCAGTTGTACGGAATAATAAGTTTCCGATTCTTTGGGAATGGAATCATAAACCTCATTGGCGGCCGTATACATATCACGGCTTTCTAAAATATCGGCCAACATCAACTTTGCCAAATCATAATTAGGATTAGCATAAATAGACATACTGATAAACATATGGGCTAGGTCAATTCCGGCATCCCCTTGGTGCAAGGTTGCCGCAATACTAAAAAGAGATTCGGCGAGCCCGATATTGGGATCTGTTAAAATCGGTTTGGTGTTGTTTACATGAGCATTTTTTACATTTTGCGTTAGTTTATCCAGCATATCTCCCAACAACTTTTCATCGGAATAACGGCTGACTAAAGCAATAGCCTTATCTTTTTGGTCGGTACGAATATAGAAATTACAAATGATTTGCAAAGCCCGAAAAGACATGTCAAGCTGTTCATCATTAACAATAACTTCGTAATGTTTTTGAGCCGCAGGGGTATCATTAAAATAATCATTAATCATTCCGGCTTGGAAGTGATATAAGGCCTTAAAGCTTGGTTCTTTATTTAAGGTATCAAGCATCTTAAGGGCTTCTGTTTTTTTGTTATCACCGGCATAAGCCCATGCAACAATCAAGGGATTAATAAATTCGTCATAAATGGGGTTTTTTAGTTTATGCGTGTTATCATAAACATCTTTGTAGCGTCTCTTTTTAATGTTTTCAACATTAACAATTACATCAATAAAATTATTTTTATCTCCATTTTTTTGAGCAATTTGGGCATACTTGGCGGCTTCTTCAATTCGTCCTTCAGAAACAAGCAATAAATACAAACGACTGACGAGCTCTTTATTGCCGGTTGGATCTTTTTCCAAAGACTTAATGTAATAATCGGAGGCCGTGTTAAAATCTTTGCGTAAATGAGCAACCCGTCCGGCAATGTAAGCTCCATATGCTTTAGAGCCGGAAGAGTTCGATATTGCCAAAGAAGCAGGTTTTTCAAGCTGTGGCTGTGGAGTATCGATCCAATCATTGGAACAAGAAACAAACACAAGAACAGAAGCAGCCAAAACCGAGGCAAAAACAAATTTAAACATCACGACCAAATTCCCAATCAATTAACGAGAATATATTAAATTATTTTTTTTATTATACAATAGGCATTTAAATATATTATTAATTTTGTGTAAATAAACGTTTTGACTTGCAAAATATAGGGATTAATCTTAATTTGAAACCATGATGAATGGAGAAGGTTCAATAAAAGAAATATTGGAATGGTATATTTCTGCAGGTGTTGATGTAACTTGCGGAGAGGAGCCTTATTGTATTGAACAAAAGGCATCCGATAAATTTTCTCGGCAAGAAGATTTAAGCCCCAAAACAGAACCGATAAGACAAGCCACAACAAATTTGGCCCAAGTAACCGGTGCAGCTTGTCAAAATGCCAAAAATATTTGCTCTGCCGCCAAGACATTGGAAGAATTAAAGCAAGCCCTTGAAAATTTTGATGGCTGTGCCTTAAAATTAACGGCATCTCATACCGTATTTGGCGACGGAAATCCACAAGCTAAAATTATGTTTATCGGAGAGGCTCCCGGAGCCGATGAGGACCGTATCGGAACGCCGTTTGTCGGACGCAGCGGTCATCTTTTAGATAAAATGTTGGAAGCCGTTGGTTTAGACCGCAATCAGTGCTACATTACCAATATCTTGCCCTGGAGACCTCCCGGAAACAGAACGCCTCTGGATTCTGAAGTTGCGGTTTGCTTACCTTTTTTGAAGCGTCAAATAGAGATTATTGCTCCGGATTATATTTTTACCTTAGGGGGCAGTGCGGCTAATGCTTTGTTAGAAAGTGCCGAATCAATTTCCAGATTAAGGGGAAAATGGATGGAATATAAAAGAGAAAATGGATCTGTTTCTAAGGTTTTGGCCAGTTTTCATCCGGCATATTTGTTGAGGAGCCCCGGCCAAAAGGCAAAAGCATGGGCAGATTTGTTACGCTTATCTAAAGCAATAAATTCGTAAATTGTTATTAAATAATTTACTGTTTGTTGCTATTATAAATAAAATTGTTAATATTATCAAAAGTGAGATTCTAAATTCAGAGTAAGGAAAAAGACATGAGAAAATCCCAGATTTTATTTTTACAAATATTAAGTGCGGCTTTTTTACTTAATACAACACCGACCTTTGCTCAAGTGGAAGGGGAGGAAGAAAATTCTTTTGAAGAAGGAATTCTTTTTAAGATTCATAATGTTGTTCCTGTAAAAAATTCTTCGGGATTGATTGCTTCCTGTGATTTTTCGGCAACTTTTTACAATCGCACCCAAAAAACAATTTCAGATGCACAATTAACCTTAATGTGGGAAGACGAAGCCATTGATGATGTAATTAACTTGGAAAAAAGAGACGCAAAAGAGAATTTACGCACTCGGAAAACAAATGTTTCACGTTATTCAACGTCAAGCTTTACATCGTCTTCTCTGAGTATGCCGCTTCGTTTGCCAACTATCAAGCCGGGACAACAAGTAACTCTGAAATCAAAAATCAATACGGATAGATGTTTCTTACTTTTGAACAATGTAGAAGTTAAGGTTAATAAATGTCGTCTTAAAGAAGCCGGAACTGATAAAAAGAAAGCTACCATCAACAGTAATTCATCTGCATGTACGGGGATGTTCTTGTTTGTATCTGACAAAAATCCGGAATATTACTCCGAATTTAAAGAAATTTCGGTTAACGCTGAAAACATTAAAGAAAAAGATGACTTTACAAAACAAAGAGAAGAACTGGAAAATCTGTATAGTATAACGGCCAATAGCCTAAATTCTTTAGCCGATTCTTTGAAAGATTAAAAAATGTTGCAAAGGGTAGGTTGGCTTGCATTGGGATTGACCCTAATGGTTTCTGCTTCGTCAAAAGCTCAATCTTTTGGCCAAGATTCAGAACTGGCAACAGCCCGCCCCGCCATAACATCGGTAAGAATGAATTCATCTTTGCCGCAAACGCAGTCATCATCGGCCAGCTTACAAGATATTCTTTCTCAACGCTATCAAGCAGAGACGAAAGCAGAAGACAAAGAGGAATTCTTCATGCCGAAAGATGCTTTAGCGCAAATGAAACAGCCTACAACAGATGGCTCCATTCGTGGGACATCAACAATACAAATGGTGAATAAGGTTAACAAAAAAGATCCAAACGAGCCGGAAATTTTTCTGTTTTTGGATCGTTTTACCATTGGAAGAAGCCTTGGTGGGCAGAGTAGCTGTGATATCCGTTTTGTTGTCTTAAGCCGCTTGGATAAAAGATTAACATCACTGGATGTAAAATTAGTTTGGCCTTTAATGACAACAGTGCTTTCGTTTAACAATGTGGTTCCCAACACGTTAACATACCAAGACTACACGTTAGTTGGGGATGGGTGTTATTCCATTGATCAAATTCCAAATATTGTTGTGAACAGGTGTCGAGTTAAAGGGATGTCTGCGGCACAATGTGCCTCAAAAATTACGTGGATTAAACCGATTAATAACCAAGTCCAAGGGAGGCCCTAATGTCTTTTAAAAAGACAATGGCGGCACTATTGAGCTTTTTTTCCTTGTCTTTGCAAACGGCAGGTGCTGCCGAATGTAATATTGATATTATCAATCCGGTAACGTATAATAAAATTTTAGATTATTTACTGATTGATAAGTCAGATGTCCGAAACTATAAATATGCCTTTTCGGCTTTGGAACAAAATGACTTTGAAGAAGCAGACAACTACCTGCAAAAAATTGACAGTAATATTATCATGGGCCATGCCTTGGCACAAAAATATTTATCCCCGAAATACAAAACAAAATATGCAGAATTGAAAGAATGGCTTGAAGAGTATAATGATTTGCCAATGGCCGGAAAAATTTATAAATTGGCCGTAAAAAAAGGTGGAGCCAAAGGTTTGGTAAAACCCAAAAAACAAAGGGAAGCCTCGTATATCAGTGGTTGGAAAAATGAAGATATTGATCACTTAAACGCATCGGATAAAAAATATATCCGCCAACAAGTCGTAAAGTTTAGAAAAAATCTCAATAAAGGAAAAACCAAGATTGCCCGCCAAGTTTTAGAACAAAAACGATTTCGGATGAAGGCTCCCAACAAATATTGGGACGACATGGCCGCTACTTTATCAATGAAATACTTGGTTGATAATTATTTACAACTTGCTTTCAAATGGTCAAGCAAAGCCGCCGCCCGAGGAACATCCGGTATGGGGGCTTGGGTCGCAGGTTTATCATCCTGGCAACAAAAAAAGTACAAAACAGCTGCAAAATATTTTGATAAATTGGCTTCTTCATCAAATTCGGATGAATGGTTGGTTTCTGCCGGAGGCTATTGGGGCTATCGGGCTTATGAAAAGTTAAAAAACTCGGTTAAAGCCAAACAGATGTTACAAAAAGCCGCAAAATATAAACATACGTTTTATGGAATTTTGGCGGCCTATCAATTAGGCGAGCCAATGGATTATAATTGGGATGCGGTCACATATTTAAACAATTTTGATTCTTATGATTATGTTTATGAACTGTTAGCATCACCTTCCATACGTCGAGCCGCAATTCTGCTCCATGCAGAACAGGTGGATTTGGCGGAACAAGAATTGCGTTTTGGTTATAATGATATGACCGATAAACAAAAAGAAGCAACAATTTATATTGCTAATCAGTTTGGAATGCATGCGTTAGCCATTTATGCCTGCAATCAAAGCAAAAATATTGAAGATAATATCAGTTACGATGGTGTAGCTTATCCTATCCCGGAATTTTTACCGATAAGTGGCTGGAAAGTGGATAAAGCTTTGGTCTTGGCTTTAGTTCGGCAAGAATCTTCGTTTCGTCCGGAGGCACAAAGTCCGGCAGGAGCCAGAGGGCTAATGCAATTGATGCCCAATACCGCTTACCACATTACCAAAGATGTTTCCGTCAAAAAAAATAAAAATGTTTTATTAGACGCCGAATATAATTTGGAATTAGGGCAAAAATACGTCAACTATCTGATGGAAAAGTCGTTCATAGATGGGAACTTATTTTACATGATGACGGCATATAATGCCGGACCGGGAAATTTGGTAAAATGGAAAAAACAAGCCCGTTATCAAGATGATCCTTTAACCTTTATAGAAGTTATTCCCTCTGCAGAAACCAGAATCTATATTGAAAGGGTAATGGCAAATTATTGGATCTACAATTTTCGGTTTGGACTTTCTAACCCGACCATCCGCCAGCTGGCAGAAGGCAAATGGCCAACTCTTGATAAAAATTAAAAAGGCTCTGCCTTGAAAATATCTTCACCTTCATTATATCAAAAATAATTAATGTAATAACGGATGAAGGAGAAGATTATGGAACTCTATTTGTTTTTATCATTTGTGGTTATTTATCTCATTTCTTCTTTTTTTATTAGTAAACAAGCCTTGCATAAAATATGGACATTAGCCTTTATTTTGTCGTTTATTGCGACCTCAATCGCCATAGCTTTTTTGAGAATGAATAATCAAGATGTGATGATGAATGCCGATCAATTGAATTGGTATTATATACTCTATTTGTTTGGTTCAATGTCGGTTGTGCTCGGAGTGATTAACCTCTGGATGTACCGAGGCCCGTTGTGGAGAAATCTTTTTGGTAAAGACGAGGAAGAAGAGGACGACAACAACGTATAAATCGCTTTTCTTTTAACGGAATTTGGTGTATGAATCTTTTATCACAAAAAATGAAAGATAAAAGATGTTACGTTTTAGCAATATCAAAATTCCGGTTGATGCAGGAAAAGAAGTTTTAGAGCAAGAAATTCAAAAACAAATCGGAGCCCATAAAATAATCCATTGGCAATTGGTCAAAAAAGCAATTGATGCCCGGAGTAGGGATTGTATCTATTTTGTGTATACGGTTGATGTTGATGTCGCAGATGAAGATGAGGTTTTAGCAAAAAGCCCATGGAAGTACATTGAAAAAGCCCTTCCCAATCTTCCTCTACAAATCAAAAAAGTCACAAGCTCTAGCATCCGTCCTTTGGTTGTCGGAAGTGGACCGGCAGGAATGTTTGCGGCTCTTGTTTTGGCACAAGCCGGGTTAGAGCCATTGATTATAGAAAGAGGATCGGAAATTTCTCGCCGCCACCAAGAAGTGGATACCTTTTGGCAAAAAGGAAAATTGAATCTAAATTCAAATGTCCAGTTCGGAGAAGGAGGGGCCGGAACATTTTCTGATGGAAAACTGATGACCGGAATAAAAAAAGATGCTCACACAGCGTATGTTTTACAAACTTTTGTGGACGCCGGAGCACCCAAAGAAATTTTATTTTTGGCAAAACCCCACCTCGGAACCGATAATTTAATCAAAATTGTGGCCAATATCCGAAAAAAAATTGAAAGTCTCGGTGGTGAATATCGTTTTAATACCCAATTAAAAGATATCTCCGTAAAGGACGGAAAAATCGTTTCGGCCATTGTGTGTGATGCCGCCGGAAGAGAAGAGGAAATCATAACCAACGCAATTATTTTGGCAATTGGCCACAGTGCCAGAGATACCTTTGAAATGCTGTATAAACGCCAAGTTCCGATGACGGCAAAACCATTTTCGGTCGGGGTTCGGATTGAGCATCCGCAAAGTTTAATCAATAAAGCACTTTACCACAAATACTGGAATAGTCCCTATTTAGGAGCCGCCGATTATAAAATGTCGGTCCATTTGCCAAATGGCCGTTCGGCTTATACTTTTTGTATGTGTCCGGGGGGCGTGGTTGTTGCCGCTGCCTCAGAACAAAATGCCGTAGTGACCAATGGAATGAGCTATTATGCCAGAGACAAACAAAATGCCAATTCGGCTTTGTTGGTTGGTGTTACGCCGGAGGATTTTGGAACATCGCATCCGCTGGGCGGCATGTATTTTCAAAGAAACATTGAACAAAAAGCCTTTTTAGCCGGGCATAAAACCTATCAAGCTCCGGCACAAAAATGTGGCGATTTTTTAAAAAATATTCCCTCACAATCCGCAGGAGAAGTCCATCCAAGCTATAGTTGCGGTGTTATATGGGGAAATTTAGATACGGTGTTCCCTGATTATGTAACCGAAACGTTACGTTTGGCAATTAAAGAGATGGATAAAAAATTACACGGATTTAATTACCCGGATGCGGTCTTAACCGGAGCCGAAACCCGAAGCTCCTCTCCGGTTAAATTTTTACGAGGAGAAGATAATCAGAGCCCGGTTTTAGGCTTGTATCCTTGCGGAGAAGGGGCAGGCTTTGCCGGCGGAATAATGTCTGCCGCCGTTGATGGTATAAAAACGGCCTTAAATCTACTCAAGCAAAAATAAACAGGAGGAAAAAATGGAAAATAACACAAAATCACAAGAAAAATGTTTTTGCCGCTACGCTTCGTCTTTAACTCTGGCAATCGGCCTGGTATTGGCCGGATTCTTTCCGGGATATTATTACTACAAAAGTAAAACATCGGCTAATTTTGTGAGTGTGAAAGGATTGGCAGAAATGAATGTTAAAGCCGACTTAGCGGTTTGGAAGATTAAATTTGTGACCACCAATAATGATTTGCTCGCGGCACAACAAGAAATAGAAAGACAAAAGCAACTGGTCTGGGATTTTTTGTTAAAACAAGGTTTAGCAGAAAAAGACATTAATGAAGGCCGTGTTGAAACCAATGATCTAATGGCAAGTCCATACCGCGGAAGCAATGATATGACCTCTCGTTTTATCTTGAGTCAAACCTTAACGGTCCGCACAGAAAATGTTGATATTGTTGAAGAAGCATTAAGCAAAAGCAGTGAGCTTGTAGCAAAAGGCGTTATTTTTGATGCCCAATCCTATGGTTCACCGGTAGCCTATATTTTTACCAAATTAAATGAAATCAAACCTCAAATGTTGGAAGAAGCCACTAAAAACGCTGCCGAAGCCGCGGCCGAATTTGCAAAAAGTTCTAAATCAAAAGTTGGAAAAATTCGCAATGCCAATCAAGGTGTCTTTACAATTTTGCCGGCAGAAGAAACTCCGGATGCCATACAGTCGCAACAAATTAATAAAAAAGTTCGTGTTGTTTCAACCATTCAATATTGGTTGGAATAAGTTGCTTGAAGAAACAATTTTTACTTTACAAGAGCAACAGACGTGTTAAATATACATGTATAAGTTTTATTATTAATAAATTAAATTAAAAGTCATGAGCAAAAAGAAAATTGATTTTGAGAAAGTGTTTATAAATTTTCAATCAACACTTGTCTTGTATTTTTTGATGTACATTGTATCGGTTTTATTTCAAGACGGGAGATCCCTCTGGAGTAGAATTATATTTACCGGAATGACGGTACTGATTGGAGGAATTTTCTTAAAGAACTATGGTTGGAAACGGTTTATTCCAATTTTTATTCTGTCGTTAATCTTGACGATCCTTACCTGTCTTTTCATGACAAACAAAACGCCTCTTTTTTAAAAGGGGCGTTTTTTGTTATTAAAGTTAGAAGATACTAGATATCGGCAATAACCGTCATGCTGATAATCTCATCAGGGTTATCGACCGCTCCGTTAGGACCAGTCCCTTTTTTAATATTATCAACATATTCCATTCCGGAGGTAACTTCTCCCCAAACTGTATATTGTCCGTTCAACCAAGCACAGTCGGCAAAACAAATAAAAAATTGGCTATCGGCAGAATCCGGCATCATGGCCCGAGCCATAGAAACGGTTCCTCTTTTATGAGGGCGGGTATTAAATTCAGCTTTTAATTTTTGGCCGCTTCCACCGGTTCCCGTCCCGTAAGGACATCCGGTTTGTGCCATAAATCCGTCAATCACCCGATGAAATTTAAGTCCATTATAAAAACCGGCTCGAACCAATTCTTTAATCCGGGCAACATGGTTCGGAGCAACGTCAGGAAACATTTCAATCACAACGTCACCATCTTTTAGTTTAAGCAACAGAGCATTTTCAGGATCCTTAACTTGATAAGAATGTTTAATCTTTTTAGCTCGGGTTTTGCTGATGGTCAATTTGGGTGTTTCGGCTTTTTTCAAACCTTTTGTTTCAGCTTTTGCCAGCTTTTTTGCTTCAGTGTTTTTTAACAGTTTTGTTTCCTCTTTTGGAGTTTTCGTTTTAGTCTTAATATCTTTAGCCATAATATCCTCTCTATCAAAAAACAACAATTCTTTTAATATAATATAGGGATAAAAAAACGAAATTGCACTGTTTAAAATTTCGCTTTATTTAACAAGAACTCAATTCGCTCTTCCGGAGAAAGATTTTTGGGAAACTTTTTATCAACCAACTTCAACCGATCAATCAGCCCAATTCCGTTTGCTATTTGGATAGCCAACCCCGGTCTTGCATTAAGCTCCAACATCATAGGACCTCGGTTTGCATCAAGAACAATATCAGCTCCTAAATATCCCAAACCGGTCATCTCAAAAGCTTTTGCTCCGATGAGTAAATGTTCTTTCCACATTGGAACTTCAATTTTACTTAAATCGGCCTGCGTATCCGGATGAAGCAAAATAGGTTTGTTGTACATCACCGCTTTTAGAGATTTTCCGGTTTGGATGTCCAAACCAACTCCGACAGCTCCTTGGTGCAGATTAGCTCTTCCTCCGGAAGCTTTGGTCGACAATCTTGTCATCGCCATTGCCGGATATCCCTTATAGACAATCAATCGCACGTCCGGAACACCCTGATAGCTATAATCCTTAAAAATATTTGAGAAATGCACCATTTCTTCAATCAAGGCAACATCATACTTTCCGCCCAAGCTGTACAGACCACTCAAAATATTAGAGATATGCTTATAAATATCTTTGTAACCCAAGACTTTTCCGGAAGGTTGAATAAATTTTTCGCCATCGTGTTGGGCAATAACCAAGACCCCTTTGCCCCCACTACCATGGGCAGGCTTGATAACAAATTCCTTAACCTCCTGAACGAGATTGACAAAGTTTTTAACTTCGTGTTGAAACTCAATTGTCCCAATCATCTTAGGGGTATTAATTCCGGCTTTTTGTGCCAATTGTTTGGTTTGGACTTTGTCATCAACCAAAGGGTACAACCGCCGCTCATTATACTGAGAAATAACCTTAAAATTTCTTCGATTCATTCCCATAACCCCGCTTTCGCGAAGTCTTTTAGGGGAAACATAGTTTTTAAAAGGATTCCACATTTTATTTCTCTTTAACTAAAGGAGCAAAACGTTTTAATTCGGTCAGACGGTACCCGGTGTAGGTTCCAAGCAGCATAACAACACACAAAATAACCAAATTAAATTCGTTGAAAGCAAACATAATATGACGAATATATTCATCATTAATAATAAAGTAGGTAACAATCGCCGCAATCAAACTATAAAAGATTTCTCTTCCGGCGTTGGCAGCTCCGTCTTCTTCCCAAGTAATAGAGGCGCGTTCAATAATCCACGCCATAATAATGATAGGGAAGAACACGGCCGATTGGGCAATGGTAAAGTCAAACTGATATCCGGCCACCGTCAAAAATTGCATAATCAAAATCACAAAAATAACAACGGCCGAAATTCTCGGAACCAATAACAAGTTCAGCTTAGAAAGAATAAACCGAATGGTAAGTCCCACAGCAACAATTAATGTAAAACAGATTAATCCGGGCCAAAATCCGGTTTTGACCAATGCCAAAGAAATTAACATTGGAGTAAAGGTCCCCATTGTGTTCAAGCCGACAATATTACGAATTAAAACAATAACCAAAATTGCCAACGGGAAAATGGTCAGCCATTTCAAGGTGCTCTGTTCGGCAAGGGGCAAACTATAGATAGAATAATCAAACCATGACTTATGTCCGGTTAACTTTGCTCGTTTTTCAGCAAGGCTTAAAGAAGAGGTAATCGATTTTAAAACCGTAAATTTGACACTGGAATTTTCGCCTCCCTCAATATCAAGCAAAGATTCTCCGCCTCTTTGGAACAAAATAAAATTATCGGGAAGCCCTTTTTCTGCCGTAACAATATTATAAATCATCCATTTGTTGTTCAAATAAGCTTCCAACATCAAATCCGGATTAAAAGATCTCCGATCTTCTTCCAGTTTAAAGCCACGGACAACCCGATTAGGAATACCGTTATAAGACAAAATAAGCCGCAAGTTTTCCATCAATTCTTTTTGTGTCTTTTTGACCGGCATTAAAGCTTTAACAGCCGGAGAGCCAGGAACTTGGTTGAGTTCTTTAATAATCTGCACAACCTTGTTTCCTTCTTGTTTTTTCGCCAAATCGGAGATTTGTTTAACCAGGGCTTCGGTTTGTTCTTCTAAAACAGGCTTTTCCGGAGCTTGAGGTTGTTTGGCATAGGTTTTTCCTTTTGCATCCACATTATCAAACAACATCACACGATAATAAACGGTTTGCGGTCCTTCTTTAGCCGGAGAAGTAATTTGCATCCGTTCGGTATCTTTAACAATTTTTTTTGATTTATATCCTTCAGCCGTAACGTTTTCTTCCAAAACCTTAAACTGTTCGGAAGTTTTAGGGGTTGTCAACAAAATTTTGATAGGTTCTCCGGTCGGGTCAAAATTGATACTGGCCTCAATTGTCCAAATATCCGAATTTTGATTCGGAGCAAAATTAAACCCCCAATAGCGAATTTTGTAATAAGCACTAAAAGAGGCATAAATTAAGGATAAAAAGAGTAAAACAGTTAAAAAGAAACGAGTTGTAAGATAATTTTTCAGCATGGATTCAAACTTTAACAAAAATTAGTGAAGGGTATTTTCAATAGACGGATCAACCATAAAACGCCCGTTTAGAACATTTCGACCGATTAAAGCCTGATAGGTAAATTTTTCACGATTAGCGAGGGAAAACTCAGCATTTATAAGGTTGCTTCCGATTTTAATGTCCATATTAACGACCAAGCGTTTTTCGTCTTTATTAATACGAGTAATATTAACTTTACGTGTTACTTTTTTTTCAAAATGGTGTTTTTCGCCATTTTCATCATGTTTTAGGTCAAAAGAAACCCACTTTTCGCCATCTCTTTCAAATTGGTGCAGATTCGCTACATCAATAGACGATGTTTCGGCTCCGGTATCAATTCTGGCAGCAAAAGGCACCTGCATCGGTAAAAAATAAATCGGTTCCACACCTCCGATAACTTCCAACGGCGTGCTGGTCTTTTTTACCTCAACACCGGGAACCAACTCGGGTTTAACGTTATTCTGACAAGAAGAAACCATAAAAATCAATCCTAGAAGCAATAAATATTTTTTCATTTTCCTACGTCTGCAAAAATTTAAACCAAAACTATTAAGTCTCAAATTCCCAAAATTGTAAAGATAAAAAAAATTAAATGACAACATTTTTTTTAATGAAAAAACAATAATTTTATGTTAATCTAAAACAAAATAGACAAAAGGGGCAAAAAATGTCAAGAAAAGCAAAATTGGCCGGAATTAAAACGAAAATAAAGTTACTAATGCATCGCTATGCCATGAAAGTAGCTTCTTTTTCGGAAAAACTGCCGCACACATCACAAAAAGTTTTGTTAAAATGTACGGTTCCGTTGGTAATGGGTTTTGCTCCGGCGGGTGTTTTTTCGGCCTATAGCCAAAGCATTAGAGAAGCTCCAAAAAAAGAATTAATTGCAAAATTTGCCTCAACGGCTCCGGCTCAGGCTCATGCCATAGCAGCTAAATTTAATCATGAGCTAAACAGCCGCGTTGATGAAATGCAGGGAGAGCTTTTTTTAGCTTATGCAGCCGAAATGAGCCGGACCATTAAAGAAATAAAAGCCGCCGCTAAAAGAAAAAGAAAATCCGTTTATCTGAAAAAAAGAGGAGCCACGAGTAGTCGTTATTACTGTGGTTTGAGTTTTCGGATTTTAGGAGAAATTGCTCAAGAATGCGGCTTATCGGAAGAGTATCAGGCCGTCTTGTCCAGGGTTAAGAATCCCGATGCATGCTTGAGTATCATTGAAGGTCTGAAGGAAGAGGACCAAAAGATTAATGGAGATATTTTATCAACCCTTGAACAGGGACTGGATGAAGATTCTTCTCAATGTGCCGTTGTTGTTCACAAATCTAGGGGGAATACCTCCAGTGGCTACCATGTTGTTGTGGTGGTAAAAGACAAAGTTTATGCCTTTAATGGGGAAAAAGACGGCGTCAGTATATACGAATACTTCAAGGGAGAAAGAAATACCGGTTATTTTTTCAATATCGGAAAAAGAGCGGAAGAAAAATACCGAGAAAAAGAAATTGATCGCTTTTGGGAAAAATATTATCAGCAATATCCGCAACATGAAGAAATGTATAGAAGAGCAGTTATTTCCAGTAATAATATCAGGCAAGAAATTATGCAATCATCTCTTGAGTTAGACGCTTACCGCCAAGCCATAGCTAAACATACAGGCCCGCTTGAGGTAACGGATAATCAAGGCAAAAAAACGTTGGTTAATGCTTTTCAGAATGCTCGTCTTTCTTAATAAAAAACTCCCCAAAAGGGAGTTTTTTTTAGATTAAAAGAAGATGGTACTGCGAAGCGTAAAGACCGTTGCATAATCTGATTTAGGATTTTCAGCCGGATCAAAATAAAACTGAATATCCGGTGTTATAATCATCCATTTAGATACCCCGAAAGACCAATAAGCTTCTAAAACTTTTTCGGCGCTGTTGGCAAGGTTTTCACCGACGGCAGTTTCATTAATTTTGTTATAAGCCCCCGCAAACCCAATTTGATCCAAAGGGTTTCGATCAAAAGGATTGTTTAAAACCATACCCAAAACATAAGATTGGTCAATATCAATCATATCACCGGAAACCCCGTTTGCACGAGCAAAAACGGATAACACATCGCCAAAATCTTGACTTAAGTTTAAAGACCATCCGTTTGTTGTTTGCGGTTGTTCTTCCACTCCGGGTTGGTTATAGAGCAAAATTGAATATTGTCCGTCCCCAAGTTTGCCGATTGTCGGTGTATAAGAAAGAGAGGCAAAAGTTGTATAGTGTTCCTCTCCCAAATGGGCTGTAGAAATACTGTACCCGTCAATATTGGTAGCATCTTGAGCCCCAAAGGCAAAGTTCCATTCCGGATTAGGCGAAATTTGCATATATCCGCCAAGGGATGCCGAAGGGTAAGACGAGGAGGCATTTTGCGATAAGGCATAGTTAATAAAGTTAACTTGTTGGTTGGCATCATAAGTCGTTCCGTCAAAATTATATATTGGAAATTGCCCCAAGGCCACCGTCAACCAATTGGCTTTACCGGGGAGTTGATAGCTCAGATATAATTCATCAAAAGTATTTGAAGGCGAATCATAGTCATTAATATCGGTCGCAACTCCGATTCGGTTTTGGAGCGTTTGAGCTTGCGTTCCGCTATAGCGAACAATACTATAAGCCGCGTTAAAAGAGAGATTTCCGTTTTCATTATTAAAAGCCGTCCAGGTCACAGAAGGATATATTGCGGTCTGAATAGCGGCTTTTTTCCCGCTCGGGGCTCCATATTGGGGCATATAGGAGATATCGACCGAATAATCCAAGTTATATTTACGGCTTAACATATTTTTAAAGTCGGTATAGGTTTGACCAAGATGTGTAAACGGATTATTACGCCGTATTTTGTTACTTTCAATTCTTTGTTTACCGCTTTTTGCCCCGCTGGCTTGAATTTCATCAGCATTATTTTCTTGAGCCATTACATCACAAAAGCCAGAAAATCCTCCCAAACACAGGGCAGAACTCAAAGCCAAAACCCGAAACCATTTCATTTAATATCTCCTAAAAGTTGCTTGTTTATGCCAAAGAAATAGATACGATTTCATAAAATTGAAGAGGAATATTAAAAATTTTTGATTAGACAAATGGTGTTTTTTTGTGTTGACTTTTGTCTATAATGCGAATATGATAAAGCCATAAAAAATATTTTTATTAACTTATTAATTTTTTTTCATATGAAATTGAAAATAAAAAACGAGGAACGCTCATGGACAGAGACACCTCAGGAAATTAAAGAAAAGTTGGCCGGAATTTTTCCCAACATTGAAGATTTGTATGAAATCGGCGAAGGTGTAGTTGCGGTAATTGACAACGCTTTACAGGAAAAACACAAGCAAGCGATGGTTTTTCCGTTACGGGATAAAGAAAGTGGCTGTATTGATTTTATAGCCTATTATCCAATTCGGGATAATTATATCTTGCATCCTAAGCTTCAGTACACTCCTATCACTACAGCCGGAGAAACCTTCAAGACCAAGCGTGGTCTTATGACCATTGTTGCAAACGGAACAAGCTTTGCTTATCAGTATAGTAAAGTTCTTTCCAAAGTTGGGATCTAAATTCGAAGTCAAATTTTTAAATTTTTTAATCATGAGCACCGCAGAAAATAGAACTGTAGGAACAGGTTCTTTCAAAAAAGAGATTAAACATACCCCGCAGATAATGAGTAGTATTTTTGATGCTATGTTGGGAAGAAGATTGATGTTATATGCCTCAGCTTCCAATCCATATTTAGGGGTAATAGATCATGTTGAAGGCCCGGTGTGGGTTATGGATTTGTGTGTAGGCAAATATGTGCACTATGCCATATTTGAAGAGTTTACCAACACCATCTACATCTACATGGGTCCCTTGCGAGCCAAACCGATAATTGACATTGGTCAGTTCTATGAAAATAAATACTTGTTTGCACAGGTATATTCGGACAAACACGAAAATGTTTGCATCTCAATCGGCGTCAAATAAGTTCCTCCAAACAAAGAAAAGGGTTACCATCAAGGTAATCCTTTTTTGTTATCTGATAACAAATTTTGTCCTCATTTTGTTTTAATACATTGACATGTAAGGGAAATCAGGGTAAAATAGATGTGTAATGTGCGGAAAGATAAAAGCTATCCATATATCACACACATACATATTTCAACAGCTTTTATAAAAAATATCGCTTTCCGCCATTACGCCGGTTAAGGATTGTGGAGGGCGGTGTCATGCAGAAGCGTATCTTAGGATTGATAGGAATCATCGTATTATGGTCAAATTTAGCTGAAGCATCAATTGTATCTTTGCCTCGATATACGGGAGATATCAGTTCCCGATATAATGAAGCCAATATTGGCAAGACGGAAAAATTGAGTTGTGCAGAGCGAGGCAAAGTTGATAAGCCAAGTGATAGCTGTCAAAAGTGTGTTAACGAATATGCGGGATGTTGTGATTATATTGAATGTAGCACCGCTTCCAATTGTTATAAATATACTTCGGCTGATGCAGAAAAATATACCTGTGCGTCCTCGTGTCAAGATCGGTCTGGAAAACATTACAAAGATTGTCGTTATCAGTTAACGTGTAAAGATGTCTTGGGGATGACCACGGAAGAAGCCAGTCCGTATATAGCGGCGGGATTTTATTGCTCTCAAGCAAAAACAACATGTAAGATTGTAAATGGAACGACCCTTGGATCCTGTAAGCAATCTTCAGTATCATTAGGTGGAGAGAGTAACAGTGGTTCTTTAGGAGGAATGACTTCCGGAGGCAGTACCTCAGAACAAAGTATTATTTGTTATACCTGTGCGTGTCCGGAAGGGACCTATAATACTGTTCAGGGAGGAAAAAGCTGTACGGTTAGCCACCAAGTTGGTAACAGTAAATGTTATACGTGTGGCTGTCCGGCCGGAACCTATGGAGAAGATTGTAAGGCTTGTCCGACGGGGAGTTACAGCAGTACGGCAGGAGCCTCTACGTGTAGAGGATGTCCGGCAGGATATGGGTCTAAGACAGGGGTAACGGGAGCCACCAGTCAGGAAGCAGCATGTTCAATTTGTCCGCAAGGAACGTATAAAGCCAATATTGGCCCGGGAAGTTGTACCCCTTGTCCGACCGGGTATGAAGCCATTGCCGGAGTAACCGGAGCAACCAGTGTTACGCAGGCCTGTGCACGGTCTTGTGTCCAATGTAGTACGGCAATCTATCCATTATTAACTTGTCCAGATAATGCGGTGTGTGAAAGCTGCACCCCACAATATTGTAGCGATAACACCACACGTTATAAAATAACTTCTTGTGATGATGGATATACTCTATCTGGGAATGTTTGTGTTGAAAATAAAATTGAATATACCGGAGCCATCAAATTTGTAATAGATACCAGTTTGAATAAGTCGTTATCGTTTAACGTGGGAAATGCAACAAATATTAATTTTAATATTAACTGGGGAGATGAAACTCAGGAAAATATTTTTTCTTCTGGAACGGTTTCTCATACCTATGCAAGTAGTGGTAAATATACAATTACAATTGAAGGCAATTTACCAGAAATGGGACAAATAACTACATACAATATTGTTGAATTAAAACAATTAAATCTTTCAACTGTAAAAGCTTTTAAGTCGACTTTTACTGGGCAAAGAAATCTGACGGGAACCATACCGGAATTACCGGATAGCTTGGAGAATGGAAGATCTATGTTCTCTGGTTGTAGCGGGTTGACGGGAACTATCCCAGCATTACCGGATAGTTTGACCAATGGATCTAATATGTTCTATGATTGTCGTAGTTTGACGGGAATGACCTCTCATATTTCAACAAGCTTGACCAATGGATCTGATATGTTCGCTCATTGTAAAGGCTTAACGGGGACCATCCCAGCATTACCGGATAGTTTGACGAATGGAAGTTATATGTTCTCTGGTTGTAGCAGCTTAACGGGAACTATCCCAGCATTACCGGATAGCTTAGAAGATGGAAGGTATATGTTCCGTGGTTGTAGCGGGTTGACGGGAATGACCTCCCATTTACCGGCTAGCTTGGAGGATGGAAGTTGGATGTTCGAAGGTTGTAGCGGATTGACGGGAACCATACCGGCCTTACCGGATAGCTTGACCAAAGCTGCTGGTATGTTCAATGGTTGTCGTAGTTTGACGGGAATGACCTCTCATATTTCAACAAGCTTGACCGATGGATATATTATGTTCGCTGATTGTAGTGGTTTGACGGGAACCATACCGGCCTTACCGGATAGCTTGACCAGAGTTACTGGTATGTTTTTTCGCTGTAGTAGTTTGACGGGAATGACATCCCATTTACCAACTAATTTGACCAATGGATTTGAGATGTTCCGTGATTGTAGTAAATTAACAGGAAGCATTCCAACATTACCAACAAGCTTGGAGAGTGGAAGTTCTATGTTCCGTGGTTGTAGCAAGTTGACAGGAACTATCCCAGCATTACCGGATAGCTTGACCAGTGGAGATAATATGTTCTCTGGTTGTAGCGGATTAACCGGAACCATACCGGTATTACCAGATAGTTTGACCCATGGATCTGATATGTTCAATGGTTGTCGTAGTTTGACGGGAAAAATACCATCCTTACCAAAACGCCTCGCTAGTGGAAGTTCTATGTTCAATGGTTGTAGCGGGTTGACGGGAAAATCACCTAAAAAACCATCAGGTATAACTTTTTATACAGATATATTCCGAGGTACACAAGTGACCAATGATGGTTCTTGGCCGGAGGGTGCTTGGTAATTTAGAAGAGTAGGGTGGTTGGTAAAATAAAATTTCCTTCAGAGTTTTTCTGAAGGAAATTTTTGTTGCAAAATTTTGCGTTTTGGCGTAATCATAAGCCAGATTGAAAGGCTGTATAATGAATTCAAAATTTTTGCTTCTTTCTTGTTGTGCTCCGTGTTCCTGTGCTGTGATTGCCAAATTGGCGGAAGCTAAAAAAGATTTTTCCGTCCTCTTTTACAATCCCAATATTCGCCCCTATGCGGAATATGAAAAAAGAAAACAAGAAAATCAGCGTGTTTGTGAACAATATCACGTTCCCTTCATTAGTCTGGAATATGATAATGATCGCTGGTGCAAGTTAACAAACGGGATGGAAAATATGCCGGAACGCTCCATTCGGTGCTCCGTTTGTTTTCACATGCGTTTGCAAAGGGCCATGGAATATGCCAAAGAAAATGGTTTTGCAGCGGTTGCTTCCGTTTTAGGCGTTTCTCGTTACAAAAACTTGGCTCAGGTCAACCAAGCCGCTGCCAAAGCATCGGCCGAAACAGGGGTCCCGTATTTGGAGATTGAAGGCCGCAAAGGCGGAATGCAAGAGCTACGGATGGCCTTGATTAAAGAGTTGAACCTTTATTCGCAAACCTATTGCGGATGCAAACCCAGACAGGAATAAACCCATGCGAAAATTCGGTATTAAAATCTGGTCAACAGATGTCTTAAAAAATCCGCATTTTGTAACGGAATGTGTTAAAGCCGTTAAAGATGGAAAATTTGGCTATGTGGAATTATTTGCTCTTCCGGAGACTTTTCAAGAAACGGCAGCAAAATTAAAAGCCGAGATTGGACAAGAAAAAGTGATTATCCACGCACCGCATTCAAAATTTGGGGTTGATACCGGTACGGCCGATGCCTATACGGATAATTGTAAAAAATTAACATCATCTTTTCAGTTTGCCGATTTATTGTCGGCAGAAATAATCATTCTCCATGCCGGCTGTGGGGAAGGGGACGCTTTTGTAGACGAAACCATTCGTCAGTTTAATTTGTTGCATGATTCGCGGTTGTGTGTTGAAAATTTGCCTTATTTTTGTACGGCAACCGGCAAAATTTTGCATGGCACCTCGCCGCAGCAAATTGCCCGTATTAAGGCAGAAACCGGATGCGGCTTTTGTTTTGATTTTTCGCACGCGGTCTGTGCGGCCAACCACTATCACCGAGATATTTGGAAGGATTTGCAACAATATGCGTCACTAAAACCATCAATGTATCATTTATGCGATGGTGATTTTGCCGAAACCGCTGACAAACATCTGCACTTTGGGGAGGGAAATTATAATTTGCAACGCCTACTCCAAGATTATACCACGCAAGATGCCCTCATAACCATGGAAACCGGATACGGAACCCCAAACGGCATAGAACCATGGTTAAAAGACATTGATTATATTCGGCTTTTAGAAAAATAACGATAAAACTTATTTTTTTGATAACGACCGCAAGTAATCTCCGTGGCAACCATAGTCGGGACTAATACTCCGACCGATGGAACGAAATTTATTTTGCAAATCAACAAGCCCGTTCCGCAAAGAATCATAAGCCTTTTCTTTTCCCGGGTAGAGGTCGTAACGTTTACGCAAGGCCTCCGTATTCAAATTCGGCATAACAACATTCGCCCCGCATTGCAAAGCAAGCAAACGCCCTTGCGGATGCAAAGCCTCCATTGCGGTTGTCGCCGGAATATTAATATCTGGAAGCAAAAGTCTGGCCAAAGCCATCACCTTGAGAGATAAAACAAAGGCTTTCCCCGGAGCATCCTTGAGCGGTGTATCCGGATGCGGAATAAAAGGTCCGATACCGGCCATATCAATCTTAAGTTCCTTAAAAAATAAAAGATCATCGGCAATTGTTTCTAGGCTTTGTCCCGGTAACCCGACCATAGAGCCGGAGCCGACCTCATAGCCCAACGCTCTGAGATCAAGCAGGCATTGCCGTCTTTTTTCCCATTGCATTCCGGGGTCCAATTGATGGTATAAATCTTTATCGGTTGTCTCAATCCGTAGCAAATAGCGATCGGCTCCGGCTTCTTTATAGGCCTTATATTCCGCAAAACTTTTTTCCCCGATACTGAGGGTGACTTTCATACCATTTTTTTTAATCCGCGAGATAATGTCTTGCATTTTAGGGATGTCAAAATACAAATCTTCTCCCGATTGCAAAACAATTGTCTTAAAACCAAGCTCTTTGGCGTGAGCAGAGAGGTTGACAATATCGTCGGCTTCCATCCGATAACGAGATACATTTTTATTATCGCGACGAATGCCGCAATAACAACAATTGTTTTTGCAAATATTAGAAAATTCGATTAATCCGCGTAAGTAAATCGCATCACCGACAAATTGCTTACGGACGGTATCCGCCGCAACAAAAAGATCGTCGTTTATTTGCTTCTCTCTCAACAAAAAAACAAGCTCTTCTTTGTTTAGAGAATGTGTTTTGAGTGCTTTTTCAATAAGTTGATGCATAGTTATTCATCTTTATCAATAATCCCGCCACCCAAAACCAGACCATCTTGGTAAAAGACAACAGATTGTCCGGGAGCCAGAGCTTTTTGCAAATTTTCAAACTCAACTTTAACAGAACCGTCCTCCATTGGGGTAACCAAAACCTCAGTCGGCTGTTGCGTTGACCGAACTTTTGCCAAACACCGAAACGGAGCCTCTGGCCTAGGGACAGAAAGCCAACAGAGATGATCTGTGGTTAAAGATTTTCGTAGAGAATCATCATCAAAACCTAAAACAACTTCATTTTTCTCAACATTAAAACCAATCACATAAAGAGGTTTTTCGGCAGAAATCCCCATGCCGCGGCGTTGCCCGATGGTAAAGTTCCAAATCCCGTTGTGCTGGCCTAAAATTTTACCTTCTTTGGTAACAAAATTTCCCGGTTGGGGTGGAACTTGTAAAATATCATTGACACTTCCGCTGTAAAAATCTTGGCTGTCCGGTTTTGTGGCAACTTCTAACCCGGCTTCAAGAGCAATGTCTCGAATTTGGGCTTTGTCATAATCTCCCAACGGCATCAAAACTTGCGATAACTGTTCCTGACTAAGACGGTACAAAAAATAAGATTGGTCTTTTTTGGGGTCGGCTCCGCAACCAAGCTGCCACCGATTTACTTTTTCATTAAAGCAAACACGGGCATAATGTCCGGTTACAAATTTATCAAACACCAATCCGTTGAGCCGAGCCGTTTGCGGCAAAGCATCAAATTTAATGGTGGAATTGCAAATAACACAAGGGTTAGGTGTTCTACCGGATAAATATTCTTGCTTAAAATTGCTAAGAACGATTTTGCGATAGGATTCGGAACAATCAAAGACATAATATTCAATCCCGAGTTGTTGGCAAATATGCCTAGCGGCTTTAATATCCTCTTCTTGATGAGGACTGAAACATCCGCTGTTCCCCGTAATGTTTTTAAAATCATTTTGCTTATCCCAGATGGACATCGTAGCCCCGATGACCTCATGTCCGGCTTTTTTTAACAAATAAGCGGCAACGGAAGAATCAACTCCGCCGCTCATTCCGACAAGTACTTTCATTTTTCCCTCTAAGTGAAATGGTAATTTTTTTTCACAAAGAAACTTAAAAATTCAAAGTTCTTAATTTCTTTGACATCACAGCATAAAACAAAAAATTTTTAAGTTAAAGCAAAAAGAGATTTTATGTTTGACTTATTGTGCCAATTGATTAAATTAAAACCAAAAAAAGGAAAGAAAAATGAAAGTTTTCGGGGCGTTATTAACATTGTTTTGCCTGAGTGCCTGTGTGTGGTGTTCTCCGGAATGTCCGTCCGTACCTTCATTAGAAGGGCCGACACCGGAAAAAGCCATAAAGGTCTCCGTCAAAAAAAAGTTTAACGAATACACCTTAGGCGGAAATTTCAGCAAAATATACACGGATTTTCTGATTGCAGAATTAAAAAAGCAAGATTCTTTAATCTATGTTGAGCAAACAAAAGATGCCGATTTTGAAATCGATTTGCATGCCTATGGCTCTTACCAACCCAAAGAACGCCAGTTTTGCAATTATGTTGCAATCTTAAGTGTCGGCTTAATTCCTTGTTGGGATAACAACACGTTGTTTTTCAATATTGATATCACAGACAAAAAAAGTGGGTTAACCGAAGGGTTTACTTGGCAGCAAGACACGGTCAAAATGTTTCATCTGTTTGCTCTGATGCCCCGTTACCTCAACCCGGAGGTCTATTCGGAAACAGCCGTACAAAAAAGAATAACCACGCAACTTCTCAAACAAATCCAAGATTATGTTTATGATATCAACAAAAATGAGGACGGCATTATTGCCGGAGAACAAAGTGTGGAAACTTTATCTTCTGCCGCTCCGATAGAGGCCGTTATTAAAGAATAAGAGGCCATAATGGAAGTTAAAACAAATGTTATGCGGATTTTAGATAAGCATAAAATCACCTATCGGCATTATAGCTATGATGCTACCCAGGCCATTAACGGGGAGGAGGTCGCATCGGCTTTGGGCCAAAATCCGGCACAGGTTTTCAAAACCTTGGTAACCATGAGCAAATCAAGACATTACTACGTTTTTATGCTCCCGGTTAATCAAGAGTTAGATTTGAAAAAAGCGGCCGCCGCCGTTGGGGAAAAAGCCGTTGATATGCTAAAATCTAAAGAACTTCTTCCGACAACCGGTTATATTCACGGAGGCTGTTCCCCGATTGGGATGAAAAAATTTTTCAAAACGGTTATTGATATCTCCGCCCAAAACTTTCCAACCATAATTTTCAGTGCCGGAAAAATCGGTTATCAGGTTGAAACCTCTCTTGATGCTTTGGCAAAAGTAATTACATATAGTTTAGAAGATATTGTCGCCAAATAAATCAGGGATAACGAAATGTTTACAAATTTTTTTACCACAGCAAAAGAAGAAAGCCGCTGGTTTTTGCTTGATGAAAGAATACGCTTTATCATTGTCGGTATGGGCAACACGCTTATTCGCTACCTCATTTTTGTTGCCATGGGAATAGCTTTGAGTATCAGTCATTATCAATTTATTTTAGCTTCTTCATGGGTTCTATCGTCGGTAACAGCCTTTTTTGCTTACAAAATTTTTGTTTTTAAAACCAAAGGCAATCACTGGAAAGAATACGGAAAATCGTTACTCATATGGTCTTTAAGCTATCTGATAAATGCCGGTATATTAGAGCTGTTGGTTAAAGGTGTTGCTCTAAATCCGTATTTGTCCCAAGCAATAGCCATTCTTTTGATTACAGTTGTAAATTACCTTTTGTTTAAGCATTTTGCGTTTCGTCAACAAAAGAAACAAACCTTTTGGGAACGTCTTTACAATATTGTTGATCAATAAAATACAAACATCAAATTGACAAAACAAAGAGAGCTCTTTACACTTGCCTTATAAAGGAAAAACAAAAAGAGGTACTCATGAGTAAAGAATATAGTCAACAAGACATAAAGGCCATGCAAGAAGCCATCAAGATGTCTTCTGTTTCCATAGAGGGAAAGGAGCTTTTAGGCGGACCATTTGGGGCCGTTATCTATAAAGACGGACAGCTAATAGCCAAAGGGTGCAACCATGTGCTGCACGATAATGATCCGTCGGCTCATGCCGAAGTTTATACGATTCGCCAAGCCTGCAGCCACTTAAAAACATGGGATTTGTCAGGATGTGTTTTGTATACGAGTTGTGAGCCATGCCCAATGTGCCTCATGACAGCCAAATGGGCAAATATTCAGCAAATATATTTTGCCGCAACCCGTAAAGACGCGGCAGAAATAGGCTTTCGAGATGATGCTTTGTATGAGCTTTTAAAAACAGGCGTTTACGGAACGGCCATAGAAGAGTGTCGGGACGAAGCCCGTGAAGTCATGCAGCGGTGGTATGCCAAGTTTCAGGAACAAGGGAAATATTAAAGATGAAAAACTCCGTCAATTGATGGAGTTTTTTTTCAAAGATGAAGGTAAAAGCTATTTTATTTGGTAGAGTTCAAAGAACAAAAAAGCGGAAGTTATAACAACTTCCGCCTTTTAACTGGTGAGCGCGCCGGGATTCGAACCCGGGACCCTTTGATTAAAAGTCAAATGCTCTACCGACTGAGCTACGCACCCTCATTACTGGGCAAATGTATAATCTATAAAAAACACATAGTCAATAAAAAAATTAAAAAAAAAGAAAAAAATAAAAATGTCTAATATTTGTAGTATATTTATTAATAAATTCATGTTAAAATAACCGCAGAATTGAAAAACAAGCTTTGTAATTTGGGGTAAAATTATGAGTAAAACAGGACAGGAAGGCAAATATAACATCTTACAAAATGAGGCCGGAGAGATATTAGTGATCATTGATCAACGGCGTGGAGGGCCTGAAAATCCACGTTTTGTGTATGATGGAGGGGAAAGAGCTCTTCTTTACCGGAGTCGTGAAAGTGCGGTCTTTTTAAATTCAATTGCCGTAGGAGCTCGCGGTCCGTTAAAATCAGTCGATGAGATATCCGTTGCAGAAGTTGATGGAGATGAAGTTGCCAGAGAGTACGTTGTCCCGGTCAGAATTGTTAAAAGTCTGAGTGCTTTAACACAATAATTATACACATAAACGGCTTGATAGAACTAATAAGGGCTTTAAAAGCCCTTATTTTTTGTTATATTGGCAACCAATAGGCCTGTTGAAAGTATTTGCAAATGATTTTACAGCTTTTTACCGTATTGTTAAGTTTATCCATCTTGTCCTTATTGTTCAAAAAACGTCGGTACTTAAGAATATTTGAATTCTGCTTTTTTGTAACAATGGGGCTTTTGTGTTTTTATATCTGGAACAATCCTCTTAGCAAGCAAATATCACAAGACTTAATCCCATGGCTTCCCTATGAAGGATTTAAGGCAAACCTTAATCTGTCATCTTCGGCAGAATTATGGTCCTTGATGTTTATTTTAACGGGAATGGCCACATTTGTTTTGGGCTTTAATTTTATGCTTCATACAGAAAAAAGGTATTCCCCGTTTTCCTCAATAGTGTTTATGAACTTGGCTTTTGCAATTCTTTTATATAACAGTCAAGATTTTCTACAGTTGATGGCCGGCAGTTTCGGCATGACATTGTTGAGTTTTTATGGAATTGAAAACGCTCAAATTCGGACCAAATCGCTATATTATGGCTTTTTTACCGAGATGTGCCTGTTTAGTGCCTTAGCCATTGTTTTTAGCCGTCTGGATAATATTAATCTCAGTTCTTTGCAAGGTTTTAGCCAAAAGGGATACCATCGGGATTTGATAGCGATTCTGGTTCTGCTAACGGTTTTTGGCAAAGCCGGACTGATTTTGTTTCAAAACAAATTACTGGACATGAAAAAATTACCCTTTAGCCGGATTATGAACATTTGTTTTTTGGGAAATATTATCGGTTCGGTGATTTTGTTTGTAAAGCTTCAGCCTTTATGGCAAGCCTCAAAACTTTCAGAAATCATTATCCCGGCAATGTTGGGACTTTCATTGTTTTGGGGATTCTTTGGAGCGTTGATTATAGACAACATAAAAGCCAAGGCTCTGTATTTGAACCTGATGCTCTATAGCTTGGTATTTATGTTATTATACCACAACGGCGGTCACTGGGATGAAAGGGTGTTTTATCTTTTTCCGCTGGGAATGTTGCTCAATTTTTTGTTGGCAATACCGGTTATCTTTGCCTCAAATGAAGTCTATGTCTCTGAGATGGGCGGTTTTGCCAAGTATATGAAACGAAATTACCTGCTCACAATATTTGCCTGCCTTTGTTGGATGGTTTTCCTAAACCAAATCCGCCCGCAAGGGGAAGAAAACTACATTTATATCTATGAAGGTTTGGTTTTAACGGCTTTGGCCCATATTTTATACCGCATTTATTGGGGAAAAGAAAATTCCGGAGCTTATGTTATTGCGTTGCTGACAAATATGTCTACTCCGATTTGGGCTATTCTGATGCTAGGACTCGGATTCGGACTATGGCAATGCGGGGCGGAAACACCTTTGTTGATTTATGGCCTTTATGGGCTTTGGTTAGTCTTGAGTTGTCTTGGCATCTTTAGATTCCTGGAGCCGTTGGATGAAATGGAAATAATCCAAGATACGGACTTTTTTAAGGGCTTGTACCATTACGTGATTGTGGCTCCGATAAGTTTATTGGGCCGGATTTTATGGTTGAGTATTGACTTTTTGATTATTGAAAGGAGTGTCATCGGCGGTATTTCCGAAATGACAACCTTAGCGATTCGCGGATTGCAACGCATCCAAAACACCACTTGGCTCAATTATTTATTCATGCTTTTGGTTGGTTTAGCCATTATTCTTTTAGGGATAGGAAATTGTCATGACTAGTCCGTTTGCCTTATTGTCTCTTATTATTGCTTTGCCGTTTTTGGGAATGCTGTTTGTCTTAACGGCAAAAGATGAAGAAAATACCGGCAAAAATGCCTTAAATGTCTGTATCTTTACGGTTTTGGCCAACATAACGCTAATCTGGCGTGTCTTTATGCTCATTGATGATAAAAAAACAACATTACAGCTGTTTGAATATTTGAAATGGCTGCCGCGACCGCAAATTGATATTACACTGGCGGTCGATGTCTTTTCTTTGTTGTTGATTTTGGCAGTTCATTTAGCAATTTTAATTGGTTTGGTCGGGGTCAAAAACAATACGGTAAAACAAAAATCTCAAATGGTCTTTACCTTGTTATTTTTAAGCATGATAACCGGATTTTTTGTAGCGGAAGATATTTTTTCTTTTTATATCTTTTTTGAGGCGATGCTCCTTCCGTTGTTTATGTTGTTGGGAATATCGGGGGGAATAAAACGTCAAGAACTTATTTATCGTTTTTTTCTGTATAATTTTTTTGGTGCTTTAATTTTGTTTGCCGCAACCATGACGTTGTATCATTATTACGGAACCATGACATTGCAACAGCTGCAAAATCTAAAAATTAAAGACGAGATCGAATTTTATGTTTGGGGAGCAATCTTTATTTCCTTCTTATCTCGGATACCAATCTGGCCGTTCCACTACTGGATATCTTCCATAAATTCGGGGATTCGCAATCCATTGGTCTTTATCATTTGTTCGGTTATGCCGCTAACGGGCATTTATGCGTTTATCCGTTTTCTTCCATCGGTAAGCAGCCTTCCGGTAGAACTTTATTCAACATGGGTCAGCATTATCGGTATTATTACCATGCTCTTTATTTCTTTAATCGGGTTTATCAACAAAGATTCGCAGTACAAGATCTTTTCTTATATAACCGTGTGTTATATCCTGTATTTAATTGGGGTTTATACCTTAGATGAATTGATATTGCTTAATATTGGGTATTCGGCATTTAGCTTTATTATTATTTTTGCCGCATTAGAAATTTTATCAGATTACATCTACCGCAAAGAAGACCAATACGGGAGTGGTACACTGGGGGCATTATGTAAGGTAAAAAGGCTCTCATTTGCTTATTCTTACTTGACCATTGCCGCCGTAGGAATGCCGTTATCCGCAGTCTTTATTAATAATTTTTTGATTCTTTCCAAATTGTTAGAAACCAACCTCAGAATGGGAATGTTATTAATCGGAACCCTCTTTATGGTAGGGATAACCTTGCTACAAGAGCTGCATCGCCTAAAGACGGAAAATTCTTCTTGTCGGATGAAAAAAGAAGATGATATTTCTCTTGCACTGTTTGCGTTTATGCTGGCGATAATGTTTATTTTATTTATGTCGTTTATCCGTCCGTTATGGTTTGTGCTAGATGCCTAGGAGTTAAAAAATGTTTTTACAAAACTGGTTATTTTTATTACCCGAGTTATCCATCATAGGGGGAATTATTGTCAGTATAATGCTTCAGGCTTTGCGGAGTGAAAACACGCCGAAAACTTTTTTTACCGTTAGTAAATACAGTTTACTTGTGGCATTATTGTCCACCATAATCTTTTATAACAAAAGTGCTTTTCCGGCTCTGTGGCACAATACATATTACACCACTTTATTCAAAACGGTGTTGTTGTTTGTTGCGTTAAGCTGGTTTTATGTTTCCTCCAAGTGGTTCTTAGGCAAAAATAAATCTTCTTTTGACTTTTATACCTTAGCCATGACGGAAGTTTTGTTGCTGGAGCTGTTAATTTCGGCTCAACATCTGTTATTGGCAATTATTTTAATGATAGGGGTTTGTTGGTTAACCGGACGTTTGTTAAGGCTTTATCAAGATCAAGAAGAAATTGCGGAACTAACAAAACTATACGGCTTTTTTACAATCATTTTCAGCCTCTTGTTTTTAGGGGGATATTATATCTTATATCAAGAAGTTTTGAGCGGAGATTTATTGACCATTTCACATTACTTAGAACAGGCAACTCCACACCGTTATGAAACATATTTTGCCGTTGGAATGATTATAAGCGGCATGTTGTTTTTGTTGGCTCTGGCTCCGTTCCATTCCTGTTTTGTCGCGATTGTATCAACGGCAATTTTACCGGTCAGCGGATTTGTGTCTTTGGTTCCGGTATTGGCCTATTGGGGATTTTTCTTGCCCTTGATATTAAAAACATTTGCCCCGTTCCAATCCCTAATAACCGTAATACTCGTCTCCTTTTCGGGAATATCCTTGTTTATTGGAGCTTTTTCAGCCAATGGGGCTACCAATCTTCGCCGTTTATTTGCCTACAGCACGGTTTATCATATGGGGTTTATGGTTTTAGGCGTCTTAAGTTATAATAACGCTTCTTTATTAGCCGTATTTGTTTATCTTTTGGTTTTTATAATGGCTATGTTTGGAATTTACAGCGGTTTTATGGGTTTTAAAAGTCGGGGAGAATATTTGGTAGATTTAGAGGATATCCGCGGAGCATCAAACGCCCGTCCTTATATATCGGCAGCGTTTTTGGTCTTTATGTTTTCCTTAATCGGTATGCCGCCGATGAGTGGTTTCTTGGGCCTGATATCCATCATTAATAATTTGATAAGCTCTCACGGATGGTTGATGCTGGGTATGGTCTTGTTGTCCTTGCTTTTAATGTCCAACGCCTATCTTCAGCTTATCCGCAAAATTTATTTTGAACCGCAAAATTTATCTTTTGACCGTACCGACAAAGCAATTTATATTTGCCTTTTGGTTAATATAATATTAGTTGCCACAACCATGATAAATCCGTCTTTTTTATTTAAGGATGCGGCAAAAGTTTTGAGTGGAGGATTTTAAATGCCGGAGAGAATAGATAATTGGTGGTGGCAAGATTTTGCAACACTTGGCAGTACAAATGACAAAGCCATAGAACTAAGCTCAAACCCTCCGGCACCGTTTTTTGTGGTAACGGCGGCAGAACAAACAAAAGGACGAGGGCGACGCGGCCGAGAATGGCAAGGCTATAGCGGAAACTTGTTTATGTCGTTAGCCCTTCCGATAGCAACACAAGATTGGGGGCAGTTGGTTTTTGTGGTCTCTTTGAGCTTGCTTGAAACCATTAAGTTTTTTGAGGAAGGGGCACAGGTCTGTCTTAAGTGGCCAAATGATGTTTTGCTGAATGATTGTAAAATTTCGGGGATTCTGCTTGAAAAAGGGAGCGGAGAGTATATAATCATCGGCATTGGTGTTAATCTGACAGCAGCTCCGCAAAAGCTAGAGGCCGTTTTGTATCGGGCAACATCTTTGGCAGCAGAGGGCATAAACGTTAATCGGATTGATTTTTTGTGTGCTTATCTGAAACATTTTACCAAAAATGTATCTTTATGGAAGACGGAAGGCTTTGTAAAAATACAACAGTTGTGGCAACACAACGCCAAAGGTCTTAATGAAGAGATAACCGTCAATATGCCCAAAGAGCAAAAAAAAGGAATTTTCAGAGGGATCGATGAAAACGGTTTACTGAGATTGGAGCATTCCGGCATGATTGAAAAAATCTCTGCCGGAGACGTATTTTATAAAGAATAAGGAAGAATTTTAATCAATGGATCATCAAGAAACACAATTAGAGCTTGATTTAAGCACGACAACAACCCCCGGCAACACGAAGGTCGAGTTTTTGCATCAACCGGGGATATATTTTGTTGCCTTAGGTGGTGCCGAAGAGGTCGGTTTTAATATGTACGCCTATATTGTCAACGGCAGAATTATTGTTGTTGACTGTGGTTATGGTTTTTTAAACGATGATTTTCCGGGGATAGAGTTGGGCTTAGCCGATGCCTCTTTTTTAGAAAATTATCAAGATTGTATAGAAGGATTATTCATAACCCACTCTCACGAAGATCATTTTGGTGCGATTGCTCACGTATGGCCCAGATTAAAATGTCCGGTTTACGGTACGGCATTTGCTTTGGGGCATATTATGGACCGCCTGAAGGAATACAAATTGGATGAGGAAGTTGAATGTCATACCGTAAAAGACGGAGATGTTATCAAAGTTGCCGATTTTTCCGTAGAATACGCCTACTTGGTTCATTCAACACCGGAAACATCGGCCCTAATCATCCGGACCCCTTACGGCAATATTGTCCATGCGACCGATTGGCGTTTTGATGATGAAAAAATGGATATTCTTCCGACCAATTGGAAAGCATTTAAAAAAGTAGCCAAAGAAGGCGTTGCACTATACGTCGGAGATTCGACCAATATGACCCATTTAACAGCCGAGCCGTCGGAAATGGAAATTCGGCAAAGTTTAATCGACTTGGTCCCAAAGTTTAAGAATACTTTGGTTGCAACCTGCTTTGCTTCAAATATCATGCGGATGGAAAGCTTGATTATGGCCGCAGACAAGGCCGGGAGAACACCGGTCATTTCCGGTCGGAGCTTGAACCAAAACATGCGCTTGGCCAAAGAATGCGGATATCTGCAAAACTGCCCGCCTTATGCCGAATCAATTGATGCCAAAGATATTCCGTTAGATAAAATGTTATACATTTGTGCCGGTTCGCAAGGAAATTATCGGAGCGGACTTTCACGTATTGTCAATGGCGAAAATAAAGATATTCAATTAGGCAAAGGAGACGCCATTATCTTTTCTTCCAAAATTATTCCCGGTAATGAGGAAAAAATTGAAAGAATGCAAGAAAAACTCCGTGATGCCGGTGTCGATGTCATAACATCGGAAGAATATTTGGTTCATACCTCCGGCCATGGTGGTAAGGAAGAAATCAAAAAAATGTATTCTCTCCTTAAGCCAAAATTAGTTATTCCGGTCCATGGTGACAAACGTAATATTCGTGAACAGAAAAGATTTGCCACGGAATGCGGCGTCAAAGATGTTCTGATTGCCCGCAACGGAGAGGTTGTGCTTATTGAGAACAACCATGCCGCAATTGTAGCCGAAGTCCCAACGGATATTCTTGGTGTAGACCGCCGCAACTTGACCAACCTCAGTTCCCCGCTTATCAAAAACCGCAAAAGAATAGCCTATAATTGCAGTTTGTTTATTAGCGTTGTTTTGGGAGAAGATTGGCAAGTAGAGGATTTGCAAATTTCTTCAAATGATATATTAGAAGAAAAAGCATTTGCCGATCTTGCTTCCCGCATCAAGGAGGAAATGATACCGCTTATTCCCGAAGAAGCTGCTCGCCTCAATTATCGTCAGGCTCAGATAGAAGAGTTCATTCGTTCGCGTATTCGCAAACTGATTTTTAAGGAAACCGACATCAAGCCGGTAACCACACTGCATTTTTATAAAAGAGGCATGATAAGCACGACCGACAGCGGAGAAGAAAGCGAAAATTTATAACTCAATCGTCATTCCCGGTTTGGCCAATCCGGCAAAGCCAAGCTTTCTGGCCTTATCTTCCAAAAAGTCATAATCTTGCGGAGCATAATGCGTAAGATAAGTCTTGGCTTTCATTTCCAAAGTGGCTTTTCCCAACTCATCTAATCCGACATGTCCGGAATTTCCGCTTTTGTGAACATCATGAATAATAATTTTTGCTTTTTGGGCAAACGGACTATCCAACAAAGAAAGAGAAGTATCTCCGCTGTAAAGAAGAGCTTCTTCAACAAATAAAGCCTTACAGTCCATGCCTTTTGCATGCGGAACTTCCATAGTTTCAATCTTGAGACCTTTTTTGGCCTGGACAACCATATCAAAGGCATCGTTCCCGTCACACAAACGCAAAAGTTTTTCCCAGCTAACCCCACCGACAAAAGTTTTTTGCTTCAAAATATTGTGCCGATACTCAAGTAAAGCAACAGCCGAGCCACAATGGTCCTGATGGGTATGGGATAATAAAATGGTGTTAATAAATTTGGCGTATTCTTTCTCTAAAATCACCGGAAAAACATTAAAACCGCAATCTAATAAAACAGCATTGTCTTTTTCCAGCCATAACAGAACCGAACTGTTTGTTGTGTTTTTGGCAAAAGCCGATCCGCTGCCTAAAATTTCTATTTTCATAATCAACAGTCTCCTTATCTTTATTGTTCTTGTTTTTCAGGAAGATAGATGGTAAAAGTTGTTCCGTTATATCCGTTAGAGTTAACGGTAAGGTTTCCTTGATGGCGAATGATAATTTGCTTTGCGATGGATAGACCTAATCCCGTTCCCTTAATATTCAAGTCTTTATGTTCCTGCATACGGTAAAAGCGTTCGGTCAAGCGGGCTAATTTTTCCGGTTCAATTTTAGGCCCTTTATTATTGACGGAAATGGCAATGCCAGCCCCGTGAGCCGTTTTAAAAGATTTTGATAACGGAATTTGCTCACATTTCTTGACCCTTAAAGTAATATCGCTTTTAGCAATACCATATTTCACGGCATTATCCGTCAGGTTTTGCACAACTTGCTTAATTTGGGAGCGGTCGGCAATAATATCGGGCACATTCTCTTCACAGAAAATTTTAATGTTCATCTCTCGCTCTTTAGCTCGCAGAGCCAAAGCTTGAGCCACTTCTTCCACAATGTCTTCCGCATTAACCAAAGTATTGGGGAGCTGGTCTTGATTGAGCTCAATTTTAGACAAAGAGAGAAGATTCTCAATCAAAGAGGACATATATTCAGCCTGTTCTGCCATAATTTTCAAAAATTTCTCGGTAGCTTCGGGATCATCTTTGGCAGAGGTCCGTAAAGTTTCAATAAACCCGGAAAGGATGGACAAAGGCGTTCGCAGTTCATGGCTGGCATTAGCCACAAAATCCGATTGCATCTTTTCAATTTTAAAGGATTTTGTCATATCATAAATAGAGATAACGGCAATAGCTTTTCCTTTTGACAGCCAAGGGAGTTGCTTGATATGAGCATAAAGTTTTTGGGCGGACGGTTTTTCCAGATAAAAGACCAAATTTTCAGAGGTACTTTCTTTTTGTAAGACACGATTTACGGCATTAATAAAATTGTTGGATTTGAAAACTTTTTCAATATTTTTATTGGTAATGTTTTTGCCGAAAGTATTGCGAGCGGCCAAATTGGCCCCCAGAATATTTCCGGAGCGATCAATCATCATAATCGGATCGGGAAGGCTGTCCAACACGGCGGTATCGGAAATGGTTTGAGCTTCAAGAATATCGGCTTTTTGTGCCCAAAAACGATGCATGGCGTTCACGGCCTCAACAATCTCTTGAGTTTCTTTTTCAGATAAATTCATTGCCTTTTCATCAAGATTTTCCCCTTTTGCAAGAGACGTAACGTAGTGCTTAATTTTTTGCAATTCAAAGGTCAAAGGAAATAACATGACAATATTAAAAAAGATCACGGCAGCCAAAGACAAAACGGCCAATAACGGATCCACCAAATTAAAGGCCGCAAGAATAATAAAAACCAAAGCCGTCGGAAAACTTAAAAAGATAACTCTTTCGGCAAATTTATTATTCGGTTCAATACCTAAAGATTTTCGAGCTCTTTCAAACATACACAGTGTCCCATAACTTGCAAATAATCCTAGACGGAAATTATAAATATATTATTATAAGACAAGTTTAAAAAAAATAAATATTTTGGAAGAAAATGACGGAAGAACTTGAAAATAATGCCAACATGACCCCCATGATGGCTCAATACATGCAAATCAAACGGGAACACAAAGATTATTTATTGTTTTACCGGATGGGTGATTTTTATGAATTGTTTTTAGAGGATGCCATTATCGCCTCAAAAGCCTTAGATATTGCTCTCACCAAAAGAGGCAAACTGGATAATCAAGATATTCCGATGTGCGGGGTCCCGTTCCATGCCTATGAAAGTTATTTGGCCAAGTTAATCCGCCAAGGCTATAAAGTCGCCATCTGTGAACAGGTTGAAGATCCGAAAGAGGCCAAAAAAAGAGGCTATAAGGCCGTTGTAAAAAGAGAAGTTATTCGCCTGGTAACGGCAGGGACATTAACGGAAGAGCCGTTATTAGAATCAAAAAAGAATAACTTTTTGCTCTGTTTAGCCAAACAAAATGATGCTTTGGGACTTTCTTGGCTAGATATCTCAACCGGAGATTATTATCTGCAAGAAATCAGTCTCAAAAACAAAGATGAGGCAGTTGTTGTGAACGGAATCTTATCACGCCTCAATCCGGTCGAAACATTGGTCGCAGACAATTTTTTGCAAAATCCCAATGTTTTCCGTGTTTTTAATGAATATAAGGATCAACTTTCCGTCATACCGCAAGCACGGTTTAACAGTGAAAATGCACAAAAAAGATTAAAAGATGTCTTTAAGGTTGAAACATTGGATGTCTTTGGCAGTTTTTCGCGAGCAGAAGTCACGGCGGCCGGAGTCTTGCTGGATTATGTAGAGACAACACAAAAAGGAAAAATCCCTCTAATCGCTAATCCGATAAAAGTAACGGAAAGTCAGATTATGGAAATTGACGGAGCAACGCGTCGCTCTCTGGAATTGGTGGAATCAATGAGCGGAGACAAAAACGCAACGCTTTTAGGCGTGATTGATCGCACCGTAACCGGAAGCGGGGGAAGACTTTTAGCCTCTCGTGTGGCCAACCCGCTCAAAGATGTAAGCCTAATTAACCGCCGTCTGGATGTTGTTGAATTTTTTGTGACCGACAATGAGATTCGGCAAAAGATTCGTGAAGTCTTAAAATCCTCTCCGGATATTGAAAGGGCCGTTACAAGATTGAGCTTAGGCAGAGGCGGCCCCAGAGATTTGGCCAATATTAAAACGGCATTGGCTTTGGTCCCGCAGCTCAAAAATATTATAAAAGGATATAACGCGCAAAATTCATCCCAGTTGTTAGAAAACATTCCGGAATCCTTACAAAGTATTTTACAAAATCTAGGGGATCATTCCGTCTTGGTCCAGACACTGGAACAAGCCTTAGCCGATGACCTGCCGCTGCTCGCCAGAGACGGAGGCTTTGTTCGTGAAGGGTATTATCCTCCGCTTGATGAGGTAAAGTCTCTCAAAAACGACAGCCATCAGATGATTATCAGTCTGCAAAATAAATATGCGGAAGCTACGGGGATTTCCAACTTAAAAATTAAGTACAACAATGTGATAGGGTATTTTATTGAAGTTCAATCAAAATTTTCTCCACAATTGCTTGAAAATCCGGAATACATTCATCGGCAATCGGTATTAAATGCCTCGCGTTTTACCACGGTAGAGCTGACGGAACTTGAAAATAAAATTCGCGGAGCCGCCGATAAAGCTTTGGCGATGGAACAAGAGATATTTGAAAATTTGGTAACGGATATCAAAGCCGCATCAGAGGATATTCTGCGGACAGCTAAAGCCTATGCAGAGATTGATGTTGCAGCGTCTTTGGCAGATTTAGCGGTTGAGAAAAATTATTGCCGTCCGGTTGTTGATGATACGTTAGCTTTTGAGATTCAGGACGGAAAACATCCGGTTGTTGAGCATTCCATTCACCGTGAAAATGCGGGAAGCTTTGTCGGCAACAACTGCAATCTAGATGAAGAACATGGTCGTTTGTGGCTCTTAACCGGTCCAAACATGGCAGGTAAATCAACATTTTTGCGGCAAAACGCCATTATTGCGGTTATGGCCCAAATGGGAGCTTATGTTCCCTGTGCATCCGCCCATATCGGTGTGATAGATAAGATTTTTTCCAGGGTCGGAGCATCGGATGACTTGGCTCGCGGTCGTTCAACATTTATGGTTGAAATGGTCGAGACCGCCGCAATATTAAATCAAGCCGACGAGCGTTCCTTTGTGATTTTGGATGAAATCGGACGCGGCACGGCAACCTTTGACGGATTGTCGATTGCCTGGGCGGTTGTAGAACATTTGCACGAGGTTAACAAATGTCGTGCCTTGTTTGCCACTCACTACCACGAGCTAACGGCCCTCACGGCAAAATTGCCAAGCATGAGTTTGCATTGCATGAAAATCAAAGAGTTTAACGAACAAGTGATTTTTTTGCATGAGGTAATAGACGGAGCGGCAGACCGCAGCTACGGAATCCATGTTGCAAAATTAGCCGGCTTGCCCAAAGTTGTGGTAAAAAGAGCCGAACAGGTTTTGCAATCTCTTGAACAAGACGGAAAACACGCTTCGGCAGCCAAATTAGCAGATGATTTACCACTGTTTGCGGCCATGCGTGAAAAAACAGAAAATGCTGTGATAAAATCGCCGGCACTGGAAGCTCTGGAGCAACTTAATCCGGATGATCTGAGCCCTAAAGAAGCCTTAGAAAAACTCTATGCGTTGAAAGAATTGTTGAAAAAATAAAAAAAGGAGATATTGCGTATTGTATAAGCAATATCTCCTAACTCAAATTTTATTCCATAGAAGAGGACTTTCTGTTGGAATAGGTATTATTATAAGAAATAATACCGTTACTCGTTGTAAGAGTGCCTGATGTAAGTTGTTTTTTGAGCTCTGTATTTTCTTTTTTTAGAGCTTCAACCTCGTTTTTTAAACGGAGGCTGTTGATTGCCAAAACAATCAGACATACTAAAGTTATCACTTGGGGGACAATTCCCCACCAAAATCTTTTTGTTTCCATAATTTTATTTTTTAGAATTAATACTCAAATTGAAAAAATCTTACTATGTTTCAGCAAAGTATCAATTCAAAAAAAATGAAAACAATGCTAAATTTAATAAACAGAATAAGATTTTTAACAGCTACTTAATAGAATAAATTACAAATGTTGGCAAGAAAAAAGATTTCATTTTTTTAGGAAAGGATATAAAACAATAAAAATCAATATGTTAGCAAAGGGTATTATAATACCGCTTTTTAATATATTGAAAAATAATAAAATTTTCTTGTTGACAATAAGATTCTTTCCTGTATATTCAACACGAATTCAATAACCATCTTTTATAAAGAGAGAAAACATGAATACATATGCAACAAAACCGTCTGACATTAATAGAAAATGGTATGTCGTTGACGCAAAAGGTATGATTTTGGGTCGTATGGCTGCAGAAATCGCCAAGATTCTCCGCGGCAAACATAAGCCAAATTTTGTTCCCAACCTTGATTGCGGTGACTATGTCGTTGTTATTAATGCCGACAAAGTAAGATTAACAGGTAAAAAATTGACCGACAAAAAATATTACAAACACACCGGTTGGATTGGTGGTATCAAAGAAACCACAGCCGGCAAGATTTTGGATGGTCGTTTTCCTGAAAGAGTTATCATTAAAGCTGTTGAACGCATGATCAGTCGTAATCCGATGGGTCGTCAACAAATGACCAAGCTGAAAGTATATGCCGGAGAAAATCATCCGCATACAGCTCAAAACCCAGAAGTTCTTGACCTTGCTTCAAGAAACCCGAAGAATAATAGGAGTAAATAATAATGGCTGAAAAAATCGAATCATTAAAAGATATCAAAGCTGCTGCAAGTTCAGCCAATTCTTCAGAAACGGTTGTACGTAAAGCAAAACGCGACAAATTCGGTCGTTCTTATGCTACCGGAAAGAGAAAAGATGCCGTAGCTCGTGTATGGATTAAGCCGGGTAAAGGAAACATCACCATCAATGACAAAACCATTGATCAATATTTTGCTCGTCCGGTTTTGAAGATGATCATCAATCAACCGTTTGAAGTTACCAATCGTGAAAATGAATTTGATGTAATCTGCACGGTTAAAGGTGGTGGATTATCTGGTCAAGCCGGTGCCATTAAACATGGTATTTCCAAGGCTTTGAATGAATATGAGCCGGAATTGAGAGCCGCTTTGAAGAAAGCTGGTTTCTTGACCCGTGATGATCGTACGGTTGAACGTAAGAAATATGGTAAGGCCAAAGCTCGTCGCTCTTACCAATTCTCTAAACGTTAATCGTTTACCGGAAAAAGTTATAAAAAGAGTTGTCGTAAGACAACTCTTTTTTTGTCTAAAATTGTTGACAAAACAGTCGTTATGTGGCATAAAAAACAGGTATTTTAAGTATTTTGGTTATTACTATGTGGTTATCAACAATTGGATTTGTCCGATTAGGGTGAGTTAGCATAGGTTTCCATTTGCTTAAGACATAAGTTTTTTTATTAATTAACCAAAGAGGGAACGGGACGTGCTAAAAGGACACCCCCTCTATAAACAAACCCAGAAAAATTATGGCAAAGTTAGAAATTTGTTCAAATGACGTGAAAGAGAGCATCAATGCATTAAAGCTTTTCCGTTCCGGTTGGGCCAATGATATCCGAGAAGGATGGGATTGTTCAATACCTGGAGCCAAGGAGCTGACCTTTGAGTTGTATGAAATCTCCGGAAGCATCATTTTAGCCTTGGAGCAAGTATTGGCCGGGAATTATCGTGATAAAATGGCAATGCTCATGACCAAGGCTAAGCTTGAAAGACTTGTCAAGTCGGAAGATTTTGATCGTTTGTCAATCTTGAATGAAGCGGGACTTTCCCATGTTGTGACAAACGGAACAAAACATCATATTCGTGTGATGTTTGAATGTTTGGAAGTACTAACGGCATAATTGCAAAACATTGCAAAGAGTGAGGAGAAAATCCTCACTCTTTTTTTGTTATAAAATAAAAATTTTACGACAAGCAAAAATTCCAAGTTGTACCCCGCTCTTTGTAAAAATCTTGCAAAAGGTGTTAAAGATTTTATACTCAATTTATCAAAACAAAAGGAGTGAGTAATGAAAACATTAAAAATATTTGCGTTATCTGCACTATGCTTAGGTCTTGCCACCCCGGCAAAAGCTATTTTTGTTGGTCCGAGCAGTGCCGAAAGTTGCACGGTTGCACAAGCAAAAGAAATGAGAGACGAAAGTCCGGTTATGTTGATTGGCTTTATTGAAAATCATTTAGGGGGTGAGGACTATATGTTTAAAGATGCCACCGGCTCAATCAAAGTAGAAATTGATCAAGACGTTTGGCAGGGAATAAATGTTACCCCGAGTGATAAGGTTGAGATAAAAGGTGAGGTGGATACACATATGTATAAACCAACCGATATAGAGGTCGAAAGTATTCGAATAGTACGCTAATTACAAAAAAAAGCTCCCGAAAGGGAGTTTTTTTTGCAAAATCAACGTATAATTTTTTTATTCCTCTTTCTTGAAAAATATGCTATAATTGAAAGTACAAAAAAATTAAAAAGAAATTAAAAAACATATTATTATGAAAACAATAAAATTTGTGATGTTGCTTTGTGTCAGCATCTTAGGCTTGAGTTCTTGCTCAACCTATCGGTTAGCCAACGGAGTTGCTGTTTTTGCTCGTTCGGGAGCTGCTGCAAAAGAAGTTTATGCCGGGCAAAATGTTGTAAACCGTTATAACCAAAATATGGGGGCCCGCATCAGTTATAGTACAAGGTTAAACTACGTCTATAACTTCAATTGTGGGTGGTTTTCGTTTGTATGCCACGGAGATAATATCTTTGTGTCATACAACAAAGGTTCTGAGACCGTATACAAATGGACGGCGGGAAAACGCTATTATTCAAACGGATATAAGCGTGTCATCCTCAACACTGGGCCTTATATGTGTGAGGTCGTGGTTGAGAAAAAAAGCCCGACGACCCAAAATTGGGTGTTGGCAGGAAAGATGACAATCGATACAAGAAAAGGGAGGAGATATTAATCTCCTTCTTTTTTTATTTTCTTTTTCCGATTTATTAAGGTTCTTTAGCTATAATGAAAAAAAATAAAGATTCGGAAAAATAAATGAAAAGTGAAGAATTAGACATTAATTTAGCCATTGGGGCTCATTTGTCAGCGGATATTAAAATCGGCAACCAAATTTTCCCCCGAGGGTATGCCCTGACCAAAGAAGATGTTTTGGTCTTTAAAATGCAGGGAATTACAAAAATTTATGTCTTCTGGATGGAAGATGGCGATATAGATTATCAAACAGCCCTCGGCATTGTTAGTGCCAAATTGTGCGGAAACAATACGGCTTATGCTCTTGATTCCAAGGGAACGTGCCAAATTATTTCAACGGTTAATGGTGTTTTTATTAATAGTGATGACCGCGTCGGAAAGTTTAATCGTCTGCATTCAGAAATTGTATTAAATACCATTGAACCCTATTCTCAGGTCAAAGAAGGTGATGTTATTGCCAGATTGGAAATGTCATTGCCCCTGATCCCCCAGAGTGAAATCGATGATTTGATTTTCAAGTTGTCCGGCAACTCTCGCATGTTGGAGGTTTCGCCGTTATCAGAAAAAAAAGTCTGTTTTATCTATGCTCGAATGCAAAATATTTCTGCCGAAAATAAAAGGTTTACGGCACAAGTCAAACGTTTAGTTAAAGATTTTAAAGGACTCCAATTTAATTTTAATAAAGAAATTGATGCACAATACAATGTTGAAGCCATCGCTGATGCTCTGGATACAGCCCTACGCTCGGACAGTGATGTCATATTTATTTTGAGCCCGCTGCGAGGAGCCGGAGGAAAAGATGTTATTCCAACGGCCGTGGCAAAAATTGTGGACAATATTGCTTGTCTCCGTATGCCGCAAATCGGGGGAAGCGATTTATTGATAGCCGAAAAAAATAACAAACGGATTATTTTGCTGCCCTACGATTATGATAAATTGGACGACACGTTTATCAATCGCTGTATCAAACAAGCGGCCTATGCCGATAAAATCAACAGTTTCGATTTTTCTCGCCACCAAATTCCGAATGTCATCGGTAATCCAACCTTGCCGGAGGAATGTCGTTCATCTTTAGTTATGGCCGGAAATAATACCTCCGATGGCTCTCAGGCCAATATTGCGGCTGTTGTTTTGGCCGCAGGTATTGGTAGTCGTAGTGGACGAGATAAGTTGTTATCAGAGATAGAAGAAGATGTTCCTCTATTCTTAAAAGCAGTAAAGGCGGCCATAGCCTCACAGGCGTCTCCGGTTTTTGTGATTACCGGTTATCGCAATGAGGAGCTGGAAGCCTATCTGGAAGATGTAGATGTCAACATCATTTATAATCCGGCATATCGATCGGGGATAAAAACATCAATTTCATTAGGGCTGAAGTCTGTCCCGGGCTTTTGTGAAGGAGCAATGCTTTTGCCGGCAGATATGCCAAACATTACGGCAGAAGATATCAATAAACTAATCAAAGTTTATAAGCGAGGGGAAGAAAAGCAAGTCTGCATGTTTACGCATAACGGCCAAAAAAGCAACCCGATCATTTGGAGTAGCTCTTTGTATGGTGTTGCTGATATTGTTCCCGAAAATGCAAATTTGCGTCCGGTTTTTGTAGAACATTCTGATTACAGCAAATATGTTGAAATTGCCGATGATGATAAATTTTTTGATGTAACTTATCCGGCCGATATTGAATTGTTACAGAAAAAAATGCAAGAAAGTTCAAACAAAAAAAAGAAGCTATAGAAATCTATAGCTTCTTTTTTTTATCGGATAAGAAACCTTATCAAGAATAAAAAGATAACCATTCCTACGACAATTAAGCATAAGTTTTTCCACTGTGTCTTATCAAGAAAGACAGAAAGATAATTCTCAGCTACGATTTGGCTCGGGGTTAACTTTTTTGAGCTTACAAGACACCGATCATTATAAAGTTCATAAAGGTAAACCTTATCTCCGACCATAACCGGTTTGCCGGTCTGAAAGTCATTGATGCTGTATACCGTAAAGATTCGTTTATCCATTTTTACTTTCCAAGGGTATAAAAATGTATAAACATCCGTGTCATGAAAAGCTTCTGTACTTGGAGTAATAGAGCCAATTGTTCCATAGGTACATTGATAAGAGTTGAGTTCGACAGCATATGTTTGTTTAAATCGGACAGGATCATTAATCCGATTATAACAAATAGAAAGCCCGATAAAGACAATACCGCCAATCAGGAAGCAAAATAAAAATGCTAAAAATTTTTTAGTTTTCATAATGATAGGAATTAAATAATTAAAATATTAAATCAAGCAATATTTCTTTTTTTTAATTTTGTCAAGTTTTATCAAAAAAAAGACCGATAAGTTCGGTCTTTTTTTTTGATAAATAGAGTAAAAATTATTTTTTTACTTCATCCGGATCGCGTAAAACATAACCACGTCCCCAAACGGTTTCAATATAATTTTTACCGCCGGAAGCTTTTTCAAGCTTTTTACGGAGTTTGCAAATAAACACGTCAATAATTTTTAGTTCCGGTTCATCAATCCCGCCATAAAGATGGTTGAGAAACTGGTCTTTATTAAGCGTAGAACCTTTTCGTAAAGACAAAAGCTCCATAATGCCGTATTCTTTTCCGGTCAGGTGCAAAGTTTTGTTTTTAACGGAAACGGTTTGGTTATCCAGATTAACTTCAACATCTCCGGTCCGGATAATAGAATTGGAGTGTCCTTTTGAACGGCGTACAACAGCCTGAATACGAGCCAATAATTCAGCCTTGTCAAAAGGTTTTGTCAAATAATCATCAGCCCCATAGCCCAAACCTTTAACTTTCTTGTCGGGCTCACTCAAACCAGACAAAATAAGAACCGGAGTGTTAATTTTGGAAGCGCGAAGGTTTTTCAAAACCTCATAACCATTCATATCCGGCAACATCAAATCCAAAATGATGATATCATAATCGTAGAGTTTACCAATCTCTAAGCCGTCTTCGCCCAAGTCGGTTGTATCAACAATCATTCCTTCTTTTTTGAGCATCATCTCAATACTTTGAGAGATGGCATAGTCATCTTCAACGAGCAATACACGCATTGTGAACTTCCCCCTTCAAATTAAATATAAGCTCATCTTAAACCCTAAAAATTAATTTGTTAACTTTTTTGATAGGGTTGTTAATAATTATTAACAAAAAAAGAATATTATTGTTAATAAAAATAAAAAGGGCTGAAATTTTATCCAAGGAAGGTATATTAATAAAAGATTTGCAAAAAAAAGTAAGGATAATTCGTGACGGAAATACTGCCAAACATATTACATGATATCAACAATCTGGAAACGGCCCAATATTACGGAAGTGTTATTGGCGTTCAGGGTTTGTTTGTGGAAGTTGGCGGAATTCGTCATCAATTATCCATCGGAGACCGATGCAACGTTCATACCAACAGCGGAAAAATCGTTCCCTGTGAGATTGTCGGTTTTAATAATGATCGCTTAATGTTAATGCCCTACGCCTCAATGGATGGGATCGGAAGGGGGTGTCGGGTTGATGTTGAAAATGCCAAACCGGTTATCTATCCGCATCCTTCATGGTTAGGGCGTACGATTAATGCATTTGGAGAGCCGATTGACGGTAAGGGGCCGTTATTAAAAGGTGCGATTCCGTATTTAATCAAAAATTCACCGCCGCCGGCTCAATTTCGGGATCGTGTGAAGGGCAAGGTTGATTTAGGTGTCAAAGCGGTTAATACGTTTTTGACCATATGTAAAGGTCAGCGTATGGGGATTTTTGCCGGTTCCGGTGTCGGCAAATCGACCTTAATGTCCATGATGGCCAGACATACCAACTCGGATATTTCCGTAATCGGTTTGATTGGAGAACGCGGGCGAGAAGCAAAAGAATTCGTGGAAGACGTTTTAGGAAAAGAAGGTCTGGAAAAATCAATTTTAGTCTTGGCAACCTCCGATGAAAGTCCGTTGATGCGTCGCCAAGCGGCTTATACCACCATGGCGGTTGCCGAATATTTTCGGGATCAGAAAAAAGATGTTTTATGCATGATGGATTCAATTACCCGCTTTGCAATGGCTCAAAGAGAAATCTCTTTATCGGTAGGAGAGCCTCCGGCTTCAAAAGGCTATACGCCGAGCGTTTTTGCCGAGCTGCCAAAATTATTGGAAAGAGCCGGCCCCGGAGCCGGAACCGGAACAATTACCGGTTTGTTTACGGTTTTGGTAGATGGAGATGATCATAATGAACCAGTTGCCGATGCCGTTCGCTCAATTTTAGACGGACACATTGTTTTGGATCGAGCAATAGCCGAACGCAATCGTTATCCGGCAATCAATATTTTGCGTTCCATTTCTCGTACGATGCCCGATTGTGACACTAAAGAAGAATTTGCCTTGGTCTCCAAAGCCCGAAAATACATATCAACGTATGAAGACATGGCGGAATTAATCCGTTTAGGGGCTTATAAAAAAGGCTCTAACCGTGAGGTAGATGAAGCAATTTTCTATTATCCGAAGATTGAAGAATTTTTATCCCAAGGCAAACAAGAAAAATTTTCTCTGGCCGAATGTTATGAAATGCTCGGCAAAATTTTAGCTACTCCCTATGTTCCGGAAAACTAAAGGACATGAGAAATGAAAGATTCTCTCCAAACACTCAGCCGGATTGAAAAATTTAAGATTGATGAGCAAAGAAAGCTCCTGACAGAACAGCTGGAGCGGGAAGAAAAACTGCAAAAAGACCTAAAAATGTTGGAAACTCGCTATCAACAAGAAAAAGAGTTTCAAGCCCAAAATGAAGGAATAGGGGATTTTGGGGCATATGTTAAAAGATATCTGGAAATCCGAACGGATTTGCAAGATAAAATTGCCGCCGTGCAAAAAAAAATAGAAGAAATCCGCGATATTATTGCCGATATGTTCCGTTCGCAAAAAACATATGAGATTGTAGAAGCCAACCGGAAAAGAAAAGCTCAAAAAGAACAGGACGACAAAGAGCAAAAGATGCTTGATGAAATCGGAACCAATACTTATATTAAAAACAAACAAAAATAATTTTATAAGGAGAGACCATGTTTAAAATGAAAGAGCTTCCTTACGGAGCCAATGCCTTAGAGCCCTATATTAACGCCGGAACCATAGAATTCCATTATGGCAAACACTATAAAACCTATGTTGACAATCTGAACAAGTTGATTGCAGGGACAGAGTTTGAACATATGTCCTTAGAAGAGATTATCAAGAAAACGCATTCTCATCCGCAATATCAGGGCATTTTTAACAACGCCGGACAAGCCTGGAATCATGAATTTTATTGGCAATCCATGAGCCCAAACGGTGGCGGACATCCCACAGGCGAACTAAAATCAAGAATTGAAAAAGATTTTGGTTCTTATGAAAAATTCCGCGAAGCATTCAAAAATGCGGCTGTTAGCCAGTTTGGCAGCGGTTGGGCGTGGCTGGTAGACAATAACGGAAAGCTTGAAGTTATCAAAACATCAAACGCCGATACGCCGATAGCCCTAGGACTAAAACCATTATTGACGATAGATGTATGGGAGCATGCCTATTACCTGGATTATCAAAACCGCCGTGCCGATTATGTCGATAGTTTTTTGGATCATTTGGCAAATTGGGACTTTGCTGCCAAATAAAAAAACAAGAACTCCGTTTTCAAACGGAGTTCTTGTTTTTTTAACGAAGGTTTAAGCTGTTTGGTATTATTATCAAAATAATTAGCAAGCGTTGTGCTTTTATATTGACTAATTTTGTCTAAAATGGTATGGTTAATTAAAAGAACAACAAAATAAGAAAGGCTCAAAGAAATGACAAAAATGTATCCAAGCGGTGAAAATTGTGCAAATAGAACCGTTGATGAAAGCTTAAAGAAAGGTTGGGAAAAAGTCGAGCAAAAGGTTGGACGAGTAGTTGCATCCGCCGGCTTAACTGCAGGTGGATTAAAAGTTACGGAGCTTGGGTTTCGTTTAAATGAAAGTATGGTCAATTTAGGCAATCATGCGGCCGATGTTGCAGACAAAGTTTTGGGAGGAGCCGGTGCTATCACAGGGCTTGGAATAAGCGGTGTCGGAGTAGCCATGACCGGAGCCGGAGTTTATCTGGGATATCGTTTAGCCAAAGACCATCGTTTGAAAGAAAAGTTTGTTAAAGCCTATAAGAACTCATCGACAAAAATTAAGACAAAGGTAACTCCTTTTGTTGCTAAAGCCAAAAAGACAATTGAAGAGTATCGAGAAGGTGTGGATATTACGGATGCCAAAGGGCGTTATACGGCAACATATGTCGGAAACGGAAAATATGTTGAACAACCGCTCAAAAAATTAAATAGTAATATAAAACAAATGTGGCAAAAATTGAAAGGGAATGTTCGTTAAATGAGCGAATACACAACCGAGAAAAGTTTTATGATTGCGGAAGGTGAGGCTGGAGAAATTTATTTTTATCTCAAGGCTAAAAAAGATCACCCGACCACACCGCGTATAATATACGATGGCAAAGAGCATGCCATCTTTTTACGCAATAAGGATCAAAAGATTATTCTGGATTATATCAATCCGGAAGTTCGGGATAAGCTCCGCAAAAGCAAAGAGGTCATAATAGTTGAAACCATATTGGAAAATATCAAAGAGTGTTACATTGCCGACATGCAAATGGTAGACAATATTCCGCTAGACTGGTCCAAAATTGGTTTGTCAACGTGGGAAAAAGTTGCCCTTGGAAAATAAAAAAAAGAATGAAAATACTGTTTTTACTTTATGGTAAAAACAGTATTTTTTTGTCAAAAAATGAAGTGGCAAAAAATAATTTATAAAAAATTTGACATCCTTTAAAATGTTACTATAATAAGTTTTCAAAAGAAATTATTGTTTAATCTAAATTTGTATAATTATGAATAAATTTGATTTTTTAGCGAAAGTTGACAGAAAAATTGCGGTTAAAAAACAGAGGGTAGCCGTAATTCTTGGTGAAAAAGGAAGTTTTACAATATGTAACGGCATCCTTCCCGGAGATTATCTGTTGTCAGATGGTTCCTGTTCTGCTTCTGTAGATCAAGGGGTTATAGGTATATTTGTTTCAAAAGACAAATACATTCCCCTGTCATCGCTTACCTCAAAAGAGGCTTGTCCAATCAGTACCGACAACCTCCCGTCACAACAAGAGCTGGAAGATATCCAAGAGAAGAAGGAAATCATCAATAATAGTCTCTCAGCAATGGGGGCTGAAGATGTTCTTCTGCCAGAAGATGTTGTCGGAAGTTTTTTGTGTCGGGAAGATATTGGGGCAAAAGCACAGCAGAAAAACAGAACCTTAGCAATCAAAAAATATGATTCCTCAGGTCAACGTGATTTTCCGGAGGTTTGGGGTGGAATCTTAAGCGGAGATCCTAATGTTCCGCAAAACATTGACTTGCTTCTGATACACCAATTCTGCAAAGATCCGTTATGGTTGTTGCAAAAGATTACCGAGAACTGGTATTATGTGTTAGATACCCGTCTAACCAGTAACCTCTTGCTCAACAACAAGTTTTATAACGGTCGTATTTATGAAAGTCAAGAGTGCTTGATTGTTGAAAATCCTTATGCGGAAGCCGGCAACGGAGAGGTATATACCTATTCAGTTGCATATGCTAAAGATGCACAGGGGCTCTACCGAAAGATTGATGCTTGGAACGGAAAGATCCCTGCTTAAACCAGAAACGTAAACTCAAAGGATATGAAACAAAAAAAGTTATTAAAGCAGGTTGCAGAGTATTTTGCTAAAAAGTGTCATGTCCCGGCAGAACAAATAAAATTTAATACGAATTTAAAAGACGATTTAGATTTAGACAGCCTGGACAAGTATGAAGTAGTCTATGATTTGGAGAATCAATACAAAATCCAAATTACGGAAGAAGAGCAAGACAAAATGATAACCATTGAAGATGTTATCAATTGTCTCAACTCAAAACTCTAAGAAAAAAAACAACGACTTTAAAAAGTCGTTGTTTTTTTTCTTTATCTCAAACGATGTTCCCAAAGCTCATCAAAAAGCTTGCTCCCGGATTTATCCATCCACTCAAACAAAACCATTTCTCTTGAGACAACATCAATCCCATGTTGTATAAGCCGCTGAATCCCCAATGAGTTCTGATAACTGCTACGGGAAGAACAGCTGTCAGCTACAACAAACACCTCATATCCAGCATCATGAAAATCAATAGCAGTTTGCAAAACGCACAAATGAGTTTCCAACCCGGCAATAACAAGTTGTTTTTTGCCGATTTTCTTTACGGCATCGCGGATTTTTTTATTTTTATAACAAGAAAAAGTATCTTTCTCATAATAGCAGGTATCTTTTTTCAAAACCTTACGCAAATCAATCATGGTTGAGCCAAAGACTTTGTGATCTTGCTCGGCAATAATATACGGAATATTAAGTTCTCCGGCAACTTCCAACAAGGTAGAACAACCGTTTATCACACCGCGAGGGCTTTCTTGTACTGGGGTTAAATTTTCCTGAACATCAATAATCAAAAGAAGGGAATCTTTTTTATTTATGAGCATGGCCGCCTCCGTAAAATAAGAATAGATAAAAATAGGCTAAAACCAAAATCTAAAAACAATATTAAAAAAATCAAAAATTTCATAAAATTTTTTATAAGGAGATTATTTCGCAACAGAAATCTTAAAAAAAGTCCGACAACTGTATAAAACAGATGTCGGACCATTTTTAGCTGAAGAGTGCCTCGACGGCCTCATCAAAGTTCATAGGGTTAGGATTGTATCCCTTATACCAAGAACTTTTCTTTTCCCAGATATAAAGTTCTCGAGCATTTTCAGCTAAAGAACAATATTCAGAAGGATAAACCTCGCCGCCAAAAGCTTCTTGTAAAGCCTCAGCATGTTCTTTGCTACCTGCAAAGTACTGTCCGTCTAAGGATAAAAGCTCAAACTCTAATCCATAACGTTGCCCTAAGTGGTAAACAACATCACGAAGAACACATGCTCCCCCATAAAGAGAGAAAAAGACCTTTCCAATGTTTTTTACAAAACCATCAGGATTAACAGAAGATAACAGTTCTTTACGAATAGCATCGATTTTTTGTTTTTTTGTTTCCATTTTTTTATGTTTTTATATGATTAATACTCCGTTTACTTCCAAATTTTATCAAGAAGGATATTTTCAAAGTAAAGGTAAAAACCATAAACAAATGAAAACATGCATAAAATCTCTATAATAATTTGGAATACAACTTAATTATATCACAAAAAAAGCGATGAAGCAATGTTTTCTAAAAAACTTAAATTGTTGAAAAACTCCAACTTCAGAAACAAAAAACAGCCGCTTAATTAACGGCTGTCTTGACGTAAGAGATATTTTTACGAACATTCATCGCATTAATTTCCTCGGAATTTCCGCGTTTAATTAAAGCCATTTCTGCTTCTTGATAAAGCAAATACTTATCAAGATAAGCCATAATTTCCTCATGGTGTCCTCGTTTAATTAAAGCCATTTCCGCTTCGGTATTAAGCAAATACTTATTAATATAAGCCATAATTTCTTCGTGGTTTCCACGAAGAATCATATCCATTTCTTGATTTGATCCTATTTTTTCCATAATAATTAAATATTTAAATAATAAAATTTCCTAAAATAATTAAAATCAAAAGCAATTATAGCATAAAAATCTAAAATCACAACGCTTTTGTATAAATTGGACAAAAATTGTTATTCCTCAAATTCTTTGACAGAAGTCGGACCATTTTTTTTAGAGTTGTATTGGCACGAAAAAAAAGACCACCTTTTTGCACAAAGGTGGTCGGAGAGTTCGTAAATCACATTTCGCAAAATGATTCTCTTAGTCTTTAAAATCAAAAGATTTCTATTGTATACACTAAAAGCTCCCCGACCATAATCAGGGATATATTTATTGCCTTTTCGACTAAGGCAAATAACGGCATTATGATGATATGAGCTAATGAAAGTCCCTGCCACTCTCGTGATACTAAACGCAGGCTTTTAACCCACGCCTATCTTCCAATATAAATGATTTTTCTTAAAATGAAATCAAGATGTTTATTGAAGCCAATGCAAGTAGGACAATTAAAATTCAATTGTAAAAAAATGTTTTATCTTTACTCAAATACACCATTAAAAAATTAATTACTCTGAGAGTTTGACTGGCTGAATATTTTTCGTTGTATAAAAGACAACTTGCTTGGAGAAAAAGAAGCTTTTGCTCGAGGTTTTTCTTTGGTACTAATTCTTCCTTGTTTTTCCATAATCAGATTTTGTAATTTTTGAACTTCTTCTTTTGAAAGTTTTTTATTAGTAGGCGTTCTTAAAGTAACAGTCTTTTTCTCGTGTTCGTCAGATTGTTCGGTTTGAGCCGATTGTTTATTTTTCGTGACAACCTCATTAATATCCTTTGCCGCCAAACCGACATCTATGGCGGTACTGACACCTGTTCCTACTCCGGGAAAACATCCTGCCACACCGGAAAGAACTTCGCCGCAAGCACCTTTCCAATCGCCCTTTTTTATTCGATTAAAAGCAAAATAGCATCCGGCCGCGGCACTCAGAATTGGAATTTTTTTCAAAACAGACTTACCGACAGCACTTCCGGCTGTTTTTGCAACAGTTTTAGTCACGGCCTTCCCGATAGCGGTTTGAGCAGCTTTTCCCGCCACTTTAGCCGTCGTCTTTTCAATAGCTTTAACGACTTTTGTATCTGCAACTTTTTCAGCTGCTTTCATATAGACTTTTCCGGCAGTTGTAGTATTTAGAACCTTACTGCCTTTTTCAACGGTTTGTTCTATTGCCGTATTAATTACATTATCCGCTTTTGCAATACCGGACACTATTCCTTGTGCAGAATTTACACCGACATGAACTGCCGTTTTTGTTGCGGCTTTTTCGCTAACTTCAGCAACAGCTTGCCCGCATGAAAGAAGCTTTTCTTTCTTTTGGGCAAGGAAGTCAGGATCTCTGACTTGATGAATGATTCCTTTGTTTAATTCTTCCTTTTGTTTTTGTAATCGGGCATAAATATCTGGAGCGTTTCGATAAGTATCTTTCATATCAGCTTGCCGCGAACTAAGAATATGTTTGGTTAATTTATCAGGATTCTCCGGGACAGGTATGTAAACATCTTTATAATGCATATCGTCTAATTCATAAGAAATATGCATTATTTTTGCTTTTAACGGATTTTTTTCGGGGGTAACAAAAGTTTCGGCATCTGTTCTTTTAATATCATACTTTGATCCGTCAGTCAAAATATTCGAACCTGCTAAATAGCCGTTTAGTGCTTCTTCTTTTGTAATCATACGATCATTGGGAAAATTTCGAGAGCAGTCCTCCAATCCAAAATTTTTGAAAAATTTATCATCGGGACTTTGCTCATAAATATTTATAAAACCAACACGGACATCCTTAACACCGTCAAACTTGCCAACCGACGAAGAAACATAAAAATCATTTGTTGCTGATTTTCCGTTTGGTAATGATGCTCCATCATATACTGATGCATATTTTAAATGAGGTGTTGCATAAACCATTCCTGTTCGTCCCGGACGCTGACTAAACTGACAGAAATCATCAGAAGCGATACTTCCGGAAAACAAGTACTTATCTTTGGGATATTGGTGCGATAACTCATCAAGAGAATTGTATGATTTTGGAAGCTCATCAACAGAAGAAATTTCTAAACGCTGTAAAATAGCTTGTTGCTTTTCTTCCGGTATTGATAGTCCACTTTTGATTCTTTCTTTATATGCTTCGGCCAGATAGAGTTTACCTAATTCATTGTTAATGACATCTTGAGGTAAACGTTCTCTTATTATATCTTTTAATAATTCTTTTGGTTTTATCGGAACAACGATACCTTGAGTAATATCAGCTTGAGCAAGATCATCAATCAGTTTGGGCATAATTTCTTTGGCTTCTTTGACGGTCATTGTGGGAGAAAAGACCTCAAATTTGAAGCTATCTGAAGTATAGCTCATATCTTTATGCAGCAACCATTGATTTGTATCATCGCCAATTGATAAACCATTATATGCAAATATATTTTTAGCTGCATTACCGTCTTTTAAACGCAGATTAAACATGACAGTTTCATTGTCGGCCATATTATCAAGCCCTTCTATATAGTTAGAAACATTGTATGTCTTAGGGTTTTTTATGTCATTTTGTATCTCTTTTGCAAGAATTCTGATATTTTTATCTTCTTGTATATTAAAGTTACTGTTTTGAAAGTTAGTTTTAATATTTTCAATAGTCTGCACTTGAGTTTGAATATCTTTTTGTTGGTTGGATATTGTATTTTGCAAATTTTTATTTGATTCTAGATACTCTTGTGAAGCGGTTTCAATCTTTTTTTTATCTCGTTCGCCAATGGAATAAAACTTAGATTTAAGGGGATCGAAACAATTTTCTTTAGGAAGGTTATCAAGCTGTTCTTTTAAGTTATTTTCTTGATATTTTTCGAGAAAAACATTTAACTGTTGATTAGCCTCTTCTATTTTTTTGCTGTTCCTTATTCGGTTAAGAAGGCCTTGCGGCTTTTGAGTTAAGGCATTAAAATAATATTTCTTATTTTCTGTGATGAACTTTCCTGTTTCAGTATAATTTGATAATAATTTTTTTAAGTGTTCCTGCCGTTCAGGAGGATATTTTGCAATCAGATCCTCTATATCTTTTTCAAAGCCATTCAATTTTTCATTAAAATCGGCAAATGCAGACTGATTTTGCTGCAAACTTAAAACTTTTTCAGATAATGCATTTAGCTTAGCATAACGAGAGGAAAGAACGTCTTTATAAAATTCGTCAGTAATTTTTTTATTTTTTTCCGTAATAAATTTTTCAATATCGCCATTGGTTTCAATTTGTTCAAGAAGATCTGAAGCCCAAGGCATTTTCCAAATCTCACTTTTATCAGTAAAAAGTCGGCCTTTTTCTTGAAACCAAAAAGGAACGACTAATGCATTGTCCAAATTTTCCCAATAATCAGCATCACGCATAATTCCTCTCCTGCTAAGGACAAAATATTCTATTTTACCTTATTTTACTATAAAAATTAAAAAGAGTAAACTAATTTAGAAGAAAATAAAAAAAAACACCTTTTTGCACAAAGGTGGTCGGAGAGTTCGTAAATCATACAGCAAGTGATGACCTCTTGACCTTTAGGTAAAACCTTGGACATACGTCAAAAGCTCCCCGACCATAATCGGAGGCCTCATTACACGCAAATTGTAACCCCAGTAAAAGAAAATTCAAGTGTTGTTTCCTCTTTTGCCAAAAACGATGATAAAAAAAAGCAGTCATTTTCATGACTGCCTTTTGTATTGGTGATCCCAGCGGGAATCGAACCCGCGTTACCGCCGTGAGAGGGCGATGTCCTAGGCCGCTAGACGATGGGACCCGTAAAACACTTGATTTAATAATCTATATTTTATTAACTTGCAAGCGTTTTTTTATAATATTTGTTTTAATCTTTCCAATCCTTGGCGGATAGACTCCAGAGCAATGTCTTCGGTTTTGACCTGAAAAGGATCAACAAAAACAATTTCAGAATTTTCGTTCAAATCCAATTGAAGGGGAGAGAGGTCTTCCACCCGACACAAAAAGAAAAAGTCCAGCGGATAAAGTTGAATCCCTTTATATTCATAATTATTAGGGATAGAAAATAAAAATTTTTCAATTTTTATATCAAGGTTGGTTTCTTCTTTGGCCTCACGCAAAACAGCTTGTTCAATACTTTCGCCAACTTCACAAAACCCACCGGGAACCCCCAACAGGCCTTTGCCCGGATTTTTTGCTCGACGGAGCAAAATCAAGCGATTTTGCGTATCAAACAAAAACGAGGCTGCCCCGATGGTCGGGTTTTTATACATTTCATAACCGCAGGCCAAACATTTGCGATACCCCGGTCGAGGAGCCGCCCATTCGGATTTTCCGCATTTGGGGCAAAACTTTAACACATCAAAAGGATCCATAATCTTCTCCGTTATCATAAGAAACTTTCCTTATAATAAAGGCAAAAAAATTAAGGAATGGATAAAATTTAATCCCAAGAGAAAGGATTTTATTTTTTTTGAATTGACTTTGTATCAAGTCGACAATTACAAAACAAAATAAAAAACATGTTTTTTTTGCCTAGAAAATGGATTTTTTTGTAATTCCGACTTGACTCTCAAAGATTTTCCTTATATAAAAAACACAAATTTTCATATTAAAAACGGGAAAATTTTATACACTCCAAGGAGTGCCGCCAGTCAGCGAGGGTTCGCACACTGGCGTGCAATAGTATGTAGGAAAAGTAAATGTTTGAAGCATTGAGCGACAAATTAACATCGGTATTTAATAAAATCACTTCACGCGGGGTTCTGAGTGAAGAAGATGTTAATGCGGCTTTGCGAGAGATTCGGGTTGCTCTTTTGGAGGCAGATGTTGCTCTTCCCGTTGTAAAAGATTTTATTGCCCATGTTAAAGAACAAGCATTGGGAGAAAAAGTTGTTCGCTCCATCCAACCGGGGCAGATGGTCATTAAAATTGTCCATGATGAGTTAGTAAAAGTTTTGGGCGAGGAAACCGCCGAGCTTAACTTAAATGCAGTTCCTCCGGTATGTGTATTAATGGTTGGGTTACAAGGTTCCGGAAAAACAACTTCTGCCGCCAAACTTGCTCTCCGCCTGAAAAACAAAAATAAAAAGAAAGTCTTGCTGGTTTCGCTGGATATTTATCGTCCGGCCGCTCAAGAGCAGTTAGCTCAACTGGCCGCTAAAATAGGGGTGGCCTCTTTGCCGATTATAGCTGGGGAAAAACCGGCACAAACAACGCTTCGGGCTCTTGATTTTGCCAAAAAAGGCGGCTTTGATGTTATCATTTTAGATTCTGCCGGCCGCTTGCATATTGACCAAGCTTTGATGGATGAGGTGGTTGAGGTTAAAAATCTGGCTCACCCGACAGAAGTATTATTGGTTGCCGATGCCATGATTGGTCAGGATGCTTGCACTGTTGCCAAAGAGTTTAAGCAACAGGTCGGAATAAGTGGCTTGATTTTGACCCGAATAGATGGTTCGGCCCGTGCGGGTGCCGCCTTATCCATGAAGATGGTTGCCGGTGTTCCGATTAAATATTTAGGTACCGGAGAAAAAGTAGAAGAATTTGAGGAGTTTCATCCGGATCGTTTGGCCGGAAGGATTTTGGGGCAGGGCGATGTTGTTTCTTTTGTTGAAAAAGCAATGGACAACGTTGATCGGATGGAGGCAGAAAAAGTTGCCGCCAAAATGATGAAAGGCAAATTTGACCTTGAAGATATGCTCTCTCAATTAAAACAAATTCAAAAATTGGGCAGTATCGGGAGTTTGGTCGGGATGTTGCCGGGCATGTCCAAAATCAAAAATCAGATAGAAGAATCCGGTATCGGTGACAATCTGATAAAAAAACAAGAAGCCATTATTCTCTCCATGACCAAACAGGAGAGAAGAAATCCGGATATCATCAAAGCCTCTCGGAAAAAGAGAATTGCCAGTGGTTCCGGAGTAGAAGTTCATGAGGTTAACAAGTTGCTGAAGTCTTATGAGCAAATGTCAACCATGATGAAAAAAATGGGTAAACTGGGCGGAATGAAAAGTCTGCTTGGTTCTGCCGCATTAAAAAAACTTCCGTTTGGCGGCGGTTTTCCGTTGCCGGGCGGAAAAGGTCCGAAATTTCCGTTTTAGGAAATTTTATTGTTAATAAAAAGAAAGGAAAAAAAATAAATGTCAGTACGTATCAGACTATCTCGTGGTGGTTCTAAAAAACGTCCGTTTTACAAAGTAGTTGCAGCTGATCAGCGTGCTCCTCGTGACGGAAGATTTATCGAAAGACTTGGATCTTATAATCCGATGCTTCCGAAAGACCATGCCGACAGATTTGTTGTTAATGAGGAAAGAGTAAAATATTGGCTTTCTCAAGGGGCTGAACCGACCGAAAGAATGGCTAAAATGTTAAGCGACTTAGGTTTGGTTTCTAAAGTAGCTCTTCGGGATCAACCGAAAAAATCTGCTCCGAAAGCCAAAGCTCAGGAAAGATTGAAAGAAAAAGAAGAAAAAGCTAAAGCTGCTGCAGAAGCTGCCGCTGCTCCGGCTGAAGAATCTTCTGCCGAATAATGTGAAAAAGATTTCTTCTGAAGGACTTTGTTATGAAAACAGATAATCGGATTTGTTTGGGAGCCATCGTCGGGGTCCACGGCATCAAAGGGGAGGTAAAGGTAAAAAGCTTTACCGAACATGAAAAAGATGTCGCCAAATACGGCGAGGTTGAAAACGAAGCCGGAGATAGAAAGTTTTCGCTCAAAGTCGTTGGTCACTCAAAGGAACTATTAAGGGTAAAAATAAAAGGTTGTGATGACAGAAACACGGCCGAAACATTAATCGGAACCGGATTATATGTTTCCAAAGACGTATTACCGCAGCTTGAGGAAGAAGAATTTTATCATGCGGATTTAATTGGTCTGGATGCAAAAGAGATTTCTTCCCAAAAAGTGATTGGTAAAGTGGATGCCATTTACAATTTTGGAGCCGGAGATTTGATTGATATTAAGTTTTCGGATGGCGGCAGTGAAGTGTTGCCGTTTACCAAAGAATATGTTCCTGAAATAAATATTAAAGATGGTTTTATTATTGTAAAATTGATTCAGTTTGCAGAAGATCCGGAAGCACAGGCACATGAAGGTTAAGGTTTTTACGATTTTTCCGGAGTTGTTTCCGGGATTTTTGGGACATTCCTTAACGGGGCGTGCATTAGACAAAGGGATATGGTCGCTAACAACCGTCAATATCAGAGATTATGCATTTGATAAGCACGGTTCGGTAGATGATACACCCTGTGGCGGTGGAGCCGGAATGGTGATGCGTGCTGACGTCTTGGGAGAGGCTTTACGAGCCAATTATCAGGGCGGACGACTGCTGAACATGAGCCCCAGAGGAAAACCTCTGACTCAAGAAATGGTTAAAGAATTATCTCATGCTGAGACATTAGATATTATCTGTAGCCGTTTTGAGGGGATAGATCAAAGAGTTCTGGACGCTTATCATGCTGAAGATATCAGTATCGGCGACTATATATTAACCGGAGGCGAGCAAGCGGCTCAAATCATGTTAGATGCCGTGGTTCGACTTCTTCCGGGGGTTTTAGGCAATAGTGAATCAATCAGACAAGAAAGCTTTGAAAATCATCTGCTGGAACATCCCCAATACACCCGCCCGATTGAATGGGAAGGTAGAACTGTTCCAGAGGTTTTGATGAGTGGACACCATAAAAAGATTGCCGAATGGCAGTTAAAAAAAGCAGAAGAAACAACGCAAACCAACAGACCCGATTTATGGAAAAAATATCTTGATTCTAAGCGGGTTTAGGTGTAAAAGTTAAACAAAATTAAATCAAAAAGGGTTAAAGTAATGAACATTATTGAAAATATGGAAAAAGAGCAGGTTGCAAAGCTCACAGAAGGTAAAAACATTCCGAGCTTTAAGCCGGGCGATACTTTGAAAGTTCATACCAAAGTAAAAGAAGGCGACAGAGAACGTATTCAGGTATATGAAGGTGTTTGCATCGCTCGTAAGAATGACGGATTAAACTCTTCTTTCACGGTAAGAAAAATTTCTTTCGGTGAAGGTGTTGAACGTGTTTTCCCGTTATATTCTCCGAATGTAGCCAAGATTGAAGTTTCTCGTATTGGTAAAATTCGCCGTGCAAAACTTTACTTCTTGCGTGCATTACGCGGACGTTCAGCTCGTATTGCCGATGACTTGGCCGCTGCAGCAAAAGCTCGCGAAGATTCTAACAAAGATTAGTTTTCTAAGGACAAAAAAAGCCCCTCGACGGAGGGGCTTTTTTACGTGTAAAAAACATAACACCTTAAACATTAAGTCTTGTGGGTTATTTATAAGAGTTTCTTGTTTTTAAGCCCAAAAAGGTGTTATGATTTGCACAAATAAAAAAGTTTTTTTGATTTTGAGGTTAAAATGACAAAATATGCAGTTATTGGTGTTTCGGAAAGTACGGGAAGAGAAATTCTCAGTGCGTTGTCGGAAGCGGGAATAAGTTCTAAAAATGTTTATGCCTTAGAGCCAAGATCGGCTTTGGGAAATATGGTTTCCTACGGAGAGGAAGATGAGTTGGATATTTTAGGACTGGATGGTTTTGATTTTTCCAAAGTAGATGTTGCAATTTTTACAACAGTAAAAGAAGTCTCTAAAAAATATATTCCGACCGCTGTAAAATCCTGTAAAGTAATTGATTGTTCCAATGCTTATTTTGGGGATCCGGATGTCCCGATGATTGTTGATGGCCTCAATGACCAAAATCTGTCCAAAGCCAAAAAAGGAATAATTTCTGTTCCAAGTGCCGATGTAACCCAACTCCTTTTACCATTAAAAAATATTAATGAAGAATATGGGATTAAAAGGATTGTTGTTTCGGTTTATACGGCGGCTTCGGTTTACGGAAAAGACGGAATGGATGAATTGTTTAATCAAACCCGTAAGATTTTTATGAACGATACTTTGGTCGATGATCAAAAAGTTTTCAAAAAACAAATAGCTTTTAATGTTATTCCTCAAGTTGGGGAGTTCATCGGGGATGAAACTTCTGCGGAATGGTCTTTTAATTCAGAGGTCAAACAAGTATTAAATCCGGATGTAAAAGTCCATGCCAATTGTGCGGTTATTCCGGCCTTTATCGGATGTGGGCAGTTTATAAATATAGAATGTGCCAAAGATATTGATGTTGAAGATGCCAGAAATCTCATGAAAAAAGTCCCCGGAGTTGTTGTCTTTGATAAGCATGTAGACGGCGGGTATGTTACCATCAATGATGTTCAAGGTGAAAATGACATTTACATCAGCCGCATGCGTCAGGATACATCGATAGAAAACGGTATCAGTTTTTGGTGTGTTGCGGATAATTTCCGTGCGGGAATGGCTCGCAATGTTTTATCTCTTGCTCAAAAATTAGTTAAGTAAGGAGCTATATATGAAGAAGTTATTGTTGTTAATTACGGTATTGGCGTTTATCAGTTTTAACGCAAATGCACAAACTTCCTCCAATGTGACCAACATCAGTGCGGATTTGAATTATGCCGAAATCAATAATCGGCTGGCAACAATTACCAAAAGCCTTTTAAAATCAACTCCCAAACCGGAAGATGTTAAAGCCGATGCACAATATATCGGAGATATTCGCAATCAACTTCTTTCAACGAAAAAAGATTTAGAACATAACCTTAAATATATTGAGAAAAAAATAGACGCACTCGGAGAAAAGCCCGAGGACGGGAGCAAAGAAGTTCCGTTAATTGCTCAAAAACGCAAAGAATTTAATGCGGAATTATCCACCCAAAAGGCTCGTATTGCCGAAGCGGATATTCTCTTAACCCGCTTAGATGAGGTTGATTTACAAATCATCAACTACAGAAATAGTGAGCTGTTGGATGATATTATGATTCGGACGGAACCTTTAATCTATCCGAGCGTCTTATTAAAGGGAACCGGAAGTTTTGTTACCTTTATTTGGGATATTATTAAATCACCGCTAAATTGGTACGACAGCCTGAATGCAGATGAGCAAAATACCTTAAAATCCAAAGGGATACCGGTACTGTTTTTGGTATTGTTGGTATCTTTGTTCGGGTGGTATTTAAGAACCTTGATTATGCGTTATTTTGGTTATTCTCCCGAGATTGATTTTCCGCGTTATGGCAAAAAAGTATCGGCCGCGGTCGCGGTGGCAATTGCCTATGGTGTTATTCCGGCCTTTATTATCGGAACCTTTTTAGTTTTGTTATACAGCTTAGGCGTATTTAACTCTGATTTCTTTGGCAAAACATTGCTGAGCTTTTTATATTATTCATTATTTGTGATTTTGGGACGGGCTATTTCTCGGGTTATCTTTGCCCCATATAATGAAAGATGGCGTTTAGTTAATGTTGAAAATGAGAAGGCTCTTCGCGTAACGCATGCTCTTTATTTTAGTGTTTTGGTAATTGGAATATCTTCTTTTTTAACTCATGTATCAACATTTGGAAATTACACAAACGGCCTTGTTCCGTTATTAACGGCAGTATCTTCGGGAATAAAGGCGTTTTGCATTATTTTGGTTGTTAAAAGATTGTTATGGGATAAACCTTCCTCAACCACCGACGAGGAGGAAGAGGATAATGATGACGATACCTCGGAAGAAGCCGAAGGAGAAGACAATAAAGATGATAAGTTGGTTCGTTTTACCATAATTTTATCTTTATTTTTAATTGTTTCTTTCGGAATTTCGTTATTTGGGTATCCGTATTTATCGGCCTTTATTCTCAATCGTTTTATCACGTCAGTAATATTAATCGGTATTTTGATAGCATTGCGTAAAGTTTTTTATGATGCAATTCATCGTTTGTTGTTGTTACGCCTGTGGGTAAAGACGTTCCGGTTAAGACGCCGTCTTATTCGTAAACTTGATTTTTGGTCCGGAATTATTATTGATCCGCTATTTGTTTTGATAGGAGGATTCGTAATCTTATCTTTATGGGGCGTACCAACGGATATGCTGAGCAATTTAATTGTTCGTTTATTTACCGGGTTTAAGATTGGCGGGGTTGAGATCTCCCTGATTGCAATCATTTTAGGAATTATTGCATACTTTTTAGTTATAGCCTTATTCCGTGGAATACGTCGTCGTTTACAAGATAATGTCTTTTCCAAAATGGATATGGACGATGGAATTAAACACTCCCTAATTGCCGGAATAAGTTTTGTTGGTTACGTGATAGCGATATTAGTTGCAGTTTTAATCATGGGGGCGGACTTAAGTAACCTTGCCTTGGTAGCCGGTGCTTTATCCGTTGGTATTGGTTTAGGCTTGCAAAATATTGTTAATAACTTTGTTTCCGGAATTATCTTATTGTTTGAACGGCCGATAAAGGTCGGAGACTGGGTTTTAATTAACGGAGAGGAAGGCAAGGTAAAGCAGATTAACATCCGTTCAACAGAAGTTGAAACATTCAAAAAGTCGAGCTTGATTATTCCGAACGCAACATTGTTATCCTCCTCAATAACCAATCTGACGCATAGCAACAATGCGGCAAGAATGTCTTTGATGGTTGGTGTCGCCTATGGTACGGATCCGCGAAAAGTCGAACAAATTTTGTTGGAATGTGCGGCAAAGCATCGGAGAGTCTTAAAAAATCCGGCTCCCTGCGTTATCTTTAAGGACTTTGGCGACAACAGTATGAACTTTGAATTAAGATGCCATACCAATGATATATGGAATGGGTGGAGTATTCCGAGTGATCTTCGCTATGAGATTGTTAAAAGATTTGATGAAGAGGGAATTGTTATTCCGTTCCCGCAAAGAGTCTTACATTTTGGAGATATGGACAATACCCCTCTCAAAGTAGTTATTGATAAACAAAAGGACGAGTCAGATGTTGATTAAGGACTTACAAGGCAAACGCATTACAATCTGGGGAATGGGAACAGAAGGACAAAGCGTCAAAGAATATCTGGAAAAACATAAAATTCCCGCCGCATTATGGGAATACAATGATGCGGATGGTAATAAAAAATTAGATAAGCTTTTAGAAAAAACAGATATCATCATCCGCTCTCCCGGGGTCAGCATCTATAAAGATGAAGTAAAAAAAGCCAAAGTTAGAGGGATTCAATTTACCTCGAGTTCGGATTTGTTTTTAAATGAAATGTTGACCAATCACCCGCAAACACAAGTCATCGGTATAAGTGGTTCCAAGGGTAAAAGTACCAGTGTCAGCATGTTATACCATATCTTAAAATCTTTTGGCTGTAAGGTCGCTTTAGGGGGAAATATCGGAAAACCTTTGATAGACTTGATTGATGAAAAATACGATTTTGTTGTTGGGGAATTTTCGAGCTATCAGGCCAGTGATTTAACGGCATCACCGCAAATTGTAATGTTTACCAATTTATTTTCGGTTCATACAGATTGGCACCGTGGCCATGAAAACTATTGTTTAGATAAAATGCATTTGGCGGCTTATCAAAAAAACGGGGATATATGCTTTGTAAATGACCGTAACGAACAGCTCAAACATTATGCAAAAGTTTTGCGTAATGTTTGTTATTATGATGTTAAAGAAGGCTTTCATGCCGAAGGCAGAGATTTATATTATGGAACGGATATTATTGCCAATATTAAAGATTTTAAGTTTAGCGGCAATCATAATTTAGATAATCTGTCCGGAGTTTTGAGCATTATTAAATATTTAGGTTTTGATATTCGATTAGCAATTAATTTTCTCAAGAGTTTTGAACCTCTGCCGCATCGTTTGCAAAAGGTGGCGACAATTGATGATGTCTTGTTTATTAACGACAGTATCTCTACGGCACCGGAAGCGGCTATCGGCGGAATGAAAAGTTTTGATGATCGAATGGCCATTATTTCCGGAGGGATTGAAAATCAACAAGATTATACCGAATATGCCAAGTACATTCAAGATAATCCCAAAGTAAAAGTTGCTGTCACGCTCTTTCAGTGCGGCAAACAGATTGCGGATGCCATTAAAACTTATGTAACTCGAAAAGATTTTGTTTTAATTGAAGCGGAAAGTCTGGAAGAAGGGGTGGAAAAAGCCTTTATAGAATTAAAGAAAGTAAAAGGGACTTTGATTTTATTTTCTCCGACGGCTCCAAGTTTTGGGTATTATAAAAACTTCATGGAAAGGGGGGAGCATTTTATAAAAATTGTAAAGAATTTAGAGAAAAACAATCCTTCAAAATAAAGTGAAAAAAGCAATAAATAGTGCTTGCAATTTAAACAAAGTTATGTATTTTAATTAGCAGTTGCCGGTTTAGCTCAGTTGGTAGAGCAACGCATTCGTAATGCGTGGGTCGGTAGTTCGAGTCTACTAACCGGCACCATAAAAATTCCCCGAGAGGGGATTTTTTTGTGCCAAAATAAAGACCGCTCGAACTACCGAGGAAGGAGTTCGACCAGGAGGAGCAGGCGAGACGGAAGTATCGCCGCCCTTGCGACGACGCAGCGACGCCGCTTTTATAAAAGCGAAGTCAGTCTACTAACCGGCACCATAAAAATTCCCCGAGAGGGGATTTTTTTGTGCCAAAATAAAGACCGCTCGAACTACCGAGGAAGGAGTTCGACCAGGAGGAGCAGGCGAGACGGAAGTATCGCCGCCCTTGCGACGACGCAGCGACGCCGCTTTTATAAAAGCGAAGTCAGTCTACTAACCGGCACCATAAAAATTCCCCGAGAGGGGATTTTTTTGTGCCAAAATAAAAAGCTTCATAGACTTTCTAAAAAAAATCCCTATAGTTGATAGTATGACAAAAGAAAGTTTATCCGCCCAACTCCTAAATTGGTATCAACAAAACGGCCGGTCGCTACCGTGGCGACATAAAGGCGGAGCTCATCCGGATCCTTATACTGTCCTTGTATCAGAATTTATGCTCCAACAAACCGGAGTAAAAACAGTTATTCCCTATTTTCAAAAATTTATGGAACGTTTTCCGCAGATAGAAGATTTGGCCAACGCAACTCAAGAAGAAGTCTATTTGTATTGGCAAGGGCTAGGGTATTATTCTCGGGCCAGAGCCTTGCATGCAACGGCTCAAAAGATTGTTCATGAGCTTTTAGGTAGTTTTCCTCAAAACCGTAAAGATGTCTTAAAACTTAAAGGGATTGGCCCCTATACGGCATCAAGTTTTTTGGCGTTAGCTTTTAATAAAGCAGAAACCGTTATTGATGGTAATGTTATTCGTGTCATTTGCCGAATGTATCATTTAACACAACCCATTACGGAAATTATGGATGAAATTTATCAAAAAGCATCGCAACTAACCGATCAAAAATCTCCGGCCGACTATGCCTCTGCTATTATGGACTTAGGGGCCATGATTTGTACCCCAAAAAATCCCCAGTGTTTACTTTGCCCATGGCAAAAAAGCTGCCAGTCAACGGGAAAAACAGATCTTGAAAAAATCCCGCAAAAGGCAAAATTAGCCAAAAAAGAAAGACAAGGAAGCGTTTATATAATCCGTAATGGTAAAGGGGAGATTTTTATTCGCAAAAGGACGGAGAAAGGACTATTGGCAGGGTTGTACGAATTTCCATGGTGCGAAGAAGGGCAAATTTGTATGGAAGCTCTGCCTCAAGACAGTGGCAAAAAAGTAACGCATGTATTTAGCCATTTTAAGCTAATTTTATCAATATATTTTGTTAATACGGAAAAGCAATTAACAAATGGCTTTTTCATTCCGGAAGCCAAATTAGCAAACTATCCGTTTTCAACACTTATGAAAAAAGTTTACAATAAAATAAAAGCTCCCTAAGAAGGGAGCCTTATTGAATTTATTGAAAAGTACTGTTAAATAAGGGGATTCCCTTTTCCATCTTAATTCGTTGTTGCTCTAAAATAGTCGCCAGGTTTAATTTTCCGCTCCGAATCATTCCGCGAACCTGACAGCTCTTGGTCGTATCCGGATTGGCAAAAAGATAATTAACCATAGCTCTTTTGGGAGCCCCGTACAAAATTTGATGCAAACAAACCAACAATCCGTTACCAACCAAATCATAGGCCATATCTTCACTAATGCCGGTTGCTGCAGAATATTTAACCAAAGCATTAACGGCATCGGCTACATTGTTAGCATGAATGGTGGAAATAACCAAGTGTCCGGAAGTTGCGGCTCTTAAAGCCTCGCTGGCAACTTCAGGCGTCCGGATTTCACCCAACAAAATGTATCGTGGTTTAGAACGCAAAGCCGATTTCAAACCTTCTTCCCATTTTCCTTCAGGAGGAACGGTTTGTTTGCATAACCCAAGCTCCCCATTAACAGCAAGATACTCATTATCCAAAGGCATCTCAATCGGATCTTCAATCGTAAAAGCGTATCCGCCTTTTTGTCTAAGATATTCTTTGAGTAAAGAAGAAGCCGTCGTGCTTTTTCCCGATCCGGTAGCTCCGGCCAACAAAATCAAGCCGGAAGCACCAGCTAAAGAAACCAATTGGTTATAAACATTTTTAGGCAACCCCAATTGCGACAAGTCAGGAACTTCAATAGGCATTTTACGGGCACAAAATTGCTCTCCGTTAAGAGCAATAGTACGCTCAATACGATAATTTCTTCCTCTATAAGGCAAAAGGTAACTAGGATTTTTTCCGTCATAATGTTGCAGTAATTCTTGATAAAAATCGTTAAAATCATCAAAAACAATTTTCATCAATCCGCATGTTGATTTTCCCGTCCAAATATAACATAATTTTTCAGGGGTAATATAAACATCGGAAAAATTTACATCATTTATAAGAGCCATTTCAATTGTCCACAAATTCTACATACACTACAATAAAATATCATATGAAAGGTAAAAAATAGTTTAATATATTAAATTACAAAAAAAAGTTCCGTTTATAAACGGAACTTTTGATTAGGTTTAAGAATTGACATCTTTTGTGAAAAGTAAAATTCTTTATCTTCGTCACAATACATTTGGTATAAAACCCCATCTTTAATAAAAGATTCGCCTTCTTTTACAGCTTCTCTCATTAAGGACGCCAAGTTAAACTGAGATAGTAAGGCATAATCTTGAACAAAAGCCGGCAAGCAATAGAGGATATTTTGCTCTTGACTATAGCCCACCCAGATTACGGTTACAAAATTTCTTCGTTTTTGTTCAAATGTAAAAACCCTACAAAGCAAGAAGTTAATATCTTTATACCCATTTAACAGAGCAAAAGTTTTAGCTTGTTTTTCAGAAGAAAGAACTTCGCAAGCCTCAACATACAAACCATCTTCAGGAGATTCTTTAACAAGAAACAAACATCCTTGTCGGATAAAGTAAGAACCTTTCAAAATGGTAGTAATACTTTTCCCGAATAGCTCTTGAGGTTTTGTATCAGCAAAAACAGGAAGAAATATAAAATTTCTGTCATCTTTCATATAAAACCACACGGCAGTAAATCTTTCAGCTTCTTCACCTCCAGAAATATAACCAAGTGTTGGTTTATACCTCATGAACACCTGAGCTTCTTTTTGTGAAGCAAATAAAAATTCATTCATAATAGTAAAATTTAATGATACATTTTATTTAAGGAAAACATATTTAGACAAAAAAATCAAGAAAATTTTGGCATCAATTTTCAATAAGATTCAAAGAGATTAAAAATCCTAATAACAAAAAAATCTCCGCTTTTGACGGAGATTTTTTACGACAAAGGCTTTCTATAATTTTACTTTTTTGCAACTTTCTTTGTTTCAGTCTGTGCAAACATATTTTTGTAAGAGGACTGAATATCGGCAACGAGTTTTTTAAACTTGCGGAGATTTTCACCTTTAAGATTCTCTCCGGTAGAGGCTTTAATGCTCCGCGGATTAACACGTTTTCCGTTTTGAATCACTTCATAATGAAGGTGCGGACCGGTCGAACGCCCCGTACTTCCGACATAACCGATAACTTGTCCTTGTTTAACACGAGTCCCCGGGCGAATACCTTTGGCAAATTTCCACATATGACCATAAGCCGTCGAATATTCTGAGTTATGTCTGATTTTAATATAGTTACCATAAGAGCCGTTATACTTAGCAACTTGCACAACTCCGTCTCCACCGGCAAAAATAGCAGTCCCCTTCGGGGCAGCATAATCAATTCCCCAGTGGATAATAACTTTTTTCAAAATCGGGTGACGACGTTTACCAAAAGGTGAAGAAATACGAGCATTTTGAAAAGCTAAAGGCTTTTTATGCAAGGTTTTCTTCATGGCCATACCTTTTTCGTTGTAATAATCAACATTTCCTTTTTTATCTTTGAATCGATACAACGATAACTTTGTTTTTCCAAGGGTTAAACTGGCATATAAAATTGCTCCGGATTTGACAACTTGCCCGTTAGGATTAATTTTATTTTCATAAATAATTTCAAACTTATCCCCTTTGTGAACATCTCTTCTAAAGTCAACGGTATAAGCAAAAATTTTAATAAAGTTGTTGACAGTTCTTGATGGCACACCTTTATTTTGCATGCTTTTTAACAAAGTTCCGCTAATGGTGCCGGTCGCACTGTTAACTTCTTCAACCAATTCATCAATTTGGTTCGAAATCTGAAATTCATTATTTTCATTTAAGGCAATAATAACACGTTCTGCGACACCTTTTTCAATAGTAAGACTCTTGAGCTCTACAATTTCTCCGCTTTGCGGATTAAGCATCACTTTGGCTTGAAGCTTTTGTCCGGCACGTAAGTCTCGTGGATCATAATGTTTTTTCAGTTCATAAAAAACATCATTAGCTTGCTCTCTGGAAAGGCCGAGCTTGTTAAAAATAGAAATAAGTGTATCCCCTTTTTCAACGACAATTTCCTTATCAGCGGAACGCAAGGTAGCCATTGTAATAACCTTATCATAAAGGTTTTTAATGTTTTCAAAAGAGGCATCCGGGTAGATTGTTTCAGGATTGCTCATGCTTTCAGCAACGCTGTTTTCAATCATTAAGTAATCAATACGTTCGTCTTTAGAGGTCGACGCTTTAACGTTATTGTTATTGGTTAAAGACAAAACAAAAGCAAAAACGACGGCTAAAGCATAGCCGATGTTTATAATTTTATGCGTTGTTTTGCGTTTAATCGCAAAGTTAAATTTAAATTTCATTTTTTTTACTAACATTTTGTTGATACAAACAAAAAATAGCCCGTGCACAAAACCCAAGCAATTTCTCCAAAATATACAAAGAACTGTTCAAATAAGAAAGAACTTTGTAGTTTTAGATGTGCATAAGTAAACAGCACAGAATATTTTTTACATAAATTCAATTATATAATGAAAAAAGATAAAAAAATACTAAAAAAAACAAAAAAAGTTCTTGCAAATAAAATATTTGTTCGCTATAAGAATACACGAACCCGATGGGGGTGTAGCTCAGTTGGTTAGAGCGCCTGCCTGTCACGCAGGAGGTCGCGAGTTCGAGCCTCGTCACTCCCGCCATAAAAAAAGCCGTCGAAAGACGGTTTTTTTTGTTTTAAGGATAAGAAATTGTCGTTTACAAAATTTTTTGTTTGTTTTCAACAAGAAATATGTTAAAACAAAAATAAAAAGGAAGGGACGACAATGAGCGAAGAAAATACAAACCTCAAGGAAGAAAATAAAGACGATTCTCAAGCAAACTATAGCCTATGGGGAAAATTTTGGAGAATGTGTCTGCGTTCTCCGATAAATACGATAGCCGTTATCTTTTTGCTTTATTATGGCTTTTTAGCTTATGTTTTAGAAAAAGATGCTTTTGTAAACAAGACCATAATGTTAGGGATTGTTTTTTTGTGGGGGTTATGGTTCTTTGCCAAGAACATGATAAAAATCTTGTTAATAGTAGCCGTTATCGGTTGTGGGGCTTATGGCTACTATCGCTACACGCATTTAGAACAAGCTCAATGTGAAGAAAGTGGCGGTGAGTGGAACAAAGTCAACAAGACATGTGAAAAAAAGCTTACCTTTTGGCAAAAATTACAGAATCAATGGTATGAATATAAAAAAGCGGCAGAATTAAAAGAAAAAGCCCAAACACTCACAAAATAATGCTGGATTTTTTTACCCAAGGCACTTATCTTAAAGAAGCCAAGGCAAGAAGGGAGATTCCAAATGCAAAGACAATTTGCCATTATCAAAAAAATAAAAAATTTAGTATCACAAACCGGGCGTAAAATAATTTACCGTAAAAATAAGGGTAAAGATACGGATATCTCCGAAAAAATTGCCCAAAAGATTCAAAAAGCATCTTATGATTTTAGTTTAAAAATCCGCAAAGACAGCTTTACACCGCCTTATCAAAAACTAGCAGAACAGTTACAAGTTGAAGAAAGTCAGATTTTTCGGGCCGCTGTTTATAATATGGCCAATATTGCCATGCACCGCCGAAAGTTTAAAAAAGAGATTCTAAATATCTTTTATGAATGTTTGAATGACAATAATCTTTCAAATGAAAAAAAAGAATATATCAAAACAAAAATCGCTAAAATCAATCAAAATAAAGAATAAAAAAAGCCTCCATATGGGGGCTTTTTTGAATAACGTTAAAGAGAGGCAATGGACTTCGTTTTAAGGAATTTAACTTTTGGAAAGTCCTCTTGTGTCTTATTTAAATGCCAAGCATTTCTTGCCAAAAAGACGAGAGCTCCATCATTATCTTCGGCCAAGTTCATCCGAAGAGCATCTTGGAATCGTTTGAGCTCTTCTTTATCCTCACATTCAACCCAACGAGCCGTATAATATTGGGTTGCCTCAAACATGACCGGCAGGTTAAATTCAGTTTTGATACGATCAGCCATGACCTCAAATTGCAAGGCTCCGACAACTCCGACAATCCACTCGGCTCCGATGACGGGCTTAAAAACACTGGCTCCGCCTTCTTCGGCAATTTGTTGCAAAGCATTACCCAAGTGTTTAGATTTAAGCGGATCAAGCGCACGTGCAGATTTTAAAAGCTCCGGAGCAAAACTCGGAATACCGGTAAAGGTAATTTTTTCGCCTTCGGTTAAGGTATCTCCGATGTGCAGTTGTCCATGGTTTGGGATGCCGATAATATCACCCGGAAAAGCATCTTCGGCAAGCTCACGTTCTTGTGCCAAAAACATAACCGGCGTAGGAACTTTAATTTCTTTTCCGGTTCGGGTTTGTAATAATTTCATCCCCCGTTTAAAATGTCCGGAACACAGACGCATAAAAGCAATCCGGTCTCGGTGTTTGGGGTCCATGTTGGCCTGAATTTTAAAAATAAAACCGCTGACTTTAGGCTCGTCGGGAAAAACTTCACGACTTAAGGAAGGGTGGGGACGAGGTTGTGGGGCCATCGAATGAAGCCCTTCCAAAACTTCGCGCACACCAAAGTTATTAATCGCACTTCCGAAAAATACGGGAGTAAGAGAACCTTGCAAATACGCCTCCAGGTCAAACTTTGGGCAAAGTTCTTTAATCATTTCAACATCTTCTCTTAACTTTGCAACCATATGAGCGGGAAGCAACTTATCCAATTTTTCATCATCTAATCCTTTGCAGGTTTCAATAGTTGCATTAATAGAAGATTTATCACCGGATTTATTCATCAAAATCAGTTGGTCATTTAACAGGTCATAACAACCAAGAAAATCTTTGCCCATACCAATCGGCCAACTTGCCGGAGTAACGTCTAAAGCTAAAGTTTTTTCAATTTCATCCAATAAAGCAAAAGGATCTTGTCCTTCTCGGTCAAGTTTATTAATAAAAGTCAAAATCGGCACGTCTCTTAAACGGCAAACTTCAAACAACTTTTTGGTCTGAGATTCAATACCCTTTGCCGAATCAAGAACCATAACGGCCGAATCAACCGCCGTCAAAACACGATAAGTATCTTCGGAAAAGTCTTCGTGTCCCGGTGTATCCAAGAGATTAAAGGTAACTCCTTTATAATCAAATGTCATGACGGAAGAGGCAACGGAAATACCTCTTTCTTGCTCAACTTTCATCCAATCGGAATGGGCTCGACGATTTTCGCCTCGAGCTTTTACGGCACCGGCTTGTTGAATAGCACCGCCAAATAGTAACAATTTTTCGGTTAAAGTTGTTTTACCGGCATCCGGGTGAGAAATAATTGCAAAAGTTTTGCGTGGATTAACTTTATTTTCAGACATCTTAGACTCAAATACCAAAATTTATTTTACAAAATTATCAGCGTTTTAGCTTAAAAAGGTCAAGGAGTCAAGCTTATTCTCAAAGCCTAAAATCTACTTTTGTGACCATTTTCCGGCGTCATCTTGTTGCCAATAAAAACATTCATTTCCGGAAGTTTTAAGATTTTTCCAAAACTGACGAGCTTGTTGCAAAGCATCGGGATTGTTTCCGTCAAAGATATTAAAAATCCTTTCAAAACCGGATAAAAAGTTGTTGTCGGCATCGGCTCCGTCAACCAGAAATAAGAAGGCGGCTTGGTTAGGGTTTTCGTTCTCTGCAGTTAGCCAAATCGGCTGAAGTTCGGCATTTCCGTCTTTGTGTGTTCCGTGCGGTAAAAAAGATTGATCATTATAAGTCCAGAGCAAAGCATTTAAAAAGTCTACCCGTTCTTCCGTTCCGATTTTGACCACAATCTTTTTCCCCGTAGCATAAGCTTTTTCGAGGAGTTTGGGCAAAACCTCGTCCAACCCTTGTTTTTGCAGATGGTAAAAGTCAACTCTACTCATTTTCTTTTAACTTTACAGCGACATAGTGCAAGATGTTATTATTATTAATCAGTAACAAAACCGGACGATTATTTTCCAATTTTGCTTCATTAACATAAGTTTTAACATCATTTACATCAAAAATGGCTTTTTTGTCAACCTGAGTGATTAAATCTCCCGGCTTCAGCCCCTTATTTTCAGCATCCGATCCGGAAAGGACACGCGTAATAACAACCCCGTTTGCCGCATCTTTATCCAAATGATATTGATTTAGAATTTCCGGCGTGATTTCATTAATATTCATCCCAAGCTCCGGAAGATTATCGGTTGAAACGTCATTTTCCTCTACAGGAGCTTTCTTGACATTTTTCTTAGAATTTTCTTCGGGCATTTTATAAATTTTGAGATCTAATTTTTGGATTTTATTGTCTCGCCATATTTCAAGAGTAACCGTTTTTCCAATTGGTGTTTCGGCCGCCATTCGAGAAAGATTTTTGGTATCGTCAATATCTTGACCGTCAAAACTCAAAATAATATCTCCGGGTTTAACCCCGGCCTTTTGGGCACTTGAGTTTTCAGAAACATCCGAAACAATAACCCCGGTTTTATGCTTTTGTTTTAAGCTGTCGGCAATGTCGGTTGAGTTGGGCTGAATTTTAATGCCAAGCCACCCGCGTTCAACTTTCCCTTTAGCCTTTAATTCCCGGATAACAAACTTTGTCAAATTAACCGGAACGGCAAAACCAATCCCCATACTTCCGCCGGAAGTCGAAAAAATAGCCGTGTTAATTCCGATAACTTCTCCTCTAAGGTTAAACATCGGCCCGCCGGAACTTCCTTGATTGATGGAGGCATCTGTTTGAATAAAATTGTCATAGGGGCCGGTTTCAATATCACGTGATTTTGCAGACACAATGCCCGCCGTAACACTACCACCCAATCCAAACGGATTACCAATAGCCAAAATCCAATCCCCGACACGGATTTTATCAGAATCTCCCAACTTAACGGGGGCGAGCTTTCCGGCTCCTTCAATTTTAATTAATGCAACATCCGTTTTATCATCTCGCCCAATAACTTGTGCCGAAAATTGGCGGTTATCATACAAAGTAACCGTGATTTCTTTTGCCTGATCAATCACGTGGTTATTGGTTAAAATCGTTCCTTCTTCATCAAGAATAAAACCGGATCCCAGAGAAACTTGCTCCGGTTTTTGCGGTTGAAAATAATCCTTCAAACGAGGGTTAGAACTTTCAACGCCCAAACCATCGTCAAGATTTTCTTCGCTATCGGCAACAGAGGTCGTTGAAATATTAACAACACTGGGCTGTAATTTTTCAACCAAGTCCGCAAAAGAAGGGAAACCCTGTGCTCTTGCGGGAACAAGAGCAAACAGGGTTAAAAGCAAAACAATCAAAAACAGTTTTAGCTTGGTCATGTACATTTTATAGTCCGTTTTTCATTGTTTTGCGAAAGTATTCAAAAAACTCGGCATCCGGTGACAAAACCAAGGAGGTATTGTTAGCATTGCCAAGAGCTTTTTTATAAGCTTCCAAAGAGCGATAAAAAGCAAAAAACTTTGGATCAATATTGGCAGCATTATTCCAGATTTCAATTGCTTTTTGATCACCTTCACCACGTATGGTCTGAGCCTTTTGTTCGGCATCGGCCACAATAATGGTTTGTTCTTTTTCGGCTTTGGCTCTTATTTTTTGAGCCTCTTGTTGTCCGGTAGCCCGAAACTCTTTGGCGTCTCGCTCGCGTTCAGCTTTCATGCGGGCATTAATAGCTTGCAAAACCTCAACCGGCAGATCAGCCCGTCGAATACGGACATCGGCAACACTGACCCCGATTTGCTCGGCATCAATTTTGACGGCAGAGGAAATATCATTCATAATTTGTGTTCTTTTTTGGGATAACAATTCCGGTAACGTAATGCGACCCAAAATTTTGCGAACGGAAGAATTGACAATCTCTTCCAGCTTGCTGCGAGCTTGCAATTCGGTACGAACCGTCTTGTAAAAACGGAGAGGATCAACAATCTTATAACGGGTAAAACTATCAACATCCAAACGTTTTTTATCATTCAAAACCACTTCTTGTCCCGGAGGGTCAAGATTTAATAACCGATTATCATAAAACACAACATTTTGGATAAAAGGGATTTTGACCTTTAATCCGGGTTCCTTAACAACACGGACCGGTTCCCCAAATTGCAAAACAATTGCTTGCTCAATCTGGGAAACAACATACAAAGAGTTTGCCAACACAAAAAGGACGGCAAGGACAATTCCGCCACAAACAAATTTTACTTTATCACTCATTATTGGTCTCCTTGTTTTTTATTCAATTGGTCCAAAGGAAGGTAGGGAACAACATTTGTTCCGTTTGCAGAAGAATCAAGAATAACTTTGTTTGAATTTTCCAAAACCTTTTCCATTGTTTCCAGATACAAACGTTTGATGGTAACATCTTTACCGTTCAGGTAAGCATCATAAACAGAGCGGAAGCGGTTTGCTTCACCTTGAGCTTTGCTGATAACCGCTTGGCGATAAGCTTCGGCATTTTGCAAACGTTGAGCCGCTTCACCTTTTGCTTTAGGCAAAATTTCGTTGCGATAAGCCTCAGCCTCGTTTTTAAAGCGTTCCATATCCGCTTTGGCACGTTGAACTTCGTTAAAAGCGTCAACAACTTGTTTTGGGGGATCAGCTTTTTGCAATTTGACACGAACAATTCGGATACCGGATTGAAATTCGTTCAAAACTTTTTGCAATTCCTCTTTAGTTTCGTCTTCAACTTTACCACGGTCACCGGAAATAATCGGCATCATCTGCGATTGTCCGACAATCTCACGTAACACGGATTGAGCCGCTACCCGAACGGTTTGATCCGGATTTTGCAAGCTAAACAAATAATCCTTAGCGTTTTCAATTCTCCAGACAATCGTCAAATTAATATCAACGATATTTTCATCTCCGGTCAGCATGTGGCTTTCGGTAAAAGAGGCTTTGTTGTTATAAGCTTCCGTTACCCCAAGGTTAATACTTCTTTCTTGGGTAATATTTACTTTTTTTACCGTTTCAATCGGGTAGGGCAAATGGTAGTGCAAACCGGAATCTGTAGTGGTGCTGTAAGCCCCAAAACGTAAGACCACGCCTTCTTCATTGGGTTGAACCTGATAAAATCCGGACGCGAGCCAAATCAGAACTAAAATCAAAGCTCCCCACTTCCAGTTAAAGCCGAAGTCCCCGTTTTGTGTAACTTTTTCAAAATTAACAATTTTAGTTTTTTTGGGAGATTGAGAAGATTTATTATCATTATTCCAAGGGTTTGGTCCGTTATTATCCCACGGATTAGGAACATTAGTCATCTTTTGCACCTCATTTTTTAATTATATTGCGTTGTTCAATTATATAATATAAATATATCAATAAAACAACAAAGCGTTGGCATCTATCAACAGGTTAGAAAACATGGAAAATCAAATTAAAACAATTATAAAAGCATTTTTTCCCGAAGAAAAAATTGATGGCATCAGTTTACTAAACGGGCGTTTGGTGGTTACCTTAAAAGGCTCAGAGCAAGACAGTGTTCCTCCGCAATTAAAGGAACAATTGTCAGCCCTAGATGGCATTAAAAAGGTTTCTATAGTCTTTACGGCGAAAAAAAAGCCCCAAGGCTTAAACCCGCAACAAGATGAAAAATGGGTGGTTCCCGGAGTTAAAAAAATTATAGCCGTTGCCTCGGGCAAAGGTGGCGTCGGGAAATCAACCACAGCCGTTAATCTGGCTTTGGCCCTGTCTGCATTAGGGCAAAAAACCGCTCTGTTTGATGCCGACATTTACGGACCATCCATTCCGACAATGTTGGGTTATGAGGGAGTAGGAGCTCTCTCTTACGATGGCAAAACATTCGAGCCTTTTGAGTATTTAGGGATAAAATCCATGTCAATCGGAACCTTGATTCAAAAAGATGTTCCGCTCATCTGGCGGGGGGCGAAAGCATGCGGAGCCATCCAACAGCTTTTAACAGATGTGAACTGGGGAGAGATTGACATCATGGTAATTGATATGCCTCCGGGAACGGGAGACATTCAAATAACGCTTTCGCAAAAGCTTAATTTAGATGGTTCGGTTATCGTATCCACACCGCAAGATATTGCTTTGATTGATGCGGTTAAAGGCGTAAATATGTTTCGCCGGGTTCACATTCCGATTTTAGGTATTGTTGAAAATATGAGCTACTATATTTGCCCCAACTGCGGAACAAGAGCCGATATTTTTGGCCACGCGGGAGCTCAAGCCGCCGCGGCAGAATTAGGTGTTCCGTTCTTAGGCGAAATCCCGTTGCACATTGACATCCGAACCACCTCGGATCAAGGGACACCGATTGTTTATTCGGCACCGCAAAGTCCGCATTCTCAAGCCTATAAAGAAATCGCGGCGAAGGTAATTGCCGAACTAAAGTAGTCCGTCCTTTTTAGGTTAAGGTTTAAGTATCTAAAGTTTTTTTAAGACCGCTTTTTATCTTGGTTGGCTAAGCGATCCAAAAGGTCGGAAATCCGTAATTTGAGCTTAGAATTTTTTGCTAGTTTCTGAGCCTGTTGAGCTTGAGTTTTGGCCACTTCATAAGCCCCCAGAGCATAGGAATATTCTGCAGAAGCATAAGCAGCCTCCGCTTCATTGCCGTTCATTCCGTAAGCTCGAGATAACAAAAGCCACGAAAAACTCATCGGCCGGCTGATATTGGCCTTGTTTAATAAAGTTATGGCTTGTTTAATTTCCGCATCTAAAGGAGAAGCCTCAAGCAAAGCTTGAGCCAAACTAATCTGTAGTAAAGCAGAATTTGGCATGAGGCTTAAGGCTTTTTGGTATTCTTTGACAGCGGGACGGATTTTGGCCGTTTCTAAATAAATTTGTCCTTTTAACTCATAAAAATAGGGGTTATTCGGCTCCAGAGCAATCAACCGGTCTAAAAGAGCGTGAGCTTTGGCAAAATCAAGTTTTTTGAAATAAGCAATGGCCCGAGCATATTGAGCCGCAACACTCGTATCTTTTTCCGGGTAAGCTGATAAAGTTTTTGCCACCGGATTAAGATAGGCAAAAAGCTTTGCCTTTACACGAATAAAATCTTCTTGCAGCTGTTTGTCAAAAGCATAAGTTTTATTTTGCAAATGATTTTCAATAAAACGGATTCTTTCCGATGTAATCGGGTGTGTCCGAAAATAAGGAGTTTCCTCAATTCCGCTTAAAACATTTTGCTGAGAGATTTTTTTCATGAAAGTCAACATTCCTTGTGGGCTTTGCGAGGTTGCTTCCAAAAGTTTCATCGCGGCTTCATCGGCCGAGCGTTCTTCCTCCGTTCGATACCGGGTATAGTGTGTTAAAACAGAACTTTGAGAGCCGAGCATGACCGCCATGGCAGCGTCTCCGCGGCCACTGACGGCAGCAGCCGTTCCGGCCAAAATCGCAGAGGCCAGAGTAGCAACTTGCATTTCCTGATTTTTTAATTTTTGCCGTAAAATATGCCCGCCTTGAATATGTCCGGTTTCGTGTGCAATGACACCGGCCAATTCATTATAATTATCCGCATTAATAATTGTTCCGGTGTGAATAAAAAGATTATTTCCGTCCGCCACAAAAGCATTTAAAGAGGGATCATCAACAAGATAAACATGATTGCGATGGTACGCCACCCCGGCTTTTTGAAAAAGAGGTCGGATAATTTTTGCAAGCATTTGCTCGGTTTCTTCATCAGAAATCAGGCTAATCTGGGCTTGTGCCGATGTTGTAAAAATAGTGCAAAAGGCCAAGGACAGAAAAAATCTGCCACTCAGCCTTTTGAGGTTAAACAGGAAAGAAACTATCCTTTGATTAACTTTTTCCACCATGTCGATTTTTCCTCTGCGGGTTTTTCTGCCGAACTTTCATGGACAGATTTAGTATCTTCATGGCTGTCATACAAGATAACCGGTTCTTGTTTTGCCGCGGCTTCTCCGCTTTTTTCTTCGTTTCCGCTACGAGAATTTTTGTTTTTTTGGTTTCTCTCAAAGCGGTTACGTCCGCGACGACGTCCGTCCCGACGGCGTTTGCGATAACTATTATCTTTTCCGTTCTCGGTATCTTCACCCTCGTTAACGGCATCCTCTGCTCTTTCTGCAGATTTATTTTCATTGGCAACCGGAAGTTTCTTCTCTTCAAGAACCGTATCTTCTTCAAGAACAGGGGCTTCAACAACCTTTTCTTCCTCAACCGGTTTGACAATTTTACTACGTTCAATCCGGTAATCGGAAATGCACTTGATGCTGTTATCGGCACTGATAATGACTTCCATCTTATATTTTTGTTCCAGATTGATTAAGGTTTGCCGTTTTTGGTTTAGGAGATAAATGGCAATATCAGCCGGCACAAAAACATTAATCCGAGAGGAACGACCTTTGATTCCTTCTTCTTCAATGCCCCGTAAAATATAAACGGCACTGGATTCTATAGTCCGAACCATTCCGCGTCCCTGGCAGAACGGACAAACCTGATAATTGCTTTCAAAGAAAGAAGAATGCATTCTTTGGCGAGATAATTCCAACAAACCGAACATACTCATTTTCCCGATTTGGATTCGCGAACGGTCTTTCTTCATAACCTCTTTCATCCGTTTTTCAACAGCATGATTATTTGCCGGTTCGTCCATATCAATAAAGTCGATAACAACCAATCCGGCCAAATTTCTCATCCGAAGCTGGCGAGCAATTTCGTCACAAGCTTCCAAATTTGTTTTCAAAGCGGTTTCTTCCAAATCTTTTTCTTTGGTAGCACGTCCGGAGTTAACATCAATCGAAACCAGAGCCTCCGTCGGATTAATAACCAAATATCCTCCGGATTCCAATTGAGCGTTCGGGTCATGCAGTTTATCAAGCTGTGTTTCAACCTGAAAACGTTGGAACAAAGGAATATCTCCGTTTTTATAATGTTTGATTTTTTTCAAACTATGTGGAGATAAAATTCTAAAGAAATCTTTTGCCAGTTTATATCCCTCATCTCCGGCAACAATAATTTCGGAAATATCTTTGGTATAAATATCGCGTAAAGCTCGTTTAATTAAATTTCCTTCCTCATGGATCATAATCGGAGCTTTTGCCTTAAGAGCATCAAGACGAATTTGATTCCAACTGCGAATAAGGTAATTATAGTCCCGAACAATATCCGCCTTGGTTTTTTCTTCACCGGCCGTACGGACAATGATAGACATGTCAGCGGTTAAGGGTAACTCTTTAACAATTCCTTTTAAGCGTGTGCGATCAGCGGCATTGGTAATTTTACGAGAAACGCCGCCGCTTTTAATGCGATTAGGCATTAAAACACAATAACGTCCGGCCAAAGAAAGATAGGTGGTCAATGCGGCTCCTTTGTTGCCTCGTTCTTCTTTAACAACTTGAACCATTAAGACCTGACCTTCTTTAATCACATCTTGAATCTTGCTGCGATGATAGAGCTTACGGGCACGGATTAACTTACGTTGAATCTCAAAATCCGTTTCATCATCGTCATCATCATCGGCTTCTTCCAAATCATCATCATTGTCATTGCGATAATTTTGGTTTTCAAGAGCCTCATTTTCACAATCACAAGCAGATGTCTCAGCGTTGTCATTTGGCGTATCAATATTTTCCGTTACTTCGCTTTCATCAGCATCTTCGGTAATTTTATCTTCTTCATTGCCGATATTTTCTGCCAAAACTTTCAAAGCCGTTTCTTCAGCTTTTTTCTCCTCACTTTCCTTTGGATGCTCTTTGCGATAGCGTTTTTTCAATAAACGCTTTTTCGTATTCTTTTTCTTTTCCAAAGAAGTTTCTTGCACTTGTTCGGTTTCTGCAACAGGAGTATTCTCGGTATTGTTTTCATCTTCGGTTGCTTGTGTATTCGATGTTACATCACTGGGGTTTGCCTCAACACCCTTATCATTGTTTGCGGAATCTTCCGTAACTTCGGGTAAAACGGCAACTTCGTTTTCTTCTGGTTTTACAACACCTTCATCAACAGGCTGAGCATCGGTTTCATTAGGCTTCTCAATTGCTTCTTGAGCTGCAGCTTCCTGAGCGGCTTTTTCGGCCTCCAGACGCAAACGTTCTTCGCGTGCCGCCGCTTTTTCTTTACGGATTCTTTCTCTTTCAAGTTCCCGTTCACGAAGAGCTTTTTTCTTGTTTTCAATAATCTCATCAACTTCGCGATCAACTTCATCCAAAGTTTCTTGAGAAAGATTGTAATAATCGGGATGAATTTCCCCAAAGGCCAAGAACCCATGCTTGTTTCCGCCATAATCAACAAAGCAAGCTTGCAAAGAGGGCTCAACCCGCATAACTTTTGCTAAATAAATATTTCCTTTGATTTGTCTACGGTTACTTGTTTCAAACTCGACATCTTCTAACTTGTTTCCGTTAATGACCACAACCCGAGTTTCTTCCGGTTGTGTGTCGTCAATCAACATTCTTTTAATCATAATACACATCTCCGCCGACTTTGTTTCTGACAAAGCCTAAATATTTTAATGTCACTACCGCACAAGTTTTATGAAAAAAAGAAAGTTGAATCACATTCGATTCTCTAAAGAGGAGGCACCCTCCATGTGTACTTCAAGAGCACAACACCTAACCGCAGAAAACATCTGCTCTCAATCATCAAACTTCCCGCAAAGCAATTAATTCTTATTATTGTTTAAGCTTTGCTTATAAAACCTGTCCGGCAAAATCTTATGCCTAAATCATTGTATAATGCACATTTTTCGTTATGATAAAATGGCGATATCAAATTTTGGTCTTGAAAAATATTCTCTCTTTTGTATAAAAAGACCTAATCCGATATGTAAAAACTTATACAATGCCCTTAGGATATACATTTTGATTTAAAACACAACAATAAAATTTATTTGCACAATATTTTAAGAGATTGGTAATAAGTATTTTGTATAATGAAAAAATAAGAGCTCGGGAATAAAATCTTGTTAACAGGTGGATACATAAAAAAATTTGTTAAAAGTCTGTGCTGCGGTGCTGTTTGGCTTGCGGCTGTTTTTTTGTGTTCCCAATCGGCACAAGCTGCTCAAGTATCTTCTTTGCGTATTGGACAAGGCATAGGTAATGTGCGTATTGTTTTTGATGCCGATTCCAAATTCAATTATAATGTTTTCTTGTTAAACGAGCCGAGACGCTTGGTTGTCGACACACAAAACGTAAAAATAAACAATAAAGTCAGTAAAGGAATAGAGGCAAATAACTTTGTTTCGCAAGTAAGGTTAGGGGCCAATGGCCGAGTTGTGTTTGATCTGCAAAAGCCGGCCGTTATTAAAAAGGTATTTATGCTGCCGCCGCAAAGCAATTTTAGCTGGCGTTTTGTTATTGATTTAGAGGTGGCATCGGAGCGGGAGTTTGCATCAAAAGTCGGACAAGGAAATGCCTTCAGCAGTGATACCTACCAAACGGCATCCTCTTCATCCTCCTCTTCTTCCTCAATGGACATGGCCAAACAAAAGAAAAAGTCGCAAAAGATTGTTGTTTTGGACCCGGGCCACGGCGGTGTTGATCCGGGGGCTATTGGGGTAAGCGGTGTTTATGAAAAAAACATAACTCTGGCAATGGCCAAAGAACTAAAAGCAGAAATAGAAGATCGCTACGGCTATAAAGTTTATTTAACTCGGAGCCGAGATATTTTTATTCCCTTGCGGGACCGTGTTAAAATAGCTCGTCGTTATGAGGCAGATTTGTTCTTGTCAATCCATGCAGACAGTGCCTATAACCGTAAGGCTCAAGGGCTTTCGGTTTATACCTTATCGGAAACAGCTTCCGACAAAGAGGCCGCCGCTTTGGCTGAAAAAGAAAATAAAGCCGATATTGTTGCCGGTTTGAACTTTGCCGAACATTCAAAAGAAGTGTCGGATATTTTATTAAATTTAGCCCAAAGAGAAACCATGAATCGTTCGGCTGAGTTTGCGACCTTTATGGTTCAAGAAATGAGAAAGTCAACCCACACTTTGGACAATACGCATCGCTTTGCCGGATTTGCCGTGCTGAAAGCTCCGGATGTTCCGTCGGTTTTAATGGAGTTGGGATATCTATCCAACAAGACAGAAGAAAAACAACTCAAACAAAAATCATATCGCAAAAAATTGGCGGTATCGGCGGCTCGTGCCATCAACAAATATTTTGAAAATATGCAACACGCATCCGTATTTTAAGGACGTGCAGATTTTTTGTAAAAACTGTAAGATTCTTTTTGCTTTTTATTTTATTTGTAATAGATTAACAAACATATTTTACGTAAAAAATTAAAATTCCATGGATTCAAAATGCTTAAAACATTATCCTCATTGTTGAGTACATTCTTTTTCTTTGCCGTAATCGGTTTGGTTCTTGCCATTACTTCTTATTGGAAAATCTCGCAAGAGCTTCCGGATTTTCATCAGCTGGCAAAATATGAACCGGCCGTTACAACCCGCCTGTATGCCGGCAACGGTCAGGTAATGATGGAATATGCTAACGAAAAACGCTTGTTTGTACCGGAAGAAAAAATACCGGACTTAGTCAAAAAAGCATTTATCGCCGCTGAAGATAAAAATTTTTATACCCACTCTGGGGTGGATTTTATGGGGATTCTTCGTGCCGTTATAATTAATATAAAAAATTTCGGGACCGGGCGTCGTCCTACCGGAGCCTCAACAATTACGCAACAAGTGGCCAAAAACTTTTTATTGACCTCGGAACTTTCCTATATCCGAAAAATAAAAGAAGCTATCTTAGCTACCAAAATTGAGCAAGCTTTTACCAAACAACATATTTTGGAATTATACTTAAATGAAATCTATTTAGGTAATCGGGCTTACGGAGTTGCCGCGGCGGCATTAAACTACTTCGGAAAATCGTTAGATGATTTAAAATTGGAAGAAATAGCCTACTTAGCCGCTTTACCCAAGGGGCCGAATAATTACCAACCTTCCAGAAATTATGAGGCGGCCGTAACTCGCCGCAACTGGGTTTTGGATCGTATGGCCGAAGAAGGGTTTATTGAAGAAGAGGATGCCATCAAAGCCAAAGAAAAACCATTGGAAACATTAGATGGCAGAGGCGAGATGGTCAAAGATGCGGAATACTTCAGTGAGGAAGTTCGCCGTCAGGTTAAGGCCAAATTCGGTGAAGACGCCTTGTATGAAGGCGGGCTTTTAATCCGTACAACCTTAAATCCGAAACTCCAAGAGATTGCAACAAAAGTTTTCAAACAAGAATTGCGAAATTATGACCTTCGCCATGGTTGGAGAGGTCCTCTTGCCAATATCAAAATTGATGATGAATATCAAAAAACATTAGAGACATTGCAAATTCCTGCCGGCAAAGAAAATAGTTGGATTAAGTCGGTTGTTTTAGATGTTGATGAAGAAAAAGCCATAATCGAAACCGTTGAGGGAAACCGTGGTGTCATTCCGTTGTCGGTTTTGAGCTGGGCTCGTAAAAACCTAAAAAATCAATCGGTTGGTAATGCTCCCAAATATGTGACGGAAGTTTTATCCAAAGGCGATGTCATTTTGGCGGAAAAGATTGCGGACAAAATCGTGTCCGAGAAAAAACTCCCCGAAAATTCTTATTATCTGCGACAAATTCCCAATGTCGAAGGGGCTTTAATTGCGTTGGATCCAAACACCGGAAAAGTTCTAGCCATGGTGGGAGGATATTCTTTTCAGCGTTCCCAATTTAACCGAGCCACACAAGCTCTGCGGCAAACCGGTTCGGCTTTCAAACCGATTGTCTATTTAGCCGCTTTGGATAACGGTTATTCCCCGACCGATTTGATTTTGGATGCTCCGTTTGTTTTAGACCAAGGTCCCGGCCTTCCAAAGTGGAAACCGGTAAATTATTCTAAAAAGTTTTATGGTCTAATGACCTTACGCCAAGGGATTGAAAAATCAAGAAACCTGATGACGGTACGTTTGGCACAAGATTTAGGGATGGATAAAGTAGCCGAGTATGCGAAAAAAATGGGCGTTAACCCCAATTTACCTCCGTTATTGTCCATGTCTTTGGGGGCAGGAGAAACCCGTTTGATTAATATGGCATCGGCCTATGGGATCATGGTCAACGGTGGTAAAAAAGTTTCTCCGTATTTGATTGAAAGAATACAAGATCGGAACGGCAAAACAATTTACAAACACGATGAGCGAGAATGTCCGGAATGCAATCAGGATTCTTGGCGGGAGCAACCGTTGCCCAATATTGTTGACGGCCGGGAACAAATTGTAGATCCGTTAAGTGCATATCAGATGGTCAGTATCTTGGAAGGGACGGCTCAATATGGTACGGCAGCACGTTTGCGTTCCCTAAAGCGGCATTTAGCCGGAAAAACAGGTACCACCAATAAGAATCAAGAGGCTTGGTTTGTTGGTTTTTCTCCCGATTTGGTCGTTGCGGTATATGTTGGGTTTGATGAGCCTCGCAGTTTGGGGCGTTATGAAACCGGAGCCGCTTCGGCCTTGCCGATTTTCCATAATTTTATGAAAGAAGCCTTGGCTAACCAACCGGATATTCCTTTCCGTATTCCGGCCGGAATTAAGTTGGTTCGCGTTAATCATGACACGGGAAAACCGGCCAAACCGACCGATAAAGTCGTCATTACGGAAGCCTTAAAACCAGAGTTTAACTTTACCGACAAAAGCCAAAGAGTAATCGGCAGTGCCTCATCGGAAGATACCAATTCAGAAGATGATCCGGCTCTCAATGATGCCGTTCGTGATTTTGACAATACCGGCGGCAGCGATTTCCAACTTGGAACACAGTATTAAAAAGCAAGGAGAAAAAGATGAGAGCGGAAATTTATGAATTGACCGAAAGCATCAAGCAGTCGTTAGAACTGCTAAGGAGGTCTCTTTGACTATGATAATGCAAAATTACGTCTGGAAGAATTAGATTCTCTAACAGCAGACGCATCACTCTGGAATAATCCGGAACGTGCTCGAAAATTAATGAGTGAAAAAAATAATCTTGAATTTGCTTTGCATAATTTTCAAAAAATGTCAGGAGATTTACAAGATTTAACGGATTTGTCCGAATTGGCAGAAGCCGAAAATGATGAAAAAGTTATTTCTGACATCCTATTGCAACTGCAAGATTTGCAAAAAGAGGTAAAACGAGGAGAGCTGGAAGCCTTATTATCCGGAGAGGTAGATGCCAACGATGCCTATCTGGAAGTCCATTCCGGCAGTGGCGGAACAGAGGCACAGGACTGGGCGGAGATGCTGTTGCGAATGTACACTCGCTGGGCAGAAGCACATCACTACAAAGTTGAATATGTTGAAGAAACGGAAGGGGATGTTGCCGGTATTAAATCCGTAACCATAAAAATCAGCGGTCGCAATGCTTATGGTTGGCTCAAGCACGAAAGCGGGGTTCATCGTTTGGTCAGAATTTCTCCCTTTGACAGCAATGCCAGACGCCATACAAGCTTTGCTTCGGTAGGGGTTTATCCGGTTGTAGATGATGAAATTGAGGTTAATATTAACGAGGCGGATTGCCGTGTCGATACGTATCGGGCAAGCGGAGCCGGTGGTCAGCATATTAACAAGACCGATTCGGCCGTCCGCATTACACATATTCCGACCGGTATTGTCGTTCAATGCCAAAATCAGCGTTCGCAGTTCCAAAACCGAGATGCCGCATGGAAAATGCTAAAAGCACGCTTATATGAAATAGAGCTAAAGAAACGTGAAGACGCGGCAGAAGCTCAACGAGATGCACAAACAGATATCGGTTGGGGACATCAGATTCGTTCTTATGTTTTACAACCCTACAAGATGGTTAAAGATTTAAGAACACAGGTTGAGACATCGGATTGTAAAGCGGTTTTGGACGGGGATATTGATTTGTTTTTGGCGGCATCTTTAGCCGATAAGGTAGGATAGAAAATGAAAAAGAAAGTATTCAGAGCCATTGTTTCGGCAAGTGTTATTTTTTATTTTGTATTTTGCGGAGTGGTTTATTTCTTTCCGCAATGGTTTTTCTATCATCCGACAACAGAAGAATCAAATATTGCCAAGGCTCAAGCCGACAGTTTTAACGCCCAAAAGGTAGAATACCAAGCCTCCGACGGAACGGAGCTTATGGCATGGTACGTAAAACCGACAACAAAAAATAAAATTATCGTTTTTATGCATGGCAATTCTTATAATATTGAAAAATTTTACCATAAAATGCTCCCCTTGCAAAAGGCCGGGTATGGTATTTTAATGCCGGAATATCGAGGCTTTGGCAAAGTAAAAGGCAAAATTACACAAAAAGGATTAGAACAAGATGCACAAGCCGCTGTTGAATATTTGTATCAACAAGGTTTTAAGAATTCACAAATTATTCTTTACGGCATGTCTTTAGGATCACATATGGCAACGGCAACAGCCTATACCAAAGGGCAAGAACAACCTTTTGCCGCCCTGATTCTTGAAGTCCCGTTTGATCGATTGGACTATGTTGTACGAAAAGTTGTTCCGATTCCGCTTCCGTTACCAATAATTATGAGCCACAGCCTTTATGACAACTTAGCTTTAATAGGAGAGATAAAATCGCCCTTGTTGGTAATGGGAGGAGAAAAAGACCAAGTTGTCCCGCATGAGTTGGCCGAAAACCTCTATCAACAGGCCTCTCAACCCAAAAAGCTAAAAATATACAAAAATGCCGGACACAATAATTTGTACGATTTTGAAAACTATAAAGATATTTTATCCTGGTTGAAGGAAAATGAAAAAGTTAAACGTTAGAACATACCGCTTGCATCGTTTGGCGGATTATATCGGGGTAATATTTCTGATTGCCCTGCTGATGTTTATATGGCAACTCTATCGAGGGCCGATAGCAATTCCTTTTCTAAAACCATACATCATAAAAGCCCTAAACCATGATGATGCTCAATACCAAGTGACATTGGATTCGGTGAATTTGGAGCTGGTTCGATCGATTAAACCGTTAAGAATCATTGCCAACAATGTTGTCTACCGTAAGAATAATGATGAAATTATCATCAATGCCCCAAAAACCTCTGTTTCTTTTAGTATTAAGGCGTTGATGAGAGGCGTCATTGCTCCATCAAATATTGAGGTAGAAAATCCATCGGTTTATATATTTACCACCTACGGCATTAGCCAAGAAAACAAAAAAGAAGCCAACCAGAAAAAATTGGAATATTATTTTGATGGAATGGAAGAATTTTTGGAAAGATTTAATTCCGAAGAAAATATCTATCCGGAAAGTTACATTAATACAATAGATATCCATCATGCACAAGTTGAGTTCCATGAAGTTGATTTGGGGCAAAAATGGGTCCTCTCAGATGTAAATTACAGCTTTGATCGTAGTCTGGCCGGTATGAGCTCAGATGTCAATGCCTTGGTCAAATTTAATGATCGAGAAGCATCTTCCTTAGGGCTTGAATTAGATTACAACAGCTTTAAGAATCAGGTGGATGCCGAATTTTATTTTTCCGATTTAATTCCGGCCAATTTGCTTGATATGATTATTCCCTCAGAAAAGAAAAGGGACTTTTACCGGATAGATATTCCGACCAGCGGTCGTATTGATACCTCAATTGATGTTGCAGAAGTTGTTAAATATCGCAAAGACTTGATTAAAAACATCAACAAATTAGTCAAAAAGATTTCTTTTGATTTTGAAGGAGGTAACGGTAAAATTGTTTTTGATAAAGACGAGGCATTTAAGGTTTCTTCCGTCAATTTTAAAGGTGATATTGAAGGGGATTTAGATACCATAAACGTCAAAAACGCAAAAGCCGTATTAGATGGACAGACCGCGGGCCTGAGTCTCCAAGCCAGTGGCTTAAAAAAACTGTTTTTCAACTCCTCGATGGAGGACTTAAAAATAGAGCTAAACGCTTCGGTTGATAATCTCAAAATTAATGATCTTTATAGCTACTGGCCACGCTTTATTGCCCCCAAAGCATGGGATTGGTGCAAAGAAAGTCTTTTTGATGGAATAATCCAAGATGCCAAATTTAGTTTTAATTTTGGGTATGACAAACAGCAAAAAGTTTTTGGTTTTGAAGGTTTAAGCGGGAGCAGTCTTGTTTCGGGAGCAAGTTTAGATTATTTGACCGGCATGCCAAGAATTACGGACATCAAGGGAAAAGTAAATTTTTATACCGATAAATTGGTGATAGATTTTGATAAAGGAATGTCAGATTCGGTTATTTTGAATGCCGGAACGGTTGAACTCTATGACTTGGATAAAGAAGATAACTTTGCCAAAATAAATCTGCAAGCCGTTGGTTCCATTACGGATATTTTAAAATTAATTGACCACAAGCCTCTGGAATACACGTCCTATATGGGAATAAATCCGGATAGCATTAAAGGGACGGCCCAAACAGATCTTGCTCTCGACTTTGAGATGAAAAGCGACCTTACGCCCGAAGAAGTAAAAGTAAACATTAAATCCAAATTGTCCGATGTAATTTTACCGGAGATGATTGAGGGAAAATCCATAGAAGCCAAAAAACTGGATTTATTGGTAACCAACAATAATTTATTGATTACCGGTGTTACAAATTTTGAAGGAATACCGGTTAACTTGTTATGGGATGAAAGCTTTAGCGGCAAAAAATATAAGAGCAAGTATCAATTAAGTTTTAATTTTGATGCCAACTTAAAGGAAAAACTCGGTATTGATTTTTCAATGTTGAGTTCTCCGTATATTCAAGGTTCAATACCAAGTGTCGCTATTATCACAACATATGATGACGATAGAATAGATGTTGATGTCAAAGGCAATTTGCGTACGTCGGCTATTGATTATTCTTTTCTTGGGTTTAAGAAAAACGAAGGGGTTGACGGTACCGTAACGGCAAAGTTAAATTTTGCCAAAGGCCAAATAAAAGAAATTCCTTCTTTTAGCATCAGCAAACCGGATTTTGATTTTACCGGAAAGGTAAGTTTTTATGATGACGGGACCCCAAAACAAATTAATATCTTTAAAATTAATGGCCCTAAAACATCAGCCAATGCACAAATAGAACTCTTTAAAAATCCCGAAAAGGCCAAGATAACCGTCTCCGGAAACAGTTATAATTTGTCGGATTTCTTTGCCCGAGATGACGAAGCAATCAAAAAAGCCAAAGAAAAAAGAAAGAAACTCAAACAAGAAGGAATAACGGAAGTTGAAGATGATTGGTTGGAAAATGTTATGACAACCGATATCAACATTGCCGTGAACAAACTTTGGACCAATGATAATATTGCAATTCGCAACTTTGCCGGGAGTGCCAAAATCATTAATCAAATCGGAATGCATGATTTGCATATTGTCGGGAACTTTGATTCCAGCAAAAACAAAAAGCAAATGAGCCGAATAAAATTAGACTACGATTCTCGTCCGGATAACGAATATGTCTTGAATATTGAAAGTAATGATGCCGGCTCGACCTTTAAGTTTTTAAGGTTATATGATAATATGTCAGGTGGAAACTTGAGTATTAATGCCCGCCGCACGGCTGACAAAAAGTTTATTGGCCATGCCAAAATAAGAGATTTCAGCATTCATAATACCCCGATTTTAACCAAGTTGTTTACCGTTGCCTCTTTCCGCGGAATGGTGGATTTGTTGACCGGAGAAGGCTTGGTCTTTTCACATTTTGATGCTCCGTTTGAGTATCAAAAGAAGGTTCTCAGTGTCAAAGATGCCAGAGCTTTTGGCAATGTTGTCGGGATTACGGCCAGTGGTAGATATTCAACTTTATATCAAGAATATGACGTCAAAGGGGTTATTGCACCGGCTTATGGATTAAATACCTTTATCGGGAGTATTCCGGTTGTCGGGAACTTACTCAGCGGAAAAGACGGTACGGTCTTTGCTGCCAACTACAAAATTACCGGAGACATTGATGATCCGAAAATCAGTATAAATCCATTATCTGCCTTGAGCCCAAACTCCTTAAAAGAACTCATGGCCTCAATATTTGGAAGTGAAGATGAGTGAGAGATTAAAAATAGGGCTGGACTTTCACGGCGTGATTAATAAGCGTCCAAAATTTTTTTCTGCCTTTACAATTTTGGCTCGCAAGAAAGGACACGAGATTCACATTATTACGGGAGGCCCGTCGCAAGTCGTAAAAAAAATGCTAGACGAGTGGCAAGTAAGTTATGACTACCTGTTTGCCATTTTAGACTATTACGGGAATATTGCCGGAGCCACATATTTTGAAAACGGAGAATTAAAGGTGCCGGCACAATTATGGGATACGGCAAAAGCAGAGTATTGTATGACACATGGCATAAACATGCACATTGATGACAGTTCGCAGTATGTCAAATGGTTTTCAACACCATATTGTCACTATGATGAGAACAGCAAAACCTGCAAAATGCCAAACGCCCTCAGTGTTGACTTTAGTCAAACGCCGGAAAAAGCTCTGCAAGAGATTGAGCAAGCCGTAACACGCTATCAATATTTTTAGCCTATTTGTGATGAAGCGTAATGGCAATGCTACGACTTTGGGCAAGCATTTTTTCAAGCTTTTTTAAATCAGGTTTTTGAGCCTGCCGAGCACGCGCCAGATTAAGAGTCTGAGAAAGACAATAATTATTGATATTTGTCCGCAAAAGGCCATCGGCAGCCGGAAGAAAATCATATTTAGCCTCAGTGGCATTAATCACATCGGATTTTTGTTTTAAGTAGATGTCGGACATAATTCCTCCTTATTGGCTGGCCCAAATAATACGGTTAATCAGTTTAATATTTTTAATCGGAACAGAAAGCTCACTTTTAGGATTCGATACCTCAGTCACTTCAAGAGTAGAAGCCGTTCGCCGAATAAAAGTTTTAACATCGACGTTTCCATCCTCATAAAGAATAATAATACGATCGTTACGGCGGATTTCAGAATTTTTGCTGATAATCAAGATGGTCCCGTCAGGAAAAATAGGCTCAAATTTAGACGATACGACCTCCAGAGCAAAAATGTTTTCATTCCGGTCCGGAAAGCGAATTTTTTTCCAGTCATCCGTAACAAGAACATTATCATCAATAACACAGTTTTTCAGTTTTGACAATTTAATAAACGGAATTGTACAACTGATATAATTAAAATTATCATCAGCAGAAGAGTCAGCCAAGTGGCAGAATTGATCAAAAGAAATTCCGGAAACCTCAATGATTTTATTAATACTTTCAAGGGAGGGCCAGCGTTTTTTTCCATCAGGGCGAAGGCGTTTGCTTTTATTAAAGGTAGTAGCATCCAATCCGGCTTTTTTAGCTAATCCGGAAGGCGAAAGTCCCTGAAGTTCAGCTAACTTATCAACAGCAGTCCACACTTGATTATATTGCATAACATCCTCCTAATCATAAGAAAACAGGGATAAAGTTAAGTATAAAGAAAAAAATTATAGGAATCAAATCTTTTTTTAGGTTGAAACTCCTACAACTTTATGTGTATATATATTTCGTTAAAATAAAGTTAAGTTGAGTAAGAAAATTTTAATGGAGTGGACGAATGAGGGAAGATTATGAACCTTTTGATAACGCAGAAGATGTCTGGTTTTGGTTCTGTGCGTGTATTCAGGCACGTGGGGACGGGCTAAGATCCAGAAGCGATTATTGCGGAAAAAAGCGTAAATGTGAGGTTGCGGATATCTATCGGATTATAAAATCTCTAAAACTAAAAGGCAGAATAAACAACCGTCAGTTGCGGGTTTTGTATAGCTGGGGAATGATGCATTTCCCTCCCTATTATGACAAACGAGCCAAACGCAGTGAGGTCCGATTATGGGAAGAGGGGATAACGGCACTAGAACAAGAGCTTGTTGCCAAATGCATATTGGAGAATACCTATGGACAGCTATAAAAATTGTGCGGAATTTCTAGATTTTTATGTCGTTTTTCAAGATGAGGTAAGCCTGTGGTGGTTAAAGGTTCTCAAACCCGGATTCCGGCATTGTTATATACTTTTGCCTCTTGAAAAAAATAAATGGTTGGAGATTAATCCCATGTCTAATCGGATATTTTTCTTTTTGCGAACAGTTCCCGAAGGGGTTGATTTTCTGGATTCCCTATGTTGTGAAAAACGCCGTTGTTTGATGATAAAGGTGTCACAATTTCCGCCGCTAAAGCCGGCTCCGCTTGGCTTTTTTAGTTGTGTGGAGTTTGTAAAAAGGTGTCTGGATATTCATGACCGAACAGTTATCACGCCATATCAGTTATACAAAAAACTTAAAATTGTAGGAAAAAAATCTTGACAAGCCGTTTTTTTTGTGTTAAGAAACAAAACATCACTTGCCGGTAGTGTGTCCAAAAGAAATGAAACAGTTCGAAATCTCAAGTTTCGAACTTTTTTTATTTTAAAATTACAGGAGTTTTTAATGCGTTCAAAAAATGTAAAGACACTTCGTGCTTTAAAAAATCGCTTAAAAAAAACACTGCCACAAAAAATATCAGAAGTAATCGAAAGTTATGAAGATTTTTGTGAACACCAAATTCCCGAAGATGCCAAAGGATTTAGTGCCCATCATAATGCCTGTAAATCAGCCGTTAGCCATGCTGAAACATTGCTAAAATTAGCTCGTTGGACCGAAGGTGAAGAAACCCTGACCCCAAAGGAGGATTCTTTGACAGAATTGTTAGAAGAAGCACAGCAAGAAAATCGGAAATTTGAAGATGAAGAAATTTAATTTTTTTGAATTCATATATATCTGGTTTAGACTGCAATCCATGACGGTACCGACCCATCAACGCAAAATTGCCAAATGGCTTTATGGATTGTGGAAGTCGGAAGACCGTAAAGGGTTGTTGATGGCTTTTCGCAATTCGGGCAAGTCAACGGTTGTCGGGTTATTTTGTGCATGGGTTTTGTACCAAAATTCGGCCTTGCGGATTTTGGTAATGGCGGCGGATTATTCTTTGGCAAAAAAAATGGTTCGTAACGTAAAGCGGATTATTGAACAACATCCATTAACCAAAGGGCTAAAACCGGAGCATCTGGAACAATGGGCTTCGGATCAGTTTACGGTTAATCGAGATTCGGAGCTAAGAGATCCATCCATGCTTGCCAAGGGGATTGGAGCCAATATTACCGGTCTAAGGGCGGATATTATTATTTGTGATGACGTAGAGGTTCCCAAAAATTGTGATACCTCTCAAAAAAGGGAAGAGCTGAGGCAGCGTTTGGATGAACTGGATTATATTCTTACACCGGGCGGAATGCAGCTTTATATTGGCACCCCGCATACTTATTACACAATTTATCGAACGAAATATGAGCCGGAGTTAAAAGAGCAAAAACCGTATTTGCTTGGGTTTCATAGCTTAAAATTGCCGATATTGGATGCAAAGGGAAACAGTGTTTGGCCGGAGCGTTTTGATAAAGAAAAAATTGCTTCCATACGGATTAGGTCCGGAGAAAACAAGTTTCGTTCACAAATGATGTTAGAGGCTGTCAATATTACCGATTCTCGTCTTAGGCCGGAGTTATTACAGGCCTATGACGGCCGGTTGGAAACCATAACCTCCAACGGAAAAGAGGTCTTAAAAATCGGCGGAAAAAAGATGGTATCGGCATCTTGTTGGTGGGATCCGTCTTTTGGAAGTACAAACGGAGACAATTCGGTTATCGCATGCGTTTTTAACGACGGAGAAGGCGGCTATTGGTTGCACGATATTGAATACATCAAAATAGATACCGCCTTACAAACCAATAGGGCAGAGGCTCAGTGCCAAAAAGTCATAGAGTTTTTGCGTCGTAATTACGTTCCTTCCGTTCGGGTAGAAGCCAACGGTATCGGAAAATTTTTGCCTTCCATTTTACGGCAAATGTTAAAAACGGAAGGCTTAAAGATAGCGGTAATGGAAATGTATTCGACATCCAACAAAGAACAAAGAATTTTGGAAGCTTATGATGTCATATTGGCGGCCGGAGCTTTGCATGCCAACAACAAAATTTGGCAAACCCCGTTTATTGAAGAACTAAGGGAATGGACCCCGAACGGGTGTCTGCATGATGACGGAGTAGATGCCGTTGCCGGCTGCCTTCTTTCAGAGCCGGTTCGTTTACCTCAAGTACCGGATTTTCCGGGTGTTCCGATAAAACCTTCTTGGACCGGAGGAAAAGCCTTTAAAGCACAAACAAAATTTGAAATTTAGCGGAGGAAAAATGCCGAATGAATTGGTTAATTGGCTGGCAATGATAGAAATACCGATTTTTGCCGGCCTTTTTCGTCAGCTCTTAAAAAACAAAAAAGAAGTTGACGGAGATTTACAACAACAACGAGACAACATTGCCGAGTTTAAGCTTTATGCGGCTCGCAATTATGTGTCTTTTGCCGGACTGAAAGATGTTGAAAAACGTTTGAGCGAACAGTTGCGGCGAATAGAAAAAAAATTGGATGAAAGGAGTACATCCTATGAGTCAAGATGAGGATATTTTGGCACGTACCCTATACGGAGAAGCCAGAGGCGAAAAAATAGCAGGAATGGAGGCAATTGCCAGTGTCATATTGAATCGACTGGCCTTCAGCCGCCAAAAAAACGGTTATTGGTGGGGTAATACCATAACGGAAATTTGTCGTAAGCCTTACCAGTTTTCATGCTGGAATCAAGATGATGTTAATTACCAAAAAATTATTTCCGTCGGGGAAGAGGATAAAAGTTTTGGCATCTGCCGCCGAATTGCCCGGCGAGCCGTAAGCGGATTATTAAAAGACGAAACGCAAGGGGCAACTCACTATCACCACTTTCAAATCATGCCGCAATGGGCCAAAGGCAAAATTCCGTGTGCGGAAATCGGCAGTCATCTTTTTTACAATAATATAGAAGGATAAAACATGATTACCAAAATTTTAAGCAAAATCGGCTTGCCATTTTTAGTAAAATTTATCGGGCAAGCCTTAGGCTCCATCAACAATGACCAAGCCAAACAGGCCAGTCTTTTGTTGGGGGATGTTGATACGGCAATCCAACAACGTCAAATCTCTGTTGAAGAGTTAAAAGAAGCCAATCGACATATGGAAAAATCAGCTGAACTGGAAGCTTCGGTTGATGAAAAGACCTTAAACACCATTCATCAAACCATTCGTAAAGAGATGGATGCCGGCGACAAATTTGTTCGGTTTTGGCGTCCGGCTTTTGGTTATTCCATGGCTCTGGCTTGGTTGATGAATATGTTTACGGTTTGCTATGTCATCATTTCTGAAAATCCCGATGCGGCAGAGATTATTCTGTCTTTGGCAGAAACAACGCCGCTTTGGGGAATAGCTTTGGGCGTTTTGGGAATATCGGTTGTCAAAAGCACACCGGAAAAAACAAACGGCCTCAATCTTAAATCACTAAAAAAATGAAAGGAAAATAATCATGGGTGGAGTATTTAAACCGTCCAAAGTAGAGACACCGGCTCCGGCGCCGACCGTAACCGAAACCACGGACACCGATACCGAAGCACAAAAACGCAAAGAGGCCCAAGAGCGGCAACGCCGAGGCTTAGAGAGCAATATTAAAACATCCTATCAGGGAATATTACGCCCGAACGAAGATAGTTTTAAACGTAAAAAATTACTTGGAGAATAAAAATGGATAATCAGGCATTGCAAATAATCGAAGGGTACAAAAAAGCCGTCAGAAGACGCCAAAATTGGGAGCCGCATTGGCAAGAATGCTATGAATATGCCTTTCCGCAAAGAGAAAATTCGGCCTTGTCCCTAAACAGCTTTGAAATAGGGGAAAAAAAGAATTTACACCTTTACGATGCGACGGCGGCCGATGCCGTCGACCAATTAGCGTCTTCCCTCTTGGCTGAATTGACACCGCCATGGGCAAAATGGTTTGGGTTTAAGGCCGGAGCGGAATTAACCGATACGGAAAAAGAACAAGTTGCCGCAACTTTAGAAAATACGGCTTCGGTTATTTTGCAAAATTTTGAACATTCAAATTTTGCGGTTGAAATCCATCAATGCTATCTCGATTTAGTTATTGCCGGTACCGCATGCCTGATGTTTGAAGAAGCTCCGATCGGAGAGGCCAGTGCCTTTCGCTTTTACGCCGTCCCACTGCGAGAAATTGCTCTGGATGAAAGTGCCGGAGGCAGGATAGATACAACCTATCGCTGTTCGGAATGTAGTTTAAATGAGTTAAAATTACGTTTTCCCGAGGCAGAAATTCCGGATCCGATTATGCGTCGTTTTTCAGAAGATAATCAGTATCGCTGCCGTTTGCTGGAGGCGGTCATTCCACAATACACACAACCCGGAAAAGGCGGATATCACTATACGGTGTTGTTGTATGACGACAACGATGTGGATGCTCATATCATCAAAGAAGGTAATTTTAAGGATTCTCCTTTTATCAACTTTCGTTGGTTGAAAGCTCCGGGAGAAATTTATGGCCGATCACCGGTTATGAAAGCTCTTCCGGATATTAAAACCGCCAATAAGGTTGTGGAGTTGATTTTGAAAAATGCCTCCATTTCCGTAACCGGGATTTGGCAAGCAGATGACGATGGTATTCTCAATCCGGCCAATATCAAATTGGTTCCGGGGGCCATTATTCCCAAAGCGGTTGGATCTAAAGGGTTAACTCCATTGGAAGCTCCCGGAAAATTTGATGTCTCGCAGCTGATTTTGGAGGATTTGCGAAACCGAATAAACCATGCCCTGTTAGCGGACAGACTTTCTCAAATTAATGCTCCGCAAATGACGGCAACGGAAGTTTTGGAGCGTTCGGCAGAAATGGCTCGTATTTTAGGAGCCTCATTCGGACGTCTGCAATCAGAATTGTTGACGCCTTTGTTAAAGAGGGCCTTTCATATTTTGCGTCGTCGCGGAGATGTCTTGAATTTTGATTTAGACGGCAAGATTGTCGACTTGCAATATAAATCACCGTTAGCCATGGTGCAATCAAGACAAGATGTTCGCAATGTTTCGGATTGGATAAATATGTTGGGCACTCTCGGTGTTGACGGAGCTTTTGCCGTTAATGGTTTTGAGGCGGCCAAATGGCTCGGACGCACCTTAAACGTCCCGGCTCATTTGATAAATGAAACCAAACCGGATATCTCCGGCTTATTGAACGGAGATTCCGGAAATGTATGAGGAGAAAGATACCTCCCAAATGACGGACGAAGAAATTCGTAAGTCATTTCAAAAATGTTTTCATGGCAAAGAAGGAGCAATTGTTCTTTCTTACCTGAAAAGGCTGACATTAGAGCGTTACCTTGGACCGGATATTTCTACGGATGCATTAAGGCATTTGGAAGGACAACGGTATTTAGTCGGATATATTTTATCACTCTGCCGTCAGGAAAAACAATAAAACAGAAAGGAAAGAAAAAATGAAAAAAAATGCAGAAAATCTGCTTGAAACATCGGTTGCAAACCAACCACAAATTTCATCCGGTAAGCCGCAAGGACTACCGGATAAATTTTATGACGCAACAACCGGACAAGTCAAATTGGAAGAATTAATCCAAGCTTATAATGACTTAGCCATGCGTGATGATAATTTGATTGAAGGTAATCTTCGTAATATCCCGAACAGTTATGAAGATTATGAAATTACCATTCCCAGTCCTTATTTGGAACGGGATGACGAAGTCCTAAAACGCATGTTTGAAAAACGTTTTACCAACGAACAAGCTCAGTTGGTTTACGATTTGGCCAACGAAAGAGTCTTGCCCTATATTGAAGAAATGACCGTGAATTTTGAGGCTGCCCGCCAAATCGAAAAATTGGTGGCTTATTTTGGTGGCCAAGAAAGATTCAATGAGGTTTCAAGACAAATTTCTTCCTGGGCAAAACAAAATGTCAATCCGAAGGTTTACGAGGCTTTAGCCTCAACATCGGAAGGGGTAGTGGCACTTTATCAGATGATGTCCTCCAAAGAGCCGGTTTTGTCAAAAGAAAGTGGCAACATGCAACCTTTGAATGAAGAAACCCTTCGACGGATGATGGAAGATCCTCGTTATTGGCGAGATCACGATAAAGAATACGTCGCCCGTATTACCAGAGGTTTTGAAAAACTTTATCCCTCAAAATAAAAAACAAACAATTAATGGAGAAAATAAATGTCAACAGAAATAACACAATCCTTTATCAAACAATTTGAAGCCGATGTCCACTTGGCTTATCAACAAAACGGATCAAAATTAAAAAATATGGTCCGTTCACAAAATAACGTCAAAGGTTCCTCAACCGTATTTCAAAAAGTAGGAAAAGGGATTGCCTCCAGCAAAGCCCGTCATGGTTTGGTTCCGGTCATGAGCCTTGACCATACCCCGATTGAGTGTGAACTCCAAGATTATTATGCAGGAGATTGGGTAGATGCCTTGGATGAATTAAAAATCAATCATGATGAAAAACAAGTTGTGGTTAATGCCGGAGCCTATGCTCTCGGTCGTAAAACCGATGAATTGATTATTTCCGCTTTGGCATCGGCATCTTCGGCCAACGATGTCGGCAGCTATGATGAGGTCTTAACCAAAGCAACCTTGTTGGAAGCCTTTGCAAAATTAAATTCCAATAATGTTCCTGATGATGGTCAAAGATTTGCAATTGTCGGACCGTTGCAATGGAATGCTCTGTTAAATATTCAAGAGTTTGCAAGCTCGGATTATGCCGGAGACAACATGCCGTTCTTGAAAGGAACGGAAAGCCGTAAATGGCTTGGTATCAATTGGGTAATGCACACCGGTTTACCCTTAGAGGGAACAAACAGAGATTGCTTTATCTTTCATAAAACAGCCGTCGGTCATGCCTCCGGACAGGATGTAAAATCCGATATCACATGGCATGGGGACCACGCCGCACACTTTGTAAACAACATGATGAGTCAAGGGGCTTGCCTGATTGATGAAAGCGGTGTCGTTCGCATTAAATCAAAAGAAGAATAATAACACAAAGAAAGGAAAAATACCGATGTCATATAATTCTAAAAATTTTAGTGTCATGGCTTATGCCAACGGGTTTACGTTATGGAGCTACTCTACACCGGATACTTTGGCAACCGTAATCGGTTCCGGTTATTTGAATGAGATTGCCCCGTTTGCTCGGATTGGCGATATGATTATGGTCAACGCTTCCATTGACGGAAGTCTTGAGCCGGCAATCCTCGCCGTTACGGCAAATACCGGAGAAGAAGTCAGCGTTTCAACACTTGGCAGTGCGGCAATCGGCGGATAAAAAGTAAAGACATTACTATTGGCAAATGAAAAAAGAGCCTTCGCTTTTTCTAAAACGAAGGCTCTCCTTTTATAACGGAGTTTAAGATGACAGCTTATACCGATATCGGATTATGTTCTAAAGCCTTATTAAAGCTTGGGGCAACAAGCATTGCCTCTTTTGAGGACGGCACGGCGGAGGCCGAGATTTCCTCCAACTTATATCCCTTGATCAGAGACGGATTATTATCTTCCTATCCCTGGAGCTTTGCTCTGACACAAACAACATTGGGGCGTTTATATGAGAGCCCGCAGGCCGATTATGCCTATGCCTATCAGCTTCCCAATGACATGTTAAGAATCATATCGGCAGGTTCTTATTCCCGAGGGAGAGGAATAGAGTATTGCATTAAAGAAAATAGATTACATACGGATTCAGAAAATGTTGTTTTAACCTACATTTTCCGTCCGGCAGAAAACTCGTTTCCGGCATTTTTTTCGATGCATTGGTAGCACGCCTGACGGCCGAGTTTTGCCTTCCGCTGACGGAAAGCTCCAGTCGAGCAGAATTTTTATATAAGCGGGCTGAAGAAGAAATAAAAAAAGCTCGTTTAACCGATGCCCAACAAGCAACACCCAAAAGATTTGAAGATTTTTCGTTAACGGAGGTACGGTTATGACATCGCAAATCAGTCTAAAAACAAATTTTACGGCCGGACAAGTTTCGCCATATTTATACGCCCGCGGTGATTTGAGTATTTATACCAATGGAGCCAAGACACTGCAAAACGTAGTTATTTTGCCAACCGGAGGTGTGTCCAGACGCTGTGGCCTTCGCTATTTGGGAGAAATTAACCCTGATTCCAGACTAATTTCCTTTGAATTTAATACGGAGCAAACCTATTTACTGGTGTTTTCCTCAGAAAATGTACAGGTCTATAAAGACGGTGCAAAAATTGCAGAAATGGAATCAGTCTGGACATCGGAACAATTAAAAAAAATCAATTGGACCCAAAGTGCCGATACTCTTTTAATCGTCCATCCGGAAGTCCGTCCGATGCAAATCAGCCGCAATTCCGGAGAGATCTGGAAATTGGAGGAATGGGAATTTTACAGCAAAGACGGACAAGTCTTCTGTCCATATTACAATTTTTACCAAAAAAAGGTCAAGCTAAGCCCAAGCGGAACAAGCGGAAACATCACCTTAACCGCAGACAGCGAAATTTTTGATGATTATTATATTGGTAGTCGTATCCGTATAAACAACGGGGAAGGGGAGATTACGGCTGTAACGGGAACAAAAACCGCGACAATGAATGTCACAAAATCGTTGAGCAACACAAGTGCGTCAACGGATTGGGAAGAATCAGCTTTTTCTGAAAAAAAGGGGTACCCGACCGCCATCACTTTCCACCAAGACCGAATGGTCATTGGCGGGTCTTATAGTTTGCCGAACCACCTGTGGTTATCAAAATCCTCTGATTTATTCAATTTTGATATCGGGACCGGATTAGATGACGAGGGAATAGATTTTTCGATTCTTTCCGACCAGGTAAACGCCATTACCAATGTTGTTTCGGGAAGACACTTGCTTGTTTTTACCACCGGAGCCGAATGGATGGTCAGCGGAGAACCTCTGACCCCGTCAAGTATCCAACTATACCGTCAAACCAATGTCGGAAGTTTTAATGCTTGCTCACTCCCGCCGCAAAATGTTGATGGAGCAACCTTGTTTATTTCGCAAAGCGGAAAACAATTAAGGGAATTTTTGTATGCGGATGTAGAACAAGCTTATCAGGCCAAAGATTTAACCTTGTTGGCAACAGATATCATCAAAAATCCGCAAGACATCACCTACTGTCAAGATGACAGTATTTTATATGTCGTTTTGCAAGACGGGACGGCCGCTTGCCTGACAACCTATCGCAGTGAAGAGGTAAATGCCTGGGGCACATTTGTTACGGACGGCAAAATCAAATCCATAGCCGTAATCGGCAATGACCGTTATTTTGCAGTAGAACGCGGAGAAAAAACAATGCTGGAGGTGATGGATAAAAATTTTTATGTCGATTGCGGTATTACACTTTCCTCAGACACAGAAAAAAAGATATGGTCCGGATTGGATTATTTGGAAGGTAAAGAGGTTTGCGTTATCGGAGACGGATTTGTTTTTGGTAATTTTATGGTCGAAAACGGAGAAATCGAGCTATTGGAAAGTGCCAAAGAGATTACGGTAGGTTTGGCCTATGAACATATTATAGAACCATTGCCTTACATTTCCGAAGGACAACAGACCTATCCTCCGCAAGCCTTAAGAATTGTCTCGGGGCTCTTCCGCTTGTTGGACACCAAGAGTTTTTGCATAGATATCGGCAACGGTTATAACGAAATTCCATTAAGAAAAATGTACCGTGACAAAATATTGGATGCTCCGGTCGAAAGTTATACCGGAGATTTGCAGATTAGAGCTCTTGGCTGGATACGCGAAATGCAAAAACCGCTGTGGAGTATAAAAAATTACAAGCCCAGTCCGTTTACACTTCTGGGAGTTGTTTTAGATGTAAAAATTAAACAATAAGGAGATTAAACCAATGGGAGGAATAAGTGCTCTCACGGCATTGCAAGCCGGTAGTACCGTCATCAACCTTCTTGATGAAAACAAACAAAAAGCTCAAAATATGAATAACTTAACCGCAAGTTATAAAAGTAATGCTCAAAAAAAGAAAAATCTTTTGGAAGAGCAGTTGGCATCTCGCCGAGCTGTTTTAGGAACGCAGGGAATATCTTCAAGCAAATCAGCCTTAGCAGTCCAAAATCGTATGATAAGTGATACCTATGATGATCTTGAAGATGATTATCGTCAGTACAAAAATAAATATGACACTCTAAAAGAAAGCAATTCTTTGCCCAAACAAGTTTTGCAAACAGTAACCTCTTTGGGCAGCAAAATGATAAAATAGGGAGTCCGACATGCCAAGAAAAAAACTTTCATATAAAGAAAAAAGGAGCCGGGCTTTTGCCAAAGAACTTTTAATCGGAGACCAGTTAGATGCCATTTTAAAAGCATTTGATATGGTCCTCCAAGCAGGCGGAGAGCTTCCCTATGAGCTGATTGATATCATAGAGCATTGGCAAGATATCAAAAGCCGCTACCCTAAAGACTAAGGTTGTAAGGATATTCAATATATTGTCCGTCATTCTTAAACTCCTTTGTGAAATACCGGAGGAGTTTAAGAAAAATCGGATAAATGTTTACGATTTATTTAATTCTTTTGATTATTAAAGTCATATCAACATCATTAAAGGGAATTTTTATGATAAAAGAAGAGGTTGTTCACGTTAAAGGCTATCCAAAAAAATTAGTCATTTTTTTGCATGGCTATATTGATAGTGCCGAGTCTTTAGATCATAAGTTATTACCGCTTTATGAAAATTTAGATGATTTTGCCATCCACTTGCCGCAAGCTCCCGATATATGCGAAATCCATGAACGCAAACGTCAGTGGTACTCAATGCACCGTTTTGACCCGGATGATGAACGTAAAACCGTTCCCGATGTGCAAAAATGTATTGCTATTTATAACAAAATGGCTTTGGGTCTAAAAGAAACCTATGATTATCTTTTGCCCTATATAGAGCAATCTGTTTCAGAATATGGAATAGATTATGAAAATGTATTTTTATGTGGTTTTTCCCAAGGGGCGATGGTGGCTTTATTTACCTCATTGTTAATGGAGGAAAAGTTGGGCGGAGTAATTAGTTTTAGCGGAATTTTAGCCGGAGCCGACTATGCCTTAAAACATGCCCGCAATCATCCCGATACTTTGCTAATCCATGGAGATACCGACAATCTTGTCCGGGCCAACACGCATCACTTCAGTAAAGAAGCTTTGACAAATGCCGGTACCAAAGTGGAAAGCTATATTATTGAACACAATAATGGCCGCCACATGGTTACCCCGGACGGCCTGAAACATTGTGTTGATTTTATTAACAGACATAGCCAATCATAGAAAAGGTTGGCAAGTAAGATAGCCGCCGTTTTCAATCAGATTATTCTTATCACGAGCAATCCCGATAATTGAATCTTTGCCGACATTCCGTTCGTAAATTTCCCCATAATTTCCCATTTCTTTCAAAGCTTGTTTTACCCATTCCGGACTAAGGTTAAATTTACTCCACAGTTTTTTATCAATCCCGAGCAGATATTTGGTTGAAGGGTTTTCGACACCAATAACCGTGTCAATATTTTTAGAGTTAATATTCAAAGATTCAGCCAACAATAAAGCATTTAAAATCCATTTTACCGTAACTCGCCATTGCGGGTTATTTTTACTAACAAAAGCATAGACAGGCTGGTAGGCGATCGTTTCTGGTAAAATCCGAATATCTTGAGAACTACTGACCACAGCTTTGGTTATTCCCGTTAAATAAAATTCCGAAGAAGAAAAGAGTTGGCACCGGTTTGTAAAAAAGGCCGCTCTCGCATCTTGCATGTTGCGAAAGGGGATACTTTTAAGGTGCAAACCATATTTACGGCTGTATTCTTTGACATTATAGGCATCAAGAGAATCTTTCAAAACACAAACCGTTGCTCCTTTATAATCTTCCATAGAGGTAGCTCCTTCAATGGCATGAGCCGCAAAAACTTGTTTGTCAAAATAAATGGGAGTAACGGTTTCAATATTGTTGGAGATTTCATAATTGGCACTTGGAGCATTATTACCAAGCATAACATCAATTTGTCCGCTGTTTAAGGCCTTAGCAATTTTATCAACGTCGACATGGACCATCTCAATGGCATCGCTGTTGCCCAAAATCGCCAATGCAAAAGCCCGACACAAATCAGCATCAATCCCGACCCAGCGTTTTTCCTTGTCTTGATAGGCATAGGTTTTAGAGGCCAGATTCGTCCCGCAACGAACCCCTTGGTGGGCATAGATATTTTTTAAGGCTGTTTCTTGCGCATGGCTTAAGGAGAAACAATTCAATGAGATAAAAAGAGTAATTAGAAATTTCAGTTTCATTTTATTAACCAATTAATGTTAAACTGCAACAAAATAACTATAAGGCAAAATTTATGAAAAGTAAGATTTTTTTGCAACTTATCATATTAATAACGGGAATAATATTTTCTTTTCCGGCCCAAAGTGCGGCTCCAAGTACGGAAAAAGCACAACAATGGGCTCAAGAAAAAGGACAGTTGTTGCTAAGCTCTTTCAAAATACCGGATTATCAAGAACGCTATCAGAAGCTAGATGAGTTATTTCTGGAATATGTCGACATGGATTATGTGTCCCGCTTTGTGATCGGAAAATATTGGAAAGACATGAGCCAAGACCAAAAAGTCCGCTATCAAAAGCTTTTTCAGCGATATGCTTTGGCAATTTATAAAACATTTCCCCTAGATTTTGCCCAAACCATAACCTACAAAGTCATCGGAGCACAAAGGGAAGGTAATTTTACGATTGTGACGGTAAAGGTAAATGTCCAATTGAGCCAGGAAAAAGGTCTGGAAGATATTTTGTTGCAATTTCGCTTAAAACAAAACGGCTCAAAAATACAACTGGTTGATATCAAGTTTGCCGAAAGCAGTTTGATGTTGGTCTATCGGAGCAAATTTTATGAAATGATGGCTCAAGATGAAGGGGAAGTCGAATGGTTTTTGGAAGATTTGGAGGGGAAAGCCCTATCCGCGGAAAAAATAAACGAAAGTCATCTTTCAACAAGGTAAAATCCACAAAAAATCCTTGAATTTATAGAGAGAAACTTATATCATCCACGATAGTTTTTTGTATAGATAAAATGGATGACGTTTGTTATGGATAAAATCAAAGTAAGATTTGCACCAAGTCCGACCGGATATATGCACATTGGCAATACCCGTACGGCGGTATTTAACTGGCTTTTGGCAAAAAAATTGGGCGGAGAGTTCATGCTCCGTATTGACGATACGGATGTTTTGCGTTCCAAACCCGAATATGAAGCAGCTATACGAGATATTTTAAACTGGTTAGGCTTCAAGTGGGATTTTGAGGCACGCCAAACCGCCCGGATGGGACGCTATGATGAGGTTGTTGCCAAGTTAAAAGCTCAAGGGCGGGTTTATCCGTGTTATGAAACGGCGGAAGAACTTGAAGTAATGCGGAAGCGTCTTATGACCAAAGGCTTGCCGCCGATTTACGACCGTGGAGCATTAAAGTTAACGGCAGAACAAATCGCTGCTTATGAAAAAGAAGGACGTCGTCCGCACTATCGTTTCAAATTGCTTCCCGGCATTATTGAATGGGACGACATGGTTCGCGGACATTGCCGGTACGATGCCTCTAATTTGGCGGATCCGGTTATTATTCGCGAGGACGGAAGTTATTTATACCATCTTCCTTCGGTTATTGATGATAGCGATTTTGGGATCACGCACATTATCCGCGGAGAAGACCATGTGACCAATACGGCAGCACAGATCCAAATGTTTGAGGCCATCGGCGGCCGTGTTCCGCAATTTGCCCATTTGCCGTTACTAACCGGTAAGGAAGGAAAGCTTTCCAAACGTTTAGGCTCTCTGGGTGTTAGAGAACTGCGAGCCGAAGGGGTAGAGGGAATGGCTATTTGTTCTTTTCTGGCCAAACTTGGGACCTCAGAAGCAATTGAACCCTATTATGACTTGGAAACTTTGGCTCAAAGCCTTGACTTGAGCAAGCTCGGCCGTTCTCAGCCCAAATTTGACGAAGAAGAGTTAAAGATTTTTAACACCAAATATGTCCACACTTTGCCTTACCAAATGGTCAAAGACCGGATTGATGCCGACGAAGAATTTTGGAATGCCGTAAGGGGCAATCTCAAAGTTGTTGAGGATATAAAAGAATGGGAAAAAATATGTCGTCAAAGCATTGTTCCGCAAATTGAAGATAAAGAATTAACCGATTTGGCGGCCGCTCTCTTACCGCCCGAACCATGGAATTCAGAAACCTTCAATCTATGGATGAATGAAGTAAAAGCCCAAAGCTCCAAAAAAGGGAAAGAATTATTCCACCCGATTCGCAAAGCCTTAACGGCACAAGAAAACGGTCCGGAATTAAAAATCTTGCTCCCATTGATTGGAAGAGAAAAAGCATTAAAACGTCTGCAAGGACAAGAGGCATAAAGAGGAGGAAAACATGACACAGATATACTTAAACAATACGCTTAGCCGTCGCAAAGAGCTTTTTGAGCCTATAGACCCGCAAAATGTGCGTATGTATGTCTGTGGTCCGACGGTTTATGATCGAGCTCATTTAGGCAATGGCAAAACTCCGGTTTCATACGATGTTTTGTATCGTTTGCTTTGCTATGTTTATGGCAAAGACCATGTGACCTATGTCTCAAATATTACAGATGTTGATGATAAGATTTTAAATAAACATAAAGAAAGCGGAAAGCCCATCCGAGAAATTACGGAAGAAACCTATAATTGGTATATCGAAGACATGAAGAAGTTAGGCAATCTGGAGCCCAATGCTCGTCCGCGGGCAACGGATTATATCCAAGACATGATAGAGATTGTCAAACGTCTTTTGGCAAACGGGCATGCCTATGAGGCAGAAGGACATGTTTTGTTTTCGGTTGATTCAATGCCTTCTTACGGGACACTCTCCGGTCGATCTATGAAAGAGATGTTGGCCGGAGCCAGAATAGATATTGCCGATTACAAGAAAAATCCGGCGGATTTTGTCTTGTGGAAACCCTCTGCCGCAGATGAGCCGGGTTGGAACAGCCCTTGGGGCTATGGGCGTCCGGGGTGGCACTTGGAATGCTCGGCCATGAGTTCAAAGTTGCTGGGTAATGACTTTGATATCCACGGTGGCGGCAACGACCTGATTTTTCCGCACCATGAAAATGAGCGAGCTCAATCATGCTGTGCTTTTGAAGGGAGCAAATTTGCACGTTATTGGGTCCATAGCGGTATGTTAATGGTAGATGGGGTCAAAATGTCCAAATCTCTTGGCAATTTTTATACCTTGGATGAGGTTTTGGAAAAAGCACCGGCAGAAGCATTGCGTCTGTTGTTTTTAACGGCCCATTATCATCAACCGTTTAATTTTACGTTTGAAGGGCTTTACAACGCAAAAGCAAGTTTGGACAAGTTTTACAATGCCTTACTAAAAGTAAAAGAGGTTAAGGTTGAAGAGGTTCCGGCTGATGAAAGAGTTGTAAATGCTTTAGCCGATGACTTAAATACCCCGTTGGCATTAACCTACCTGCATGAAATGGTTAATAACCTCAACAAAGCTCAAAGCGATGCCGAAAAAATAAAATGCAAGTCAGAACTTTTAGCCAATGCCAAATTGTTAGGTCTTTTGTGGCAAGACCCGGAGGTTTGGTTTAGAGGCGGGAATAACGATCAGGTAGAAACCGCAGAAATAGAAGCCAAAATCAAAGCTCGCAGTGAAGCCAAAAAGAATAAAGATTGGGCAACGGCGGATAAAATCCGCAATGAGCTGAAAGAACAAGGCATTCTTCTGGAAGACGGTCCCAACGGCACAACTTGGAAAAAGGCCTAAATTGGCACAACAAAACATAACGATTTTTTACATCGTCTTATGGAAAAAGAGGTAAGACTTAATTAAGGCGATGAATGTTACTTTTTAAATTTTTATACATTTTATTGGCAAAAGTTTTTTTGGCAACATGAGTAATGAACAAGGGCTCTTCCAGCTGAAGCATTCCAAGAGTTTCTTCCAAAGCTTCAAAGCTTTGATAAATTTTTTCAATCAAAACCAGATTGTTGTTGATAACTCTGTATTTTTTATCATCATATTTAACCATGAAAATTCTCTGCTATACTGGAATTTTTTTTGTATAAAAAAGCTAATAGATATCCTCGGGTAAACCCGAGGTTCTAAATCAGCTACAAACCTTCGGTTTGACCACGCTCGTTGGCGTGGAGCGGTGTTGTTCCAACACCTTGGCATTCAGCCCCGAGTAAACTCGGGGTTTTCTGTAAGGCATTAATAAAAGAAGCCCCAAAATTATCATTTTGAGGCTTCTTTTATCAATTACATGTTAGTGAAATCTCTGGGTAATAATCTTCATAATTTTGTATATCATTCTTATGTGCTCCTTTTTTAATTTCATCCGGACTATATTCATTGACCCAGATATAATCTGCTGGTTGAGTATCTGAATAAGCAATGGGACAATATTTGAATGTTCCTCCATTATATATGCTTGAATCATCTATAGAATTTTCAGCTGTAATATAACATTTGTCAGTTGAAGATGCACTTGATCCAAAATAACAATATACTTTTCCTATATTAACATGAACATTATTTGCATTATAATCAAATATAATACCATTACTATCTGTCTGTGTCGAATACATTTGGGCTTCTTCAATGTCAATGTTTACAGGCTTATATATTCCGAAAGTTACTTTTTGCTGTGTACTTGATCCTATTGAAGAATAAAGTTTTTTTATCGTAATATCTTTCGTTACAGCAACGGAAGCCGGCTTCATGGTTGCTATATTAGATTTAACGTCTAATTGGATTGTTCTACTTCCTTGAATAGATTGAAATGTTCCTGTCACAGTTAAAACAGGATCTTTCTCTATAGAAGAATCACATGAACATTCAACAAACGAACTTGCGGCACTATATATTCCTGCATTATCAAGTCTAATATCATTAACGGTAACACTTTTTGCTAAATATAGATTTTGAGTTACATTTCCGCTAATTTGACTTCCATCTGTAACTAAAATTCCTTTTTTTGAAACAACTGTACTACAACTTTCTGTTCCACAAGTTAGACAAGATGACAATTGTGTTTCTTTTTCGGTTCCTGTTCTTCCACTATTTCCATCTGATGCTGTTTCGCATAAATAAGATAGATTTCCTGTACATATGCCGCTTTGTCCATTTTGAGAATTTACAGAGCCAGAACTTGAACAAGAATTAGGTAGAAAATTGGTCCTTCCTGTATATGTTGTTGTTCCTGAAGACGTTATGGTATACCAATAGTATGAACCATTTTGAATTTTATTTGACCAAGAAGCTTTATCTTCTAAAGTTAAAGATCTAACATCATAAGAATCATACTCTGACTGGTTAACTTTACTTTTAGAACCGACTAATATATCTTCTCCATATATATATCCAACATTGGTTTCAGTACCTCTTAATTCAAGATTAAACTCTGAATCTAAAGTTATTGTACTATTATTACTACCATTAATACTTCCATAAAAAATTGCAGTACCACTTCGGTAATTATCTTTTATATAAATATTGAGATTTTCCTCAAAATTAATATTTGGATAAATTTTTAAATCTCTGTTTGGGGGAGTAACCTCCATTGATTTTACACTAATTGTAGGAACTCCACTACATTGAGAATACTGATTTTTAAAATTTTCTGGAGTTAAAATATTACTGTAAACATATAAATCTCCATCAATATTAATATCGTTTAACAAGACAAAAGTTTCTGTCTGATTAGTGATAGCACTATTAAATTCTGTAAGGTTGTGTATAACTGTATAACCATCTATTAACAGCAATTCTTCACAAGGTTTAGAACTGCAGTTTGTATAACATGTTCCTGCAGTTGTTGAAATTGGAGTACAATTCTGTCCTGAAGGAATTGATGATAAATATCCTAATTCTTCACACGTCTTAGCTACACACGACGTACCGGATTGTTTGTATCCATCCTCACAATAACTAATTTTATAACGAGTTGTATTGTCTTCACAGTTTTTCGGCGTACATTCTTCACATACCGCATGAGACGGACACGTTAATAATGGATACATTGCCGTACTGCACTTGATACAAGCTTTTGTACATGCTTGAGCCATACTCGTTGCTCCTGTTACTCCCGAGATTGCGACATATCCTGTCGGGCAAGGCGTACAGCTTCCTGAGCCAACGGTGGTCTTATACGTTCCTTCCGGACATGGTTCACAAGCTGCCTCCATACTGGTTGCCCCCGTAACGCCTGATTTTGATTTATAGCCAGCCGGACAATCTTTACAACTTGAAGCTCCAACCGTATCACTATAACTTCCTACCGGACATGGCGTACAATCTTCTCCATAAGTCCCTAATGGACATATATTTTCCTCACAGGTATAACATTTGCTATTTCCTACTTGGTGGCTAACCGTACATTCTTTTCCTTCTTCCGGCTCTGAAGTCGTTCCTGCCGGGCATAAACAGGTATAACAGGTAATACTCTGTCTATCACTGGATCCTATTCCTCCTAATGATCCACCTAAAGATCCTCCTATGCTGGGAACAAACCCTCCTACAGAACCTCCAGAAACTAGACCGCCTGAAGAAGAACCTCCATTAACTACTGAATATTGTGTACATGGACCTAGAGAGGTGCCCATAATCGTACATGTTGTCCTCGTTTGTGAACATGAAAATCCTGCCGATATATACGGATTTGCCTCTATTGATGTTAATCCATAAACATCGGCACAGGTTAAGTTAAATTTACAATCTTTATAATGGACACCGTTACCATCTGTACAACTTTCACTACAGATGTACTTATTGGCATCTGCTGCACTATATTGATAACACTCTGAAGATGTACTACAAGAAATTGAGGCACAACAGTCCCCTACTGCTCCCTGACAAACCTTACACGAATCCGTCGGCTTGTCATACATCCCTTTTTGTGCACAAGTTAAACTTGTCTTATCACGTCCTCCAGAATTGTAACGGCCACTAATATCTCCGGTATACCGTGGTAAAAAAGCTATTGATGCTTCAGCTATACTTGACCATAAAACGAAGAGACCGATTAATTCTATTATCCGCTTCTGCATGACGCCGTCCTCCACAATTCTTAACTGGCGTAATGGCGGAAAAGAAAAATAAATATAAAAGCTGCTTTTGATATGTATGTGTGTGATATATAGATCGCTTTTATCTTTCCGCACATTACATAAAAAGTATAGCTTATTTGATTGATATTGTCAACATATTAAAGTGTGCGGAGGACAAAAGTTTTTACATACCACGTAACGTTACACAACAAAACATAACGATTTTTTATATCGTCTTATGGAAAAAGAGGTACGACTTAATTAAGGCGATGAATGTTGCTTTTTAAATTTTTATACATTTTATTGGCAAAAGTTTTTTTGGCAACATGAGTAATGAACAAGGGTTCTTCCAGCTGGAGCATTCCAAGAGTTTCTTCCAAAGCTTCAAAGCTTTGATAAATTTTTTCAATCAAAACCAGATTGTTGTTGATAACTCTGTATTTTTTATCATCATATTTAACCATGAAAATTCTCCTTAATGATATGGGTGCCATTTAGTGTCGTTTTTTTATTCTTTACCAATAGATTAATATAAAATCGATGTTTTTCAAAGACTTAAAAATCGTTTTCAGGTAACGAAAAAAACATTTACCACCAACGTCCTATACATTAAATAAAAATGTTTGCTCCCGATTTCAACTTTGGGAACTAAAAAAATTTACAATTTGTTAATAAACTTAGGCGCGGCCAGAAAAATCAGAGAGTCGATTAATGTCAATCCCCAAAGTTTCAATAGCTCTTTTCCATTTATCTTCATCTTTGGTCCGAAAGACAAGTTCCGTAGAGGAGGGAACAACAAGCCAAGTATTGTTGATGATTTCATTTTCAAGTTGGTGCGGTTGCCAACTGGCATAGCCCAAGGCAATTAAATTGTCCCTTGGTCCGATACCCGTTGCAATATCGGTTAAAATATCAATAGAAGAAGATACCGCAATATTTTGGTCAATAATAACACTGTCTTGCTTTAGATAATCGACAGAGTGCAAAACAAAACCACGAATTTTTTCCAAAGGTCCGCCTTGGTAAAGATCCATTGGCACGATGGGTTTAAGGTGGCTGATTGGGAGTTGGTTTGCCAAATCGGTAAAAGAAAATTCTTTAATTTTTTTATTAACAACAAACCCCATTGCTCCGTCTTTTGTATGAGAGCAGATATAAATTAAAGATCTGTCAAAACGTTCATCCCCAATACCGGGCATAGCCGCCAAACATTTTCCGGTTAAATATTTATTGTCCAAATCAATCACGTTATTCATAGAGATATACCATCATAATTTCACTCAACACTTGTATTATAACATCTTTTAAAGTAATTTAAAATCATAATTTTGACAAGAACCAAAGAATGATGAAAAAATATTTTACCATAGTTTTTGTATTAATAATGGTTTTGCTGCCCGGAATGCTGAACGCAGCCGAAGGTGGAAAAGTCATCCTCAATTTAAAAACGGATGAATATCAAGGTTTGTCCGATCTTCCCGAGATGATAGAAGATTATAAAAAAGATATTTCCGAATATGACAAACGTTATCCCGGAGCAGAAATCCAAGAAGATTTTTTAGATGATTTGATCGCCGAATATCCGGATAGTCCGGATGAAAAAAACATGTTTCGCCAAAAAGTGATTCGCTTAGGCGTTAAAACAACACGTTTTTGGAAGAGCTTGAAAAATAAAGCTCAAGAATTTTTTATGAATAACGATATCCCGCTGGTGGTAGAGGAGGAAGATTACGCCGATTCTTCTCCGGAAATCTACATTCCAAGTACGGACGGTAAACCGATTGTTATTCAAGATTTCAAACGGACGGTAGGATATTCGCAAACAGACAAAGATAAAAAAATTATCATAAACACCCCCGAAAGCCAATCCACCCTCAAAAAACGCTATGAACAAATCCAAGAAATGAGAAAAGCTTTTCTTGAAAAAGATTATCAAAAGCTTTTGACCTATGGCATATGGGAAGGAAGCGGGCTGGAAGATGATCGAGGCGGTGGTCTTTGGGTAGAGGCTCCTTCAGGATTAAAAAGCCGTATTGTATCTGAAAAGAAAAGCATAAGCACCAACAAGCAATTGTTTTTATTACAAATTTTAATTCCTCAGGGACACATAATTTTGGCCGAACCCTATGAACAATACCCCTCGGGGAAAATTGATTTTAAGCTCAAAAATGCAACGTTGGACAATATTTCCTACCCGATTCCGTATCGTTTTCCGATAAAAGAGGATGAAAGTTTGGTCGGCTATTATGATCGTGTTTTTATCCCATTTTACCTACAGATAACAGATCCGGCTCAAGAGGTGGATATTGTCGCTGATATTACGGCGGAACTCTGTTTCCAAAATAAATGTTTTGCCGAAAAAATGTTGCCGCAACTTCATCTGAAAGCAGAAAAAACAACGGAAGACAGCCGCTATGCTGCTTTGGTTCGTCTGTCTCGAAATGCTTCTCCTCAAGAAAAAAATCAAGATATACAAGTCTCCAAGCTCGTTGTGGAAGATACTTTGGCAACCAACCATTCTCCCGTTTTACGTCTGGAAATAAATACCCCCCAAGCCCCCGCCGACATGGATATCTTTTTAAGCACAGAGGATAAGATACAATTCAAACGCCCGTTAATCAGTATCTCGCCCTCAAAAGTGACGGCTCGCTTTTCTCCTAAAGAAAACATTTCGGTTGAAGAACTTTTGCAAAAAGATTATACCGTAGCCCTACGCTTGCGGGAAGATACGTCCTTACGGCAAAAAATTAAAGCTGTTTTATCTTCAGAGTTTGATACCAACAACGGGCAGTTTAATTTAGGGATTTTAGGGTTGGCTTTTTTAGGCGGATTGTTACTGAATTTGATGCCCTGTGTTTTTCCGGTTCTTTCTTTAAAACTACTGTCCTTTGCAGAATATGGCGGCAAAAACTTCAAACGCATTCGGCAGAACTTTTTGTTTAATGCTGTGGGAATTTTTAGTTCTTTTGCTCTCTTGAGCCTGATGTTGGTTATCTTAAAATTAAGCGGCTATTCTTTGGGGTGGGGAATGCAATTCCAAAGTGTGTCATTTTTAATTGTGATGAGCTTTGTCATAACAATCTTCTTTGCTCAAATCATGGGATGGATAAATATAAAACTTCCTTCTTTTCTGGGTAAAGCCAATTCATTGTCAAATGTCAGAACCGAAGGCTTTCTAAGCGGTTTGTTCTTAGTCTTGTTGTCAACGCCTTGTTCGGCCCCGTATCTCGGTACGGCTCTTGGATTTGCTCTGGGGCAGGGGATAAAAGAGATTGTTTGGGTAATGGCTTTTATTGCTTTGGGGTTGTCTTTTCCGTATTTAATCATTGCCTTGTTTCCCAAACTATCGGTATATATTCCGGCTCCGGGGGCTTGGATGTCGGCAATAAATCGTCTGATGCAATTATTGTTGGGACTGACCGTGGTTTGGCTTTTGAGCTTGATTGCGTCCCAAGTCGGCTTTTCTTTTGTTATAATGTTATGCTTTACTTTGTTGGGGATATTGGTAATTATAGCCTATCGTCGCCTTTTGATGGAGTTAATTAATCGTCGTCGTTATAAACAAGAAATCAAGCAAAAGTTACGGCAATATATAAACGGGATTGCTCTCTTGCTCATAAGTGTGGCTTTGTTCTTTGTACTTTATGCCGGGAATGAGAAACAAAAAGAGCAACGTTTACCGCAAATTTCATCAGTTATGGAACGCCTAGACCCGGAAGTCATCAACAACTACCTCCGAGCCAATACAAAAGTTTTGGTTCGGATAGGGGCCAATTGGTGTTTAACCTGTCGTTACAACGATATCACCGTGTTTAATGAAAACTTTTTTAAAGAATATGCCATGGCACACAATATTGCGGTAATAGATATCGATTGGAGCGATTATAATCCCGAAGTTTTGGAGTTTATGGCTCGCTACGGTCGAAGAGGAATACCGTTTTATGTCTTATACAGCCCCCGTGTTCCGGAAGGGATTGTCCTGCCGGAAATTATCAACGAAATGGATTTTCGCGAAATGATAAAGAATCTGGATTATTGATTAATTATCCATGAGATTTTGTGGGCGAAAGCCAATTCTGAAAAAATTTTTTGAACGGGTTTTCCGGAGAAAAAGGAATCTGTTGCTTGCTAAAGCCTTTTTTGCGGGCAATTTTAAACGCATCTTCTTGGTGGCATTCAAGGTTTTCCGGACTAATACCATAAAATCCTTGATGAGCTGTCGGTAATTTTAACAAGTCAATTTTTCCTTTTTTGTAGCAATAGACTTTATCCGCCACAACGGATGAAAAATCCGGCAAAACGTCAATATCGGGAATACGGAATATCCCCTTAACAAGATAGATGCCGTTAGTTTTAACGGCATCTATCGCTTGGTGTTGCATATATTCATCAATATTACAGGTTTTTAATTCGGTTTTAATGCCACATCGCGTTTTCGGTAAGTATTTATAACAACTGATCAGACCTTTTTCCACAATAGCCGAATCGACAATCACATCACTCCAGTCAAGCTTAGACATGACGTTGTTGTTAATGACCAAACAACCTTTCAGGTGGATTTGATCATCGTGCTTTGCCAAATGATGATAACGGATTTGTTGCGTATCAATAAGGGATTTGATGTATTCTTCTTTAGTATAAAAGAAGGTTGTTAAAGGCTGGACATCAGAGGAAGTTTGTCCATTTAAGTGCTGGCTGTTTTGTCCAATTCCTCCATTCCGAGACGGAATGTTAAAATCTTTTTCAACCATATTGTAGTCCTATAAAAAAGTTAAAAACAATTTTCACTGTTGGACAAATAATAACATATTATATATTTTTGTACAATATGTCTAATTGTTAAACTTTTGTTACAAGTATTACAATATTACAAGAGGTGAGATTGAAATTTTTTGGCCTCTTCACGTGCTAATTTGTCAACTCTTTCATTTTCAGGGTGGCCATTGTGTCCCTTGACCCAAACCCAATTAATTTGGTGGCGTTGCAGTAATGTATCAAGCTCTTGCCAGAGCTCCAAATTTTTTACGGGAGATTTTTTGTTGGTTGTCTTCCACCCGTTTTGTTTCCAGTTAGGCATCCATTCCAACACCCCGCTCATAACATATTTGCTGTCGGTGTAAAGGGTAATGGAGCATTCTTTTTTTAAGGCTTTAAGAGCCTCAATAACGGCGGTAAGTTCCATCCGATTATTGGTTGTCTCGGGATTTCCGCCGGAGATTTCTTTTTCAACGGTTCCGCACCGCAAAAGAGCCCCCCAACCACCGGCTCCGGGGTTTCCGGAACACGCACCGTCCGTAAAAATTTCTACTGCAGGCATTAAAGTTCACCTATAAAATAGTCATTAAAAAATTCATTGAGCAAGGCAGTCGGCTCCTCATCTTTACGAAAAGCCTTAGCCACAAAAGAGCGAAGAGTGTTTTTGGGAATATAAATCCTAAAGTCTCGCGGGGCGGATGCCTCGGCTCCGATAACACCTTCAAGTTTAAAATCTTCATCGACATCGGCCGCCAAAATAATCTCAACATTACAAAATCTTAAAATTCCCCGTGGCGGTAAACGTAACTCCGGTCTTGTAATAAGATTAAGCTGCCCCTCAACACCGGAAATTGCATCCATTTGATTATAATTTAAAAAACGAACTTTGTTGTATTCTCCACCGGTTTCTAAAGTGTTACAAGATAAATACAATTCCCTGGCAATAACATTGCTGGAGTTCATGGCTTGTAGTGCAAAGTTGATTTTAACATATTCTTCGGGAGGGTTATCAAGACTTTGCGGATAAAGCATATCGTCTTCGGCATTAAAAAGGACTTCCAAGCGGCGGTTTCCGGCCAATAAGTCAATATTAGGTTGAGGCCGACGCCCAAACATTCCGGCAATAACAGAATAAGGAGCCGGAACATTATTAGAGCCGGAGCGGATATAAATGGTGTTGCTTCCGGTTGTCATTAAGGGAGCAATTTCACATTTAGGAATATACGTTGCAATAAAACCGTCTCCGTTGTCATCACAACTGATAATGTGATTACGGACTTTATTGTGGCTGGGGATAGTGCACCCGGAAATAGCGTTTTCCAACCAACTTAGAAAACGATGAACATTTTTAACTTTAACCTTGGCTTTGGCGACATCTCCGATTTCCAAATCTCTAGAACATTCCACGCCCCAGATAATCACGCCGCCTTCAGAATTCCCAAAACCGGAAATGGCTTTGGCTAAATTTTTCCGATCATCACGATGCAGTGTTGTAAAGTTTTTTCCGACTGAAACCGCTTGCTTAAAATCCAAAAACAACTCTTCGGTCTGCATATTGAGAATAAATTCATCAATGGCATCTTCTCCGAAATAAATTAATTTTTGAAAAATATCTTCGGCACGGGACATGACAAACTCCTCTCAGAGTCAGATTTTAAACACAACACGTTCATCAGCTACTATAATATCATGAATCTTAAGATTCTCATAATGTTTTTTCAGCTCTTGCAACAACTCCTCAACCAAATGCTCCGGAGCCGAAGCTCCGGCACTGATGCCAATATTTTGGTAGGAGGAAAGTTCTTCCCAGTTAATCTCGGAAGCATCATCGACCAACCAAGCTTGTTTTGCTCCGCAATCAAGAGCACATTTTTGCAATTGACGAGAATTGGATGAATTTTTAGATCCGATGATGATAAAAAGCTCGGCGTTTTCGGCAACTTTTTTAACGGCATTTTGCCGGTGCGTCGTGGCATAACAAATATCATTTTGGTTTAAGGTTTCCAGATTTCCAAACCTTTCTCTTAGAATATCGGTAATTTTTTGCAGCTTATTGACTGATAAAGTCGTTTGATTAACGGTTCCGATATCCGCATCCGCGGGAAGTTGTAAAGCCTTTGCCTCTTCTTCGGAATAAATAACATCAACTTGTTTGGGAAAATTAAGTTGTCCCAATGTGCCAATGGTTTCGGGATGCTCTTTTTGCCCGATGAAGATGATTTTTTTATGTTCTTGTTCATATCGTTCAATTTGTTTATGAACTTTTTTGACCAAAGGGCAGGTGGCATCAATCAAGTTCAGTCCGAGCTTTTGAGCTTCCTGAAAAATATTTTTTCCGGCCCCGTGAGCCGAAATAATAACCGGACGGGAAATATCTTTAATCTCAGAAAAGTCTTCAATAAAAACAATCCCTTTATTTTTTAAAGATTCGACAACATGCTTGTTATGGACAATCTCGTGCCGTACATAAATTGGCACGCCATAATCTTGCAAAGATTGTTCCACCAAAGCAATTGCCCGCTTAACACCGGCACAAAAACCTCTCGGACTTGCCAAAAAAATATTTTTACAATCAGAATTCTTATTCATGCAATACCACTATTTTAAGAGAGCTTTAACCTCGTCATAAGAGGCGTGTCCGTCAATAGCTCCCAGCAAACAATAAGTCGGTACGGAAGAAAAAATTTCCCGAGCTACTTTTAAGACATCTTCACGAGTAACTTTTTCAATTCTTTCGACCATTTCGGCAACCGGAATAATGCGGTTAAAGATTAAAAGTTGTCGTGCCGCAATCTCTGCCGTCGAGGAAGAACTTTCCAAAGACATAAGCATACTGGCCTTAAGCTGTGTTTTTGCCCGCGACAGTTCTTTTTCACTGACCAGTTGATCACAAATTTTTTTAATTTCATCGGTAACAACAGGGAGCAATTGTTTTAATTCATCTTGACCCGTTCCGGCATAAATCCCCAAAATTCCGCTTTGGGTATGCGATGCCGTAAAACTGTAAACCGTATAGACCAAACCTCTTTTTTCACGGATTTCTTGGAACAACCGTGAGGTCATTCCGCCTCCGAAAATAGTGGAGAAAATAATCATCGGATAATAGTTTTCACTAAAATAGCTGTAGCCTTCAAAACCAAGCAAAAAATGGGCTTGTTCAATATCTCTTTTTTCGGCAAAAGTACCGCCGTGGTAAGACTGTTTTTCCTTTTGAAAATCTGCCCGAGAACGAAAGTCATTCATCCGGTCCTGAACCATTTTAACAAAACAATCATGCTTAATGTTCCCGACCGCACAAGCAACCATGTTTTCTCCGGCATAATTGCTGTTAAGATAAGCCTGCAAGGTCTCGCGTTTAAAGTTTCGAACAAGCTCAATCGGTCCTAAAATAGTCCGTCCGATAGCCTGATTAGGAAAAGCTTGCTCTTGAAAATAATCAAAAATAATGTCATCGGGAGTATCAATAGATTGTTTGATTTCTTGAACAACCACTTCACGTTCTTTAACAAGTTCTTCCTCAGGGAAAACAGAATTTTTGATGGTATCGGTCAAGATATCCATAGCCAATTCGGCATCGCCTTTAAGCATTTTGGCATAAAAAGCGGTAAATTCTCTGGAGGTATAGGCATTAGATTGCCCGCCGACATCTTCAATCTCTTCAGAAATTTGCAAGGCACTTCGTGTTTTTGTTCCCTTAAAAGCCATATGTTCCAAAAAATGGGAAATACCGTTAACGGAACGGTCCTCATAGGCCGAGCCTGTATTAACCCACAATCCCAAAGAAACCGTTTCCGTTTCCGGTCGTTCATAAGTCAAAATTCTTAGTCCGTTGTTCAGAGTAGTTATCTTTGAGTTCATGAGCGTCATCCATTTACTATATTTTATTTACAAAAGTATTGAATATATGTTATTGATAGTCCTGATGAATAAAAAGTTATATCGCAATTATCTCGCGAGAGCCATAAGTATATCTGAAAAAAAATAAGAAGCAAAGGAAATAATATGAAAAATAACACCCCTCGTTTTGCCGTTGTTCTTTCAGGCTGCGGTGTCTTTGACGGATCAGAGATTCACGAAGCCGTATGCACCATGCTTTCGATAGAACAAAGTGGTTGTGAATATCAGTGTTTTGCTCCCAACACCTGGCAAGCCAGAACCATTGATCATTTTACCGGGCACGCCACAGCCATTGCCGGAGATGAGGACAATCGCAATGTTTTGGCAGAGTCGGCTCGCATATGCCGCGGCCAAATTAAAGATTTGCAAGAATTTAAGGCTCAGGACTTTTCCGCCATCATTTTCCCGGGGGGATTCGGAGCCGCACTTAATTTAAGTGATTTTGGAGTAAAAGGGGCCGAATGCGATGTAAATGCCGAAGTCAAAAGAGCCCTTGAAGAAAGTTATGCCGAAGGATTGGTTATCGGAGCAATGTGCATCGCTCCGGTTGTTATTGCTCGTGTATTGGGCAAACAGGGGATTTCTTTAACAATCGGCAATGATAAAAATGTTGCCAAAGGGCTTGAAAAAATGGGTGCCAAGCACGAAAACAAAGCCGCAACGGAAGTTTGTGTCGACACCGAACACAAAATTGTCACAGTCCCGTGCTATATGCTGGCAACCTCTATCCGCGAAATTTACGACGCTACTCGCAACTTAGTAGACGAAATGCTCGAGATAATGGATTATTGAGAAAGAAATTAAAAGTTTTTTTCCTGGGCTTTCAGGGCCGTGTTGACAGCTCTTCGGGCGGATAAAATTGCCGCCTCAAGACAACACGGCCAATTTTTCATGGTCCAGTCGCCGGCAAGAAACAAATTCAAATATCCTCCAAAGGCACTTTCTGGTCTTTTGGCATTATTGAAAGCATCTTGACGAATAGTCGCCATTTTATGAACCAACAATCGGTGAGGGGGCAAAAAGGCCGAATTAACTCCTCGTAACGTATCAAATTGTTTCCATAAATCTTGCGGCAGTGTTTTTAGGTTGATATCTTTGCTTTCCGCATCAGAAATCGAAAAAGATACAATTCCGTCATTAACAAAAACCCAATCGGCAATCCCGTCGACAATCCCCATATAAGAGACATTGCGAGGCAAATGAATCGTCTGAGAGGTTTTGAAATAAACATTAATAATGCTGTTAAAGTCAAATTTATCCGTACCGAACAAACGGCTGTAGGCCGCGGCATCTAAAGCACTGATGACAATATCATCCCGCTTAAGCTCAATAATCCCCTGATTGGAGTATAAACGGCAGATTCGCACTCCGTCACTTTCAATTTGTAAAATTTTACAATTATAATGGATTTCATCAGGGTAGATTTGTTGCGGATTAATCAACCGTTGGCTTAAATCTTGTTTTGAAAAGTAAACCCCAAGACTTTTTTTGCTCCATGGAAATAATCGCCAAAAGATTGTCTTAATCAAACTTTGCGGAACATCTTCCGGTTTCGTGTTGCACATGGATTTTAAAATGTGCTTTCGATAATTATAAGCTCTACGCGAGAGGGTATCTTTTTTAACATTCCAAAAATACGTTTTATAAGGGAGTTTTTTTAGACCGACCAAAGCACAGGCACACCGATTTCCGCCTAAAATAACATGGGTCGCATTATCAACACGGCACCCGAGTTCTTCATCTTCATAAGAAAAACACCGTCCCCCGAGATGATTAGAGGCTTCATACAAAACAACGTTGGCTTCCTTATCTTTTTTTTTGATAAAACGTGCACACATCAATCCCGCCACTCCGGCACCCAAAATGTGGTATGTCTTTTTGTTTTGCATGTTTTATTTTCCTGCAAAAGCCTTTAAGGCCAAACACAATTTCAAAAATTTGCTGACTTTAGGTTTCGGGGAAATAACTTCCCATCCGCGATTTTGCATAATATCAAAATAGCGTTTATAAATATTGGCAATAGCTTTAACCGGAGCGGCAATTTTTTTATCAAAAGTTTTTAATTGTTCAAAAGCATCTTTATAATAGGCTTCAGCTTTTTTAGCCAATTCTTCTCTGGCAAAGACCAAATTTTTATCAACGATCACCGCCATCGGGTCGGTAGAGGTAATTCCGGCTTTTTCAAGCATCTCTTTAGGGATATAGAGGCGTTGAGCCAAAGCATCTTCCTTCACGTCACGCAAAATATTGGTAATTTGCAAAGCCGTTCCCAAAGTATCCGCTAACTTTTCGATTTTTTGCGTATCTTGGCACCCGAAAATACGCAAAGCTAAATTTCCGGGAACGCCGGCCACTCCACGGCAATAACGCAAAAAATCTTCCCAACTCGGAGCCTGTATCGGCTGTGGCAAATCCATGGATAAAGCATCAATCATTTTAATAAATTCTTGCTTTGGCAAATTAAAACGCATACAGTTTTTATAAATTTTTCGCCCAATATCGGTTGTCGGAACTTTTTTGTCATAGATGTTATCCATCTCTTCCCGCCAATCGTTGATAAGCTCCATTTTCTCTTCCAAGCTGTCATTTCCGTCGACAATATCATCCAAATGGCGGAACAAGGCATAAATGGTGTACATGGCGTTACGCTTGGCTGTCGGTAACAAACGCATGCTCCAGAAAAAAGAAGTCTCTGATCTTTTGACAATTTTTTTAATGTTATTCATTTTAGTATCTAAGCAGTCCGATAATTTTTAACAAAGTCCGCACAAATCCGCCACCCGTTGCCAAAAACCAATCCGCTTTGGTTAAATGGATATGAGCAGCTAAAATGTCCTCTTTTTCTATCCTTTTTATCATACGATTAGTTAAAGAAAATATAATTTCCAATTGATATTTGAGGCGAAAACTTCGGACCATTCGGGGCAAGGGGGCAGTATCTTTAAGCATTCCTTTAAGTTTTTCCGTAATTTCCATGACCAATAATCTCAAGCCTTTAGTCTCATAGGGCAAATAAAGATCACTGTTCCGGACATCAAATTTTTGGCACATATCAAGAGGTAGATAAAAACGATTCATCAAAAGAGCATCTTGTTTGGCATCTTGCAGGTGATTAACAATTTGCAAAACGGCACAAAGCGTCGCCGCCGGCAAATAGGTCGAAGGATTTTCATCATAAAGGGCTAAAATAAAACGCCCGACCGGAGCCGCGGAATAATTGCAATAATCAATCAATTCTTCCCAAATTCTGGGCTGAAAGTTGCATGCATCTTTCCGAAAAGCCTTTAATAAATCCGTATACATAGAGCTGTCTAGATTTTCAGCCGCAAAAAGCATGCCTAAGCTTTTTGCATCCCGAAAAGACGATTGTTCTTTGGGGTTGTAAAAGGCTTTTTCCAATTCATTGAGGGTATTAAGCTTTTCTTCTTTCAAAAGCTTGGGGTTATCGGCAATATCATCGGCAAAACGAGCCGCCCGATAATAGCAGGCAACCAACGGTCGCATTTTTTTCCCGACCAAAAATAAGACCGGAAAGTTTTCATCTTTTTCGGTTTTTTGTTTGATTTTGCTCATAACTTTTCCATCCAGTTTTTAAAATCTTCTAAAGCACGACGGCAATAAGCTTCTTTTCTTTCGGCACCTTTAATTTTCCGAAATTTCCCGTTTGTCGTTATTTCCCCCTGAATGGTAGGAAAGATACCAAAATTTATATTCATCGGCTGATAATTTTCAATATTGGTCTGATCCTGAAGGTGTCCGAGCATGGCTCCAAAAGCAGTAGTCTTTGGGGGCAGAATGGGTTCTTTTCCTAAAATTTCACATGCTGCAAAATATCCCGACAGCCATCCAACCGAAGCACTTTCAATATACCCTTCACAACCGGTAATTTGTCCGGCAAAACGTATATAAGGTTTTGTTTTTAAGCGAAGGGTATGATCAAGAAGAAGAGGGCTTTTAATAAAAGTGTTTTTGTGTATTCCGCCCAAACGAGCAAACTCGGCTTTCTCTAATCCCGGAATCATCCGAAAAATACGTTGTTGTTCGCCGTATTTTAATTTTGTCTGAAAGCCGACCATGTTGCGTAAAGTGTCTTCCTGATTATCTTGGCGGAGCTGGACAACGGCATAAGGTTTTTGATGCGGCTGGTGCGGATTGGTCAAGCCGACCGGTTTCATCGGCCCATAAACTAAGGTCTCAAGACCTCTTTCTGCCATAACCTCAATTGGTAAACATCCATCAAAATATTCCGCCTTTTCAAAATCATGAAATTCAACTTTTTCAGCTTTGAGCAAGGCCTCAACAAAGAGATAATATTCTTCTTTGCTCATGGGGCAATTAATATAATCAAATTTATCCCCTTTATCATAGCGGGATTGGTACCATGCCTTAGAAAAATCAATACTATCTTTATAAACAACCGGAGCAATGGCATCAAAAAAATTTAAGGTTTGACCATCAACTTCACGTAAAATTGCCTCAATCAAAGCATTTGAGGTCAAAGGACCGCTGGCAATAATATATAAATTTCCGTCATTTGCGGGAAAATCTGTAACTTCTTCATAAACAAAACGGATAAGGGGGTGTTTTTTCAGTTTGTCGGTTACCATCGCGGCAAATCTTTCCCGATCAACGGCCAGAGCCCCTCCGGCCGGAACCTTGGTGGCATCGGCACATTGCATAATTAAAGATTTTCCCATCCGCATTTCTTGATGCATTAAACCGACGGCATTATGCTCACAATCATCCGAACGAAGAGAGTTAGAGCACACAAGCTCGGCACAATAAGCCGTCTTATGAGCCGGAGAAGTTTTTTTGGGCCGCATTTCATGGATAACGACAGAAATACCTCTTTGTGCCGCTTGCCATGCGGCTTCCGATCCGGCCAGTCCGGCACCGATAACATGAAGAATAGGGGTCATAATTTACATATTCCAATTAAATAATCGCAATTTATAGCGGGATTTCACAAAAAAGTAAATAAAAACTTCTTATGATAAGTTAAGCATAATATTTGCTATCTTTATTTAAAGCTTGTATATTTTAAGAAATTTAAGCTGTTTTGAAGATGAAAAGTACAATGAAAAAAAACATATTGGGTATTTGCACAGCGTTGGCACTGGTTTCACCGGTATTGGCCAGTGAGGATGCCGTACCCTATATGTACGGAGGAGCCGTTAACTACGAGCAAATGGAAATGGGGCATGCCCAAATGGGGGATGATTTAGATTTTGAATCAGGGGATCTCTTTGGGGCAGATACGTTTGATATCTCGGAAGATCCGGTTGAGGCTAAAACTCCCGCCCAAAACAGTACCCCGCTTCCTGCGGCCAATCAAGAATCGGAAAAAGCACCGCAAGAAGTCCCAATGTTGCAATCTCCGGCTCAAAATCCGCCCCCGCCGGTTCAGCAACTTCCGTTAAATAGCGACAGCTTAAGTGAGAACTTTACCAATCCGCCTTCAACTCCGCAGAAAGAAGATGTTCCCGAACTTATGAACGATTCGCAAACACCTTCGGCCCAAAAAGTAGAAGCCGAGGCCGAAAAGAAAACCTGGATTGATACCCTCTCAGATTCGCAAGCGATTAATAAAATAAAAAATATTTCATCCGGTACGGAGAGTTTGGAAGATTTGGTCGATAAGGCTCGCACCACGCAAAATTCCTCTCAAGGCTCTAATGCTTCCGTTTTTGATATTTCGGGGATAATGCTTCGCATGAATGTTGGGCAAGTGGATGATATTATGCGTAACCGCGGCTTTAAGAAAACTTATGAAAAATATCAAATTCCCAACTTTATCAAATGGCGGAATGAGGAATATTGCCGCAACAGTGGAGTTGTCGGCTATGAACGTTTGGAAGCCTGTGTAATTCAAAAAGCCAAAAAAGACAAACACCAATACATTTATCAAACCAAATACAATAAATACGACACCAAAGAAGAAATCGAAGTTTGGTTTACCAGTAATTTTACGGAAAATAAGGCCTATAAGATAGAATATACCAGCATGGCCTCCGCCATCACGGGGAACAGTCCGAAAGCCATGTACTTATATAACATAAAAGTATATGATTTTTGGCGGAGAATTAATCGTAAATACGGCGTTCCGGATAATAAACAAGCGGTCACATGGGGTATGGGTGCCGGAAAACCTTATTTACGAGCCAAAACCGGACATTTAGTTTTAGAAGATCCGATGTTCAGAGAGCTTGACTATACACGCATGTCAAGGGAAGATCAGCGTTATCTGGCAACGGATTTATATAGTTTTTAGTAAGGATAGTAAACATGAAGCAAGAGTTAAGCTCGATTCGATTAGCAGAACTAATAACCACCCGCATCAGTCATGATGTAATCGGGAACGTCGGAGCGGTATCCAACGCGGTTGAGCTGCTTGAAGACGGAGATATGAGCTTTCTTGAAGATATTAAAAACATATTAAAAGTCAGTTCAACCGTCTTATCATCCCGATTAAAGTTTTTCCGTTTGGCATTTGGTTTAGACAATGCCAATACAGAAAGCATGGAATATGTAAAAGAAACGGCAAAATCTTATTTAAAAACGGTCGGCAACAGCCAATATCCGATAGACTTGGAATTTAATTTGGATTCGGCACGCTATGCAAAAGCCATTTTGGCCTCCATAATGATTGCGGCGGATACGTTTATTCGTGGCGGAAAAATTATTGTTGGGACTTCAGAAAATCGAGTTTTCTTGAAAACAACCTCAGAAAACAAACTCTCCGAAGACAAAATTGCCCATATTCGTTCTATTCTAAACGGAGATGATGTGGAGCCCAACGCACAGTATGCCGCCGTTTATTATTTAATTTTTTTGTTAAGACAAGAAAAAATTAACCTTTATGTTCTAAATTCCGCGAGCTTAGAATTTATATTTGAATAGGGAAGAAGAAATGGCCAGATGTATCATAGCGGACGATTCAAAAACAATCAGAATGCTTCTTCGCCGAATTATGGAGAATTTTGGTTTTGATGTGGAAGAGGTCGAAGACGGAGAGGAGTTGCTGGAATTAAGTTTGAACTCACAACCGGAACTGATTATTTCGGATTGGTCGCTTCCGGTTATGGATGGCATTGATGTTTTATACAAAATCCGCGGGACACCCCGAATTCGTCAACCAAAATTTATTTTTTGCTCCTCCTATACAGACGTCAATAAGGCTCAAGAGGCGGTGGATGGCGGGGCAGATGATTATATTTACCGTCCGTTTGATGAAGAGATTATCGCCAGTAAATTGATTATCTTAGGGTTACTGTAAGGGGAAAGAGGTATGAAAAAACAAGACTTTGAATTTTTGACAGATCTTCTCCGCCAGTATGCCGGATGGGATTTTGATGAGAAGCAATACTTTGTTGTAGACCAAAAAATATCCAACTTTATTCGGCAAAGAAACTATAACAGTATTGAAGATTTAATCGATGATTTAAAACTCGGTTCAAAATCACTTATTGCTCGCGTTGTAGAAAATTTGGCTTTGTCGGATACATCATTTTACCGAGACTATGATGTCTTTCAGCGTTTTGAAAATATCTTTCTTCCCAACCTAAGGGAAAATAACCGAGCCACCAAAAAAATTCGTTTTTGGAGCTTAGGCTGTTCCACCGGACAAGAGGCCTATTCGATTGCCATGGCCGTACGCAATACGGTCTTAGGACTGGATGACTGGAATATTGAAATTTTGGGTACGGATTTATCATCCGAGGCCATAAACAAAGCCCAAAAAGGAGTTTACAATAACTTTGAAATTCAAACCGGATTAAACATCCGCTCCATCCTCAAATACTTTCATCAGGAGGGGGAAAATTGGGTTGCCAATGATGATTTGCATGCCATGGTTGATTTTCGTCGCCATAATATTTTAGAAGACATTACGTTTTCCAATAAGTTTGATGTTATTTTTTGCCGTAATGTTTTACGTTTCTTTTCACCGGAATATCAGCGAATGCTTGTAGCTAAAATCAATTCTTATCAGGCCCAAGGAGGGGTCCTTTACCTTGGTAAAAATGAAAATATTGAAGGGATAGAGGAATATTATCGGAAGTTGCCCGGCTTTAATTGTGTTTATGCCGCAAAAGCAGTTCATACATCGGTTGTCGTTCCGCAAGATTCGCCACAAGTGATCGAAGCGGCAGAAATGCCAAGCTTTATCCGCCCGACAAGCTTGATGTAATTAGCCGCTGATATAGGTTTTGACGGCATCATCGCGTTCAAAAAGGTACAATAATATTTTCAACGCTTTTCCGCGAGGGGATTCTAATTTAGGGTCAAGCTCCAAAATCATTTGAGCATCTTTGTGAGCCGTATACAATAAATCTTTATGAACGCTCATATCGGCAAGCTTAAATTCACTGAAGCCGGATTGTCGATTACCCAAAATTTCGCCACCGCCTCGTAACTCCAAATCTTTTTCCGCAATCAAAAAACCGTCTTCGGTTTTTCGCATAATATCAAGACGTTCTTTAGCGGTTTCGCTTAAAGGTCCGGCATAAAGCAACAAGCAATTTGAGGCCTCAAAACCTCTTTTAATTCTCCCCCGAAGCTGATGAAGCTGAGCCAGACCAAAACGTTCGGCGTGTTCAATAATCATAAGTGTGGCCTCTGGAACATTGACTCCGACTTCAATAACGGTGGTTGCAACCAACAGTCTCAAAGTGCCGGATTTGAATTTTTCCATCACGTCGTCTTTTTCTTTTTCTTTCATTTTTCCGTGAATAAGACCGACTTTTTCGCCAAAGATTTTTTTAAGAGCCTCAAAACGTTCTTGTGCTGCCGCAAGGTCAGATTTTTCAGATTCTTCAACCAAAGGGCAAACCCAATAAGCTCTGGCTCCGCTTTCTAACTTTCGCCTTAATCCGGCAACAACATCCTGAATTTTATCAACGGGAAGAACGCGGGTATCAACCGGCTTTCGCCCTTCGGGAACTTGATCAATTTTAGAGTATTCCATATCGCCATACGTTGTCAGTACCAGCGTTCTGGGAATAGGGGTTGCCGTCATCACCAAAATATCGACTTTATCCCCTTTGGCCGAAAGGCTGAGTCTTTGCTGTACGCCGAACCGATGTTGTTCATCAACCACGACATAAGCCAAGTTGCAAAACCGAACATCTTCCTGGAACAAAGCATGCGTCCCGATAAGAATATTGATTTTTCCCTGAGCTAAATCTTCGAGCAAGAGCTTTCTTTGTTTGGCTTTTGTTTTGCCGCAAAGCAATTCAGCCCGAAGACCGAGTTGCTCACAAAAAGGTTTCATCGTCTCTAAATGCTGTTTGGCCAAGATTTCGGTCGGAGCCATAATTGCCGTTTGCAAACCGCACTCAACGGCATTTAACATTGAAAAAAGTGCCACAATCGTCTTTCCGGATCCCACATCACCTTGTAAAAGCCGCAACATCCGATAGGGAGCCCGTTGGTCCGCATAAATCTCTTCTAAGACTCGTTTTTGGGCATCGGTTAATTGAAAAGGCAACAGAGAGAATAATTTTTGCCTAAGTTCTCCGTTCCCGTTAATAACTCTTCCGGCTTGTTTTTTTACTCTCTGTCGAGCAAGGCAAAGAGCCAATTGGTTGGCCAACAGCTCATCATAAGCCAAACGCATTCGATCTGGAGCCAAAGCTTCCAGATCAGAAAATTGCTTGGGATGGTGGACCGCCTCTAAGGCCAAATTGAAACTTTTCCAGTTTTTTTGGCGTAAAAAATCTGTATTTAACCATTCAGAAAACAAAGGAGTTTTGGCTAAAGCCTGACTAATCCATCTATTGAGAGCTTTATTAGAAATTCCGGCCGTGAGCGGATAAACAGTCTCAATATTCCGAATTTCATCAAGTTGTTTAAGCCCGCCGATATAATCCGGATGGCTCATTTGTTTCATTCCGTTAAAACTTTCAATTTTCCCGCTAATAACTCGAACTTCTCCTTCGGGAAGATTTTTACGGATGGATTCAAGATAGACCTTAAAAAAGATTAAAATCATTTCTCCGCTGTCATCTTCAACAACAACACGATAGGGCTGATGATGATTTTTAGGCGGAAGGTGCTCTTTAATTTTGACAACCAAGGTTGCAACACGGCCGGGAAGGGCCTCTCTGATTTTAGGAGAATATCTGCGATCAATAAGTCCGGAAGGCAAATGCCACAACAAGTCGACAATTTTATCTCCCGCTAGCCGAGCAAGAAGCTGTCGATTACGTTCTCCAACCCCTTTAAGGGTTTCAATTCCGCAAAATAACGGATATAAAATTTCCGGTCTCATCATAAATTCCCAAACTCTATCTTTTCTTAAAATAATCTAAAAAGCCTGAAAACAAAAGTAAAAAAATCATCTTTTCAATATTTACAAATTCGACCGAATTAGATATAAAACACTCATTATGAAGGATAAATTGGAAAACATAAACGGAAAAACAATCGCATCGGTTCCGGAAGGATACGATGCATTTGTTCTAGCCTCTCTGGCTCAAAGCCGCTCAAAAGATTGGTTATATATTGTCAGTGACGGAATAAGCTTAGCTCGTACGGCAGAGCTTTTAGAATATATTGCTCCCGAGATTGAGGTTTTGCGTTTTCCAGCCTGGGATACGGTCCCCTACGATCGGGTGTCTCCGAATGTGAATGTTATTTCCCAAAGAGTAGATACCTTATCTTCATTAGCTTTAGATCCTTCACCCAAAAAAAGTCGAATTGTTATAGCCAGTATTGGGGCGGTTTTGCAAAAATTACCGCCGCGTAAAATATTTTTAAATTCTTCCAAAGAGGTTGCCGTTGGAAAAAAACTGGACTTTAATGACTTTTTGCACTACGCAGCAATAAACGGTTATAATCGGGTAGAGCAGGTAATTGAACCCGGAGAATATGCCGTTCGGGGAGATATTATAGATATTTTCCCGGTCGGGACGGAAGACCCTTTGCGTATTGATTTATTTGATGATGAGGTTGAACGTATCCGTACCTTTGATGCCATGACTCAAAGAACAACCGGCGAGATAAAAAAATATGTCTTTAAGGTTATGGGCGAGGTTGTTCTGGATGCCAATACCATAAAAACATTTCGCAGCAAATATCGTGAAGCCTTTGGAGCCGCCTTTAAGGATGATGAAATCTATGAGGCAATTTCCAATGGCAAAAAATACATAGGGCAAGAAAATTGGCTGCCGTTTTTTTATGAAGAGGCATTGCCCAGTTTGTTTGACTATATGCCCTCAGCACAAATTGTTCTGGGGCATAATGTGCAAGAGGCTCTTAAAGCCAAAGTAGAAAGTATTTTAGATTATTATCAGGCCAGGTTAGAGGCCTTGGCGGTAAAATCGACCACCGAGATTGACACCTATCGTCCGGTCAATCCGGAGCTTTTGTATCTCAACGATAAAGAATTTTTAGCCCTCTGCGACAAACGTCAACGCGTTGTCCTAAGCCCGATGAATATGCCCGAAGGAGAGGGAATAATCAACGCCGGTGTTCTTCCGGTACGGAATTTTTCCAGCGTCAAAAATATCTCAGCCGCCGAAGTTTATAATGAATTAAAGTTATACCTGTCGGAAAACAAAAAGATGCATCGTATCATAGCCTGCTATACGGAAGGTTCCAGAGAGCGTCTTTTTTCCTTAATGAGTGAGTACGAAACACCGGATTTGACATTTGCCGAAAATTGGCAAGAAGCCCTTGAAAAGTCGGCTCGCAATATTGTTTTAACTATTATGCCGCTACCGCATGGCTTTAGGGGCGATGGCTGGTGCCTGGTTTCAGAACAAGATATTTTAGGCGAAAGACAAGATCGCCGCCGCCATAAAAAAGTTACGGCAAAAGATTTTATCGCCGATATTTCTTCCCTCAACATCGGAGAGCTGGTTGTCCATATTGAACATGGTATCGGTCGTTTTTTGGGGTTGGAGAATATCATGGCCGGGGGAGCCCCGCACGATTGTTTGAAGATTTTGTACGCAAACGATGCCAAACTTTTTGTTCCGGTTGAAAATATAGACGTCCTCTCTCGTTATGGGATAGAAGATGATAATATTGAGTTGGATACTCTGGGCGGAGTAGCATGGCAAGCCAAAAAAGCAAAAGTAAAAGCAAAAATCCGAGATATTGCGGAAAAACTTATCAAAATTGCCGCGGAACGTCATCTTAAAAAGGCCGAAACCTTTTATCCGCCCCAAGGGATGTATGATGATTTTTGTGCACGTTTCCCATACAACGAAACCGATGACCAATTAAATGCCATAGCCGATGTAATGGCCGATTTAAACACCACGGTTCCGATGGATCGACTGGTATGTGGCGATGTTGGTTTTGGTAAGACGGAAGTTGCTTTGCGTGCAGCCTTTACGGTAGCCTCTTGCGGGGCTCAAGTCGCCTTGATTGTTCCGACCACGCTTTTGGCACGACAACACTATTATAACTTCAAAAAACGCATGGAAGGTTTTCCGATAACTGTCAAAATGCTTTCCCGCCTTGTAACTCCTAAAGAGGCAGAGGAAACACGTAAAGGGCTGGAAGAAGGTTCGGTTGAAATTGTCATCGGAACCCATGCCTTATTGTCCAAAAATGTTAAGTTTTGCAATCTCGGACTTTTAATTATAGATGAGGAACAACACTTTGGTGTCGCACATAAAGAAAAGTTAAAACAAATTAAGTCCGATGTCCATGTCTTGACCCTAACGGCAACCCCGATCCCAAGAACATTACAATTATCTTTAACCGGTGTAAAGCAATTGAGCATTATTGCAACTCCTCCGGTAGATCGCTTGGCGGCTCGCAGTTTTTTAATGCCTTTTGATAAAGTCATGATAAAAGAAGCCATTTATCGAGAAAAATATCGTGGCGGACAAATCTTTTTTGTTTGCCCTCGGGTTTCGGATATTGCCGTGGTTGAAAAAGAGTTAAGAGAGCTTGTTCCCGATATCAAAATACTGGTAGCCCACGGACAAATGCCGGTAAAACAGTTGGAAGACGTCATGAATGATTTTGCCGATGGAAAGGGCGATTTGTTGCTTTCAACCACGATTATTGAATCCGGAATTGATATGCCGAGTGTTAATACCATGATTGTCTATCGGGCCGATATGTTTGGCTTGGCTCAGCTATACCAGTTGAAAGGGCGTGTCGGAAGAGGAAAAACAAGAGGCTATGCTTATTTTACCATTCCGCCCAAACGGCAGCTTAAACCGATTGCCGAACGTCGTTTGAGTATTTTACAGGCGCTAGATACGTTAGGGGCAGGTTTTTCTTTGGCCAGTCATGATATGGACATCCGCGGGTCGGGAAATATTTTGGGTGAAGAACAATCCGGCCATATCAAGGAAGTGGGAATTTCTCTGTATCAACACATGTTGGAAGAAGAAATCCTTCGCTTAAAATCCGGAGGAGAGCTAGAAGATAAAAATACGCCGCAAATTGAATCTTGGACCCCGCAAATCAGTATTGGTATCCCGATTATGATTCCCGAAAGCTATGTTCGTGATTTAGGAGTTCGTCTCGGGCTTTATAAACGGATTGGAGAATTGTCCGATAATGAAGGAATAGCCGACATGCGTGAAGAGTTAACAGACCGTTTTGGAAAGCTTCCAGATGAAGTTGAAAACTTATTAAAAACGGTAGAAATAAAAATTCTCTGCAAAGAAACCAATGTTGAAAAAATCGACGCCGGAGCAAAAGGGATACTCATAACATTTCATAATAACATTTTTGCCAAACCGGAAAAATTAATTGATTTTGTCGGGAAACAATTTGGCAGCGTAAAAATTCGTCCGGACCAAAAGATTTTCATAGAGAAGAATCTGGAGAGCTATGTCACTCGGGTAGATACCATAAAAAACTATATCACAAAGTTCAAAAACATGCTCAAAGAGGAATAAAGAAAAAGTCCTGAATTAAAAATTCAGGACGTTTTCTTAAATTTCAAATCGCACCACAAAAATTGTGAATTTTTGCATAAACTCTTCCACGGACATTTCCGGTGCCAAACAAGCTTTTGCAATGGCAACTTTTCCGGAATTGGTAATCAGTCCCTCTCCAAGGAGCTTGATTTTGTGGTTGAGACGGATTCTTTTAGCCAAGTTCCACTTTTTTGCTCTTTTTTCTTTTTCAAGCTGAAGGTAGAACAAATAACTGTTTGCCATCATCTTACTGTGAATATCAAACAAGCCGGGCAAGAGGTTGTTGTCGGAAAAAGAGTTTTTGACGTTTTTCAAAGCATCCGCATCGTTCAATACATGAGAGGAGCCTAAATATTTTTGAGAAATATTATAACTATTTTTATAGTCAACGATCATTTCTTCAATAATATAGCGAAACCACTCCGTTAGGTCTTTGAAATTTTTTGTTTCTTCTACAACATCGCGTAGATAGAAGGTTAAATTTTTTTTCATCTTTTCTAATTTTTTAATAATACATTACATACTGCTATTAATACACCCGTTAAGAGTTTAAATCAATTTCTATTTTATCAAATTTTGGCATTTTTCTGCAATTTTAAGATAATTTTTATTTTTTTTTGATAAAAGGGAAAAACAAAGAACGATACGGACTACTCCCATGGCGGAAAAAAAAGTAAAATATTTTAATATGATTATTCATCTTATCCGAAACAATCGGTTATATGAAGAAAACGTTGCCATCCGCAATATATGGGAAAAAGACAAAAATATTTTTGTTGATATTTATTTCTATTCACAAAAAAAATCCTACGTTATTGATGGTGCTTTTATCCATGATTTATTAGATCTAAGCAACGATCGCTATTACAAAAATATTTCTAAATTTTTGCAAGAGTTTAATTCGGAAGATACCACAAGAGAAGAGACAAAAGAAAAAATACCTGATAAAAAAATTTTTGAGAAAATTTATCCGGATTTAGTGATGCTTTCATTTATTGCCGGTACAAACAAAAATTATACCGTACTGAAACAAAATATTATTGTTGAATATGCTAAAGAAAATTTAGCCGCGGCAGAGACATTAAGCAAACAATTCATCATCAGTTATCTTCAAGATATCCAAGCCGATGAAACAGCTTTTTTTAAGGCATTGCAACAAATCGTCCGCAAAAAGCCGGAAGATGCCGTATCACTATTAGAAGAAATGCTCAAAGTAGCTTTATCGGACGGACAGTTGCAATATACGGAAAAACGCTATCTGGCAGAAGTTGTCCAGATTTTAAGGGAAGAAGGAGTTACCCCAAATGTCGGATTATAATTCATCACAAGACAATAACACACCCAAAACATCCTCACTGCTTTTAAGCTTAACCTTATTGAGCTTATTGGCCAGCTGTTGGTATTTTGGGACCTCGATCATCGCCTCAATATGAAGTTGATTAATCAATTTTATTTTTGAGGAATCATCGCATTCAAAAACAAGAACATCTCCCATTGGAAGAGAAAGCCTTTGTTGGCAAATTAACCCCAAGATCGGTAAATGTGTAACCAAATGGACATGTTGCCAGTGGTTGATTTTAGCTTCTTCCCTAAGGCCAAGCAGAAACATGTTAATTTGCTCGGCGGTGGCATTTTCTACAAGCTCGGGAGCAAGAATAATTTTTTCTAAATCCACCCCAAGACCAACAGCCCTAAACAAAGAAGTTGCCTGAGCTCTTTGTAAGGGGGAAGATAAAATGACATCCGGCACAGCAAGATTTTGTTTTAATATTTTTCCGCTCAAAAAAGATTTAATTGTTCCGGAAAGATTTAAGCCCCAAGCAAAGGGATTAAAGTATTCTTCATGTCTTCCGGCCGATAAAATAAATGTCATTTTTCTTTTCCTAAAAAAAACAAAACCAGCATGCAAGCTGGCTTTGTTTTTTCTTGTAAAATTTTTCCTTATTGATTATTAATCAATGCAATTTCAACACGACGGTTTTGTTCGCGTCCGGAAGCCGTTGCATTAGAGGCAATCGGATTAGCAGAACCTAAACCATCGGTAATGATACGGTTGCCGTCAACGCCTTGCAAACGCAAATAGTTAGAAACAGCAGTTGCTCTTCTTAAAGATAAAGCGTTGTTTGTTGCGGCACTGCCGGTGTTATCGGTATAACCATAGACTTGAACCATCGTCTTGTTATATTCTTTGATAACTTTGGCAATCGAGTTAAGAACCGGTTGAAAACCCGGTTTAATAACGGCTTCGTTAGTATCAAAAGTAATATTTCCCGGCATAATCAAATAAACCCGACCATCAACTTCTTTAACCTGAACGCCGGTACCAACCAATTCTTGACGCAACTTACGAGCTTGGATATCCATGTATCCACCGGTTGCTGCACCGGCCAAGGCTCCGACACCGGCCCCGATTAATGCACCTTTTTTACCTCCGGCCAAAGCCCCGATTCCGGCACCGGCAGCAGTACCAATACCGGTACCCCATGCGGTTTTAGAAACCTTGCTTTCTCCGGTGTACGGATCAATTGCACAAGCACTGAGCATAGAAACAGCCAACACACTGCAAATTAAAGACTTTTTCATTTATTTATCCTCTGTTCTTAAAAGTTAACTTAACAACAAATTTAACTTATCATATTGAAAAAGTCTTCAAAGCACAACAAGTTTTTAATGGTTATCAAACCAAAGTCTTATAAATTTTTTAAGGAGAGTTTTTTAGACTTGTGATGAAAAATATAAAAGAGCAATAAAATAAGGTAAAGCAAGCCCAAACCGCCCAATCCCCAATATTTGAGAGTATTAGCACTCCATTCTTTGGTAATGGCGTTTACATTAAGGGCGCTTCCTTCAATTCGGATATCCGGATTAGGGGATTCATGCAAAATATTTGCCGCAATCTGATAATCGGGATTAAGATAATCAAAATCCAGAATTAAATTATTGTCTTGGGGAATAACTTTTGCCGTAACGGCATGGGTTGTCTCATTATTATCTAAGTTAAAATGACGCATTTTAGCATCTTTGGGAATGACAATGCGAATAGGGTCGTGTCCGGTTTTAGAAACATCTGAGCCCGAAAGAGCTAAATTTCCTCGATTATAAAGATAAACTTTTGTCAAATAAAGGTCTTTATATTCTTGTCCGTGAACCTTAACGGAATAATCATTATCATTATTAGAGGAAATAAAATTGACGGTCTGCGTATCGTATTTTAAAATCGGCCGACTGATATAAAATTGATAGTACCCTAAAGCAATTGCTGATACCGCTAAAATAAAAGCACCGGTTTTACTTGTCCAAAAATCCCAAACAGCATAGATAACATCGCGTAATCGGCGGTGCTTTGGCCAAAATTTTCCTTTTAATTTCATAACCATTTCTCCCTTGTTTTTACTAAATATAATCCGTCCCGCGGAAGAATAAAGGTAACAAAAATAAATATTGACTTTTATGATAAAAAAATTGCAACATTAGACAAAATTTTAATTATTAATTCTAATTTTTATAATTATGGAAGAAAAAATAAAAAAATTGGCTCAGAATTTGTTGCAAAATTCTGTAGATTTACAGCCGGGAGAAAAACTCTACATTGACAATCGGAGTACAAGCTCACTTCCTCTGGTTGAAGCATTAATCGAAACAGCCTGTCAAATAGGCGGCGTTCCTTTGTATATTATGGAGGATGTCCGGCTTCAAAGGGCACGTATTAATAATTCAACAGCCAAGCAAATTGCTATTTACGCCGAGCTTCAAAAACAGTTGATGTCACAGATGGACGCTTATATCGGAATAAGGGATTTTACCAATCCTTTGGATGAATCTTTGATAAAGGAGGAGCAAAACAGACTTTATCAAAAAATCTATATCCAACAAGTTCATTTTGATGTTCGACTAAGGCAAACAAAATGGTGTCTGCTACGCTATCCAGGAGATGTAATAGCTTATCGAGCCGGAATGTCAACTCAGGCTTTTACGGATTTTTATTTTCAAACATGTTTAGTTGATTATAAAAAGATGAAAAAAGCCATGCAGCCCTTGGCCAAACAAATGTCAGAAACGGACAAAGTAAAAATTGTCGGCCCGGGAACGAATTTAACCTTTTCAATAAAAAACATTCCGGTTACTTGTTGCTATGGTGAAAGGAATGTTCCAGACGGAGAGGTTTATACGGCACCGGTTTTGGGAACCATGAATGGAACAATTCAGTTCAATACTCAAACCATTCATAATGGAAAACAATTTTCCAATATTTGTCTGACTTTCAAAGATGGAAAAGTTGTTTGTGCCAACTCTCAAGGCAGTCAAGAAGAATTGCACAAAATTCTAAACATTGATGCCGGAGCAAAAATTATCGGAGAATTTTCTTTTGGAGTTAATCCATACATAACCAAAGCAATCGGAGATACCCTTTTTGATGAAAAAATCGGAGGTTCCATTCATTTGGCATTAGGAAATTCTTTGGAAAAATCAGACAATGGCAATCGTTCAGCAATTCACTGGGATTTAGTCTTAATTCAAACCCCGGACTACGGAGGAGGGCAGATATTTTTTGACGATAAACTTATCCGAAAAGACGGATTGTTTATTCCTCAAGAACTACAAGTCCTTAATCCGGAAAATCTTTTCTAAGCAAAAAAACACTCGAATCTAAAGCCGAGTGTTTTTTTTAGAAACTTTGCCAACCTTTGGCCGCTTGGCAAATCATATCGTCATAAAAAGCTCTCCCTTCTTCCGGTTTGGCAAGGCTGCCACAGATAATCTTTTTCCCGGAGGCAATAATTTCCGGAATTTCCCAAACCCGTTGTTCTAATTGATAACGAGCCATGTCGGCAAAAAGTCTTGCTTCCATATATTCTCCAAAACGAGAATATTTAACCTCAAGAGGTTGATGAAAACGAGATAAAAATTCATGAAAAGGTTGTTGGTGTTCCGGCAACAAATAACCCTTTCCGGCAATCAAATCACAAAAAGCCTTATAAACAACCGGATTTTTCCAGCCCCCACCAAAAAGAATAATCTGAGCGGGAAGAGAAACGCTTGTATCACAAAGAGTTAAAGAATAAACGGCAACATAAGCCGCAAAATACTCTAAGGTATGAACAATATCACAAAACAGCTCCGTTTGATAATCGGCAAAACCATACCGTTTTTCAATTCCGTCAAAAATTTCAGCCGTATGATAATATTGCGGATCACCGGATTTAGGTAAGGAGCGTTCATAATATTCTCGTCCGACATTAAACAAACGTTGCAACAATTCCGGCAACAATTTTCCTTTTAATCCGTACTGGCCGTCTTTATCATAGGTATCCGGAGAATATTTACGGATATAAGAATCAATATATTCGTTAAAAGGACCGGCATCGGCTCCGATAAGAGCTTTACCATCAATAATCCACGCAAAATTAGAGGTATTTCCTCCATTATAATAACAAGCGTTTCCTTCGGTAGCGGCAATATGAGCATTATGAGGCGGAACCAACGGCGCCCCTTCAAAACCATTCATAATCAGAGCAGAACGAAAATCATAAATTACCTTAATCCCGGTTAAATCGGCGAGCATCTTTCCGGACCCGATTTGCAACGTATAGGGAAGAGTTTTTTCTTTTTTGGCTTTTGACGGAGGATTATAATCCAAGGTTTTTCCATGGAAACCGATAGCATCAATCTGTTTTTTATCCAGATGATTTTTTTGGCACATATCATTAATACATTCAGCAATACCTTTCACATATTCATCATGGATTTTTTGAAAATCGGGAAGAGCTAAAATTTCAGGTTTTAACTTATTAAAGACCTGTTTTCTTAAAAAAGCCATTTTAGATTGCATTTCTTTGGAATAAGGTTTGCTATAGGTGCAAATATCCGTCATTTTATCCCCGTCAAACTCCGTTACAACAAGATCAATAGCATCCATGGAGTTTCCGGTCATATTCCCGATAATTCTGTATTTGCTCATCTTCCAATCCCAAAAAACAACTTTAAGATTACAAAATTTTATAAGCAACACAGTAAAAAAAAGATTAATCTAAAAAAGCCAATCCACAAAATTAGAAATGATATTGAACTCCAAAGCTGATTTCAAAAGGAAGTTGAATCCGGCTTCCAAATTGTGTTGAAGCTTCGGTATAAGCAAAGAGATTATCCTTCCAATAAGATTGAATGCCGGCCCCGACCTCGTAGCGTAAAGAAGACAAATCCTCCTTAAAACAATAATCCGCCACGCAGACATCACTGGTCCCGTCCACATCATGAATCAGTGCAAAACGTCCATAAGCATCCAAGCGGTTGTTTTGGAGGGTTGTAAAGGTCTTTCCGGTAACAATATCTGCCCTTGTCGAAAAATAATTCGCATCATCTGCCTCAACCAAGGTATTATAATTTGTCCGGTAATGAACAGATCCGAGATACATATAATTAAATCCGACCGAAGGTTCTAAAAACCAATCCTTTGCAAAATAAAAACGTTTTCCCAAAGAGCTTGAAATCTGCCAACTGTCGACATCATATTTTCCGACAACTTCGCTACCGGCCGGCATATAGGTCTTAAGTTTTTGGTTGTGTTGAAAATACGTTCCGACAATATCAGCAAAATAATTATCACGGGTGTTGAAAACCCCATAAAAACCAAGAGCTCGGGTATCCGCATCCCCATGACCGCTTCGATCATATTTTTGCTGAGAAGACGTATATCCGCCATAAAGCCCCAAACTTAAAGAAGCAAAAGAATTTTTCCAAACTTCATGGTCATAACCGACTTCACTTCCATAAAGTTTAATTTGACTGCTGGAGCCATCTTTATAATCAAATTTGAGCTCTTGTCCTAAACCCTTGATCCATAAATGATTATCCGGCTTATCAGAGCTTCGATAAAGTCGAATACGATTATAAACCGGAGTTAAATGGGTATAAAATAAAGAGGCAAGGGAGCTATAAGTATTTTTAGCAAGAAGGGCACTATCTGTGACATCTTGTGTGCGTACTAAAAACCAGTTGTCCCCCTCTTGTTCAAGGTTATAGCGATAAGCCCCGACATCAACGGCATTTCCTACCAAATAAAAACGATCGGAAGCTCCGGCGTTTTCATCAATAATTTCATATTTCAATGGGATAGAACCTTCAGCACTGTAATCATGAACGATAAGTCCAAAATTTCCATTTCCGGAATTAACCAGGATTTTATCAGATGTTCCTTCCGATAAATCACTATTAATGCTAAAAATACCGCTTCCCGATAAATTTCCAAATTGTACGATGCTAAATGCATAATCGCGGGGAATATTAATTGCCGAATTTTGAATTTCCATATCTGGAATAGAGTTACTGCCGACAATGTTTACAACACTGTTATTAACGGTTGTTGTGCCTGATAATGTTCCACCGGAAAATAAAAACATCCACCCGCCGTTTTCAAGGGTTGTATTTTCAGCTCTACCTCCGGAAAAAATACTTTGAACACCTCCGGTCTTAACCACAGCTCCCGAGACAAAACCTCCGTTTTCGACTTGTTGGCGGCCGCCGTTAACACTACTTCCGGTTTCCGTCCCGTAAACATTTTGTGTTCCGGAATTGATACTTGTCTGGTAGGAGGTTGCTCCATAATCAACATTCATGCTTCCTCCGTTAAGGGTGGTTTGTTGAGCCGTTCCATTATCAATAATATCAATAATAGCACCGGAATTTACCGTTGTTTGTTCCGTCGTTCCATAAACTTTTTGCCGCCCATTATTAGAAAAAGTTGCTCCGATACTACTGCCGCCAACATCAACTTGTTGGGTTCCACCTGTAACAATAGCTTGTTTAGATATTCCACCGCTTAAAATTTCTTGCAGACCGCCGCTAACAAAAGAAGATTCATCCGTTCCTGAAATATTTTCTCTTCCGCCGTTCAGATAGGTCTTGGCCACCGTTGCCCCGGCAGAAACAATAAAAATTCCGCCATTAACAGTCGTGTCTTCGGCATAACCTCCGGCATTAACATCAATGGTTCCAGACGTCGCTACCGTAGAAGAGTAGGCCGTTCCGTTAACATTTTGCACCGCTCGGTACTGAACATTTGTGTTATAAGAAATCCCTCCGGCCTCAACATTTTGTTGCCCATAAGGATAAATATTACTGTTATAAGAAGTTCCTCCGGACATAATTTGTTGATTCCCGGATACCGTAAAGTTCTTTGTTGTGCCATACACTTGTTGGGTAACAATCGACATAACATCTCCGTTGCTTAAAGTCTGGTCAGCACTAACAACTTGCGTGATAGCCATGGAAGTTGACGGAAACACAAGTCCTATCAAGAGCAAAAGAAATTTTTTCATATGTTATTTCCTTTATATTTTACAAGGCCTGCCGTTTATATAAGCCTTAAAGGAAAAAATAAAATATTAGGAGAGTATAAAATAACAAAATAGGAAATTTGATAGGGACTTTTTTCGTTTGTAAATCAATACAGTTTCTCAGAATTTGCTTGATCTTGAAAGAAAAAAATCTTTTGTATAGAGAGGGGCATACACAATTTATAAACATTAAAACAAAAAACCGCCATAAAAGGCGGATTTTTGTTTTAATGGTCGGGATGACTGGATTCGAACCAGCGACCACTTGCACCCCATGCAAATGCGCTACCAGGCTGCGCTACATCCCGAAAATCGTTTTTCTCTATCATAAAACAGTTATTTCTATATAACTCTTGGCACAAAAAAGCAAGCAAAAAAATTTTTATGACTTTGCCGTTTTATTAAGAGCAACAGAAAGTTCTTCATGAAGACTTTTTAAGCGTGTCAAAAGACTACTGATAATCTTCCGACTGGTATCATCAAGATTTTCTTGAGCAAGGCCATCTTCAAAGAAATCTTTTTGAATTTCTTCTCCGACCACGGCTTTGACACCCTTTTCCTTAAATAATAATTGAACACCCTCAATCGTATAGCGTTTATCATATAAATAATCACGAATGGTGCGGATAATTTCAACATCATCGGGCCGATAATAGCGACGACCGCCATTCCTTTTCATGGGTTTGATTTGCGGAAACTTAGTTTCCCAAAAACGAAGCACATGGGTAGCAACGCCAAGATCTTCAGCAACTTCGGCAATTGTCCTAAAGGCAGCTTTGCTTTTATTTACAACCATATGCAATCCTTACCAAATATTAGGCGTTAATGATTTTACGCACCGTTTGAGAGGGCTTAAAAGAAATAACACGGCGAGGGGTAATAACAGCCTCTACACCGGTTTTAGGGTTGCGACCGATGCGTTCTCTTTTATCACGCAAAGAAAAAGTTCCAAAAGAAGACAATTTTACATCATTTCCGTTACTGAGCTCATTAACAATCTCATCAATAATCATGTCTAAAATATCGGTAGAATCTTTTCTGGAAAGACCAACTTCTTCATAAATAGTTTCAGCAACATCGGCACGCGTAATAGTTTTCATCTTTAATCCTTTTAAATTCTAAAATTCTTTTTTTTGCGATAAGATAATTATACTAAATCAAACCCCATATCAAGAGCAAATCAACGATTTTAACATAATTTATTCTTAGAGTCGGACAACCGCTCCGCCCCAAGTAAATCCGGCTCCCATTGCGGTCAAAACAATTAAATCACCTTTTTTAATTGTTCCGTCTTCAATTTTTTCAGAAAGAGCCAAAGGAATAGAGGCGGCAGAAGTATTTCCGTGCTGTGCAATATTGACAATAACCTTTTCTTCCGGGAGTTCAAGTTTCTTACCCACACCTTCAATAATACGAATATTGGCTTGATGAGGCAATAACCAGTCAATATCTTGAATATTAATATTTGCCAAACGAGCAGCTTCTTCAGCAGCTTGAGCCAAAGAGCCGATAGCATACTTAAAGACTTCTTTCCCGTCCATTTCAATAAAACCGGTTGTCTTGGTTGAAGAAACACCGCCGTCGGTTTTTAAGCTGTCATAATGATAGCAGTCGGCATAAATTTTAGTCGACAAAACACCAACATCTTGATTGCTTCCGTCTCCTTCTTTGGCACGGATAACAACCGCACCGGCCCCATCACCAAAAAGAACGCAAGTGTTACGATCGGTCCAATCAGTAATTTTAGAGAGCGACTCTGCACCAATAACAACGGCTGTTTTAATTTGTCCCATTTGGATCATATTATCCGCCATGGTCAAAGCATAAACAAAACCGGAGCAGGCCGCTGAAATATCAAAAGCAGGCGTCCCGGTTTTAACGCCGAGTTTTGCGGCAACTTTTAAAGCCGTTGACGGAGTCGTATTATCGGGAGTAATGGAGGCCAAAATAACCAAATCAATTTCAGAAGGTTCAATTCCGGCTTTGTCGACAGCCATTTTAGCCGCATTGTAAGCCAAATCGGAAGTAAACTCATCTTCAACAATACTTCTGGCCTTAATCCCGGTACGAGTAGTAATCCACTCATCACTGGTTTCTACCATTTTAGCCATATCATCATTGGTCAAAACTTTTTTAGGGGTATAATGACCATGTCCAATAATTTCCGATCTAATACACTTCATAAATAACATCCTGTGATAATTCGTCGAGGTCGATTTTTTCAATCTCTTCTTTAATTGTAGCAACAAAATTTTGGCGAACGAGCGTTGCAGCATTATTAACGGCAACCGAAAAGCCCAACGCATCCGTACCGCCGTGACTCTTAACGGATAACCCGTTCAGCCCGACAAACATAGCCCCGTTATAAAGGCGAGGGTCCATTGTTTTTTTGACCTTAAAGGCAACACCGAGCATAAAAGGCAAACCAAGTTTTGCCAACCAAGATTTTTTAACGGCATCTTTCAACATTGAAACAACTAAACGAGCTGTTCCTTCAATAGATTTAAGTGCAATATTTCCGGTAAAACCGTCCGCGACGATAACATCGGCGATTCCTTTGGAAATTTCATGCGGCTCAATATATCCCTTAAAATCAATATCCATATGAGAGTTTTTAATCATATGAGCGGCTTGACGGATTTCTTCTTTACCCTTCATTTCTTCAGCCCCGATATTGAGCAAGGCAACCCGAGGACGTTTAATCCCCAAGGCATGTTTTGCCAAAATATCACCCATTAAAGCAAACTCAGTCAAATTGATGGCGTCACATTCGGTATTTGCACCCAAATCAAGCATAACATATTTTCCATAACGATGCGGCATAATGCTTACAATCGCCGGACGATGGATTTTGGTAATTGTTTTGAGAGTAAGTTTAGAAATAGCCATCAAGGCACCGGTATTTCCGGCAGAAACAACGGCTTGAGCTTCTCCGCGACGTACGGCATCAATAGCCATATACATACTGGTATTACGATTGCGGATCACATGGGAAGGCTTATCTTCGTTATGAACCATCTCTGAGGTGTGACGAAATTCACAAACATTTTTCAGCTGAGGAAATTGATCAAGAATCGGCAAAACTTTTTCGGAATCACCAAACAGCAAAAACCGAATGTCTGGATTCTTTTTGGTAGCAAGTGCTAACCCTTCAATCACGACTCGGGGGGAATTATCTCCCCCCATAGCATCGATTGAAATAACTAAGTTACTGGTAGTCAAGACCTACTCCGTTTCGCATAAAACCTGAAAAAAAATCAGGAAGTTGAAAGAAATAATAACTTATTATTCGGCAGAAGCCTTTTTGGCAACTACTTCACGATTGTCGTATTGACCGCAAGACGGGCATACGTTATGAGGTCTCTTTAATTCGCCACAGTTTGGGCATTCCATATAAGAATTGCTCTTCAAGGCATCGTGAGAACGACGCATATCGCGGCGAGACTTTGATGTTTTCTTCTTAGGTGTAGCCATTTTCTTATTCTCTATTTATTGTTAAACACGAAATTTTACTTGTTAGGTTTCAGCATTAATAAAACATTTAAAACCGAAAATCAACAAATAAAAACATTATTGCGAAATTCTGCAATCCTTTTACTCAATATTTTCTTATTTTGCAAGGACTTTTTTATAAAACTTAAAGCAAAAAACTATTTTTTCAGTTTTTGTAAGACCGCAAAAGGATTAGCCGCACGGGTTGTCTCCTCATCAAATTCAGACTTAAAGACAAAAGATTCGTTTTCTTGCCGTGGAAAATCGTCAATAACCAAAGCAATTTGTTCCATAGCAATTTCGGCCAAATCAATTTGACCGTTTTCAATAATATCGATGATTTCATCATCAAACTCAAATTCGGTTTCTTTGAGTTCTTTTAAGGTCATTTGCGTATCATAAACAACCTTAAACTCGCAGTGATAAGGCTTGATAAAATTTTCCAAAGAAATGACGCTGGTTTGTTCCAATTTGGCATCAGCCGTGCCCCAAACATCAATTTTATGCTGCTTGCTTGTCATTTTGACATGGATTTCAGCCTGAAAAGATTTTACGGACGGGAGCTTATAAACCTCGGCAATAAAGGCACATTGTTCTTCAGTGGCCTTAAGGCGATAGACCTTTTCCGCTCCGGAAATATCTTCAACCTTTAAGGGATAAGAAAAAAGATTTTGCATAAATATTTTCCTTGTGTTATAGAGATATTAAATATTTAAGTAAGGTATAACTTCAAGGAAAACAATATGTCAATAAACAAAATGATATGGACTTGCTCTTTTGCCGTTTTATTAGCTTCTTGCTCAACGCAAAAAACAAATGAATGGTTTGTCAGTCATAATGGCAATATGCCGACAAACGAACGGATTGACAAGATAAAGGTCGGAACCTCAAAAGAAGAGGTTAAGGAGATTTTAGGAGCACCGTCTGTTGTTGTTTCCTTTGATTCTAATACTTGGATTTATATGTCCTCAGATGTCAAAAGAGTGGCCTTTTTTGCTCCTGAGGAAGTTAATCGGGATGTCTTAACGCTCAAGTTTGATGAAAAAGACAATATTAAAGAGATTAAACGTTTGAGCAAGGCCGATGGCAAAGATATCAAACCGGTTTCGGATTACACGCCTTCATATGGGCAAAACATGGGCTTCTTCCGCAAATATTTTGGCGGGGTAGGGCAGTACAATCCCTTTGGTGGGGTGAACAGTCCCCGCATGTAGTTCAAACAAAAAAATATCCCTTCTTTCGGAAGGGATATTTTTTTTATCATTATCTTATTCCAAATGCATAATAATGAAATATTCGGTGTAAAGGTATAAGGTTGCCAAAGCCACCGTCATCAGCATAATCGGAATAGACCATTTCATAAATCCGAGAAAACTGATAGGATGACCTTCACGGCTGGCCATTCCGGCAACAATCACATTGGCCGAAGCCCCGATAAGCGTTCCGTTTCCGCCAAAGCAGGCTCCCAAAGACAACGCCCACCAAACCGGCATCATCATTTCGCGTCCGCCCATAGCTTCTTCCATAGACTTAATCATCGGAATCATGGTTGCCACAAAAGGAATATTATCAATCGCGGCAGAAACCAAAGCTGATACCCACACGATTAATAAACTGGCTTTTTTGATGCTGCCATCGGTAATTTCAATAAATTTTTCTCCCAGCATACTCAAAACACCGGTTACTTCCAAACCATACACAATAACAAATAATCCGGCAAAGAAGAAAATTGTTGTCCAATCAACTAAATCAAAAGCCTTTTCAATACGGTTGTCTCTTTCTTCATGCCCCATACCCCAGGTGTACAAAAGCATTAATAAAGAGCCGCCGAACATGGCAATTGTTCCGTTAGCAATGTGTAAATGTTCGGCCAAAATAAAGCCGACAATCACCAAAAAGAGCACACATAAAGATTTGATTAATAAAATCTTATCGGTAATGGCCTCTTTTTCATTAAGAGCCATAACGGCCTGACGCCGATTTTCGGTTGAGACTAAACGTCTTCCCCAGAAAAAGTCAAAGACGCCGATTAAGAAAATCATGCATAAAGTCACAATGGGTGTCAGCTCAAATAAAAAATCCGTAAAAGACAATCCCAAAGCCGACCCAATTAAAATATTAGGAGGATCCCCGATTAAAGTTGCCGTTCCGCCGATATTAGAAGCAAAAATCTCCATCAACAAAAACGGATAAGTCGGGACACCGAGTTTTTTGGTAATTTGAAATGTTACCGGGACAATTAACAAAACCGTTGTTACATTGTCCAAAAAAGCAGAAAATACCGCGGTAACAACCCCCAAAACAACCAAAATACCTCTGGGGTTTGCTTTAACTTTTTTGGCTCCCCAAATCGCCACATATTGGAAAATTCCCGTTTTTTCAGAAATGCCGACAATCGTCATCATTCCGATTAATAAGGCCAAAGTGTTAAAGTCAATTCCTTTAATTGCTGTATTCTGTGTCAAAATACCGGCAAAAATCATGATGGATGCTGCCAGCAAAGCAACAACGGCCCGGTTTAGTTTTTCCGTAAACAGAATAACATAAGCCAAAATCACAATAGCCACGGCAACAACTTTAGCATCAAGTCCCCACACCAATTGTGGAACACTCATAAGGTCTGCTCCATGCATTTTTTTGATTCCTCTAAACGTTATAAACATCTAATATATAACGAATATAGTCCTAAGAATCTCTTAATACAGGGGGCAAAAAAAGACAAAACTATTTTTTTAGCAGATGCCGAATGGCTCCGTAGAGAGTGTTTAGCTCTTGTTCGGTCATTTGATTGCGAGTAAAAATATTACGCAAGTTAATAATCATTTTTTCGCGTTTTTCACCAACCTTAAAATTGCCGCAATCATCAAGATTACTTTCTAAAAATTCGCAAAATTTCAGCACATGATCTTTTCCGGCTAAGCGGGAATGATTCACCACAAATTGTTCTTGCGGGGCATCAATTTGTGTTTTATAAAATTCATATCCGACCAAAAGTACGGCCTGAGATAAGTTAAGAGAGCAGTGCTTTGGGTTAAGCGGAATATTAATAATAGCATCAGCCAAACAAACATCTTCATTACGAAGTCCGGTTCTCTCCGGGCCAAACAAAAATCCACACCGCACCCCATCAAAAATTTTTTGAGCAACAACATTGACCGCCTTATCTGCGGTATAAACGGTTTTGGTTTGGTCTCGATGCCGGGCGGTCGTTGCCAATAAAAAATCGATATCATGCAAAGCTTCATCTAAAGAGGCAAAAACTTTTGCCCGATACAAAATTTCTTCCGCATTAGAAGATGCTGAAATTGCTTTGTCGGAAAGATGGTCTTCTCTCGGATTGATTAAATAAAGCTGTTCCAAGCCACAATTCATCATGGCACGAGCGGCCATTCCGACGTTTTCGGCCAATTGAGGTTCCACCAAAATAATGATGGGTTTATTTGAGGTTAAATTTTTATTCATTTTTATTCAGATTTTTCCGTAGAGTTTGAAGAAGGAGAGGAATCCTCTTTTGGCAAAGAGGAAAGAAGCGTGTTGGTGATTTTGGCATTAAAGTAACGGCTGACATCATCAGGGTCATCCGCTTTGACTTTAATATCCTCAACTTTAATTCTTTCTGTCGGTCGTACTCCGAGATTTTGCCTCCGAATATTATTAGCGTCAAGCGTTTTCATGGCATCAACCACGGCCGCAATTTCCGCCGGACGATAATTATTGGCCATATAGTCAATATTTCTGACCAACGGCATTTTTACTTGAACTTTTTGCTCAACGGTAATTTCCGAAGGCTTACTTTGCTCCGGCAGATTAAGAGAAGATGTGTCTTCCTCAGCCAAAACCAAAGAAGGGGTAAAACAAAGCAAAAAGAGCGGAAAGAAAAATTTCATCAGCTAGTTCCTAATCGGTAGACAACAAGTCAATACTATTAAAGAGCAAGTTTTCAAGATCCAACCCGGTTCCGTCTTCAAAGGCATCCATCATTCCGGCAAAAATAGTATCCATCGGGCTGCTTCCGTGACCAATATCATCATACGCTTCTCTTAAAATTTTGCCATAGGCTTGAGGCATATTCATAATTTTTTCATCGTAACTTTCCGGGATTTTATACCCCAAATCACGGAAATGTTGTGTCATAACAACCATGTTATGGCGGTTAACTTCCGGTGCAATCATCTCTTGCCCGTAAGCCGTTCCCCAGGTTGTTGCTTCTCCGGTATAATCAAGTTTTCCGTGTTGAGCACTTCCTCTCCAAGAGGTTGTTCCGCTGTAATCTCTAGCTCTTGCCCACGGATCAACCGGTAAAATATCGCTATAATCGGCCGCACGAGAAGAACCACCCCCTTGCTCAGGGGCTCTTCTTTGGTCGGCAGAAACAATTACCTCAGAAGAAGATGTCTGAGATTCAGCCGTTGCAATTGTGTTGCTTTGCGGATTGGTTGCCCAAGGGTTACTCGGCAGTTGAGCCAAAGCGGAAGAAGCCGCCAACATGACGCCAATGCCAAGCAATGATGCAAACTTTTTCATGACACTTCTCCCTCTAATCCCATTACACTCAGTATACACCAAAATAAAGTAAAAATATAGTTACAAAAATGTGATATTTTAGAAAATAATAAAAAAAGCAGGAAAAATCCTGCTTGATTCAAAATGTTAAGAAAATTAGCTTTTGGATTGTTTTTGCTCTTTTATTTGTTCAATTTCTTTTTGTAAGAGTTCAAGACGATAATCAATCGGATCTTGGTCAGAGGGGCAAACCCCATAAGCCATAAACCCTTTGGGTTCTTTGTGTTTTTCAACCTTATGAGCCGGTACGCCAACCACGGTTACATGGTCTTCCACATCTTTCAAAACAACGGCATTTGCCCCTATTTTAACATCATTACCGACATTAATCGGTCCCAAAACCTGAGCCCCGGCTCCGATAATCACATTATCTCCGATTGTTGGGTGGCGTTTATTGGTGTTTTTCCCTTTGCCGTTAAAAACAGTCGATCCGCCTAAAGTCACACCATGGTATAAGGTAACATTTTTTCCGATAACGGTAGTTTCGCCGATAACCACGCCCATACCATGATCAATAAAAAATCCTTCACCGATTCTTGCTCCCGGATGAATTTCCACCCCGGTCAAAAAACGTGCAATTTGTGAAATAACGCGGGATGTCAGCTTAAAACCGCGACGCCACAAGGCATTAGAAAACCGATAAACAATAATGGATTGAAGCCCGGATGAGCATAAAAGGGCCTCCACACGTGAGTTTGTTGCCGGGTCTCTGGCAATCACCGCATCGACGTCTTTAAGAATTTGCTTGAATTTTGCTTTCATTTTGTGATACATTCCTCAACATTGTTAACAATTTATATAGTATTTTAAGATATATAATAATAAAAATTCTAAATTTAGGTTAAAATACATGACAGAAGTTTTATTTAATGGCTATGCCGGACGCTTGGAAGGGCGTTATCATCAGAGTGACAATCCGTCAGCTCCGATTGCATTGATTTTACATCCGCATCCGCAATACGGCGGGACAATGAATAATAAGGTTGTTTATACGTTGTTCAGTTGTTTCCAAAACTTAGGTTTTTCGGTTTTGCGTTTTAATTTCCGCAGTGTCGGACGTTCTCAAGGGGAGTTTGAGGACGGCCCGGGAGAGCTTTCCGATGCCACGGTTGCCCTAAACTGGCTTCAGTCCGTCAATCCGGAGGCCAGACAATGCTGGATTGCCGGATATTCGTTTGGAGCATGGATTGGTTTGCAACTTCTCATGCGTCGTCCGGACATTAATAATTTTATTGCGGTATCTCCACCGGCAAATGAAAAAGATTTTTCATTCTTAGCTCCATGTCCAACTTCAGGTTTAATTACACAAGGCTGTATTGATGAAATTGTTACTCCGGCCAGTGTGACCTCGTTGGTCAAAAGGCTAAACACCCAACGCAACGTTTCGGTAGACTACGCAATGATAGAAGATGCCGACCATATGTATAATAATCATTTGACTGATTTATACAAGGTTGTAGGGCATTATATCATAGACGCCATGAAGAAACGCACCCCGACCAAAAAACGTCGCGGCCGTCGTAAAAAATCAGAAATGATGGAAGAGCAAGATGAGACACTTTTGCTTGAAAATGATAGCGAAGACTCCATGGATGATGATTTTGGTGACGATGAAGAATAATAAATAATCAAGAACAAATCGTTTTCTCAGCCCCTTGAAATGAGGGGCTGTTTTTTATGCCTCTTTTTAAAAAGAGGCGTTTTTTGTTTCAAGGAGGAAACAGGCTGTAATGAAGAAAAGAGGTTTCAAGAAATTTTGTCCTCATTTTGTTTTAATACATTGACATGTAAGGGAAATCAGGGTAAAATAGATGTGTAATGTGCGGAAAGATAAAAGCTATCCATATATCACACACATACATATTTCAACAGCTTTTATAAAAAATATCGCTTTCCGCCATTACGCCGGTTAAGGATTGTGGAGGGCGGTGTCATGCAGAAGCGTATCTTAGGATTGATAGGAATCATCGTATTATGGTCAAATTTAGCTGAAGCATCAATTGTATCTTTGCCTCGATATACGGGAGATATCAGTTCCCGATATAATGAAGCCAATATTGGCAAGACGGAAAAATTGAGTTGTGCAGAGCGAGGCAAAGTTGATAAGCCAAGTGATAGCTGTCAAAAGTGTGTTAACGAATATGCGGGATGTTGTGATTATATTGAATGTAGCACCGCTTCCAATTGTTATAAATATACTTCGGCTGATGCAGAAAAATATACCTGTGCGTCCTCGTGTCAAGATCGGTCTGGAAAACATTACAAAGATTGTCGTTATCAGTTAACGTGTAAAGATGTCTTGGGGATGACCACGGAAGAAGCCAGTCCGTATATAGCGGCGGGATTTTATTGCTCTCAAGCAAAAACAACATGTAAGATTGTAAATGGAACGACCCTTGGATCCTGTAAGCAATCTTCAGTATCATTAGGTGGAGAGAGTAACAGTGGTTCTTTAGGAGGAATGACTTCCGGAGGCAGTACCTCAGAACAAAGTATTATTTGTTATACCTGTGCGTGTCCGGAAGGGACCTATAATACTGTTCAGGGAGGAAAAAGCTGTACGGTTAGCCACCAAGTTGGTAACAGTAAATGTTATACGTGTGGCTGTCCGGCCGGAACCTATGGAGAAGATTGTAAGGCTTGTCCGACGGGGAGTTACAGCAGTACGGCAGGAGCCTCTACGTGTAGAGGATGTCCGGCAGGATATGGGTCTAAGACAGGGGTAACGGGAGCCACCAGTCAGGAAGCAGCATGTTCAATTTGTCCGCAAGGAACGTATAAAGCCAATATTGGCCTGGGAAGTTGTACCGCTTGTCCGACCGGGTATGACGCCATTGCCGGAGTAACCGGAGCAACCAGTGTTACGCAGGCCTGTGCACGGTCTTGTGTTCCGTGTGATCGTGCAAGTTATCCGTTAAGTAGTTGCCCGGCACATGCGATTTGTGAAGAATGTACTCCGAAATATTGTGATAATACCGCCAAATCGTATAAAATTACCTCTTGTGAAGGGGGATATGCCCTATCAGGAAATGCTTGCAAGAAAGATGGTGGGGCTATTAAAATGGTAATAGATACCAGTTTGGATACCAATTTTCGATTTGCTGTACAGCGTTCTGCCGAGTTTAATATAAATGTTGATTGGGGAGATGGAGTAAAAGAAAATTACCAAGGAGCCACAGGAGATACACTTATTAGCCATGCCTATACTAATAGTGGAAAATATACGGTAACAATTACAGGTGTCCTTCCGACATTGTATCAAATAACTACATACAATATTGTTGAATTAAAACAGTTCAATCTTTCTACGATTAAAAGCCTTTATACTACGTTTAGTGGTCATAAAGAATTCACGGGAAGTATTCCAGAATTACCTAAAAATTTGGAATTGGGGCAGTATGCGTTCGCTAACAGTGGGATAACGGGAACCATACCGGATTTACCAGATAGTTTGAAAAATGGAAACTATATGTTCTCCGGTTGTAGTGGTTTGACGGGAACTATCCCAGCATTACCGGATAGTTTGACCAATGGAACTAATATGTTCAAAAGTTGTAGTGGTTTGACGGGAACTATCCCAGCATTACCGGATAGTTTGACCAATGGAACTTCTATGTTCGAATATTGTAGTGGTTTGACGGGAATGACCTCTCATATTTCAACTAGTTTGACGAATGGAACTTCTATGTTCTCTGGTTGTAGTGGTTTGACGGGAACTATCCCAGCATTACCGGATAGTTTGACCAATGGATCTGATATGTTCTCTGGTTGTAGCAGCTTAAAGGGAACCATCCCAGCCTTACCGGATAGCTTGACAGATGGAATTTATATGTTCTCTAATTGTAGCAGCTTAACGGGAACCATACCGGCCTTACCGGATAGCTTGACCAAAGCTGCTGGTATGTTTTATCGCTGTAGTAGTTTGACAGGAATGACATCCCATTTACCAACTAATTTGACCAATGGATCTTATATGTTCGAATATTGTAGTAAATTAACAGGAAGCATTCCAACATTACCAACAAGCTTGAAGGATGGAAGCTTTATGTTTGATGGTTGTAGTAAATTAACGGGAACCATACCAGCATTACCGGATAGCTTGACTAATGGAACTTATATGTTCTCAGACTGTAGCGGATTGACAAAATTGCCATCACATTTTTCAACTAATTTGACAAATGCCAACGCTATGTTTATTAATTGTAGCGGACTAACGGGAAACATACCGGCATTACCAAATAGTTTGACAAGCGGAGATAGAATGTTTCAAAATTGTAGCAAATTATGGGGGTTTGCCACAACAAATCTGCCGTCAAGTTTATATAATGCAGCTTATATGTTCTATGGTTGCAGTTATTTGAGCGGTAGAACTCCTCAAAAACCATCGGGATTAGCCTTCTATTCACAGATCTTCAAAGGGACTAAACTAACTAACGATGGTTCTTGGCCATCCAATGCTTGGCAGTAAGTCATCGTTAATCCAAACAAAAATCCCTTGCTAACGGGCAAGGGATTTTTAATTAGAAAAAAAAGGAACAAAAAGCTATTTTTCGGTTCTTGTTTTTAAAATAAATACCCGAATAGCCGAAGACAGATTTTCATGCTCTCGAGAGGCATCTATCTTTGTAATCAACTGATTAACACTGAGGTGTTGTTCTGTAGCGATTTTTTTTAACTCCTCCCAAAACTCTTCTTCTAAAGAGATACTGGTAGAGTGTCGATTGGCAATAACAACAGAAATTTTACGCATTTTTCTTTTTACGAAACTCGTCAATGGAAATGACTTCAGCCATTCCGGAAACTTTTTTAGGCTCCGGTTCTTCTTGCAACAAAAGATCATCGAGCTCAGAATCTTCCATCCCGCTGTTAACATTAAAACTCAAGCCAAATTTTGCATACGGATCCGCAAAATAAGAAATGGCATCATAAGGAATACGTAACGTTTGCGGAACACCGCCAAAGCTCAAATCAACCTCAAAATAAGTCTCCCCAACCATAAGGTTGGCAAATTGATGTTGCATAACAATCGTCATTTCTTCTGGATATTGGTTAAGCAACTGAGCTGAAACCCGAACCCCCGGATGTGTTGTCTTAAAGGTAATATAAAAATGATGTTCTCCGGGAAGTCCTTCGTCGGCAGCAATTCGTAAAGCCTCAATCACAACGTGTTTGAGAGCTTTTTCAACCAAACGATCATAATTAATTTCCAACTTATCCATAAGTAATCATCCTTATATAACAAAAAATCAGCGGGCCGTTCTGTTGATAGGTGGCCCAGACCCCACTTACAGAACTCCATGTCTGTAAGGATTTAAGTTGTTGCGACTACAACTAAGCAGCCATTGCAACAGGAGCTACGTTATTATCGTTAGCATTCATTTTAATTTGAACCGATAACGGTGGTATCTCACCGAACACAGCGATCTATCTTTACTGAAACCTGTCAATCCTGTTTCACCCCCAAAAGATATTCCTTTATCAAAATGTTTCAACCCAAAGCCATTTTGTGAATTAAATTTGGTGGAGGTGCCGGGTACTGCCCCCGGGTCCAGACAACCTATTTCATAGTGCCTCTAGTGTCATAGTCGGATTTCTCCGACAAAAATATATTATAGGGATAAATAATTAAAATTTCAATAACTAAGATTTTCGCCGTAAAGATAAAAATCTGGGGATTAAGCACAGCTTTTTGTTTATCTGTTTTGATTTTTGTTAAAATATGCAAAAAAACAGGAGAAGAAAAATGACAAAAGTTGCCGTCTGGTGCCGACATGAGGGGGATAATATCATTGGTATCGGGCAAAATATACCGTGGAATGTTCCGTCCGATTTCAAAAAATTTGCTCGGATTGTCAGTGGACACAACATTGTGGTCGGGCGTCCGACTTATGAAACTTTGCCCCCAAAGTTTGATAAAGAAAAGATTTTTGTCTTGACCTCTAACCCGGAATATGAAGTAAAAAATCCAAAACTTCATCAAGTCATTACGAACCTAAAAATGTTCAAAGATTTTGCGGAAGATTTATATATCAGCGGCGGAGCCGGAGTCTATCAGCAGTTTATGGAAGGCGGGAGCAAATTAATTCCGGAGGTGATTGTTGATTGCATCTACCACGGAGAACTCCAACAAATAGAAGGAAAGCCGGTTGATATTTCTCCTTGTATTGAGATTATGCATAAAAAATATCTTCAAGTCGGAACAGAATATGAAGAAGACAATGTCACAACCCGCATTTTTATCCGCAAGGGAGAGTTTGTGGATCAGTCGGTTTTGAAGAATATAATTGAGTGTATCATTCACCATTAAAAAAAATGGAGGAAATTTTATGAAACAATATTTAGATGTTCTTCGGGACATTATGGAAAACGGAGTTGATAAACCCAATCGGACCGGGATTGACACCCGTTCGGTTTTTGGGCGACAGATGCATTTTGATTTAGGGCAGGGCTTTCCTTTGGTTACAACCAAAAAAGTCTTTCTTAAAGGAATTATTTATGAGTTACTTTGGCTGTTGTCCGGAAATACCAATATCAAGTTTTTGACGGACCATGGTGTTAAAATTTGGAATGAATGGGCTGATGAAAACGGTAATCTGGGACCGGTTTATGGGGCACAATGGCGAAATTTTAACGGTGCCGGAATAGACCAGATTAAAGATGTGATAGAGCGTATCAAAACCAATCCTAACGACCGCCGGATGATTGTTACGGCATGGAACCCTTGCCAAATAGATCAAATGGCATTGCCTCCTTGTCACTGTTTTTTCCAATTCTATGTAGCGGAAGGAAAACTTTCCTGCATGCTCTACCAAAGAAGTTGCGACATGTTTTTAGGAGTGCCGTTCAATATTGCTTCGTATGCGTTGCTGACCATGATGATGGCACAAGTTACCGGATTAAAACCCGGAGAATTTGTCCATACTTTAGGAGATGCCCATATCTACCACAACCATTTTGACCAAGTAAGAGAACAACTGAGCCGAACGCCGTATCCGTTGCCGCAAATGAAGATTAATCCTGCCGTCAAAAATATTGATGACTTTAAATATGAGGATTTTGAATTGGTCGGATATCAGTGTCATGACAAACTGACCGGAGCCGTTGCTGTTTAATTTTTTTCAGATTTTCCCTCAATAACAAAACATTTGGCAAAGGGAATATCTTTTTGAAAGAGTCGTAAATGAGTATTACAACCATACCAACAAAAGTAAAATACACCAAACTTCCTCACTATGTGGAAAATTCGTCCAATTTGACCTACGGGAGCGAAGGTGCGGCGTGCTTTGATATTTGTGCCGCCATATCCGAACCGTTAGAACTCCGTCCGGGGTGCCGCATTGGTGTTCCGACCGCTATCAAAACCGCACCGGAGAGCCCCATCTGGTTTCGGGTAAATTCTCGGAGCGGACTAGCGATTAAGCACGGCATTATTACCATTGCCGGGATTATCGATACCGATTATCGGGGGGAGTGGATTATTGGTTTGCTCAATACCAATTCAACCGAAAGCGGCTGTACTTATGTGATTAATCCGGGAGACAAAATAGCACAGGTGGAAGTTCCTTTTCCGTATCGAGCCGAGTTTGAAGAAATCAGTGCGGAAGACTTTGAGCAAGAAATAACGGCTCGCGGAGCCAATGGCTTTGGCTCTACCGGAAGATAACAGAAAGCCGTAATTGTTAGAAAAAAATAAAAAAAGCACGTGTTTCTGAAAAAACAGGTGCTTTTTTAAGAAGAGGAATAAAACAAATTCATCATTTTGGCTGTTGTTGTTGGTATCCGGAAAATACGTCAAAGTCTTCTTTTTTCTCATAACGTATACCATCCCACTCAAAGCCGTTTGTTACCTCCGATAAGGTATTTTCTTCCAGGCTGAAAAAGTGTGTGAATTTTCCGTCATGAAAAGTGTAAAGTAACAGAGATTTTTTGTCTTTATTGCCTTTGTTAAAGACGGGAATAACAATAACCGGATAACAAACATCGGCACGAAAGCCCATTGAGGCTCGGGACAATTTTAAGACTCGAGGCTGGTCAAAACGGACGTCTTTTTTTGCATAGTCAAAACCGGCTCCGGAAGCAAAATTTTTCAGTTCAGTTTTAAACCGTGCCAACTCCAAAAATTTTGGAGGAATAATTGTTTTTTCCATAATGTTTGAAAATGATAAGTTAATACTAATATAATGAAAACAATTTTGATAAAGCACAAATTTTTAATTTTGTCAAATATTTTAGTTTAAGTCAAAAAAAAAGTCCCTCCAGAGAGGGACTTTGCGTTTTTCATTTAAGGTCCAAAGGTATCAATATCACATCTTACCTTTGAAAAAGATTGGGTACTCTATTCAGTCGTTACGTTTTTTGCCGAACGCCTGAGCTTGGGTTTCCGGCACACATTGGCACAGTACTTCCCGTTTTCTTTGCTGCAGCTTGCTTCTTTTTCAGAATAGAAGTGCAAAGTTTTGTGGCACTTGCTATCTCTTGCCGAATCCATATTCACAATCCAACCTCTTACCCCATCATAGATGGCCGGGCAGGCAATGTGATGCGTTTTGTCTTTCGGCGATGTAAAGATTTTTACGGTACAAGGACGGGGAAGACCTTTGATGGTAATTCCGCGTGGACGAGCATAAGCAATAAATTTTTCAAGCATATGCAACTTAGCACCGTCAAGCTTTTCCAACTCTACTTGCATCTCACACTTGTTCAGAAACTCAACATCTGCAACGTTAAGATTATAACTTTTCTTTTCCATATATAATAATTTTTAAATTTGTAAAACACTATTCATTATATAAACATAGATTCGGAATTTTTGCAAGTAAAAAATGACAAAAATTTCGAAAAATTTTTAAAACGGAAACGCTATCCTAAAAAAGTCAAGATTAAACCGACAAAAATCGGAATAGAAATATTGTCATCAATTTTAATCTTGTCTTCAAAAACTTCGGCCACAACCGCAGCCATACAGGCAAGAACACTAACATAGGTAAAAGGATACAAGGGATTATAAAGCATATTGACAATTAAAGCACTGACAAAAAAAGCATCGGTTCCCTCCAAAGATTTGTTACGATAGATTTTTCTTGTCCCCATAGCTTTTCCGATTAAGGCCGCCAAGGTATCCGAAATTAACATGACGGTCAGAGCAATCATGGCAATAGGCTTGCTAAACAAGAGAGTGCAGACAATCGCCGCTAACAAAACATAAAGCGAACCGCTGGGTTGAAATTGGCTCCGTTTGGTTTCTTTTTTGCGTAAAGTCTTAAAAAACAAAACGCCAAAAGATTTTCGAGCCCATTTCCATTTACGATAATTGGCATATTCAAGGAACAAATCCCCAACAAAAATAACAGAAAAAATTGCAACGGCATGTAAGGGGTGAACAAAGTAAATCAGCCCCGGAATCCACAAAGAACTCAAATGAATTAATTTTCGATAAAATTCACGTTTAAGGGATTTGTCCAGATTAATACCGAGCTTTTGACTCAAATCTAAAAGGGCTTTACGATGTTTTAAATGGAGACGATGAATTTCCTCCATTTGTTTCTGATGCAATTTTCTTACTTTTTGAATAGCTCTTAATTCGTTAACATCAAAATGAAACATCAATACCTCATACAATAAAATAAGATTAAAACTTCAATAATAAGAGAAGCCTCTGTAAAAGAGGCTTCGTCCCTTAAATAACTTTTTTCAGAGCCTCGATGGCACTTTCCATCTGCGAAACATCGTTTCCTCCGGTCTGAGCCATATCCGGACGTCCGCCGCCGCCTTGAGCCCCCACATAAGGAGCAACCAGCTTAATCATATCCACGGCCGAATACTTTGTTGTTAAATCATCCGTAACTCCGATAACAACAGAGGCTTTTCCGTCATTGTTTGTAAATAAAGCAATAACACCGGATTTGATTTGGTCTTTAATTTCATCAATAAAAGCCTTTAACTCTTTTGGCGGGATATTTTCCAAAACGCGAGAAACAAATTTGACTCCGTTGACCTCGCCGATTTTGTCTTGATTATCAGCGGCTTTGTTGCTGACAAGCTTTTTCTTCAAATCAAATACCTGAGCTTCAAGCTTTTTCTTTTCTTCAAGTAATTGATTAACTCTGTTTTCTATATCGTTGAAACTTGATTTTAAAGCACTTCCAACGGCATGAAGGCGATCTTCAATATGTTGTGCATATTCTTCGGCCTTTTTCCCACTGACGCATTCCAAACGTCTGACACCGGCCGCAACGGCAGATTCACTGACAATATTAAAATATCCGATATCGCCTGTATGTTTAACATGTGTTCCACCGCACAATTCCATAGAAACACCGTCTCCGACACAAACAACTCGAACTTCATCACCATATTTTTCGCCAAACAAAGCCATAGCTCCTGCGGCAATAGCATCTTGTTGACTCATTAAATTGGTATGGACGGGAAGGTTACTGCGAATAAGTCTGTTAACTTCATTCTCTAAATCCCGAAGCTCAATGTCTGTAATTTGCTTTGGATAAGCAATATCAAAACGCATTCGATCTGCCGCAACCATAGAACCTTTTTGGGTAACGGTTTTGCCAAATTTTTCTTGCAAAGCATGGTGTAACAGGTGCGTAACCGTATGGTTGCCCTCAATGGCATGACGATTTTCTTCATCAACACAAAAGCGAGCCGATACACCAACCATAACTTTTCCTTCCAAAAGCTTACAAACATGAACATGTAAGCCGTCTAATTTCTTTTTAGTATCCAGAACTTGGATTTTAAAACCATTTCCTTGAATAAGTCCAATATCACCAACTTGTCCGCCCATTTCGGCATAAAAAGGTGTTTGGTTAGCCAAGAGAGAAAATTCTCCGTTTTCGACACAATTGACTTCAACTCCGTCTTTAACCAAAGCCGTAATCTGACAATCTGTCTTAAGGGTGGTATAACCTAAAAATTCGGTTGAACCCAATTTTTCTTTCAAATCAAACCAAATTTTTTCGGTTCCGGCATCTCCGCTTCCGGCCCAATTTTTACGGGCTTCGGCTTTTTGGCGAGCCATGGCATCGTCAAAACCTTTGACATCAACCTTAACTCCCTTCAGACGCAAAGCATCTTCGGTTAAATCCAACGGAAAACCATAAGTATCATAAAGCTTAAAGGCGGTTTCTCCGCTTAAAATGTCGCCTTCTTTCAAATGACCGGCTTCATCATCAAGGAGCTTCAAGCCTTTCTCCATCGTGCGGATAAAGCGGTCTTCTTCTAATTTGATAGTTTCTTTAATTAAATCTTCGGCTTTGTAGAGCTCAGGATAAGCTTCGCCCATTTCTTGTTGCAAAACCGGCAAAAGCTTATACATCATCGGTTCTTTAACACCGAGCAAATGAGCATGACGCATAGCTCTTCTCATAATACGGCGAAGAACATAACCTCTCCCTTCGTTAGAGGGAAGAACGCCGTCAGCAATTAAGAAACAGGTTGAACGTAAGTGGTCGGCAATAACGTTGTGTGAAGCCTTCAGCGGCCCGTTAGGATCCGAGTTTGCCAAATCAGCAATTGCCTTAATGATATGCTGGAATAAGTCAATATCATAGTTAGAATGAACCCCTTGTAAAATAGCCGAAATACGTTCCAACCCCATACCGGTATCAATACATTTTTGTTTTAAGGGAATACGTTCTCCGTTTGGTAAATCTTCAAATTGGTCAAAAACCAGATTCCAAATTTCAATCCAACGGTCTCCGTCTTCTTCCGGAGTTCCGGGTAAACCACCCCAAACTTCCGGACCATGGTCATAAAAGATTTCAGAACAAGGACCGCAAGGGCCGGTATCACCCATCTGCCAAAAATTATCTTTTGTAGCAATACGAATAATGCGGTCATCGGGCAGACCAGAGACTTTTTTCCAAATATTATAAGCCTCGTCATCATTATGGTAAACCGTTACGGCCAAACGATCTTTAGGCAAACAAAATTCTTTTGTAACAAGTTCCCACGCCCAAGCAATGGCATCATCTTTAAAATAATCTCCGAAAGAGAAATTGCCGAGCATTTCAAAGAAAGTGTGGTGACGAACGGTGTAACCGACATTATCCAAATCATTATGTTTACCGCCGGCACGAACAGATTTTTGGGAAGTCGTCGCTCGTTTATAATCTCTTGTCTCATTTCCGGTAAAGATGTTTTTGAACTGGACCATTCCTGAGTTTGTAAACATAAGGGTAGGGTCATTATCTGGCACCAAAGAAGAGGACGGAATAATTTTATGTCCGTGTTTTGCAAAGAAATTTAAATAAGTGCTTCGAATATCTTTTAATGTTGTTGTCATTTTTTACTTCCCAAAATCAAAAAATTACTAACCTCACATTATTAATGCAAAGTTAAGGGACTGTCCAGTAAAAAATGCATTAAAACACCACAATTTCCCCGTTTTCATAAACATAACTCAGGTTGATGAGGGTTGCATAAACCATCCAGATTAGGTACGGATAGAGCAAATAATACAGTTTCAAACCCAAGTTTTTGGTCTCGCGGATAAGAGCAACAATTGCAAAATCGGCGACAATCAAGACAATCAAGCCGTAAAACAGCATTCCCTCGCCAAAAAATACCTGGCACCATACAAGTTGTAAGCAAAGTTGCAAAATAAAAAGACTATGAGCTTTCCACGATTCTTTTAAAGAAGAAGAGGTTAACAGTAAAAAGAGATAGATGGCTAATAATAAGTATAAAATGCTCCAAACAATAGGAAAGACAACATTAGGAGGGGTAATGGCCGTCTTAGGGGTGGAATTATACCACAACAAAATACCTTCACGTGTTATTTCTCCACACAAAATATTGGTCGCCAAGACAAGAAAGACACTATAAACTAATTTCAAAAATTTTTTCATGAGCACCTCTTATAAACTTGCAAATTAAAACGGTTCGTCTATTATCTAAAAAAATATAATTTCATTTGGAGAAAATGCAATTGCAGATAAAAGAAGAATTAATTTCCGGAGAAGTTGTTAAAAAATTTAATTCTTTGATTGTAGATGTTAAACTATCCAACGGGCAAATTGTCCCAAGCTTTTGTCCCTCGGCGGAAGTCGCCAATTTTTGCAAAGGGGGAACAATTGTTGGGTTACGCCACTTGGATGGAGCTTGTGCCAAAATTCAATATGAAATAGAGTTTGTCAAACAAAATGGCGGCATGATTTTTGTCAGCTCGCCACAAACTTTGTCTTTATTTGAAGAAGCCTTTATTGCCGGTAAGATTAAAGAATTTTCCGAATACAATCGCATCCGGCGGATTAATACCCAAGACCGTTTGCACCATGTTGATTTTGAGTTAAGTAACTCAGAGGGCAAAAAATGCTATGTTTTTTTGGAAAGTGTCTATAACAAAAAAGGCAACAGTGCCGTTTTTCCGGCAACAATCGATTTTTTTGAGATGGACGTCTTTACAGAATTAAATTTGTTAAAAAAGCAAGGAGCCAGAGCGGTTATTTTTATGATTGTTCCGCGAACAGACTGTACGGAAGTTAAATTTTCGTGGAGCCTAAATCCGGTTGCGGCAGCTAAAATATATGATGAAGCAAAAAAAGGGTTAGAATTTATCTGTTATGGTTGCAAAATATCGAAAAAAAGTGTATCACTGGCAGAGAATATGAAAATTTTATATTAATATTGAGGTGGAAGTTGGCAGAATATAAAAGAAAAGACGGTGTTGTTATTCACACCGATAAAGAAGATTATGAAGGCATGCGTAAGGCCGGAAAACTTGCGGCAGAATGTCTTGACTATATTACCCCTTATGTTCAAGTCGGCGTAACAACCGGGGAGTTGGATGATTTGTGCCGTAATTATATTACCTCTCATGGAGCCATACCGGCTTGCCTTGGCTACCATGGTTATCCGAAGAGCGTTTGTATTTCAATCAACCATGTGATTTGTCATGGCATTCCCGATTATGAACGAAAGTTGATGGATGGCGATATTCTTAATATTGATGTAACCGTTATTTTGAACGGTTGGTACGGAGATACCAGCCGGATGTATTATGCCGGAAAACCGAAAATAAAAGCAAAGCGTTTATGCGATGTAACCTATGAATGCATGATGCGAGGAATTGATGTTGTTCGTCCGGGAGCCCGTTTGGGAGATATCGGGGCCGTTATTGAGGAATATGCTCACAAGTATGGCTATTCGGTAGTTGATATGTTTTGCGGCCACGGTCTTGGAAAAATTTTTCACGATGCTCCAAATGTCATGCACTGCGGTCGTAAGGGTACCGGAGCTCTTTTAGAAGAAGGAATGTTTTTTACGATTGAGCCGATGATTAATATCGGTCGTCCGGATGCCATCATTTTGAAAGACGGTTGGACTTCTGTTACCAGAGACAAATCTCTTTCGGCTCAGTTTGAGCATTCTTTGGCCGTAACCAAAGACGGGTATGAGGTATTTACCTATTCTCCCAAAGGACTGGATAAGCCACCTTATAATATCTAACCGCAAAGGTCTTTCTTATATGGTTGAAACAACAGCAACAACGCAGGCTCCGGATTATCTCGGTCACCGCAAACGTTTAAGAGAACGCTTTTTATTAGGCGGTGGTAAAGATATGGCCGATTATGAACTTTTAGAGCTTGCTCTGATGATGGCAATTCCGCGGAGAGATGTTAAGCCCTTAGCAAAAGAATTAATCCGTAAATTTGGGAGCTTTTCAGAGGTAATATCGGCTCCTGATTATGAACTAACAGCCATCTCCGGTGTTAAAGAAAATGTTTTAACAATGTTAAAGCTCTTACATGTCTCATCTGTGAGGGCCTCTTGGCAAACTCTAAAAGCAACAGACGAGCCGGTTTTAAACAAATTGGATTATTTAATTGATTATTGCCGAACTTCAATGAGCTTTTCAGATATTGAAGAACTTCATGTCTTGTTTTTGGACGGGAGATTGCGTTTGATTAAAGATGAACTGATGCAAAAGGGGACAAATAATTGTGTCGCTGTCCACCCGCGAGAAATAATAAAAGCGGCTCTTGCTTTAAAAGCCGCTTCTATCATCATGGTTCACAATCATCCGACGGGAAATACAACCCCTTCAAAAAATGATATTGAAAACACCAAAAACGTAAAGGCTGCTTGTGCCAGTGTCGGAATAACTTTATGCGATCACATTATTATCGGCAGAAACAGCCATTACAGTTTTTCAGAACATTATATCCTTTAGTGATTAAAGGTATTGTTAATATTATCAATCATATAGGTGATATTTGTTGTAAACAGTTTTACGGAAATTGCCAACAAAATAATTCCGAAAAACTTTTGCAACATATAGATTGCACCGGTTCCAAGAAAACCTTCAATTTTTTTGGTTAACTTTAAGAACAGGTAAACCATAACCATGTTTAAAAAGATTGCCAACAAAATGTTAATATCTGCAAATTGAGCACGAATAGAAATCATGGTTGTCAAAGCACCGGCTCCGGCAATCAACGGAAAAACGATTGGAATAATGGTTGCATCTTTAGGAGATTCATTATTATCCTTAAAGATATCAATATCCAAAATCATTTCCATAGCCACAACAAAAATAATAAGAGAACCGGCAACAGCGAAAGATGAAATATCAACGCTGAATAAATTTAAAAAAGCCTCTCCGACATAAAAGAAAATCAAAAAGATAACAAAAGCCGCACAAGCTGCACGCAACGGAGACACTTTCTTACCTTTTTTCTTTAAGTTTAAAATTACCGGTAAAGCACCGGGAGCATCAATAACAGCAAACAGAACTAAAAAAGCACTGATAAATTGTTGCCAACTAAAATTAGCAAAAGACATTTTTTCCTCCAAAATAAAAAATACCGGAAGTTTTCTATCACTTTAAATTTCATAGTCAATAGAATTTTACAAAAATTTGCATAGAATTTTATTGTAAAATAACCTGTTTTTTTCAGATAATTTTCAGAATGGAGTGCTAAAAGAAAAACCAGAAATTATTATTTTTTATCATCAGGCAAAAAAACAACAGCTTAATAGGTTGTGCAAACAAAAAATCTTTGGGGCAGAAAAGACCTTTCATTCGTTAAAACAATCTCTTAGGGATGCTACCTCCTGACAAATACATCATATCGGCGGTGACTTTAAGCATAAAGCAACAAGAGGTCTTGGTATGATTTTTCGAGTTCCTTTCTAAGATGATGGATGCTTTTGCTTTTTTCGGTTGAAAATGTATCAGAGATGTTTAACGTTAAAATTTAATTTAAAGCTGTTGTTTTGCCTGACCTTTCAAAAGTATTAAGATGATTTTATTGGAATACGTACTTCAAATACAGAGCCTTCATTTATTTTACTACACACTTTGATTTTTCCGCCATGAGCTTGAACAATTGTCTGAGCGATTGGTAATCCCAGTCCAAAACCCCCCGTTGACCGAGAGCGAGCTTTATCAACTCTGTAAAATCGTTCAAAAATTTTATTCAATTGATTTTCCGGTATTCCGACTCCCTGATCTTTTACTTTGATAAGAATATCGCCATCTGTCGCCATTGCCGTAACTTTGATTTGCGTTTTTTCCTGAGAGTATTTAAGAGCATTATCCAAAAGAATTGCAATCAGTTGTCTGATTTTATTTTCGTCACCATAAAAGGGAATACATTCCTCAGATGAAAAAAGGATATCTATTTTTTTTTCAAAAGCCAAAGACTGAAAATTTCGAACAACGCTTTTAATACAATCCGCTAGATTAAAATCCTCAAACACTAAATTTTCTTTTTCACTATCAGACCGAGCAAGAACCAAAAGATCATTGATTAAATGTTTCATGTTGAGAATTTCATTTTTCATATCGGCAATTAATTCGCGGTTGCTTTCATTTTTTTTCAAAATATCCACGGAAGAAAGTAAAATACTAAGAGGAGTTCTTAATTCATGGGAAGCATCCGCCACAAATTCTTTTTGTTTTTGAATAGAAATTTTAATCGGTTTAATGGCTTTAGAGGCAAAAAAGTTTCCAACCCAAAAAGCCAAAATAGAAACAGCCAAGACAATAAGGGCAGAAACCAAATAATATTTATTAGCAATAGAGGCAAAGGGAGACATGTTTGTTCCGACAATCACACGGCCCAAATAAGTATTATTGTCATCATAAATATCTTGCGAAACCATCATAAAAAACCAAGGCTTTTTCCCTTCGGCAGAAGAAACTAAGATATTTTGCAATGTTCCGGATGGAAAATTCCAAGCATCAAGTTTTTCACGAAGTTTCGGAGAAATAGAGGATGCAAGTTCTTCCGCCATCAATAATCTTCCATCGGGAGCATACCAATAAACAACATTGTTAAAAGATCGCTTATGGGCCGTAATTTGGCGGATTCTGGTTTTAAGATGATGATTTGTTTGCCAAGCCTTCAGCATTTCTTGAGATTCGTAAACTTCATTTGCCAAATAAAGAAAAAGAGACTTTTGGTTCATTTTTAACGTAATACGACTAAGAGCCATATATCCGGCAACGATACTGGCAATTAAAATAACAATAATGGCAATTGAATAGCCGATAACTAGTTTTTTGCGAATTTTATTAATCATCGTTTTTCTCTATTTTATACCCAATTCCCCGAACCAATACAATTTTAAAAAAAGGCTCTAAAGACTTCGTTTTTTTGCGGAGTAAGTAAATATAAGAATCAAGATTGGCTGAGGTAATATTAGCCTCTTCTCCCCAAATTTTTTCAATAATCGTTTCCCGTGGGAGAACCTTATTAAGATTAATAAGTAAAAGATCAAAAATTGCAAATTCCCTTTTAGAAAAAGAAATTTGTTTTCCCTGAAAAGATATTTTTTGCTCATTGCGGAAGAGTTCTAAATCCCCGAGTTTTAAGAGGTTGTCAATATAAGGCTTTGATTTTCTTCGATAAATTGCTTTTAGCCGGGCGATTAATTCTGCATTTTCAAAGGGTTTGGGCAAATAATCATCTCCGCCGGCCTCCAACCCGGTAATCCGGTCTTCTAAGGCATCTCGAGCTGTTAAAAAAATAATACCACCTTGGTAGAGATATTTCTTGTTTCCTCGTAAGATTTTGCAAATTTCCGGTCCAGACTTTCCAGGAAGCATCCAGTCCAAAATAACAACATCATAAATGTTATCGGCATTGTAATCAAAATAGGCAAAGACATCTTCACTGTCCTTAGCCCAATCAACCTCAAAATTTTCTTGCATTAGAACTTGAGAAACAATTTTTCCAAGTTTTTCATCATCTTCAACCAAGAGAATATGCATTAGCCCGCTCCATGATAAGTAAGAAAAAGATATTCCAAAAATAAGCAAACGGCAACATTTATTTGCACAGCAATACAATCCACAGTCCAAAGATACAAACAAAAGTTGTAAAAATATTCTAATAGATTGAAATATTTAGATAAAAGATAAGAAAAATTTATTTCCCTAAAAAGCGAATAATTTATATGTTGCAATAAGATATAAAGTTTTATAACTTCAAAAAAGTATTAATAAAATTTTATTAGCGATTCTGTATGAAGCAATACCCATGAAACAGGCCCGAGACAAAATAATATTCATAAGTGTAACAAGAGATAAGGATATGTATGAGAGATGCCTATCCGGGAATAAGTATTGCACGCCCTATAGTTTAGTAGGGATAGACAATCGGCAAGACAACAAAGGGATACCGGTTCGGTATAATGAATTTTTAGCCCAATATGATTATGGAGCTCCGGCGTGGTTTGTATTTTGCCATGAAGATTGGCAGGTCTTGGAAGATATCGGGAAGGTATTACAAGGAAAAGATAAAGATACCTTATACGGTACCATAGGAGTCAAATATGAAAAGAAAGGGGAGAAGGGTTATATCCATTCCAAAGGAAGGATACTCCAGTGTGATAAAGATGGTTCACGAGAGATAAGGGTAGGGATAAAAGCCCATAAGCGAGGCGATTTAGCGGATACGGCGGATTGTCAATGCGTGATTGTTCATTCAGATTTGATCAAGAAGACGGGATTAAGGTTTGACGAGCATTTAAGTTTTGATTTTTATGTCGAAGAATTTTGTATTCAAGCCCAAGAGAAGTATGGGATTCCATTAAAGATTATTCCGCTAAAGAGCCGTCATTATTCGTATGGAAATATACAGCAACGTTTTTATGATGCGGTTAATTATGTGCAAGAGAAATATCAGGGGATAAAGCGGTCTTATGCTTCTACCGTCAATCAAATCATCATAGGCCCTGATTTTGGCAAAGAAGTGAAAGAGTATCGTGGATTTTGGGAGAATTTCTGGTTCCAGAAAAAATACACAAATTCAGGAAAACTCTTAATCAAAATTTGTAAAATTCCGGTTTGGTGGAGGAAAAATGAAAGATTATGAATTAATTGATTTGCACTCATTGGGTGATGATAGAGGACAGCTGATCGTTTTTGAAAAAGGAGTAAATTGCCCGTTTGACGTAAAACGTGTTTTTTATATTTTTGATACAAAATATGATATGTCAAGAGGATGCCATGCCAATAAAAATTCTGAATTTTTATTGGTCGTTATTAATGGAAGTTGCCGAGTCAAAATAGATAATGGTAAAGAGCAATCGGATGTATTGTTGAATCGTCCGGATAAAGGATTGTATTTAAACAAAATGGTCTGGAAAGAAATGTATGAATTTTCATACAATGCCGTTCTGATGGTTCTATCAAATATGCCATATCATGAAGAAGAATATATCCGAGATTATGACAAGTTTAAGGAGATGATAAAAAATGCCTAAAAAGAAACTTGTAATTATTGGAAATACAAAAAACTGTGATATTGGTTCGGCTTTATTAGAAAGTGAGATTTACGATATCGTTGGTGGAATAATTGATCCTAAAGAATCAGAAAGTACACAGCAAATACATCGGGCTTTTTTAAAAGAGAATAACATAGCAGAACTGGAATGGGAAACACTCCTTGCTCAGAAGCCGGATATGGCAATTATTATCACCTATTCTAAAGTGATTCCCAAAAAATATTTGGAAGCTCTTCCAATATTAAATATTCATGGAGGTCTCTTGCCAAAATACAAAGGATCTAATTGTTCTTGTTGGGCAATTTTAAATGGCGAAAAAGAAGTTGGATATACTCTTCATAAGATTGATGAGGGATTAGATACAGGACCAATCTATCATCGTTTTGTTGTACCTATTTCTGCAGAACAAAAATTTGGTGATGTTCATGCTAAGATAAGAAAACAAGTTTGTGATAAAATAAAAGGCCTGGTAGAAGATATTCTCTTGGATAAATTAAAACCACAGTCTCAGGATGGTGAACCCTATATTTATACAACTCCGTTAAGAAAAGAAGATGGAAAAATAAAATGGACGGATACATCGGATTATATCTATAACCTGTACAGAGTATTTGGAGCTCCTTATGGCTCGGGAATATATTTTTCGTATAAAGATAAGGTGTATGAAGCAACCAAAATATCTAAAGTCCCCAACATTATTCAATATATAGGGGCTTGTGGGGGTGTTGTAAATGTAAAAAATCATAGTGTTTGGGTTAAAACCGGAGATACTTTAATTTCTATAGATGAAATAAAAAAAGATGACCAACTTTTTGCACCTTCAAGTATATTTAAAATTGGAAATAGATTATCATGATGGAAATATTGGAAATCGATAACCAAACCTATAAAAAGAAAGTATTAAAGCCTTTTTGTCGTTTTAATAAGGCTGAGTTTTATGCCTTAAATTCGCATAAGGTTGATGAAGTAAAATACATGATCTTTAATGATGGAAAAGACAGATTTTCTTTGGTTCTTGGAATAAAAGATAAAATAGCAAAAGCACCTTTTTCAGCCTCATTTGAAGCATTTTCGGAAATAACGGAAAACAATAAGATTATCCATTACCATGATGCTGTGTCAGCATTAGTAAATTGGTGCCAGCAGCATTCAATAAAGCAAGTAAAAGTGTCTTTACCTCCGGCTTATTATAATGTTTCTCATATAACAAAAATTGAAAATGCATTACTTTGTAATGGATTTAGGTTGTCTGTTCAAGATGTGAATTTTGAATATTATATTGAAGAATTTGATGAAAACTATGAAATGAATATTGATATAAAAGCTCGTCAAAAACTAAGAGCATCATTAAAGAAAAATTTGTTATTTGAAAAAACAGAAGCGGCAAAACTTGTATATGATGTTATTAAGCAAAACAGAGAAGAAAAAGGGTATCCTCTTTGGATGAGTTATAACGATGTAATTGAGACATCTAAAATCATACCAAGTGACTATTTTCTAGTTAAAGATAGCGAAGGAAAAGCCATAGCATCAGCACTGGTGCATCAGATTAATGATGAAATTTTGCGCGTTGTTTATTGGGGAAACCTAATGGATGCCAATAAGCTTTGTCCGATGAATTTTTTAAGTTATAATATTTTCAAATATTATAAACAAACAAACTTTAAAATTATAGATATAGGTCCTTCTACAGAAGATGGAAAACCCAATTTTGGCTTATGTGATTTTAAAGAAGGAATTGGATGCCATTGCTCATCAAAAAATACATATATTTTAGATAATGGAGGCTTGAATGGAAAATAAGGGGTTGGTTTCTGTTGTAGTTCCAGTTTACAACGGAGAAAAATATATTAAAGAAACTCTTTGTAATATTTTATCGTCTGATTATCAGAATATTGAAGTAATTTGTATAGATGATTGTTCTAAGGATAATTCTAGAGAAATCTTAAGAGAAATAGCTAAAGAAGATTCGCGGATTAAACTTGTCTTTAATGAAGAAAATTTAACCATGAATAAAAACGTAAAAAAAGGAATATCTTTGTGTTCTGGGGAGTATATCTGCCTGTGTGGACAAGATGATTTATATGCAAAGGACAAGATTTCAAAAGAAGTAGAATATTTAAAACAGACAGGAAAAGATGGTGTATATGCTAAAGTAGCTACATTTTATGACAAAACAGGATTGAATAAGATTTTTGACACAGATGCTTCATCTTTTGTTGAATTATTAAAAAAAGATAAAAAAACAATTATGAAAGCAATTTATTGCGTGGAAGAAGGAATGTATCTTCCGATGGCTCAATCAGCGTTATGGAAAGCTCAAGTTCTTAAAGAATTAAATATTTGGAGACAAAAAGTTGATTTGGATGATTGGCCAATTTTAGTTAAATCTTTTGAAAATTATAATATGGGATTTATTAATGAAGTTGTGGCCTTTTGGCGTCAACATGATAATGCAAATCATAATAATTTTTGGTGGAATTGTGCAATTTCATTATCATCAGCACTGCAAGTGGTTCCAGATGAATATAAATATAAAATCCTTTCTCGAAATTGTTTTTTTGCAATATCCTATGCCTTAGGCGACAAAGATTTTGAAAGAGCATTTAAGTTTTGGGGAGCTTCTTTAGTATTTGATTTTCATTGGAAAAATTTTCTTTATGGAAGAAAAATTATTAAATCATATTTAAAAACGAAACGCAGACAAATAAAGCAATTTCTTAAATTAAAGGTTAAACATCTATGCGAAAAAAAGTAAAAAAAATATATAATTACCTGTTTTCCATAATTAGAGCTTTTTACTGGAAATTTCTTTCTAATCATAAGATTGTTCAGGGAAAACCTAATATCACATGTAAAGTTCTTTGTCTGGGGCGAGGTAAAATTTATTTTGAAGATAATGTACAACTTGGGTATTTTCCTTCACCGTTTTTTTATAATGGGACAATTTATCTTGAGGCCAGATCGGATAAGGCATTTGTAAAAATAGGTAAAGGAACGGTAATTAATAACAATGCTTGTATTGTTGCGGATTGTTACGAAAATGAAAAGACGTCTAAAAGTGGAATACTAATCGGTAACAATTGCCTTATAGGTGTAAATTTTAAGTGTTTTAATTCAGATTTTCATTCATTAAATCCGAATGATAGAGGAGAAAATATAAAATACGATGATGTGGTTATAGGTGATAATGTTTTTATAGGGAATGATGTCACAATTTTAAAAGGGGTTGTTATTGGAAATGGATGTACAATCGGAGCCGGAAGTGTTGTTACAAAATCTTTTCCAGAAAATTGTGTGATAGGAGGAAATCCGGCAAAAATTATAAAGAGGTTAGAAATATGAAATTTTTAGATTTAGAGAAAATTAATAATCGTTTTCGGCAAGAGATTGATATGAGGATCAAAGATATACTTGATCGAGGTTGGTATCTTCAAGGGGAAGATAATGAAAAGTTTTGCCAAAACTTTGCGTCTTATTGTGGAAGCAAATATGCATTAGGTGTAGGAAATGGGTTAGATGCCTTGAGATTAATTATCAAAGCGTATGGTTTTGGTAAGGGGGATGAGATAATTGTTCCGGCCAATACATATATAGCGACAATATTAGCGATAACAGATAATGGTTGCACGCCGATTTTGGTTGAACCGGATATAAATACATATAATATTAATCCGGATTTGATAGAAGCCGCTATAACACCAAGGACAAAAGCGATAATGGTTGTCCATTTATATGGGCAAGCGGTAGAGATGGAAAAGATTTGGAAAATTGCCCAAAAACACGACTTGAAGGTCTTTGAAGATAGTGCACAAGCTCATGGAGCAAAATACCAAGGACAGATGACAGGGAATTTATCGGATGCGGCAGCATTTTCATTTTATCCCGGAAAGAATTTAGGCTGCTTGGGAGATGGCGGAGCGATTACAACTAATGATGAGGGAATTTATCAAAAAGTCAAGGCATTGGCAAATTATGGATCAGATAGAAAATATCATCATATTTATAAAGGGTTGAATTCGAGATTAGATGAGATACAAGCCGCCGTTTTAGATATAAAATTACCTTATTTAGATGCGGATAATAAAAGAAGAAGAGAAATATCCACCTATTATAGAAATAATATTAATAATCCATTGATTGTATTGCCGAAAACATATGATGAAGAAGCCCATGTATGGCATGTTTTTGCGGTTAGGACAAAGGAAAGGGATCGTTTTCAAGAATATTTGAGGAGTAAGGGAGTTCAGACGATTATTCATTATCCGACCCCACCGCACAAACAAGAAGCGTATAAAGAATGGAATAATCGGAGTTATCCGATAACGGAACAAATCCATAAAGAAATAATTTCGTTACCGATTAGTCCGGTTATGACAGATGATGAAGTTGTTGAATTAGTGAGAATTGTAAATGAATATAAATAAAAACATCATATTGTTTTATCCAAGTAAAATTGTTGGGGGAGCAGAATTTTTGTTTATCCGTTTAGCAAGGTTCCTTGTTGAACAGGGTATGCACGTCTTTTATGTTGATTATGTTGACGGATTGGCTCGAAAACAACTTTTAGAGAACGATATTGTTTTTGTAGATTATGAAGATAACAAAAAAACAGTTGTTGATATTGAGGGGACATTAATTACACCGATTTCTAATTTTTATAGAATCAAAAATTTTTTAGAAATTACAAACCAAAATACCAAACTTTTATTTTGGTGTCTTCACTATCATAATATTATTGATGTATGTCCTGAAGGAGAAGTCTTGACAAATTTGCCGGAGAAAGTGGTTCCTTTTTTTGTAAGGCATTTTTGCAAAAATACATTTAATGTATATAGGAATGTTTTGCTTAATTTAGATAAGTTGCAATCGGTTTATTTTATGGATGAAATGACATTTGCTCTCAATCGTCGAATTTTTTCTTATCCATTTTCTCAAGAAATCCCAATTTTGTCACTAAGAAAAGATACATTTGCGAAAGAAGAAGTAATTAATAAAGATGAAATTAATGTATGTTATCTAGGGCGCCTATGTAAAGAAAAAGTGTATCCCTTGATTAATGTTCTAGATAATTTATTAGAAATTTCAACGAATAAAAAAATTAATGTCCATATTATAGGTGAAGGGGATTCAAAAAAGCTGATTAATGAAAAAAAATATAAAGACAAGCTGAACTTGTTGTTTATAGGTACTTTATCTCAAGAAGAAATGAATAAGTATTTAAAAAATAAAATTGATATCCTTTTTGCAATGGGAACCGCAGCATTGGAAGGGTGTGCACTAAAATTGCCTGTTGTCTTTCTTAATCCTAGTTATAAAAAAATTCATGGAAAAATATTTCATTTTATGGATCATTATAATAATTTTAATTTAAAAAATAATCTCAACGGATTTAGTATGCAAGAGATTATTGATATGATTTATGTACACGATAAAAAGTCAGAAATTGGTCAAAAATGCCTACAATATTATGAAGCGTATCATTCTCCGGAAGCCGTTATTGCGATGTTACTAAAAGCAATTGAGAAGAATGAACTTACTCTGTATAAATACAATCAGATCATTAAATCATCAGGAATTTTGAAAAAGAATAAAAATATTATCTACAAGCTTTTTAAAAAAATTATAAAGTGGAGAAAACTATGATTATAATTTTAGGTCATTACCCAAATAAAAAAAATGAAAAAGATGGGATGGTAAGGCGAATTTCGGCGATAGATTCTATCTTAGGAAATTTAGATAAAGTTTATATAGAAAAATTAAATAAAAAACTTAGTATTACAAAAATGCTTAAGCATCCCATAAGATTTTATAAAGCACTAAAAAATAAAAATTTTTTATTACCCAATAATAAAACAACCGTCTATAAAGAATTATATGCAAATTCTTTTTATCAAATGGCAAAGAATGCAAATGCCATATATGTACATAGTTTATATTTTTTGAAGCAAATTCCGATAGAGTATATTAAAAAATTTGGTGAAAAAATTATTTTAGACATACATGGATGTGTTGTTGAAGAACTTATTTTTAATCAAGAAAAAGAAAAAACAATTTCATGTTTTAAAAAGTATGAAAGTATAGCATTTCAATACATTGGGTGCTTTGTTGCTGTAAGTGAGAATATGATAAATTTTTATAAGAAAAAGTATGAACAAAATACAAAAAAATTTATCTTATTACCAATTTTTAATTTTAATGAAAACAAAATTAATAGAGACAATAATTCTAAAAAACTTAGAATTATATATTCAGGAGGATTGCAGAAATGGCAAAATGTTTCTGAAATGGTACATATTGTAAAACAATGTTTAGGAAAATTTAAATTTATATTTTTAATTCATGATATTGATGAATTCTCTAAATACTTGAAAGTTTCAGATCAAAATGATGTCTTAATTAAATCAGTATCTCCTTCAGAAATTCAAAATTTTTATGCAAACGCAGATTTAGGATTTTTATTAAGAGATAAGAATATTGTTAACGATGTCGCTTGTCCAACAAAAGCAATAGAGTACTTAGATAATGGAATTATTCCAATAGTTCTTCAACCAGAAATCGGCGATTTAGATCAATTAGGATATCAATATATTACAAAAAAAGATCTATTAGAGAATAAACTTCCAACATGCGATGAAATGGAAAGGATGAGGAAAGTAAACTATAAAATTGTAAATAAATTGCAAGAAATCCACTCAATAGGTGTAAAAAGTTTGTTGCAACATTTAGAAAAATTAGGAGAATAAACGTGAACATTAAAATACTTGTGGCATATCACAAAAAAGCTCCCCTATATTCAAATGAAGTCCTTGTTCCCATTCATGTAGGAAGAGCCGTTGCAAAAGACAAAAGCAAAGACGGTATAATTTCAGATTTAGAACTGGAATGGCTAAAATCTAATATGATAGGTGATGATACTGGAGATAACATATCTCATCTAAATAGATATTTTTGTGAATTAACGGCATTATACTGGGCATGGAAAAATTATGATAAACTAGAAAATCCTGATTACATCGGTTTGTGCCATTACCGTACTTTGTTTTATTTGAATAAATTTACAAAACATAAAAAAATAAATGGTATATTAGATTATGTTGGCTTGAATAGAGAGACAATTCAAAAACTGTTACAAAAGTATTCTATTATTGTTCCTCATCCAATTTTAATAGAAGAGTTAGGGGAAAAACGTAGTACGTTTTTTAAAAAAGATGCAGAGGAATTAATGTTAAATGAAGTTCCTGAATTATATAAGGAATTCCAATGCTTTTGTGAAACAGGATTATCATATCACAAGAATATTTTTCTTATGAAAAGGGAAGATTTTTTTGAATATTGTGAAAAAGTTTTTGGTTTATTATTAGATGAGTATAACAGAAAAGGTACTTTTTCCGATAGAATCTTTGGATATCAAGCAGAATATTTAACTTCTTTTTTTGTTAATTATATCGCAAAGAAAAATCAATATAAGATATTAGAAATTGACACTGGTGATATTTCTCAATTGGAAACGAAAAAATTTTCGTGGTTACGTCTTTTATTTTATGGCTGTATGACTTTTGTAACTTTAAAAAAAATCAGTAAGTACGCAGAGAAATATGAAAAACAACGCTTATTACATGCAATAAGGAAAAGTAAATGAAAAATATTTTAGTGATTTTAGGAACGAGACCTGAAGTTATAAAATTAGCACCTGTAATTTTAGAACTAAAAAAATCAGAAAATTTTAATGTTGAGATATGTAATACAGAACAACAAAAAGAGTTGTCTAATCAAACATTGTCCGTTTTTAATTTAAAAGCAGATATAAATCTTGATGTAATGCAACCAAATCAAACATTAGCTGACGTTCAAGCTCGGATATTAAGTTCGTTATCAAAGGTTTTTTTGCAAAAAACATATGATGCAGTGATTGTTCAAGGGGATACAATGACTGTTTTTTGTGGTGCATTGCTAGGATTCTATAATAAAATTCCAGTCTTCCACGTTGAAGCAGGTTTAAGATCATATGATTTGTATGAACCTTTCCCGGAAGAAGCTTTAAGACAAATGGTCACAAGAATTTCATCAATACATTTTGCTCCTACGAATAAAGCAGTTGATGCATTACTTAAAGAAGGAATTGATAAAAATAATATTTATATGACAGGAAATACAGTTGTTGATGCATTATTAACATTACCAGAAGAGGTAAAAAAAAGAGCAAAAGATTATTTGGAAAAATTAAATGTAAAGTTTAATGACAAATTAGTGCTCGTGACAGTACATAGAAGGGAAAATCATGGTAAACGATTGGATGAAATCATTAATTCTCTTCTATTCTTGTCAAAAAAATATAAAGAACATCAGTTTGTAATTCCTGTACATCCAAATCCAAATGTAAAAAACAAACTCTATCATTGTTTAGGTAATAAAAAAAATATTTTATTGTTACCACCGGTATCATATCCAGAGCTTATTTCTCTAATGTCTTCATCAAAATTGATTTTAACAGATAGTGGTGGCATACAAGAAGAAGCTCCGACATTTGGTGTTCCTGTTTTAGTTTTAAGATATGAGACGGAAAGAACAGAAGGTGTGGACGCTGGATTTGCCAAATTAATCGGTGCGGAAGCTGAAAAAATAATATCATCAGCCTCATATTTTTTGGAGCAAGATAAAAGTTCAATTTTAATGAACAGCAAAAATAATCCATATGGCATTGGAAATGCGGCTGTAAAAATTAGAAAAATAATTGAAAACTATTTTTTTCAAAGTAAGAAGACAAAATAAATATAAATTATTTGTCTTTAGAAAAAAATATCCTTTATCTTCTGGGTATGAGTTGTAAGTTATTGTTGTTTTATTGGATAATTTATTTAAACTGACTTCATTCGATAAATTATCATTCTATTGGACGGCAGAAATGAAAATTAAGATTTTTTCATGTTATCATAAAAATACACCTCTCTTAAAAAATAAAGTTTTAGAGCCCATTCAGGTAGGAAAGGCTTCGGCAAAAGTAGATTTACAGATTTTAGGAGACAATACAGGGGATAATATTTCCCTCAAAAATCCTCATTATTGTGAATTGACCGCAACCTACTGGATATGGAAAAATATCAAAGAGGTGGATTACGTCGGACTTTTTCATTATCGTCGCTTTTTTAATTTTAAGGATAATGCAAGAAAGGTATATCATTTACCGCTCTCGGTGATTGATGATTTTGGATTAGATGAACAAACAATCCAAAAAACGATTGAAAATTATGATTTGATATTGCCAAAAATAACGCGTCCGACCAGAAAGACGTTATATCAAAATTATAAAATAGGGCACGTTATATCAGACATGGATTGTGTTTTAGATATCTTGGGCGAAAAATATCCTGAGATGAGGGATTTAGCCGAAGATCTGCTAAAAAACAATTCGCAGGGATATTTTGGAAATATGTTGATTGCCAAAAAAGCGTTATTTGATGAATATGCTCAATGGTTGTTTTCAATTTTATTTGAGGTTGAAAAAAGAATTCACAGTGATGTTTTAACCAGAGATGCCTACCAACAAAGAGTTTATGGCTTTTTAGCTGAAAGAATGATGAATATTTTTGTTGCCTATAAAAGGCAACAAGGCTGCCGGATAAAGGAACTTCCCAGTGTTTTTGTGGAAGAAGATTTAACGGCTTGGCGTAAATATCAATACAAAATGTTTAAGAGAAGATTCTTTTCTGCAATAGGGTTAGGGTTAAAGGAATGGAAAGATTTAATATAGATAATTTAATTGTCGGTTGCGGATTTACGGGGATTACGCTGGCCAATAAATTAGCCGATTGTTTGGGCGAAAAAGTTTTAATCATTGATGTCAAAGACCACATTGCCGGCAATTGTTATGACTATTTTGATAAAAATGGGATATGTGTTCATCAATACGGAACGCACATTTTCCATACAAACAACAAAAGAGTATGGGATTATTTAAGTCAATTTACCAAATGGTATCCGTATCAGCATAAGGTTAGAGGATATATTGATGGGCAAGAGGTTCCCATTCCCTTTAATCTTAATTCGATTCATCAGGTTTTTCCGGAATATTTGGCCAATTTGTTGGAAAAAAAGTTAATTGATACCTTTGGTTTTAATGTAAAAGTTCCTATTTTGGAATTGAAAAAGACAGGCGATAAAGATTTATTATTTTTAGCCGAATATGTTTATGACAAAGTTTTTTTGCACTATACCTTAAAACAATGGGGAATGAAGCCCGAAGACTTGGACATGAGTGTGACTGGCAGAGTCCCTGTTTATATTTCGCGTGATAATCGTTATTTTCAAGATAAATATCAAGGGATTCCCATGGAAGGGTATACAAAGCTAGCACAAAAAATGTTAGACAATCCCAAAATTGAAGTAAAATTAAAAACATCCTATCAAGACATAAAATCATGCGTAAACTACAAGCGTCTTTATTATACCGGTCCGATAGATGAATTTTTTGGTTTTACAGAGGGAGAATTACCCTACAGAAGTTTAAAATTTGATTTTGTGGAATTAAACAAACCTTATTTTCAATCAGGAGCTTGTATTAATTATCCTAATAATTATGATTTTACACGGATAGGGGAGTATAAATATTTTCTGGATAACCAATCTGACAAAACCGTTATTTCTTTCGAATATCCGCAAAATTTTGAACAAGGAAAGAATGAACGCTATTATCCGATCATAAGTAAAGAAAATGAAGATTTGTATCAAAAATATTTGTCAAAAGCACAGAAGGAGAAAAATATTTATTTTTGTGGTCGGTTAGGGGGCTACAAATACCTCAATATGGATCAGGCAATTGGAGCAGCCTTAGAGCTTTTTGAGCAAAGCACGCGTGGATAAGAAATCTAAAAATAAAAAAAGAACAGCTCTCTGAGGCTGTTCTTTTTTTGAAATGGCGATCCCGAGAAGATTCGAACTTCTGACCCACAGCTTAGAAGGCTGTTGCTCTATCCAGCTGAGCTACGGGACCAACAATTTGCTGGTCGGGGCAGCAGGATTCGAACCTGTGACATCTTGCTCCCAAAGCAAGCGCTCTACCAGGCTGAGCTATGCCCCGATTTCAGAAGATATATTTACCTTATTTATTTTATTTTGCAAGTACTTTTTTTAAAAAAACAAAAATTGCAAAGATCTCTTTTTATTTACAATAAGCAAATTTTGTACTAAAATAGACTAAATTCCAAATTGATATAAAAGAGGCGATGATGAATAAATTAACCCGTAATTCCGGAGAGCTAAGAAGAAAAGCGGAGCGATTGCTCAAAATTATGGCAATTGGAGGCTCGGCGTTGTTTTTTTCTTGTGGAGAAAAGACCGTTCAACAAAAACTCCCAAAAACCAATAAAATAGAGCAAGTCCGTAAAAAAGAACCGCCTCAAAACGCAGTGAAAGATGTTGTTTATCAAGTAGATACCTTAGAAAAATCAAGAAGTGGAGTGTTACTTTACCATAGCAATAATAAAATTGTTCGCTATTTTGTTGATAAAAATAATTCGTATCGTTTGCGTTTATATTTATTGGCTCATGAACAAAAACATAAAGATAATTATAACCGAGGTTTGAAAATTTGGAATGTTTCCCCTTCACAGTATGCCAAAATTTGCATGCATGATGAAATTTCAGCCAATATTTGTGCTTTATTAACATTAAGGTATGAATATTTGGCTGCAAAAGATAAAGAGGCTGTTATCAATAAATATAAAAATGGCGAATACGGTTATTATTTTCAGGCAATTAAAGATAAACAAATTTTTCCAGAAAAAAATGACACCATAAATAGGGACAAAGAATGGTCTTTTATTGCGAATGAAACGCAAAAAATGTGGATGGCAACATATTTTCCGAACTATATGCGTTCAACAATTCGAATGGTTGAGCGTTATATGGGGAGAATTAGTAGGGGAATAAGCCCCGTACAGCAAAATAAAGGTTACCAAAAGGCTGTAAAAATAGCGTATAATATTGGCGGTGTTGATTTTGGCTCGTATATGAAACAAGACATAACGATTAACGATAATCGATTAGAAATTATGGATGGAATTAATCGGATAGACTTTTTAGGTAATGGACAAGATCAGATTTATAAAAATGTTAATATCCAGATAAATAAATTAAAAATACAACAAAAACCGATTAATGAAAATCTTGTTCGCCATATTTATTATGCGGAGTGGTTGAAGTTTCTTTTTAAGGATATCAGTGCGGATGAAATTAAGAACAATCCGCAAATTGTTGATTTTTGCTATAAAAAGATAGGAGCAACATTAAATTCAAGCAAAAACAAGGCACGGTTTGAAAAGTTAATTGACGATAATTTAAAAGAACATCAGCTTTTTATCATGAAAGAACAGGCGATTGATAAAAAAACAATTGAACAAATATATACCTATAAAAATGTAAATTTATCCCAAATGATAACAAGTTTTACCTTTGACAATTCTGTTTTAAATCATCAATGGCAAGATTTAGAAAACAAATCCTATACATTCCCGATAGAAGACCGAATGTATGAGTATTTTATTGAGCCGGAGCTAAAAGAAATGCGTAAAAACAGTAAAACCCCGGTTTTAATAAAAGGGCAACAATCCCCAAAAACACTTACATCTCTTAATAAGTCTAGAAGGTCAGAAGAACAAAGAATCGCTGTTCCGGATTTTACCCAGCCGATTTTAACAAGGGCAACACCACAACAAATCCAAGAAATTTACCAATGTATTGAAGATTTCAACAATATTCCAGAGGTGTTAAAAAATTGTGATGTTGAACAACAAAAAAAATATCTTTTACGCCAAAAACAAAGAGAAATCTAAAGCCGATGAAAAAATTTCAGAGAAATATTGAGGACTTTGTGTGTGAACATTGTGGAACAAAAGTATCCGGCAACGGATATACCAATCATTGCCCGCAATGCCTTTATTCAAAGCATGTTGATATTAACCCCGGCGACAGAGCATCTGATTGCGGTGGGTTGATGGAACCCATTGATGTTGAAATCAAAAACGGAAGTTATGTTCTGGTTCAGCGTTGCCAAAAGTGCGGTTTTATCCGCAAAAATAAACTACAAGACGGGGATAACTTTAATGCGGTTTTAGATATCTCTCGGAACAAAGTAAACCTCTTAAAAAAATAGAGGCTTATTTTTAATAAGCCTCCGTTTATCACACACATAGTTTTATTGTTTTTTGGTGTTTTTAGCCGTTTTAGTAACAGAAATTTTCTTCTTCTTTTGTTGTTCCACAGCTGTCTTGGGAATATTGATTTTGAGCATTCCGTCAGTATATTCGGCATTGGCATTTTCAAATTGCAAATCCCAGGGAAGGGGAATTGTTCTTTTGACCATTCCATAAGAGATTTCAGAAAAATAGTTGCCCTGATGAGTTTCTTCATTTTCTTGCCTTTTTTCTCCGGAAATCGTTAAATACCCGTCAGAAGAAATTTCAATATCAATATCTTTTTCGGATAATCCAGGCAATTCTGCGGTAACACAGACATTATTCTTATTTTCTTTAACTTCAATTTTAGGCTCCAGTTCGTGCATATCAGAATGATGAGGAAAATCCATCATATTCCAAAAATGGTGCAACAAAGTTCGAATATCTCCATGTGTTACATTATGAACCGGAACATTATAATCTTTATCGGTAGAGGTAATTTGGTTTGACATTATTTTTCTCCTAAAAAAAGCTTTGCCTCAAACAAATAATTCTGAAAATAAGCTTTTCAAGGGATAAAAAAATCGCCCGAAGGCGGTTAATCTATTCTGCCGGAAGCGTAATTCCTCGCTGTTCTTTTCTTTTTTGCCATTTCATCTTTGCATAAAGACGCATGTCGGCAACGGTATCGGTTTCATCTAAAATTTCTTTTCCGAGGATTGTTTCCAAAATATCTTCCAAAGTAATGATTCCGAGCCAGTTTCCAAATTGATCAATCACCAAAGCCATATGATTATGGTCTTCCAACATGGCGGATAAAACAATCTCCAAATGAGCATCCTGAGAAAAACTCCGCATTGGGCGTCCGTATTGTTTAACAACATCCGTATCTTTAGCATCATCAGAGCTGGATTTGTGAATATATCCGTAAAAATTTTGCTCGGTCTCATCCACAATTGGGAAACGAGAAAACGGAGATGTTTTAACAAATTCATCAAACTCTTTAATGGTCATGTCTGGACGAACGGTATGTGCAACAGTCCGCGGCGTCATAATATCTTTTAATTTCACTTCACTTAAATTAATGATATTGATAATGGCACGATATTTATTTTCATCAATAACGTTAGAAGCCTTTCCCATACGGGCAAGAGCCTTAATTTCATCTTTTATATTGGAGATATCATTGCTTTTGTTGTCAAACCAGCGGGTAATCAGCGTACATACCCAAATCAACGGTTTCATAACAAACATGATGATATGCAAACTCCAAGCCAAAAAGGGGATAAGCTGTTTCCAGTATTTTGTCCCGACCGATTTCGGCAAGATTTCCGATAAGGTTAAGATTAAGAAAGTCATAATACCGGAAGCCAGACCAATATAAGCTTGCCCGTAAATTTCGGCAACCTTTGCCCCAACACCGGCCGCACCAACCGTATGGGCAATGGTATTAAGGGACAAAATTGCCGCCAAAGGTTCATCAAGATTTCCTTTTAACAGAGATATTTTTTTGAAAAGAACAGGATTTTTGTCTTCAAGTTGAGCAACATAGCTCGGGACAATGGATAAAAGAGCAGCTTCCATAACGGAACAATAAAAAGATATCGCAATCGCACCGACACCAAATAAAATTAAAGCAAACATATTTTCCTTATTAATAGTTAAACCAAAATCAAAGTATAGCATAAAAAAAGCAAAAATAAAGACTTAAATAAAAAAGACGAAAAATTTTTATTTTCAGACTAGATAAGCTTAAGTCAGTGATTACATATGCAATACATTAAAATAATAAAAAAACAGAACAGAAGGGAAACAGCCGTGCCGATAGAAAATAATAATTTTTATCAATTAGAAGAGGGGTATCATCTCAGCCGACAAAATGGCAATAAATGTATCTGGATACTAAAAAATGATGAAAACGTTCTAATTTGCAAAATGGAATATTGCGGAGAAAGAATAACCTATATTGAAACTCCAAAAGACAAAGAACTCAGCAAACAAGAAAAGAAAATCCTCTATCGTTTTATTATGAAAAGACGCCTTAGTCTTAGCAAAGAAGCGGCAGCCGTGCTTGATTTATCGATTATAAAATATGCAGACCACAATGAAGAAAAATATCTTCAGGAAAAGCAGTTAAAAAAGCTGTTAAGACAAAGACTGTCCAATGTAAAAATTTATGTGTCAAAACTCCAAAGCCATACCATTAAGATTGCCGAGTATTCCAAAAACTGCGTGTACAATCTAAGCCAAGCCAAGATAAAAAAACTTGTAATCGAAAATAATTGTGATGCTTTAATAGACCTAAGAGACAATACCACCATTGAAAATTTACGAATTAAAGAAAATTTTTCCGGTGGAATAAACATGTCTCGAAATAGTATTAAAAGCATTGAAATTGAAAACAATTGTCGTTGTGATATCACTTTGTTTGACAGTATCAATTGCTTTAATTTAGCTATCGGAGATGTTTATAGCGGTAATTTGAATATCAAGAATTCTTGTTTTCATGCCATAAGTATAGGTTATTATTGTTATGCCTCCATTACCTTGAGCCAAAATTGGGGGAGACGAGAAATCCAAATCGGCGATTCTTTTCGTGGTGGTTTTGTGATGGATAACGTTAGTGTTTATGGAATAAACATTGGTAAAGACTGTAAAGGTCAAATCAATATCTCGTCAAATAAACCTCAAACATTGCATAACCTTGTTATCGGAGATGATTTTGCCGGCACGGCAGATTTGAGTGAAGATACCGCCATCAAACAATTACAAGTAGGCAAAAATGCTCGCGGACGTTTTAATCTTATTGGCTGTCCGTCAATTAAAATCGCCAAATTTGATAAATATTTTAAGGGTCATGCCGATTTTAGCGAATCAACGGTTGAATACGTTAGCACACAGTACGGAAGCGGTGGCGAATTTATCTTTATCGGGTGTGAAAAACTAAATTTAGTGGAGCTGCCACGAGAAAGATTGTCTCATCTTGAGTTTAATCGGAGTCCGCTTTCTGTCAGTGCTGACAACTGGAAAAACTATTATCATTTTAGCAAAAAAGAGCTGCCCAAAGACTATTTTATCCCTTTTTATAGCAAAGTTGTTAACGGTATAAAAGAATTGTGGCAATAATTCATTTGTCAAGAGAAATTGTTACATTTTTGTTACAAAAATCTGTTGCGGGCACAGGCCAGATATGGTATAAATAAAGTATTAGATACCCCTGCAAAAGGAGACTTATTATGAGTGATTCTGCTAAAATATCAAACAAAGAATTTTTAGAAGCAGTCTTGCCGGATGGGGATTGCAAAAATGTCTCCGTGTATAATCAAGAGACTGTTTTTAAGGCTCTGTTTGATCGAATAGGGACGGATTTAGAATGTACGGATTTGCCAAAAATTCCGGCAGTTAAGGAAGTCGCTGCTCTCAATGCCAGACGCAAAGCCATACTGATTCGTTTCCACGATGCCAACCCCAAGAAAAGCATTGATAAACCAAAAACTTCCGATTATATAGAAGTCGCACTGGGCGGATATCTTAAAGCCGGCGGTGATATCAAAAACTTTTATAAAGATTTTGATAAATTCAAGGAAGAATATGAGAGCGGAAAACTCATGAGCAAGGAACTCGTCTCGTCTAGATCTTTTGCAAAGCCGATTTATCGTGGTGCGGAAATGTAAAATAATCCAAAAAATAAAGCCCCTGAAAAGGGGCTTTATTTTTGATAGAGAAAAGATTAGTAGTTTTCTTTTCTTTCAAAGAAATAAGATTGCGGATGATCACAAACCGGGCATTTAAGCGGAGCTTTTTCCAACTCACAAACATAACCGCAGTTAGCACATTCCCACATAATTTTTCCGTCACGTTCAAAGACACGACCTTCTTCAATATTGGCCAACAGTTTGCGATATCTTTCTTCGTGCAACTTTTCAATTTTACCAACCATTTCAAATTTAGCGGCAATTTCCTTAAAGCCTTCTTCTCTTGCTTCTTTAGCCATGCGGTCATACATGTCGGTCCATTCATAATTTTCACCGGCAGCGGCATCTTTCAAATTATCCATAGTTGATGGAACATCACCGTTATGGAGATATTTGAACCACAATTTAGCATGTTCTTTTTCATTTCCGGCCGTAGTTTCAAAAATATCGGCAATTTGATTAAAGCCTTCTTTTTTAGCCTTAGAAGCATAATAAGTATATTTGTTGCGAGCTTGAGATTCTCCGGCAAAAGCTTCCATCAAATTTTTTTCTGTTTTAGATCCTTTAAGTTCCATTTTATATCTCCGTTAGATTAGTTGATTTTTGTTTTACGCAAGCACTCAGGACAGATTCCTTTGAAAACAAGATCAAAATCATCAACCTGAAAACCGTTTGTTGAGACTTCTTTTCTTAAAAAATCAAAAGCCTCAGAATGGTTAATATCATAAACTTTATTACATTTGGTGCAAATAAAATGATGATGTTTTTCAACACAACCATCATAATAAGCCATATTATTCAAACCTTCGAGCTTTAAGATTTCTCCGCATTCTGCCAACTGATTCAAATTTCGATAAACCGTTGCCAAACTAATATCGGGAAGAACAGCTTTGACCATAGCGTAAAGTTGCTCGGCGGTAGGGTGTTCCCTTTTAGCTTTTAGGGTTTGTAAAATAACATCTCTTTGTTTTGAATATCTCATTTGTTTGCCTAAATGATAATGATTGTTATTATTGTTTATAATTTTATATTTAAGTTGTCAACATCAAATTTTAATATTATTTATAAGCATGAAGAAATTTTATAAGGAGTATCTCTGATGAACGCAAAACAAGTAAAAAAAGACATTTGGTGGGTAGGGGTAAAAGATTGGAATTTGGTCGAGTTCCACGGCTACAGCACGCCCCGCGGCTCTACCTATAATTCTTATTTAATTATGGATGATAAAATTACTTTGGTTGATGGTGTAAAACACTATCTGTCAGATGAAATGATAGCCCGCGTAAAAAGCGTTACGGATTTTTCTAAGATTGCTTATGTTGTTGTCAACCATGTTGAGATGGATCACTCCGGCAATATCCCCGAGGTCATGAAATTGGCTCCGCAAGCGGTTATTATCACCAATGCCGCTGGCAAGAGAGCTTTGGATGAGCATTTTGACACCAGCAATTGGCAGTTCCAAATCATCAAAACCGGAGATACGGTATCCATTGGTAAAAGAACATTGTCCTTTGTCACAACACCGATGCTTCACTGGCCTGATTCAATGATGACCTATATTGCTGAAGAGAAGCTTTTATTGTCCAACGATGGATTCGGACAACATTATTGTACGGACGCCTTGTTTGTTAAAGAAGCTCCTTTTGATGTCGTAATGGATGAAGCCAAGCGTTATTATGCAAATATTTTGTTCCCATATGGAGCTCAGGCACAAAAAGCCCTCAATACGGCTCATGATTTGAATCTTGATATTGAAATGATAGCCCCGTCTCATGGCTGTATTTGGCAAGGAGAAGAGGTCAAAAAGATTTTGGACAACTATTGTCGTTGGTCTAGCGGCGAAAATCAAGGAAAGGCCGTTGTTGTTTATGACACAATGTGGGGAGCCACAGCCAAAATGGCAGAGGTAGTAACTTCCGTTTTTGAAGATGCCGGGATTCCGGTTGTAAAACGTTGTTTAAGCATGGCTCATATATCCGATGTCATAACAGATTTTATGGATGCAAAATATGTCGCAATCGGTACTCCGACCTTAAACAATGAGCTTTTCCCAAGGGTAGCTGCCTTTGTAACTTATATGAAAGGCTTGCAACCCAAAAACAAAAAGGCCTTTGCCTTTGCCTCTTATGGCTGGAAACCAGGTGTTGTAAACCAAATCCAAGCAGTTTATGAACAATTAGGGTGGGAGACAATTCCTCCGTTTGAGGAAAAATATACTCCAAAAGCCGATGTTTTGGAAAAGTTAAAAGAACACGTCAAAACCATAATTGCGTAATTGTAATTACATTAATCAAATCTCAGCCCCTTGAAAAGAGGGGCTGATTTTTTACGCCTCTTTTTAAAAAGAGGCATTTTTTGTTTCAAGGAGGAAACAGGCTGCAATGAAGAAAAAGGGTTTCAAGAAATTTTGACCTTAACGTGTTTTGATGCATTAAAAATACAGAAAATAAGTTATCATAAATACAGTGTGATATATGAAGTAACAATATTAAATTTCCAAATTTAATATGTATTTTTGTATAAAAGCGACCCATTTTTATAGAGATAACGCATATATATCACGCCACACAAGTTTACGATAAACTCGGAGGGCGGTGTCATGCAGAAGCGTATCTCAGGATTGATAGGAATCATCATTGTATTATGGTCAAATTTAGCCGAGGCATCCATAGCTTTTTTACCCCGATATACGGGGAATATCAATTCCCGATATAATGAAGCCAATATTGGTCCGGGAAGTTGTGCCGCTTGTCCGACCGGGTATGATGCCATTGCCGGAATGGTTGGGGCAACAACACAAGTACAGGCTTGTTCGAAAATCGAAAATGATAGTCCAGAAAATGGTGGAGCTATAAAATTGGTTGTGATACAAACTTAAATAAAAATGTTAGGATACCTCTTCTGGTCTTCAAAAACGGAGCGACGGTAGAGGTTAATATTGACTGGGGCGATGGCGAACAAAAAACTTACAAAACTGAAGATAATTTAATTGGTACAACTGCAAATCATACGTATGCTGATAATAATCAGTATATTATCACGATTACGGGTGTGCTTGAATACCTTCCAGAGATACCGATAAAAAATATTGTTGAAATAAAACAATTGAATTTATCTAGTTTAGAGAGGTTTAGTTATACCTTTTATAGGCACTATCAATTGAAAGGCACAATTCCAAATTTGCCTCCTAAGTTAATAAATGGAAATTCTGCATTTAAGGGATGTAGCGGATTAACGGGGAATATTCCAAAATTGTCACAAAGCCTTGAGTATGCATTTAATATGTTTTCTGGATGTAGCAATTTGACAGGACAAACGCCGATAAAACCATCAGGATTGACTTCTTCTAACTCTTATCAGAGAATGTTTTCCGGAACACAAGTAACCAATGACGGCTCTTGGACATCCAGTGCTTGGTGGTAAGCCATCGTCCATCCAAATTAAAAATCCCTTGTCTGAAAAGGCAAGGGATTTTTTTATTACTTTTTCGCAGAAGAAAAGGAAAATTTATTATGCAAAACAAAAGTAGAAATAGTCGCCAAGAGCGTGTAGAGAAATTGGGCGACAATTTCGTTCCAAGCAAACAAGTCAATAAACAAAAATAAAAAAGCATAATTGAGCAAAAGCAGGCTCAAATAGACAAAGGCGGCTTTAGCATATTCTTTTGCCAAATTGCCTTTTCCTTCAAAGACTAAAGACCGCATGCTTAAAATAGAAAAATTAACGGAAAGCAGATAAGTGATAATCAAAACCACCTGATAGTTCCATTGGAGCCAAGAAATTCCAATAGTAAAAATCAAAAAAGAAAAAACGGTATTTCCGCCACCGACAAGCAAAAAACGCAGTTTTTTGTTAAGCTTAAACCAATAAGCAAAGATTTTAGATAAAGAAAACATCATCGCAACAACCATTTTAAGCGTAATTTGTGCAAAATAACTTTCCAATACGGATAGCGTTTTGCGTTGTTCAAGCCGAGATTTTGCCGAATAACCTCTTTAACTTTTTGGTCGGCAATTCGCATGGCATCTTTTCTTACTAAAGAAAAGTTATTTCCGTGCAAATTATAAAAAAACAAAACTTCTCGCAGATTGGCAAGTTTTAATCCGTGCAACAGAGCCTCGGTCCACAAGCCATAATCTTCTGCCGGAGAATAATCCGGATTATAGCGGAGGTGAAAACGTTCAAAATCAGCTTTCCGTATCATGGCCGAAGAATGCATGACCGGGCACCCGTGCCAAGCATCTTCCAAAGATGGAAAGTCGGGATGCACCCAAACCCATCCCAAATTAATGAAAGCGTTTTTGAGTTTTTTCCAAAAGTTTTTCCCTTTGGTAGAACAAAAAAGCTCTGTAGCACACCCAACAACACTAACATCAGGATGCTCGTCCAAAAAATGCACCTGTTTTTCCAACCGAAGAGGATGAGAACGATCATCATGATCGGATATTGCCAAATATTCTCCCTTTGCCAAGTCCATTAATTTGTTACGGGAGGCAGAGATGCCTAAATTTTTCTCATTTTTATAATAAGATATTCGCGGATCCTTAACTTGTAGGATTAGCTTTTCAGTGTCATCACAAGAGGCGTCATCCAGCAAAATCAGTTCAAAGTCTTGAAACGTTTGTTGCAAAAAACTGTTCAGAGTTTCCACAAGAAACGGAGCAGAATTATAGAGCGGAATCAAAACGGAAACTTTAGGGACTTTGTTCATAATCAATCCTTTCGCAACAAAAGCTAAAAAATATTTTAGACATATTTACAAACATGTCTAGTGATTAACTTAAGATAATCATTTAAAAATTGTGTAGGAATTTTTTTGCCTCTATACAAGTTTTAGAAGAAAGTGATATATTAAAATCAAGTAGGTTTAATCACAGAGAGGTTGATATGGCTGAAAAATTACAAAAATTGTTAATCATCTTACCATGCTATAATGAGGAAGAAATTTTACCCTCCACAATAAAAACCATGAAAAAGCTTTTGACCTCGCTGGTTAAAGAAAAAAAAGTCAGTCCCGAAAGTAAAATCTGTTTGGTAAATGATGGCTCAAAGGACAAAACTTGGGAGATTATCTCGCAAACCTGTGCTCAAGATAAAATGTTTGCCGGAATAAAGCTTTCTCGCAATTTTGGACACCAAAGTACAATTATTGCCGGCATGTATAGCGTTGATGCCGATTTGTATGTAACAATCGATGCCGATTTGCAGGATAACCCGGAATGCATTGCCGAAATGTTAAAATGTGTGGAAGAGGGAGCAGAGGTTGTCTATGGTATCCGCAAATCTCGCAAAACCGACAGTATTTTCAAACGAACCAGTGCACAATTATATTATCGTTTGTTAAATTTGTTTGGGGTTGATGTCTTGTACAACCATGCGGATTATCGCTTAATGAGTCGTCGTGCGGTCGAAACCTTAAAACAATTTCCCGAGCGGAATCTCTTTTTGCGAGCAACAGTTCCCTTACTTGGCTTTAAGACGGCACAAGTTTATTACGACAGAACAGCCCGTACGGCCGGAGAAACAAAGTATCCCTTGAACAAAATGTTAGCTTTGGCCTGGAACGGGGTATCCAGCTTTTCAATTGTTCCGTTGCGGATTGTAACTTTTTTGGGGTTGTTTATTTGCTTTTTAAGCGTTTTGTTTCTGATATACTTGTTTTACCGGTATTCAGCCAAAGGGACGGTTGTCGGCTGGGCTTCTTTGGTTACGATAATCACGATTTTCAGCGGAGTTCAGCTCTTATCTCTGGGAATCATCGGAGAATATATTGCCAAAATATTCGTTGAGGCCAAAAAACGCCCGTTGTTTATCGTTGAAGAAACACTAAACTTGGACGATAAAGAAAAAATAAAAGATTAATCAAGGATTTTATAAATAAGAAAAACCTTGTTTTCATAAACTTTTACCTTTTGGCGGCGAGCAATGACGGCATAATCGTCAAACTCATAATAGTTCTTTTTATAAATGTAATAATCGCCTTTATCCGGTACCGGACGCGGAATAATCGGTTTGTAAATTTTCCGCATGGCATAATAATACATAGCACGATTATCCGGCATGTTTGGTGTTTTGAAAACAACTAGCTTTTCCGGCCAATAGTAATGAAAAGCCGTGCTCCAAGAGTCAATCGTCCATTGATTATACTCAACAAAGCGGGAGAGATAAACGTGGATAGCTTGTTTATCGCTGGAATTAGAAGCCAAAAACTCGGCCGCTTCTCGATAATAAACACCTTGCTCGGTCTGAAAATTATGATAATTAATACTGGCTGACCAAGACAAAAAAGCGACTAAGACACAAGCCGCCATTTTGGACGGCCGCATGTTCCATACCAAATAAAGTCCGCCAAAAAGGGTCGCAATTACCAGATAATAACTCTTAAAATAGACATGGGTAGAAATCGGGGCAAGCTTGATGTAAAAAATAATGGCATAAATAGAAATAAGGGCTCCCAAAAACAACCCTTCATTAAACATGGGATTTCCGTTAAAGCGTTTTTGCCATATTTTCTTGACAAGAACAATAATGCCGATGACAGCAATAAAGAGCTCAACACGGTATAAATAAAACAGGTTTATAAATTCTTCCCGCCCCATGGCGATATAAGAATTTTTGTCCGACTGAACCATAATTAACATATATAAGGTGGAATACAGCCACATTGAGAAAAACATCATAAATTCCAAGGGCATGGACTTTATGGTGCGGAAGGGATGTATAAAACTCTTAAAATTAATGTTTTCAACATAAACGTGGTATAAAATTGCAACAATCAAAATCCCTAAATACAAAAGGATAGCGTGTTCCTTGGTATAAAGAGCCAAGTTCATAAAAATGACAAAGGCAAAAAAATTGCGTTTTTTTGACCCTTCCAGACAGTACTTCTTTGCTTCAATCAAGCTAAGGAGAATAAAAAGAAGCATGTTTTGTTCAGGAAAAATGATGTTATTAATCCAAAAGATACCGGGTAACAACATCAACGCAGAAATTCCGAGTAAGCGTTGGACAACGGGAACAAAACTCAAAAAGCGATAAAACAAAAAGGCAATTAAAGCATTTTTAAGGAGAAGATAAAAGTCAATTAGGTAATAATTGTGGGTGAGGGCATAGACCAAATTAACATCAAAAAAGGCCGTTGGTGTAAAACGTTCCGTATCAAATTGAGGCATTGCTCCACGGAGAAAAATCATGATGGTGTTTTGAGACATAAGATCATGATTATTAAAGAGAGAGTTCTCAAGCAACAGCATGGCAAGCAAATACGCAGACAAAACAAGCAATAATAAATACAAGCTCAAGCGGTGCATCTTATTTTGGCGATCAAAAGAAAAATTTTCTTTTGGAAAAGTATTTTCATAAGCCGGAGCAGATTTACGAACCGTGAGCCATGTTGCAATCAGGACCAAAACCAACACAATGGCCGCAAAAAGAAACCACCCCTTAAAAAAGAAAAAATTCGTAAAATTCCGGCCGATTGTACTTAAAATATCGGGTTGAAACAAAGGTTCATAAAGCATAAGATCCATCTCTCGTTAATTCAAATCACGTCCAGATAATAAGACAAATAAAGAAAAAATTCTCCATTTTTATTGTTTTCTTAACAATTTATTGTATAAATAATAATAAAATAAATAAGATTTATAATTAAAAGGAATAAAAAATGACAAATCCATTTGCACCAAGCGATGCTCTTATCCCCATGGTTATAGAGCAAACCTCAAAAGGGGAACGTTCTTTTGATATTTATTCTCGTTTGCTTAAAGAAAGGATTATTTTTCTGACCGGAGAAGTCAATGATGAAATTTCTTCATTGGTTTGTGCTCAGCTTTTATTTTTGGAGTCAGAAGATCCGAAGAAAGATATATTCTTTTATATCAATTCTCCCGGAGGTTCCGTTACGGCAGGAATGGCCATGTATGATACCATGAACTATATTAATTGCGACGTTAATACCATCTGCATCGGGCAGGCATGTTCAATGGGATCCTTGTTGCTAACGGCCGGAGCAAAGGGAAAACGCATTTCTTTGCCCAACTCCCAAATCATGATCCATCAGCCTTCCGGTGGTTTCCAAGGGCAAGCAACCGATATGGAAATTCGTACCCGTTTGATTTTGGATATGAAAAAAAGATTAAATAAAATTTATGCCGATCGGACCGGACAAAAGCTTTCGGTAATAGAAAAAGCAATGGAAAGAGATAATTTTATGACGCCGGAAGAGGCTAAGAAATTTGGTTTGATTGACCAGATTATTACATCTCGACAAGATATTTTAAAATAGGATAAGAAAATGACAGACAAAAAAGACGATAACAACGATGTATTGCATTGCTCGTTCTGCGGAAAGAGCCAGAATGAGGTAAAAAAGTTAATCGCCGGTCGCGGTGTTTATATTTGTGATGAATGTATAGATGTGTGCATCAACATCGTTTCAGATGAATTAAACGAAAGCAAAAATAACCCGTTAGGAGGTTCTACTGCGGAAAGTCTTCCGTCTCCGTCCAAAATTAAAGAATTTTTGGATCAATATGTCATTGGTCAAGAACAAGCCAAAAAAGTTCTTTCCGTTGCGGTTTACAACCACTACAAACGCTTAAACTGCCAACAAAATAAAAATGATATTGAAATTGCCAAATCCAACGTGATTTTGATTGGTTCAACCGGTAGCGGAAAAACGCTTTTGGCACAGACGTTGGCCAAAATATTGGATGTTCCGTTTGCAATCTCGGATGCCACAACATTAACCGAGGCCGGTTATGTTGGAGAAGATGTTGAAAACATTATCTTAAAATTGGTCCAAAACGCCAATTATGATATTGAAAAAGCTCAGCGTGGTATTGTCTATATTGATGAGATTGATAAAATTACGCGTAAAACAGACGGACCTTCCATAACCCGAGATGTATCGGGAGAAGGAGTCCAACAGGCGTTGTTAAAAATTATTGAAGGGACGGTTGCCAATGTTCCGCCCCAAGGCGGAAGAAAGCACCCGCAACAAGAATTTTTGCATGTTGATACCAGCAATATTTTGTTTATCTGCGGCGGGGCTTTTGCCGGATTGGAAAAAATTGTCAGCCGCCGTGGCAAAGAAAATTCCATTGGCTTTGGAGCCAGAGTAACCGGAAAAGACGAACGCAACATCGGAGAAATCATCAAAGATGTCCAGCCGGAAGATTTACTGAAATACGGTTTGATTCCGGAGTTTATCGGCCGTCTACCGGTCATTGCAACATTAGATGACTTAAATGAAGAGGCTTTAATCCGTGTTTTAACAGAACCCAAGAATGCTCTTTTAAAACAATATCAAACCATGTTTGAGATGGATAATGTCAAATTAACCATGACCGATGGAGCTCTCAAAGCAATTGCCAAAAAAGCAATTGAACGCAAAACCGGAGCACGCGGTTTGAGAGCAATCATGGAAGATACATTGCTGGAATTGATGTATGAAATTCCGGATAAAAAAGATGTTGCAGAAATTGTGATTGATGAAAAAGTCATCAATAAAGAAAAGAAAGCGGAGTTTATTCTTCGTAAAAAAGAAAATAAAAAAGCATCTTAAAAAAATCCCCTCTAATAATGAGGGGATTTTTTTGAAAAAAGATTATGCAAAAAACAAAAAAATTTTCAGACAGCCCTTGACAGAAAATTTAAGAGTTGTATTTGTATCTGCGGTAAAAAAAAGAATAAATCATATTAACTCAGAAAGAATGAAAATGTCAGCCTTAATACAAAGAATTAGCTCGTTTTATATTGCAAACTTTGTTCCAAAATTAATAGAAGTTTTGCATAAAAGAAAATACACTGTTGAACATTTTAAAAGAGACAGCATTGCGGGAATGACGGTAGCCGTTGTTTCGATTCCGTTGGCCATGGCTTTGGCGATTGCCTCCGGTGTGACTCCGGCTCAAGGGTTATATACAGCAATTGTTGCCGGATTTTTTATTGCACTTTTGGGCGGGTGTCGTTACCAAATCGGCGGCCCGACGGGAGCATTTGTTGTCATTATCTATAGTGTTATCAGCCAATATGGTTATGAAGGTTTAGCCATGACCATGGTTGTTGCAGGAATTGTCATGATATCAGCCGGGCTTCTCCGCTTGGGAACATACATCAAATATATTCCGTATCCGGTTGTGGTTGGTTTTACGGCCGGTATCGGTTTGTTGTTAATTTCAACCCAAATAAAAGATTTAATCGGCTTGCAGGTAGATTCGGTTCCAGCAGATTTTCTTCCGAAATGGAAAGTATATTTGAGCAATTTAGATAAACTAAGCATGACATCGGTAATTGTCAGCATGTTTTCTTTTATGTGCATTTTTTATATTAAAATGCGTGCTCCAAAGCTTCCGGTTTATTTAATCAGCGTGGTTGCCTCAACATTATTGGTTGCCGTTTGCGGGTTAAATATTGATACCATCGGTAATAAATTTGGAGGTATTCCGCATTTTCTTCCGGCGCCTCATTTTCCGGAGTTTGATTTAGCTTTGGCTTTAAAGGTTTTGCCAAGCGGCTTAACCATTGCTTTTTTGGCAAGTATTGAATCTTTACTGAGTGCTACGGTAGTCGACGGAATGAGCGGTGATAACCACAATTCGAATGCCGAGTTGATTGGGGAAGGTATTGCCAATTTGGCCTCCGTTGCTTTTATGGGTGTTCCGGCAACCGGAGCAATAGCCCGTACGGCAACCAATTATAAAGCAAATGCTTATTCTCCGTTAGCCGGAGTTATGCAATCGGTTTTCTTGCTGTTGTTTATGCTTTTATTGTCACCGGCCGCAAAATACATTCCACTGGCTTGTTTGTCTACGGTATTGATCTTAATCGGCTGGAACATGCTCAATTTGGATAAAATGTATAAATTAATCAAAGGCCCGAGAGGAGATCGTTATACATTACTGGTAACGCTTTTGTTAACAATTTTGGTTGACCTTAACACGGCAATTTCGGTTGGTTTTATTCTGGCCAGTATTATCTTTATGCATCGCATGAGTAAAGAAATTGAAATTGAAACCGATGAAGAAACCATTCCTGAAGTCAGCGGCGGACGAGAAATGGCCGAAGTCCTTCACAACAAAGGGGTTATGTCCTTACGTTTTTCCGGTCCGTTATTTTTTGGCGGAGCCTCACAAATTTCAAGCTTTTTCAAAAAAATAAAGGATCATCCGAAGGTTTTGATTTTGCGTATGGGTTATGTTCCGGTTGTTGATGCAAGCGGTGCCAATATCATTGTTGAGTTTGTAAAAAAACTTCAAAAATACGATACCAAAATCATTTTCTCAAATGTTAAAAAGCAACCACGTCGTGTTTTGCATGATGCTTTTTTGAAAGAAGGGATAAATTATCACACGATTTCAACGGCATCAACCTTTGAAAATGCCTTAAAGATGGCTCGCCGTTACCTTAAAGGAGGCAAAGAACAAAACACTCCGGAGACAAAAGAATAACTTATATAAAGTTGTTGCTTTTTGCACGGTCTTGACATTTAATGGAAAACAAAGATACCGATGCACCATAGTGCGTCGGTATCTGGTATTATAGCAAGCAAAGGAAAAAAAGATGATATTATTGGTCGTAATGTTTTTGTTAGCCTTTACAACATCGGCTTGGGCTAATCCGGCATGTGCCGTTTGTACAATCGCCGTAGGTGCTTCTCTGGAAATTGCACGCAGCCTTGGGGTTGATGATAGCGTTGTCGGCGTATGGGCCGGAGGCTTTTTGGCTCTTCTCGGCTATTGGTTAATTTTGTGGTTTGAGAAAAAAGGCTGGCGTTTTTGGGGAAGAGATGTCCTTTCCATGGTCATTTCCGTTGGAGCCATTGGCTTTATGTATATCAGTGAAATGAAGTATTCCCCGATAGCAATCGGAATCTTTTATCTGGATCCGTTTTTGTTTAGCACCCTTTTAGGGGCTTTTATCCTTATTTATTCTTCAAAGTTTTATCAATGGATGAAAGCTCGCAATGGCGGACACGCTCATTTTCCGTTTGAAAAAGTTGTTGTTCCGGTTGTTGCATTGGCCGCGGCAAGTGCTTATTTTTATTTTTATCCGCTATGCCAGCCGGCCGTTGAGGCTGCCTCCGCCGCAGAATTATATTCGTTTTAGGAGCACAAAATGAGAAAAGCAAAAGATGTTAAAGAATTTGTCGAAAGAATAGATTCAGCCAAAAAAGTTAATCCCAAAGATTTATCTTCGGATCAGGATTTGACGATTGCAATTATGAACTTAATTTCAATTGAGGAACATCTGGTCTTTAGCGGAGCTAAAACAGGCAAAAATTCTTTTTACGATTTGGTTGAAGATGTTCGCGAATTACGCAAAACATTAATGCAAAAAGTTATCCCGGCCTATGAAGGGGAGGTATGGTGCATTTCCAAACACTTGTTAGCCTCCAGCATGCGGTTAATGGAAGTTGGAACAAAACAACAATCCTTGGGGAACAAAGAGGAAGCCTACAAGCTCTTCAATCAAGCCTATGAGCTTTATTGTATGTTCTGGGGTTTGAATATGAACATGCTTAATGTTGATGATGTTAAGTGGATTGAAGATAAGGGCGATGATATTAAACGTCTTTCCGCAAAAGTAGAAGAAGCCACCAAGTCATCTCCCAAACAAGAAAATGAGGCCCCAAAACCTCAGGGTAAATTGGCAAAAATGAAAGCTTTTGTCCGTAAGGCCGTCGATTGTTGTATTGAGTAAAAAGCCGTCTTAAAAAAACATCTCCGTTAAGTGTTACGGAGATGTTTTTTTATATACCCGTACAGGATCCCAATTTGGCCCAAAACTTACGATAAGGAAAGGTTTCATAGGCTTTCAAATTAGTTCTTATGATTTGACACAGAATAAAAAAAAGCACCTTTAAAAAGGTGCTTTTTTTAATTATTGTTGATCCGTAAGTCCCAAATATTTGTACTTAACACGAATATCATAATTGCTGCCATAGGCATTAATTAAAGTATCCGCACAATTTTGGCTCATATCGGCTTTAATTTTTGAACGTAAAACATCCATTTCTTCCTTGCCGACATTTTCATTGGCCTTAATCAATTGCGACGGAACAATAATTAATTGAACGTCATCGCGGCGGATAACTTTTGGCGTTCCGATATCTTCTTGGAAAATTTCTTCCATTTGTAAAGAGGTCAATCCGGCAAAACTTTCAGAATGTTTTACAGGTTTGGAAGTCTTGAACGGAATACCAAAACGAGAAGCAACATCTTGAACGCTGTCCCCATTTTCCAAATCATGAGAAATATCATTAATTAATTCTTGAGCGATAGCCGCTTTTTCATTATCTTCCCACATTTTGATGATTTCAGGTTTTACTTCATCCAAAGTTTTGGCATGAGCATCATTAATCGCATCAACACGAGCAATCACAAAATCATTTTCCCCTTCAATAACTTGGCTGATTTCACCACTGTTATAAGAAAAAGCAGTCTCAATAAAATCAGAATCTTCTAACAAGCCACGAGCAGAAGCGGGAACGGTCTTAGCTTTTCCATCATCGGTCAAAGCCTTGATTTGAGAGATTTTAACATTGTATTTGTTTGCAATATCCTCCAAAGTAGCCCCGGCTCCAATACTATCTTCAATTTCGGCAACGGCTTTATAAGCTTCGTCATAAGCTTTTTCTTTGCGGATTGCCGAAATAATTTGCTCTTTAACCGTAGCAATTTTGGTTTCTTTCATCGGCGTAATATCGGCAACTTTCATAATATGCCATCCCATATCGGTTTGAATAGGGCCGGCAACTTCACCGATTTTGAGGCTAAAAACAGCATCTCCGATTTCTTCAATCAAAGTATCTTTTGTTACTCCGGTCAACTCCGTGTCGTTATGATTTTGGTTTGCCAAATCTTTGGCAACGGCATAAAAATCTTTTCCGTCATTGAGTTCAGCCATAGCATTGACCGCATCATTCTCATTATCAAAAACCATCTGCAAGAGATCTCTCTTTTCAGGGATGACATATTGGTCAATGTTTTGTTGATAATATTCATCAATCTCTTCATCCGAAGGAGTAAAGTCGGCTACCAATTTTTCCAACGGAAGAGAGATAAAGGAAACATCACGACTTTCCGGATGAACAAAAGAGGTTGAAAAATCTTGATAATATTGTTCTAATTCTTCTTGAGAAATAGAACGGTCAACTTTAAGCTTGCTTGGATCAATTTCAGCATACTTAAAGACTTTTTTCTGATTTTCCAGTTGAATAATATAAGGATTCATAAAGAGAGGAACATTAATATTGCTGACCGGATTTTGGACAAGATGTTGTTTTGTAATATCTTGACGCAAAGTTTCAATATAACGTTGTTCCGTCCAACCGGAAGCCGATAACAAACGACGAAGTTTTTCAAGGCTGAAATTTCCGTTTTCATCTAAAAATTCATTTTGTGAATAAATAATTTTTTTCACCAACTCATCACTAATATGTACACCGAGGTCATCGGCTGTTTTATTAATAATGGCATTTACCAAATTTTTTTGGACAATTCCTTGCAGAAGGGAAACTTTCATTGCATCGTTGATTTCCAAACTGCCGCCAAAGAGGTTTTTAGCCATTTGTACTTCATGATTATATTGGTTATTGATGTCATCTTGATAGATAACAACATCATCGACTTTGATAATTGCTTGATTTTTACCGGCACTACCAAGATAACCGGAAACCCCGAACAAAGACATAAAGCTCAAAGCCGTCAAAACTAAAATTCCTTTAATAAACCAAGAATTTTGAATATTTCGTAATTTTGTTATCATTTTTATTTATTCCTACTTTTAAAAACCACATCTGAGAAAGGATTATAAGCAAGATTAATAATTTATACAACTTATAAATATTGGTGTTGAAAAGTTTTTTAGAATGTGGTAGAAGAAAACAAATTTATTAATAAAGGATTAAAAAAATGGCTCGAAAAACATTAATTGCAGGGAACTGGAAAATGAATGGCCGCCTGGCAGACGGCGTTGATTTGGCAAAAGGCATAGCCGCAGAAGTCAAAAAGCTGGGAAAACCATCATGCGAATTTTTAGTATGCCCGCCGTTTACGATTTTAAGTTCAGTAAAAAAAGCCTTACGTGGTGCAAAGGTTGCCTTAGGGGCTCAGGACTGTCATTTTGCAGAAAAAGGGGCACATACCGGAGACATCAGTCCGTTAATGCTGACGGATTTAGGGTGTAGCTATGTTATTTTAGGGCACTCGGAAAGAAGAGCCGATCATTTCGAGTCGAATGAGTTGGTCAATAAAAAAGCCGTCGCCGCACACCAAGCCGGCTTAAAAACAGTTATTTGTATCGGAGAAACATTAGAGCAAAGAGATGCCGGCAAAACCATAGCCGTTTGTTCTGACCAGATTTTAGGCTCGGTTCCAGACGATTCGACAGCAGCAGACACCGTGATTGCGTATGAACCGGTTTGGGCAATCGGTACCGGCAAAACACCGACCGCATCGGATGTTGAAGAAGTCCATGCGGCTGTACGTAAAGTTTTAGCCAAAAAATTAGGCAAAGGGAATGCCAACAAAATGCGAATTTTATACGGTGGATCGGTAAAACCATCAAACGCAAAAGAATTTTTATCTCTGCCGGATGTGGACGGAGCGTTAATCGGCGGTGCCAGCCTTAAAGTTGAAGATTTTATGGCCATTGCCAAAAATTCAGGATGTTAATTTAGCAAAAGGAAACGGATATGGGAACAGTTTTATTAGTCATTCACTTATTGGTTGCCATCTTTTTGGTTGGAGTTATTTTGCTTCAACGTTCTGAAGGCGGTGCATTGGATGGTCTCGGCGGTGGAAGCGGAGCTTCAAATATTTTAAGTTCTCGCGGTACGGGCAATCTTTTGACACGGACAACGGCAATCTTGGCAACAATTTTTATCATTACCAGCATTTCATTGTCCATTTATTACAAAGGAACGGATCGCAAAGTAAAATCTTTGTTGGATGAGGCTCCTGCACAATCGCAAGAGCTTCCGGAAGTTCCGACAGCTCCACAAGCACCGGTAGCTGGAAAATAAAGGATGGTAAAGATCTTGAACATAAAGGCACCTTTCAGGAAGGTGCCTTTATCACTTTAAAATAACACAACATAATTATAGTTAATAATTTGAAAAAAGGTAGAAATATGTCTGATAAAACAAAATTTATATTTATAACGGGAGGTGTTGTTTCATCTTTAGGCAAGGGAATGGCTTCCGCTTCTTTGGGGTCAATTTTGCAAGCCAGAGGGTTTAAGGTTCGGATGCGAAAGCTTGATCCATATCTTAATGTAGATCCGGGAACAATGAGTCCATACCAGCACGGAGAAGTTTTTGTGACCGATGACGGAGCCGAAACAGACCTTGATTTAGGGCATTATGAGCGTTTTTCGGGAGTCAATTGCCATAAAACAGACAGTGTTTCTGCCGGAAAGATTTATCAAAGAGTTTTAGATAAAGAGCGTCATGGTGATTATCTTGGGGCAACGATTCAAGTTATTCCGCATGTGACCAATGAGATTAAAGACTTTATCTTATCCGACATCACGGATGAAGATTTTGTGTTGTGTGAAATCGGGGGAACCGTTGGTGATATTGAAGGACAGCCGTTTTTAGAGGCCATACGTCAAGTCGCTTACGATTTAGGGAGAGATCGTTCCATGTTTATTCATGTCACACTTTTACCCTATATTCCGACAGCCGGTGAGCTAAAAACCAAACCGACACAACACTCCGTCAAAAAACTTCAAGAATACGGAATTCAGCCGGATATGCTTTTGTGCCGCTCACAAATAGAGATTCCGCAAAACGAAAAACGTAAGATTGCACAGTTTTGCAACATCCGAGAAGAAAATGTTATTGCAGCTCTTGATGTCAAAAGCATTTATCAAGTTCCATTGGCCTATTCTCATGAAGGGATGGACAGACAAGTTTGCAAATATTTTGGGATTGATTGTAAGGAAGAACCCGATTTAAGCAAATGGGAACACATTTTTGACATGATAACACATCCGGAAGGAGAGGTAAGAATAGCCGTTGTCGGTAAATATACACAATTATTGGAAGCTTATAAATCGTTAAATGAAGCTCTGACACATGGCGGAATAGCCAATAAATATAAAGTAAAAGTCAAATGGATAGATTCAGAGCTTTTAGAAAAAGAGTCTCCGCAAGTCTATTTAGGGGATGTTAGCGGCATTTTGGTTCCGGGAGGCTTTGGCCAAAGAGGAACAGAAGGAAAAATTGTTGCCGTAAGATATGCCCGAGAATACAAAATTCCGTTTTTAGGAATATGTTACGGAATGCAAATGGCAGTTATTGAAACGATGAGAGACGTTGTCGGGATCAAAAATGCTTATACGACAGAACTTCGTCCCGATTGTGAACCGGTTGTCGGTTTAATGACCGAATGGGAAAAATCCGGCTCTAAAGAAAAACGCTCTCAAGACGGTGACTTAGGCGGAACAATGCGTTTGGGCGCTTATCCTTGCGTTTTAGCTCCTAATTCTTTAGCCGCCAAGGTTTATGGAACAGATAAAATTTCGGAAAGACATCGTCATCGCTATGAAGTAAATATGAAATATGAAGACATGCTAAAAAAAGCGGGAATGATTATCTCCGGAAAATCGCCGGACGGAACCTTGCCTGAGATTGTAGAAATTCCGGAACATCCGTGGTTTATTGGCGTTCAGTTCCATCCGGAATTAAAATCAAGACCATTTGCTCCGCATCCGTTGTTTGTGGCTTTTGTTGAGGCTGCCATAAAACAAAGCCGTCTTCTTTAATTCTTAAAATAATCAATATACAGCCCCTCGGAATGAGGGGCTGTTTTTTACGCCTCTTTTTAATAAGAGGCGTTTTTTGTTTCAAGCAGGAAACAGGCTGTAATGAAGAAAAGAGGTTTCAAGAAATTTTGTCCTTATTTTGTTTTAGTTCATTGACACAAAAGAAAAATAAAAGTAAACTAGAAATGTAATGTGCGGAAAGATAAAAGCTTTTCATATATCACACACATACACAACTATACAGCTTTTATGAATAATGTTGCTTTCCTCCATTACACCGGTTAAGGATTGTGGAGGGCGTTGGGATGCAGAAGCGGATAATAGGGATAATTTTATTAGGGATATTTTTTCTCATAGGGATAGCCAACGCCGGGATAATTTCTTTACCGCGATATAATCCGGATATGAATCAACGTTCCAGTAGTGGAGGTATAACAAGGACCTGTGCACGATTAGGGATGGTAGATAAGCCGACGGATCCGTGTCAGATATGCCAAGGAGCTGTAGGAGATTGTTGTACCTCGATTTCATGTAGTACATCTTCAGAGTGTTATCAATATAGTGCCGCGGATGCCAGTAAGTACATCTGTAGTGGAATGTGTACGGATGGTAATGGAACACATTATAAAACTTGTAAATATCGCTTAACTTGTTCAGATGTCAATGGATTAACATCAATAGAGGCAAATCCGTATATATCGGCAGGATTTTCATGTTCACAAACGAGGACGACATGTACGGTTTTGGGTACCGTTTTAGGTCCATGTACACATTATTCAGTAGTTAATGGAGGTTCTTCTTCAGGCGGTCTAGTTTCTGGAGGATCTTTAGGTGGATCATTAGGAGGAATAGGATCCAGTGATAGACAGAGTATTACCTGTTATACCTGTTTATGCCCGGCAGGAACGACTTCAGAGCCGGAAGAAGGAAAAGAATGTACGGTTAGCCACCAAGTAGGAAATAGCAAATGTTATACCTGTGAGGAAAATATATGTCCATTAGGGACTTATGGAGAAGATTGTACGCCATGTCCGGTAGGAAGTTATAGTGATACGGTTGGAGCTTCAAGTTGTAAAGATTGTCCGGCTGGCTATAAATCAAAATCAGGCGTTACGGGGGCAACCAGTATGGAGGCAGCTTGTGAACCATGTCCGGAAGGAACGTATAAGACCACCGTTGGCTCAGGAAGCTGTACGCCTTGCCCGACAGGATATGTCGCAATCTCGGGAGTAACAGGAGCAACGAGTATGGCTCAAGCATGTACAAAAGCTTGTATCAAGTGCAGTACGGCAATGTATCCATTATTAACGTGTCCGTCTCATGCGGTATGTGAAGAATGTACGCCGAAAAACTGTGAAGACAATACAACTCGTTATAAAATTAGTTATTGTGAGGATGGATACAAACAATCCGGTACGTCGTGTGTAGCTAAGACGTGTGAAGAATTAGGATATTTATCATCAATTCCTTCAGGACAGAATTGTACTCCAATTACAACTACGGCAGGTAGATGTTATACAAACTGTAGTAACCAATATAGTACATGTCAGGAGTGGTTAAATGCGACAGGGCATAATGCCATTGTTGTGACAGGAAGTTTTAATGCAATAGTAAAACAAGGAAAGTATGATGAAATTTTATATTCATCCGATAAAGAAATTAGCTCTACATATATTGGACCATCTCAGCAATATAATGTTACAATTGCTCCAGCCAGTATTTACGAGCAAGAGAGTGGAGGGCTTTGTAAATCAGCAGTGAAATCATTATATTTAGAAGATTTCAGTGCATATAATTCAACTGTTAAAATAATGGATACCAAACTTCGTATAGACAATCTTACATCGGAAGGTGGAGTCTTTAACCTTGTGATGTCAGATGACAGTTCTTTGGAAGTTGGTGAAAATATATCAGCAAGTGTTGGAAGTATAGAAATTACAGGAGGAAGCATAGTTAACGATATTGGGGATATATATATTCAAAATAGTAATTACGTTAATATTAGACCGGATACTTCAAACAACTTCTTCCAAGGAATTAGCATTGTTGGCGAGGATTCATCTCTGAGTGCAAAAATCGTGAATGTTGATGATATTAGCCTTTCTCAAGGAGCATCATTAAATCTGACACAGGCACGCTCTATCTATGATATTTATATTAGCACTATTTTGAACTATTGTTCTTCGTGCGGTATATCAATAGGAACCCCTGGTGAAGATGTTGTCATTGAAAATGGAATTCGAATGGAGGCTCCTGGAGACTATCGTCTTACAATTTATGGCAATGTAAGTATGGGGGGAAATTTAGATGTTGTTAAAAGTGGTATCTACGCTCCAGAGTATCCAACAATGATTAATATTAATGGAACCCTAGATATGAATAATAATGACGTTTTGCTTAATGGAGGATTGCAATTGTCTGTTTCTGGACATGGAAAATTATTGAATCCGTCATCCATTGTCATAAATTTACCTCCCGACAGTACTTACGGAGCCTATGATTATGCCGTCGAACTTAATGAAATATATATTACCGTTAGGAATGGAGGTGCAATTAAAATGGGAGGTGTCTGCAGAATGTTAGGTAGTGATATGTTTACCAGAAGTTACCGTAATAAATGTTCATGTACTTCAGTTGTCCCATCTTGCTACTGTCCGGGAAACATGACCGTAACATCTTTATCTCAGATGTATAATTATGCAAGTGATAGCAATGGATATCCGATAAAGGGAACACCTCTATCTTCAATGGGATCATCCTGCTCGTATTAAAAAAATGTCATTAAACAAAAATCCCACAAACAATTGGTTTGTGGGATTTTTTATATAATTATATTAAAAGTCTCCAAATAAAGATGAAAAGTAAATAAAGGGCATAAATGCAAAATCAATTATTAGTATTATAAACAAAATTATTGCCAATTAAGATGAACGGTTTTATAAATAATCCGTTTAATAGGATTGGAAAAATAAATGAAAAAATATTTTTTACTAATAATACTCATAAGCTTCTTTGCTGTTTCATCTCCGGCACAAGCCGATTTTAATACGTATCTGGATACGTTGCAAGAAAATGTAAAAAATACATGGAACTCAGATCATTATGATGTGTATCTCCCATTTTATGCCTGGCATAATCGCCTAACCTATGACCAACACCATATTGACAAATATAATGAAGAGGCATGGGGTTTTGGTATTGGAAAATCCTATTATGATTATAAAGGCAATTGGCATGGATTATATGCCATGGGTTTTAAGGATTCTAATTTTTATCTGGAAACAATTTATGGTTATGCTTTTCTTAAAAATTGGTATGTCAATTGCAATCGTGATTTTTCCGTTGGGGTAGGGTATACCCTTAGTTTGACACAAAGACATGAATATAGTTACATCCCTGTTCCGCTTCCGTTACCAATTGCCGGAATTAGCTATAAAAATTTGGCTCTACAAGCGGCCTATGTTCCCGGAATTAAAAATGACGGCAACGTTTTGTTTGTTTGGTTAAAAGTTGCCATAAATTAATTCTTGCCAAAATAGAAAAAATATACTAAAAATATCTCTAATAAAATATTAATTAAAAATTATTAGGGATATGGATGAAAAAATTTCATTAAAAAGAAAGAAAAAAAATGATTTCTTCTCTCTAATTGAAGAAATCAATTCTTTGTTGCCGCAAGCAGATACTTGCTATGGTTTAGAAGGTTTAAAGGATAATGATTTTACCTTTCTTTACGGAAATGATCACAAGTCGTTAGAGGTTTGTAATTGTCTTGAAATCGGCTCTTGTACCAAAGTTAAACTGGAGTTGCCGACAGATGACAGTATAACAAAGCAACAACAGCAAGAACTTGAGGATTTAATTGAGCTTATGGAAAGTGCCAATGCTCACAAGGGTAAAAAAATTGTCGTTTGTGTGGCAAAAGGTCTTTATACTAAATTGCAAAAAAAATTTGCCGAAAATGAGAATATTTATTTTCTGTTGCAAGATTGTGATTTTGGAAAGATTCAGCCCTTACTCGCCAATGGAACCCGTTCCGTACCAGAAAAGAAAAATCAATGTTCTTATTCTTTACTAGATTGCCAGCACATCTATGTTGATGGTACATATTGGCCGTCAGCCGTTTATGCCGTTTATGCTTATTTTGAAATATATAAAAGATATGGGCATTATCCGGATATTTGGTTAGATTCTCCTGGCAGAAAAGAAAATGTCAACTTTATTTCGATGGCTGTAACGCTTGGCGTACAAACAACCGCGATTAAAGAGGCCAAGACTGGTTATAAAGATTTTTACTCCAGTAAAAATCTTGGAAATAGGACTTTGGTTTTGCTCCCGTTACACTATTCAATAGTTTTGAAAAAAAAGCTGTTGCGTGTAAATTGGTCCTTATTTGGGACAACGGTTTTTCTTTACATGGATGATCAGGTTGATGAGCTTATCCGTAATGAGGCTTTTCCGCTTTATCAAACTCTATGCCAAATGTCAGAAAATGCGGAGACGATTTTTTCTCTCATTAATAGTTCAAAAATCATGAACTTATTAAAAGATAGAGGGGCAATCTGTACAAAAGCAGATTACTCAAATCGGTATTATGGACCGATAGAGGAAATAGAGCCAAAACTCAAAGAACTCAATAAAAAAATTTTGATTTTAGTTCAAAACTTTTCAGCCTCCGAGCTAAATGAAGAAAAGCAACAAAAACTCTACGAGCAAGTTATTTGTAAGCACAAAGAGATTCTTTATCAAGAATTTAAGTAAAAAAATCCCTAACAGTATAAAACTGTTAGGGATTTTTTTTATTTGATTGCGAATTAAAAGTAAATTTGTTATACCTTTAACATTAAAATAAGAAAGGGAAAAAGATGAAACCACAAAGAACCGTAAAAATCGGCAAGTTTGAATTAGGAAACAAGTTGCCTCTTACAATTATTGCCGGACCTTGCCAGATTGAAAGCCATGATCACGCCATGATGATTGCGGATGAAATGGTCAAAATCACGCAAGAATTAGGAATTAATTATATTTTTAAGGCCTCTTTTGATAAAGCGAACCGTACCTCAATCAACGGAGCCAGAGGAGTAGGGCTTGAAGAAGGAATAAGAACATTTCAAGACATCAAAAAAGCTCATCCCGATCTGCCGATAGTCACAGATGTTCATGAAAGAGAACAATGTGCTAAAATAGCTCCTTATGTTGATATGTTGCAAATCCCGGCATTTTTGTGCCGCCAAACGGATTTAGTGGTTGCGGCCGCCAAGACCGGAAAGGTTATTAACATTAAAAAAGGGCAATTTTTAGCTCCATGGGATGTTCAAAACATCGTCAAAAAAGCAGAGGACAGCGGTAACCCGAATGTTTGTTTGACAGAAAGAGGAACGTCTTTTGGATATAACACACTAGTTGTCGATATGCGGGGTTTTCCGGAAATGGCCAAAGATACCGGGTGTCCGGTAATTTTTGATGCAACACATTCGGTTCAACAGCCCGGAGGCAATGGAAGCAGTACCGGAGGTAAAAGAGAGTTTGCTCCGATTTTGGCTCGTGCTGCGGTTGCTGTCGGAGTATCAGCCGTTTTTATGGAAACGCATGAAAATCCGGATAAAGCATTAAGCGACGGACCAAATACAATCCCGTTGGCAGACATGAAACGAGTTATAAGCGAACTTATGGCATACGACAAAATCACAAAATCAATGATTCATGACTATTAAAAAAAGGAGCCGAAAAGGCTCCTTTTTTAAAGGCGTGTTAAAACTTGTTCAATATGCGAGACAAGAGCTTGAATTTTTTCTGTTCCTTTAGTTGCATGATGATAGACCAAATAACAAGGATGGTCTAATTCAAATCCGACATTAATCGGAACAAGATCAGTCTCTCCCTTAGCATAATTAATTGGGTGTAATGCAATACCCAAACCTTGTTTGGTGGCTTGTACCAAGAGATTAGTAGAGTTGGTATAAGAGACAATATGGGCTGCTTTTGTCATTAAATTACGCCATTCGTTCCAGGTATTGGAATATTCATAGCGATCACAGATATAATGATGACGAAGCATATCGTCAAAATTTTTCGGATATCCATGGGCCGAGATATAGGATGCCGAGGCAAATAGCCCAAAACGCAACATAAATTTTTCTATAATAACCGGTTCACACACCTTTGGCTCAGCATAAAGAATGGCAACATCAGCTTCTCTTGTCGTAAAGTTAGGAATATCGTTGGAACAGATTGTATTAATTCTGACATCGGGATATTTTTTACTAAAATCGACCAAACTCGGCATCAAACAAATTCCAATCCCATCAGTTGTCCAAAGCTTAATATCTCCGGAAATTCCGTGCGTACTTTTAGAAAAATTTTCAATATCATAAAGCAAGCCGTCAATCATTTTAGATTTTTCGTTAATTTCCAGTCCTTCATGGGTTGGAACAACGCCTCTAGAGGTAGAAGAAAAACACTTAACCCCGATGCGTTCCTCAAAATCGTGAATTTCTCTTGAAAGATTAGCTTGCTTTTTGCCAAGTTTTTCAGCCGCCTTAGAAAGGCTTCCGTAGTTAATGGCATTTGTAATAAAATGGATAGTCCGAATAAGTGATGTCTTTTTAATCAGATCCATGAGTATATAACAGCTATATAAAATTAGCCCCTTCTAATTTAATGAACAAAAATTTAAAGTATCAACCAATGAAACTTTAACCGAAATTATAACAACCATATGATTTAAAAATTGTTAATCAATCGGTTATGGAGGGTAAATGAAAGTAATCGTAGCCCAAACTCTGGATGATTTAATGAAAGTGATGGTTATTCGGGGGATTGTCTTTATGGGCGAACAAAAACATCCGTATAATACAGAATTTGATGCAAATGAACTGGTAAACCGTACACATTTACTGGCTCTTCAAGACAAAGAACCCGTCGGAACCATGCGGATTATGAAGGATGGTAAAGAGGCAAAGTTTGAGCGTCTGGCGGTTTTGCCGGATTATAGAGGCAAAGGGACGGCAGAGGATATCATACAAGCCGCATTGGATTATTGCCAAGAAGAAAAGGTGGAGCGGGTTTTTCTGTTTTGCAAGCCAGAGCTTGTTAAATATTGGAAGGATAGGGGCTTTACCAAAGTTGGCGGGGATAAAATTCTCAAATACGGAAAGATGTTGTTGGTTCCAGTTATGAAACAAATTCAAGAAAAAACATCAGAGACATATGATTATCAACAAATTCCAGAGATATTAAAACATCATCCCGGAGAATGGATAAATTCATCCCAAGATAACATGGCCCTAATTATGCGAGAAAAATTGCGGCAAAGAAATCTCTGAGATAAAAGAGAGGAAATTCATGAAAAAAGAAAGCGGTACGAATAGTCAAAGATATCTAAACGATGTAAAAGAAATGAACGAAACCTATGAATACCTGCTAAAACAAATGAAAGAACATGGATTTGACGATACTTATTTTCTCTTAAGATTAGCACATTTATCCTTTACACAAGACATCTTAAACGAAATTCAAAAAAAGTAACAACCTTTTTTCTCAATCTTGATTTTCACGGCCAAAGAGCATAAAATCCTAGCACGATTAAAGAGGATTAAATGCGTTTTTCAGATGTCGGATATATTATCAAAATGAAAAAGCACGGGGAGAATTCGCTAATTCTAACCGTTTTAAGCCGTGATCACGGAAAAGTAACGGGATATGTCAAAAACGCTCTTTCTAAGAAAAAAAATGCGATTTTTCAACTTGGTAATAAGGTCCAGATTGATGCATATGCAAGAGTAGAAGAAAATATGTTGAGTTTTAAGGTCGAACTTGACACGCCATATGCAGTTAATTTTATTACTGATAACAATCGACTAATTGTTCTATCTTCATTTTGTACATTAAGTGATGAATGCCTTCCCGAAATGGATAATTTAGAAAAATTATATAAAAGAGTTGAAAATTTTTTTAATTTTATAGATGAAGATAATTGGATAACGCATTATTCTTACTTTGAATTTTATCTTTTAGAATATCTTGGCATTGGCCTTGATTTAAGTGAATGTTCCGCAACGGGAACAACACATGATTTGGCATACGTATCTCCCAAATCAGGAAAAGCCGTATGTGCCAAGGCGGGAGAACCTTACAAAGATCGCTTATTCAAATACCCGCACTATATTTTGCAAGAAAGTTACAATCCCCCGCTGGAAGATGTCCGAGACGTATTAAAAATGACGGCATTTTTCCTCAATAAAAATTTTTTTGCAACGCATAGCTTGAAATTTCCCGTTTGCCGTGCTAACTTGGCTCAAATTATATAATTATCAAGCTGGTCTAGGATTTTAGTAAATGGCTGAAACAGAAGAAAAAATAAAAAATGTTGGGCTCGCGGAAGAATTAAGCTCCCGCTATTTGTCGTATGCAATGTCAACCATTGTCTCTCGTTCGCTTCCGGATGTTCGAGACGGCTTAAAGCCGGTACATCGCCGCTTAATGTATGCCATGCGTCAATTGCATCTGGACCCCAAATCCGGATTTAAGAAATGTGCTCGTGTTGTCGGTGATGTTATTGGTAAATATCACCCGCATGGTGACAGTGCCGTCTATCAGGCAATGGCACGTTTGGCGCAAGATTTTTCAGTCCGCTATCCGTTGGTTGATGGTCAAGGCAACTTCGGCAATATTGATGGGGATGGTCCGGCCGCTATGCGATACACGGAAGCTCGCTTAACCGAATATGCCATGGCTTTGATGGAAGGGCTAAACGATGATGCCGTCGATTTTCGAGATACCTACGACGGAGAGGAAGCCGAACCGGTTGTTATGCCAAGTGCTGTTCCCAATCTTTTGTGTAACGGGGCGTCGGGGATTGCTGTTGGTATGGCCACCAATATTCCGCCGCATAATTTAGCCGAAGTTTGCGATGCTTTGCAGTTATTGATTGAAAATCCGGAAGTTGGAATGGAACCTTTGGTTCGTAAGCTCCGTGGCCCAGATTTTCCGACCGGTGGTGTCATTATTGATAAATTCAGCTCTATTTTAGAGACCTATACACAAGGCAAAGGTGTTTTTCGTATTCGTGCCAAATGGGAAAAAGAAGATTTAGGTCTGGGGCAATATCAAATCGTGATTACCGAAATCCCATACCAAGTCATAAAATCAAAATTGATTGAACGAATTGCCGTTTTGTTGCAAGAAAAGAAGATCCCGCTGTTAAATGATATTCGAGATGAATCTTCGCATGATGTCCGTATTGTCTTAGAACCTAAGAACCGTAATGTTGATGCGGCAATGCTGATGGAGATGCTTTTCAAACAAACCGAATTAGAATCTCGTTTTAATATGAACATGAATGTCTTAGATTCGGATGGTGTTCCTCGCGTATTAAGCATTAAGGAAGTTTTGGCGGAATATTTGCGTCATCGTCAAAATGTTTTATTAAGAAAATCCAAATATCGTCTGGAAAAAATCAATGCTCGTTTGGAAATCTTGTCCGGATATTTGATTGCTTACCTGAATTTAGATGAGATTATTCGTATAATCCGCGAAGAAGATGATGCCAAATCCGTCATGATGAAAGAATTTTCATTAAGTGAAAATCAGGCGGAAGCAATTTTAAATATGAAATTAAGAAGCCTCCGTAAGCTTGAAGAAAAAGAAATCAAAAAAGAATTTGATGACCTAAATGAAGAAAAAGGTTCTTTGGAAGCATTATTAGCCGATGAACAAATTCAGTGGCACAAAATTTCGGAAGAGATTGCGGCCATCAAAGAAAAGTTTGGTAAAAAGACGGCTTTGGGTAAACGCCGTACCGAATTTTCCGAAGTAACGGAAGAAATTGAAATTTCAATGGAAGCTTTGGTTGAAAAAGAGCCGATAACGGTTATTTTATCTCAAAAAGGGTGGATCCGCTGTATGAAAGGTCACGTCTCTTTAACGGATGAATTTAAGTTTAAAGATGATGACAGTCTTTTGACGGCAATTCATGCCCAAACGACCGATAAAATTATTTTGTTTGACAATTCGGGTAAATTTTTCACCATCCCGGCCAATGAAATTCCAAGCGGAAGAGGGTTTGGACAGCCTTTGCGTTTGATGATTGATCTGGGAAATACGGACAACATATGTGAAATGTTTGTTTTTGAGCCTAAAGCAAATTACATCATTGCCTCCAACACCGGACATGGTTTTGTGGTTGATGAAAATCACTTAATCGCCCAAACGCGGAATGGTCGTAAAATTATGAACTTGGCCGATAATGAAAAAGCCGTTTTGTGCCGTAAAATTACCGGAGATATGGTTGCTATTATCGGAGACAATCGAAAATTGTTGATTTTCAAAATAGAAGAAATTCCAACCATGGCCAGAGGAAGAGGGGTTGCTTTGCAAAAATACAAAGACGGTGGAATGTCTGATTTGCAAATATTTAAAGAAGAAGAGGGCTTTACCTATACGCGAGCCGGCGGCACCAAAACCGAAACCGATTTGATTACTTGGCTGGGGCACCGAGCTCAGGTCGGAAAATTGGCTCCGTTCGGATTCCCCAAAAATAATAAATTTTTGAAGGATTAAATGGCAGAAGTTTTGTTTGAATATGTCCGAAACGGCAATTTTATAAAAGTTACCGCACTTGAAACAGAAACCAAGGTGGAAGCAAGCGTTATCGTTCCTCTTGGAATGTCCGAAGAACAAATGCAAATTCAAGCTTTGAACAAACTTCGCTATGTCTTAAGAAAGATGGAAGAAGAACAATAGGCTGCCGCTTTGTACAACAAAACCCGTAAATGAAATGAAACATCATGCGTTATAACCACCCAATTGATATCAATAACCTCAATGACAGTTCTTCGGTCTTATACAGCTTTGTTAAAGAAGGGAGTTCTGTCCTAGACGTTGGGTGTGCTTGCGGAACTTTGGCACAAATTTTATACAAAAAGAAACAGTGCCATGTTTCCGGTATTGAATATAATACGGAAAATTTTGCCATTTGCCGGAAGTTACATATATTTGAAAATCTTTGGCAAATTGATTTAAATCAACTGAAAAAAGAACAATTAAACAATTTTAATCAATATTTTGATGCTATTATTTTAGGCGATGTTTTAGAGCATCTTATCAATCCGGAACAGGTTTTGTCTCTTCTAAAAGATTTAGTAAAAGAAAATGGACGGGTTTTAATTTCATTGCCCAATATTGGGCATGCCAGCATCAAAAGCAATCTTTTACTGGGGCGGTTTGATTACACAGAGCAAGGAATCTTAGATAAAACACATCTGCGATTTTTTACCGCTCACAGTATAATTGCCTTTTTAACAAAACAAAATCTACGGATTAATCACTTAAAAAGAATAACCATGCCCTTAGATGGTTATCAGTATTATAAATTTTCCAAACTGCCAAAAAATATCCAAGACTTTATCAAAAAAGATAAAGAATCTTATGTTTCTCAATATGTTATGGATTGTTCCGTGCAACAAAAATCATTAGGGCTACTCCGGCATAATCGCAAAATTTTTAAGGAAACGGCTTCAAACATAAAATTAGTTTCAAGTTGGCAACATCCGATTAAAAGGAAAATAATGTTGCATTTTCCAAAACTCGTAAATTTTCTGGAAAAATTTCGTTAGAGAGCTTATTTTTGCATCATTTTCATAAATTCGTTTAATTTTCCGGTTGCAAAATTCATAAAATCTTCGTACTCAGCTTTGGAAATATATCCGTTATTATCTTGATCAAGATTTTTAAAGGCGGCCTCATATTTTTTTAAGGTATCTTGCATGACATAATTCAAATACTCTTGTTTAGATATTTTTCCGTCTTTGTCTTTGTCCATATTTTTAAACTCATTATCCGTAACGCGTACGGCCGCTTGCCGAATTTTTTCAGGATCAAGCTTTTGAGCATTAATTTGAGCAAAAACAGGAGCAGAAAAAAACAAAGACAAGCTCATAACCAAAAAAGTAATATTTTTCACGTTATTTTTCCTTATGTAAAAAAACTTAACAACAAAATAACCCAAAAATCTTAATTAAAAATAAAGGCATCATAAAAATGATGCCTTTATAAGATTAGAAAGTCGGATAATTAATAAGAGCGAGCATAAATAACATCCATGGTCGCCGGTTTTCCGGTCAAGAGACAAACCCCTTGCGTATTAGTTTGGTCAAAAGGAATGCAACGGATTGTTATTTTCATTTCTTTTAAAAGGCTTTCGGTTGCATCATCGCCACACCATTTTCCGCGAACAAAAGCAACTTTACCTTGCTTTCCGTCTTCAATCCAAACATTAGATTCCGCAAAGTAGCGACGAAAATCTTCCGGCGTCTTTATATCCGTCCGAATGTTGGCCTCTAAGCGGGCTTTGGCTTTATTGAACATTTGTTTTTGCAAGCCTTCCAGACGAGAAGAGATGTTTTGGCAAAATTCATTGACATCAACAATTTGCTTTCCTTCATCTGTTCCCAATTTAATTCTTTCTTTAACCATAATTTTTTGGCCCTCAACATCACGCATACCCACTTCACAAATAATCGGAGCGCCTTTTTTGGTCCATTCCCAAAATTTGTCAGCCGGTTTACGATCCCGAGCATCAACCTTAATACGAATTTTTTCACCGAAAGGAAATTGCTTTTTCAACTCTTGCTGAATTTGGCTGACATAGGCCAAAATTTTATCTTTATCTTCCGGATTTTTGATTAAAGGCAACAAAATAATTTGATAAGGAGCAATCCTTGGCGGAACAACCATTCCCTCATCATCGGCATGAGTCATAATCACTCCTCCGATAAGACGCGTTGAAACACCCCAAGAAGTTGTATACGCAAATTCAGGTTGATTTTGCTTGTTTACAAAAGAAATATTAGCCGATTTTGCAAAATTTTGCCCCAAAAAGTGGGAAGTCCCGGCTTGTAGAGCTTTGCCGTCTTGCATCATGGCCTCAATACAATAAGTATCAACGGCACCGGGGAATTTTTCATGTTCCGGTTTGCGTCCGGGAATAACCGGCATAGCTAAAGCATTTTCTGAGACATCTTTATATACTTCAAGCATTTGCTTGGTTTCAGCTTCGGCTTCCTCAGCACTGGCATGGGCTGTATGGCCTTCTTGCCACAAGAATTCACGCGTTCTTAAAAACAAACGAGGACGCATTTCCCAACGAACGACATTGGCCCATTGGTTAATTAACACCGGCAAATCACGGTAAGATTTTACCCATTTTGAAAAAGAGTCAGCAATAATAGCCTCACTGGTCGGCCGAACAATCAAAGGTTCATCCAAAGGAGAAGAGGGAACAAGCTTCCCATCAACCGAGGTTAATCTGGAGTGAGTAACAACGGCCATTTCTTTGGCAAAGCCCTCAACATGTTCCGCTTCTTTTTGGAAGAACGAAAGAGGAATGAACATTGGAAAATAGCAGTTTTCATGATTTGTTTCTCTAAATTTATCATCAAACACGTTGCGGATACATTCCCAGATTCCATATCCCCAAGGTTTAATAACCATACATCCCGGGCTGGCAGAATTTTCAGCCATATCAGCTTCAGCCACAACATTTTGATACCATTCGGGATAATTATCCTTTCTTAAATTTTTCATACTCATTGTTCATTCCTTTTTTTTAATATCGCAATTAAAAATCCACAGCCCCATTGCCGCAGATACAGCAAAAAGCAATAACAGAAAATATTTATTTTGTGAAGATACAATTTTAATATAACATTAGTAAAAAATTAACGTTAGATTGACAATATATTAAATATTTGGTAAAATATAACCTATATATAACGATTAAAAGTTATATTTCTTATTTACGGATTTGTAAGGAGAGCCGTCATGCAGAAGCATTATGTACGTTTTTCATGGATGTGTGCGTTATGTATAACACTATTAAGTGCTTATTCCGCCAATGCCGCATTGCACTATCTTCCAAGGTATCAAGCTAATTTAAGTGGTCGCGAAAACACCGGAGGAAGAGATAAAACGAATCTAAGTTGTTCACAAAAAGGGATGGTAGATAAGCCGACGGATCCGTGTCAGATATGCCAAGGAGCTGTAGGAGATTGTTGTACCTCGATTTCATGTAGTACATCTTCAGAGTGTTATCAATATAGTGCCGCGGATGCCAGTAAGTACATCTGTAGTGGAATGTGTACGGATGGTAATGGAACACATTATAAAACTTGTAAATATCGCTTAACTTGTTCAGATGTCAATGGATTAACATCAATAGAGGCAAATCCGTATATATCGGCAGGATTTTCATGTTCACAAACGAGGACGACATGTACGGTTTTGGGTACCGTTTTAGGTCCATGTACACATTATTCAGTAGTTAATGGAGGTTCTTCTTCAGGCGGTCTAGTTTCTGGAGGATCTTTAGGTGGATCATTAGGAGGAATAGGATCCAGTGATAGACAGAGTATTACCTGTTATACCTGTTTATGCCCGGCAGGAACGACTTCAGAGCCGGAAGAAGGAAAAGAATGTACGGTTAGCCACCAAGTAGGAAATAGCAAATGTTATACCTGTGAGGAAAATATATGTCCATTAGGGACTTATGGAGAAGATTGTACGCCATGTCCGGTAGGAAGTTATAGTGATACGGTTGGAGCTTCAAGTTGTAAAGATTGTCCGGCTGGCTATAAATCAAAATCAGGCGTTACGGGGGCAACCAGTATGGAGGCAGCTTGTGAACCATGTCCGGAAGGAACGTATAAGACCACCGTTGGCTCAGGAAGCTGTACGCCTTGCCCGACAGGATATGTCGCAATCTCGGGAGTAACAGGAGCAACGAGTATGGCTCAAGCATGTACAAAAGCTTGTATCAAGTGCAGTACGGCAATGTATCCATTATTAACGTGTCCTTTATACGGTATATGCTCATCCTGCACCCCTGAAAACTGTAGTGATAATACAACAAAATATAAATTTTCAGAATGTCAAGAAGGTTATGTTGGATATGGTATTGGCGGTTGTCCAACTCCGGTTACGACAGACTGTCAAGTACTCGGCTATACCAAACAGAGTTGTCCTACGGGATATACAGCGATAAAATGCCCATTTGGCTCAAGAGTTTATTGCTTCAAAAATACAAAATAATGCTTAGGATTAAGGAGAAAAAAGATGAAGAAATTCACAAGTATAATGATAACAGGATGCTTAGGAGGAGCTCTATCTGTAATGCTAAGCAGTTTTGCATTAGCAGGAGGATGTATAAGTTCCGATTGTGCAGCCATGGGATATACTAAAACAGTCAGTCAATGTTCTGGATATGAGATGATTAGATGTCCCTTTAATACAAACAAAGTTTTTTGTCAGGAGCCAGAAGTTTGTCCGGGATACAGTAAAGGAGGAAATTGCCCTGATGGACAAACAAAAGAAGCTTGTGCTGATGATTCTAATTATTACAAGTGTGTTGGTGTTGCATGTGAAGAGGGATATTCAACAGCTCTAAAAGAACCTGCTTTCACATCTAATTTATGTAAAGTGACCCAATCAAGCAATACGCAATGTACAAAACTCATTGACGCAGGGACATGTGGAACAACCGATAAAACATTATCACAATGTCCTAATGGAACAAAGGTATGTACGAATGCTTGTGGAAAAAGACATACAAGATGTTGTACCAAAGGTGAAACAGGTTGTTTAACACTAGTTACACCATCCCCAGAACCAGCTCCGGACTGGTTATGCAAACAATGCGGAAGAAAAGGTGTTAAAAGAGTCGGAAATACTTGGCAATGTTGTAATGGATCAGAAGTATGTATAACATGTGCGATATATGATGATATGAGACCCGATGATTCTCTTTACCAATAAAGAAAAACTCCCCGATATTTTCGGGGAGTTTTTTTTAATCAAGTTTATCAATTTTTTTTAGCAGTTTTTTATTTTCTTTGTTTGCATAGATATTGGCATCATTTCTTTGTTTCTGTTGTAATATGTGCAAGTCATTCCAGTCTTGTTGTTGCTTAAGAGCTAAAGATTTATTTTCATTAGCTTGTTGGATTAAAAGTTTTTTTTGTTCTTCGTTCAAATTAGAGTTATTTATTTTTTCAACAGCTTCATTGTATTCTTCTTCAATATCTTTTATTTTTTCATGATGTTTTTTGTTTTTTTTGTGTTTTAAATGTTTTGTAGAGCTTTTATCACACATACAATTTTGTGCACAGGAATTTGTTTTTAAACATTCTTTGCAGTTGCAATCATATTTTACCATAGGGGAAGTATCTTGTTCCGTAGTAACAATTTGTTGACTAACAACCGGTTTGACGTCATGAGAGGTTGTATTTTTTCGTTGAGCAAGAGCATTGGCAGAACAAATCATGGTAGCCAGAAGAGCAAAATAAAAGATTTTTTTCATATTTTTTCCTTTCTATGAGAATAAATTGTATGAAAAAAATAATCTTTATTATAGCAATTACAAGTTTTGACTGAAGAAATAAAATTTGCTTGCAAACTAAAAAAGATGTTCTAAACTACTATTCATAACAAAGCTGTGGTTTGAGAAAGCAGATTCCTCTAAACTACTTGTTGATACCAAAATATTTGGCGTTAAGGTAATCCACAAAGCTTGTTATAAAAACAATTGGTTCAACCTGTTTTTTAAGGAATATGTGTTATGGCAACAGGAACTGTTAAATGGTTTAATAAGAAAAAAGGTTATGGCTTTATTACTCCGGATGAAGGCGGAAATGATGTGTTTGTTCATATTTCAGCTGTTCAAAAAGCCGGGCTTCGTTCTTTAGAAGAGGGAGCAAAAATTAGTTATGAGCTCATGACAGAAAGAGAAAAGACCGTTGCCGGTGATTTGAAATTGCTGTAATGATAGAAAATCACAACAAAAAGCCCCTTAGTTAAGGGGCTTTTTTTTACGATTAAAAGAGCCAAAGAAAATACAAATTAGCAAGTTACTAAGAAGAGGTTGATAAACATTACTGTTTTTGAAATAAATTAAAGAAGAATCTTGCGAAAATAGAGCAAATGGTGTATAAATAATTAGAAAGAAAATTAAAAAATAAATTATTATGATGGATAAAATTAAAGAAGCTCTCGGAAATATGATGATTTTTTTCGTTTTAATCATCATGGCGTGTGGAGTAATTAAATTCCAAAATCATTTTTTGACCAAGGAATTAGATGAAAAGTATCAAAAAGTAAAACCGGTTCAAGTTTTACAGGTAGATACTCTAAAAATGGCAAATTCGGTAGATTTGTGTATCTATAAGCTTTCGGATAAAAGCAACCGATATTTGTCAATGCAAAAATACGACTTCAAAGAAAAGATTGTTCCCGGAGATGTTATTTTATATCTAACGGACGGGAGTGATGAAATTACCGATTATCGGATTGTTAAAAAAGGACCTGAAAAATAAAATTTCGGGTCCTTATTATTTTTTATTGGCTTATTATAAAGACTAAGATATACTCAAAAAAAATTTTTTAAGAAAAGAAGGAGAGATAAATGCGGACGGATATTGAAATTTCACAGCAAAACCAACCGCTTCCGATTGAAAAAATCGGCGAAGAACTAGGCTTGAAAGTACAAGATTTAGAGCGTTACGGGGCGTATAAAGCTAAAATCAGTTTCAAAGCTTTGCAAGAAATTCAACAATTACCGTCACCTTCAGGTAAGTTAATTTTAGTTACAGCCATAACACCGACACCAGCCGGAGAAGGAAAATCTACCGTCTCAATCGGGCTGGGTGATGCTCTCCATCAAATGGGCAAAAAAACCGTTATCGCCTTAAGAGAACCCTCTCTAGGGCCTTGTTTTGGTGTAAAAGGAGGGGCAACCGGTGGAGGATATTCTCAAATAGTCCCGATGGAAGAGATTAACCTGCATTTTACCGGAGATATACATGCCATCACCGCCGCTAACAATCTTTTGGCGGCAATGATTGATAACCACCTTCAACAAGGAAATTCCTTAGGGATAGATCCAAGACGTATTAGCTGGAAAAGATGCCTTGATTTGAATGACCGAGCCTTGCGTAACGTGGTTGTTGGCCTAGGAGGGCCTCTAAACGGAGTCTCAAGAGAAGAGGGATTTAATATCAGCGTTGCCAGTGAAATTATGGCGATTCTATGTCTGTCTGCGAATATTAAAGAGTTAAAAGAACGTTTGGGAAATATCGTCATTGGTCAAACATATGATAAACAAAATGTCTTGGCAAAAGACTTAAAAGCACAAGGGGCAATGGCTGCCTTGCTGCGTGATGCCATAAAGCCGAATTTGGTCCAAACACTGGAAAAAACACCCGTTTTGGTACATGGCGGACCCTTTGCCAATATCGCCCATGGTTGCAACAGCATCATCGCAACCAAAATCGCCCTCAAATTAGGAGATTATGTTGTAACGGAAGCCGGATTTGGGGCAGATTTAGGGGCCGAAAAATTTTTAGATATAAAATGCCGTATCGGAAATCTGGAACCTTCGGCCATTGTGATTGTTGCAACATCACGAGCCTTAAAAATGCATGGCGGAGTACCTAAAACGGAATTAAATTTGCAAAATCCTAAAGCTCTGGAAAAAGGTTTTGCCAATTTACAGGTACATGTTGAAAATATGCAAAAATATGGTATTCCGGTTGTGGTTGCCATAAATAAGTTTAGCACCGATACACAAGAAGAACTTGAACAAATTAGAGCAATGACAGAAAAACTTGGCGTAAAAGCTGTTGTTTCAGAAGGTTGGGCCAAAGGAGGAAAGGGCGTCTTAGATTTGGCAAAAGAGGTTGTGCAAATTTGTTCTCAACCGCATCAATTTAATAAACTTTATGAAGATACTCTGTCGTTAGAAGACAAAATTAAAAAAATTGCTTGTCAAATTTACCGAGCAGAGGATGTAGAGTTTTATCCGCAAGCCATAAATAAGCTTAAAGAATATTCGCAACAAGGATATTCCAAGTTTCCGGTATGTATTGCCAAAACCCAAAATTCCATATCTCATGATAAAAGACTTTTAGGTGCTCCCAAAGGATATAAATTACCGATAAGAGATGTTTCTCTTTCTGCCGGAGCGGGGTTTGTGGTTGCTTATGCCGGAGATATTATGACGATGCCAGGTTTACCTAAATTTCCGGCAGCCGAAAAAATAGACGTTGATGAAAATGGTGTAATTTCCGGATTATTTTAAGCTTTTTCATATATTGTGGATAAGTGTCAAATCCGTCATTAATAGTTTCCCATTTCAAAAAAAATACATTAATATAAGGCCTAAATTTTGATAAAAATTTTGGGGAATTAAATTTATTGGGGAATAAATTAGATGTCTAACCAAGTATCTGATAGTAAATCTGTATCTAAAAAGAACACCTTACCGCAATTTATTCAAAATCCGGAACAATTTCAGGCCTCCTATCCGGATCCGGAGGAGGGCAAAAATTCGTGGTTAGCCAATAATTTGCAGCGGTTGATGATTGGTGTCAGTGCTATATGGTTTGCAATTGTTTTGATTTATATTACCCAATTTTTTGGTTGGTCCAATTTATTTTTAATGATGCCGGATGAATTTGGTGGTTTTCTAGCCGGGGTAACGCTTCCGTTAGCCATTATCTGGGTTGTAATGGCATATATTGATCGCGGAACATCTTTCAAGCAGGAAGCAAAGCTTTTGCGTGCCTACATGAACCAAATTGTTTATCCGGAAGATGGGGCATCGCAGACCGTCAAAGCCATGGCCGATGCCATCCGTTCACAAGTTGTGGAATTGCAAGAAATTACCAAATTAGCCACCGCCCAAACCGATAAAATTAAAAACGAAATCGGAACAAATATTGCCGAATTTTCTAAAGTTGTTTCGATTTTGGATAATTATTCCTCCAAAACAATCGTTGATTTGAGTGATGGTGTTAAATTTTTGGTAAACAATATCGAAAACATATCAGCCAAATCGGAAAATTCTGCCCGCCAAATCAATGAATATAATCGAGCCTTTATGAACGATAGCGGACAACTTGAAAGCAATCTTAATCATTTGTTTGCTATATTGGATGTAAAAGTAAAAGAATTACAACAGGTAAGCCAGACCATAGGACTTAGCTCGGATGTAATTGGTGATAATATCTTGAAAGCAAATGAAAAGTTAGCTCAATTTAACGCTGAAAGTGCCGAAAATCTAAATCTTGTTTTGGAAAATATCAATACCCAAATTTCTAATTTAGGTAAAGTTTCATCTTCGGCTCTTGAAAGTTGCGGTCATATTCAAAAGCAAATTGGAGACGAGGTAAAAAATCTAGAAAGTCGTCTTAATCGGAGTATCAGTGGGGTTCAAGGAGTTATTGCTCAGTCTGTTTCTAATCTGGATAGTTGTATTGAACAAAATATTGATAGTATTAATGAAAGCATTAAAGACAATAGCACCGGCTTGATTAAAATATTTGATGCTGCCGCACAAAAGACGTTATCCGGATTTAATTCTTTAACCGAGAATATGCGAAAAGAGATAGAACACTTTGATGAAAGTGTTGTTTTGAACATCAACAAGGTTTCAGAGGCATCAAATCAGCATCAGCACCAATTTTTAACCTTTACCCAAGATATGGAAGAGCGGTCTTCTGCTATTATTGATAAGTTTACCGAGCATAGCAATACCTTGGCTCAAGAATTAGATAAAATTATGGTTCGTAGCCAAAATCTGGAAGACAGTATCCATATTCAAGTAGGTAATTTATCGGATGTTTCAGACAACATTGCTGCCTCTATGGGGAGAATTGAAAATAGTCTAAGAAATAATATAGATCAAATTACGGAGCAAAGTGCTTCCGCAAATGATGGTATTTCCTCTTATATCGAAACGGTTGAAGCACAGACCCAAAAATTAGCGGAATTGTCCTCATCGGTAATTGACCGGGCTCAAGAAGTAGCCGAAATCTTAGAAGAAAGACAGCATCATTTGAGCAATACCTGCTCCGATATTACCTCTAAAATGGAACAAGTTAATACCTCAATTAATGATAGCATTGATAATTTGAGACAGAATTCGTCTTCAGCAATTGATGATATTAACAATGTTGCCGATGTTATGAATAAATATGCCGGCAGTATGACCGAAGCATCATCCGTCGTAACGGCCCAAAGCCAAATAAGTGAAGCCGCATTGGCCCAACAGCAAAAGAATATCACCAGTTCGGCTAATCGGGTTGAAGAAATTAAATCAGAACTAAAACGCCAAATCGAAGAATTATCACAAATCTCGTCTGTTTTACAAAATGATGCATCTGAAACGGTTGCTAATTTGAAAAAACAAACTGATGAAATTTTACAAGTCTATAAAGAAATTATTGATAAAAATAAAGATTTTAATACCAATTTGGAAGAACAAAGCGAAAAATTTGATACCTCGGCCAATAAGACTTTGGCAAAAGTTACCAATTTTGAGAATGTGTTGGTTCAACGTTCGCAAAATATGGAAAGTTTATCCAAGCTTATTTCTGACCGTGCCAATAAAGTGGACGAGGCTTTAGAGAGACAAATCAAAGCCGTTGATGCCGCCACCGAAAACTCAAATTCCGTTCACCAAAAATTGGCAACATCGTTTGAACAGCAAAATACGGTTTTAAATAGTGTTGCCGAAAATACAACCGGTTATGTTGCCGACATCGTTCAATCTCTTGAAGATAAAGCCGGTGCCTTGAGTATTATTTTCAAACAACAACAAACAGAATTTGAAGAAATCGGCGGAAAGGTCAGTGAAGCCGTAACAACAATGCATAATGCTTTAACCAAACAAATGAGTGAGGTTGAGGAAAGTGCTGAAAAAATCTTTCAACGTATGACATCTTTGGAGGAAGAAAACCGCCAACGTTCTCAAACAATGCTAAAAAACAGCAATACTTCAATTGATAAATTATCAGAGATTGAAAATATTTTAGGGGAAAAGGGCGCCTCAATAGCCGAATTAGTTAATAATGTAAAAGATGGTTTGGAAAGTATATCCGCTCAAGTTGAAAATAAGATGAATTTGTTTGATACCACCATTAAAAACGTCAAAGAAGAAACCTCTCTTTCGGTAAAACAGATTCTCGGCAATTGCGGTAAATTACAAAATGTAAATACCAGCTTGATTAATGATACCAAAAATATCTCCAAAACAATGGAAGAGCATGTTAAAAATCTAGATGCGGTTTTGGTCAAGTCAAAATTGCAAAGCGAAGACATTAACAATGTGTTTGAACAGCAAAAGAATGCGTTGTGTGATACAATAAATTCTTTGTCGACACAAGCTCGCCTTGGGGAAGCGGCAATTGCACAGCAATATAAATATTTATCAGATGCTGCCACCGATATTGCGCAAAAAGTAAAAGAAGTTAATGATAATTTCAAAAACAATACAGACGCCGCCTCCGGTATAGCAACAAAATTGGCCTATGATTTTGATGTGTTAAGCGATCGTCTGATAAAATCGGGAGAAGCAATACAAAAGACATCGAAAAACTCCCTCAAGAGTATTGAAGAAGTAAACTTAAGCTTAGGTCAGTGCAGTGAGGATTTAGATGCCGCAATCCATCATTCGGTACAAAACATCGGCGGTGTGTTTAAGGATTACGAAAAATATTTAGCCGCATTTAATACCGTAACGGCAGAAACAAGCACCGGAGTAATAGAGATAAACAATCTCATTAGCGAACAAAGCAATAAAATGGTTCAGATTTCTGATGATACTAAAAAATTGGTAGAATGCTTTAACACGGTTTTAAATGATACCTCAATGGTTTTATCAAACCGAGCCAATGATGCCTATGACAAGGTTAAAAGTTTGGGCGAAAATCTGAAGAATTTGAGTATTCAAATTGAAGAGACAACAAATTTGAGTGCGGCCCATATGAACAATTCCGGAGACAAGCTGCGAGCTTCTATCGGAGAAATTGCTGCCAATGCCGAAAGAATATCAAATGAAATTCGCAGTTCGGGAGAAGTCTTTGCCAAACAGTCTGCCGTTTTGGTCTCAGCTACGGAAGATACGGTTTCCAAGGTTCAACAAGCAATGAAAGAGTTGATTAGCACCGGAAAAGAATTTAATGAAAAAGGTGAAATTATCGTTAAACAAAGTATCCACTTTAACGATTTAATAGCCGATCAAACCAAACAGCTGAGTGAACAAACCAAGAGTGCCAAAGAAACACTCATAAAACTCTCGGGAGAACACAGTGGTGCCAAAATTGACAATTTCTTAAAAGATGCATCGGTCATTATTGAAAAACTTGAAAGTATCTCCATTGATATTAATCGTATTTTCAACCCGAAGGATGAAGAAGATCTGTGGAAGAGATTTTACGGAGGAGATACATCTGTTTTTGTTCGTTACCTTTCTCGCAATATGAGCAAACAGCAAGTTGCTTCCATTCGTAAGCTTTTTGAACAAAACAGTGATTTTAGAAATATTGTTAACAGTTATTTGTCCGAGTTTGAGATTTTAATAACCAAGGCCCAAAATAATGAACATTCCGGTTTGTTGCTGTCGGTTGTTTCGGGAGCAGATATCGGGAAATTATACTATATTTTGGCGAAATCCCTTGATAAAATTTCTTAAGATGAGCCGTAAATGAATCAGGTAAGAATAAATAATTATATTGAAAACCTGCACCGCCAAATTGACGGATCGGTTGCAAATATCCGCCAAAAAAAGTCAGGAAGCCAGAATCAAGACAATTCCTATGTCTTTTTCCGGCTACCGGAGGAACAAGTCAGTTCTTCTCCCTACAAATTATTAGACACGCAGGTTTCGTATAGCTTGTCAGATTATTTTTCACAAAATCCGATTCAAGAAACAGAGAGCTATGCGGCATCCACTTACCAAAACGCAGCCGATGTTATGAAAAAGCCAACGGTCTTAATTGACTTTATGTTTGAATATAACCGAGAGTTTAATTTTAAGGTATAAATGCAGATATTAGATTTTAACAGTAAAGTTTTTTTAGCACCGATGGCCGGCATAACGGATAAACCGATGCGGCAGATTGTTTCTTCTTTAGGTCCGGGGATTATGGTATCGGAAATGGTCGCCATTAATGCGTTGTCACGTAAAAATGCAAAAACCTATAAAATAGCCGATGTCCGGGATGAAGCTTATCCCGTTGTGGTGCAGCTTGTCGGGGGCGATGCCGAATTGTTTGCCGATTCTGCCATATTTGCGGAGGAATTAGGTGCTCATTCAATTGATATCAATATGGGCTGTCCGGTTAAAAAAATAGTCGGTAACCATTCCGGCTCATATTTAATGAAAGATATGTCTTTAGCCTCGGCTATCATTCGCCAAGTGGTAAAAGCCACCACGTTGAAAGTAAGCGTAAAATTTCGTAAAGGATGGGACCATAATTCGGTCAATGCGGTAGAGTTTGCCAAAATGTGTGAAGACTGCGGAGCCTCTTATATAACAATACATGGTCGTACCAGGTCGGATTTTTATTCTGGAAAAGCGGATTGGGATATTATTGCCGAGGTAAAAAACGCCGTAAAAATACCGGTTATCGGCAACGGCGATGTGACCGATGTTCTCAAAGCCAAAGAAATGTTAGATTATACAAAAGCCGACGGCGTTATGGTTGCCAGAGCCGCATTGGGAAACCCGTGGATAATCTCAGACATTCATCACTATCTGGAAGAGGGAGTTATTCCGCAACAAAAGTCTTTGCTTGAGGTAAAAGAGATTATGCAAAAGCATATTATCTCTTTGGTCGAATATTATGGTGAAAAAACAGCTCTGGGGTTATCAAGAAAATACGTTTGTTGGTATTGCAAAAACTTACGAGATGCACGAAAATTCAGAGAAAATTATATGAAAATTAATAATTGGAATGATGCAATGGCGGAAATTGAGCATTATTTTACAAGTCTGGAGGCATAAATGAAAATTATTGTTTGTGGCGGAGGAAGTGTCGGAAAAAGTATTGTCAGCTACCTGGTCAAGGGAAACAATGACATTACGGTAATTGACAACAATCAAAGAAATCTGGACGATATTTCTCAAGAATACGATGTTTTGCCGATATTGGGAGAGGCATCGCATCCTGATATTTTGGAAAAAGCCGATGCCGAACATACCGACCTCATTTTAGCCGTTACGGATTGCGATGAGGTAAATATGGTTATCTGCCAAATAGCCCAATCGATATATGAAATTCCGCACAAAATAGCTCGTATCGACAGTGAAGAATTTTTAGATCCTTTATGGGGATTTTTATACAATGAAAAACATATTCCGATAGATTTGATCATCTCTCCCAATATAGAAATTGCCAACGCTGTAATATCAATACTAAAATATCCGGGGTGTAGCGGAGCTCTTCCGGTTTTTAATGGAAAATCTTGTATTTTAAGCTTAAAATTGCATGAAAATTGTCCGCTTTTAAATATTCCTCTTATGCAACTCGCACGCATAGACAATGACTTAGACATAAGCTTTGTAAATGTGAGCCGGGGAACGGAATGTTTCATTCCCGAAGTGTATGATACCTTAGAAAAAGGGGATGAAATCAACATTTTGGTAAAAAAAGAAGATATCGAAAATGTAATTCGTTCCTTCAAGTTAGAAAAACCGGCCAATGAAAGAGTCGTAATTTTTGGCGGAAATCATATCTCTTTGTTCTTGGGCCAAAAATTTGAAAATGACGATAGCATTGTGAGTTGCAAAATTGTGGAAGAAAATATTGACGCAGCCCGTAAACTGGCCCTAGAACTGCACCATGCCGTTGTTATCCAAGGGCCAATGATGAGCGACATCATCTTAAAAGAGGCCGGAATAAGTCATACAGATGCCAGCATTGCCGTTACATCTAATGATAAAGATAATCTGTTAGCCTCTATGTTGGCATCACAAAGCGGGGTTAGTTCAACCGTTGCGGTGGTAAATACGCCATCATACAATAACTTAATTGCCAATATTGGGGATAACATATTAATTGATCGAAGCTCGGTTATTATCTCCAAAATCTTAAAAGAAATTCGCAAAACCAAAATTCATAAGGCCTATTCGCTCAATCGCGGGCAGGGAGAGATGTGGGAGATTGTTCTGGATGAAGAAAATCCGGCCGTCGGTAAAAAAATCGGAGAACTCGGTTTGCCAAAATTAAGTCGGGTCTTTGCCATAGAAAGACAGGAAAAAATAATTTATCCGGATCCGACAACCACCTTAGAAAACGGAGATCGGCTGTTGTTATATATGGATTCCGGTGTTATTAAACAAGTAGAAAAAATTATTAAATAAATCTTCACTAATATGTTTTAATCTACAAAATTATAAAAAGAACTGTCACAAAAAAAGGAATAAAAAAATGACTCAAAATGTACAGGAAGATTTTTTAGGACGCATTCGAGACAATAAAATATCCGTAACCGTATTTTTGGTAAACGGAGTAAAGTTACAAGGCCTGATTACATGGTTTGATGATTTTTCATTGTTGTTGCGTCGTGACGGCCATACACAATTAATCTATAAACATGCCGTATCAACAATAATGCCGAGTGAAGCGGTTGATGTTGAGATAAAAGAGTAGGAAATTGCCTTTTATTGAATTTAATCAAAACCAAAGAACAAAAGCCGGAGTAATATTTCCCGATGTTGCCTCTCATCCGTTGCGGGTTTCACCGCAGTCTCGCTTAGAAGAGGCAATCGGCTTGGCTTTGGCCATCAATCTAGATGTTGTCTATTCAGAAATTTTAAAAATCCGAGAGATAAAGCCGGCGGCTTTTATAGGTCAAGGTGTCATTGAGCGGATCAAAGAGGTCTGTGATAGGCAACAAATAGAGCTTTTGATTGTTGATGCAAGCTTATCACCAATACAGCAAAGGACCCTAGAACAAAAATTAAAAATCAAAGTAATTGACCGAACCGCTTTGATTTTAGAAATCTTTGGTGAAAGGGCTCAAACAAAAGAAGGAAAATTGCAGGTAGAGCTGGCTCATTTAACCTATCAACGGAGCCGTTTGGTCCGGAGCTGGACCCATCTTGAAAGACAAAGAGGCGGTGCCGGTTTTTTGGGAGGCCCCGGAGAAACACAAATTGAACTGGATCGCCGAATTATTGATGATAAAATTTTACGAATAAAAAAAGAACTGGAAAAGGTAAAGCAAACACGCCACATTCAGCGTTCGGCTCGCAAAAGAGTCCCTTATCCGGTGGTGGCATTGGTCGGCTATACCAATGCCGGAAAATCCTCTTTGTTTAATCGTTTATCTTCTGCAGATGTTTTGGCCAAAGATCTATTGTTTGCCACGCTAGATCCGGCAATGAAAAAAATAAAACTGCCCTCAGGACGAGAAGTAATATTATCCGATACGGTTGGTTTTATCTCGGATTTGCCACATGAGTTAATCATGGCCTTTCGAGCAACATTGGAAGAAGTTGTGTCGGCAGAGGTTGTGGTCCATGTGCGGGATATCTCTAATCCGGAAAGTAAAGAGCAAAAACAAGATGTTCTGAAAGTTCTAGAAAGTCTTGGCCTTCAAGATATTGAAAATCAGTCCCATTATATAGAACTGTTTAACAAAATTGATTTACTAAGCCCTCAGGATAAAGAAAACGCACAAAAACAAGCCTCTAAAGGTAGAAACAGAGTCCTGGTTTCAGCCTTGACCGGAGAAGGTTGTAATAAATTTTTGCATGTTTTAGATGATATCTTAGCTCAAGAAGAACAGATTTTAAAAGTCCGCATCCCGGTAGAAGACGGAAAAATGATTGCATGGTTACACAAAAATTCCGAAATTTTATCATCCAATCAAGAAGAAAAATATATAGATTATCAAATACGTATGGATGCAAAATCGGCTGGCATGCTACAAAAAATGCTAAATAATTAATATCTTACCTTGGATTATTAAAAACTCGGTCTATATCTTCCTTAAAAAAAAGGAGAAAAGGCAAGAGATGAAAAATTTTGGGGTGGTAATAATCTTGTTTATGCTAAGCGGTTGTTTTTCAAAAACCGGAAACTATGCCTCAAGCCTACAAAATTGGGTCGGTCAGCCCGAATATGTGTTATATCAAAGCTGGGGACAACCCGAAAATACATTCTATTTTTCAGCGGATGCAAAAGAAGTTACCTATATTAATTCTTCGTCAAAGGCCATTGATGGCGATAAAGAACCATATTCCGGATACGAGGTTTATTATCCGGCAATTTCCACTCCGGATTTTGGCTTTCCGGATACAACAGAGAATTATTACTACTGCAAAACATCGTTTACAATCCAAAACGAAATAATAACGGATTATAGTTTTAATGGGGATGACTGCGTATCTCCGTAATCAGAAGGGGATAGAGCCATGGGTTTCATCAAAGTCTTAATATTTATAATTGTCGGCACTTATTTGTTTGAAAAAAGCCGAAAATTTCTGCATAAAATATGGAAAAACCTAAAAACGCAAAACATTGACAAGGTATAAAAAACATGTTAAGAAGCCGCAGTTACAATCCAAAAGAGGTTTCTCAACATGTCTGAATTGTTTTGCGGAATAGATTTCGGGACTTCTAATTCATCCATCGCGGTAAGCTAAAAAAATTAAATACAATATATCAATATATTAAAAATATATGTTAGAGTAAAAAATTAAGAAATAAAATTAAGTTTTTATGATACCTTACGGAGGTTTGCGTGAGAGAATTTGATAAAAAATTAAGCTCAGACACATACTTAAAAGATATTTTTAGTCTATGCCGTGAAGATTTATTGGGAGCATACTTGTGTTCAAATATTGGGGGCAAATTTACGGCAGGCATGATTACAGAAGTTGAAGCCTATGTGGGAAGTTGTGATAAAGCCTGCCATGCCTATTTGAACAAATTAACCAAAAGAACGGCGACCATGTTTCGCTGCGGCGGATGTGCCTATGTTTATTTTGTGTACGGAATGTATAATCAGTTCAATGTGGTGCAAGGACCGGAAGGGACGGCAAATGCCGTTTTAGTAAGAAGTTTGCAACCATTGGAAGGGCTAGAGGTTATGCAACAGCGTCGCCAAACCGATAAAATTAATAATTTAACCACCGGTCCCGGTAAATTGTGTCAGGCGTTAGGAATAACCGCCAAAGAGCATAACGGTATAAATTTAGACGGAAATACATTATGGATTTCACCTAAAACGGATAATTTTTCGATTATTGAAAAGACAAGGATCGGAATAGATTATGCGGAAGAATATAGGGATAAACTCTGGCGTTTTTACATAAAAGGAAATTCTTTTGTCAGCAAATATTAAAAAATATTGACAAAAAAAGAGAAGGATTTAGTATAAAGGAGAAAAATATATTATTAATTTTATTTTATCTATTAATTATGAAAAGAGTTTTATATCCGGGATCTTTTGATCCAATCCACCGCGGTCATATTGATATTGCCGCCAGAGTCGCTGAAAATTTTGGAACTTGCGTAATTGCCGTTGGTCAAAATGCTGACAAAAAAACGTTATTCAGCCAAGAAAAAAGAGTAGAAATGGCCCAACAAGCCGTAAGCTACTACCAAAAACATCTTGCAAAAGACGGAGCTCCAAATATAGAAGTTGTCGGCTATGACGGCTTAACCATTGATGCCGCTGTTGCAAACGGTTGTAGTGCTATTATCCGAGGAGCCAGAAGCCTTTGGGATGTTAATGAAGAAAAACGCTTAAAGTGGATAAATAAAAAATTATTAGCAATCCGCTTTAATACTGAGATGGAGCAGATTATCTTCAAAGCATCGCCGGATTATGATTATTTATCTTCAACCGATGTAAAAAAGTTGTGCGAAGCCGGGGAGTATATTTTGGCAATGAGCTACGTACTTCCTCCGACACATAATGAGCTGATGAAAATCTTTTTGGAAAAAGATTATCATCAAGCTTTGGGTGGTTTTTGGTGGCAGGCTTTTATCAAGCCGTTTGAGGGCAGAAGTTATCATAACCTTAGTCACATTGCCTATATGATAAATCGTTTGGCAATCTACAAAAGACAAGGCGGAAAAATCGAAAATGAGCAAAATTTGCAACAAGCAATATTTTATCATGATTATTCCGAAAATGAAGAAGAATCTGCTTCCGCCATTCCCTATACCAATAAGGAATTGCGTAGCTTAGTTAGGGCAACCAAGCATTTGGACGGTCAAGAGAAAACACTGAGCGGAGATGAACAAATCATTCACGATTTAGACTTGTCAATCTTGTTTGATAAGGATAACTATTCGGACTATGCCAATTGTGTGAAAGACGAGTACGCCGACACTTGTTCGGAGGAAGAATATCGTCAAAAACGCCGGGAGGTCTTGGATATCTTATCTCAAACCGTGGATTACAAAATTTTTCCACCCGTTGTAAAAGAGTGGGCTATCCGCAATATGGGGAGGGAAAAAGAAAACTTATAAAAAAAAGGCTGTGAAAACAGCCTTTTTTTTATAAGTAAGGAATAGTATAAAAAAATAACCCGTTTATAAAAACGAGTTATTAACAAATTGGCGGAGAGGCAGAGATAATTTGCCAACGCCATTATAACACATTGTAAAACCCAAATATTTTTATTTTTCATTTTTTTAAATATGCTATTTTGTAGCACGATTCTGTAATACCCTAGAGTCTAAAAAAATTCAATATAAAATTTCCTAATTACAAAATTTAATGAAAAACAAATAAATAAAATTAGATGAATTTTATTTTTGCGTTGGTCTCAACGTATATGATATTATTCAAATACATACCAATTACAAAAGTTATATTTTGTATCACGAAAACGGGGAAACAGGCCTTTTGACAGGCACCCTCACGCAGGGAACAAACTGAAAACCTATGACGACTAATCCATTGGTATTAGCACCGCAAAATAACCCCTCCGAAGGCGGCTGGCGGAATATAAATAGGGCACGGCTGATGATGTCAGTTAGAAGTCGGGGCAATATCTGTGCTCATTGATAACCCCAGCATTTAAAATTTGGTTCTTGTTCGGATTTTAAATGTGCCAACCGGAAAAGCAGGTGGAAGGTTCGCATTGGCGGTGTGCGGATTTTAAGGAAACATACTTAATATAACCAAAACAAGAAAGCAAACTCAACGGATATGCTATACTCTTTTTTACCCTCTGTTTATGGGTAAAAAGAGCAAATCTAACGGATATACTATGAAAAATAAATTATCAAAAAAATAAATTAAGAAAAAAAATTAAATGAGCAATCAAAGATTGCGAAATTTTGCCTGAACGAGCAAAGCGAGTTTAGGCATTAAAATAATTATAAAAAAGGAGAATAAATGAATTTAGAGAAAACCGCCATAAATGACCGCATAGAAGCCATAATGAAGGATAATGAGTCAATCAACAGCAAATTAAAATACACCTCACCAGCGAACGAAAAAAAAGCATTACAAGATAAAAAAGCCAAAAACAATAACGAATTAAGAAAAGAAAGAACAAAACGCTATAATTTAGAACAAGAAGATGCCGAATTTATTAGAGAATGCTGTCAATATCTTCAAAAATTAGGGATAGTAAAAAGCCAAAGGCAATTCAGCCAGCAATTTTTAAATAAAAGCCAAGATTATTTGGGTATGTTGATTTGTGAAAGAAGACAACCACCAATTAACATATTACACCGACTTATTCAAAATCTTATTCAAATTCAGCCGTTATATGAAGAAAAATATACCATCAGCAATTATTTAGATGTGTTAATTAACCGAGGTAATCAGCTAATCACAAAAAAATTGCTTAAATATCTATAAATTAACCCTACTTTCAATTTTCGTTAATTGATGAATTTTGATTTTTACAAAAGAAAATTAAGGATAAAAAAATGGAAATAATCAGAGCATATCAACAGTTGATGACCTACAATAAAAAATATTCATACCTACAAAGCGATGGTAAAATAGTGTTTAATCAAAATTGGGCTTGGATTGTCGTATTCCAAGCCCTAAATAAAAGAAATTTTGCTATTGTAAAATATGATAACGGAAAATATACCGTAATTGAAATTTAAAAAGAAAAGACCGTATAAAAATATACGGTCTTGTCCTATGAAAAAAACTATTACTTACCTGACAAGGTTAGAAAGCATATCTTGCACCAAGCAGGAACTCATGAGAAGTAGAGTCAAATTTTACCTTACCCCAATCTTCTTTAATAGTAACATCGCCGGAGTCCATATATCTATAACCGGCATCCAAAGAAAGGTTGTCAGTCATAGCATAAGAAACGCCAGCACCGACCTGCCAAGCAAAATTTGTTTTGCTTTTGCTGATGCTTTCGTCTGTCTCTGCAACTTTACCTTTTAGGCGAGCCATACCGATACCAGCACCGACATAAGGAGTAAATTTAGTTCCTGTGTCAATATCATAGTAAGCATTCAACATAATGGAGTTATTTTCCAAAGAGTTCTTCCAGGATCCGCCGTCTTCGGTGTATTTCTTTTCAGCATCTTCGTGAATATTTAATTCAAGTTCGGTTCTTACCGCACCTGCTTTAATACCGTAAGCGAAACTGCCGCCCAATACATTGTCATCGGCTTTTTCTTTTTCCCCACCATCTTCTTCCGTATATTTAACGTCATTAGACATATCGGAATAGGTCAATTTACCAGATACATATTGTTTCAGTTCAACAGCGTTTGCATTTGCAGCAAACAAGCAAGCAGCAACTCCTGCCAATAATAAAGTTTTATTCATTATATTTTTTCCTTTTATAAAAGTTTTTTACATAACAAACTGTTCAATCAGCTAAAATATTGCTAAAAACTGAACAGATTTATCCCAAAAAATATATAAGAAACAAAAACAAACAATAGAATCCAAGAAAAAACAAGAAAATCAAAGAGACAGGGATAAAAAAATAAATTTATTTGACTTTTAAAAAGATAGATATAGTATGGAAAAGAATTGTTCCTTTATTTTCAATCACATACAAGTATTTAAAACTTAATCTTTTTAATAAATAAATTAAAAGGATTAGTTATGATTTACGCATATATTAGAATATCAACTGACTTACAACATCAGGAAAACCAAAAATTTGAAATAGAAAATTTTGCTAAAACAAATAATATCAATATAGATAAATGGATTATGGAGACAATATCATCAAAAAAGCCATTAGAAGAAAGAAAATTAGGAAAAATATTAAAAAAATTAAAACAAGATGATATTTTAATAACTTCCGAAATTTCAAGATTAGGTAGAAATTTATTACAAATTATGTATATACTTCATCACTGTATGAATGTTGGTTGTCAGATATGGACGATTAAAGATAATTATAGATTGGGAACAGATATACAGTCGAAGGTATTGGCTTTTGCTTTTGGATTAAGTGCAGAAATAGAAAGAGATTTAATATCACAAAGAACTAAACAATGTTTAGCACGATTAAAAGCTGATGGAAAACATATTGGAAGACCAATAGGAAGAAAAAATAAAATAACTAAATTATCTGGAAAAGAAGATTTAATTGATAAATTATTATCACAAAACATCAAGAAAACTAAAATCGCCAAAATGCTAAATGTAGATTATTCAACATTTTATAAATTCTTAAAACAAAAGGCGGTATAAATCCGCCTTATTTTTCTATATAGCTATATACAGTTGGTCTAGTAATTTCAAATTTTCTCGCAATTTCAGCAACGGCAACACCATTTTTATATAAATTATTTAATTCTTTTACTTGTTCATCAGATAATTTATTTTTACCACCTTTATATTTTCCTTTCGCTTTTGCCAAAGCGACACCTTCTCTAACTCTATCGTTAATCAATGAACGCTCTAAAGAACTAACAGCTGCCAGCATTGTCATCATCATTTCTTGATAAGGGTCTTTTTTATCAGGAGAGAATATTAAATTTTCTTTATGAAATTTAATTGTTGCACCTGCGTTGTTTATTTCTTCAACTATATTTAATAAATCTCTGGTATTTCTTGCAAGTCTGTCCATTGAATGAACATTTACAATATCTCCGGCACGCAAATTTGATAATAAAGCTTCCAACTGTGGACGTTCTCTATTCTTTCCTGATAATTTATCTTCATATTCCCTATCACAATGAACATCAATTAACTGTCTTTCGGTAGATTGGATTAAAGTTGAAACTCTTTTATAATTAAAAATCATTTTTAAAATTCCTCAAATGTAAAATCAATATCTATAATATGACTTTACAATATATAAAAAGTGTAAAATAGTCAAGCGTTTTATGTTAGATTTTACACTTTTTTATAATTAAATTTGATTATAGTTTGATTTTACAAGTATTTGAGCCACTTCCAAACAATCAGACATAACAAAAAAATATAATAAAACTATATTATAACTATTATTTAATAATCTTTGTGTATAAGAGAAATACAATAATTGACATTAGAAATATAATATTTCCATAATTTAACATCATTAACATATATACGGAGAATAAAAAATGGCTGAAAATTCTAACTCAAACAATAAAAAAACAACATTAAACTTTACTGGTCTTGATATGAATGTAGAAAAAGCAAATGTATTTAACGCAAAAGTTAATTCAATCAAGGCAAAAATCGCAGATAGCATTCAAAAAAATCTCAATTACGAAAACAGTATCGAAAACAAATCAGCTCCTGCATCTCAATTATCGCCATCTATGCGTATTTTGAAGGATAGCGGAGATTACACTGTAATTACCTTACGTTGTGGTGCTTATCCAATTTTTAAGAACACAACTAAAAAAAGCGAATACACACACACTAAAATTTTATCTTCATTAAAATCAATGCTTGATGAAGGACAATTTGATGAAGAAATAAAGGCATACGCCAAGAAAAAACGCACCAGAAAATCAAACGAAGATGAAACAGAAGAAAATTCATCTAAAAACAAAACAAAGAAAAAATAATCTATAATAATGGGAGAGTTAATTAACTCTCCTTTTTCTTTGTCTTCTTTTTTGATAATTCATAATCACCAGTTGAAAAATCTTTTTGAGATGGGTCATATGCAAGTTTGTGTAATATTTGTTTTAAACATGGATAATCTATTTTCTTTAACTCGCGATTAAGCAATGAAATATTGATGTTTTTACCATAAATTGATTGCCCTATACCTTTATTAGCCCATCCACCAAGAGCATTTTGGACTTCTGTTGATATTTTTTTTGCAATAGCATGTTCTTCAAAACAATATCTAAAACTATGAAATACAATTTTATTTGCTGTTATACCGAGTTTATCAAGATAACGAGCAAACCAATGACCGACAGCACCTGAAAATTGATTTTTTTTGGTATATTCAATAGTGTAAAAAATCCACTCTTTTTTATTTGTTTTTAATTTTTTTACAAAATCAATGAAACCTAAAAATATAAGAGCCGGGTGTATAGGCACAATTCTTTTAGAATGCTTGTTTTTTAATGATTGTTTGGGATGTGTGTCACAAATATTAAAACACCATATGCCTTTTACTTTGATAATATCTTCCACTCGTAATTGGCAAATCTCGTTAATCCGAGCACCTGAAAATAAGGCAATTAAAGGAACCCAGAACTTTACAAATTCATAACGGCTATATCTATTGGGATAGGTTTCTGGATTGAATATCTTTTTTAAATCTTTATCAGAAAATCCAATGCGTGCAGGATCTTTATTTAATAATGGCGTTGTAATATTTTTCTTAAAATCATTCGGTATAATGCCTTCATCAACTGCAAATTTTAATAATTCTTGAAAAGATATTAAATGAGCTTTGATTGTTTTTAGAGAGATACATTTTTCATTATCAATCGGAAGTAAAATACTATTCAATCTCTTGTTCGGATATAAAAATTGCCATCTTTTGGGCACTCTATGAATATCAATAGAAATTCTTTTGCAATCTTCTGCCGTTATATCGTCAATACAATCTTTTTCAAGAAGGGCGAAAATAGTTTTTAAATGTGTTCTTTTAGAATCTACAGAACTTTGTTTTATTTTTTTACGTAAATTATGAACCGTTATCATTCGGTCAAATAAAGTAGTCCAAAGAGTTTTTATTTTTCGTTGTTTTTCTATTCTCTTATTAGCTATGTCTTGGCAAGTGGTTGTTAATTTTCTGATTAGCGGATTTATATTAGCATACTTAACCGCAGTATCATCAGTATTATGAATATCATTTATCAATTTTTCATTATAACTCTCTACCTGCTGAAACTTATTTACATATGATTTAAACCAATCAGCGGTTTCCAAATTACGATATGTAGATGGAGATGTTGGGATATTGGTTAATCCACGCATAATTTTTTCTAAAACATTTTTTAATGTAATATGCGTGTCAGGTTGTTGATAGAGCCATAATAGATAAGAGTTGAGGTATTTTCCTGCACAAAATGTTATATCACCACTAGTAAAAACAGAAACCTCTCTAAAATCTGCTTTACCTTTTTCAATATTATTAAAATTATCTTCACAAAACTTTTGCACTTCTTCCAATCTATGAATTAAAAGAGCGTCAATATCAGCATCATCCATCGTAATGCCGAAAGGGTGTGTTCTCTTGCTAATTTTCAATGCAACAACCTTTAAAAAATCAATAAATTTATCCATTGCGAGGGATTCTTTGGGATATTGTTTTATCGCCGTATAATAATCCCTTGTGCCAAGAGAATAAATCAACTCTTTGCGAAGTGCAAGAGGTTGCAAAATTCTGGGGATAGCAACCCTAATATAGAATACATGAAGCCGACGAGTTAGACGGGGATATCTTGACCGATTCTGTAACACTTTGCTGTAACACCTCTGATTTTGGGTGTTTTAAATGTGTTTTACTTAAAAAAATAACCCGTTATTTCAACGGGTTATCAATGAATTGGCGGAGAGGCAGAGATTCGAACTCTGGGAGGGGTCGCCCCCTCGACGGTTTTCAAGACCGCTGCATTAAACCACTCTGCCACCTCTCCATGGTTTATAAGCAAATTACGAAAAACTTTTACATAAATATTTATCAAACGTCAAGCATTATTTTTTATCTGTATAATTTTTTTTATGCTTTTACAAGAAAAGAAAAAGACGTAAAGTTAAGGTAAAAATAATATTCACAATTTCAAGAGGGTAGAGAATGGAAAATAAAGCAAAATCTTCTTTATTGATATCATTAATAACGATTTTAAGCTTTTTTTGCATCGGTTTGGGGATTGTTTCTCTGATTGCGGCAAACTGGCAACAAATACCCGCGTGGCTCAAAATAACAACAGATATGGTTTTGATGCTTTTATTGGTGTGGCAAATTATTCGCACCTATCCGCAGACAAACCATTGGACAGAGGCATGCCTGATTTTATACGGCATATTAATTATGGCAACCATTGGATTGATTGCTCAGATTTTTCAGCTTAGTTCAGAAAGTTTTTCGGCTGTTTTAATGCTTTGGAGTCTGTTAAGTGCCCCAATAGTATTGGTTGTAAAAACTATGGCTTTTCCATTCTTTTGGATTCCTTTGTTTTTGGGATCTTTTTATGATTTGTTTCTCTTTGATAGCAACAATTCAGATATGACGATCTGGATGGGATATTTGTTTGTTTTAAGCTTTTTATATCAGGTAATGCAAAGATATTCGGTATTGCCGCAAAAGTTTATAAAAGCCTTTGCTCTTTGGCTAATAATCGGGATCACAATGTCATTTTTCTTATTAAATGTTATGGGAAGTTTTGCTTTTACCAAGGATATTAATATTTATATTGTCATGATCGTTGTTCTCATGTGGGGTGGCGTTTTTTATATCAACAAAAAAGAAAAACAAACTTTCCTTCTGCCGGCAATTTTGGGAATATTGGGGATTTATTTTATCTGGTCGGCTTTTGGCGGAGCAAACGGAACCTTGTTGCGATTTCTGATAACGGTTATTGCGTTGTCTGTTGTCGGGGCTTATGCTTATCGAACCAACAAAAGAAAACTTTTGATTTTATCCGCCATTTTAATTGCCGGAAGAATATTTTTTCTGTTTATTGAATTGTTCGGAACATTAATGAATACCGGGATAATTCTGATTTTTAGCGGAATATTTTTAATCTTAAGCCTTAAAATTATAGCCAAAATAACATCCCCCTCAATGAAAGGAGAACGCAATGAGTAAAAAAAGAATTTTAATATTACTTTTGCTACCGATTGTTTACTTTATCGGGTGGATAAGCTATTTGGTTGTTGCAGAAATCGGCGTGCCGCAAGTCAAAATTTATGCCGAAGGTTATGATCCACGAGACTTACTTTCCGGGCACTATCTGCAGCTTAAGCTTAATTGGCAAAAAACAGATTGCCTCCAGTTTGAAGACCGTAAGTGCCCCAAAGACCGCTTTGCTCCCGTTTATCGATTTTACATTCCGGAGCAAGAGGCACAAAATTTAGAAAAACTTATCCGTAATCCGGATACAAAAACAGAATTAATTTTTACGTATCCGGAAAAAAGAGAACCTAAAATCAAAGAATTGTGGATAAACGGGAGCAAATGGTCACAGGCCTTAAAAGAATAAAAATAAAGTTTTAGTTTAAGCTTTCTTTACCAATTTGTCTTACAACTAAAAAAGATAATATGTATACAGATTCTGAAAGATGTTGATGAGACCTTCCGTAATTACATTTCTCTGTGCGTTGAGTTTGAGTGCCTCGGCTTGTGCCAGTGTTGCTCCGATCGATGTTGATAATGATTTCCAAGTTTGGGTAAGTAATTTGAAAATAGAGATGCACAAAAAAGGCATTTCGCAAGAAACTTTGGATAAAGTCTATGCTAAAATGGATTATCAACCCAATTCCAAAGTCATTAAACAAGATCGCAAACAATTAGAATTTGTCTTAACCTCAACCGAATATATAAATCGATTAGTGGTAAAATCTCGAGTAGAAAAGGGACAACAATATTATCAAGAATTAAAACCACTTTTCCAACCAATAGAGGATAAATATGGCGTCCCGTCCAATTACCTGATTGCCTTTTGGGGGATGGAAACAAATTTTGGCGGCAATTTCGGCGGCTATAATGTTATAGAGGCTCTGACAACACTAAGCTATGACAAACGTCGTCCTCAGTTTTTCAAATCCGAATTATATCAAGCCTTAAAAATTATAGATACATGGGAGATTGATTATACCCAAATGCAGGGTTCTTGGGCCGGAGCTATGGGGCATTTTCAGTTTATGCCCTCAACATTTAATCGTTATGCCGTTGATGCCAATCAAGACGGAAAGATAGATATATGGCATTCGTTTGAAGATGCGGCGGCATCAGCGGCCAATTATTTATCTTCCATCGGCTGGAAAAAAGACGAACCTTGGGGCACAAGAGTTAGTTTGCCATGGAATTTTGATTTTTCGCAAGCCGGTCGAGGGAAAAAGAAAAGCATCAAAGAATGGAAAAAAATCGGTCTGCGGACGGTTGATAATAAAGAACTAAAATTGCAAGATACGTTAATGGGTTCAGTCTTAGTTCCGGAAGGGCAAAAAGGGCAGGCGTATCTTGTGTTTGATAATTTTCAAAAGATTATGATGTGGAATCGATCGGAAAATTATGCACTGTCTGTCGGAATTTTAGCCGATTATATTAAAAGTCAAGAAAAATGGCATCCGCTCAAAGAGAGTACGGCCCTGCGTCTTAAAACGGACGATGTCCTGAAAATACAGTCTTTTGTTAATAAACTGGGCTGGTTTAAGTTGAAAGAGGACGGAGATTTTGGATCCAAAACCAGAGAAGCCGTTAAAAAAATCCAAAAAGAGGCACACATGCCCCAAGATGGCTATCCGGACTATCGCTTATTACAGAAAATCAATCATTATGATAAAGAAATCGGCTTTGCCGTTCCGGTTCCGGAAAGAAAATTACACAAGAAAAATTAAGCTCTTTACGTTGCGTTAAAAACAAGTTAGATTAGTCAAAAATGTAATAAATTTAGGAACTTTAATGATAAGACAACACCAAAATTATATGCCTTTGGCACTGTTATCGGTGCTTTTGATGCTGAATGCTTGTACCTATGGCCGAATAGATGTTGGGAGCGACAAATATTCCCAAGCTTCGGCAATTAAAAGTCAAGGTGGCACTTATAAGGTCGGTACGCCTTACAAAGTCTTGGGAAATTGGTATTACCCCAAAGAAGACTATGATTATTCGGAAGTCGGAATCGCTTCTTGGTACGGAGAAGATTTTCATGCTCTAAAAACGGCCAACGGCGAAAATTATGATATGAACACGCTAACGGCGGCTCACCGTACGTTACCGTTGCCTTCCATTGTAAAGGTCACCAATCTTGAAAACGGACGTTCTTTAGTCTTAAGAATTAATGACCGCGGCCCATATGCCAAGAACAGAATCATCGATGTTTCAAAAAGAGCGGCCCAGTTATTAGGTTTCCAAGCAAAAGGAACGGCAAAGGTTCGTGTCGAAATCATGGAAAAAGAAAGTAAAGAATTAAAAGCGGCTTTGTTGGGAGAGGAATTTAACAGCGATTATACGCCTATCCCAAAGACCGCTTATAATTCCGAAGCATCCCGGGATCCGATGCAGTTGGTTGGTTCGGAAGGGAGTATAAAAAGTTACCCCAAAGGGAGTTGGTTTGTCCAAGCGGGAGCCTATTCCCGTCAATCCTCGGCTCAAAATGTCAGTAAAAAGCTGGAGAGCATAGGAGACACCAATATTTATTATGTTGATGTAAACGGTCAGAAATACTACCGTGTTCGCATTGGGCCTTTTGCAAAACAAGCCGATGCGGCAGCATCTTTAGAACGAGTCAAAAATTTTGGCATATATGACGCAAAAATCGTACAAGATTAAAGAGGAAGACAATGTTTGGTAACGTAAAATTCAGTAAATTAGCTTTATTGACGGGTAGCTTTATGCTTTGTGCACAAGTTGCCAATGCTTTGGAAACAACGGCAAAAAATGTCATCTTGGTTGATTATGATACCGGTGAGTATTTATATGCCAAAGATGCAAACAAAAGAATTCCTCCCGCATCAATGAGCAAACTGATGACGGTTTATATGATTTTTGAAAAACTCAAAGACGGAAGTCTATCTTTAGATGATACGTTTACGGTTAGTGAAAATGCTTGGCGAAAAGGCGGTGCGGCCAGCGGCGGTTCCACAATGTTTTTGCCGATTGGTGCAAAAGTTCGGGTAGAAGATTTGCTAAAAGGCATTATCATTCAATCCGGTAATGATGCTTGTATTGTTGCCGCAGAAAATCTTGCAGGCAGTGAGGAAAATTTTGCCAAAGAAATGACCGAAAAAGCTCATCAACTGGGGATGAATGATTCGACTTTTGCCAATGCGACTGGTCTTCCGCATCCGGATCATCGCATGAGTGTTGAAGATTTAAGCAAGTTGGCTCGCCATATCATCGCCGATTTTCCGCAATTTTATCATCTGTTTTCAGAAAAAGAGTTTGTTTATAACAATATTCGGCAAGGCAACCGCAACCCCTTGCTCTATAGCATGCCCTATGCCGATGGCCTTAAAACCGGACACACCGAAGAAGCAGGTTTTTGCCTGACCGCTTCGGCTAAAAAAGGAGATCGTCGTCTTATCAGTGTTATGACGGGCTTAAGTTCAAACAAAGAACGTTCGGAAGAAGCGGAAAAGGTTATGAATTGGGGTTTCCGTGAGTTTGATAATTATAAATTACTCAGCAAAGGAACAGAAATTACGGAAATTCCTGTAATTTACGGACAACAAGACAGTGTACGCTTAATTGTTGATCAAGATGTTTTAAAAACGATTCCTAAAAACAGAGTAAACGGCGTAAAAATTACGGCTGTTTATGATAAACCGGTGAAAGCTCCGGTGACCATGGGACAAGAACTTGGTACCGTAAGAATCGAAATTCCCGAAAGTGAAGCGGTTGAAATTCCTTTGGTCGCCGCTTATTCGGTAGGAAAGGTCGGCTTATGGGGAAGAATTACATCAAACTTAAAATATTTGATTTCCGGAGTTGAATAATGCAAGGACGTTTTATCACCTTTGAAGGTGGGGAAGGGACCGGAAAATCAACACAAATAAAGCTTTTGTCCGATTATTTAACAGCCAAAGGGATAAAAAATATTCAATCCAAAGATCCCGGAGGCACGGAGATCGGACAAGAGCTTCGCAAAATCTTGGTAACGGGAGATAAAGACAAAATAGACGCCGCAACAGAAGCTCTTTTGTATTATGCCGACCGCCGCATCAACTTGGTGGATAAAGTTTGGCCGGCAATGGAAAAAGGGCTGTGGGTTCTAAATGATCGTTTTGCCGACTCAACAGTAGCTTATCAATACTATGGTTATAATAAAAAGCTGTCTTTGCCGACCTTAAAAAGTTTGTATGCGATAGCCGTTGGGGATTTTAAGCCGGATTTAACGATAATTCTGGATATTGACCCGCAAATTGGTTTGGCTCGTTCTATGGCAAAGGCCTCGCACATGGCGGTAAAAGAAACCAGACACGAAAGCCGCGGCTTAGAATTTCATCAAAACTTGCGGCAAGGATTTTTGCAAATTGCAGCAGAGGAACCGGAACGTTGTGTTGTTTTAAATGCTGATAAAAGCATAGAGGAGTTGCATCAAGATATTATCGCTGTTGTCAATGAAAGGTTTGGGATAATTTAAATGCCAGAAGAGACATCCCCCTCGCACATAGACCCCAAAAATAATACTTTTCTGATTGGCCATGAAGAAGCAGAAAAAATGTTTTTACATGCCTGGCAAAACAATTCCTTGCATAACTCGTGGTTAATCAGCGGAATAGAAGGGATAGGCAAAGCAACTTTGGCCTATAAGTTTGCCCGTTTTTTGTTAAATGCGGATAATCAACACAAAGAAAACTATTCCACCTTAGATATATCTCCGCAATCTCAAGTATTTAAATTGGTTGAGAATAATGCACATCCGGATTTAAAAATCATTGAACGAGACTATACCGATACCGACCGCCGTAAGTTGATAAAAGCCATCAACGAAGGGGAACCCATGGATGAGCAAGAGTTGAAAGGCTTAAAAAAGTCAGCCTTTATTCGTGTTGATGATGTTCGTACCATCAATGAATTTTTTTCCAAAAGGTCCGGAAATGACGGATGGAGGATTGTTATAATCGATAGTATTGACGATATGAACCCCGCATCGGCCAATGCGGTTTTAAAAATTCTGGAAGAACCGCCGCATAAAACCCTAATGCTATTAATCAGCCACAATCCGGATCGTTTGTTGCCAACCATCAAATCCAGGTGTGCTAAATTACCATTAAAACCTCTGTCGGACACACAAGTTGCCAGCCTGTTACGTCGCTATCGTCCCGATCTTTCGGAAAATGATGTAAAAAAAGTCAGTTCAATTGCCTCCGGCAGTATTGGAAAGGCATTAAATTATGTTGATAATGATGCTCTAAATTGCTATGATAATTTGTGCAAACTATTTCTTTCCGGAAAAGCTTTCAAAATATCGGATATGATGGATTTTGCTGGCGAATCATCCGCAAATGAAGATAATTATTATTTAACCCAAGAACTGATATTAAAATTTTTGAGCGAAAATATTAAAGATTCCGGGCGTATCCCCGAATTTTATGAAGCCTGGGAAAACACCATTCGTACTTTTTCTGAGGTTGAACGTCTGAATTTAGATAAAAAACAAGCTTTAATCAATATAATCGCTTCAATTTGTAAAATAATGTAATAAGGATAGTAAATGTTAGTCGACAGTCATTGCCATTTAGCTTTTAATGATTTTGAGGAAGATATTGAGGAGATTATTCAACGAGCCAAAGAAAACGGCGTAAATATGATTTTAAATGCCGGCAACAATATTGATGAACTGGATAAACAGCTTGAGCTGTCCGAAAAATATCCTTTTATCTACGCGGCCGTCGGAGTCCATCCGCATAATGCACAAGAATATCCTAACCTAACAGCCGCAGACTTGATTAGCAAAACCTCCCACAAAAAAGTTATAGGTATCGGCGAAACCGGGTTGGATTATTATTACGACTATGCTCCGCGGGAAATGCAAATTAAACTTTTAAATGAGCATATTATTGCCGCACAAGAAACAGGCTTACCTTTAATTATTCATAATCGTGAATCAGATGAAGATATGATTGCGGAATTAGGCCGAGCTTACAAAAAAAAGCCATTCAGCGGAGTTATTCATTGTTTTAGCTCTGGGCAAAAGTTAGCCGATTTTGCTTTAGAAATTGGGTTTTATCTTTCGGCATCGGGAATGATAACTTTTAATAAATGTGGTGAGCTAAGAGAGATATTTGCCAAATTGCCGATAGACCGATTGTTGGTGGAAACGGATTCTCCGTTTTTGGCTCCCATCCCCAAAAGAGGACGACGCAACGAGCCGAGTTTTGTAAAATATACGGCAGAAAAATTGGCGCAAATCCGTAACATGGATTTTGACAAACTGGCACAAATAACTTCCGATAATTTCTGTAATTTATTTAGAAAAGCCAGTGATAAGGGAAGACGGGAGTATTATCATGACTAGAGTGATTATTCTCGGTTCCGGAGCGGCTCCGGGGGTTCCGTCTCTTTGTTGTGGCTGGGGAGCCTGCAATCCGAGCAATCCGAAAAATTTTCGGAGTCGGACGGCGGTTTATATAGAATATCCGCAAGCAAAAATTTTGATCGATACATCTCCGGATTTACGTCTGCAGTTAATTGAAAATGAAATCAAACACTTAGATGGCGTATTATATACCCATGCTCATGCCGATCATCTCCATGGGATAGATGAGCTAAGAGAGATAAATCGCATCAGCCGAGACAATCTGGATATCTATGCCAGTCCGGAAACGCTAAATTATATCAAAGAACGTTTTAGCTATCTTTTGGCAACGCCGGGTGTCGTAAATGATTGTATTACCAAGGCAAGCCTTATTCCCAATAGTGTTGAACACAATACTCCTTTTTATATCAAAGACGTAAAAATAACGCCCATTCGCTTGTTAGGACACAATCTGCCGACAACGGGTTATGTTTTTAATGATGGAGAAATTGTTCATATTGCCGATTTTAGAGCAATAGAAGAATTAGGATATGAACAAATCAAAAAAAGACCCAAATTGGTTATAATGCCTTTAACCACACCCATAGGTCAACGCTTTCACGCTGGCCTGGATGATGTCTTAAAATACATCAAACGCCTAAATCCTAAAAAGGCTGTCTTAAATCACATGGCCAGCGAATGCGATTATGACCAAATCAATCAACAAACGCCGGAAAACATTGTTCCGGCATACGATAATATGACAATAGAATTATAAAAGGACGAGGATAAAAAAATGTTGTGCGTTTACCATATTGCCGATCATGACGGAAAAGGCTCCGCCGCCATTGTACGCAGTGTTTACCCTGAAATCGAATTTTTAGGATTAAACCATGATATGGACATTCCGTATGAAGAAATTCGTAAGCACGACAAAATTATCGTTTGTGATATTGCATTGCCCCTAGATTTTATGTTTGAACTAAGCAAAACAAAAGATTTTACATGGATTGATCATCACGCTTCGGTTATTAATGAATATAATGAAGCGGAAAGCAAACCGGGATTCACTCCGATAAAGGGCTTGCGTCGGGTAGGGACGGCGGCGATGTGCCTGACTTGGGAATATTTTTACCCGCAAACTCCGCTCCCGGAAGGAATACGTCTGTTAGGCTTAAATGATATTTTTGATTTAAGAGATGATCGTGTCCGTCCGTTTGAATACGCCGTTCAATCTCTAGGGGTTAATCGCCCCTTTGACCCGATTTGGGAAGATATTATTCAAGAACGTTTAAATATTGCCGATATGGTAGAAAAGGGACGAGCCATTTTATCTTGGATTAAAGTGCGTAACATCAGGCTCTCCAAAAGCATGGCTTTTGAAAGTTCTTATATGGGGTATCGTTGCATTTGTGCCAACATGCCGCAAGGATATTCAGAATTCTTTGATTCCATTCCCGATATTGAAGAATATGACTTCATGTGTAATTTCTTTATGAATAAGAAAAACACATGGAATTTGTCTTTTTACACCAGAAAAGAAGGGGTTGATGTTTCTAAAATTGCGGCAAGTTTTGGCGGCGGAGGCCATGTTCGAGCCGCCGGAGCTTCAAAATTAAAAACATTGCCGGAGTTTTTACAAAAAAAATAGCCCCTTGACGTCAGAGGGTCCGATTCCTATATACACAAAGAGTTCAATTGTAAAATCCAAGGGAGAAAAAACATGCGTTTTGATTTTTATATTCCGACCAAAATACTTTTTGGTTGTGGCCGTTTGCAAGAATTAAGCAAAATTGCCTTACCGGGTAAAAAGGCTTTAATTGTCATCACCAACGGGAAATCGATGAAAAATTTGGGCTACTTGGCTCGAGTAGAGGAATACTTAAAACAAAACGGAGCACAAAGTGTCTTGTTTGATAAAATTCTGCCCAACCCCATTCAAGAACATGTTATGGAAGCCGCAGAGCTGGCTCGTAATGAAAATTGCGATTTTATTATCGGATTGGGCGGAGGCTCAGCAATAGACAGCGCAAAATCCATAGCCCTAATGGTCCGCAATCCGGGGACTTATTGGGATTATGTTAAATCCGGAAAAGCAATTAAAGAAACCGTATTGCCGGTCATAGCCATTCCGACCACAGCCGGAACGGGAACGGAATCGGATCCCTGGACGGTGATTACCAATCCGCAAACCAATGAAAAAATCGGTTTTGGTATTGCAGAACTTTTCCCAAAAATTGCTATTGTCGATCCGGAGCTTATGACATCTGTTCCGTCACATTTAACAGCATACCAAGGGATGGATGCCTTTTTCCATAGTGCAGAAGGTTATTTGGCTAAAGTGGCTCAACCCATAAGCGATGTTATGGCTCTGGATTCAATCCGTCGCATTAAAAACTTTTTACCATCAGCCGTCAAAGATGGAAAAAATATCCACGCCAGAGAAGAACTGGCTTGGGCGAGCACGCAAGCCGGAATGGTTGAAAGTACATCTTGCTGCATTTCCGAACATTCCATGGAACATGCTTTGTCCGCCTTTTATCCGGAATTGCCGCATGGGGCAGGGCTGGTTGCTCTTTCGGTTCCGTATTTTTCATATTTGTTGCAAAAAGACCGCCAATCGGTAGAAAACCGCTATAAAGAGATGGCTAAAGCCATGGGTAAAAAAGGTGAAAAAGCCGAAGAATTTGTAACGGCTTTGCAAGAATTAATTGCCGCAATCGGTTTGAGCGAGCTCAAACTCTCAGACTGGGGAATTAAAAAAGAAGAGGCCGAAAAACTTGCCGCCAATTCTTTTGAAGCAATGGGAAGCCTTTATGATCTTGATCCAACCGGCTTAAGCTTAAATGATGCAACATGCATTATAAGAGAGGCCATTCGCTAAACCACTCAATAACAAATTTCGGGGCTTAGATTAGATGATAAAAAAAAGCCCTTTTTAGGGCTTTTTTTATTAGGAATTATTCTTCATCCATATCTTCTTCGGCAAAACCGTCTTCCTCAATTTCTTCGATAATAATATCATCTTCTTGATTTTGAGGCGTATTGCCAGTAATCAGATTATTCGGAGCCTTGTTTTCCTCAGAAGGTTGGGATAAAGCTTTCAGAGCATCTAAGCGTTGTTGCCGTCTCAAAGCTTCTTCATCGGCCGCTTTTTCTCGCAATTCTTTTTGCTTTTCTTCAAACAATTTATCATCTTCTGTTTTAACAATGGCCACACTTGAAAGAACATCTTGAGGTACGGGCTTAGGGGCAACTTCAGCTTCTTGTGGCTCCTCGGGAGCAACGTCACTTACGGTTTTCTCCACATTTTTAACCATATTCTCAAGACTTTGCGGAAGATTAATCAAGTTTTTAGGTGCCTGAGATTCTTCATTATCAACCGCGACGGAAGGTTCTTCTGCAGAAGATTCAGCCTCTGATTCTAAAGGCTTGTTTTCACCTTCATCTAAGCCTTTCATTTCAACCGATTTTATCTCTACATTTTCTAAGGGTTCAATTTTAGCCTTATCCTCATCAACAAGCACTTGATCATCAGATGATGCTTTTTCATCTTCAGGATGATCAACTTTTTCTGTTGATGCTTTTAGTTCGGCAACTTTTTCATCAACTTTAGTATTAGAAACTTCAACCCCCTTAGCAATTTCTTCACGTTCCCGAAGCTCTTCTTGCGTCAACAAATGCTTTCCTTTTAAGTCGCCATTATAACAATAGAGCAACCAAACATCATAAATAGGGTGCTCAACCGCATTAAGAGCCGGAGACGAAGAAATCATCCACCCACGAAAAATATTGACCTTTGTATTAATATTATAATCATCAATAATATCAACAAAAGCAAAGTTTTCAGGTGTTTCCTCGGGAGGGCGTGTTGCACACTCTCTGACCGTAATTGAAAAGCTTCCGAAACGAGTCTCACCATTAACGGGAACATCAATCTCACTGACTTTTCCGGTAATCTTATCCATAGCTTGCATCCGAGCCATGTTGGTATAAATTTCTTTGGCGTTAACCGAAGGAATAACCCAAGCCGAACACAATAAAGTTGTTGCCAAAAGTTTATTGATTTTCTGAACCATTATCCGTTACCATAAAAATGATTTCACCAACCATATCTTCCAAGGTCTTAAAATCTTTTGTATTTTGAATTGTGTCGCCGTTTTTCAACATTGTTTTGGCATGACCGGGCTCCAATTTTATAAACTTATCCCCCATCAAACCGTCTCCGACAATAGAAGCAACACTATCCACCGGCAATTGAATATCCGGAGCAATACTCATCTTAATTTCGGCGGTATAATCTTCATTATCTAAGTTTTGAGCAATTACCGTACCCACCTTAATTCCGTTGATACGGACATCAGAACCTACCGTAAGTCCGCCGACTTTCAAAAATTTTGCTGTTACATCATACCCTTTAACGACTTGTAAATCAGAAACATTATAAGCAAAATAAGCAAAGAAAGCCGCCACGGCAAGAACAAGTATCCCCATAATGGTTTCGACTGGCTTTTTATTCATTTTAAGATTCTCCTCAATTTTTATTCTTGATTGTTTTGAGCATTAGTTTGATTTTTATCAGATTTTGCGGAACGGTTAGCTTTTCCGATACCGACAATCCGATCTAACAATTCTTCTAAGACCATGGCGTCTTGAGTATAAGCAAACTCGCCGCCGGCAGGAATCATATCTTCCGATCCACCGGGTTCGATTTCAATATATTTAGCTCCCATCAGTCCGGAACTGACAATAGAAGCACTACTGTCATCGGGTAATTGCACATCTTCTCGGATTTCTAAGGTCAAAATAGCCTTAAAATTTTCATCCAACCGAGCCGAGACAACTTTACCGATATTCATCCCCGCCAAACGGACCAAATCGCCGACCAATAAACCATCCGTACGATTAAAACGGGCATTAACGGAATAATAATTTCCGCCTTCGGCATGAGAAATTTGCTTGCGGGCTCCGATAGTCGTCCCTACAATCAAGATAATGCACAAAGCTACCCACAAACCGACTTTAAGGATTTTTTCTTCTTCTTTTGTATAACAGTCTTGTGTCATGACAACTCCAAAAACAAAATTCTTTTTCTATATAAATAAAGCAAAATAAAAATTTTGTCATCAATGTTTTTGAAAAAACAAAATAATTGTTAAAATTTAAAATAAATTTGTTAAAATAAGGTTGTCATAAATGCAATGGATAACAAAAAAACAATGTTAACAGTCGAAAATCTAAATAAAAGCTTTGCTCAAAAAAAAGTAATAAACAACCTCAATCTCTCCCTCCAAGAAGGAGAAATTGTTGCCCTCTTGGGGCCAAACGGTGCCGGGAAAACCACCTTAATGCGACTATTAACTTCTTTTTATACCCCCGATTCCGGAACAATAAAAATTGATGACCTTAACTTACAAACCAATCGTAGGGCCTTTTTACAAAAGATTGGCTATGTCCCGGAAAGCGGCTCTTTGTACCCGGAATTTAGTGTTTATGAATATTTAAGATTTATGGCTCAAATGCATCATTTAAGCCAAACTGAGTTTACCGACAATTTATCATCTCTCACACAATACTTAGACATTGCAGATGTCATTAACCAAAAATGCGAATTTTTATCAAAAGGGTATAAGCGGCGTGTCAGCATAGCCGGAGCTCTGATTCATCATCCCGAAATTTTAATTTTGGATGAACCGACGGAAGGTTTGGACCCCAACCAAAAATTTTATATCCGACATTTTGTAAAAGAATACGGTAAAAAGAATATTGTCTTGATTTCAACCCATATTATGGAAGAGGTTGAGGCCATGGCGGACCGCGTCATATTACTAAACAAAGGGCAAATCGTCCGTAACCTTACTCCGGAAATGCTCAAAAAAACAACCCGAGCCGGAGATATAGAGTCGGCATTTCGTTTTGCGACCATCTCACCGTTTGCGGAGGAAGACTAATGTTTCAAGACCTAAAAAACATCTTTATGAAAGAGTTTGGCTCTTATTTTAAAAGTGGGTTGGCCTATTTTGTTTTGGCAATTTATTTGCTTACCTCCATGGCAAGTACCTTTTATCTGGGCAATTTTTTTAACATTGTCAATCAAAGCCTTTATTCTTATTTTTATTATCAACCAGGTATTCTCATCTCTCTTATCCCGGCCTTGACCATGAAACTTTGGGCCGATGAAAAAAGATACGGAACCATCGAACTTTTATTAACTCAACCGTTAACATACCAAGCAATGGTTTGGGGGAAATTTATGGCCGCTTGGGCTTTTAGTGCCTTAATGGTGGCTTGCTCTTTGCCGTTTTGCTTGTCGGCAGCATGGTTTATCCAAATTGATATATACAATATTATCAGCAGTTACATTGCGGTTTTGATTGTCTCGGGAATGGTTTGTGCTTTAGGGTGTGCCGTATCATCCCTAAACCGCAATCCCGTATCGGCTTATATTTTAACGGTTTTTATCGGGACAATCCTAAAAATTACGGACTTTGATTTTTTGATACGCAAATTCAAAATCGCAAATGAAATTTTGTTAAGGATTTCAAAGTCTCTGAATTTTAATGAACAATACGAAACAATTATTTTCGGCCAATTAACATGGAGCAGTGTTGTTTATTTTTTGAGTCTTATTTTGTTTGGACTTTGGATAAACCTTGCTGCCGTTAAATATCGGAGGGATTAAAAATGAAAGCCGCTAAGCATAAACCATCTCGCCGAAATTACATCATTTGGACTTTGTTTATTTTGTGTTTTATCTCTTTTTTGGGTATAAACATCGGAACGGCTTTGTTTGGGAGCTCCTATAAACTAGATTTAACACAAAACAAACAATACACCTTGCATCCCTCAACATTACAATGGCTCCAAAAGAACAAAAGCCGCATTTTTATCAAATTATATTTATCCGATGGGATTAAAGAGGAATATCCGCAAATTGACCAATATTCCAGATATTTGATAAAGCTTTTGGAGCAGTATCAAATCAACTCCAAGGGGACTATTCAATTTGAGATTGTAAGCGTTAATCCATATTCGGCCACGGAAGAAGAGGCCCGTAAACAAGGTCTGCGTCCCTTTTTGGATAAAAAAGGCAAAAGCAATTTTTATTTTGGTGCCGTTTTGGCAGATGAACGAGGCCAGTCTTATACAATTCCTTACCTAAACTCAGAACGCCAAAATTATATTGAACAAGATATTGACCGTATTTTAGGCAAATTAAACGGATATGAAGCCCAAAGAATAGGGGTCTTATCCTCGGTTTTGCCGGTAATTGACACAAAAGAAAATTTGAATAACCGAATAGATTGGCCGTTTGTCAAACAACTTCGCAAAGACTACGAAGTGGAATACATCCGTAGTGATAAAACCCAAATTCCGGTACGGATAAAAACTCTTTTGGTTGTAAATCCGTCTTCTTTAGCTCCCATGACCATATACGCCTTGGATCAGTATTTGATGCGAGGCGGTAAAATTATTTTATTTTTAGACCCCTTTGCCGAAAGTTTTATGAACCTTTTTGGGTATATTAATACGGCACCTTCCAATCTGGAACAATTTTTGCAAAATTTTGGTGTCTTATATCAAGAAAATCGGCTCATTGGGGATAATCAGCTCAGTCAAAACACCCTAATCAACCAATCCGACCGTTATACGGTAAGCGGCTATCCGCTCTGGTTTGACGTTACAAACCAACAAATAGACGCCTCACATCCGATAACTCAAGGTTTAAGAAAATTGCGGTTTAAGTCGGCCGGAGGCCTAGAACTAAAAAAACTTCCACAAGCACAGGGAAAAGTTTTAGTCACCAGCAGCGATAACAGCGGAGAAATAGATGCCTCCGTGGCCAAATATGCAGCAAAATCTTCGGTTTTGGGTAATTTTATCAAAACCAATCGCCATTATCCGCTTGCCGTCTTGCAAGAAGGTAAATTTATGTCCATGTTTGAGCAAAATCCAATCCAAAATACGGAAATCGGACAAATGATGATCCCCTTTTTAATGACCTCCATCCGCCCGGGAAAATTGTTGGTTATCAGCGACAGTGATTTTCTTTATACGCCAAACTGGAGCAAAAACAATCCCTTAGAAGGGGACGCCTATGACACAATTCCCTATAATGATAATTTGTCCTTTGTTTTAAGAGCGGTTGATTATATGACCGATAACAACAAAATCTTGTTTTCGCCATCTTTAGAAACAAAAGAAGATCATCAAACCTTTGCCCAGATTATTAAAGACAAGATTGCTCAAAAGAGTAACCCCCAAGAAGCAAAGCTAAAGGAACAACTCCTCCAAGCCCAACAAAAACAAAAGCAATTGCAAGAAAACATCAAAAAGCAATCGGTCTTTCCGTCTGCGGCACTAATCAAAGAGTTTGAATCCTATCAAAGAGAAGAAGAAAACATAAAATACAAATTACAAGAATTTGATTTCCAAATAAATCAACAACAAAAATATCTAATGAATCTCTTTGTTGTCTTAAATTTAATTCTTTTTCCGGCAATGGTTATCGGTATAATCTTTGCCTATGACCGACGTCAAAGAAAAAAACAACAACACCGAGCCGAGGAGATTGTCAATGCCAAATAAAACCTTAAAAAAAGCCGCTCTTTGTGCCGTTTTATCAATAATCTTTGCCGTTTGCGGAATTTTTTACAGTCTTTGGCGTTTTCCGCCACAAAGCGGAGGGGCTTTTGTCTTTGCCGCAACCAAAGATGCCGGAACCAAATTAAACCGCATAAAAATCACCACACCGCAGTTAACAACAACTTTAGTACTGGAAAACGACATGTGGCGGGTTGCTCAAGAGGATTATTATTTTGCCAATTTTGAGTTGGTACAAGACCTGTTTGATAAAATCAACCAAGCCCGTTATTATCATCAACAAAATTATTCCAAAGAACAAGTTGACGCAAACGGCTTAAATCTACCTCAAGATTCTCAAGCCCTTCTTAAAGGGAGTTTGATAGAAACCTTTGCCGAAGATAAACAACTTAATGCGATTGTTATCGGTCAAAGTACGGACAACAAACTGTATCAGTTTATAAAAGAGCCAAACAAGCAAGAAATATGGTTGATGGACCATAATTTTACGTTTCCGAGCAAAAATTATTCATGGTTGATGCAGCCGATTTTACAATATCCACGTTCTTTGATTGAAACCATTGTTACCGAAAATAGCGGCAAAATAGAGGTTGCTAACCGAGCCTCAGAGCAATATCCGTTCTATAACCGGTACAAAAAAGTCGTTTTTGCAGATCCTTTACTTGAACGTACGGAATACCTCATTGCAACCAAAGTCCTGTCACCGCAAAATTTTGATGAACAAGCTTTTCCGTACCGCCGGCGTCTTGATTTAATAACCTTCAGCGGTTTAATTACAACATTGGATATTTTTTATAGCCAAACCGAATATTGGCTCAAAATATCTTTTTCAACAACCAATCTACCAACAACGGCAGTCAATGCTTATATTAAAGACAATCGTTTTCTTTATGATAATTGGTATTTCCAAATATCACCGGATGACGGGAATATCTTGGTTAACTTTAGGGTAGATGAAAATAATGACAATACCGGCCGATCTGAAGGAGTTTCTGCTTAATATTTCGCCCCATATTTTTCTCGAAATAAATTCATCGGGACAGATTGTGTATGCCGGATCAAAAGCACAATATATCTTTGCCCTCACCAATACAAATAAACCGACAATCTTTGAGATTTTTCCAAAAAAACAATCTCTTCAAATCAAAGAGCATCTGGAAAAGCTTGTCTACCAACAATATCCAGAAAAATTTTCACTAGAATTTAAAAACCGAAATTATAATGTGTTGGCATATCCGTTTCATCAAGATATTGTTCTTTTAATGGAAGATATAACGGAGAAAAGACAGCTTTCGCATCTGTTGTATCAAGTCTCGGCCCGTCTGGAGTTTGCCGAAAAAACAGCTCATCTTGGCTATTGGGAACTCGATTTAAGCAACAAAAAATTTTATTGGTCAAAACAAATGTACCATATATTTGGCGTTGATGCCAATACCGTTTCCTGCAAAAGAAACTTAATTCGAGAGCAGATTTTATTTGATGATCTCAAAATATATAAAGAACAATTAAGTAAATTAATAAAAGAGGAAAAACCGGTTGAGGGGAAAGTCCGTATCCTAAAACCAAACGGAAAAATTGCCTATTGCCAGTTTAAAGCCGGAATAATCTTTCGCGATTTTCGCAAAAACATTGCCGGAACTTTTCAAGATATAACCACCTTGGTTGAAACACAAATAGCTTACCAAAAAGCCAAACAAGAGGCAGAAGCCAACAATATGGCAAAGTCCTATTTTATTGCTCAAGCCAGTCATGACCTTCGGCAACCGATGCAGGCTCTCAATATTTTTATTGAAAATCTTGGAATGACGGAATTATCCGCTCTACAAACAGAAATCTTGAAAAAAATACAAGAAAGCAGCAATAACCTGAAAAACATGTTGGATAATTTATTAGATATTTCAAAATTAGATTCCAACGGCATGGAATATTTGCCGCAAACCTTTAATTTAAGCGACTTTTTATGCCGCCTTTGCCAAGAATATACAAATATTGCACAAAACAAAGGCATTTGCTTGCAATGCAATATCCATAACATCCAAATAACCACCGATATCGTTTTATTAGAAAGAATAATCCGTAATCTTATGAGTAACGCTTTGAAATACACCAAAAACAAAATCAAAATTTCAGCCGTACAACACAATGAAAAAGTCTATATTTTTGTCATAGATAACGGCATTGGTATAAAGCAAGAGGAAATTCCATATATTTTTGATGAATTTTTTCAGTCGCGTTTTGTATCGGAAAATCGCCGCAACGGAGCCGGCTTAGGGCTGAGTATTGTCAAAAAAATCGCCTCAAGAATAGGGGCAAAAATCAAAGTGAAATCCGTTTTAAAAAAATTTACGTGTTTTACCATAATTCTGGATCTATCGGCCGACAAAACAAAAATCCCCTCCAACGGTTAACGACAAAACTTTTTTGCTTGAGATATTTAAAATATGTAGTAATATTTGCAAGTTAAAATAAAAATAAAAAAGAAACGGAGTTATTTTAAATGTCTAAAATCTTAATTACCTCGGCATTGCCTTATGTAAATGGTGTTCCTCATTTAGGACACATGGTTGGTTGTCTTCTTCCTTCAGATGTTTACGCTCGGTACATGCGAATGATGGGAAATGAGGTTTTATACATTTGCGGGACGGATGAACACGGCACTCCATCAGAGGTTGGTGCCGCCAAAGAAGGGATGGAAATTGGAGAGTATTGCACCAAATACCACAACCGTCATAAAGAAGCCTATAAAGCTTTCAATTTATCTTTTGACTTTTTTGGTCGGACCTCTAGTCCCCAAAATCAGGAAATAACTTATCATATTTTTGAACAATTAGATAAAAACGGCTATATTGAAGAAAAATCCATCAAGCAAATTTATTCAATTGATGATGGTCGTTTTTTACCGGATCGCTATGTAACGGGAACATGCCCGCATTGCGGTTATGACAAGGCGAGGGGCGATCAATGCGAAAATTGCACCAAAGTTTTGGATCCTACCGAGTTGATTAATCCACGTTCTACGATTTCCGGTTCAACCAATCTTGAGGTACGAGAAACCAAACATCTCTTTTTAAAACTACCTCTGTTGGAAGAAAAATTAGCCCAATGGGTCAAATCTAAAGAACCGTTCTGGCCGGATATTGCTTATTCCATTGCTCAAAAATGGTTAAAAGAAGGTCTGCAAGAACGTTGCATTACCCGCGACTTAAAATGGGGCTTTCCGGTAAACAAACCGGGCTTTGAAGATAAAGTTTTTTATGTTTGGTTTGATGCCCCGATTGGTTACATCGGCATAACCAAGCAATGGGCTGACGAAAATCCGCAAAGCCGCAATTGGAAAGATTGGTGGCTGGATGCAAAAGATGTCCGCTATGTTGAATTTATGGGAAAAGATAACGTTCCGTTCCATTCCATTTCTTTTCCGGCAACTCTGCTTGGCACAAAAGAGAACTGGACCCTGGTTGATTATTTGAAAGGCATGAGCTATCTGACCTATGAAGGTGGCAAATTCTCCAAATCTGAAAAAAGAGGTATTTTTGCAGAAGATGCCGTTAAAGAATATCCGGCAGATTATTGGCGTTATTGGCTAATGTCTAATGCTCCTGAAAGCTCGGATTCTTCCTTTAGTTTTGAATTGTTTGCAGCGGTCATCAACAAAGACCTTAACGGCGTTCTAGGCAATTTTGTGTCTCGAGTTTTGAAAATGACAGCATCCAAAATTGCTTCAGAAGTTCCATCCGGTGGCACGCCTGATAAAGCCGAGATTGAATTGGTTAACACCTTGCAAGAAAAAGTTGACAATTACCTCAAATATATGAATGAGCTTGAGTTCCGCAAAGCCTTAAACGAATTGCGAGCCATCTGGGTTGACGGTAACAACTACATTTCAACAACAGAACCGTGGAGCGTAATAAAAACGGATGTTAATCGAGCCTCTTGCATTTTAAGAACATGCATCAACTTAATCCGCATTTATGCATTATTATCGGCTCCGATTATGCCGGAAACCTCAGAAAAAATAATGCAAAAGCTTGGGCTTACACTTTCTGGGGCATCCTTAAAAGACTTTAATGTCCATAAAGAAATTGAAGCCTTAAAGCCGGGACATGCTTTTGAGGTAGGAGAGATGCTTTTTGAACGCATTACTCCGGAAAAAGTAGAAGAGTTAAAAACCAAATACGGAAGTAATAAGTAATGTTAAATAAAAGAACAAAAAAAACAGACGATTATATCGGCCCCAGTACCGGAGTGGAAAAGTTTTTTCACAAAACAATGATGTTTATCCTGTTTCCCCTAAGAAAGCCATTGGTGTTTTTAGGGATTGTGCTTGTTTTGTTCCTTGCTCCGACATTTAAGGGGGTAAAACCGGCAGAAGTTCATATCTGGTATTGGAACCATATCAAGTCTCTGTATCAACAAGTAGCCGATAAATCTAAAATTTTGCTTCCGGAAGCATCTAATCAAGTTGTAGCTCCGGTATTAGAACCGGCGGTTGTCCCGGAAGTTGTTAATCTTCCGGTCAAAGATACGCGTCGTAAGATGTTTGAAAGGGCAAAATCATCTGAAAACCTTGTTGCAGTCGATATCATGAAAAATCAAGAAATTGCCAGACTTCCAAATCTGGCTGCGGCTCCGACACCAACAGAACGTCCCACGCCGGAAGTTGCAAAAGAAAACGTAAAAAAGAACTTAAATCTACGCTATGTAGACAATCCGGTGACAATCAAAGGCTATGCTAAGGTAATTAATGCCAATGAGTTGAAAATTGAAAATACGGATTTGTTCTTATATGGTATTTATGTTGATCCCAACACGGCCAAGGGGATTAACGGCAAAGGGATGTTAGAAAATCTGGTTCGCGGAAAAACAGTCGAATGCCAAATTAATGCCTATACTTATCAGGGAATAGCAACCGGTATCTGCACCGTCGGAGACATTAATATTAACAGAACATTGGTTGATAGCGGTATTTCTAAAAACGTTGCCTTAGATTAAGGAGTAAATACATGTGGCAGCCGGTCTTAATGATTAGCGGTTATTTTATCAGCGTCTTAGGGTTGGCGATGTTATTTCCGGCGGCTGTTGACATGTATTATAGTAAAAATAACTGGTCAATTTTTGTCACATCGGCAATTATTTCGATTTTTATAGGTTTCTCCTTATTTTTAGCCAACAAAAGCAAAATCAAAGATATTAGCATCCAACAAGCTTATTTATTGACAGCTCTAAGCTGGTTTTCCGTTACTTTTTTAGCATCTTTTCCGTTTCTTTTATACGGGACGCCCTTACCGGATGCGTTGTTTGAAGCCGCATCGGGAATAAGCACAACCGGAGCCACTATTTATGCCGATGTTGAAAAATTGCCACATTCTTTGTTGCTTTGGCGAGCCTTGCTCAATGGCTTGGGCGGTGTCGGAATTGTAATTTTTGCCATAGCCTTACTTCCGTTTTTAGGAATTGGAGGAATGCAAATTTTTCAACGTGAAAATTCAGATGTTAATGAAAAATTCATGCCCAAAATAAGTTACATTGCCAAACGAATTATATTGGTTTATGTCATCTTACAAATATCGTGTGCATTAAGCTTAAAATTAGCCGGAATGGGCTGGTTTGATTCAATATGCCATGCTTTGGCCACGATTGCAACAGGCGGATTATCTACCAAAAACAGTTCCATTGGCTATTATAACAGCCCCAGCATAGAATGGGTTATAACCTTATTCATGTTTTTAGGTGCCGTTCCGTTAACAATTTATCATAGTATCTTAGCCACAAGAAACATACATTCCTTGCGTTCGGAACAAGTGATTGTTTTTGTAAAAATCTTGTTCATCTATATTGGCACAATGACCCTTTGGTTGGTCTATAAAGATATTTACGGTTTTATGGATGCCTTAAGATATTCGGCCTTTAATATTATGTCCATTGTGACCACAACAGGATTTGCTTCAACTGATTATCTGCAATGGGGATCTTTTGCCGTTGCCGCATTCGTTGTCTTTGCCTTAACAGGAGGCTGCACCGGGTCAACATCCGGTTCTATCAAAATATATCGGTGGCAAATTGCTTTTGCTCAACTCAAAAAAATCTTAATCAGCACAACCGAACCCAATCGACTTCTTCCTCTCAAAGTTGGAAATACAAGTATTAGCTATCATGTAGCCGATTCGATATTCATTTTTTTAATAGCATTTTTTATCTCAACTGTTGTCTTTACATTATTATTAGCTTTGACAGGATTAGATTTTACAACAGCATTAAGTGCTGTTATAGCATGTATAACAAACAGCGGACCAGGTATTAGTTCAATTGTTGGACCATTAGGAAATTATTCATCGTTAAGTGATTTTAGTAAATATCTTTTGGCGTTTGTTATGCTATTTGGTCGCTTAGAAATCATGACAATTTTAGTCATTTTTACCCGTAGCTTCTGGAAACAATAACTTTTCTATATGTCATTTAAGCACAAAAAAAGCCCGCAAACTTAACGGACTTTTATAAAAGTGGTAGGCGCGTGGGGGCTGGAGTAAAAAATCAACCACCAGATTGGTTGATTTTGCCGACAGGCGTAGGTTTGTTTTGCTTGCAAGCAAGTGAAACGCCGTAAAGCAAGCATTACAAACCAAGAGACCGCAGCGAGTAGGCGAAGCGATAACCGCAAGCCTTACGAGCCAGAAGAACCCGCTGGGTTCGAACCCTATGTCATTTAAGCACAAAAAAAGCCCGCAAACTTAACGGACTTTTATAAAAGTGGTAGGCGCGTGGGGGTTCGAACCCCAGACCCACTGATTAAGAGTCAGTTGCTCTACCAACTGAGCTACGCACCCACAATCACTGTGACTGAACGGAAATATAGAATCAAAAAAAGATAAATGCAAGATTTTTTTACAAATATTTCAATTTAAAAAGCAATTGCAGAAATATTAAAACAATCTTAAAATTTTAATGATAATTTTTTACTGTTTTATAAAATGTCAGGATATTTTTCCATATTAAAAGGTTACCAACATATTAAGGAGTTAACATACATGAAAAAACTAATCGTTTTGGGTGTTATTATATTGGCTGGTGTTGCGGCTTATATTTTTAGCCCGTCATTAGAATCAATTGTCCAAAAATTGGTTCACAAATATGCCAGCCAAGTCACAGGGACAGAAGTTAACCTCAGTGGCTTTAAATTGTCTCTGACCAAAGGGGAGGCATCTCTTTCAGGATTAACGGTTGCAAACCCGAAAAATTATCAAAGTCCGTATATTTTAAATTTAGGCAATATCAGTGCTAAAGTTGACGTTAAAAGCTTGGCATCGGATACAATCATTATTGATGAAATTTTGGTCGATAAACCAATCATCACTTATGAAATGTTATCCATTACACAAAATAACATTAAACAATTACAAGAAAATATAGCAAAAAATACGGCTTCTGCAGAAAAAACAGAGCAAGAGGATAATTCTCAAGCCGCACAAACAGAGGATGAAAAATCTTCTCAAGGTAAAAAAGTCATTATTAAATTGGTTCGCGTTTCCGGAGCAGAGTTACAAGCAATTGCCCCGCTTCAAGGAACTGAAAATGCGGTTAAATTAGATATCCCGACAATTGAAATTAAAGGGATTGGCGAAAATAAGAAAGGCGGAGACAGCATTGTATCATCCATTTCAACCATCTTGAACAAAATTTTATCCGACGCCTCCAAAACTGCTGTAAAGGCTCAATTAGGAGATTTAAAAAATGTTGCTCAAGAAAATATGAACAATGTTGTAGATGGTGTTAAAGATAAAGTTAAAAATTTAGGTATTTTTAACAAATAGTCTTGACACAAAAAATAAAAAGAAAGCTCCTGAAAGGGAGCTTTTTTTTATAATTCTTTTTCCATTTGTTGCATAACACTTTTGGTCAATAATTGCGGTAAAATCACATATTCTTGATTTTTTCCGTTATAAAACACGTACAAAGGAATACTATTACGTCCGTAAAATTCCAAAGCAGACGATATTTTTTCATCGCGATTGGTCCAATCTGCCCGGAAAAGAGTAATTCCTTTTTCTTTTGCATATTTTTGAAACTCATCGGTATCAAGGACCATACGTTTATTAACTAAACAAGTAACACACCATTTTGCCGTAAAATCAATTAAAACCGGTTTATTTTCAGCCACAAGTTTTGAAATTTTTACGGCATCATATTCTTGCCAATTATTACTTTGAAATTCTTCAATCAAAGCATGGTGGTTAAGTTGATTGTACAAAATCCATCCCAACCACACGCAGGTCAGAAAAACCGGTATCGCAAAAATTTTTTTCAATATATCCATCCATCTACCGGGTTTGGGTAAAACCTTTCGAATAGCTTTGGGAAACAACTCGGCCAAAGCAAACGGTACCGCATAACCCAAGCTCAAAGAAATAAAGATTGGATAATAAATATAAATGGGAGAGGAAAGAGTATAGCCAATAGCGATTCCCATAAACGGAGCCGTACACGGGCTTGCAATCAACACAGACAAGAAACCGGTTAAAAAGGAATTCCAAATAGCCCCCTTAACGGTTAATCGGGCAAATCGACTAAAGGAAGGAGCTACCAAAACATCCATTAGCATCAAAAAGATAAGGAAAAAGATAAGAATCATAACACCGACAAAAATCGGAGATTGCAATTGGAAGCCCCAACCGATTTCATCCCCTTGCAGGCGAAGGATATAAAGGATTGTTGCCACAATCATAAAACAACAAAAAACGCCCAAAACATACATTCCTGCTTTAGCACGGCTGATTTTCTTGTGGTAGGCGTTATGAGCCAAAGAAATAACTTTAATTGTCAGAATCGGAAAAATACAAGGCATAAAATTCAGAATAATTCCACCAGCAAAGGCCATTAACAAAACCAAAACAAAGTTAAAATCGTTTACCATAGCCTTAGAAAAGAAACTCAGTTCAGCATTTTGACGCATTTTTTTCCACAATTGAGTTGTTTCTGCATCCAAATTTCGGATAGGTACATCTAAATCAAAATGCATTTGCTCGGGAACACATTCTTCTTTACAAGCTAACCATTCCAAATCGATCCCAACATTCAGAGTATCTCCATCATTGAGTTTAGCCAACCTATTAGGCTTGATTTTTGCCTGAAAATAAGCTGTTTTAGAATATCCGTATTGGACAATATCGTCCGCAGCAAATTTTTCATCCAAACTCCAAATGATTTTTCTTAACCGATAACCTTTAGGAAGGTTAAATTTTGCAACCGTTGGTAAACCAATATCCCCCGGATCTTTAGGGGATAAAATGTGCCAACCGTTTTGCAACGTAAATTTAGCAATCACATCCAAACTTTCTCCGGGTTGAAGAGATTCTGTTCGTGTAATCAAATCTACTTTAACTTTCTCCGTAGACTGAGATAATTCTCCGGCATATACAGAGGAAACGGCCGTCAAAATAAATCCGACAGCCGCAAAAAGAAATTTTATTTTATTCATAAAACATATACTCATTTATTTATTTTTATTCAAAATCACTAAATTATAATAAGCAACGCTTACAACCATCAAGGCTTTGGCCAAAGCAAAGCACCCCAAAATAATTGCCACCGGTGTAAACCACCCCGGCATCAAACACAAGAAGAGCACCCCGGCTAAGGTTTCAAATCCCTGAAAAAAGCCCCCTAAATAAATCGGAAGTTTTTTCTTTTCAGAAGCTTTGTCACAATAATTTTTGTAAGATACAACGGCATAAGCCAACATAGAAGTTGCCGAAACCGTAAAACCAAACAACCAAAATCCGGCAGCAACAGCATTTGCCGAAGGATTAGCCATTCCAAAACCAAAAATAATTCCGGCATAGACCGCATAATCAAGACAGGCATCCAAAAACACACCAAAATCCGTAATTTCTTTTTGGCGAGCTAAAACTCCGTCAACACCATCCAGAAACCGATTGAGCAAAACACAAACCAAAGCACTAAAATAATCTCCCATGGCCAAAAAATTAATGGCAAAAAGTCCGATTGCAAAGCCAAAAACGGAAACAACATTGGCCGACACGCCAATTTTTGCTAAGTATTTTGCCGTTTTACCCATTGCGGAAAAATAAAAATCTTTAACAGCATTTAATTGTGCGGTAATTTTTTTTACGGTTGCGTTTATCTTACCAGACATTATATAATCCTCTCTAAGGTTAATGTATTTTACCCTCATTATAATTAAAAAAAACGAACATGCAAAAACTAACTTTTTCACTGTGCAAATCATGGTAATAATATGCGTAGAAAACCAATATTTTCAATAATCATCATAGCCATTATCCTGACAATCGGGATTTTATATGGCATAAACAAAACAACGGATGTTTCATACCAAACGCTGGATGGAAAGGTTTTCGGCACATATTATAGTGTCAAGATTGCAACCGAATCTCTTAACCCCAATGTTAAACAAGACATAGAGCGGACGCTGGAGCAAATTAACAACCGCATGTCTGTTTTTGAACCGTATTCGGAAATCTCTCAAATTAATCGTTCTCCGGCCAATATTCCGCTTCATCTGTCCCGACAAATGGCACTGATTATGCAAACATCCGCTAAAATCAACCGTATCAGTAAGGGAGCCTTTGATCCAACGGTTGGAAAACTGGTTGAGCTCTGGGGGTTTGGAACGCAAAACAACCCACCGATACCAACCCCGCAAAAAATTGCCGAAACCTTAAGCTACAGTGGTTTTGATAAATTAGAATTTAATCCTGATTATAGCGAGCTAAAGAAAAAAGATTCCCGCACATTTCTCAATCTTTCAGCCATAGCCAAAGGATATGCCGTCGACAAAATCGCCGAACTTCTGGATTTATACGGGTACAAAAATTATCTGGTAGATATTGGCGGGGAAATGAGAGTTTCGGGCCAACGTGACGACAAATCTAACGGATGGAACATTGGAGTCGCCACCCCAAAAAAACACAGCAAAGATAACCTTTTTGCCATGAGTTTATCCAATATTGCGGTTGCAACATCGGGAGATTATCAAAATTTTACCTATTATGAAGGCAAAAAGATTGCTCATGCCATTTCTCCGCAAACCGGCTATCCGGTTTCAGACCAATTGGCTTCCGTAACAGTTTTGGACAAGAGCTGCATGCAAGCCGATGCTTATGCTACAGGCTTATTGGTTTTGGGCTTTTCTAAAGGATTGCAATTGGCAGAAGAAAATCATATTCCGGCAATTTTTATCATCCGCAATCAAGATGATACTTTTGCCGTCCATTTTTCATCGGACGCCAAATTCTTACAGGAAGAATAATGGAGACATCGGAACAAATAGCCCAGATTCAAAAAATAGGGACCGATTATATTGAAGTAGCTTTTCAAGCATTCTCGGCATGTGGAAGTTGTTCCTTACACGCTCTTTGCTCCTCTAAAGAAAGTTGCCACAAAACCATAAAAATAAAAACAGATCACCCTTCGGAATTTTCCATTGGGGAAAAAATACGAATACAAATAGACTCATCTGCCGGATTAATCGCTGCATTGTATGCTTATTTTCTCCCTTTAATACTTTTAGTTATAACGGTTTCAACCACATTTTTTGTTTTTGGCAATGAAAATTGGGCGGGAATATCTGGCATAATTATCTTGATTCCCTATTATTTCGGACTATTCTTGAAACAAAAATATTTCAAAAATCGTTTTACCTACCACATAACAAAAATAAAATCCTAGGAAGACCGGATGTCAGAATTAATATATACCAATATCTTTGTCTTAGATGGAGTGGCTTTAACAGCGGCCGTGATTTTATACTTTGTCTCTAAAAAGTTCAAAAGCAAAAGCAATCCAAAAGTAGAACAAATTGAACAATGCCTACCTCAAGTCAATTGCGGAGCTTGCGGCAAAGTAGGGTGCCATGACTTTGCAACAGCTTGCTCAAAAAGTACGGAAGAAGAATTTTCTAAACTCTATTGTCCGGTTGGTGGTTTAACCGTCATGAATAAAATCGCCACTCTTTTAGGATATGAAGAACAAAACAAAAAAGAAAAAAGAATAGCCGTTCTGCGATGCAACGGCAGTTGTGAAAATGCTCCGGCCCAAAAAATATATGACGGAATATTTAGTTGCCAAATTGCCGCCACGGTATCCAGCAGTCCAAACGGCTGCCCGGATGGATGCTTGCATTTAGGCGATTGCGTAAGAGCCTGTCCGTTTCAAGCAATCCAAATTGATGAAAAGACTTCACTCCCGGTTATTAATCCGGACAAATGTACGGCATGCGGCGTTTGTGTCCGAACATGTCCGCGTCAATTGTTTGAAATCCGACCGATAAACAAAAAAGGAGAACAGGTTTACGTTGCCTGCCGCAACCGTCAAAAAGGGGCGATAGCTCGCAAAAACTGCAAAGTGGCTTGTATTGGGTGTCAAAAATGCTCCACCATCAATTCAACAATTAAGGTCAAAGATAATCTGTCTTATATTCCCACCACGCTGTCGGCCGAAAAATATGGCAAAGAGTTATCAGAAATCTGCCCAACCAAAGCGATTGTTTATCGCAAAATCACAAATATTAAGGAGGATGCCGATGCCTAAAATTAATACATTTCCGTTAGGGGGCATCCACATTGCCAAAGAAAAGCTAACGGCTCTTTCTCCGATTATGGATGCCGGCGTTCCGGAATATGTCTATATTCCGATAAAACAACATATTGGCTCTCCGGCAAAAATTCTTGTCAACAAAGGAGATAAAGTAAAAATAGGGACGCTTTTGGCCGATGCCGACGGAATTTGTTCGGCAGATATTCATTCTTCCGTCGCCGGAGAAGTCGTCGCAATAGAACCGACCGAAGGAGCCGATGGCTATTATGAAAATATGATAACCATCAAAACCGCACCGGATGAATACGAACCGGACATTGATACTCGTACAGAGATTATCCGCGATATTCCCGAAAGAGAAGTTATTATTCATAAAATTTTGCACTCAGGGATTGTCGGCCTTGGTGGAGCAGGGTTTCCCACCCCAATCAAAATAAATATTCCGCAAAACAAAAAAGTAAAATGCTTAATTATTAACGGCATAGAATGTGAGCCTTATCTTACAGCCGATGAACGTCTTATGGCTGAAAAAGCAGAAGAAATTATTATTGGTGCGAAAATACTCAACAAAGCCTTAGGGATCCAAAATGCAATAATAGCTCTTGACCAAAACAAGCCGGAAGTTATTGAAATTATGGAAAAAATAAGTAAAGTCTACGTCGGGGTTAATGTAAAAATCTGTGCCACAAAATATCCGCAAGGCGGAGAAAAACAGCTCATAAAAGCCATTACCGGCAAAGAAGTCCCAAGCGGAAAACTTCCGATGGATGTCGGTTGTATTGTCCAAAACGCCGCAACAGCTTTTGCCGTTTATGAGGCCGTCCAAAAAAACAAACCCTTATATGAAAGAATTATCACCATAAGTGGAGATGAATGCCGGCATCCGGCCAATTATCGCGTTCGTATCGGAACACCGGCAGAATACCTGATTGAAAAAAGTGGCGGAATTTCCCCTCAAGTGACCCAAATTATCTATGGCGGCCCAATGATGGGGGCATCCATTGTTAATATTAAGGCTCCGGTCAATAAGCTAATTGGCGGAATTTTGTTGCTATCAGACCAAAAAGCACAAAAGCTCCCCATGGGCAACTGCATCCGTTGCGGAAAATGTGCCGACTCTTGTCCGATGGGACTTCAGCCCTATTTAATCGGCAAATTTGTCCAAAACAATCTGATTGAGGCAACAAAGTCATGCTATGCTATGGATTGTATTGAGTGCGGCTGCTGTGCTTACGTTTGTCCGTCCAGCATTCCTTTACTAGATTATTGTAAAATTGCCAAAGCCGAACTAAAAAGAAAGAACTAAATCATGCTAAAGATATCCAGTGCTCCTCATATTCATACAACAAAAACGGTTCCCGACATCATGAAAGATGTGGTAATCGCACTGCTTCCGGCGGGCTTGGCCGCAATTGTTTTCTTTGGTCTGTCTGCATTGCTGATTATTATAACCTCGGTAGCATCTTGTGTCTTATTTGAATATTTTTTCGGAAAATATGTCTTCAAAACCGGAAATTCCACAACCGATTACAGTGCCATCATTACCGGATTGCTCTTGGCTTACAATCTGCCGTCAAACTTTCCGCTGTTTTTTGTCTTAATCGGAAGCTTTGTGGCGATTGTTGTTACCAAAATGTGCTATGGAGGACTGGGAAAAAATATTTTTAACCCGGCTTTGGTGGGAAGGGTGTTCTTGTTTATTTCTTTTCCGGTAGCCATGAGCCGCTGGCCGCAACCGTACTTTCTGGATTTTTTTAATATGGATGCACAAACCGCGGCCACCCCGCTTGGAATATTAAAACATATTGATGCCTCAACCAGTGCAACCTCGTTAACCACAAGTGCCTCAGATCTTCCGGAATATTGGCAGATGTTTGTCGGTTATACGGGAGGAAGCCTAGGCGAAGTATCTTCCGTAGCCCTCTTGTTAGGCTTCATATACATGCTTTATCGCAAAGTAATTCGTTGGCATATTCCTTTTTACTATATAGGGACGGTATTTATTTTGACCGGAATAACTTGGCTGATAACCAAAGATGTCCGCTATGAACCGATAACACATATTTTATCCGGAGGTCTAATGTTAGGGGCTATTTTTATGGCAACCGACTATACAACATCGCCAATGAGCCTGAACGGAAAAATCTTTTTTGCAATCTGTTGCGGCGTATTAACGGTAGTTATCCGTTTGTTTAGCGGCTATCCGGAGGGTGTGTCTTTTGCAATCTTGATTATGAATGCGTTTGTCCCGTTGATTGATCGCTTTTTCGTTCCTCATCATTACGGAGCAAAAAAATGATAAAAAACAAAAAAACAAAAAAAGTTTCCTCATCCTTAATTAATATGGGTTTAGCTTTATTGATAACCTGTACTCTTTCTGCTTTGTCGTTAGGGTGGGTGGAAGAATTAACGGCCGATTCAATAAAAAAGAACAGCTATTTGAAAGAGCTGGCAGCCATAAGTTCCGTTGTCAATGAGTTTAACAATAATCCCTATGAAGAAAAAATGACCATCACAACGCCCAACAAGCGTCATAAACTGGATTTATTTCCCATTCGCAAAGACGGAGTCATTAACTCTTTTGCAATTAAAACTTACAGCAACAATGGGTTTGGCGGCCGCATAGAAATGATTGTCGGATTTTATATTGACGGTGCAATTAAAAGCTTTGCCATCACGCAACACAAAGAAACACCGGGGCTGGGCAGTAAAATCAATGATGACAAGTTCAAACAACAATTTAACGGCTACAACCCGCAAAAAGGAATTTTCAAAGTCCGTCAAGACGGTGGGGATATTGACGCCGTAACGGGAGCAACCATCAGCTCAAGAGCTGTTATTAAGGCAATACAAAGAGCAGTGGATGCTTTTAATAATTTTTATCAAACAGGTGTAAAAGATGAAACAACAGAGTCTTGAAAACTTAACTCGTGGGATTATCCGCGAAAATCCTATTTTTGTTATGATGCTCGGCATGTGTCCGACTTTAGGGGTAACAACATCAGCTATCAACGGAGTAGGAATGGGGACAGCCACTCTTTTTACCTTAATCTTATCTAATTTTATGATATCTTTGGTAAAAAACATCATTCCTGAAACGGTCCGAATCCCTTGCTATATTGTCATTATAGCCTCCTTTGTTACCATCATAGATCTGTTAATGCAGGCCTATCTTCCGGAATTACACCTGGCTTTGGGAATTTATATTCCCTTGATTGTGGTTAATTGCATCATTCTTGGTCGGGCCGAAGCCTTTGCCTCCAAAAACAGCGTCCTTCAATCGATTTACGACGGAATAGGGATGGGGTGCGGTTTTCTTCTGGCTCTGACTTTACTGGGGAGCCTTCGTGAACTTTTGGGAAACGGGACTCTTTTTGGTTGGGACTTATTTGGAGAACACATAACCCCGATGCTGATTTTTATTATGCCTCCCGGAGCTTTCTTGGCTCTGGCAGCCATTATTCTTACGGTTAATAAACTACGGAGAAACAGACAATGATTTCCTATTTTACCATTTTTATCGGTGCCGTTTTTGTTAACAACATTATTTTGACCCAATTTTTGGGCATTTGCCCGTTTATGGGAGTGTCAAAACGCATTTCAACAGCTTTGGGAATGGGGATGGCCGTCATGTTTGTGATGACCTTATCAACCCTGATAACACATATTCTTTATTATAGTTACCTCAAGCCCAATGGCCTAGACTTTATGATGACGGTTAGCTTTATTCTGGTCATAGCCTCTACCGTACAAATGGTTGAAATCATTGTCAAAAAAACATCTCCGATCCTTTATCAGGCTTTGGGAATTTTTCTACCTCTGATAACGACCAATTGTGCCGTATTGGGAATAGCCATAATTACAATACAGAAAAACTATACCCTTATGGCTTCTTTGTGGTACGCTTTTTCAAGTGCCGTTGGGTTTACCCTAGCAACCGTAATCTTTGCCGGAATCAGAGAAAGAATGGCTCTTAACCAAATTCCACAATCCTTACAAGGAACTCCGATTGCCTTAATAACGGCCGGATTAATATCTATGGCCTTTATGGGGTTTGCCGGAATTATCCACTAAAATTAAGAGGCCGATTTTCCTAAAATTTTCTGTAAATGGCGAATAACCTCTTCAAACATCTCATAAGTCAAAACACCGGTATTAATATTATACCGCGATGTATGGTAAGAATTTAACAGTGTTAAATGGTGTTTGTTTAAGCAATGCTCTTGGTTATGGGCAAATTTAAATAAAGATTTTTTGTACCCTAAAACGCCTAAAACCGCATTGTGAGCAACGCTACCCAAAGTTAAAATAACCTTCAAATTCGGCATAGCTTTAATTTCCTCAATCAAATAAGTTCCGCAATTTTTTACCTCATCTCCGGTTACTTTATTTTGCGGAGGGACACAACGAACCGAATTGGTAATACGAACATTTTTGAGCTTAAACCCATCATCTTTGCGTTTTTGGTAACATCCTTCAGCCATAGAAAATTTTTGCAAAATCGGGTACAAAACATCTCCGGCATAATCATTGGTAAAAGGGCGATTAGTCTGATTAGCTCCGTTAAGCCCGGGAGCCAAGCCAACAATTAACACCTCGGCATCCAAATCCCCAAAAGGCTCGACCGGTCCATTATAATAAGTCGGGTATTTTTTAATATTTTCGGCTCTAAAAGCCAACAAACGTGGACATTTACAACATTTTTTATCTGGACATATAAAGCTCATAAAACACCTCACAAACCTCTAAACCATCTAAAAAAATAAGCCTAAAAGCTTAATTTGGCGTAAAGAAAAAAAATATATTGTAAAAATTTTTATTAGTGATATTGTAATTTCAGTCGTGCATGCTTAAATGAAAGGTACGGCTCTCCGGGACTATAAATATGGACTAACTAACACTAATGTTTAAAACTTATTTATAAAATGGAGTTTATAAAATGAATAAAGCTTTATTATTGGCAAGTGCAGCTTGCATTATCTCTTTTTCATCAGCAGCAAACGCAAATATGCTCAAAGACCTTAATCCTTACGTTGGTGCGGATTATGTCTATTCTCATGCTGATTTCAAAGGCGGCGATCGCGGCTTGAAAAAAGACTATGACTCCGGTGCGGTTAATGCCGGTATTCAAGTAGGTAAATATACCAGCCTTGAAGCTTTTTATCAACATTCCGGAACCAGAAAAACACATGACGAAGCCGGTGATAAAATCAAAAGTAATTTCCAAGCCTACGGTTTAGACATGTATGGTTATCTTCCGCTTGGTTGCTCTAAGATGGATTTGTTAGGTTCTGTCGGTGCCGCAAATTATAAGTTAAAAGTAAAAGACAGCACCGGTAAATATGACAAAGACAGAATTGGTTATCGTATCGGTGCCGGTGCACAATACAGATTTACCGACCATATTTCAGCTCGTGTTATGGGAAGATATTCTTACATCGACAGCAAAGCTCTCAAGAGCTTAACCGAAGTTACAGCCGGTTTAAGATACACTTTCTAATCTAAACGATAACAAAAAGCCGCTTTTCCTCAGGAAAGGCGGTTTTTTTTATGGCAAAAACTTATTCGGCTTTCCAAATAATCCCCAGAACATCTTTTCCGTTTTCTTGCCGTAAAACGATATTTTCTTGTGTAATTGAGGCATAACCAGCTTTTGCCAACAAAGAACGAATGTATTCCGGATTATGTTGATACCTGCCACTCTCAGACAACTGGAAATCCGGACATTTTGTAGTTGTTTCTGTTGAAAAACAAAGCTTTGCACCTTTTGTATTAGCAATAAAAGATTCAACATCAGCCATATAGACCAAAACATCCGCCGCCATAACCCAATCAAACTTTTCATGATTTTGCAAAAAGGCAATTCCATCCGCATGGACTAAGTCCTCATAAACATTTTTTGTCTGAGCAATTTTGAGCATCTGCGAAGATAAATCAACTCCGGTTAAAGAATTTTCAGCATTTTTAAGAACCGCACCAAGCAAGCCCGTACCACACCCAAAATCCAAGATACGACCTTTAACATATCCTGCAACTCTTCCCATAGCCATCGGCACTGCCAAACCCACAGCCTGCATAACCAATTCGTAATTATCAGCAAAATTGTCAAACAACTTTTCAGTATAAATTTTATCATTTTCAGCACGTTTATTTCCCCTTAGAGAGGCTAAAAGCCTTTGAGCAAAAATATTTTGCGGTGCAAAATTATTCCATTTTTCAGCCAATTCAAGAGCCTGCTTGGGAGATTGGCGATAATAGAGCAAAATCGTCTCAAACAAATTAAGAGCCACAACCTCCAACGTCGAATTCAGCGAAAAAGCATTAAAAAACAAACCGACAGCTTGCTCAAAATCCCCCAAGTCCTTCAAAACAATTCCTAAATTGTTGCTCACTTCGGCCGATTGAGGATTAAGAATAACCGCTTGTCGATACTCTTCTAAAGCTTCTGCCAATCTCTTTTGCTTATAAAGCATTTCAGCATAATTGTTATGGGCCTCAAAATTTTTACGATCCAATTCTAAAACACGCCGATAAAATTCTTCCGCACACTTAAATTCCTCCTTGCGACTGGCATTATCGGCAAGTTTAAGTAAAGCTTCAATACTGTTAGGATTAAGCGACAGGGCTTTTTCAAAATGCAATTGAGCTTCTTGGTATTTTTGTTGAGCATATAAAATTTGTCCCCACAAAATTTCTGCATCATCAGAAAAAGGAGCAATTTTTTGCAAAAAAGAAACATTACTTTCCGCCTTTGACCAAAGCGAATTTTCAATTAATTTTTTTACCAAATAAAACAAAACCAAAGCATTTTGAGGATAAGAAACGTGTAAATTTTCCAACTCTTGGATCAATTCGACATCCGTTTTGCCGGAAAAATTAATAAGATTAGCTTTGGCCTCGGCATAATCTGCATCAATAGCTAAGGCTTTTTGCCAGCATTCTTTGGCTTTTTCCAAATTTCCCGTTTGTTGATATAAAGAGCCGAGTTCATTATACGCTTCTTTAATATTTGGCTGGATATGTAAAGCTTTCTCAAAATTCTCAATAGCTTCTCTCGGTTTATTATCCATCTTAAAAGAAAAAGCCAAATTATAATAAAAAGGAGCCCGCTGAGGAGCCTGCTTCAAAGCAAAATAAAAGAGTTCTTCAGCTTGTTGATGCAAACCTTTTGCCTGTGCAATCAAACCAAGCAAATTCAAAACCTCGGCATTATTAGGGGATGTTTCCAAAATTTGCCGATAAATTTTTTCCGCCTCATCAAATTGTCCGTTTTCATGTAATCGTAATGCCTCATTAAACAGCAGATTATATGACATTTCTCCCTCCTTAATAAGGCAATATACTTCAAATTAAGTAATCATTTTATTAATTTTTAAAAAAAAGCTTGCTTTTTAGAAAGACTTATTATAGATTGCAAGCACTTCTAGGAATGAAGATAGAAAAACTATCTCGTTTGGCAACATAAGCCAAAACTACTGGGACAATAACAAAATAAAGGAAAGTTAAATGAAAAGTATCGTTACAGCAAAAAAGAAAAAAGAACGCCAATATGGCACAATTTGGGGTGCTCCCAATGCCTCTAACGCAAAACGCGAATACGCTCCGGGGCAACATGGTCAAAGAAGAAAAAAGCCGACAGACTATGGTCAACAATTAGCCGCTAAACAAAAATTAAAAACCTACTATGGTAACATTTCTGAAAAGCAATTCCACAAATATTATGAAGAAGCTATCAGAAGAAGAGGGGATACGGCAGAAAACTTAATCGGTATTCTTGAATCTCGTTTAGATAACTTGGTATACAAAGCAAAATTTGCTTCAACTGTTTTTGCTGCTCGTCAATTTGTAAACCATGGACATGTTACGGTTAATGGTCAAAAAGTAAACATTCCGTCATACTTGGTTAAAGCCGGCGACGTCATTGAAGTTCGTGAAAAATCAAAACAACTTCCGATTGTTATTGCTGCCGTTGAAGCAGCTACCCGCGAAGTTCCGGGATATTTGGAAGTTGATAATAAAAAATTAACAGCAAAATATACATTCGTACCAAAATATGATGATGTTCCGTATGCATCTGTTATGGAACCAAACTTGGTTATCGAATTCTACTCAAGATAATAAAATCATCTTTTTTACAAAAATCCTCAGAAGTTGTGCAAACTCTGAGGATTTTTACTTTAAAAAAAACAAAAGATATGCTTATATGTCTTAAGTGGTGTAAAACCGAAAGGAATATAGATTATGGATGATGTATATATAAACGACCCTAGACAAAATTCAGCAAAAAATAGAGCCCAAGCACTAAAAAAAGTGATCAAAAAACGTCGTATTGCTCAATACATGGCCGATTTATTCATCTTTCCTTTAATTATATTCTTGTTTTTAGGAATTAACTTTTCTCTTTTTGCCCAATCTGGAAGCTATAGTATTTTTGATGGCAATCTAAAATTCAATTTAGAAGCGGTTTATATCTTTATTGCAATTGCTGTTTTTGCTGTTGTAATTAATTTTCTGTTTTCAATTTCTAGAAAATTACAAAATTTAATTGTTTCTCTTGTTGCCGGATTTTTTGTCTACGCTCTTCTTAAACAATTTGCACAATTTGAAGAAAAATCAATCTTAGACATCTATTTTGGCGAATACATTGCCAAAGAAGACATTCGCCTGATTTTATCCGAATATTCTGACATTATTATTTCAGTATTGTTTGGTTTAATAACCTTTTTAATTATAGCCATTTCCAGCAGGGCTTTTTTATTTTATCTTGTTATTCTTTTGCTTTTAATCGAGGGGGGAATTATTCTTAGCAATTTTTTGAATCCAACCCGTCATGAATTTGAAACGACATCAAATAACATCATAACGCCCAAAGGAGCTGAAGAAAAGGAAAATACCCGATTGATTTACTTTGGTTTTCCTGGGCTGACAACACATCTTAATATAAAAAACTTTGCCGACCAAAACAAAAATACGCTTGTTACCCAAACGGCAGACAATCTTTTAGGTTTTCTTTACCAAAACAATTTCAAATTTTGGCAAAATTCTTTTGTTGATGAAAACAACGCTCACAACAATTTATTAAGAACATTCAACCCTCAAGATCTCAACAGAGCTATTTCAGAGCTTACTCCGGATAATGTTAATCTTGACGGTTTCTGGAACTTTGGAAAATTGAATAAAAAAACACTTTACTTTAAATCAAATGAGATTTTTTCTCACTTCAAAGATCAAAACTACACCCTCAAAGCCTATGAATTCCCAGGAATTGAAATGTGTCGGGTTAACAACCATAACATTGTCAGCAAATGTGTCAAAAAACAAAGTTTACCCATCAATTTCCAAAACTTAAATTTATCAACTTTCCAAAAGACCGTTTTGCTTACCAAAGAATGGTTAGACAGTGCCGGACATCCGGTGGATTTATCTTTTCTAGATACCTTAATCAAAATGTTTTTCCCTAAATACAGCATTAAAGATTTTAATTTCTCAACAGAAAACTTAGATATTATCAATGCTTTTCAGGTTTTTGATATTATGGCTCAAGATATCAATGCCGATATTGGGAGCAATGCATACTTTGCCGTAATTAATTTACCCTCAGATACCTACCTCTATGACAGCTTATGCAATCTAAAGCCCGTCTCAGAATGGGTAGGCCCGGATAATAAAGATATCATGAAAAAACGTCGGGCCTATTTGGAGCAAACCAATTGCCTAATTGGTCAATTGGAAAACTTCCTCCAAAAATTAGCCAATAACAATAAATTATCGCAAAGCACCATTATTATTCAAGGCTTAAACAATCCAAAAGTTTTGAGCGATATCCGTTCCCAAGACTTTTATACCAATATGCGGACACAGAAATCGACACTTACGGCAATCCTTGATCCAAAGTCTGCTTTAGCAGAGCTAAAGAATGATATATGCTTGTCTCAAGAAATTATTGGTAACTATATTAACCAAAAAGAAGGATGCACCCCCTACAAAGAGGAATCTTTAGATGAAAAATCCGTTAATGAAATTACCAAAAAATATCAAGACGATAATATTTCTCAACAAGAGATGGAAAACGCCAATCATGCCTTCATAAAATGGTATCAAGATTGGGCAAAAGCCAATGGCGTTGACAATAATCTCAAGGAAATTAAAGCCACTCCAGCCCCAAAAACAGAGGAGGAAAAAGAAGTTGCCAAAGCTCCGGCTTCAACAACCGTAAAAAATGAAGTTGCGGAAGCAAAGACCGAAAGCCTAGGCAAAGCAATGTCTAAAAGCACAAAAACAACTAAAACAGAAAAGACCAATAAAAACACGAAAAAGCAAAAATAATGAAAAACAAGATTAATTCTGTTGCATTGTCGCGATTATATAATGCCTTTTGCCAAAACCGCCGTGCCGGAATTTCTCTTATTGTGTTTCTGGTCCTTTTCGGTTTGAGCCTCATTGCAGAATTTATTGCCAATGATAAACCGCTGTGGCTCAAATATAAGGGAGAATTTTATTTTCCAATTTTTCAAACCTATACGGATAAACAATTTGGCGGCGATTTCCCAACACCGGCCGATTATAGAGATCCGTTAATAAGAGACAATATCAATCAAAACGGATATATGGTTTTTCCGCTTTTTCCGTATTCTTTTAATACCATTGATTATGATTTAGATGTTCCGACACCATCGGCCCCAACTTTGCGTCATTGGCTGGGGACGGATGATGAAGGCCGAGATATTTTGGTTCGTATCCTTTATGGGCTGCGAATTTCAGTGGTTTTTGCCGTTTTGTTAACAACCTTATCCTCGGCAATTGGTATAATAGCCGGAGCAATCCAGGGGTATTTTGGCGGTAAAGTTGATATTATTTTTCAAAGGATTCTTGAAATATGGGAAACCCTCCCGCAACTTTTTGTCTTGATAATTATTGCCAGCATATTTGTCCCCGGATTTTGGGCATTATTACTAATTATGTTGGCCTTTAGCTGGATTAATTTAACCGGAGTTGTCCGAGCAGAATTTCTCAGAACTCGAAATTTTGAGTTTGTAAAAGCCGCCAAAGCCCTTGGTGTAAGCAACTTTAGGATTATGTTTCGCCATATATTACCCAATGCCGTCATAGCCAGTGTAACGTTTATTCCGTTTTATTTGGCTGAAGCAATTACAGCCTTAACGGCTCTTGATTTTTTAGGCTTAGGATTACCGACCGAATACCCGTCTTTAGGAGATTTGGTTCGTCAAGGTAAAGACAATCTCCAAGCTCCATGGATAGGAATATCTATTTTTATTGTATTATCAACTCTACTCAGTTTGCTGATTTTTATTGGCGAAGGGGTAAGAGATGCTTTTGACACAAGGAAAAACCAATGAATCCAATATTAGAAGTCAAACATCTGAGCGTCTCTTTTCCCAAAGCAGATTCTCAACAACGACAAAATGTGGTAGATGATGTTTCATGGGATCTCTATTCCGGAGAAATCTTAGGAATAGTAGGAGAGTCCGGCTCCGGAAAATCCATGAGTGCTTTATCCATTTTAGGGTTGCTTCCTTACCCCAAAGCTCAACATAGCACTCAATCCCAAATTATATACAATCACCAAAATCTAATTAATAATAAAGAATTACCCAACATCCGAGGGAACAAAATCAGTCTGATTTTTCAAGAACCGATGTCCTCTCTAAATCCACTACATACCATCGGGCATCAAATTTCAGAAATGATAAGTACCCACCAAAAATTAGAAAAAAAACAGCTAAAAGCCACGGTAATTAAATTATTACGTCAAACCGGTATCAAAAATCCCAAACAACGCTATAAGGCGTATCCTCACGAATTATCCGGAGGTCAACGTCAAAGAGTCATGATTGCAATGGCCATAGCCAACAATCCAGAGATACTAATCGCTGATGAACCGACAACCGCTCTTGATGTTACAATTCAGGCCCAAATTATTGAATTGTTAATAAAATTGCAAAAACAATTAAAAATGTCGATTATTTTTATCAGTCACGATTTACACCTGATAAGAAAAATAGCATCTCGCGTAATTGTTATGAAAAACGGCAAAATCATAGAACAAGGGCCAACGGAAAATATATTCAACCACCCACAAAAGGATTATACTAAAACATTAATAAATTCCTATAATGGATTGAATAATATAAACAATACTTCAAACGGATATGCCTTTGAATTGCAAGATTTAACCGTAAATTATCCCATTCAAAAAAACTTCTTTGGCAAAACAATCAAAAGCATTAATGCTCTAAACCACCTCAATCTCAAAATAAAAAAACAACAAACCTTAGGTATCGTAGGGGAATCCGGTTCTGGTAAAACAACGTTTGGCCAAGCCTTAGTTCATTTAATCCCATACCAGGGAAAAATTATTTACGAAGGAAGAGAAGTTAATTTTAATTCCAAAACAGAAAATCTAAACTTCCGCCGCAAGGTGCAAATTGTTTTTCAAGACCCATACAATTCGCTTAATCCTCGCATGACAACAGAACAAATAATCAACGAAGGATTGATGATTCATTATCCGCAATTATCAAAACAAGAAAAACAAAAGAAAATTCAAAAGGTTATTCAAGAGGTTGGCCTAAAAATTACCGATTTATCAAAATATCCTCACGAATTTTCCGGTGGTCAACGCCAAAGAATAGCCATTGCTCGAGCCTTGATTCTAGAACCCTCGCTTCTAATTCTTGATGAACCGACATCTGCTCTGGATGTTACCATTCAGGCTCAAATTCTGTCCTTATTGCAACAAATACAACAACAACGAAAATTGACCTATATCTTTATCTCTCATGATATGCACGCTATTCGCATAATGTCCGATGAAATTGCCGTAATGAAAGACGGAAATATTATTGAATATGGAAAACGGGATGAAATTTTTCAAACACCCAAAGAAGAATATACCAAAAACTTAATTTTAGCTTCCATATCATAAAATTTATTGACATTGCCATAAAAAAAGAATATTTTCTGCTCTGTTGTTTAAAAATTTATAAATTATTAAATCAATGAAAAAGAAAATCAAACCGGAAGGTATTGCCAATATCATTGAGATATTAGGCAAAATGAAAGACTTAAAACGAAGCGGGTGGATAAGAAGGAATGTTGAAGCCCCTGAAAGTGATGCAGACCACAGCTATGGCGTTGCTTTGTTAGTATTAATTTTAGCCCCCAAGCATCTGGACATCTATCGCTGTCTGGAATTGGCCTTAATTCACGATCTGGCAGAAATCTACAGTAAAGACTTTCTTCCTGGTGAAATATCCCTCAAAGAAAAGCACCACTTAGAGACAGAAGCAATGCTCCGAATTTGTAAAGAATTACGGCAAAATCGTTTTTATAAACTTTTCCAAGAATTTGAGGCTCAAAAAACAGCCGAAGCACAATTCGTCAAAAGTTTAGATAAATTGGAAACGGCATTAAGCGCCGTATATTACCAACAAAATAAACGAGTTTCCGACAATACGGACATTATTACAGAATTTACGCAACACGCTCAATCCGAGTTGCAAAAAATTTCATCTCAAGAAGCTCTTCTTGCACTGGAGATATTATCATCTATAATAAAAAAATAACTAAAAACAAAAAAATTATGGAAAAATGTCTTTTTATTATCAAACCGGATGCAAAATTACGCCAGCTTGATAAAGAAATTAAGAAAATGCTCACGGCAAAACATTTTGCAATTGTTGATGCAAAAGAAATGACCCTTAACGATGAACAAGCGTCATTCTTAACCGAGGACTTATCTCTCCAAGAAAAAGCAAGCTATATTGATTTTATGACTTGTGCTCCATGTGAGCTTCTCGTTATAGAAAGGAAAAAAGTTTTTCCGCAAGTGCGGAGAATAACAGGGAATGATTATCCTCAAGCAGCAGACAAGGGCACTATTCGCAGCCGTTTTGGTATTGATCGTATTCACAATGCCGTCTACACCTCGCCGGATTTAGAAACCGCCGAAAAAGAGATAGAATACTTTTTCTAGAGCGGACTGAAAAAAAACTTGCCTAAAAAAAGGCAAGCTTTTTTATTATGTAGATAACCAAGAAAAAAGATTAACAATTTAATCATAACCCTCTAAGATAAAACACATCAAAAAACATTAAAGGAACGACAAATGAGCAAAATGAAAATTTATTTATTTATCTTAGCCGCCGCAATTATAGCAATTGCTCTTGGTTATATTATGAATATTCAAATCATCAAAACCGTTTGTGAATCAGCATTAGCCTATGCACGCAAGCCGGCTTTATCCGTAACCGCTGCCGTATGTGCTTTCTTGTTTTACGGAAACAAAAATTATTGGTTGGTCATTGCAGGCTGTGCGGTAGCCACCTCTTTGGTCATACAATTCCTTGTGATTGGGGCAGGGGCCGCATTATTTACAATAATTCTACGTGCCTGTACCTTTATTTTTATCGTTTATCTTATGAACTTGGTAAAATTAATTTTTAACGAAGCCTAAAAATCAACAAAGATTAGCGAAAATTTAAAAAACATGTCCCAATGGACATGTTTTTTTGTTAATAACTCATTACACGTTGTTGACGAGTTTTCTAAACACGATAAAATTTTGTCATCATTAAAATTTAAAAATTGGACAAAAATATGTTAAAAGGTTATCTTCATAAGTTACGAAAATTATTAATTAAAATTCTATGCATGCCCATTTTTCCATATGCACTTCAAAAGAAAATTAGACAAATATTAATACGTGGACTTTTTCTTAGTGGAATAAAAACTCTCTATAACCTCATCGTAAATCACAAAAAGACCAAATATTATTTAACCATAGCTGCTTGCTGTAAAGACGAGGGAGCCTACATCCAAGAGTGGGTGGAATATTATCTTCTTCAGGGCGTGGAACATTTTTACCTCTATAACAATAACGGAACAGATAATTCAAAAGAAATTTTACAGTCCTATATTGATAATGGGTTGATTACTTGGATTGACTGGCCCGGAGCAAAACAACAAGTAAAAATTTATGAAGATGTTATCAAAAAACACCGTAACGAAAGCCGCTGGATGGCGATTGTTGATTTAGACGAGTTTATTGTACCGTTAAACAGCGAAAATCTATCACAAAATTTAAAAAAATACGAAAAATACAATCAAATTGTTATAAATTGGACAATCTACGGCAGCTCAGGACATATGAACAAAACAGAAGGGCTGGTTATTGAGCGTTTTACGCAACATGCCAGAGGATTGTCAAATTATCCTAAGGCTATTATCAATCCTAAAGCCGTTGTCCAAATAGATATTCATAAACATATCGTCTTGGGAAGAACAATAGAGATATCCAGACAACTAAGTCCAGAAATTCAAATTAATCACTATGTCATAAAATCTCTGGAAGAATATCTATTAAAAAAGAAAAGGGGTGATGTTTTATCTTATGATGACAAATTTACGGATGCGTTCTTTAAAAGCCATGATCTTAATGAAGTAGAAGATATAAATCTAATGACATCCTATGCCGCAAAAATAAAGCAAAATATCAACAAACAAAAAAGTCTGAAAGAGAAAATGTAATAAAAGCAATACCAATTGAGTTATAAAATTAACCTTTGACAAAACATAAAAGACACATAAATTACAAAGTGTTATCACAAAAGAGGGCCTCTTGTTCCTCATACATTTTGTCGCATAATATATATTATGTATAGTGATATTATAGCAAGACTAAATGACATTAAAAAAAGAGATACAAACAACAAAACATTTGGACGCTACAAACGAGCAAATTATAATTAAACGGATATTTATACCTTCATCTCGACGACAAAGCCCATTATTTTGATAAATTCAAAGAACTTACCCAAACAGATGGTGCTCCGTATTGTCCATAATCAAAATCCAAATCATTTCCGACCGCAACAATATTCTCCAATAGATGATAAATATTTCCAGACACCGTAAACTGATTTAGATATTGTCCAATCTTGCCATCCACAATTTCAAATCCGGAAGCTCCGAATGAAAAATCTCCAGAAACAATATCATAACCGGCATGAATCCCGTTGAGTGCATCAATTATAACCCCGTTTTTAATTTCAGAAATAAGTGTCTCTTTAGACTTTTTGCCTGGTTTTACATAAAAATTAAAGACCATAACATCATTTCCATCACCATTTCCACTTGGCAAAGCATGGGCTTTATGAGCTGTTTTAAGATTATATAAATACGTTTGCAAAACACCGTCTTTTATAATTTCCTTATACTGCGACGGGCACCCTTCTCCATCAAAAGCCCCTGTTCCGAACCCTCCGGAAAGAAACGGATCATCAACAACTGTTAAGACATCAGAAGCAACTGTTTTTCCTAATTTTTCTTCAAATTTAGATTTGTGTTCCTGAACATTTTTTGCCTCAACCAATCCCTTTAACATCATAAGGATATTGTTAAAAGCCTTACCTTCAAACAATACAGGATAACATCCGTTAGAAATATCCTTGGCATCTAATTTTTTTACAACCTTCGTAACCGCATCTTCGACCATTTTATTGACATCAAAATCATCTTTACTTTGAAAAGCCGTTTCCTTAGACTCTGTTTTCACTAATTTTCCATCTGTTGCTGACAAATAAATATAAGCATATGCAAACTGCTGTTTATCAGCCAGATTTAACCCCAAAGAATTTCGCATAACAATTTCTTTTTCACCTTGCCCAAAAGCCGTCGTAATAACCTTATTTATTCTCTTATCGGACTGATAGGATTTTTGCTCTAAAGATTTTAAAAATTCAAATTTATCAAGGTCTTGCAAAGTTTTCAAATCTGGAACATACGGCGTAACCTTTTTATACTTACCTTTTCCATCATAGAAAAAGTCAATATCATCACAATCAATTAATAAAGAATTTTCCTTTGCTTTTTCAATAAGATAATCAATATTGTTTGGACATAGATTTTCACAAAAAGCAACGCCGATTTTCCCTTCATGCATAATTTTTAAGAGAACTTTTTGGGCATTGTTATGCGTCTGTTTTGTAATTTTTTGCTCAAAAACCTCTAAACTTTGCGTCTGAGCTCGAGAATATTGAACCTGAAATGCCTGAATTTTCTTATTTTTGCAAGCATCAAATAATGCATCCAGAAAAGCCATACTCTCCATTATTTTTGCCCTCCGACCGTAATTTCAGAAACGCGTATGGTTGGCTGCCCCACAGTAACCGGAATACTTCCGGAAATAGAACCACACATGCCACACGCCAAATCCAAGTTATTTCCAACCATATCAATCTTCATTAAAATATCAGCACAATTACCTATTAACTTAGCCCCTCTAACAGGCTGTTTTATCTTGCCTTTTTCGATTATATATCCCTCATCAACCGAGAAATTAAAATCACCCGTAGCCGTATTAACGGACCCACCGGACATTGTCTTGGCAAACAACCCCTGCTCTGTTGAAGCAATAATTTCATCAAAACTTGACTTTCCGGGTTCAATAAAAGTATTACTCATTCTTGAGGTCGGAATAAACTTATAGTTTTGACGACGACCAGTTCCGTTTGCTCGCCTATTCATTCTTCTGGAGCCAAATTTATCTATCATGTAAGAGTTTAATATACCATTCTTAATTAATTGTTTTCGCTCTGTTTTATTTCCTTCATCATCAATATTTGCAGACCCCCAGGCATTGGGAATTGTTCCATCATCAACGGCCGAAACAATATCGCTTGCAATCTTTTTTCCCTGCATATTATTAAAAACAGAAGCTCCTTTAGCAACTGCTGTCGCTTCCAAAGCATGACCGCATGCCTCATGAAAAATAACACCGCCAAAACCATTGTGAATCACAACAGGCATTTTTCCGGAAGGGCAATCAATAGAATCAAGTTTTATCAAAGCCTTAGATGCATTTTCTTGAGCAAATTTCTCGATATCCAAAGCATCATAAAGCTCAAATCCTTTTAACCCTCCCAAAGAATGTGTAGCACTTTCACTTCGGGTCCCTCGTTGGGCTATGGTATTGGCAAACAGACGTGTCCGACACTGAGTATCTTCCACCCATACTCCGTCAGAATTTGCCACCAAAATCTGCCGTTTTTTATCCATATACCGAATATCAACACGATAAATCAAAGGATTAATATCATAAGTTGCGGCAGAAACTTGTTTCAAAAGATCTATTTTATCTTCTTTTTTTACTTGTTCCGGAAACCTTAAAACACGATGCAAATTTTCCAAATCTACATTTGTTAAGTTTACAACATTAATCAATTGTTTTTCATTGTTATTTTTTATAGCAGATGCAGCACAACGAGCGGTTTTTAATAAATTGTCCCGATCAATAATATTGGTATAGGCATAGGTTTGAAACAATCCCTTAAAGATTCTGATACCGACACCATAAACGATACCTTCGTCAATTTCTTGAATTTTTCCGGCACCACATTTAATTGCCAAAGAGTTTGAATTTTCAACAAAAACTTCAGCAAAATCACCTCCGGTTTCTAACGCGGCACTCAAGACATCCTGAACAAGATTTTTATCTAACACATCAGACTCCCTAAGATTTGTTCATTTTAGATTGTTGATATTTTTGAAAAAGCGGCGAAAACACAATTCCCGTATTCTTTTTGAAGTTTTCATATATCATATTGACAACCTTATATTCATTTGCCGGGGCTTTACGATTGTTCATATATTCCAAAATATTTTCCCATTTAGACATCACATCGGCCATATCTCTGAAGTTAAGAGAACTATTGCGAGAACGAACAATCGCATTACGAATAGCTAAAGAACCACCGTCATTTTTGTCACTATCATAAAAACATTCAAAACGACGATTATAAACACTTACCTTATCGGCAATACCATGTTCATACATATTTGCAACAATATCCGGCATTAAATTATAAGCCTTATTATGCACCTCATAGGTCGGAGCAAAGCCGTAACCCGAAATTTTCTTTTGTTCTTCATAACGCATAAACATTCCGGCCTCACTGACATGGTGATGCACTCCTAATGCCACACATTCAATTCGATAACCGGCATTTTTAACTTTCATCAATGTTCCCATCTTATAATCCAACGGATTGGTTAAAATACTCTCAACCAAAATATGCAACCGATGAGAAATGGCATAATCTACAAGTTTTTCCCGAGCGATACCGGAATCTTTTTTGGTCATAAAAGGATACTGAGCCTCATTTTCTGCCAAAACTTTTCCGGCATAGGGCAACAACGCCCGCAAATCATCCGCCCCGAAACGAACCGGTTCTTCACGTAAAAATTTTTTAGCATATTCCATTGAGGAATAACTCTTCCCGGCTCCGGGTTGTCCCGTCAACAAAACAAATGTAGGCTGATCAACCGAAACTTTTCCAAAAGCAAACATCGGTAAAATAACTTCTTTCATCCACTTATCGTGTTCATCTTGCGTAAGGACATATTTATCCAATAAATTCTCATTATTCATCTTTATATTTCTCCGTTATTTTACGTAATAAAGGCCCATAATAACTTCTTGCTTTATTGATAATTTGTTCTTTATCGGTTTGCTGTAAATCCTTTCGCAAAATATTCATTTGTTTTTTACAAAAAGCTTTTTCTTCTTCACTTGTATTGTCAGAAAGTAAAGCTTTTGAAAATTCTCGATACAAACAAAGAATGATAAAATTAGCCGTTTCTAAAGAAGTTATTTTATCTTGAACTTTATTACTCATAAATTCTCAACCTATAAAATCTACAATTTTCCAATTTTTGCCATCATGACACAAATGAAGAATAGCCCCATTGGTAACCTTTTGATTCTCCATTCCCAAAGTAAGTAAGATTTGATCCAGCATAATTCCATGGGAAGAGACAGCAAAAACATCGTACTTATTTTCAGCAATATAATTATTTAAGCCCTCAAAAACACGCTCTCTTACCTGTTTTTTAGTTTCTCCGCCTCTAAAACACAGATTTTCGTATTTTTTATCAGAACTTCTCCATTGTTGATATTTTTCTCCATATTTTTTCTGAATATCGGTGTAATGCATTCCCTCAATTTCACCAACATCAACCTCAATAAAATGCTCATCATAAATAATTGGAACCTGCAACGCCAGATTAGCAAGTTCGGCTGTTTGTTTTGCCCGCGTTAGCGGAGAACATAAAATCACCTGGATTTTTTTGTTTTTCAGCTTTTCTCCCACAAGCCGAGCTTGTTCTTTTCCCAAATCCGTCAACACGGAATCATTGGTCCTTCCCTGAGTACGTCCGGCTAAATTATAAGAACTTTGTCCGTGCCTGAAAATATAAAAATCTTTTATCATAACTTTTTCCATGTCCTTTGCATGTTGATAGCCTCCTTTTCGCGGAATGCTTCTTCCAAAGATATACCGTGCATATTTGCTAAAGAGCAAAGATAAATAAGAACATCCGCCAGCTCTAGTTTAACACTTCCCGCAACAGAACCGCTGCCGATAGATCCCTTGGACATATTTTTACGTATGGCAGAGATTAACTCTCCGCACTCTTCGGCAAAAAGCAGACATTCATAAACTTTGTCGGTAGTATTAAAACCTCGAGCGATTTTCATTTGCTTAACATAGCCTTGCAAATCCTCTAAGGTCGGATTTTCTTTTAAATAAAGGTCTTGTTTATTTTCCATAACTCAAAAACTCACGAAACTCCTTATCAATGACCTTGTATAGAAGTTTACTGACATGTCCCTTATCCGGAACAATGACTAATTTTGAGTTTTTCATTTTTCGAGAGAGCTTGTAAGCATTAAGCAAAGGACAACACATATCCAATCGATTATGGACAATAACCGTCGGAATATCTTCAATTTTTCCGATATTATCCATAATTTCATTGTCCCGCAAAAAGAACTTATTGTGCGTATAATTAAGGTAAATTCGAGTAGATGTTACCTCTTTTTCATCAAGAACGCTTTCCTGGAACTCAGGCTCCAAACTACCCAAAATTCTTTCATATCCACCATAATAAGTCACGGCTTTTGTTTGTGCCTCAATATTGTCTGAATTAATCATTTGGCAATAACAATCCGTCAAATCAATCGGATAAGAAGCTTCTTTACACATTTTATCCTTCATATCCGGATAAAACCACGTGCTTCCCTCTTCCATCCAATGCTGATTAAAAGAATCTGCCAAAAAAACCTGAGAAAGCAAAAGTTTTTCCACCTTTTCCGGGTATTTTTCGGCAAACAACAAAGCAACGCTTGCTCCCCAAGAACCGCCGCGTAAAATGACTTTTTCCTTAATGTTTAAAACATCAAGCAACCGAGCCATATCTTCAAGGATATCGGCCGTTGTATTATGTTGCATTTCTCCGGCAGGAAGGGAATTTCCGCATCCTCGTTGATCCATCATAATAACCCTAAACTTTTTAAGATCAAAAGCTTGAGCATGTTTGGGTTTGCAACTTCCGCCCGGCCCTCCGTGTGTCAGAACAATCGGCTTTCCTTTCGGATTACCAAATTCCATAAAAAACACTTGGTGTCCGTCTTGTGGCGGAAGATAATCAACATGATAAGGTTTTGGCTCAAAAAGCTTAGAAAAAAAACTCAAAACAACCTCATAACAAGATTTGTTAAAATTAATGCACTCAGTGTATCCAAAACACATTTTTTTTCAATAAGAATCATCAAATACTAACTGGATTTTAAACTTTTAGAGCCTAAATTAAGATAAAGGAGAAAAGTTATGGCAATAAACATCGGTCTGGATATCGGCGGCACCAAAATTGAAATTATCGCTCTAGATTCAAAATCCGGCAAAGAACTTTACCGGCAAAGAGTAAATACTCCGGATAATTACCCCGACTTTTTATCGGCCGTTACGCGTTTGGTAACGGAAGCCGAAACGGCACTACAATCAACGGGAAGCGTTGGTATCAGCATTCCCGGGATTGTTAATTTTGATAAAACTTTTAGCAAGGCTCCGGCCAATCTTCCGTTTTTGCGACTTGATTTTGCCCAAGAGGTCGAAAAAATCCTCAATCGTGAAATTCGTATGGAAAATGATGCTCGCTGTTTTGCTCTTTCTGAAGCTATTGACGGAGCGGCCAAAGGCTATGAAACCGCCTATTGCATCATTATCGGCACAGGGGTCGGAGGATCTTTGGTCGTTAACCGCAAAATTATCCGTGGAGCCAACAACATTGCCGGCGAATGGGGACATCTTCCCTTGCCGTTTGCTACAGAATCAGAACTTTCCGTTCAATGTGGTTGTGGCCGCATGGGATGCATTGAGACACAGGTTTCGGGAAAATACCTTTTAAAACAATATAACGATTGTACGGACAAGCCAGCTCCTTCTGTTGGGGCAATTAACCAACTGGCCGACAAAGGCGATAGATTAGCCCAAAGTGTAATGAATAATTTTTACCAACACCTAGCCGCGGCTTTATTAAATATTGTTGTGATTGTTGATCCGGATGTTATCGTTGTCGGCGGTGGTTGCTCGCGTGTTGAAGGAATATATACGAAAGTCCCCGCCCTCATTGAAAATTTATGGAAACGAGGCAAAATGAACCTCAATATCAAAAAAGCCATGCATGGGGACAGCTCCGGTGTACGGGGTGCCGCCTGGCTCTGGAAGGAAAAACTCTAAATGAAAAAATATTCTCGTATTCTGATTCTAACCGGAGCCGGAATTTCCGCAGAATCAGGCTTGGCTACCTTTCGCAGCTCCAATGGATTGTGGAACAATCACAAGGTTGAAGATGTCGCCTCGGTAGAAGGCTTTCAACGCAATCCGGACTATGTCCACGATTTTTACAATAATCTGAAAACAGAAATTCAACAAGCAAAGCCTAATGCCGCACATTTGGCTATAACCCGGTTGCAACAAGAATATCCGGCTCATGTTGATGTTGTCACACAAAATGTGGATACCTTACACGAAAAAGCCAAAAATCAAAATATCTATCATATCCACGGCCAGATTAATCAAGCGGTTTGCTTAAATTGCGGTCACATACTGGAAACCTGGGGAGATGTTGACACACAAACGATTTGTCCTCAATGCAATGTGATGGGTATGATGAAACCAAACATTGTCTTTTTTGGCGAAAACCTTCTTTGTATGGACTCTGTTGAAGAGGCTCTTCGTCATTGCGACCTGTTTATTTCAATTGGAACATCCGGCGTGGTTTATCCGGCAGCCGGTTTTGTTCAAACAGCAAAATATTATGGGGCCGATACAATAGAATTTACACTGGATACAACGGCCAACAACTACCTTTTTGACCAACACGTCTATGGAAAAGCCGGAGAAACATTTCCACTTTGGGTTGATGGTTTAATCCAAGAAGCAAAAAAAGGATGACATTTATACTTTTTTCATGTATATTATTGCGGGCACAGTAAAAAAGGATAAATATACGTGAAAAAAATAATCTCAGTATCCGAAGCCGGAAAACTCATACCAAACAACGCCTCTGTTATGATTGGCGGTTTTTTGGGATGCGGCAGTCCGGATCGCATTATCGATGCAATTGTTAACAATAAAACATCTGGGTTAACCATTATTGCCAATGACACCTCCACTCCGGAAAAAGATCGCGGACGTTTAATCGTCAACAAACAAGTAGCAAAAGCAATCGTCGGACACATTGGAACCAATCCGGAAACCGGAAGACAAATGAATGCCGGAGAACTGGAGGTTGAGCTTGTCCCTCTTGGTACTTTGGTAGAAAGAATTCGCTCAGCCGGAGCAGGACTTGGTGGTGTTTTAACACCGACCGGTGTCGGGACTCTGGTTTCAGAAGGCAAACAAACCTTAGAGATAGATGGAAAAACCTACCTTTTAGAAAAGCCCCTAAAAGCCGATTTTGCACTAATCTATGGTTCCAAAGTCGACAAATTTGGCAATATTTTTATTCATGGAACGGCCCGCAATTTTAACCAAGTTATGGCAACAGCAGCAAACACCGTCATTGTCGAGGCTGAAGAATTGGTGGACACTCCTCTCAACCCTGATGAAATTACCATTCCCGGCATTTTTGTAGACTACATTGCAGTATAGGAAAGAACAAATCATGATCCAATTATCAAAAGAACAAATCCGTGAGACCATAGCCCGTCGTGCCGCCCAAGAATTCCATGAAGGCGACGTTGTAACCTTGGGTATTGGATTACCGACAGAGGTCGCCAACTATGTTTCCCCCTCACTTAATGTTCTCTTCCATTCAGAAAACGGCTTACTAGGTGTTGGCCCCAAAGCAACTTTCCAAACCTTAGACAAAGCCGTTACCAATGCCGGCGGTGTTCATGTAGAAACACAAGAAGGGGCTGCATTTTTTGATTCTGAACTAGCTTTTTCCATGATGCGTGGAGGCCATGTTGATGCAACCGTTCTCGGAGCCCTACAAGTAGACAGTGAAGGTAACTTAGCCAATTGGTTGGTTCCCAATGTTTTTACTCCCGGCATGGGTGGAGCCATGGATTTAGTTGTCGGAGCTAAAAAAGTTATTGTCGTCATGGAGCATACCGCCAAAGGCCAACCCAAAATCTTGCAAAAATGCACACTTCCGCTCACCGCTGCCAAAGAAGTAAATTTGATAATCACGGAACGCTGTGTAATTGAGGTAACTCCTCAAGGCTTGCTTTTAAAAGAAATTAATCCGCTTTTTTCTTTAGAGGATATTCTTGCCGATACACAAGCCGACTTAATTATTCCAGAAGATCTTTGTTCAGCCATCGGAGCCTAAAGAACATCGCTTGAGATAGTTCTGTATCATTTGGACCATTTCAGGATATTCTGAATAACAAAATTGATTTCCGATTTTGCAAAAGATTGCTGCTTGGTCCAAAATGATGGCTCTTTGGTATTTTTTCATTGTTCCGCAATACAAATATTCTATTTGCGGATTTTGTGCCTTTTCTCGCAAATACTTTTCAAAGCATCCAAAATAAAAACGACGTACGACAATACCTTTATCAATCAAATTTTTCACAGCTGCAAAATATTTTTCATCCGGTTGCACAGAAGAAGTATCCTCTTCTCCTTGCACTACCGCCAAAGAAAAACGCACTTTGGAAAGAGCTTTCACAACTCGCACCAAAACTTCTTTTTCCTCTAAGGGAATATAAAGTTTTGTCATAGTTACCTCTCCTTCGTACACATAAAACGAAAAGCCGCCAATCGTGGTTTTCCTTTTCCATAAAAAAGAGCATTATTTTGATTAATCGGCACAGCCGATAAATGAAGCGATGCATTTTTATCTTCAGATTTTTCATAAGCCTTATAAATTTGCCCAAAGCTATGCATCGAATACTTAAATGCCGGAAGCGGCATTTTGTACCCCGGAACATGAGCGTAAATAACATCTTCCGTCATATCAAAACGTTTCATAACATATTCCAAGCGATGATACAAATTTTCCGCATTTTTGGCATTAATTTCTTTAGGCTTAATTAATTGTAAAAATTGTTCTAAATACTTTCCGGAAATTTGCATTGTTTTCAAAGTCGTTGCTCTGTCCTTAAAATAATAAACCAACGGATCAGCATAACACGAAATATCTTTTCTTATAACATGTTCGGCAAACGGAGCATAATTTTTATCATTAGGATCAACATTAAGCAGTAAAATTTCTTGTGACTTGGTAATTTTTCCATAATTTTCTAAAGATAAAACCGTAACCTTTTTATCAATACTTTCCAACATTTCTTTCAACGATTGAATTTCCAAAAGTTCTAAAGTATCGGACTGGTTTTGTAAAACCTCTGTCCTGGTAAGTAAAACAATCTCATTTTTCTCTAAAAATTTATCGGCAATTAACTTTAAGCGATCTCTAAGAGTAACATTAGCATTAACAACGTTCTGTAAGGGCCGATTTGAAGGACGATGAAGCATCGTCATAAAAAAGCCGACATCGGGCATATTAATCTTTTCAACCTCAATATTACCAAATTTATCAACAAAGCAATCCGGCTGAAAATAAAGCAAACCGCGACCATCATAAGATATTTTGCCTCTTTCTTGCAAAGATTTTTCGGCTCTTTGAACCGCTTCGCCAAAAGACAGCCCTTGGTGCAGATAGGCTCTGCTATATTCCGCTAAAGACAGAGTTTTAGTTAGGGCTTCATCTATTTTTTCCCGCAGTTGCGGAACTTTTGCCAAAGGGAATTGAACATTTCGTTCCGTTTCGGCCGGACGAATAAAAAAGAAACCGCTCTTACTGCCCACAAAATCGCCCTTGTGCCGTTGCAAAGTTACTTTTTCGGCTAAGGTATTAAATTTATTAACCAAAATGGCTGTCTTTTTATAATCATTTTTTTCAAAAGAGGATTGGATTGCTTCTTTTAAAGCCGAGAGTTCAGGATATTTCCCATCATTTAATTGTTGGTTTATCAATTCTTCCGGCATAGCAAAACCTTGTTCACCCGTTAAACAAACAGGATTGAGCCCATCCTGCCCTAAATCAAAACGTGTAAAATTTCCTCCCGGACCTTGATCCATTCGCAAATGACGATAAGCTCCAGCACCTCTTAAGCGATATTGAATATTTTTAGCCTCATCGGGAAAAAAAGCCAATAACAAGTCAAACGGAGGATTATAGCGTATATTCTTAAAATTATGATGTGTTGCAAGAAGAGCCTCCGTACTTGGATTTTCAACATTAATCAACGCATCGGCCAAATCATAATAGGTAGAAAAAGTTCCTCCGGCCATTTTAACACGACCGCAAGATTCAAGAGCATATTCAAAAGACATTTTCATCTCCATTGTAAAAAAAAGGAATAAAACAGGATTATAGGGGGATTTTAAAATTTGTCAGTAAAGACACAGAAAAACATGGCACTAACAGTGCCACCAAAACAAATTAACTCTAATATTTTGAGATAAAACTTGTCTCAACTTTTCCCAATCCTCAAATGAAGATGATTAAAAAAACTAAAAACATAATTAGGGTAAAGACAAAATTCACCCGTGTCAACAAAAAAAAGATTCTTCAAATTTTCTTCTTTTTATTATGCAAAGCTTTAATCGTTTGCTTAACAAGACGCTTAAGCGGAATAAACGCCTTAGAAACAACCAACAGCCTCCGTGCAATTAAAGGATCAATTTTTGCCAGCCGATGATTATATGTCTGTTGGGTATACCGCTTCATATAATCTTTTACAAAAGCCTTTCCATCCGACTTTTTAACATACCCGACCAAAGAGGCATCTGCCTTTAGCCTCTGGTCTTGACAATATTGATAAAGAGAAGAACTTATCCCTAAAAGCGTCGGCCCCGTTGAATGATCAACCGGAAAAGGATTTAAATTAGCTCCCACCTCATACCAATCCGCATCGACGGCTTGGTGCAAAATATCTTGTTCTTCAATCGGATAATCACATCGAGACAAAATAACACTTTTAACACCTTTTTGTGCAAAAACAATCAAATGCGTTGCCGTTCCGATAACACCGACAATTTCTTTAGCATCTTTCAAATACTCAATTTGTTCTTTCAAACTAAGCTGTTCCGGATACAAGATTTTATAACCATTCTTGTAAAAAAGTTTTTCAATATACTTTTCTCCCAAGCAAACGGTACCGCCTTTAAATTTGGTACGAGACAAATAAATTTTATTTTCCCCTCGTCCTTTGACCTTATCCCGAATAGCCTGAAAAGGAACCAAAAACTTTTCACCATAAGAAAGGCCTAAAACATGGCTGGGAGACGGAACATAAACTTTTGCAAAACGGGTTGGTTTGTGGATCAAATAAACTTTATCACGTTTTATTCCCAAAAGATCCATAAACTCCCAAAACTGACGAATAACCTTTTGTTTTTTAGGCATTAAAAAAACAACACCCAAATCTTTATCCGAATTTTCAACCCAAAACCACAAACGATTAGTACTTTCCATCAAAAAATGTCCAAAATGGTTTACCAAAATTCCGCCATAAACCACTTCTTCTGGCACAACATCCACCTCGTCTGCCTCAAAAGGATAAGCCTCAAACATTGATCCGCCTAAATCTTTTCGACGATTAGCCGAGGCCTCAACAAACTTTCCGTTTGCATCAACCACCCCACCCTTAAAATAGCCGACATCTTCTTCATTGACTTGTTTAATCGTTGGCAACACAACTCCCTGTGCAACAACTTCGCAAAAAGCCTTCTGAGGATTAAAATAATCTTTAAGAGCCACATCTACAAATTTTTGTTTTACCTCTTCATCCACATAAATACGATGAGCTATTTCTGCCTTTTTGATCATAACATCCTCATTAATTTAAAAACATTTTTATAATCTATGAAATGACACACAAAACCCGATATGTAAAGCAAATAATCAAGCCCTTACACATAAAAAAAAGCCGGTTTCCCGGCTTTTTTTAGAAAATCTATTTACCGTTATAAGCTTTTTTATAAACCTCGAGAACCAATTCCTTCGTACAAGGACGAGGGTTTCCTCCGGTACAAACATCGGCCATAGCGGCCTCAGCCAAAGCCTCCAAATCTTCTTTCTTAACGCCGATTTCCTTTAATGTTTTAGGGATTCCGACATCTTTTTTCAATTTTTTAACAGCTTTTATCGCGGCTTCTCGATATTCAGCCTGTTTCATTTCATCAACTTTTTTAACCCCCATAGCACGAGCAATCTCTCTAAACTTAACTCCAGTATAGGGAGCATTAAATTCCATCACATATGGCAAAAGAACGGCATTGGCAATTCCATGCGGAGTATCATAAAAAGCCGACAACGGGTGAGCCATACCATGCACAACCCCTAACCCAACATTAGAAAACGCCATTCCCGTAACATATTGCCCCAAAGCCATTCCTTCCCGACCATCGGGATCATTTTCAACAGCCTTACGCAAATTTTTAGAAATTAATTCAATTGCTTTCAAATTTAAGGTATCCGCCAGCTCCCAAGCCCCAAGAGTTGTATAGCCTTCAATTGCATGGGTTAGAGCATCCATCCCCGTTGCAGCGGTTAACCCCTTAGGCATACTGGACATCATATCCGGATCGACCACGGCCACAACCGGAATATCATGAGGATCAACACAAACAAACTTGCGTCTTTTCTTTTCATCGGTAATAACATAATTAATTGTTGTTTCTGCGGCGGTACCAGCCGTTGTTGCAACAGCAATAACCGGAACACTCTTATTCTTTGTCGGGGCTACACCTTCTAAAGAAACGACATCGGCAAATTCCGGATTATTGATAATAATACCAATTCCTTTAGCCGTATCTTGAGGAGAACCTCCGCCGATCGCAATCATATAATCGGCTTTAGCCTTTTTAAACGCCTCAACTCCTTTTTGAACAACTTCCACACTGGGATTTGCCTTAACTTTATCATAAATTTCGTAAGGCATTTTATTTTTATCTAAAAGGTCTGTAACTTTTTTAACAACCTTAAACTTAACCAAATCGGCATCTGTTACGATTAAGGCCTTTCTAAAACCTCTGGATTTTACTTCCGTCACGATTTCGTTAATGGCACCGTGTCCGTGATAACTTGTTTCATTCAAAATAAAACGTTGTGACATTTCGTTCCTCCTCAAAGATTAATATCTTGTTCCAATACTATCAAATAAAATGTTTTAAATTTGATTAAAAAAACTTTACTTTATAAAAAAAATGCCTACTATACCCCTAACTTAAATAATAGAAAACAAGGATAAAAAAATGAAACACCCCTGGCACAGTGTCAGCAAAGGCGACAAAGCACCTCAAATTTTAAATGCGGTGATTGAAGTTCCCAAAGGCTCTAAAGTAAAATATGAACTTGATAAATCAAGCGGTTTGCTTCGGGTTGACCGTATTTTATACAGTGCGGTCCACTATCCGGCTAACTATGGTTTTATTCCTCAAAGCTATTGTGATGATAACGATCCTTTAGACATTTTGGTTCTTGGGCAAGAAAGTGTTCTCCCCATGTCTTTATTACGAGCCAAACCAATCGGCGTCATGAAAATGATTGATCAGGGCGAAGCCGATGATAAAATCATTGCCGTCCATGTAGATGACCCCGAATACGCTCCATATGAAAATATTAATGAACTTCCTCCGCACATATTAAAAATGCTGAAACGTTTTTTTGAAGATTATAAAATCTTAGAAAACAAAGAAGTTAAAATTGAGGCATTTTTAGGTCCGGATGAGGCAAAACAAGTGATTGAAGAGGCCTTTCATCTTTATCAAGAAAAGAGAAACACCCTCCCCGGACTGGATGCTTAATAAAAAATCCCCGTTAGCGGGGATTTTTAATTAAGGTTAAAACATGGCCTTTCGCCGATTAATGTTTCCACTCTCCGCCCCGTCAATATCATCAAAATTTCTACATTTTTTCCATAAAGCCGCGGCAGCCTCGGCCGAATATTTTTTATAAACAAAATCAACCCGATAAACATCGGCAGCAATATCTTTAGCCTCCCGAGTATGGCACAACGGAGCCTCAAAAAAGAGCATCGTCTGACAATCTCTAGATAAAACTTGATATTTTTTCCCATTTTTTTCCAGTGTCATCCATTTTTCTTCCGCCCGACAAACAGAACAAGGATTGCTCCGAATACAAGCCGCACTGGTAAATAACGGAACATCCGTATAAACGGGAAAAACAACCGGCAAACAAGATTTTTTTGCAACAAATTTTAAGTTATCCATTGTATCTTCTAAAGACAGCGTCACACTTGTAGCACCCAAATCTTTTGCCATAACCGTCGCCTGCGAATTCATCACATAAATCGGGCTGTCAAAACGAACATCGACACAATACGGACGCAAAGCCTCAAGCCCCCAATAGTTGGCAATCTCCCATTTCTGATAACCGGCCTGAACAAAATCGGCAATTTTTTTCTCAAATACCGATGTCTTTCGACAAACACACGGTAAAGCTAAGCGTACTTTTTCCTTTGGCAAATGGCTTAAATCGGTGACTTTTGTATCTTTTCCAAGCAAGAAAATAATTTCAGCAACCTCATTTAAATCAATTTTTTGCAAAGTCTCAAAACAATCGGTCTTTATTGCCCACAGAGCTTGTTGAGGTAATTTCCTTTCGGGAACTTGAGGTAAAATCCCTTGCTTATGATCAAGCTTGATTTGAGCATACAACCCACGACGCAGTTCATTAAAAACAGAAGCCGGAACAAACAAACCTTGTTCATTTTCAAGATTAAGCTTTCCAAGCTCAAAAACCGTATCTCCGGTTTTGGCAAAAGCTTTTTGAGCCGCTTCTGTTGTTTTGACAGGGTTTTGTGCCTTTGCAAAATTGCCATCAACCTCAAAGCATACGCCACAAGCTGTTGCCATGAGTTTGTCGGCCCAAACAGACACTTTCACATCAATCTGCTGCCGATTTTTATACTCGGCAGGTTTTGGCTTCTCATATTTATAATAAGCTTTAACCGCAGAGGCAGATGCCAAATAAATATCTGCACCGGCATTAATTTTGGGAGCATGCGGTGGCATTTTTATTTCAACATTTTCTCCCGGTTTAGCTTCAAAAACTTCTTTTCCTTTTACTTTTAGTTTTAATAAGGCAAAGCCAAAAGGCTTTTCCTGCCCTTCGACATCAATTTGAATACCGTCATGGCGTTCCAACAAATGGTTTGTTACAAACTTCAAAACCTGATTAGAGCTTTCTTTTGCCTTACCAATAAGAAGACCTCGATGCCCCACAAAATCACGATCAATAACATTTTTATCTTTACCGTTAAAGTGGAAATGACACCACGGTCTTGAAAAAATCTGCTTTATATTTTCTTCCCGAAAAGCATCGGCCCCTTTTCCATCTAAAATATGCCGATAATAATCCGTTACGGCCGCAACATACAAATCCGTTTTTTTACGCCCCTCAATTTTCAAAGAAGTTACCGGCATTTTTAAAATATCTCTTTGTAAAGCCATATCCTTCATTGAAAAATAATGTTTTTCACCATCTTCTCCGTCAAACAAAGAACGGCATGGATAAAGGCATTTACCACGATTGGCACTTTTTCCCGTCTCCAGAGAAGAAAAAAGACATAATCCGCTGTAGGAATAACACAAAGCCCCATGAATAAAGGCCTCGGTTTCCAAACCGGGCAACGCAGCAATTTCTTCAATTTCCGGCAAAGAAAGTTCTCTTGCCAAAACAACACGGCTAAAACCGGCTTTTTGCAAAGCAAGGGCCCCTTCTTTATTGTGGACAGCCATTTGCGTGCTGGCATGCAACTCCAACTCCGGATAAACATCTTTTATAATTTTGACAACACCCAAGTCTTGCAAAATAATGGCATCCACACGACATCTGGAGCAAACATCCAATGTCTTCATTAAATCCGGCAACTCAGCTTCTTGCACCAAAGTATTAATGGTTACATATACTTTTCGTTGCAATGAATGAGCAAAAGCCGTAAATTCATCAAGATTTTCCGGAGAAAAATTCGTTGCCGTTGCTCGTGCCGAAAATTGTTGTAAGCCCAAATAAACAGCATCCGCCCCATAATAAAGAGCCGCATATCCGGCATTAATATCCCCCGCTGGAGCCAAAAGTTCTTTCTGAAGCATCAAAAAAAATCCTTTATATAAAAAAACTTAAGGAAAAGTATTTCTTTTTCAAAATTTTGTCAAATTAAATCTTTTCCAAATCCTTCACATAAGCCCATTTCTTAATTTTATTAAAATCCAAACTTCCGTCTTTTTTGAGCCATTTTTTATCATTTAAGGTTGTAACGCAATAATGCCCCTTATCGTCCAAAAACAAGCACAACTCGTCTGATTGTGGCAAGACACCCGAATACCATAGGCTTCCGTCTGTATTAATCTTATCGGACAACAATTCTACGGAACAAAATTTTTTCTTCAAATCAAAAATTCTCCATTCCGAAAACAGAATATATAAAACCATAATTGTTAAAACAAAATGCATACCTACCTCCGTTTGATTAATAACCCATAAGCTACTTTTAAATAGATTTAAAACATACTAAAATAATGTAAATTAATACTTTACATTTTAAATTTAGAGGCATAAATTCTTTTGGATTTAAAAGGAAAGATTCTAAAAAAGAGGAAAAAGATGATAAAAGATATGACCAGCGGCAATCCGGTCAAACTTATTTTGACCTTTGCATTACCATTATTAATTGGCAATATATTTCAACAATTATACCAAATCTCCGATATTATCATTGTTGGTCGATTAATAGGGATTAATGCCTTGGCTGCTGTTGGGGCTTCAGCTCCTATTTATTACGTTGTTATTCTTATCACACTAGGTTTTACCGGTGGTTTAACGGTTGTAACGGCACAACGTTTTGGAGCCAAAGATGCTCTTGGCGTCCGCCGTTCGGTTACACACAGCCTTGTTGCCGGACTAGGATTGAGTTTTGTTATGAGCTTATGCTTAGCTATTTTCATGAGACCCCTGCTTCGGTTAATGAATGTTCCGGCTGAAATTATGGAAGATGCTTATATTTTCATGATTATTTTAACGGCCGCATTAATAATGATTGTCGCTTATAATTTACTTTCTGGTTTCATGAGAGCTCTTGGAGATAGTAAGACCCCTCTTTATTTTCTTATTTTTTCCTCTGTTTTAAATATTTTACTCAATCTTTGGTTAATTTACTTTTTCAAACTCGGGGTGGCAGGTTCTGCCCTTGGGACCGTTATTGCTATGACCATATCGGCCGCTTGCTGCTTCTTTTATATGAGAAAGAAATTCCCGGCTCTGCGTATTCATAAATCAGACTGGAAAATTGACCGTCAATTGATGATGGAACACCTAAATATTGCCGTACCAATGGCCGTACAATTTTCTATTTTATCTTTGGGATTAATGTTTATCCAAAGCGTCTGCAATTCTTTTGGAGCAGATGTCATTGCCGCTTTTACCTCGGCCTTACGTATTGAACAATTAGCCACACAACCGCTTGTCGCTTTAGGTGTTGCCATGGCAACTTATGTTGCTCAAAATACCGGAGCCGGAATGATTGGCCGTATTCGCAGTGGTGTAACCTATTGTTCCTGGATATCTCTGTCGTTTAGCGTATTCATCGCCCTACTCGTCCGTTTTGTCGGAGAAGAAATGGTCGGAATCTTTATTGAAGGAGACAACCCCAATATTATCAACATCGCCAAAGAATATCTTAACATCAGCACGCTTTGCTATTTCTTCCTTGGTCAGATTTTTATCTTCCGTAACTCTCTCCAAGGAATGGGAGACTCCCTCATTCCGTTAATCGCAGGAATCATGGAATTGGTTATGCGTTCTTTTGCCGCTATGTTTTTGGCCTCTCATATGGGATATGTCGGAATTTTCTACGCCAGCCCGATTGCATGGATAAGTGCGGCCTCCGTTGTCTTTATCGGCTATGTTGTCACCATTCGCAAACTTGGCAAACGCAAATGCAAATTAGCCGTTAAATGGCATCATCAACGTATGATACAAACTCCTCACGAAGCCAATCCGGAAGGAACACCTGCGGAATAAACAATAAAAAATCATCATAATTAACAAAAGAAAGGCTCTCCGTTATAGAGAGCCTTTCTTATAAAAGAGATGCTTTTTTAAGCTTTTTTCTCTCTTGTCTTGAGCAAAGACAAAACAATTGCCCCAAACAACAGAGTAAACGTAACACTCAAAGAGTGCCAAGCTTCAAGCTTAAAGCCAAAATACGGAGCAAAAATCTTTAACCCGATAAAGATTAAGATAATTGACAACGCCGGCTTCAAATACGTAAAGCGATGGACAGCTGCTTCCAACAGAAAATACAAAGCACGCAAGCCCAAAATAGCAAAAATATTACTGGTATAAACAATGAACACATCTTGCGTAATCAAAAAGATTGCCGGAATACTGTCCAAAGCAAAAATAACATCCATCGTTTCCACAATTAACAAAGCAAAAAACAACGGCGTAATATAGTGCTTTCCGTTTTCTTTAACAAAGAAATGTTCTCCTTTAATTTCATGGGTCACATGAAAAATCTTACTCATAATTTGATACAAACGACTCTCTTCAAATTTTTCATTGTCATTATCTTTAACCACCAGCATCTTAACCCCGGTATAAACCAAAAAGGCTGAAAAGATATACAATACCCAATGGAAATTAGAGATTAAAGCCTCGCCCAGAAAGATCAAGATGGCCCGCATAACCAAAGCCCCCAAAATTCCCCAAAACAAAACTCGATGCTGATACATTCTGGGAATCCGCAAGCTGGTAAAGACGACAGAAATGATAAAGATGTTGTCCAAAGACAAACTTTTCTCTACCAAAAAGCCGGTAAAGAACAACATTCCCTTATCAAAACCTTCTTCATACATCACAAAGACGCCAAAGACACACGCCGCTAAAATATAAACAATGCACAAAGTCAATGTATGAAGAAAATTTGGCACTTCGTTTTTACGATTAAAGAAAAATAAATCCCATGCCAATAAAATAACAACCGCAATTCCAAAAATTACCCATAACCAACTTTCGGGCAAAACATAATGATTGGTAAACAATTCGTTTAATTTTTCCATTTTCATTTCCACCAAAATTAATAACCGCTTAATTTTTATCTTAGCCAAGAAAAGATGTCAACTACATGCACCAAGATACACGCAAAAGAAAATCTTACCCACAAAAAAGCCCCCGGCTTTCTTTTCCGAGGGCTTTACTCAAGATTAAAAACGAAAATCTCTCTTTCCGGTTTCAATCTCTGCCAAATTATCACAAACAATTTGCCGAACCTTGTCTTTAGGAATATTAGCAAGTTCTTTTTTAATAAGCTCTTCACCGATTTTTTTAGTCTCCGGAGAAGCATAATCTTCCAAATATTCCTTCAAGGTCATTAACGCATTGGGCAAGCAACAATTATGAATTTGTAAATTTTTACACAAAGCCATAAACCGATCACCGGTTCGCCCTTCTCGATAACAAGCCGTGCAAAAACTTGGAATATAACCAATTTTCATCAACCAACAAACAACTTCATCAAGCGTTCTTGTATCACTGACCTCAAATTGTTCGGAGCGGTCATCTTCGGCTTCCGGAGTAACATAACCGCCGACACTTGTTTTTGATCCGCCGCTGATCTGAGAAATTCCGTAGTGAATAACTCTTTCACGCGTCTTAACATTTTCTCGGGTTGACATAATCATACCGGTATACGGCACGGCAATACGAATACAAGCAACAATTTTTGCAAAAGTATCATCATCGATTCCGTTATCAAAAACATCCGGATCAATATCATCAGCACGACGAATTCTCGGCACGGAGATTGTGTGCGGCCCCACACCATGAACAGCTTCCAAATGCTCGGCATGCATCAACAATGCGGCAAACTCATACCGATACATTTCCAAACCAAACAAAACCCCCAAGCCAACATCATCAATTCCGCCTTCCATAGCGCGATCCATGGCTTCGGTATGGTAAGCATAGTTATGCTTTGGCCCGGTTGGATGCAACTTTTCATAACTTTCTTTATGATAAGTCTCTTGAAACAAAATATACGTTCCAATCCCGGCTTCTTTTAATTTTCGATAATTTTCGACGGTCGTCGCCGCAATATTAACATTAACACGACGAATAGCACCGTTTTTGTGTTTAATGCTATAAATGGTCTTAATACAATCCAATATATATTCAATTGGGTTGTTAACCGGATCTTCGCCGGATTCAATAGCCAAACGTTTATGCCCCATATCTTGCAAAGCAATAACTTCTTTAGCAACTTCTTCTTGGGTCAATTTTTTTCGAGCAATGTGTTTATTTTTGGCATGATACGGACAATACACACACCCGTTTACGCAATAGTTAGACAGATAAAGCGGAGCAAACATCACAATTCGATTTCCGTAAAAATCTTTTTTAATCTGCTCGGCCAAAGCAAAAATCTCCTGATTTTTTTCAGGGACATCACAAGCCAACAGAACCGAAGCCTCTCGATGAGACAACCCTTTCCGCTCTTTAGCCTTTTCTAAAATCTGATCAATAAGTTGGACATTACTTTTGTTGGCATCGGCATAAGCCAAACTCTCCAACACTTCGTTATGGTCGATAAATTCCTCGGCCTTTAATGATTTAGGATTATACATATTTAGACACTTCCTTCCGGGTTAGAAATTCTTCCCCGTTAGCTGAAATTAAAAAAACAATCGTCGATACAATATAAGAGTTAAAGCCAATATGCAAGAACTTCTTTTATTTCTGCCCCAAGCCAGAAAAATCCGAATACGCCGCCTTAGAACTCACCCCGGACAAACGCCCTATTTTTCCGGCCATAGCACTGATAATATCTTGCGGAGCATCAACGGCAATACTAATGATATGGACTTTTTTCTCACGATACGGCAACCCCATACGTCCAATAATAAATTGAGCATAATCATGCAAAATAGCATTCAAAGCCTCAACGGAAGACATGTCTTCCACAATAATACCAATAATCGCAACCCGAGTTTCCATACACCCCTCCTTCTTAACAAAAACACACCATAAATTTAGCGAAACATAAAGAAGAATCAAGGAATATTTTTGAGGATTTTCAATAAAAATTAAAGATTTAAGAAAAAAAGATGGTGGAGCTGAAGGGGATCGAACCCTCGACCTATTGATTGCGAACCAATCGCTCTCCCAACTGAGCTACAGCCCCACACCCAAAACAGCTCCATACTTACACCAAAAAAAACAAATAGTCCAGCAAAAAACAGTAAAGATATACCCCTATAATAAAAACAACAAGTTATATTTTTTTTGATAGCTCAAGAAGATTTTTTTTTCTATTTTTTATAATTTTACAAGGAATCCCTGCTACAATCTTCCAAGCTGGAATATTTTGCTTAACAAATGTCATTGCTCCTGTTGCTACACCTTCATTCAAAACACATCCAGGAAAAACCAATGTATTATACCCAAGCTGAGTATATTGTTTCAAAATTACTTTTCCTTTTGTAAGCTTAGTAAGCTCCTCAGGAACCATCGGAGAAATCATATTTTCCCCTGAAAAATCATCAATAGCACTGTAGATTGTACTTCTTGCAGAAATTCCACAAAAATCTTGTATTTCAATTCCATATTTACCATATAAAGCCACATACGCCGCTATATGAACATAATTACCTATAGCAATATTCCCAGATAAAATACAAAAATCATCAATACGGACATTATTTCCAATAGATATATTTTCTGCTCCATAAATTGAGCACTTCCTGGAAATAAAGACATGCTTACCAAATGATTTCAGTCCTAATTCCCGTAGTTCTTTTTCTGTATAAAAATTAGATTCCATATTTTTCCCTAATCATTAAGTAGATAATAAGAAATAAAAGTACTATCGATAATAATCGATAGAAACAATATTTTCTTTTTAATTTCTTTTCTTTTTTGTAGTTTTTATTATTTAACAAGGTAGGGATAAATTCATTCCATAGATCAAAAAATTCTTCCGACATATTCTGCAAAGATGGAAATTCTTTATACCGCAAATAGGCACAAACCACTCTCTGTCCCACATTAATAATATCTTTTTTCTTATCCGTATTAAAAAGTTCCTCCACAGTTTGATAAAATCTGATATGCGGAATTCCGCAACGCAAAAACCACTCGTCCGTCACACCGGCTCCAGACCATATTCCGCCTTGATTTCTTCGATACACGCTCATAACTTGAGGCAAAAAACCTATTTTACCATATTTGGCATGAAGTAAATGCCACAACCAATCACATGGTAAAATACGTTTTTGTGGCCACATTTCTTTTGTTAATTTCCAACGATACATCACAGAATTTGTTTGAATAAAATTATGTTTTAACAAATCCTCTAAAGTAAAAGTCTCTTTATTATATCGATACTTAGGCGATGGAAAAACACTTTCGGGCTGTGAGTTATCATCCCATACTACCTTTACCGGATGAAAACAAATGGTAAAATCAGGATTAGCATCTAAAAAATCAACTTGACGCTGTAATTTATTCTCATCAATCCAATAATCATCCCCTTCATTTATAGCCACATATTCTCCCTGTATATAATCAAACATACAATCTATCAATATATCCTTTCCCTGAGAAAATTGATTTTTTGATTGATAAATTGGCTTTATAATCTTTGGATATTTTTTTTCATATTCCTTAATTATTTCGGCGGTACCATCAGTCGAAGCATCATCATGAACAATAACTTCAAACGGAAAATTTGTTTTTTGCATCACAAAACCATCTAAAGCTTGGCGAATAAATTTTTTATGATTATATGCTGTACAAAGAATAGTCACTTTAGGCTTCATCAATAAATCTCTTATCCAAAAACAGTTTCTATTATAACAAAAAAATCTCTTATTTACGTTGCAAGCACCTAACGTACTCCATACTTATTTTTTAGTACATCATAAAAAGGAACACTTTTTGTATGCGATGGTTCATAAAACCAAAAAATGTGTTTCAAATTTTCTATATCTACATCCGTCAAATATTGAAAAAATAAATTCATATACTTTTTAAGTATATCTGAAGAAACATCTTTTTGAAATTTTCCTAAGATATGTTTTATATCTTTAACAAATTGAAACTCTCCCTGTTGAAGCAATTTAAGACTTTCAGTATTTTTCAAATCCTGGACATCTGGTTTCTTAAATACAGGCTCATTATTTAAGAAATTAACAATCGGACATTCTTGTGAAGTTATTAGAAACTCTATAAATTCTTCAAAAAATAATGGATTCGAAGAATTATCATAAATAAAAGATGAAACCTTGTTTTTTTTACCCAAAGCAAAATAAAAACCAGCTTTAAGTTCATTAGGAAAAAAGAATGATAAAATTTTTTGAGCAGAAGCAGAATTAGACCCTAAATCAACCATATAAATATTATTTCCCGCTACTTTAAGAGTATTTATATATTTTTTATATTCCGTTAAAACAGAAGTACAATACCTCTCAATATCTTTATTCTTCAAAATATTTTCTAACGATATTTCCCTCGAGAATAAATTTTCATAATGAGGATAGTTTTTAACAATATTTTCTTTAAAAAACTGGAAGTACGAAGCATTTTCAAGTCCTTCCCTTAATCCTACAATTCTAACAAATCTAGGAGCATATACATAATGATTTTTAATCATTCTTGTTTCATCAAATAATGAAAATACTTTAGAAAGCATATAACCATCTCGAGCAACAAAAAACACATCTGTTGCAGATTTTTTTACTAATATATCAACAATAAATTTAACATATGCATAAATAAAAATACCTCCCAAAGAATAACCAATATCCTCCCAATAAGAACTTTTCTTCTTATTATGCCATCTAATAATTTGCATTCCAACTAATAATGAAAATATAGCACTTGTCCCTTCTTTATATATTTTTTCAAATTTAACATGTTTTTTATTGGCAAAAAAAGACTTGATAATAGGCGTATAAAGAATTGCATTGAAACCAAATTTACGCGGAATACGATAATCTGATTCTATATTGTCACCTATATGTAAAATACTCTTTTCAGAAACATTCAAATATTTCTGTACATATTTAAATAATGCGCCATCGGATTTTCTACATCCAATATCTGATGATATAAAAATTTTATCATATCCAACAAATCCATTTTTATGCAGAGATTTTGTTAATACATCTTTAGAAAGATACATATCTGAAACGATAATAATACTTTTATTCTTCTGTTTTGCATAATTATAAATATCTAATGTTTCTTGATTAGCTTGTAAAATTGTTAACTCAAACTCTTCTTCTTGTGATTTCATAAAATAAAACTTCTCAGGAACAAAAGAATAAATATCATCCAATGTTATTTCCCTCTTCTCCGGAAAAGACTCTCTTGCTTGGTTTTCAGCTTGTAGACGAGCATTTTTATATCCAGGAATATTAAAAAACTCCTCCAAATACGAAAAAACATCAAAAGGATGCACAAAAGGACGGAGCAATAATGTATCAAAAATATCAAAAGAAATAATATCTGCTTTATCTATAGCTCTTAATATTTTTGACGTTCTATTCAAATTTATTTTGAAGATACTTTTCATACATAAAATCCTCAACATTTAAAAATTTTTGCACTTTTTTATAATTATCTAAAATTGCAGCCTTTCTTTCTTCATAGTTTTTCTCTGTACAACATTGAATAATCTTATCCAATTTATCTAAATCATTCAGAGATATTTTGATAATACCATCAGGATTAAAAAACTTATCTATTTTAGTTGCACCTAAGTAAATTGGGATGGTCTGTGTTGCAAAACAATTAGTTATTTTTTCTGTAAAACAATATGCTGACAACTCATTTTCAAAAACAAAAGAATACCTATAATCTTTTAACGCATCAAAAGCACGAACGTAACTACCACCATCAAATGTCCCATATGTATCTGCAAAACCTTTTTCTTTTAAATACTTAGCTGTTTTTATACGGAGAATATGCAACTCACACATGGTTTTATCAGAAGATAAAATAGATATATTTTTTTTCTTATGCAAATAGGCATAATCATCCATAAGAGAATGACTGGTTTCTAAATACGAAATTTTAGAAAAATCTAATTTTACCGTTGCACAAAAAGGCACAAAGCGAGCATTTGCATATTTATTCAATATTTCCTCATCATAAGAAAAAATCATATCAAAATCTTTTTCTAATCCTGGATATTTTTTAAAAATATTATAACTTTCTGGATCTATTCCTTTCGTTTCAATCAATGCCCCATAGCGATTAACTGGACTCCCCATTGTTTCAAGCATACAGTTATGCGTATAAAAATGCGTTTTTAACTCAAAATTATATTTATCCCATAAAATATGATGCCCCAACTGTGAAGAAGCATGAGCAGAAGTTTTATCGCGGATGAAAAACACATGAATACGATTACCTAATTTGTCATAAACTTCGGGCTCTTTACCATCAAGTTTTGCATAAATATTGTAAAATGGAGGATAGATCTTATTATAAACAGGTTCCCACACCTGTGGTTGTTTTTCTATTTTTTTTCTCTTTTTAAATAAACTTTTTAACATACCACACCTTTTATCCAATTTTTATCTGACCTTTTCCAGTCGACCCCTTTTTTAACTATACGAGCAGGAATTCCTGCTATAATACAATTACTTTCTAAAATACTTTTCGTTACCACAGCCTCTGCTCCAACAATACACCCATCAGCGATCGATACATTTTTCAAAATTTTAACATTCATTCCCAACCAGCAATGATCACCTATAGTTAAGTTTTTTACATAATTTATAATTTTCCCCGTACCTTTATTATATATTGGATGTGAATCTGTATTATATAACATAATATTCTCTGAAAGCATGCATTCATTTCCAATAGAAATTGAGCAGTTGCTATTAAAAGTAACAATTCTTGCACTCTCTATAGATGTATCTTTTCCAATTTTTAAGTGTGTATTTTCTATTTTTCCATAATTTTGATGATTAAGTCCTAATAAAATATGAATACCATAACTAGTATAAAAATTATCATCTATATAAACAGAACAATTGTCTCCATAAATTGAAATATCAATAATAGAAAACATTTTTTCTGAAAGACTGCCTATCTTGATTACATTATTTTTACCTTGCACATTTAAACGAACTTTTTTTAAATCCAACGGATTTATATCTATTATACAAGAAGTATCAATACAGGACTTGTGTTTTTTTTTCTTAAAAAAATGGTCGATAACCTTTTGAAAAAATTTCATATTTTAACTAACTCCATGATGTTTTAAAAAGTGTTTTATTTCTTTTTCTTTATAGCCTTCTGAATAAATATTAATGTAATTTAATATATCGTCCATTTTCTTTTTATATAAAAAAGTCTGATCTTGCCTTGAAACTCCTTTAGAATGAATATTATACTGAGAAAATACCTCATCAAAAACCTTAATTTTGCCAACCATGGAATGGATTAAAGTTATTGGAAAATCAATAACACAATGTTTTTTTAACCAGATTGGAACATTATCTCGCATTTGCCAACGCAAGACACATGTAGAGGAAGCAATAAAACGACAAGTCAACAAATCATCAAATGTAAAATATTTCTTTTTCCTTATTTTTTTAGGTAAATAAGATCTTACATGGAAAACTGAATCTTCTTTATTATTATCTTCATAATGCCAAAGGACATCAGAACAACAAACCGTATAATCCTGATGTTGCTCTAAAAAAGAAATCTGTTTTTGTATTTTGTTGTTTTCCAACCAATAATCATCTCCATCACAAATAGCTAAGTATTTTCCTTTTACTTGACAAAGAGCTTCATAGTAATTTTGCCCTACACCAACATTTTTGTTTCTTAAAATTGTCTTTATAATATGAGGATATTTGTCAGCATATAATTTAATAATTTCTTGCGTTTTATCTGTTGATGCATCATCTGAAATTATAACCTCAAACGGAAACTCTGTTTTTTGATTAATAATGCCTTCTAATGTTTTTTTTATAAATTTTTCATGGTTATATGTGCAACATAATATCGAAACCATCGGATCTGATTTTACACATTTTTTTCTATGAGATATCTTTATACTTGTAAAAAAATAAAAACGTTCAAAAATTTTTAATAACCAATCATACCGCCTTTTATAAAAAAATAATTTATTATTAAAAAAATATTTTTGCTCCTGATCTTCTAAATAATCTTTTAAAAATGGTGTTTGAGCCAAATATGCAAACCAAAGTTCAGCCTTAATCCCTGATGGAAACTTCCATGGTTTAGCAGATGTAGCATAGTGTATTTGAATCGGATTTTCCAAAGCAAATGTTAATTCTTCCTCTGAATAAAACGGATCACTTCGCCTATTTACATCTGTCAACAGCAAGTCGTATGCATATGTACATACTACTGCATTTACAGGAAGGAGTTTTACATTTGGATAACATAATAAATTAACAACATCTTGTTCTGGTTGGATCAATCTATCTACATTGCTAAAAGCAAATTCAATAAATTTTTTCTCCATATTATCTTTTCTTAACTTTTTTAAATTAAAAATCCAATAACATGCATTTGTTAATATCTTTTTTCTTTCCTCCAAGGTAAAATTTTTTTCATACATTTTGTAAAAATCTTCTAACCATGTCCCTTTGGGAGCAATTCCTTTATGTCCTGCCAAGTAGTAATCATCTTCAACATTAAATTCTATAAATTCTTTAGAAACATCTCCCATATAAACAACATCAACGTCTAAAATCATAATTTTATCATATTGGCCAAACAAACTTGGAGCCAAAAATTTATAATACATTTCCTTAGAATAATGCCCCTTCTCTTTTGTCATATGAAACAATTCTTCAAATTTATTTTCCATATTAATAAATTCTAATGAAGCATTAGGAAAACGATCAACTATATCATGTAATTTATTTTGATTTTCCAGTGTAATATCTGTATGTAAAACATATATGTTGTACTTATAATCTACATTAGCATTCTTTAACAAAGACAAAAATGCAACACCCGCAGTCATTACATAATTATTATCAAAACAATGCATAATTGGAATAATTTTATTTTCTTGCATTTTATTTCTCTAAAACTATTGAACGAATAATTTTACAAATTTTCAAAACCTCTTCATCTGATAAATCAGGATATAGTGGTAAACAGGCAATCCGAGAAGAAATATCTTCAGATATTGGACAATCGGACTTTTCTTTTAGATACGGCAAAGTATTTAAACTCGGCCAAAAATAACGACGAGCATAAATATCATGTTTCTTTAATGCTTCAAAAACCTGCAACAATTCTTTTTCTGATCTAAACACAACCGGATAATAGGCATAGTTATACTGCAAATCTTCTTGTTTTTTAGGACGTTGAACAAAATCAGACAGTTCTGCATCATACAAATCAGATACACGTTTCCGTTCCGTTATAATTTTATTTATATAAGGATAATTAGCTAACCCCATAGCCGCATGAAATTCAGATTGTTTTCCGTTTATCCCAATACATTTATAATCATCATAAAAATGTCCAAACTTTTTGACAATTTCTAGCTTATGTGAAACTTCAAAATCTTTACAAATACATGCCCCACCTTCAACGGTATGAAACAATTTTGTTGCATGGAATGAGAGGGTTGATATATCCCCATAATCCAGTAAAGATTTTCCCTTATATTTGCTTGCAAACGCATGAGCTCCGTCATAAATTACCTTTAAGTTATATTGATCAGCAATTTTTTGAATCTTTTCAACATCACAAGCATATCCAAAAACATGCACAGGCATAATTGCTTTTGTCTTTGGAGTAATAGCCTTTTCTATTTGGTTTGGATCAATTGTAAAATTATCGGGTTCAATATCAACAAAAACAGGTTTACATCTTTGCCATAGAATGCTAGTCGTTGTGGCCACATAAGAAAATGGCGTTGTAATAACTTCTCCTTCATTAATATCTAATGCTGCCAATGCTAATTGCAAAGCAATAGTTCCATTAGTAACATATTGAAAATTGGGTACATCTAAAAATTTGCATAACTTATCTTCAAGTTCACACAATAGGACCTTGGTTGGTTAAAATTTTAGTATCCCATATTTTGGATATTATGCTCACATATTCATTCAATGGAGGCATAAAAGATTTTGTAACGTATATACTCATTTACTTCCTTTCTTTGAGTAAACCGGAATTTTGCAAATTTTAATCACGTCTTTCCCATTGCCATATTTATGGTAACAAAGAAATTTTCTTATCGGATTCCACACTTTTCGCCATTTTGATATTTTTTTTCCATCAAAACTCTCTAGGCTATAACCCTGAGCACAGACTAAATAACCAAATATCCGCTCCATTATATGGGCTAAATACAATTCTTTTTGCCTGGAGGATTCTTCAAAATCATCAAGATCATATCGATGTTGCAGAGAGTTAAGCAGAAAAGCCTTTACAACAAACATCGCTCCTGCAACATATTCTTTCTTTTGTTGGGTATTAAATCCCAATTGCGATAAAACTTTCAAAACCTTATTTACATCATCTTGATCTAAAACATCTTTTTTCATAATAACATGTTTATCTGAAATCATGCCAACATGAGGATTTTCAAGTGCTTTTAAAGTTTTTCGCCACTTATCAGGTGTTATGCAAAAATTAATCAAATAGTGTCGCCATTTTGCTGAACCAACATTAATATCATTTAATAACCATGGATTTGCCGTGATATTCCTTTTGGTATGCAGTTTAACGACATAATCGTAATCTTCTAAATTTATTCTGTTCAAAACATAAAAAAACGGACCAACATCAAAACCCTTATTAGGAACTTGTAAAAATTTAACGTTTTCTCCTAATTCTTGAATATCCGCTAATAGACCAGCATCCGCTTGAGACGAAGTAACAAAAACATCCGTGTAGGCTGTCTGCATGATATTTTTTACACAGCATTTGAGTTCAGTCCATAACTCTGGATAATAAATATGTACATGAACTAATATTCGCATCTTTTTCCCTCAAATATCAGCAATATTACAGCGAGAAAGGAGACGAACTTGCTCACATAAAAATTTTAACTTTTCCGGACTAAAGGTTAAAATTTGTGTTTCAATAAAACGGACAAGTTCCTGAGAGACTAATTCCGGCACCAATTGGCTGTTAACAACGTTATTTTGCAAAAACTCTTCGTCTGAAACAAATAAATCTAATAAAGAAACGCCTAAAACATCGGCTATAGACAACAAAACGCCCAAATCCGGATTATAAAGAGCCCGTTCAAGATTAGATATTGTTGCCACTCCGACATGACTACGTTTTGCAAGTTCTTTTTGGGCAATTTTCTTTTCTTGCCGCAAACGTTTTACATTTGCCGCCACAACTTGACGATAAAAAACAGTCTTATCTAAACATTTATTTTCAGACATCAGATTCTCAATAAAATTGACATGCCTGAAACGTAACATATTCTTCTAATCTATGTCAAACAATTTTTGCCGGAGGAGGACAAAATAAAAAACACCTCTCTTTACAAAAAAAAATCCTCAATCAGATTTTCTCTAAAATTGAGGATTTTTTTCTAAAAAAATTTTATATAATTAACACGATTTTTTCCATTCAATAAACTTTCGGATACCTTCCTTAAAACTTGTTTGGGGTTGATACCCGAATAGTTTTTGTGCCTTACGTATATCCGCCGCCGTTTTAACAACATCACCGGGCTGCATCGGCATTTGGTTAATGATAGCCTTTTTACCTAAGGTTTCCTCAATTGTTTCAATCATTCGTTTCAAACTAACCGGCTCTCCTCCTCCGAGATTAACAATTTCATACGGCGTTTCATCATAAGCAATAGCTCCCAGGATTCCACAAACAATATCATCAATAAAGGTATAATCCCGCACGGTTGTCCCGTCCCCATACATATCAATCGGTTTTCCTGCCTCAATCAGGCGAGCAAATTTATTAATGGCCAAATCTGGACGTTGACGCGGTCCATATACAGTAAAGAAACGTAAACAAACACTTTGAATACCAAACAAATGCATATAAGTATAAATCAATTGTTCTCCGGCAGACTTTGTGGCTGCATAAGGAGAAATAGGCTCTGTTACCTTCAAATCTTCTGAGAATAACTCAGCTTTACAATTTCCGTAAACCGAAGACGAGGATGCATAAACCAATTTTTTAACATTATGTTGACGCATCGCCTCCAAAACATTTACGGTTCCAACCATATTTTGTTGAACATAAAACAATGGGTCTTCTAAAGAAGGACGAACCCCGGCACTTGCAGCTAAATGAACAACACAATCAATTTTATTTCCTGCAAAAACATAATCTAAGGCTTTATTATCTTTAATATCAACTCGGTATAATTTATAATTTTCATCATGCAAATGCAAAGCAACATTGCGTTCTTTAATTTGCGGATCATAATAATCCGAAAAATTATCAACAACAATAACTTTACACCCTTTAGATAACAATCTATCTGCTAAGGAAGATCCGATAAATCCAGCCCCTCCGGTAATTAAAATACTTTTGCTTAAACTGTTATTGAATTGAGTCATAATCAGTTCTCCTCTAGAAATTAAATTTTCCTCAAGCTATCACATTAAATATAAAAGTCAAAGAGATAAACCCGATTATCCATCAAAGCTTTAAATACGAAAAAACCCCTCAAAAGAAGGGGTTTGATTGGTGGGCGCTGAGAGGTTCGAACTCCCGACCCTCTCGGTGTAAAAGTTAGGGCAATTTTTTAGCTCAACTTTACTATTGTTATATAATGATAGAAAATCATAGAGTTAATCTAACTTTTTCCTTTACTTTTATTGTACAATATTTTATAAAAAATACTGATTTTTACTCCACTTTGGTAGCTATGTGGTAGCTAAAACAAACAACTAACATATTGGAAATACTTAATAATGGTAAAATTAAATAAATCATTTGTTGATAATTTGCAAGGAACTTTCAAAAATAAGACTTTTTGGGACGATGAAATCAAAGGTTTTGGGTTAAGGATTCAAGGTAAAACCAAATCCTGGATTATTAAATACAGAAATAAATCAGGACAACAAAAAATGCTTTCATTGTCACGAGTCGGAAAAATTACTGCGGAAGAAGCCAGAAAAATGGCAAAAACAACTTTGGCAGATATAATAATTAACCACAATGACCCTGCAAGTGAAAAAACAAACTATAAAACTCTCATGAGTATTTCTGAATTATGTGATTTATACTTATCTGAAGGTGTTTTAAATAAGAAGCCATCAACCATTATGAATGATAAGAGCCGTATTGAACGACATATCAAACCATTAATTGGCTCTATGATAGCTAAAGAACTTAGAAAAGAACATATTGATAAATTAATTATAGATATAATAAGCGGTAAAACAGCCGTTAAGAAACCTAGCGGAAAATTAAGAGGTGTAATAAATGTTAAAGGCGGAAAAGCAATTGCCAAAAGAACTTTAGAAATGCTAGGAGCCATTTTAGAATTTGCTAAAAGAAGAAATATAATAACGGAAAACCCGACTATTGGTATTCCTAAACCCAAAATTCAATCAAGAAAAGAATTCCTCAATATATCTGATATAAAAAACTTAGGATTAAATCTAATTGACGCCCAGAAACTAAACTACAATGAACAAGCTATCAACGCTATTAAGCTTTTACTCTTAACAGGATGTAGAAAGCTTGAAATTTTGTCATTGAAATGGAGCTATATTGATTTTCAAAACCAATGTTTTCGTTTTCCCGACACTAAAACTGGAGCTCAAATAAGAGCTTTTGGACTTGGAGCTAAACACTTATTAGAATATATTCAAGCCTCAAATAATTCAGAATGGGTGTTTCCATCTAACACAGGTAAAGGATATTATACTGGAATTCCTAAAGTATTTAAAAAAATATGCAATATATACCCATTAAAGGAAGACTTAACTGAAGATACCAAACAGAATAAAAGAATCACCAAGGATATCTGTTTACACACTTTAAGGCATAGTTTTGCTAGTATTGGTGCTGATATGAATTATAATGAACTCACAATTGCTGGACTGTTAGGCCATAAACTAGGAAGTGTAACAAACAGATATAGCCACACAGTTGATTCCAGCCTTGTTTATGCCGCAGACAAAATATCTTTAAGAATAGAAAGAGCTTTAGAGGGTACGGAGACCTCACAGACAAAAATAATTAATATTTCAAGAGGAGCATAAAATTTTTATTTCTATATAACCTCATGAAAAATTTTTTATGAGGAATAAAATGATAGAAAAAAACTATTTTACCAGAAACGAAGCTGCAAAATATATCACAGAGAGATTTTTTCCTTGTGCTACAACAACTCTTGCAAAATTTGTAACTGTGGGCGGTGGACCATTGTATAAAAAAGTAGGAAATAAGAGAGTTATTTATACTAAAATAGACCTTAATAATTGGGCTGAATCTAAGATTTCAGGACCATTAGCAAATTCAAGCCATCAGTAAAAACAGAGAAAAATAACGTTCAAAACAGATTTTTATTTTGAGCTCTTCATATGACCAAAAATGTCGTAGTGTTATTGGAATAATAAATGAAATAATAAATGACAGGAGAAAGTATATGAGAGAGATAATATTAGATACTGAAGTAAGTGGCCTCACGCCTGAAGCTGGAGATAAGCTTATTGAAATCGGAGCAATAGAATTAATTGATGGTATTCCAACGGGAAAAATGTATCATCAATATATCAATCCAGATAAAGAAATTGATGAAATATCTGTTAGTATTCATGGATTATCATCTGATTTTTTAAAGAATTATCCTACATTCTCTCAAATTGCTGATGAATTTTTAGAATTTATAGGCAATGCCGCTTTTTTAATCGCTCATAACGCATTTTTTGATATGAAGTTTATAAATTATGAACTAACACAGGCAAATAAAAAACCTATACCAAATAAAAAATTTATTGATACTTTTGAACTTGCCAAATCTATATTTCCCGGTACTAGAAATAATTTTATAGCTGTTTGTGACAGACTTAATATTAAAATGCCAGAGGATGCAGATAAAACAATTCCATCTATTTTACAGAATTGTCAATTACTGTCATTAGTTTACCCTGAGCTTCTTAAAAAGATAGCTAAAAAAAGATAGTTTAAAAGTCTGACTATCTTTTGAGAATGAAGTATCAACAACAGGAGAAAGCATATGAGGGAAATAATATTAAGTACTGAAGTAAGTGGAGCAAACTTTGGAGCTGGAGAAGAATTAATTGAAATCGGAGCAATAGAATTAATTGATGAAATTCCTACAGGAAAAATATATCATCAATACATCAATCCAGATAAAGAAGTTGATGAAATAATTTTTAAAATGCGAGGATTATCATCAGATTTTTTAAAGGATTATCCTAAATTTTCTCAAATTGCTGACGAATTTTTAGAATTTATAGGAGATGCTACCTTTTTAATTGCCCATAATGCATATTGTGATATAGAAATTTTAAATCGGGAACTAAAGCAAGCAAATAAACAACCTATACCAGATGAAACATTTATTGATACTTTTGGACTTACTACTTCTTTGTTTCCTGATACTATAGATCACCTTCACGCTTTGTGTCTTGAAAATGTGTGCGAAATCCTCAATATAGAAGTTGCTGATTGTGCGAAAAACAATTTAAGTGCTATTTATGAAGGGCTTAACATAAAGATGCCTACAAATAAATCTCCTATTCCAGAGGTATTGAAAAAATGCCAATTAATATCATTACTTTTTCCTAAACTCCTCAAAAAAATGAAACATCTTCATGCTCTTTGTGTTGAAAGCATACATGAAATTATCAATAAAAAAGTTACTGATTATAGTATAAATAATTTAAGCTCTATTTGTGAATGGATTAATACAAAAACTCCTGAAAATACAGATTCAATACCAGAGTTTTTAAAAAAATATCAACTAGTAGCTCAATTCAACCCCGAATTTCTTAAAGAAATAGCTAAAAAAAGATAGACCAGAATTGAATTTCATTTGAAATAAATTTTGGAGATTTCAGATGGAATGTTGTATTTTACGAGGAAGTAAAGAAATTGGCGGTTCATGTGTTGAACTATCTTTTGAGAGTGAGCGTATAATTCTTGATATTGGATTGCCGTTAGATAGCAAAAAGGATCCAAAAGAAGAGCTGCCTAATATAAAAGGTATATTAAAAAAGACCGATGATTTAAAGGGGATTATTGTATCTCATTATCATAAAGATCACTGTGGCTTATTACCCTTTGTCGATAAAAACATCCCAATTGCCATTGGACATATTGCCAGAGAAATTATTAACACCTCAGCTTTCTTTATGAAAAAAGATTATCGGATAGAAACTTATGTACCCTTAGAAAATAAGAAAAGCTTTTATTTGGGTAAATTCAAAATAACCCCATATCTTGTTGATCACTCTGCATATGATGCCTATGCTCTACTTATTGAAGCTGGAGATAAAAAGTTATTTTACACAGGGGATTTAAGAGCTCATGGTCGTAAAGCTCTTTTATTTAAATATCTATTAAAAAACCTTCCTCAAGATATTGATACAATCCTTATGGAAGGAACTTGCTTAGGTCAGATAGATGAAAATCAAAGCTATCCAACAGAAACTCAAATAGAAGAAGATTTAATTAATAGTTTGTCAAAAATTAAAGGTATTTCTTTAATCGTAAGCTCCGGACAGAATATAGACCGACTTGTAAGTATTTATAGAGCAACAAGAAGATTAAGCAAGACATTAGTCATAGATCCCTATGTTGCTTCTATTCTTGAAGCTACCGGCAATAAGAAAATTCCACAATTTAACTGGAAAGGAATTAAAATTTTTATCCCTGAATGGCAAAGATCTTTAATCGCTAAGAAAAAGAGTTTCAACATAACTAAAAAGTATAAAAAACAAAGAATTTTTCTTAAAGATTTAGAAAAATCTCCTAACGACTATGTTTTTATGTTTCGCTCATCAATGATGATGGATTTTGATGAATTTCCTCAGCTTTTAAAAAATGGCGAAATTATTTACTCACAATGGAGCGGATATCTAAAAGATGGAACAGAGGACAATTTATTGGCTTTTGCAACAAGATTCAACTTGCCAATACAAAATATTCATACTTCCGGTCATGCTGATATTCCAACCTTAAAAAATCTATTAGAAACGACCAACCCTAAAATGCTAGTTCCAATTCATAGTTTTGAACCTAAGCAATATCCGACTTTATTTAAAAATGTAGAAATAAAATCTGATGGAGAAATTTGGACCGTTTAACATTGTATAATTTTGCGATTTTTATACTTAGGTTGGGTAATTGATACAGCTTTTCCAACATTAGGTTTAAACTCATCGGTTACCCTAAAATCTAGAATATCTTCTAAAAAAGCACACCATTCTTCATAGTTTGAAATTTTGGCTGTTATAATGAAATGCATCAATGCTTCCCAAGTAATATGAGTATTAATGTGTTTACTTTGAGTAAACTCATCAAATTTTTTAAAAAATTCTTCTTGCAAGGCATGATCCATAAAATATAATTCGGAACCATTTATGAAAACACTATTTTGTCTTTTCATGTCCATATAAAGCATAAATTGCTTAAATAAAACATCTGGATAATTAAAGTTAATCAATTCGTTTCTAAAAATGTCTTTTATCTCTTTTTTATTTTTTCCTGAAAAAATATCAATAAAAAATTTCAATAGCCAGTTTTGTGGTTCAATATTTAAAATTTCTAATGCAGACTGAAGTTTAAAATCAGAATCATAATTACTAAGTTGCTCTAAATACTTTATAATATCTCTCGGGTGTCCTTTAGCTTTCATTGCTATTGCATCTAAAACACCATCTTTCGGATAAAAGCCTTCTGCTTGGCATATTTTTGCTAATAAACGCTTTGAATCTTCTAATGATAATAATTTTGTGTATAATGGCACAAATCTAGACTGCAAAGCAGGTATAAGATGTTCCATGCTAGTAGTTGCTAATATTACAAAACAATCTTTACGAGGAGTTTCTAAAAGCTTTAGCATATCTTCTTGTTTAGTTTTAGGCAACAAATGTGCTTCATCAATAAAAGCCACGCTCTTGTCATGACAATATATGTTCTTTAATAAAACATTTCCCGAAATTAGATCAGCTAAACTATATTCATCTAGCTTTTCTGTAAAATCTGGACATTTTCTTCCATCCGTTTCATAATATCCACCATATGAATTAGTCTGACGATTTTCTGATATGGCTTTACAGCTTTCGCATTCATTACAAGGAGAATAATCTTTAACATTTTTACAAAAAATGGTTTTTGCGAAATGTCTTGCAAAAGAAGTCTTGGAAGTACCATAAGGACCATTTAAAATTATATTTTTTCCAATTCGTGTTTTAGCAATTTTTTTCAAAAAATTAGCTGTAATTTCTTGCCCAATAAAGTCTTCCCATGCCCTAGGGCGATATTTCTCTGTTAAACTCATTCTGTTTCAAACTCCAAAATCGCTGAATCATAATCAAATCTAGTTTTTTTATCTGTATTTTTTATAAAATAACTAGTTGAGAACAGATTTTTTTGATTTAACTCATTCAATGGCAATTCAAAAAATAGTGATCTAAAATTAGTTGTTTTGTGGATAAGAGCTGTTTTTAGACCATTTGACATACCACTTATTTTTGAAAGCGTTAGCTCTTTTGAAGCTGAGGGCTTTCCAAAAACATCAGATATTGCAATTTTTTGATTGTCATCATCCATAACAAATACATCTGTCGCATGATATCCTTTGATGAGTTCTTTAAACATGTCCCATTGCTCTTTTATATTTTTAATTTTGTTAAAACCAATAGATTTGCAAATTTTCTTTTTGTTATTAAACTTATTCAATCTTTCTTCAAAAGAGTTGATTTTATTATCAGGATACATGGAAACAAGAAACTTAACTATCAAAGCATCATGATAAGTTCTCTCAAAACAAAATAAATAATTAAATTCTTCGGTTTGTTCTTTGCTAAAAGCTTCAATGCAAGATTTTTTGATCTTCATATAAGCCTCATATGCTTTTATATCTGTTTTAACTTTACCAAAATCAAATACGACCATTGCATTAAACATTTTTCCTAAAGTATTAACCCTGGAAACCACTTCATAAAATTCTAAAACATTTTCTGCTTGTAATTTGTTTATTATTTTTCTCATGTTTTTATTCTTGCTTTTATCCAAATACAACAATAAGATAATAACAGAGAAATTTTAAATTTAAAACAGAGATTTTATGTTTGTTCATACCAATAAAATATTATCAAAATTTTTATCAATCAATCAACAGATAACGAAGCCCATTTTATTGATTGGCAGTCCTGGAACATCTCGCCTAAGCTATATCCTAAATTATATTGCAAAAAAAATAGTAGGAACAAAAACAAATACACCATTTACAAACTACTCAGAGAACATACATGTATCTGAGAATGAATATGAAATAGAGAAATCAGAATATAAAATAAATTTATATAAACCTTGTTTTATTGATTTCTCTATCGTTTGCATAGATTATACTTACAAAGAAGATTCTAAGAACATTTTAGATAATTATAACTCGTTTTACACCACAAACAGAGTTTATATATTTAGAAATATTGATTTTCGAGAGGATCAAGAGCTTTTAAATAAATTTATTGAAGCAACTCATAAAAATTGTATGATTTTTTTAACAGCTTCGGATGAAAAATACGTCGAAAAAGCTATTTTATCTCGCTGTTTTGTTTTTAAAATGAAAACAAATCTTGATGATCTGCAATATATTCAAAAAAATACTTTATATTTTACAGAAAATAAAAAATGGATAAAAGAAATAAAAATTCCTGACAATAGAACAAGTTCATCTTTTTTAGAATTGTATGTTAGCCAGAACATTAATCAGTCAAATTTTTGCTTTGAAAAGATTGAGGACATAGCAAATGAAACGAAACTTCCGGTTTTCTATATTGCAATTACTGCCGCAAAAATGATGAAACATAAATTTGCTTCAATGTTTGAAAGATCAATTAGAGCAACACAAAATAATAAAAAAATCACCCGACTAAAAATTTATTTATTTGCTAATTTGTTGCGAATTGAGGAAAAAAATAATGAATAATACTCTTATTTTATCTAAGGTTGGAATAGTTTTTTATAAAAGCAATGTATTTAAAGAAATACTAAAAAGACAAATTTATCTAGAAAACAATTCACATACAAACATTGGTAACTGGGAAATATCTCATAATTTAACGGAAACTAATTTTATACATACGCTTTCGGTATGTTATGTTATAACATATTTAGAGATGAAAAAAAGTAAAACAGAGCAAATTATTGATAAGATAAAAGATGTTAACAAGTTTATAGAAAATAGTAAAAATAACCAATTTTCACTATCTGATGATAAGAAAAAAATATGGATATTTTGCCAACAAAACAAATTATTAGATATAAATAAAATTAAAACATTTGCAAATCAATCTGGTTTTGTAATAATTGAAGAAAGCCTAAAAAACGAACAAGAAATGCAATCTCTTATGCAGATTGTTTTTCCTTTTGCATCTTTTATGAATATTAAATCCTTTTGTCATATGGCAAACAATAGTTTGGATATTCAAAATTTCTTTGAAACAAAACTTACAATGTTTGATGCTTGTCTTAATGTGGATAAAACAATTCCGCAAAAAGATATTGAGGAATTTCTTATAATGGACAAGAATGCTAAGACAAAAAACATAAAAATAAAATTAGCATTGATAAATTTTTTAAGATGTCCTTGTGATATAACAACTCATGATTTTTTAATTGCTCTAAATGAATATAAAATGGAAAACTTTGGAACTCCATTATGGGCTAAATTCACAACAATTGTTCACGAAATTGCCAATAACCAAACATCTCGCATAAATAGCACTATTGACAATAATCTTTTAATTTTTATTATCTATGCAACATTAAAAATTGATCCTCAAATTAGTGATGAAGAATTTGTTTTATGGATAAAACAGGTTTTTCTAAAAATTTACTCTACAAAACACAAAAAAAGCAACTAGAAAAATAAACGTTCCAATCTTCTTAAAAATAATTTACAAAACAAATAAAAAACTCTATTTAAAAAAGAGCATATAATATGCTGTGGAATCCATATACAAGAAACAAAACTTCATAGATAATAACACAAAAAAAGCAACTAGAAAAATAAACGTTCCAATCTTCTTAAAAATAATTTACAAAACAAATAAAAAACTCTATTTAAAAAAGAGCATATAATATGCTGTGGAATCCATATACAAGAAACAAAACTTCATAGATAATAACACAAAAAAAGCAACTAGAAAAATAAACACTGCATAACTTGCTTTGACAAATTAGCAATGCATCAACTTACACTGCACCTGACCTTATCTAAAAGCTCAATCATCATATTTTTAAGCTCTACAGGTTCAATGATCTCGATACTGCCTTCCCATGAAAACAAATGATAACACATCTCCTTCATACCACCTGCCTCAAATTTAACAATTAGACTTCCGTCTTTTTGTAATTCTATCTCTTGAGACGGATGAAACTGATATGATAAAGCTTCATCGGCTTTATCCTTATCGACTCTCCATACAACTTTGATAGGTTTTTCTTGAAAACTGCCAAATGATCTTTCCGCATATTTTTGTAGTGAAAAGCTTGCATCTCTATTGAAACGATCTTTCATTAGAGATGCTTTTTGAATGTTTGTGATGCAAAAATATCTATAATCATTGGCAGAATCAAGATAGGCAACTAGATAAGGTCTTGTGCCATACAAAATTCCATATGGCTTTATTTTATATTCATTAATACATCCGTCAGAACGACTTTTGTATATTATATCTAATTGTTGCCACCCTGTAATAGCTTCCCTAAGTGTAGATATTATATTTTTATCAATCATGCACCTTGGGCCGGCCATCATTCCCATATCTTCTAACTCTGAAATATATTCACTATCAAGTTTTAGCTTATTTTTGGAAATTGATTTTAATCTAAGCTCAAACGCTTCCAATTCATTTGCTAAATCATCCATTTTATCTCTTTTGGCAAGTTTTGCAGCCCTTTTTATGCAAGCTAATTCTGCTGTAGAAAATTTAATTGGCCCCTGACGATATAACTCTTGCAAACGATAAGATTTATACAATTCATCTGTTTCAACTTGTTCTATCTGTGTTGGATATAAAGCTCTCACAACATTCATCATTCTTTCAGCTGTTCGTCTACAAACATTATATTCGTTCATGATATCTTGCAAACTAACCCCCTCTGTAGATCCTGCCATTTTATTTATGAGTCTTATAATGTTTTCTACCTTTTCTAATCGAACTGATGAAGAATTCATATACTAGCTCCCTTAAATCTCAAAAACTTCATTATCTTTATGAATTTTTGTGTTAGAAAACATTGCAATTAAATCTTTAGGAAAAAATGTGTGAATAGGAACAACCACATTTGGATTTATAGCCTCAACAAATTTTTTTAAGGTCGGGATATCTGCATGTCCGGAAGTATGAATATCTTCCATATAAGCACCGCTTTCTTTCATTTTCTCTATACGTTCCGCATAGAGCTCTTTATAGCCGTCCCACATAGAATAAATAAAACTGGTAGAAGAATTTATTAAATCCGTTGATTTGAGTTGATTAAAAATACTACCACCTAATAAAACAACATACTTATTTGGATTCAAACTCATCATTTCTGCTGTAACATTATGCGGAGCAGTTTCATCTGTTGCAAATTTCTTAACATCCGGCCAAGTAAAGTTTGGTATTTTGGGATTTTCTAGCCCCCACAAAATATGTCCAGTATAACCAGACATAACCAACTTTCTCCCACTCTTTTTTGTTGCACGATATACCGTTACGATTCTATCTATATTTTGTGATGAAGCTTGAATAAAAACCAAACCTTCAGTTTTTTTGAAAACACTTAAAAATCTTGCTTCCAAATCCTCTTCTGTTTCATACTTTTCAGATTTATCTCGCCCCAAACAAGAACCTTCAACAAATAGAACATCAATATCTTTGGGAGGATTGGCTATCATTTTTTCAAATATTTTAGATTTTCTGCCATGTGATCTAAAATCTCCACTATAAAAGATTTTTTTACCATCGGCTTCTATTAAAAATGCGTAGGCATCATAAGCAGAATGATCTACAAGATAAGGAGTTATTTTAAAAGTTCCAATTTCAAAAGTTTTGTTGCTTTCAAAAACTTCTACCTTATCAAAAGAAACGGCATTAGGCGTATTATGCTGTTTGGCAATATTTAGGATATTTGCACCAATTCTTCCCATATAAACAGGAATACGACTGTCAATATGTTGCCCAAGAGCATAATGATCTTGGTGAGGATGAGAAATTAACAAACCCAATAAATCATCAGATTTATTAATCAATCCTTTTATATTCGGCAATAAGTCAGCAGTATTGTTTTCTGCATCTAATGGCAAGCCTAAATCAACAATCAATCTTTGTCCATTTGAAGCAATAATCTCTACAGCAGAACCGCCTATTTGCTCTGCTCCTCTTCTAATACACGCTTTCACTATTCTGCCTTCACAAGTCTTTTTTGCATATTTTCTAAAGAAATCATGCAATTTTCATACAGCCCATATCCCATAAAAGACGATGTTGCAAAAACAAGCTCAAAAGGAATGTTGTTATCTTTTTCTAAGATGAAATCCTGAATATTTTCAAGTTCATCTTGTATTGATTCTGAATTTTGATTGTAATTTACCAATATAAACATCAGTTGAGGTTCAAGGATCTTGGAAAGTGAAATTTTATGATTATTATTACCAATTTCCCAAAGTCCAAGTTCTCTTTGTTGCATAATTACATTTTCCAAATCTTCTAGAAAATCCTGTTTTTCTTTATTGTTTTTATTAAGATTTTCAATAAAATTATAAATTGCCTTATAATGGTCTGAAACTCCGCTTGTGCCTTTAATAGCTTTTTCTCCGGCTTTAACCTCAATATAAGCTAATCTTAAACCTTCACCATATTTTCTATTTTTTCTTGGCCATAAGACTGCCAAAGCATCAAAACGGGCGTTGAGTTCATTTTGGGTATATTCAATATCAATAATGAAATAATCCGTAGCATTGGAGATAGAACAATAATTATTTTCCCTGACAATTGCTTGTTGAACTTCCTTTTCCAGTTTTTCTACTTTACTTTCTTTGCAATGTCTGTCGATTCCAAGTTTTGCTTGTGCAAAATAAGCTTCAACATCAAAACCTTCAATAGGTTTTTCTTCAACATATTTTTTATCAACATCAAAGGAGCCATTTTCAAAAATCTTCAAAATTTGAAGGCTTTTATAATATATCGTAACATAATCGCCACGCATACACATTATCAAACTATCATCTTTTTTAACAGCTTCTAAAATATTATGGAATTTACCGTTTTCCTTAAACATATCAAGAAAATTAGAATTTAACGCTCTGTTTTTCATTATTGCCCCCTTTATAATGTAACAATATCCATATTTTTAACTGTTAAAACATGACCACGACAAAATCGGTCGCATTACAAAAGTTAAGTAAAAATACGATATATTGTTCATTTATAATATTTTCACTTCGTTTTCAAGTTAATAATTTCAGTATAGCTTCATATAAAGAGGTAAAATATGAAGCAAAACATCGGATTACGTATAAAAGCAATTAGACAAGCAAATAAAATCACACAAGAGATTTTAGCGGAAAAGTGTAATCTTTCAACAGAAGCAATATCAAACATAGAAAGAGGAATAAACTATCCTCATTTTGACAATTTAGTTCTTATTGCAAAAGCACTAAATTGCAAACTAAGCGATATTTTAGATATTGAAACTGACAAAAATATTTCTTACAAAAGAGCATCCGAAGAAGCTTTATTAATTGCAAAAATAAAAAAGCTTTCTGATGAGCAACTAAGCACAGCTCTTAAAATAATTTCCGCATTATAGAAGTAAAAAAATTCTTCATTAAAATAATAAAATTTCATAGCGACCAATTTTGTCTTATCTATGGAGTTTATTATCGTTATGACAGAAAATTTATCAGATATTAAAAATCGTTTAAAAAAATACATCGCTGACAATACAAATATTGCAGGTGATAGGACTTTGTTTTACATAATCCAAGATATGATTACATTATCAGAGATTGAACTTGCCCAAACAGCTATTTCATATTTATTCAAAGGCAATAATCATTTAATGAAAAGCAATATTCTTCTTGCAGTTTTATACATGCAAATTGCCATAAAAAGCCATGACAAGAAATCATTTAATAAGGCAGAAAAAATCTTTCAAAGCAAACCTAGTCGTTCAGTAACAGATAAATTATTTTCATTCTTAAGAGCAGAGTATTATATTGAAATTAAAGATTTTCAAAAAGCCCAAAACGAAATAAAACAACTTAAAGACATGGAAGAAACGCTATCAGTCAAGCAAAAAGAAAAACTCAATGCCTTAATTAAACATTTGCACGCTTCAAAAAATAGTGTTGGGATTTTATAGTATCCCAAAAATAATTTATAGTTTAGGGAAAATTCTTTTCTGTATTCTTGAATGAATCCAGAAAGGAGATTTACTATGCAACTTATTACAAAAGAATTAGAAAAAATTTTACCACCACTCTATGCCCAAGACGGAAAAAAAGAAAAAACAGTTTATGCAAAATTATTTTGCCCATGGAATAATTGGACTTGGTACATCCTAGAATACAGCCATGAAGAAAAAGTTTGTTTTGGATATGTAATAGGGCAGGATTCTGAATACGGATATTTTTCAATACCTGAACTTGAAAGTATTAATTACCGAGGATTAGGAATCGAAAGAGATTTTAATTTTCAACCCTGTAAACTATCCGAATTGATAAAAAACAAATACTAGGTTTTGAATTAATTTTGAGCAATTCAATAAGTTAATACAAAAATATACTAACACATTGTTTTTTATACAAATAGAATATTTAAAATATCTGTTGTTATGATTTTTCTGTTGGTAGCTATGTGGTAGCTAATACTAGTTTAGCAATACTTAAATAAAACAAAAGCCTCAAAATTCTTATTGAATTTCAAGGCCTAAGATTGGTGGGCGCTGAGAGGTTCGAACTCCCGACCCTCTCGGTGTAAACGAGATGCTCTTCCAGCTGAGCTAAGCGCCCATCTCACTTACGAAAGACTTTATACACTTTCCATTTTAATTAATCAAGCAAAAAATTATATTTTTTTTATTTTTTTTTGAAATATTTATTTTTATCAATCTGTTAAACAGATTTATTTGAAAAATCCTTGCCTAAAATCAACGCAAATTTCCGTTCCGTTCTGCAAACAATTGTTTTGTTTGACATCTTCACAACACAAAAACGGCACCCCACAAGAACACAAATCATTTCCAAAATGCCCATAAACAGCCGTCATCAAAAAGCCTGTCGTATCAATAATCGCTTTGGCCTTTACATACTTTTTTGTCTTAAATAAAGCAAAAAACAGTTGAATAGACTGAGCCACATAATAATCATAATTTTCTGATGTATAATGAGCATTAATTTTCTTTAATTCTGCAAAAGAACGCTGCCTCAACACAATTATTTTTCCTTCAACTTCCGGAAGGGGGAGATTTTTTATTGACTCCGCCGTAGAACTTGGAGCCTCCAGGATGACAACTTCTCCCTTAATACAAGATTTTTGTTCATTAAAATAGGCAACCGCATCGGTCGATACGCATCTTTCCCCCTTAAAACCAAGACTCTTTGGTTGCGGACGTTGCTGCAAGAGATAGAAATTTTGGTTTTCGGCAACACAAAATTCCAAATCAATATCATATTGCAAAAGATGTTCAAGTTTCTCTAAGAAGAGACTTAGCTCAATCCATGCAACTTTTTTAAAAGAGTTTTCCGATTCGATATGTTGCCGACAATATCTATAATGATCATTTTTTTCTAAAGAAGACATCGTACAAAGCTGGAAATCATCCACCTGATTGTTCATACAAAACTTTGGAACAAATTCAAGACTTCCCTTCTCTTTCCCGACAATCATCTTTTCAGCCGTTTTATTTTTAACATAATGGATAGCCGTACAAAGACCATTTTTAGTCTGTGGTAAGATTTCTCGAGAATACGCGACCCCGGAAAACTTTGGCTTTTTAACCATTTCCTGGATAATAACGGCCATTTTAAGTTTTTGCAGATCCAAATGTTCCTCTTTAAGATCCGAAGAATATAACGAAGCATAAATTTCCTTTAATTTTTCGGCAAAATCTTTAGAGGTAACATTTAAAAAACTTTTAAAAACACCGGAAAATAATTTATTTGGATTTTTCCAATCACCACCATCTTCAATATTGGCACTGGAACGTAAGGCGACACTCCCTCCGCATTTTTGAATAATCATCTCACATTGTTGCAACAAAGTATCCGGAAAGGTAAGCTTTTCAAAATCCGTATGCAAAGAATATCCCTGAAAATCAAAAAAGCGAGTTGAAATAACCCAACTTTTGGGAATACAAAAATGAAAATACCCCTCTTCCGAATTGTTTGCCAAAATTTCTGCCAACCGAACCAGTCCGGCAAATTTTCCACCAACATCTGCAAGAAGACGATGATTTTTGACAACTTCTTCCAAAGAAAACAAATAATTTTCCATATTTCAACCCTCAATTCATCTGCAAAATAATCATACCTTACCTAAATTTATACTCAAGAACAAAATAAAAAAAGCGGAGTTCAAAAGAAACTCCGCTAAATAACACCATAAACCCAGAGTTATAAAAACTCTGCTTATATTAGTTTACAGAATCCTGAAGAGCTTTACCAGCTTTGAATTTAGCTTGCTTACGAGCCGGAATTTTAATTACGGCACCGGTACGCGGATTGCGACCAGTTGTAGCAGAACGTTTAGAAACGGCAAAAGTACCAAAACCGATAAGGCGAACTTCATCACCTGACTTCAAAGCACTGGTAACAGAAGAAACAAAAGCATCCAAAGCTTTAGCAGAATCTGTTTTAGTCAAACCTGTTTCGTTAGCAATGCTGGCAATCAATTCGTTTTTATTCACGACGGTAACTCCTCTAATATAAGTTAAAATAAATGTGGAGATAAATATCTCAACCACAAGAAAATTTAAGCCTTAAATTTTTCTAAAGTCAAACGGAATCAAAGCTTTCAAGCTAAAATATGCACACTTTTTATAAAAAAAAGACCTTTTTTCATATTTTTTTCAACTTATTCACAAGAAAAAAGCCCTCAAATATAATATTACACAAGATTCATGCTAAAAAGTTTTGCGATTCTTATTTTTCCTCAAAGCATAAAAAAAAGCGGAAGATTCCCGCTTTTTAACCGATGTATTTATTTTTTAAGAGGTTTCAGCTTTCCGTTCAAGGCTATTTTTAAAACCTCACTAACCTCAGAAACCGGAACAATTTTCAAACATTTAGATACGTTTTCCGGAATTTCTTTCAAGTCTTTCTCATTATCCTTAGGAATAATTACGGTTTTAATACCACCTCTCAAAGCGGATAAAAGTTTTTCTTTCAACCCTCCGATTGGCAAGACCCTGCCCTGTAACGTTATTTCACCGGTCATAGCCACATCTTTACGAACCGGAGTTTTTGTTAAAACAGAAACAATAGTTGTATACATGGCAATCCCGGCGGATGGTCCGTCTTTCGGAGTAGCCCCTTCAGGAACGTGAATATGGATATCTGTTTTTTCAAAAATATCCGGTTCTATTCCTAAATCCTTGGCATGAGAACGAACAACCGAATACGCCGTTTCAATTGATTCTTTCATCACATCACCAAGTTTTCCGGTCTGCTTAATAATACCTTTTCCGGGCATATCAACCGCTTCAATAAACAAAATATCCCCACCGACTTCCGTCCAAGCCAAACCGGTTGTAACACCGATATGATCTTGAGTTTCAGCCTCTCCAAAACGGTATTTAATAACCCCCAGATACTTATCAAGATTTTTTGCCGTAACACGAACACGTTTTTCTTTGGATAACAAAATCTCTTTGATGGCTTTACGCACAATCTTTGACAATTCTCTTTCCAAATTACGCACACCGGCCTCACGAGTATAATAACGAATAACATTACAAATCGCATCATCCGAAATTTCTAACTCGGTGGGTTTGACAGCCATTTCATTAAAAATTTTTGGCATCAAATGTCTTTTGGCAATTTGCAACTTTTCATCTTCGGTATAACCGGACAAGCGGATAATTTCCATTCGATCCAACAACGGTCGCGGCATATCAAAAGAATTTGCCGTTGTAACAAACATAACATCGGACAAATCATAATCTACTTCCAAATAATGGTCATTGAACGCCGAATTTTGTTCCGGATCCAAAACCTCTAACAAGGCCGATGCCGGGTCGCCTCGATAATCATTACCCATTTTATCGATTTCATCCAACAAGAACAACGGATTAGATGTTCCCGCCTTTTTCATTCCTTTAATAATTTTACCGGGCATTGATCCAATATAGGTACGCCGATGTCCGCGGATTTCCGCCTCATCTCGCATACCGCCTAAAGAAGCACGAACAAAATTACGTCCGGTTGCTTTGGCAATAGACTTACCTAAAGATGTTTTACCAACCCCCGGAGGGCCAACCAAACACAAAATTGGGCCTTTAACTTTATCGGCACGAGACTGTACAGCCAAATATTCGACAATACGTTCTTTAACTTCCTCCAAGCCATAATGATCTTGTTCTAAAATATCCATGGCTTTACTCAAATCTTTATTAACTTTAGAATACTTTTTCCACGGAATATCCAACAACCAATCCAAATAATTACGCACAACGGTTGCTTCCGCAGACATAACACTCATATTCTTCAACTTTTTAACTTCTGCCAGAGCTTTTTCTTTTGCTTCTTTTGAAAGCTTTGTTTTTTCAATTTTTTTCATATAAGCAGAAATTTCTGCATCTTCTTCTCCGTCTCCGAGCTCTTTTTGAATAGCTTTCATCTGCTCATTCAAATAATACTCTTTTTGGCTTTTTTCCATTTGCTTTTTAACACGGTTTTTAATCTTGTTTTCAACCTCAAGCAATGTAATTTCCGCATCCATAAAGCCCAAAATTTTCTCAAACCGCTCACTAAGAGTTGCACCTTCTAACAAAGCTTGCTTATCGGCAATTTTTAAGGAAAGATGAGAAGCGATGGTATCGGCAAGTTTGCTAAAGTCGTCAATTTGATTAACCGCTACCAAAACCTCTGGCGGTGTTTTTCTTGACAATTTCACATATTCTTCAAATTGAGATAAAACGGCTCGAGCCAAAGCCTCTAATTCTGAATTATTCTTTTCGGCATCCGGTAAAATGGTTACACTGGCTTCCATAAAAGAGTCATTTTTATAAAATTTATTAATTTTAACTCTTTCCAATCCCTCAATCAGAACCTTCACCGTACCATCTGGCAAACGCAAAAGCTGTAACACCGTACCAATTGTCCCAACATGATAAACATCGTCATCGGAAGGATTCTCAACAGCGGCATCTTTTTGTGTTACCAAAATGATATTTTGATCACTGTCAACAACCTTTTGCAAAGCATTGATTGATTTTTCTCGTCCGACAAACAACGGCACAATCATTTTAGGATACACAACGATATCCCTTAACGGCAAAACCGGAAATTTTTCTTTTTTCAAAGCCATTTTTCACCTGTTACAAATAATTTACTTACCTAATTTATATAAGAAAAGAATATTGCTTCTGCAACACTAAAACATTACATTTTTTTGCCACATTTCCCAGAGGCTGGCAATCACAATATTTTTAATCCACAACAAAAAATTTTCCCGCAAATAAGGTGTAAATAACTATGCAGAAAAAATTTGCAGTTTGAAAAATATCATATAATATAAAGAAAAATAAAAATGGGAGAATTTTAAATGGCTCACGGTAAAAGAGAAAATTCCGACAATGACATTATGGTAGAACTTTCCGTAACGCTCGGGACAGCCACCCTTCGCGTTAACCAACTCTTAAAGCTTGGCCGCGGTGCCGTTGTGGAGCTGGATCGAGGGATAAATGATTATGTTGATATTTATGCCAACAATGTTCTCATCGGCCACGGGGAAGTTGTCGTTACCGATAATGAGAGCATTGGTATTAACGTAATAGACACCAACAGTAACTAAAATCAAAAACATGACCTTAAAAAAATTTATTCGAAAACAATTTCGTAAACTCTTAAACTCTGATTTTTGTTCAAACATTATCAGTGGAACGCTATGCAATTATACCAAAATGGTTCAACGCCATACCAAATGGCAAATCAACGGTTGGGACAATTTTGAAAATTCCAAAAAAGATGGTGCCGTTTTTGTAGCATGGCATGGTCGAGCCTTAATGTTTCCAAGCTTTTTCAAACAAGACCGAATCATTGCCGCTTTGGTTTCTCCCCATCGAGACGGCCAATTAATCGCAAAATTACTCAAAAAAACCGGAATTCATACCATTAATGGCTCCAGTAATGAAAATGCAGCCGGAGCCGCGGTTGAGCTAATGCATGCCTTGCAAAAAAATGCATCAATTTTTATTGTTTCGGATGGTCCTCGCGGTCCAAGAATGCACTTAGGAAAATCCCCGTTATATTATGCTCAAAAAACCGGAAAACCAATTATCACCATAACCTACAGCATTGCCAACTCCTTCATCATAAAAAAAGCTTGGGACAACATGATGATACCGGTTCCTTTTTCTCAAGGGATTCTGGAAATTTCTCAACCAATTTATATTCCTAAAGACGCATCCCCGGAAGAATTAGAACAGCTTCGCCAGAAGATTGAAACAGATTTTAATACCAAAAATATTGAAATTGATAAAAAACTTGGATTAGAGCCGGTACAACCGGATATCAATTCCGCTAAACGAAAAAAATATTCAAAGAGAGAAGACTAATGTTCATCAAAATATATAATGCCTTAATTACAATTTTATACCCCATTGCCATTCGCGGATATATTCAAAAACGCAAAGAACGCGGAAAAGAAGATACCAAACGTTTCAATGAACGTATCGGCCGCCCGACAAAAAAGCGTCCGGAAGGTCGTTTGGTTTGGTTACATGGGGCCTCCGTCGGAGAGTCTGTTTCAATGTTACCCTTAATCCAAAAGATTCTGGAAACCTATCCGGATACCCATGTCATGGTAACAACGGGTACGGTCACCTCGGCAGATGTGATGAACAAACGTCTTCCGGAAAGGGCTTTTCATCAATATATTCCGATAGACAATCCGATTTTTACTCGTCGCTTTGTCAAATACTGGCATCCGGATGTTGCTTTGTGGTTTGAATCTGAATTTTGGCCAGCCATGCTTTCCAGCATCAAAAAACGCAACATTCCATTAATTTTGATTAATGGGCGCATTTCCAACAAAAGTTTCAAACGTTGGCAACAGTTTGACTTTATCAGCAAAGAACTGCTTTCTTGCTTTACCCTTTGCCTTGGTCAGTCTGAAGAAGATGCCTACCGTCTGCGTGTTTTAGGGGCCGCGAATGCAATCTGCCTTGGCAACTTAAAATATGCCGGATTACCTCTCCCGATTGATGAAGATAAAAAACAAGATATTCTAAACCAGATAAAGGATCGTCCGCTGTGGTTGGCCAGTTCCACCCACAACGATGAAGAGGTAAAAATCGCCTCCATCCATAAACGTCTGAAAGCAGATTTTCCCAATCTGTTAACCATTATTGCTCCCAGACACCCTCCCCGCGGCAGTGAAATACAAGAAAAGATTAATGAACTTGGACTCAAAACGGCTCTCCGCTCAAAAAATGAAAAAATCACCCCCGGAACCGACATCTACATTGCCGATACGATTGGAGAAATGGGGCTTTGGTACGATATTGCCGATATTGTCTTTATCGGCGGGTCATTAATTCCCCATGGCGGGCAAAACTTTATTGAACCGTCTCGGGTTCGTGACGCGGCCATTGTCGGTCCCTATATGCATAATTTTACGGATGCCGTTAATCGGGCTAAAAAAGCCGATGCTCTAATCCAAGTCAATGACGTTCTCGAATTAGAAGAGCAAGTTCGTTCTCTTCTGAGCAATAAAGAACTTCGTGAAGCAAAAAAGAGTTTAGCCTACAACTGGGCCACCAAAGAAGCTAAAGTTCTGACAGATATTGTGGAAAAAGTTAAAGGTTTTATTTAAATGTTAACGCCATCGCATTGGAAAAGCATAAATTTATTATCAGTAATATTGAGTCCATTGGGCTGGATTTACGGATTAGCAACATTAATACGCCAATGCCATACCCCGCAAAAAGTCAAAGCTAAAGTGATTTGTGTCGGCAACTTAACCGCCGGTGGGACCGGAAAAACTCCGGTTGCGGTATCAATAGCACAACTGTTGCAACAACAACACAAAAATCCTTTCTTTATCACACGTGGCTACGGCGGAAAGCTACAAGACATCAAAGTTTCGCCCCAACAACACCAAGCATCGGATGTTGGGGATGAACCGCTTCTTTTGGCTCGACAAGCCAATGTTATTGTAAATAAAGACCGTGTTTGTGCCGCACAAAAAGCCATTAACGATGGAGCCGATATTCTAATTATGGATGACGGCTTTCAAAATCCGGGATTATATAAAGATAAATCCTTTTTGGTTATTGACGGCCAATTTGGTTTTGGCAATGAGCTCTGTATCCCGGCCGGTCCATTACGAGAATTTTTACATTTGGGTATAAAAAGAGCCGATGCCTTAATTATCCTTGGAAAGGATTGTCACAATATAAGCCGTCGTTTTTCCCATCTCCCGATTTTTTATGGTACCGTAACCCCAATCAAGCCAACAATAAGTAATCCTAATATTATTGCTTTTGCCGGTATTGGCCGACCGGAAAAATTTTACAATTCCTTAAAAGAGTGTGGGTTTAACCTGCTTAAAACCATCGATTTTCCGGATCATCACTTTTATCAAAAAGAAGAACTGCAAACTTTAATAGCAGAAGCTCACAAGCTTAATGCCTTACTCTATACGACGGCAAAAGATTTTGTAAAAATTCCTCCCGCTTTACAAAAGAACTTTCAAGTCCTGGAGATTACTATTTCTTGGCAAAACCCGCAAGAATTAACCGATTTCTTATTAGCATAGCCCAAATATTTTCAAACCATCTAAAAATTAAAGCCGAAAAATTAAGTATTTTCGGCTTTAATTTTTGCATTCCAAACAAAGATTTATTCTTCCGTTTTCCAACTTTTCGAAAATTCTTCATCTTTGAACAAAGCGGCCAAACCGGTAACTTGTTTCATCCGCAATAATTCATCGGCCGACATCCCGATATTTTTGCAAATCCAATTATCACTTTTTCCCATTTCAACCAATTCAGCCACGATATTACTCATCAAGTCGACATTATGACTGCCTCTGGCCCGATTATGCCGAATGGTTGAAGCCATCCGTTCTCCCAAATCCTTATCAATCACCACAATAGGCAGTTTTCCTTTTTCTCTGGCATAGATACGCTCACTGGTTTTCATAATTGTATAACGATGAAAGCCATCGACAACAATATATTTGTCAGCTTCTTTATCATGATAACAAACCACCGGTTGGGTAAAGCCATCTTCCCAAATTGACAATTCCAACAATTTCATCTCTGGAGGAGCTACCCGATTAGGGTTATAATCATTAGCAAAAACCTTTTCGACCGGAACGCCGATAACATTATACACAGGACTAATAAACTCTTTCATCGTATTTCCTCACAAGTTGCGATATTTTTTCAGTAATTCTTTTTCTCTCAAGGTTTGTTTTTTGGTCTGAGCAAATCCCATATGTTTACACAAATGATCATTTTTCAAGATACAAACCGCCATTCTCTTCCAAGACGGAATATCAATTGTCGATTTAATATCATCGGTATTATCCGGAGTCCCTAAAAACAAGATTCGGTCTTTATCTTTGCTGTAAGCACTTCGACCATTGTGGCGAATAGGATAATTACAAGCTTCTAACTCTTTCAAAGCATCTTCATTAACAACACCGCCTTTTTTCCACCAAAACCGAATAGATGTCTTAAATTTTGCAATATAATTTCTCCGAATACTATCCGGCAACGTTGCCAACAAAAATTTAACATATGAACGCCATGTATGTCCGGGAGGAAGAGTAATTTTGCCCACGCCCATTAGTTTTGACTTTCCATATAATGCCGCAAAATTCGCCCCGTTAACCCGAGAAACCAATTTAGCCCAAGTTGTCGGCTCCAACACCCGATACAGATTCAAACTTTCCTTTGCATTCTCATGATACGGACTAGATACTCGCATTTGGTTGATAGAAAGACCGGCTTTATAATATAGATCATAAATTTTATTATATTCATAACCAAACTTTCCGTTAGCAATCCAAACGTCTTTGGTTGACCAATCATACATTGGATAAGAATTATAAAAATTTTTATCCATTTTGGTCGTCCATTGAGAATTTTTCATTAATGTTTTACGCGTATTGGCATAAGCCCGATATCGATTAATCGATTCATCGGCACGAATACCGAGCAAACAAACCGTTGTCCCTTCATGTGTTCTGGCATACCATTTTCCAAATTCGGCATACAAATCTTCTTGAGCCATTTTATATTTATAAAAATCAAACGGATTATTTTTAAGATTAATGATATAAGGCATTTTAGGCATTTCTCTTACCCAAAGGTTTTCCTTTTCATCATCCCACGGATACCAATACATCTGAAAATTACTAACGGCACACCTTGACCCCATTGGCAAACAAACCCAATAAGGCTCAATATCATCCAGATTGTCCTCAAACATTTTGGTAACATAATCCGTCGTTAATTGATACTGAGCTTCAAAATCTTGATGAAAAACGCCGATTTTCTTTGTAATGTTATTTTTACGTTTATACTCCAAGACCATGTTTAACAAAAGACCACTGTCTTTACCACCGGAAAAAGAAACATACACATTATCAAAATTCTCAAAAGCAAACTTGATTCGTTTCATGGTTGCTTCAAAAACATTATCTTCCTGATAAATTTTCATAGTTCCATAGCCTTATCTTTTAACATCACGCGACTAAGATTATTTACCACATTTTTTTTACGAAGTAAATTATCTTTGATTAAACGTTCGAGTTTCGTATTAACCCAAAAATCATAAATTTTAATCTCTTTGACATCTTTGTTATAAAAATTGCACAACGTTTGCATTTTGTCTTTATAATCATAAGTTTGGCTAAAATAGATAATATTTTCAAATCCTTTCAAATTAAGCCTTGGGGATTCGACTTTATAAGTACAAAGCATAATATCTATATTTTTTTCAAAACGCTCCAAAGCCGTTAATTTGTTGGTATTTCCTGACATAATGGCAACTTTACAATTTCCAAACAAATGAGCTTCCTTAAAAAACTTAATTTCACTAAGATACTTGGTATAAATAATAACTTTTTCTCTTCGTAACAAAATATCCGCCACCAGCTTTTGCAACGCAAAAACTTTGTTTTGAGAAATTGTATAAAAATACTGAAAACGTTGCATAACTTGCAAAAAAGCCACTTTGTCTTTCCCTTGCAAAAAAGCTTCTTTTTCCTCTTCATAAGACAATTCTTCCTTAGGAGTTAGATCAAAATTCAACTCTTTGTATTGGATAGAAAAATCATCTTGCAAATCAAAAGCCAACACATAAGGTTCAATCATTTTAATCAATTTTGCCTCATATTTCGGAGTAGACCATCGCTTCATAACCTCAAACTCATCCTCAAACGGTGGCATAAAATAGTGCATAAATTGCGTTTTAGTCATATTTAAAATAGCAGAATCCAAAAATTGGACTTGCGAATACAAGTCGACCAAACCCTGCGTCAAAAGCATTCCGGAAATAATCAAACGATAGTCAAACTTGTTTTTCATAGCAATCAAACGTTTGGCTCTTCCCGTTTGAATATTTTTAATATTAATACTTTCATCCACCACACAAAAAACTTTATTTCTGTCACTGATATCATAGAGCTTCAAATATTCATTATCTTTAATGGAAATATTCTCAATGGCAAAAAAACAAATTCGGCTGGCCAAATCATCTCCGGCAACTTTTGCAATATCATCCAAATAAGCCTTTGTAGCAATATATTGAGCCGGAGCAATCCATACCACATAATCAATTTCATTTTGTACAACTTTAATGATATTAAAGATAAGCTTTAGTTTTTCAGGCCCCATTTTCACAAACAAAGCCCCAACGTTAAGATGATAAAACTTATCAGCAATCTCTTTATAATTCCATTTTTTCTTCATCTCAGACACCCATGTGTTCTTAATACCTTTAGAATAATCACAAAAACAATCTTTTCAAGTTAAGCTCCCTTTAGGAATTTCACAAAAAACTTATAGAACTTCACACCTCCCATTCAATTTCAAAACACTATAAAAACAAAAAAAGCTGTTGATTAAAATCAACAGCTTTTTTATGGCGGAGAGTACAGGACTCGAACCTGTGCATCGCTATTCACGATGACGGATTAGCAATCCGCTGCATTACCACTCTGCCAACTCTCCACACGATACGGATTAATATTTATATGATGTTTACCAGAACGTCAATATCTTTTTTTTATATTTTTACAAGATATTTGAATAAAATTTAAAACAAAAAAAGCGGACATTGTTTTTTTAACAACATTCGCTTTTCAAGCCTTCACAGAGGACATCCTAAAGGTAATAGAATTGTTCCCCATATAAGCACCCAAATAAACGCCAACATAATACTAAAATTGCTCCACTGTTTGTTAGCAACATTCTGCTGTAAAGCTCCTTGAAGTTTATACTGGCGTACGTCTAAATACAGACCTGCGATTGCGGCAAAAAACAAGCCACCAATCAATAAACCAATTTGAAATGCCATATCGATAATATTTAAATTAATTTAACAATAATGAATAATCGGAAGGAATATAAGTATCTCGACCTATTTTGTCAAGTTTTTTTTACAATTTTTTTAATCCAAGACCATTTTGATATATGTCATAAAGATAAAGCCCAAAAAAACAGCAAATGCTGAACGATTTGTCTTACGCACGCCATAAGTTTCAGGCAAAATTTCATTAATAACCACAAACAACAAAGTTCCGCCGGCCATTGCCATTCCCAAGGGAACAATTTTATCGCTTATATCCATTGTTAACAATCCGATAACAGCCCCCAAAGGTTGAACCAAACCAATAAGTAACGCCGTTAAAGATGCCTTTAACTTAGAAACCCCGGCCCCAACCAAAGAAATAGCAATAGTCAAGCCTTCGGGAATATTGTGTAACGCAATCCCAATGACCAAACTATTCGGGCTCATAAAAGCTTCGGCACTATAAGCAACTCCAACAGCCAAACCTTCGGGAAGCTTATGCAACGTAATTGCAATAATAAAGAGCCATGCCGTTTTCAAGCTAAAATTAGGACCATGGTGTCCCATATTGTTATGCTCATGCGGCAATAAGGCATTTAACAAAGCAACCAACATGACCCCAACAAAAACCGCTCCGACATACCAAAAGGCCGCCACATGGATTTCGGGATCAAAGGTCAATATTTTATCCATAGAAGGACACAACAACGAGAAAAAGGAAGCTGCCAACATAACACCCGCTGCCGCATTGAGCATAAAATTAATATCTTTTTGCGAATAACGACGTTTTACAAAAATCAAAAAGCCACCCAAACCGGTAACCATTCCGGCAACAATTGAAGCACATAACCCTTGCACAAAAACCTGACTAAACATTACTTTAACTTCCTAACAAACTTTTACATATTAACGATCAAATAATTTTGCAATATCCGCAATTTTTAACTCCACATAAGTCGGCCGCCCATGATTACATTGACCGGAATGCGGAGTCTTTTCCATATCTCTTAAAAGCCGATTCATTTCTTCAATATTTAATTTTCTTCCGGCCCTTACGGATCCATGACAAGCAATTGTGGCACAGACCAAATGTAATTTTTCGGTTAACTCAAACCCCGTACCCCACTCGGCCATTTCTTGAGCCAAATCTTTAATAAGCCCTTTAACATCTGCCCCGCTGATTAAAGCCGGAATCTCTCTGACAATAACAGCGGTGGAGCCAAATTCCTCCACAACCAAACCCAATTTTTCCAAATCCGGAGATGCCGCCAAAAGCCGATTTTTTTCACTTAAATCTAAATCCACAATCTCGGGGATTAATAACATTTGTGAAGCCGGACGCCCTTTTAACAAGCTTTCCTTCAATTTTTCCATCACAATACGTTCATGAGCCGCATGTTGGTCGGTAATAATAATACTGTCCTCACTCTGTGAGATAATATAAGTATCATGAAATTGAGCTTTAGCAAGTCCTAATTTTCCGACATCACTTCGCTCAATCTGGTCTTCAACTTCTTCTACTCGGACCGAAAAATTTCTCTCCAACTCGGGCAAAACCGCTTGGCGTTTTCCGTATCCGCCAACTTTAGACTGAAAAGCCTGATACCGGAATACAGGAGAACTCGGCATATTTTCACACATAACCCCTGCCTCAGAAGCAAAAGATCCGCTTTGTTCCAGCCCCTCACCTTTTTCTTGAGCCGTCTGAGCCGAAAAATCCGGCAAGCTGTCTTCTATCAAATGCTCCAAACTAATGGTATTAGAGGTTCGATTAGCAAATTGGTTTAACCCGTTACGAAGAGCGCTGACCAAAATTCCCCGTACCAAAGCATTATCAAAAAAGCGGACTTCGGCTTTTGCCGGATGAACGTTTACATCAACATACCGAGGATCCACATCAAAAAACAAAGCACAAACCGGATAACGACCAGAGGCCAACACATCTTGATAAGCTCCGCGGATAGCCCCTAACAAAAGCTTATCCCGAACCGGACGATTATTAACAAACAAAAATTGCGATAAGGAATTGGCCTTATTTAGCGTAGGCAAAGAGGCATAGCCGCTAAGACGCACACCTTCTCGTTCAGCATCAACCATAAACGAATTTTCGCCAAATTCTTTTCCCATAACCGCCGACAACCGCTCCAACCGAGCATCAAACAAATCTCCGTTACACGCCGGAAGAAAAACTTTTTTCTTTTCTCCTTCATACAAAACAAAAGAAATAGAAGGATTGGCCAACGCAATTCTGTTCAAAATATCAACACATTGAGCCGTCTCAGAAGACGATGCCTTTAAAAACTTTAATCTGGCCGGCGTTGCATAGAACAAATCCCGCACCTCAATTTTAGTCCCATACGGAGCGGCACAGGGACAAACCTCCTCTTTAACCCCGCCGTTAACCTCAATCTTCCAGGCATTTTCTTCATCTTTTGTCCGCGAGACAATGCTCATTCTGGCAACAGAAGCAATAGAAGGCAACGCCTCTCCGCGAAAGCCCAAAAAATTAATATTAAACAAGTCATCATCCGGGAGCTTAGAGGTTGCATGGCGTTCAACGGCTAAAGCCAGTTCTTCCTTTGCCATACCTTTCCCGTTATCGGTAATGGCAATAAGGCTTTTTCCACCGTCTACCAGCTTAACCTCGATAGAGGTTGCCTTTGCATCAATTGCATTTTCAACCAATTCTTTTACAACGGAAGAAGGGCGTTCGACCACCTCTCCCGCAGCAATTTGATTAACCAGATTAGATGGTAAAATTCGAATTGGCATAAAATTTCCTAATTTCTGAGCTTTTTAATTAAGTTAATTAAAGCATTGGTAGAACTATCATGCAAAATACCCGAGGCACTGTTTTGCAACTCCGGCAAAATACTTAAAGCCATCTGCTTTCCGAGTTCCACACCCATTTGGTCAAAAGAATTAATGTTCCAAATCACGCCTTCAACAAACACCTTATGTTCATACATGGCAACCAACATTCCCAAAGAATACGGATCAACTTTCTTTACAACAATTGTATTAGAAGGACGATTACCCTCAAAACTCTTAAATTTTTTCAAAAATTTAATTTCTTCAGGTGTTTTTCCGGCTTTTTTCAACTCTGCCGCAGCCTCTTTAACGGTTTTTCCTCGCATTAAGGCTTCTCCTTGAGCCAGCACGTTTGCCAACAAAATTTCATGATGATTTCCGATTTCATTATGAGAAATAGCCGGCACAATGAAATCACACGGAACAACCGATGTTCCTTGATGCATCATCTGGAAAAACGAATGCTGAACATCGGTTCCGGCTCCGCCAAACAAAACAGGAGCCGTAGCATACTTGATATACTTATTATCTAAAGACACAAATTTGCCGTTACTTTCCATATCAAGCTGCTGCAAGTATGCCGGCAAATATTGCAAATATTGGTCGTACGGAATAACGGCCTGTGTTTTCATACCAAAGAAATCATTATACCAAACACCAAGCAAAGCCAAAATTACCGGAATATTTTCCGCCAACGGAGCATTACGAAAATGTTTATCCATGGCATAAGCCCCATCCAACATTTTTTCAAAATTATCCATTCCGACCACAAGAGCAATCGATAAACCGATGGCCGACCACATAGAATATCTTCCGCCGACAAAATCCCAAAACTCAAACATATTTTCCGGATCAATTCCAAACTTTTCGACTTCTTTTTTATTCGTAGAAACCGCCACAAAATGTTTAGCAACCGCATGCTCACCCAAAGCATCCACCAACCATTTACGACAAGTCTTGGCATTGGTCAAAGTTTCAATCGTAGTAAACGTCTTGGAAGAAACAATAAACAACGTTGTTTCCGGATCAATCTTATTTAAAACTTCGGCACAAGCCGTTCCATCAATATTGGAAATAAAATACACATTCATATCTTTCGCCCAATATTTTTTCAACGCTTCCAATGCCATTTTTGGCCCTAAATCAGACCCTCCGATACCGATATTAACAATATTGGTTAACTTTTTTCCGGTATGACCTTTAAAAGTTCCCAATCGAACCGCCTCGGAAAAATGACGCATTTTTGCCAAAACAGCCTCAATTTCCGGCATAACGTTTTTACCGTCTACATAAATCGGATCCTTAGACCGATTCCGCAAGGCAATGTGCAAAACCGCTCTGTTCTCGGTTATGTTAATCTTCTCTCCGGTAAACATTTCTTCAATTTTTTCAGCAACATGACGTTCTTTTGCCAACGTCAATAAATACTTCATGGTTCGTTCGGTAATACGATTTTTCGAATAATCAACCGTCATATTCTCCAGATTCAGACGAAATTTTTCGGCTCTTTGTGGATTTTTTTGAAATAAATCTCTCATTTCAACTTTTCGAAAAGATTTACAATGTTTTTCAAGTTTTTTCCAAATTCTTGTTTTATCAACTTCTTTACGCATAAACATTTTTTCTACTCCACTTCTTTTCTAAAATCTTCCTACCGCAACACTAACAACATGATTGTTATAATATTTTTTTGCAGCTTTGTTAACATCTTCCAGCTTAATTTCTTCAATATACGAATTTCTTCTTTTCAAAAAATCAAGACCTAAATCATATTTTTGCATAGCGGCTAAAATATCGGCAATATTTTGGATAGAGGCAAAACGCAAATTATACGACGAAATTAAATATTTTTTTGCCTTTTGCAATTCTTTTTCACTTATCCCGTCTTTTCCAAAATCCGTCCATACTTTTTCAAATAAAGCCTCTGCCTGAGGATATTTATCTGCCGTTGCGGAATAATAAGCCAACAATAACGGCGACTTTTCGCTCAACCCCAAATAAGAATAAACACCATACGTCAAGCCGTTTTTCTCACGAATTTCTTGCGACAATTTAGAATTCAAACCTGCCCCGCCGATAATATAATTTGCAATAAACAACGGATAAAAATCCTCATGTTTTCGGTTAACGCCAAGAGCAGCCTTCATCACGATATTTTGCCCGCTTTGTAACGGAATTTCCTTAACTCTGCCGTCAAATTCTGGCTCCACATCGCGTATAAAATTGGTTTTACCGCTTTTGGGCAAACTTCCAAAAACATCATCTAACATCAACTTGGCTTCGACAACGCTGATATCTCCGGCAATCCCGACAATTAAATTATTTTGCCGCAAATTATCTTTTACAAAAGTTTTTAGTTTTTCTTGTGTAATATTTTTTATGCTTTCCGCTCGACCTAACGGATTTCTTGCATATGGATGATCCCCGTAAAGCTCTTGCAAAAAAGCCAACTGCAAAACATTGTCCGGTTGTTCGGCCTGAAATTTCAAGCTTTCTAACATTTGTTGCCGCACACGTTCCACATCCTCTTGCTCAAAACGGGGAGAACTTAACGCCAAATGCAACAGTTCATATGCCTTTTGCCGATTTTGCTTAGTCGTCAACAATGTTCCCGAAAAATCATCACGATCCGCCGCAAAACCGATTCCGATGGCTTTATTTTCCAAAATTTCCTTAAACTCTTGAGAAGAATAGTCCCCGGCCCCTTCTCCGAGCAAAGCGGCCGTCATCAAGGCAATTCCTTCTTCTCCCTTATTATCGGAAGCATAACCCGCATTCTTAAAAAGAAAGCTAAGGCTAATAATCGGATTCGTGTCATCTTCCAATAAATAGGCCTTAATCCCATATCTGGGAGAAACAATTTCTTTAACATCGGCATCAAACGCCTTTTCTTTCAAAAGCGGATTTTTGACCAGCTCATCACCGGAAAAAGACAACCAAGAAAAAGAAGAAGGCTTGGCAAAATAATACCCTCCGCAAACAATCAAGGCCACCAACAACAAAAATTTTAATCCGTTATGAGAAGATTTCATATAAATCGGCCGTCTACCCATTTTCCCCTCCGTTGTTCTGAGGTTTTAACACTCCGGTAATCTTTGGAGAATTCTCACGTAGGAACGTTGCCGCCTTTTGAACATCGGCAACCGTAACCTTCTGGATATTGTCCGCATGCTGCTCAATATCCGCCAAAGAATAGCCGACAGAGGCCATCATTCCGCTAATATCGGCCGCCGTCTTTGGATTATCCTTCAAATAAACCAAACCGGCCAACATTTTTTGTTTTATCCGAGCCAGCTCTTTTTCATTCAATTCAGACATCGCCTCATTCCAAACTCCCGAAAAGGCGGATATTAAATCTTCAGCCGCCACCCCGTTTTGCGGAACAGCCGAAACACTAAAAGTCCCATAGCTCCGAGAAACTCCATCATAACTAACGGCAACATCTAAAGCCTTTTTATCCCTTAAGACTAATTTTTTATAAAACTTAGATGTTTCTCCACCTCCGAGATATTCAGACAAAACCTGCAAAGCATAAAGATATTTCTCTTCAAAATTCTTTGACGGAGCAACATAGCTCTCAACAATCCTCAAGGCATTTATCTGTGGCCGAGACATTTCTATCCTTTGTTTTGAAGAAGCTTCCAAAACCGGAAAATTCGGAGACTTTTGCGATTCTCCTTTAGCAATCTTGCCATAATATTTTTGAGCCAATTTTTTAGCCGTATAGACATCAATATCCCCCGACAAAACCAATACGGCATTACTTGGAACATAATGTTGATGGTAAAAATCCCATACATCTTGCGGGGTTAAAGACAAAATTTCTTCATCGGTCCCCGTAACCGGTCTGGAATAAGGGTGTTCTTGCCACAAACTGCGACGTAAAGCCTCTCCAAAATACGCCGAAGGATTATTGTCAACTCGTTGTTTTCTTTCTTGATAAACAATCTGACGTTCCGTAGCAAAATCTTCATCACTAAAATTCAGATTTTCCATCCGATCTGCTTCCAGCATCATTGCCGTCTCAAGCTTAGAAATATCCAACGTCTGATGATACGCCGTCACATCCGTAGAGGTAAAAGCATTACTTTCGGCTCCGTTTTCATCCATAATGCGGTTAAAATCATTGCCTTTGATTTTTTTTGTTCCCCGAAACATCAAATGTTCCAATAAATGGGCGGTTCCGCCTTTTCCCGGCTTTTCATCAACACTGCCGGATTTATACCAAACCATATGTTTAACAATCGGAACACGATGATTCGGAACGACAATAACTTGCATCCCGTTATCTAAATAAAATTCTTCACCGTTAAACAACTTTGCCTGCCCCGTTTGACACGGTAACGACAAAATTGCCACAAGGAATATATACCAAAATCTTCGAGCCATATAATTCTTTCAGTTTGTTATTTTTTAAGTCTGTCCAACAACCCGGCTTCATCATTATTTAAGTTATCTGTAGCCGTGGCCTGATCCGCAGGATTAACCACCGGACGCAGCTCAAACTCCGGAGGCAAAGACAAAGGTTTTCTTGGCATAACCATAAATTCATCCGGTGCTTTATTGCCCAAGCCCAAATCTTCTTTTGTTACATTTTTGCAGGCACTCAAGGCCAAAACACAAGCTAAAAATGCCATCAAACGTAATTTTATCATAATTCTTTCTCCCTTTTCTTTGAACATGCATCCCACAAACCTTGAGCAATCAAAATCACTGCTCCGATACAAATAAAACTGTCCGCCAAATTAAAGGCCGGCCAATGACTCTCCCCGATATGAAAATCCAAAAAATCAAAAACAGCCCCCAACCGAATACGGTCAATCACATTTCCTAAAGCTCCGCCGATAATAAATCCCAAAGCGACCTGAGCCAAACGACTGTTTTCATTTTTAAGCCAATACAACAGGAACAAAACGATCAACAACGCAAGCATGGAAAGCAACACCGCACCCATTCCGCCATAATTATTAAACATCGAGAAACTAACACCGGTATTCCATGCCCGTACAACGTTAAAAAATGAGGTATAAAAAATTCCGGCTCGATCTTCCAGTAAAAAATTCAATACCCAAAACTTGCTTAATTGGTCGGCAACCAAAACGCCCAATGCAATCAAAAGCCCAAGAAACACAATAAAACTCCTTTTTTCCCACAACAATCTACCGAATAATAGCCCATTTGGGAAAAAATAAAAAGATTAAAGACAAAGATATACAAAGATTTTAGAACAACAAGAGCTTTGCCAATCCCAAAAAGATAAAGAAACCTCCGGAATCCGTGATTGCAATTAAAAAGACACCGGAAGCAACGGCCGGATCAACCTTCAATCGATTTAAGAGCAACGGAATCAAGATTCCCGCCAAACTGGCAATAGTCAAGTTTATCAGCATCGCCACCGCGATAATAACGCTAATCATCTGATGTTCCGGAAACCAAAAATGGGTAATAACCGCAATCAAAAAGGCAAACAACATTCCGTTAAACAAACCCACCATAAATTCTTTACCAATGACCCGTAACGTATTATGTGATGTCAATTCTTTGGTCGCCAACGCTCTGACCACAACCGCCAAGGTCTGATTTCCGGTTGTTCCGCCCATTGAAGCAACAATCGGCATCAACACCGCCAAAACCGAAATCTGGGCAATAATCTCTTGAAACCCCTTCACAACAGAGGCCGCAATAATTGTTGCAAACAAATTGGTAACAAGCCATACAATTCGTGACTTAAAAATAGAAAAGACCGACCGATAAACATCGCCCTCTTCCGTACCGGACAAATGCATAATATCTTCGGAAACTTCTTCGTGAATAACATTGACCACATCATCAATGGTAATAACCCCGACCAAATGCCCGCGTTTATCAACAACCATGGCCGACATCCAGCCATATTCACGAAACATATGGGCAACCTCTTCTTGGTCCGTATCCACATCAATCGGAACAACCTCACCATCCATAATATCACTCAATCTTTGATTAGGTTTGGCTCGCAACAATTTATCCAAGGCAATTTGCCCGGTGGGGTGATACTTGGTATCGGTTAAGAAAATATCATAGAAATCTTCCGGAAGTTCTTCATTTCTGAGCAAAAATTCTTTAGCATCTTTAACCGTCCAATCATCTGGCATACTGACAAATTCCCGCGTCATTAAACGACCGGCCGAATCTTCGGGATAAGACAAAGATGACTGAACCTGATACTTTAAATCCGGCGATAATTGCTCAATAATATGATGCTGTTCATCTTCATCCATATGCTCCAAGATTTCAACAACATCATCCGAGTCCAATTCATTGGCAATTTTAACAAGCTGAGGTTCTTCCAAAGTTTCAATAACTTGTTCCTGAACCACATTGTTTAATTCCGGAAAGACTTCCGGGTTAATTCGATCTCCTAAAATCTCAATTAATTTTTTACGAGAACCGATATCCAAAACTTCAATCAAATCAGCCAATTCATATTCGCTCAACCCTTCAACGATTTTACGAACATGAATATCATCGCCTTCTTTAAGGGCAATGTTGATCGAGTTAATCATCTTAGGTCCCAGACCTAAACAATAACAATCCTGCTGCTGTTTTTTCTTGTGATTTTTTTTGTTAAATTTTTTCTTTTTAAGATTGAAGAGGCTTTTTTTATTCTTTTTTGCCATAACTTCCTCCTCAAAACTTCAATAAGACGTTAATTAAAATCTTGAAAAATGCTTGTTGATAAAAAAATAACTTAATTCAAAGATGGTGCGCTCGAAAAGACTCGAACTTTCACGGGCTTAGCCCATAACGACCTCAACGTTACGCGTCTACCAATTCCGCCACGAGCGCATTAATCTTCAATTAAGCTGTGCTTACAAATAAAGCACCTAAAGAAAATAATCAAGTATTTTTTTCAATTTATTACAAAAAACTAGAAAAATTTTTCTCTTTCATCCACTTTTATTTTTTCTTTGGCATTTTAGAAGGTTCAACCAAACCGCCGGAAATAACAAATTTAATCCCTTCTTCAACCGTCATGTTTAATTCTACGGTATCTTTTTTCGGAACAAAGATTAAAAAACCGGAGGTCGGGTTTGGCGTCGTCGGAATAAAAATATTCAACATTTTTTCCTCAAACTGTTCTTTAATCTCACCTTTTAATTCCGCACTGACAAAACCCAAAATCCAAATTCCCTTACGTGGATATTCCAACATAACAACCTTTGAAAAGGCTTGTGTCTTATTGGAAAAAATTGTTTCAAAAACTTGTTTCAAAAGAGAATAAACACTTGAAATTAAAGGAACTTTATTAACAATCCACTCACCCAAACGGACCAAAAAACCACCCAAAAACCCGGCGGTAAACATTCCGACAATAATCAAAGCCAAAATTAACACAATCAAACCCAAACCGGGAATAGCATACGGAAAAACATTGTCAAACTTATATTGCGGCGGCAAAATCTGATTAACAATTCGATCAACCCAAAAAATAAATTTATACGCCATATAAAATGTAATCGCAACCGGAGCCGTAACCAAAATCCCGGAAAACAAATAAGCACGCAACTTTGCCCCCAACCGCATAAAAACGGCTTTTTCTCTTTCCAAACGAATACGTTTTATTTTTTTTGCTCGTGCTTTCACTTCATTTCCCATAGGTATTACTCCACATTCTAAAAAAACGATATTAAATTAGGCTGCTCTTCTCAGATCATCAATAATAAACTGAATAGATTTTCTCCCCTGCCAGTTGTCTTTACGCAAAACTCCGACCACATCAAAAACTTCTCCCTTAGAGGTCAATAAGGTCTTACCGATTTCATTATCCGCCACACGAAAGGCCATCGCCTTAAGACTTCCGCCTGAAGAAGAAACCAAAAAGCATCGAATATGTCCAACCCCAACCAGTGACGGCTTAGAAACCCGAACGTTTTTCAACAACAATTTCGGCTCACTGTTCCCTGCCCCGAAAGGCTCCAACTGATCCAAATAATCCGCCAATTCATAATTAACACCGGCTCCATCCAATACGGCATCAATCTCAATCGTCGGAGTAATTGCCTCTCCGCCGATTTTATCAACAACATATTGACCGGCAAACTCATAAAACTCTTGCAGTTTATCTTCATTTAAAGAAAAACCGGCTGCCATGGTATGTCCACCGCCTTTGGTCAAGATTCCCTTTTCTTTAGCGGCCATAACCAAAGCCCCAACATCAACCTGTGGAATAGAACGGGCAGAACCTTTAACTTCATCCGCCTCAATCGACATCACAAAAGACGGAACATTGTAACGTTCTTTCAATTTTCCGGCCACAATACCAATCACTCCTTGATGCCAATCCTTTGCGGCCACAAAAGCAATTGGGTATTTATTCGGAGACCCTTCTAAAATCTCTATGGCCGAAAGCAAGACATAAGCCTCAATATCCTTACGTTGCACATTAAACTCACACAACTTATCAGCCAACAAACTTGCTTGATATGGATTTTGCTCGCACAAAAGCTTGTTCCCCATACCCGACTCTCCAACACGGCCGCAGGCATTAATCCTGGGACCCAAAACATATCCCAAATGGAAAGCTCCGGGAGCTTCACTAATTCCGGATTTGTCAATCAAAGATGTAAGCCCAACATTACCGCGGTTAGCCATAATCTTTAATCCTTGACGGACATACGCCCGATTCAAGCCCTTTAGCGGAACAACATCACAAACCGTTCCCAAAGCAACCAAATCTAACCATTTTAACAAATTTGGCTCCGGACACTTGTCGCCATAGAAGCCACTTTCTCGCAATTCTCGATTAATGGCAACAATCGTAAGAAAAACAACGCCCACTGCCGCTAAATAACGCAAATACGGATAATCATTTTCTTCATCCATTCGCTTAGGATTGACAACGGCATATATTTTTGGCAAAGACACTTCCGCTTCATGGTGATCCAACACCACAACATCCATATTTTGCTTTGTTGCATATTCAAGAACATCAAAAGCCGTTGTTCCGCAATCAACCGTAATGAGCAATTCAGCCCCTTGAGCCTTAAAATCATCCACCGCCTGAACACTAGGCCCATAACCTTCATCTCTTTCAGGAATATGAATCATCGGAGAACATCCAAGAGCCTGCAAAAACAACATCAAAACCGAAGAAGATGTCGCTCCGTCTACATCATAATCACCGATGATTGCAATTTTTTGTTTTTTCCGAACCGCTTCGGCTATCCTTTTAGAGGCTTTTTCCATATCTTTCAATACAAACGGATTCGGCATTAAATTTTGCAATTTAGGTTCTAAAAAAGAAGGAACATCCTCAACCCCAATACCACGTAACACCAAAATCTGAGACAAAATCAATGGCAAATGATATCTTTGAGCAATCAACTCCACCTTTTTGCTATCGACCGGCTCCACATGCCACAAATTACCACCTACTGAAACCTGATGATTGGTATCCATATCCACTTTTTCATCCCCAAAATACGGAAAAAGCGATTTTACAGCCCGTCAAAAGCCGCAAAACCGCTTAAACACTCACATTTTTTTAATAAACAATATAAACTTCCGCTCTGCGGTTCAAACGTTCCCCTTCAGGCATAACTTCCTGATACATCGGAACGGAATCAGACAAAGCCTCGACCACAATCTTATCCTTCGGCATGCCAAACTTCCGTAACAAAGAAGCAACATTTTCCGCACGTTTTAAGGAAACCTCAAAATTTGCCAACTTATGCGAGGCAATATCTGTATTGCGGGTCCGGCTGGAAGCATACCCATAAACCTTTAACGTTGCATCATGAGCTTTAGCCGTCTTTACCAAATTACGTAAAGATTGATTATATTGGCGATCAACAACGGCACTACCGTTTGCAAATAAAATTGTCTCCGCCCGGTAGTTAACACTTGGCTCATCAGCGGTTCCGAGCATATCATCAATCATAGCCTCGGCTTTTTCTTCCGGAGTTTCTTCGGCAACGGTTTCTTCTTCCATATTATTACGATCAGCCACAACTACCGGTTTGGTCTTAGCCGGAACAACTTTATCTTCTTCAGGGATAACGGCTTCTTTAGGCAATTGGGGTTCTTCGGGTTCTTTAACTTCCTCTCCGCCTTCATATGCCACATTTTTTGTATCAGCTTTTAGAGAAGATCCTTCTTTAATCTCTTTTGCAGCCACTCTTCCACCATCACTGAGGGCAACATCTTCTTCATTTTCATCAATTTCTGGAAAAACAACGCTGTTACAAGCACTTAGCGTTAAAGAAACAAGAGCAGCCGTTGTCAACAACCTAATACTTTTAAAGACTTCCATTGATAAATCCTTACAAAATAACCAAACATCTCTTATGTATAAATATTATATTTAGAATCATAACACAAGTACAAAAACATGTTTTTAGCAATTTAATTAAAGTTAATTAATTTAAAATAAACATTTGTAATTCCGTTCAGATAGATTATACTAAACCATCGTTAATCAAAAAGGATACAAAGACATGGCGGTACCGGCAGTTAATTCAGCGTTTGACATTGCCAACTGGTTTTTCAAAAAATCCGATTCTGAAGGTATTTATCTGGAACAAGAAAAACTACAACATTTGTTGTTCTTATCTCAGTTGCATTATGCCTTACTTCATGAACAAGAATATTTATTCCCAAGCTTATTTGTCTGTGATGCCAACGGCTTTAATGAACCGACTTTGCAAAAAGCACTTTCTTTTGGCCGTCCGTTGATGGAAGCACCCGAATTTTCTCCTGAAATTGACCATTTTTTGACTCTGGTATGGAAAAAATATTCTCCAATGAGCATCAAAGCATTAGCTGACTTCATTAAAGATTCGGAAAGCTATTCCCTCTATTATCGGACTGGCAAGAAAACAATTGTCAATATCCATGATATTGTTCCAACGTTCAAAAACTCTCTAAACGCCTCCGCTTTTAACAAAAATAAGGGATTATCCCCCAAAAAAGTTCTTATTTCACAAAACGGACCGGTTGTTGTTTCGCAATGGAGTCCTCGCAAACTCCCGCATTCATCAACCAAACACCTCAAACAGGAGTAAAATTAATGCCTAAAATTTTTAAAATATTAGCTTGTATCATGTTTGTTTTTGCGTGTTCCGAAGAACAGGCACCGCAAAAACCTCTAACCCCCTTAGTTATCAAAACCGGGAACGGAGAAGTTCGTTTTGCCGTAGAAACAGCCAACACTCCCAAAGAGCTTGAGACCGGCTTAATGAACCGTAAGACATTAGACTTTAACAGCGGTATGATTTTCAATATCTATCCGGTACGTCCGGTCGCCATGTGGATGAAAGATACCAACATCCCACTAGACATGTTGTTTGTCGGCCCGGATACTTCCATCATCATGATTAAAGAAAATGCAACGCCGATGTCTGAAGAATTAATCATCTCAAGAGAGCCGGTTCGTGCCGTTATTGAAATCAACGCCGGTCAAGTGGCTAAAAATGCCATCAAAGTCGGAGACAAAGTTTCACACTCCATACTTAATTCCATGGTTGACATAAAAGAAAGCAACGCTCCTCTTCCCCAAGCAAAAGAAGCCCCCTTACCTCAAGGGGATATTCCCTTACCAAAATTAGAGACCAACACGGTTGAACAAGCATTACCGGCGGCTCTTCCTCAACCACTTGAGCCAAACGGCACACCCAAAGAGGCAGCCGCAAACCTGCCTCAACCGCTTCCCTTAGAGGGTAACTCTGATTCCAAAGCAGAGCCGGTTGTTCCTAAACCTGTCCCGGCACCTTTACCGGCCGGTTTACCACAACCCTTGCCCATCAACAAATAATAAAAACAAGCATAAAAAAACATCGGTAAGTTTACCGATGTTTTTTTATGCCTTAACAAAGTTCAGGAAAAGTTAATTTAATTTTTCCATCAACATTTTGTTTACAATCGCCGGATTGGCTTTTCCTTTAGAGGCCTTCATAACTTGACCGACAAACCATCCTAACAAATTGTTTTTTCCGTTTTTATAGGCGGCAACATTATCCGGATTTTCAGCAATAATCTGGTCGACAAGAGCCTCAATAGCTCCGGTATCGGTAACTTGTTTCAAACCTCTTTCTTCAACAATTTTTTCCGGATTTTCCCCTGTTTCAGCCATAATCTCGAAAACATCCTTTGCGGTTTTCCCGTTAATAATGTTTCCGGTAATCAAATCAACCAATTTACCAAGGTTTTCCGGAGAAATTGGACTTTCATCCAATGTAATTTTCTTTTCATTTAACATGGCAAAAAAATCACCCATCATCCAATTGGCAACCTTTTTGGCATCATGACCTTTCGCAGCTTTTTCAAAAAACTCGGCTGTTTCACGATTTTCACACAAAACATCGGCATCATACGGCGTTAAACCAAGTTCTTTGATAAATCTTGCTTTTTTAGCATCCGGCAACTCAACCAATTCGGATTTAATTTGCTCAATCCAAGCCTCATCCAAGACCAAAGGTAACAAATCCGGCTCCGGGAAATACCGATAATCATGAGCAAATTCTTTTTTCCGCATAACTTTGCTAATGCCTTTAGCCGGATCAAACTGACGTGTTTCTTGCTCAATGGTCCCTCCGGTCTCATAGACTTCGACATGACGTTTGGCTTCACTCTCAATCGCCTGCATAACAAACTTGACCGAGTTAACATTTTTCATTTCACACCGAGTCCGATAACCTTCTTCTCCGATTTTACGAACCGACACATTAACATCACAACGCATAGAGCCTTCATCCATATTTCCGTCACAGGTTTCCAAGTACCGAACAATGGAACGTAATTTACGCAAGAAAGCCCCAGCCTCTTCCGGAGAACGAAAATCAGGTTTTGTCACAATCTCCATCAAACCGACCCCGGCACGATTCAAATCAATAAAGCTCTTATCCGGAGAAATATCATGAATAGATTTTCCGGCATCTTGTTCAATATGCATCCGTTCAATCCCGATATTTTTAGAACTTCCGTCTTCCAAATCAATTTTAACAAAACCTTCGCCAACAATCGGATATTTAAATTGACTGATTTGGTAACCTTGCGGTAAATCGGCATAAAAATAATTTTTACGTGCAAATTCCGAATATTTATTAATAACGGCATTTAATCCCAAACCGGTTTTAATGGCTTGATGCACACATTCTTTATTCAACGTTGGCAACATTCCGGGCATTCCGGCATCAATAAAAGAAACATTTTCGTTCGGATCCGAACCATAATGAGTTGACGCTCCGGAAAACATTTTAGATTTTGAGATAATCTGACAATGGATTTCCAGTCCGCAAATAACTTCCCAATTTCCGGTTTTTCCTTCAATAATCATCCCTGTCATTATCTTACCTTTCTAAAATCAACATCTTTTTCCAACGCATCGGCAACCTTAAAGATTGAGGCTTCATCAAAAGCTTTACCAACCAACTGCATTCCAAGCGGCAATCCCGCCTCAGACAACCCAATCGGCAAGCTCATAGCCGGCAAACCGGCCAAACTGACGGATACCGTAAAGATATCATTCAACCACATCAAAATCGGATTTTCATTCATCGATTTATCCCCAATGGCAAAAGCTGCCGTCGGAGCCGTCGGGGTTAACATAACATCGCATTTTTCAAAGGCTTTAAGATAATCCTCTCGAATCAAACGCCGAACTTTTTGAGCCCGCAGATAATAAGCATCATAATACCCTGCAGACAGAACATACGTTCCAATCATAATTCTTCGTTTAACTTCTTTTCCAAATCCTGCCGTTCTGGAATTAATGTACATATCGTCCAAATGTTTTCCATCAATTCGATTACCAAAACGCAAACCATCATAGCGAGCCAAATTAGAAGAAGCCTCCGCCGGAGCAATAATGTAATAAGTTGCCAAAGCATATTTAATATGCGGCAAAGACACTTCAACCACCTCAGCTCCCCGAGCCTTTAACATCTCGGCTGCCTTATTCCAATAAGCGGCAATTTCTTTATCCAAGCCATCAACATAAAACTCTTTGGGCAACCCGATTTTCATACCCTTAATATCTTGTCCCAAATAAGCCTCAAAATCCGGCACATCAATTTTTGCCGAGGTAGCATCTTTAGCATCATATCCGGACATGGTTTTCAGCATAATCGCACAATCACGAACATCTTTGGCAATTGGCCCCGCCTGATCCAAAGAAGAAGCAAACGCAATAATTCCATAACGAGAACAACGCCCGTAAGTCGGCTTAATTCCGGTCACTCCGCAATAAGCTGACGGTTGCCGAATAGAACCGCCGGTATCTGTTCCGGTTGCTCCGGCACACATATTGGCCGCAACCGCAGCCGCCGATCCGCCGGAAGAACCTCCGGCAACTAGCGGAACATCTTTACTCCATGGATTAATAACCGGTCCAAAAGCCGAAGTTTCGTTACTTCCGCCCATGGCAAATTCATCCAAATTAAGTTTTCCCAAAAAAGAAGCTCCGGCGGCCAACAATTTAGACGTTACCGTCGACTCATAAGGCGGAACAAATCCTTTAAGGATATTGGAACATGCCGTGGTGGCAATCCCTTTTGTACAAAACAAATCTTTAATTCCTAAAGGAATTCCTTCCAAATCACCTGCCGTACCGTTTTGGTATTTTTCTTGGCTGACTTGAGCTTGTTTTAAGGCTAAATCCGGCGTTTCACAAACATAGGCGTTCAAACGGCGACATTCATCCATTTTATTAAGATAAGCCTTTGTTAATTCCGTTGTTGAAAACTCTTTCTTTTTCAGCCCTTCTTTGGCTTCTGCAATTGTCAACTTTGTTAAATCTGTCATTCTATCCATCTCTTCTCAATTTACCGATAACATCTGTTAAAAAAACAGAAATCATCTCTCAACAAACTATTCAACCACTTTAGGTACCGTAAAATACCCATATTCTTTCATCGGAGCATTTGCCAAAACAGCCTCGCTTTGGTTTCCTTCGGTAACTTCATCTTCTCTTAAAGTCAAACAACCGTCATTAACGGAAATCAAGGGTTCAACTCCGTCGACATTAACTTCAGCCAACTGATCGACCCATTGCAAAATTTTATTAAACTCTTCTTCTGTTGCCTCAATTTTATCGTCATCGACTTTTAATCGCGACAAAAAAGCAATCCGTTTTACGGTTTCTTTATCTATTGCCATTATTTTTCCCTTTTACATATTTAACACAAACGGCGGCAACGCCAAATCATATTTCAATCTTTTTAGCACAATCAATCCCTTAATATCAAGCCCAAAATCAGATTTTACTTTATTGGCCGCAACACTCGGAGAAGATTGAATAACTTCCATTATTTTTTCTTGCAAGGTTTTAGCCTTAGGATAATAAAGAATGGCACATTTTTCATTCTCTTTAATATCAGCCATTTTTTTAGCCAAACCCAAAGCCTGATTAATACCGCCGATTTCATCGACCAAACCATTTTGCACAGCATCGGCTCCGCTCCAAACTCGCCCTCTGGCCAAAAGATTCATTTTTTCTAACGGAATTTCTCTGGCTTCGGAAACTTTTAAAGTAAAATCTTCATATATTCTATCTAACGATTTGTTAAATATATTTTTTTCACTTTCAGAAAAAGTTTTATTAACACTCAAAATATCGGCATTTTCACCAAATTTAACACCATCCCAATGAATATCAATTTTAGCCCACAAATCCTTAAACACCAGCTTACCACCCAAAACACCAATAGAACCGGTAATACTGGAAGGTTCAGCAACAATTTTATCACCCGCTAAAGATATAAAGTATCCACCACTGGCGGCATAATCCCCCATAGACACAATTAACGGAACCTTCTTTTCTTCCTTAAATTTCTTTAAAGCATACCAAATTTCTTGAGAGGCGGCATAACTACCTCCAGGAGAATTTACACGCAAAACCAAAGCCTTAACTGACTTATCTTGAGCAATTTCCTCCAACTGTTTCAAAACCGTTTCAGCTCCGACAATCTTTTCACTCTGGAGAGGGTTATCAATGCTTTTGCCTTCCGCAATCGTCCCTTCTAGCACCAAAAAAGCGATTTTCTTGCTCGTTTTTGGCTGAGAAAAATTCAAAACATAATTTTCAACACTTATTTCATCAACCTGATGTTGTTGTTTAAGATTTTGCAACAGCTCTTGCCGATACCCAATCCGATCAACTAACCCTTTTTGCAAAGATATTTCAGCATCAAGCGGAGCCTGGTTAACCAAATCTTGCAGCTGTCGCCCGACAAAACCACGCTCTTTACTGACATCCGTCAAAAAAGTATCCATAATACTTTTACCCAGCTTTTCCAGTTCACTCCGATAAGGAGCGGACATTTGGGTCTGAGTTAAAGAATCTGCCGCGGTTTTGAACTCATAACGCGAGTAAAATTCCGGAGTAATTCCCACTTTATTCGCCAGAGCCCGCACAAAAGGAACCTCCATAGACAATCCGGTTATTCCAACCTCTGAATTGGGTTGCATCCAAATTTCATCAAAAGCAGAAGCCAAATAATATTCCGAAGTTCCCTGCCCCAAAGCTCCAAAACCAGAAGATGTCATATAAGCTTTTTTTCCGCTGGCTTTAAAGTTATAAATTGCTTGACGCAAATCTTGAATTTGAGCCAATCCTAAATCAGAAACACTGATATTCCCGACAAGAAAATGGATTCTTTTATCCATCGCAGCAACATTGATTGCTTTAATCAAATCATAAAAAGAAAGCAAACTTTCCTCACTGATTTCCGTCAGTAGGTTATCATTTCGCACTTCGCCAAAACTTTGGTTAAAATTAATGGTCAAAACAGCCCTGCCCGGAACAGTTGCAGACATTCCGGCTTCTTGCCGTAACATTCCCAAAATTGCCAACAAAAAAAGAATAAACAATACCCCGAAAATTGCAAAAGCATAAACAACCGACTTAACCAATATTTTGGTATGCAAAATTCTTTTTCTTTTGGAACGCAATTCGGGAAACGGAGTTGTAATTTCTGGCATCAAGGACCCCTCAATAAAAAAATAAAGACCATTTTTCAATGGTCCTTATTTTAATCTTTAATAGGCTATTCACAAGCACATTTTAAGAGTTACTCTCTCAAATTTTAGTCTTTCAACATTTCAGCCGTTGCTGCAACATTATCCAAGTTCAACATTCCTTGAATATGGTAACCGCAGTCAACATGAACAACCTCACCGGTAATACCGGTTCCGCAAGCAGACAACAAACCCAAAGCAGCCATGCCGACTTCTTCTTGCGTAACATTACGACGCAACGGAGCATTTAACTCATTCCAGTGCAAAATCTTACGGAAATCACCAATACCGGAAGCCGCCAAAGTCTTAATCGGACCGGCAGAAATTGCATTAACGCGAACCCCTTGCTTGCCGAGATCCATTGCAGCATAACGAACAGAAGCTTCCAAAGCGGCTTTGGCAACACCCATAATGTTATAGTTAGGCAAAACTCTTTCGCTACCCATATAGGTTAAAGTAACAATTGCACCGCCTTCATTCATGAGCGGAGAAGCATATTTACAAGCCTCTAAGAAAGAGAAGCAAGAAATCTCCATTGTCATCTTAAAGTTATCACGAGTAGTATCAATTGTACGACCTTTAAGTTGATTTTTATCAGAAAAAGCAATGGCATGCACAACAAAGTCGATTTTGCCCCATTTTTCGCCAAGTTCTTTAAAGCAATTTTCAACACTGGCAGAATCAGAAACATCACATTTAATCAACAAAGCTTCTTTGTCTAATTGAGCCGCCAACGGCTGAACTCTTTTCTCCAAAGCCTCGTTTTGGTAAGAAATTGCCAACTGAGCACCTTGGTCGTTCAGAGCCTGAGCAATTCCCCAAGCAATGGACTTATCATTAGCAAGGCCCATAATCAAGCCTCTTTTACCAGCCATCAGAGCCGTATTTGTAGTCATGTCAAAGTTCCTTTACTATATCTTAAATTAAAAACTTGAATTCTGAATTGTTTTTTATAAAATTAAAAGCGATTTGTAAACAATTTTTTTTAAGGTGTCGAATGTATAGTAATAATTCTCTTTCCATGACATTAAACAAAGCCAAAACTTTCGCTCACTCTTCTTACAATTATATTCGCTACCTCATCAACCGGATTAATGATGATACGGTTTTTCGTGTTGCCGCCGCCTTAAGCTACACTTCTCTCATTGCGATTGTTCCGCTTATTGCAATCGGGTTGGCAATTTTTTCGGCTTTTCCGGTTTTTCATAATGTCAAAGAACAGTTACAAGACATTGTTTTACAAAATGTTGTTCCCAATATAGAACAAGAAATCAGCCAATATTTTGCCGACTTTATTAATGCCACCGCACAACTAACCACCATTGGCGTAATCGGAATTGCCTTAACGGCGATTCTGTTGCTATCAACCATTGAAAACAGCCTCAATTTTATTTTTAAAGTACATAAATCTCGCAATATTAAAACAAAAATCACGTTATATTGGACGGTAATTACCTTAGGGCCTCTTTTGCTTGGCACGGCCTTTTCCCTAAGAGGTTATGTCTATACCTTACAAAAATTTATGCCTGAAGATATTGTCCATTCCCAATTTTACCTTAGTTTTCTTATTCCATGTGTCTTTACCATTCTGGCACTGGTTCTGCTTTATGTTCTTGTTCCCAACAAAAAAGTTTCCGTTTCTCATGGTTTTGTTGGAGCAACCGTTGCCATGCTCCTATTTTTGGTTTTAAGAAAATTTTTCGGATTATTGATTTACGCCAGCTCCATGTACAAAACACTTTACGGAGCCTTGGCAACAATTCCGGTATTACTGATTTGGATTTATTGTTCATGGATTGTTGTCATTTTAGGGGCTGTTGTAACCGCCTCCATTTCAGATTATAAAGAATTTGTTCTGTTTCAAAAGGCCGCTCAATCTGGCATTGAGCTCTACCCCGCCAAAAAAAGAACCTCCAAAACAAAAAAACGCTTGCCAAAAGAACAAAAATAGAACATATTACTTTTCAAGGGATAACTGAGAGACGAAAATTGTATTTTTTCTCAGCTCAGCTATAACAATTAACAGAAATAACATTTAACATAAGGTAGATTCACATGGATAAAGATAAAGCTCTTGATGCGGCTCTCAGTCAAATTGAAAAAGCTTTTGGTAAAGGCTCAATCATGAGACTGGGACAAGATAACGCCCATGCCGATATTGAAGCAATTTCCACGGGTTCTCTCGGTTTGGATTTAGCTCTTGGTATCGGGGGGATGCCTAAAGGACGTATTGTTGAAATTTATGGACCGGAGAGCTCCGGTAAAACCACATTGGCACTAAGTGTCATTGCCCAAGCTCAAAAGAAAGGTGGCACATGTGCTTTTATAGATGCGGAACATGCACTGGATCCGTCTTATGCCAAAAAGATTGGGGTTGATATTGAAAACCTGTTAATTTCACAACCCGATGCCGGAGAACAAGCCCTTGAGATTGCAGACACATTGGTTCGTTCCGGTGCGATTGATGTTTTGGTCGTCGATTCGGTTGCCGCCCTTGTCCCTAAGGCCGAACTTGAAGGAGAAATGGGCGATTCTCATATGGGTTTACAAGCACGCCTCATGAGTCAAGCTCTCCGCAAATTAACATCTACGGTTGCCCGTTCAAATACCTTAATTATTTTCATTAACCAAATCCGTATGAAGATTGGGGTTATGTTTGGCAATCCGGAAACGACCACCGGCGGAAATGCTCTCAAATTTTATGCCTCTGTCCGTATTGATATCCGCAGCATTGGCAAACTAAAAGACAAAGAAGAAATTGTCGGTAGTCAAACCCGCGTTAAGATTGTTAAAAACAAGGTAGCTCCTCCGTTCAAAGTTATTGATTTTGATATTATGTACGGAGAAGGCATTTCCAAAACCGGGGAACTCCTTGATTTAGGGATTAAGGCCAACATTGTTGAAAAATCAGGCTCTTGGTTTGCATATAACGGAGAAAAGCTCGGTCAAGGAAGAGAAAATGCCAAACAATTTCTGAAAGACCATCCGGATATTGCCCAAGAAATAGAAAACAAAATCAAAGCCGATGCCGGACATTTGAGTAGCGAACTCATGGGAGATGATACCTCCCCTTCAGAAGAAGAATAAATAAATAAACAAAAAAATCCCTTGCCAGTTAGCAAGGGATTTTTCTTATTAATAAAATAGATTAATAACTCCATGCATTGTTAGACCATCTTTCATCATTAGGAATATTTGTACCACTAAATATACCTGTATAAGAAGAAAGTTTTGATGGTTTTACAGGAGCCACTCCTGTTAATCCTGTACATTTTTGAAACATAAAAGTAGCATCCGTAATTTCTGAAGGTAATTCAGGAATTACCCCTGTTAATCCACCACAATTTCTAAACATTGCATACCCATTTTTTAAATTATTTGGTAATTCTGGTATATTCCCCGTTAATCCTGTACAACCATCAAACATATATCCTGCACTATTCATACTTGTAGGAAAAGTTGGAATATTACCTACCAATCCTGTACATCCTGAAAACATAGTATGTCCACTAGTTAAGCTAGAAGGCAGTGAAGGAATATTTCCAGTTAGTTTTTTACAATTCTCGAACATTTGATACCCATTCGACAAATTTGAAGGTAATTTTGGTATACTACCTGTTAAATTTTGACATCCTTGAAACATTCCTGCTGCATCAGTTACAGATGATTCAAGACTTGTGATTTTTCCATTCAACCCATTACAATAAGCAAACATATATTGACCTGTTCGCAAATTTTTAGGCAAACTTGGAACATCTCCTGTTAAACCTCCATCATAAGTAAACATTTGATTAGCATTAGTTAAACTATTAGGTAATTGTGGAATACCACCTTTCAAACCATAACATGCCTTAAACATAGAATCTCCATTTTGTAATCCTGAAGGCAAATTTGGAATATTGCCTGTCAAATTGCCACAATATTCAAACATACTAGATCCATCCGATAAACTTGCAGGTAACTCTGGTATAATCCCTGTAATATTATCACAGCTACTAAACATACTGGCCCCTTTTCTTAAGTTAGATGGAATATTAGTAATCTTTCCCGTTAACTTTTTACAATCTTTAAACATTGAACTACCATTGGTAAGACTATCTGGTAATTTTGGGATACCTCCTGTTACACCTGTACAAAATTCGAACATTGAACTTCCGTCAGTTAATTGAGAAGGAATTTCAGGAAATTCGCCTGTTAAACCCTTACAAAGATAAAACATATATGAACCATTTACTAAGGTTTTAGGCAACTCTGGAATATTTCCAGTTAAACCACTACAACTAAAAAATAAAGACTTTGCACTCACCAAACCAGAAGGCAATTCCGGAATTGTTCCTTTTAGTTGCCTATGTTTATAAAAAGTACTATCAAATGACTTAACTGATGCAAGATTCAGTTGCTTAAGAGCAACAACATTTGTTGTACTTATTTTTCCCATTGCAGGTAAACGTCCAACAATTGTAAGAATATATTCTTTTGAATCTTCCTCATATGTATGAGAAACAATACCTGATGTTGTATAATTTTCTTTTACACCATCTCCCCAATCAATATCAAAATTAATATCGGATGCATTTTCAACCTTAAAACTAAACTCCTTGCCCAAACTGGTATCAATAACAAGTTTGATAGCCTCATCAAATTGCGGATCAACATTATCATTTTCGGTTTTCGAACAAGCCTGTACTTGTGTTGTTGCCCCAACCATACCGGCAATGGCATCATATCCGGTCGGGCAAGCCGTACAACTTCCCGGACCAATATTGGCTTTATACGTTCCTTGCGGACAAATCTCACAGGCCGCCTCCAGACTGGTGGCTCCCATTACCCCTGTCTTAGACCCATATCCTGCCGGACACCCCTTACACGTCGCCGATGCACTGGCAACACTATAACTGCCCTCCGGACATTTTGTACAGTTTTCTCCATAGGTTCCGGCTGGACAGCCGCACGTATAACATTTCATATCCCCAATTTGCTGGCTAACTGTACAGCTTTGTCCTTCCTGAACAGTATTATAGGTCCCTTCCGGACACGTACAGGCATAACAAATAATACTTTGTTCTGAGGTACTGCCTCCGGAAGTCATTCCTCCTAAAGAACCACTGTTACTCTCTCCACCTAATGATACTGAAGATTGCTTACAGGATCCAAGGGTCGTTCCATTTACAATCTTACATGTTGTTTTTGCTTGAGAGCAATAAAATCCCGCCGCTATATACGGACTGGCTTCTTCCGTGGTCATCCCCAAGACATCTTTACACGTTAACTGATAACGACAATCTTTGTAATGTTTTCCAGACCGATCTTGACACGAGGACGCACAGGTATATTTTTCTGCATCAGCCGAAGTATATTTATAACAATTGGACGCGGTGCTACATTCAATATAATCACAACATCCCGCATATTCGTTAACACACTTTTGGCAGCTATCATTTGGTTTATCAACTTTACCTCGTGCTGCACAACTCAATTTAACCGGCTCTCTTATTCCACCGTTTGTATCATTATATCGGGAACTCATATCCCCTATAACTCTTGGTAATGATATAATCCCGGCTTCTGCTCTTCCTATAAAAAAACACAAGCCTAAGAAGATTATTCCTATTATTCGCTTCTGCATGACACCGTCCTCCACAATCCTTAACTGGCGTAATGGCGGAAAGGAATAAAATAAATAAAAGCTGTTTTAGATGTGTATGTGTGTGATATATGGGTAGCTTTTATCTTTCCGCACATTACACTTCTAGTGTATCTTAAATTTTAAAAAGTGTCAATCTACCAAAACAACCTGCGGACAAAATTATTTAGGTAACAAAAAATAAGAATAGGAATATTTTCCTTGACTTTTCTGATTTTTTTTGTTATAAGCAAAACAGCAAAGGGAAAATTATGCCCTTTTTGAAAGCTCTTTCACAACAAGAAAGAGCTTTTCTTTTTTTTAAACAACAACAGGAGTTTTCCATGCAGCAAAAAAATATAACCATCGATGAGACAATTCCTCACATCAACTACATTGCCGACGGAATACAAACAGAATTTGTTTTTCCGTTTTTGATTTTTGAAAGCAGTAACATCAACGTCTACGTAAACGACAATTTATTAACGGAAGGATACACCATTTCCTTTGAAAATAACGATACCGGAGGAAGTGTTATTTTCAATACGGCACCGCAAAAAGATTCCGTAATTTCCATTATTCGAGAGCTGAGCATCAAAAGAGTAAGTGATTTTCAAGAAGGAGGAGAAATCCGCAGTAAAGCACTTAATTATGAATTTAACTATCAAATCGCCTGTACACAACAAATTGCCGAAGCTCTAAATCGTTCTTTTTTACTTCCGGTTTACTCGGTCAATTCCGGTTTGGTTAAAGATTTCCCGCAACCGGCAGCCAATAAAGCCATTATTTGGAATTCTTCAGGAACCGGGCTGACCAATTCCCAAATTGAAATTGATAAATTTAACAACATTATGGAAAACTACCATACGGATTCAAGAACAGCTGCCGCAGAAGCAGCATCAAGTGCGGCAAGTGCAGCCTCCTCATTGGGGCAATGCCAAACACTCACGGCCAAAGCCCAAGAACAAGCAGACTTAGCCCAACAAGCCTCAGAAGTAACCCGCTTTATGCATATTGGCAGTATTATTGCTTTTGATCATCCGGCATCATACCCGGGATTATTACCCCTCAACGATGAAAATCATGCAACCGGATACCTGATTAGCAATTGTGATACCGGATACCCGGATTTTTGGACCGAGATGTTGCGGCTAAAAACTTTATCCATCAACAATCCGGAATATGAAAAATACTCCAAAACACAAGAAGAATACGACGCCGAACTAAGTGCCAATACCACCCAAGAAAATAGTTATTGTGACTTTTATGTGATTGATGAAGAACAAAAAAGCGTTCGCCTTCCCTATTTAGGCAAAGCCGAACACGGGATTTGTTATTATATTGTTATTGCTAACAAATTTGAAAACGTCAGTGAAGCTCAATTTGCCAGTATCCAAAATCTGATTGATCAAAAAGTCGGGGAAAGTGTCAAAACTGATTTAAGCAATGCCATGCCCAATATCGATTTTGTGATTGAAAGCTGGAACGAAGGAGAAAGCTGGTACCGTCTCTATAAAAGTGGATGGTTGGAACAAGGAGGCTACATTTGGTGGGAAGAAGACCAAACCCGATATGTTGTTAATTTATTGCGACCTTTCCGGGATTCGTACTACAGCCTATTAACAACTTTCCGTACACCTACTCTGTGTGTCAGTTTGTATGGAAGCACCTATGGACAAAATGAAACCGAATTTAAGACAAAATCCTATGGTCGAGCCGATGAAACCGTTGGCGTTATCTGGCGTGCCGCTGGATATGCCGCCGAAATATAAGCTCTTAACAGAAAGGAAATCCCTATGAACAAAACACTTAAATATCCTTATACCCCAAAAGAATACGCCTCTTTTGCCAACTATGCCAATCAACACAAACTTCAAATTGCCCGTCATGGCAAAAATCTCTACTTACAAGAATTTAAGGAAACAAATTCTCTAAAAGATTGGAAAATAAATCGAAGAGAAGCCTACCCGCCGTTTGAAGAGCAATTTGATATGTTATATCATGATTTAGAAAACGGAACATCGAACTGGTTAAATTGCATTCGCAAAATCAAAGAAACTTATCCCAAGAACTAACAAAAAATCAAATCCCCGGGAATTATCCCGGGGATTTTTCTTAACACGTTTTCAGCGTTTCTAAAATATCTTGGACAATACGTTCCGCTGTCAAATGATAACGCTGATAAAGTTCCTCCAACGCCACCCGATCGGTAAATTCTTTTTTACCGCCAAACGTCAAAACCTTCATAGCATCCTTACCATAAAAACGAGCGATTTTTTCTCCAAAACCACCATCTAAGATTCCGTCTTCCAAAGTAACAACAAGTTGATGCTCTTTTTTCAACTCATTTAACAAAATCTCATCAATCCCGGTAATATAACGCGGATTAATAACACTCGGATGAACGCCTTTTTGCTTTAATTGTTCAGCAACTTTCTGAGCCAAGCCAAAAAAGCTTCCCAAACCTAAAAGAGCAACTTGACGGCCTTTTTCAACCGTTTGATAAACATTTAAATTTCCATAATCAACCTTATCAAGTTTGGCAGAAACCACCTCTTTAGGAACCCGAATAACAACCGGATGCGAATTTTGTTCAATTCCCCAATCCAACATTGCCAAATATTCTTCCTTAGTTGTCGGAGCTAAGTACACAACGTTTGGAATGTTGCTGATTAAAGGAATATCAAAACACCCCAAATGAGTAACATCGGCGGCCGAAATTCCTCCGCCAAAAACCAAAATAACCGCCGAATTATTATTAATTGCCAAATCTTGAGAAAGCTGGTCATAAGCTCTCTGAATAAAAGAACTCAACACCATATAAACCGGCTTACATCCACCTTTTGCCAATCCGGAAGAAAAAGCAACCGCATGTTCTTCCGCAATTCCGACATCAACAAAATTTTGTCCCAACTGACGTCTTTTATCCGGAACTAATCCAACAGCTCCGGGCGTTGCCGCATTAATAACCACAACTTTTTTATCTTGTTCAACTTTTTTAATTAAATAATTGACGGTAATACTGTTATAAGTCTCTTTATTATCCTGAAAAGTCAAGCTGCCGTCCGACAAATTAAACGGCATCCGCCAATGCCACGTTTCTTTATACTCTTCGGCTAAGGAATAACCTTTTCCTTTCAAGGTATGCATATGAATGACCGTGGGTTTATTGGTATCTTTAACCTCGGAAAACGTATGGATTAAATCGGACAAAGAATTTCCGTTATCAATATAAAAATACTCAAATCCAAGAGCCTTAAAGAAATTGCATTCGGCTTTTCCTTTCGTCTCTCGCAATAAACGCAAATTTTCATACAACCCACCGACATTTTCGGCAATGGACATCTCATTATCATTAACAACAATAATCATATTGCTTTTTAAAAGAGCCGCGTTATCCAACCCCTCAAAAGCCTCGCCTCCGCTCAGAGAGCCATCGCCGATAAGAGCAATTACATTATGTTTTTCTCCGCGAAAATCTCGAGCTTTTGCCAAACCGCAAGCCAAACTGACCGATGTTGAGGTATGTCCGACCACAAAAGCATCATGCTCACTTTCTTTCGGATTGGTATAACCGGAAATACGTTTCATTCCCTCATCCGTTAAAAAACCGTCTTGACGCCCGGTAATTAACTTATGAGCATAGCATTGGTGAGAAACATCAAATACAATTTTATCCAAAGGAGAATTAAACACATAGTGTAAGGCCAATGTTGCTTCCACAACCGCCAAATTAGAACCGACATGCCCGCCAATTTTACTGTCTCGATTCAAAATAGCCTGACGGATTTCCTCAGCCAAAGTTTCCAATTCAGCAAGATTCAACTTTTTAACATCTTGTGGTGAATTTACTTTTTCCAATAATGTCATTTTTTACCTCATATAAAAAACTTATTTATAGTCTTGATCCTTAACCGGTTCCAACCAGGTTGCTTGATTGTTGGGAACATTCGTTTCAACAGAAATATGCGTAAACCAAGAATCCGGTGCAGCTCCATGCCAATGTTCAACATCCGGAGCAATACGAACAACATCTCCTTTTTTCAAGATTTGAAGCGTTTTTCCTCGCTCCTGATAACGCCCCTCTCCGCTCAAGACCAAAAGAATTTGACCTCCGCTGTGTTTATGCCAATTGGTCCGAGCTCCGGGCTCAAACGTCACGTTACCGATAGGAGCATTAAAAACTTCATCGTTCGGGCTTAACATATTCAAATAGGTTGTTCCTGTAAAGAATTTTCCGTAAGGATTAACATTTCCTTGCTCAAAAATTGTATCAATCGGTGCTTTTTTCATATCTTCTGCCTCCGCTATATTAGAAAAAAAAGATAATCCCATAAGGGTAAAAATGTATAAAAAATTAATTTTCATAATACCTCCGTAAAACAAAAATAAAATATCTGTTTTCGATTCTGTTGCTAGGATAAAATCTAGAGGTTACTCTAAGTCAAGAGATTATTTTAAATAAAAAAATTGACAAATAGACAAACGCAGCGTATTATCAAAACAGAAAATTAAAAATTATTAAATTATGTTTGGTTATGGAATTTTAACAGGGGTAGTAATATCTGCACTCTGTTTTGCCGCAGGAATAAAACTGTGGAAGTATCTCAAGAAAAAATATGTTGATCCCAGATGGTATAAAATTGCCAAGTTTTCAACTTCTGCAAATGAGGATGGAACATTCAACATTGACTTCTACCTCGACCACGAAACGATTTACCGCGGCTACACAAAAAAAGCCCCTCCGGCAAATGCAAGACCCGAAGATCTGGAAGGTATGATTCGGAGTCATCATTCTGGCAGAGGTCGGTACCGAATTTTCTGGAGACTAAAAAAAACGTGTTCTAAATAGAACACGTTTTTTTCTTATCCGACATCAATACCAAAACAAAGCTTTGCCACCCACCCGATTGCAAAAGAAATCAAAGCAACCGACAAACTAATGGCCGACATTTCAATAAACTTAGGCCAAAACGGTTCTGATTTTACGGTAGCAATATAATAATTAAAAATAAAGACTAAAAAGATGACTACGGCAATCATACAAAGCAAGGCCGCTAAATACATCCGACTTGGAAAGATTAAATACGGCAAAACCAAACAAACAACAGTTACCAAATAACTAATACCGGTATAAACACTGGCTTTAAGAGCATGTGGATTTCCATCGGCACGTTCGGCCAAATAATTAGAAGCCGCCATAGACAAAGTCGCGGCAATACCGGTAATAATCCCAGCCATAGCAATTAAGGTATTGTTCATCAAAACAAAGGTCAAACCGGCAATAGTCCCGGTCAATTCCACCAAAGCATCATTTAAGCCCAAGACCATTGCTCCGACATAATTTAAACGTTCTTCATCAAGCATTTCAATCAACTTTTTTTCATGCTCCTGCTCTTGAGCAATAATCTGTCTTGTCTCGGGAATTTCTTTTTCCATACCGCTAAGACCGTTAATCCCTTCATATTCGTGCAATTCCAAAAGCTTAATAACAAACGTATACCCTAAAACATACGTTAATATAACATACCACACAATTCGTAAATAATCCGGTCTCACCTCTTGTCCGGTATATTGCTTCCAAATTTGGGCATGAGCAGCTTCATCCGCCGCGATTTTCTCCAAAACGGAACGATTTTTCTCATCCTTTATCCGTTTGGCAAAATACGAATAGATTCGCGAGCTTGTAATTTCATCACGTTGAAAACCAAGCATCAACTTCAAAGTTTCTTTGCTATAAGATGTTTTTGTCATAGCACTCTCCTTTTTTTTCAAGGCAAAACATATTCCATGACCAAAGTCAAGATTTGTTTCTGTTCTCTGTATAAAAAAGGCGTTTTGAAAATATTTTCAAAACGCCTTTTTACAGTCAATCATCGTTAACAACAACGATGATTCTTTTTTGCATCTCTTTCACGTTGATACTCGGTATTGGCTTTTTTACCAATAAAAGCACCTTTCGCCTTTTTCTCATTTTTGTGAGATCTGATTTCTTTCTTTGCCATAATAAAAAAAATTAAAATAATTAAAATACTGCAGTCAGCAAACAAGCACTGCTTTGATTTTCTTGAAAAACTTCTCTCTTTTTTCGTGCAAGACAACAATACTTTTGAGTTTCATCCTCACCGTTTTGGTTAAATACCCAATAAACAACCTTTTCCGGCAATGGTAAATCCCCTGCCTTCACGCGCATGGCCGAAACCTCATTCCAAACCGAATTCAGAAGCAAAAACTCATCTTTTTTCAAAATTCGAGAATGACATTTTGTACACCAATAGCCGAGAAATTCTGCAATTGTGTCCTGCACCACTGTTTCATGAAGGATAAAACTATCCGCCAACCGAATCCCCAAACATCGACATCTTCGTTGTTGCCATACCGGAGATTCAAAACCATCACACCACACATACCTAAGAGCATTTCTTTGGCGTTCAACATCCGCATATGTAACAGGAACATAAACACTACGATTCCTTGAAATTTTAATCGAAGCATCCGGATATTGAAGAGGTGGATCCTTTTCTTCAATCATTTGAGATTGCAAAGCTTTTTGAATCTGTTCTTTAGTCATGGTACAAGGCTGGCATAAAGCTTCAAGTTCCTTGTCTTTTCGCTTAAAAGCAAAAATTTCCTTAATCTTTTTCATTTTTGTTAATTATAAAAACATACTAATTTTATTTTGTAACGCATTCTAAGCACATTACAGAAAAAAAGCAAGTATTTTGTACAAAATTTTACAAATAAACAGAATGTTTTTAATCCGACTTTACCTGTTCTCATAGAGTTGCTCTTTAAACAATAAAAAAGGCAGTTAAAAATACTGCCTTTTCTTTGCAAAAGATTTGTTATTTTAAATTCGTTTGAAAAAACTGTGTAATTTTATCAAACGGAATTTTATCAACCTGATCATACAAATCGACATGATTTGCACCAGGAATAATCAATAATTCTTTATTATTTCCCTTAAGTTTTTTATAAGCATCTTCACTAAAATAGCGACTATGTGCTTTTTCACCATGTATCATCAAAACCGGACTTTTAATTTCAGAACTGTAAGATAAAATCGGCATATTTATAAAAGATAAAGCAGATGTTTCATTCCAATTTCCATTAGAATTAATGGATCTCGGATAAAAACCACGTGACGTTTTATAATACCCGTAATAATCTTGAACAAATTGCGGTTCATTTCCGGATAATTTATCCGGCAACCCGGGAGCTTTGGCATACGTTTTATCTTTAAAATCCTTAGTTCTCTGTGCATTTAATTTTTGTTTAAGCTCATAGCGTTCCTGTTCGCCCATTGCATCAAAATAACCATTTGCATTGACACGACTCATATCATACATGGTTGAAGTGACCGTTGCCTTAATCCGCGTATCCATAGCCGCCGCATTAAGCCCCATACCGCCAAAACCACAAATGCCGATAATCCCGATTTTGTCAGCATCAACTTCATCCAAATTACTCAAAAAATCAACCGCAGCACTAAAATCTTCCGTATTAATATCCGGAGATGCCACATTTCTGGGTTCTCCGCCACTTTCTCCCGTATAAGACGGATCAAAAGCCAAAGCCGCAAAACCTCTTTCAGCCATCGTTTGCGCATATAAACCGGAGGCTTGTTCTTTGACCGCACCAAACGGACCACTAATAGCCAAAGCGGCAAGTCTAGATCCTTTTGAATCTTTAGGAAGATACAAATCTCCGACTAAGGTAATTCCGTATCTGTTTTTAAACTGTACCTTTTTAACAACGACTTTATCACTTTTAGGAAAAGTTTTATCCCAAACAGAGCGAGAATAACCTTTCCATGCAAAAAAGAGACCGACAATAACGATTAACGCAAGTAAAATCTTCATATTTTCTCCTTATGATAATAACATAAAATCAATAAACAAATAGAGTGTAATATCTAGAGGTTACTCTAAGTCAAGTATTTTTTATAGAATATAATTCCTACGGCACAAAGACAACACTCAGTCAACGCAATCCCAAAATTTTGCAGCTAAAAACATCAAACATAAAAACAAAATCCCTTCCGTTATGGGAAGGGATTTTGATGGTGGGCCCAGATGGACTCGAACCAACGACCAGACCGTTATGAGCGGCCTGCTCTAACCAACTGAGCTATGGGCCCGTTATCAAATAACAGTGAGAAAATAATGGAAATGTCTGCTTTAGTCAAGAACAAAATTATTTCTAACACAAACAAAAGCCTGTATGTTTCTTACATACAGGCTTTCCTATCGAATAACAAGCTACAGGGCTTGAATTTTTTCATTTTCATAGAGATACGACTTCCCGTCATCCATAGTAAATTTCTCACCATTTTTAATCTCTTGAAAACTTCCGTCTTTTTTGAAACACATTTTGGTCATGTTCGGGGTTCGTGAAGCAAAAGTTTTTACATAAACAAAAGCCTGAACATTATTCAAATGAGCAATACAACCGGAAAAACGACACACAAAACAAGGACAACCAACCTTCACCCCGTTTCGATAAAACCATCCTAACCGAACATCGTATTCTGGATTCATCTCATTAGAAGGAGTTCCGGGTTTAACTTCCAAATCATTGTCCAACATTTGTGCTTGGAGTAAAGCACACATTAACTTAACGGCTTCTTTTGCCGTCGCAACTTTTAAACTTTTCATAAAAAATAAATAAAATAAACATTAATTATAAATATCAATCCTTTGAAGTTATGCCAAAACACAAATACTGTCAACAAAAAAACATCCTTGGATAATCATTCCAAGGATGTTTTTGTCACCACAATAAGTCTTCAACCTTTCAAACTTGCCACGGGAAGATTACTTATATTTAATTCCTCCGGTAGCTTTTAAAATTAAATCATAATCATCTTGAAAACAGATAAGGTATGGACGTTTAATCTTGCATTGATCATTAAACCACTTTTCAGAGAAGCAATCAATTTCCTCTTTTGTTTCACAATCATACAATCCCATACCCAAAGCCTTAACAATCGCCATTCCTCCCGCAATATCCCATAAATAGGCTTTTAATACGGCTCCGCGAACACGTCGGAGGGCAATAAAGGAATAGTAAATCACTGCCGAAAAATAATCTTGCCAAATAAATTCGGCCGGCTTCATTCCGTAGACAAACCACGAATTCCCAAGTAAAACTCGCGAATCAGACTTTACATCTTTAGGCAAATGTTGCTTCACCTGCCCGGTTTCAAAGAAAACCTCCTGCCCGTCTGTATAGACCAGCTCATCGAGAGCGGGAAGGTATATGTACCCTTCAAGCAGTTTTCCATGTTTCATGACAGCAACGGTAATTCCATACAGCGGCATTCCTGCAGCATAATTTACGGTTCCGTCGATCGGGTCGATTACAAACTGATACTCAGTTTCCCGAATTTTGTCAAAAACACACCCCTCTAAACTTGCGATCGTTTCTTCATCAATAATCATGTAATTCAGATGACCGTAGTTTTCAAAGACGAATTCTTTAAACATTCGGCTTATGGCCAAATCGACTTCAGTAACCAGAAATAATGCCTTGTTGTCATGTCCTTTAAAAGTTTGAACATGGTTTGCATTTCTTTTTTCAAGTGAAAGCTTTCCTGCTTTCAAAATGAAATTTCTTAAATTACTAAAATTTTTCATAATCGTCTTAATAATTGTTTGTCCGATTAAATATATATCTCTGGTTTATTTTTTTGTCAATATATACAATTACGGAAAATATTTAGGATATTTTGACAAATTTAATCTAAAATCAGACACATAAAGACAAAAACTCACTATCTTGATATAACAGATATATCAAAAAAAAACTCCCCAAAAAACACTTTTGAGGAGTAAAAAAAACATTTTCTTTAAACAATTTACATCAAATTTTCAACAGTTTTATGCCCGGTTGCAAAATCTTTTACTAAAAAAGTGGTAACATCTGCTTCCGAATACTTCTGAAACAACAATCCATGCCCAAGACACAAACCAACATTAATATTAAAATCCGTCGGGACAGAATTTAGATATTTAGCTTGAGAAATCGGATCACAACAAGGTCCGGACATCTCCTCACAAATTTCACAACCATCCAACCCACTTTCTTTGCAATTAATTTGAAAAACTTCAAATCCGGCTTTTTGCAGCAAATCCTTCAATTTAACAGCGTATTCTTCCACACCTTTGCAGTTCGCAATACCAATTTTCTTATAACCGGATAATTTTGCAAAATCGATTAACTCTTGCAACCGCGATTGATTCTTGGCATCTGCCGAAAGTTTCATGACACGTTTATCTTCATTATTATAATTACAAGCCATAATATCGTCCTTTATCAGTTCAAACACAATCTTTATAAAAGAAAAAACAAAAACACTCAAGTCTTTTCAGACTTGAGTGTTTTTTTCTACAAGATTTTGGAATTACCCTACCTCAGATACAAACTTTAACCAAGCTTGGCCAAATACTCTACCAGCTGTAGCGAAACATTTTCAAGTTTTTCATTCCGCCGATGATATGGCAGCTGCAAGATTCCGAGCAACAACATCAATGTTCGAACCGAAACATTTTTTTGCTGCATCAAAGTCTGAGCATAATCAATCAAAATCACCTGTTCTTCTTCAAGAAAGTTCGCCAATTTTGGCAAAAATTCCGTATCCAAAAAAAAGTACTGCAACAATTGTTTCTGCCGATATTCTAACTCTTCCTGATTTTTTGACCATTGCTTTTGACGCTGAAAATAGGCAACCTTCAATTTATAATACCAATATTGCCAAAGGTCATAAATTTCCAATAAAAGATCACCACTCCAGATCGCTGTTTCACAATCGGCAAAAAATTGCTCTGATGCCACATAAGCCGGCTTCAGCCAAGCTTTCTGTAAGATATCTTGTGTTTTCATACTAAATAATTTATAAAAAAATACAATAAAACTTTACTGATCCAAGAAAGAACGCAATTTCCGTGACCGGCTCGGATGCTTTAATTTACGCAAGGCTTTTGCCTCAATCTGACGAATACGTTCACGCGTAACATTAAACTGCTGTCCAACTTCTTCCAAAGTATGATCCGTATTCATTCCGATACCAAAACGCATTCTCAACACCCTTTCCTCTCTAGGAGTTAAAGAAGACAAAATCCGAGTACATGTTTCTTTCAAATTAGAATGGATTGCAGAATCTAAAGGCTGTAAAGCGGTATCATCGGCAATAAAATCTCCCAAAGAAGAATCTTCTTCATCACCGACAGGTGCTTCCAAAGATACCGGTTCTTTAGCAATTTTCATAACCTTACGCACTTTTTCCAACGGCATTGACAACCGTTGAGCCAATTCTTCAGGCACCGGCTCGCGTCCCATTTCAGCCAACATCTGCCGAGACGTCCGAACCAACTTATTGATTGTTTCAATCATATGAACCGGAATACGAATTGTCCGAGCTTGGTCGGCAATGGAACGCGTAATTGCTTGTCTAATCCACCATGTTGCATAAGTTGAAAACTTATAACCACGCCGATATTCAAATTTATCAACGGCCTTCATCAAACCGATATTACCTTCTTGAATCAAATCCAAGAACTGCAAACCGCGATTAGTATACTTTTTGGCAATAGAAATAACCAAACGCAAGTTGGCTTCAATCATTTCCTTCTTGGCAAAATCGGCTTCTCTTTCACCTTTTTTAATGGTATCGACCATACGACGATACTCAGAAATCGGCAAACCGCACTCCTGAGCCATCTGGGCAATAGAATCCCTCAACTCCTGAACTTCTTTACCATATTTTTCAACAAAGGACTGCCAATGCTTATCTTTTTTATGAGAAACATTATCCAACCAATTAGGATCCAATTCTGATTTTTGATAAGCCGTCAGAAAATCCTCCCGTTTAATTTTGCAAGACAAAGCATATCGCAATAACTTACCTTCAAGTCCCATTAAACGTTTATTTAAAAAATTCAGCTGCTCAACCAATTGTTCAACCCGAGTAGAATTCAAATGAATAGAACTCATCAACTCGACCAAATCCCGCTTAACTTGCAAATATTTTTTCTCGGCAGACGGAGTTAATGTTTTACCGGCAATAATAGCGTTAACACGTTGATTTTGAATCTTTTTAAGGTCATCATAATAGCTGGCAATTTTATTCAAAATATCCAGAACCGGCTCTTTTAAGGCCTCTTCCATGGCCGCAACAGAAGCAGAAGTCCGACCACCATTCCCATCTAAATCATCATCATCAGAAGATCCTTCTTCTCCGGCCTCACCTTCATCCATATCATCGTGATCAATTTCTTCGTCATCACCCTCATCAACGGTACTGTCTAATTCAATATCGTCGTCAAGATCGTCATCAATATCATCAAGATTTTCTTTTTTAGCTAATTCTTCTGCAACTTTATCCAAATCATCAACATTAGCGGAATCATCTTCATCAAAGGCCAAATCTTCAACATCATCGCCATACATCATTTCCAAATCGACGATATCTCTCAATTGCATAGTACCATTAATTAACTCATCCCGCCAACCGGCAATGGCTTTAATAGTCATCGGACTTTCGCACAAGCCGTCAATCATAACGGTTTTTCCGGCCTCAATACGCTTTGCAATAGCAATTTCACCTTCGCGAGACAGCAGTTCCACTGTTCCCATTTCTTTCAGATACATACGAACCGGATCATCACTGCGGCCTAATTCTTTTTCGTCAAAATTACCGCCTTCTTCATCATCTTCTTCCAGTTCATCATCATCAACGCTGTCCGGCTCAAAATTATCGACATCAGACTCGGAAATAATACTAATCCCCATATCCGATATCCCTGCCATAATATCTTCAATATTTTCAGAAGATTCACGTTCCATGGGCAAAGCTTTATTAAGCTCTTCCATCGTAATGTAGCCTCGAGCTTTTCCCTTATCAATCAAACGTTTAACAGCTGTACCCAATGAATCAATGAGCGGTGCATCCGTCGACGCACCGTCATACAAGTCCTGATTATCAATATCTGACATTTATCTTTCCTAAACAAAAACCGGTTTTTTGTTAAACTTCAAGCTGGTAAACTTTTAATAATTTTTTGGTCAAATGTCAAGAACGAAAGACAAAAAAAACAGCCGATTCTCATTGCTGTTTTCCGTAAAATAAATATACCTTCTCTTCTATCCCGCTCTCACTCTGGAAAATCGGTATTAATTAAGACTTCTCTTTCTTTTTTCAACGACTGATAACGATGATACAATTCTTCTGAAAATCCGTCATTAGATTCTAATTTTGCCAAACATTCATTAATTTCGGCATCAAGTTGCTTTAATTGCGACTCGGCGATTCTCACGTCCAAATTCTTTCGCATCGTCACAACATCATGATTTTGCTTAAGCATCATCCGGATTTCTAAAAGATTTTGTGCTTCTTGAGGCTTACCTTTTTCCTCCAAAAAGTTTTGCATATCTTTTGTTGTCAGAGTTTTATCGGTCTCATGAGCCGCCTCAAACATCAAATCAAGTAATTCTTTTAAAGGTTGGCTTTTGATTTCAAAACCGGTCAAGCGTTCCTCATATTCATCAATCAAATTCGGATAACAATATAAAGCAGAAACAACATATTGAGCACACAAATCATCCAAATTACTTTTAATACCGTTGGTTAACACAACCTTAGGCTCTTCTGCCTTTGTTGGTTTATAGGAATGTTGATAGTTTTTCCTCTCGGCAAAATTAGAAGAAAACTTGTTTTTCCAAGCCCCTCGCCCAATTTCATTATAAATTCGAGACTGCATTTCTTGAGCATAATAATTTTTAACAATCTCATCATTAATCTTTGCAACTTCCTCGCGAATATTTTTTTCAAACAACGCCTTTTGCTCCGGCGTGTTTGTTGGCTGAGCCTCTATATTTTTCTTCCACAACAAATCTTTAAGCGGCATTGTTTCATTAATGACCTTAACAAAAGCTTCTCGACCATGAGCTTTCAAAAACTCATCGGGATCTTGTTTATCGGGCAAAAAAACATACTTGAGAGAATATCCGGGTTTCAAAATCGGCAAAACCCGATCCACGGAACGGACTGCGGCACGAATACCGGCCCCGTCCCCATCAAAACAACACGTTGGTTCAGCAACAACTTTCCATGCCTCTTGAATTTGATCTTCGGTCAATGCCGTTCCCAAAGGAGCAACCGCATAATGGACGCCATATTTATCCATGGCAATCACATCCATATACCCTTCACAAATAATCAACGCCTTGTTTTCATATCCACTGTCGCGGGCATTATTAAGGTTATACAAAACCCGTCGTTTGTTAAAAATTGGAGTTTCGGGAGAATTTAAGTATTTCGGCTGCCCATCCGTCATCAAACGTCCGCCAAAAGCAATCGGTTTGCCTCTTTTATCAAAAATCGGAATCATAACCCGATCTCTAAAAAAGTCATGCGGTCGCCGTGTCTTATCTTCGGGAATGGTTAACAGCCCAAGTTCATTCATCTCTTTATCACTAACCCCTTTTGATGAAAGTTGGGCCTTCAATCCATTGTTATTAGGAGCATACCCCAAGCGGAACTTCGCAATAATATCATCATCAAACCCGCGATGATACAGATATTCCAAAGCTTGCCGCCCTTCCGGCATACGGAGACATTTTTCAAAAAAGCGAACGGCATATTCCATAATATCGTATAAAGAATTTCTTTTTTCGATTTGCTCATGGCTTTCGGGAGAAAGTTTTGGCAAAAACATTCCGACTTTATGAGCCAATTTTTCAACCGCATCAATAAAGCTAAGCCCATTTGCCTCCATCTCAAACTTAATAATATCGCCATGAGCCCCGCAACCAAAGCAGTGATAAAAACCTTTCGCTTCATTCACGGTAAACGACGGTGTTTTTTCATTATGAAACGGACAACAAGCCTGATATTCACGCCCTTTTCGTGTCAGTTTTATTTTAGAGCTGACAACATCCACAATGGAAATTTTAGCCCTCAGCTCATCACAAAATTTTTGTAAATCCGTTGTTACCATCGTTTAGAATTGCCGTTACTACACAGTCTCAAACTTATGAAAGCAAATTTTTAATCAAACCGTTAGCTTTGCCCATATCCATCTGACCGGCATATTTAGATTTCAATCCACCCATCACTTTACCCATATCTTTCATGGAAGCGGCACCGGTTTCAGCAATAATGGCCTTAATCGCAACCAACATTTCTTCTTCATTCATCTGTTTTGGCAAGAAACGCTCAATAACGGCAATTTCTTTTTTCTCCTTATCGGCCAAATCCGGACGATTACCATCTAAATACATTTTAATGGAATCATTACGTTGTTTAATCATACCTTGCATCATCGACAACAATTCGGCATCGGTAGCTTTTTCTTGTCCACGACCTCTGGCATCAACATCTTTTTCTTTCATGCCGGCAATAATCAAACGAACGGCACTGGTTGTTTCGGTATCATGACTTTTCATCGATTCTTTTAACGTATTTTGCAAATCTTCTCTTAACATAACAATCTCCTTTTTTTTCACAAAATCTGAGTTACTGTACATTTATTATCCTAAAAAATCAACGTCAAAAAATTTTTTGATTGTTTTCAAAATCATATTTAACTATCTTAAAAGATATCTTTTATTTTTTATGAAAAGGAAACGAACTTGAAAAAATTTATTTTAACAATAGGATTTTGCATAAGCTTACCTTCTTTAGCTTTGGCAGAAGAAATTATCAATGATGATATGCAGCAAGCTTTTAACCAAACCCAACAAGAAATCAACCAGTCCGTCCAACAAATGGATGCCGTCATGCAAGAGGTTGTCCCGGAGTTGGCTCAAGGCATGTCTGAAACCGTTAATAACATTTTCAATAGTTTTCCGCCCCTGCTGGAAGCCATGGAGAGGAACCAAGTCTTTTCCAAAACCGGCGCCAAAATGCAACAAGATATTCAAGCCTCTTTACGCCGCATTGAAAACGGAATAGGAACCCCATCAAGCACCGATTCTTCAACGCTCTCAAATACTTCCGCAGCCTCTGCTCCCAAAGCCGAGATTAAAGAAAGCTTTCTTTTGACCGGAAGCCGCAACGAAAATGGCAAATCGCTTGATTTTATTATCTCACAAAATGCCGAACAAATTCAGGAAACAAAAACTTTAATTGATTACAAGACCTCACCGGAAAAATCTGATAAAAATATCCAATTGAGTGACTTCTATCAACAAAACCTTCCGCTGGAAAATTTTGTTTTGGAAAACATTATTGGCCAAAACTTTTTAGTTTATAACAATGAAACTTACGGAACTTTTATCATTGGTAATTACAACAATAAAATAAACATAAAATTACAAACCGCTGGCATTGATTCTTACGCCAGAGCTCAAAGTTTTATCCGCAACTTGGAGCAAAATTACCTCAAATAAACCACAAAAGAAATTAAAAAAAAATTCCCCTTTGTTAAGGGGAATTTTTTTTAAGCCTTAATTTCTTTAATTAAATCATCCAAAGACATTGTCTGTTGAACACCCTCTTTCATGTTTTTGACCGTAAAGACATGATTTTGAGCCTCATCCTCACCAATAATAATCAAATACGGAACCTTGATTTTATTGGCATATTCCATCTTCTTCTTAAATTTACAATCCCGCAAATAAACATCGGCAGGAATATCTTCCCGACGCAATTTTCCAACCAAATCCAAAGCCAAATTTTGGTACTCTTGACTTTGAACAATAATCAAAGCTCTGTTCGGGGTCGGCCCCTCAATCTCCAATAAACCACTATTTTTCAATTGATCAAACAAACGGGTCAAACCAATAGAAATCCCGACACCTGGAAATTTCTTATCCATAAAGACGCTGGAAAGGTTATCATAACGCCCGCCGGAACAAACAGAACCAAATTCAGGGTGCTCATCAAAAAACGTTTCATAAACCGTTCCCGTATAATAATCCAACCCACGTGTAATACTCAAATCGATTTGAATATTCTGCGGATTAATTCCTTGCATTTCTGCCTGAGAGATAACGGTTTTCAACTCATTCAAGCCGGTCTGAAAGTTTTCATTAGAAATTTGCAATGCTTCCAAAGCCTCTAAAATTTCGGCATTAGAACCCTTAATTTTAATAAAATTCAGCAACTTGCGATTAAGTTCTTCCGCCAATCCCAAATCTGCCAATTCACCTAAAAAAGCTTCTTCCGGGATTTTTTTGATTTTATCGACCAAACGTAAAACCTCAACAGTCTTTTCCTCAATCTTCAAACTCTCCAAAAATCCCGATAACAACTTGCGGTTATTAAGATAAATTTTAAACGCCGGCAACTTCAAGGTCTTAAAGACGGTATAAATCACGGCCAAAACCTCGGCATCATAGACAATACTCAGTTCATCCCGATCAATAATATCAATATCGCATTGATAAAATTCTCTAAAACGCCCTTTTTGCGGACGTTCTCCGCGATAAACTTTCCCGATTTGATAACGCTTAAAAGGAAAAGTCAAATCATTATTATAAAGGGCAACATATTTTGCCAAAGGCACGGTCAAATCAAACCGCATTGCCAAATCGGTATCACCTTTTTTAAATTCATAAATCTGTTTTTCGGTATCCCCGCCGGATTTTGAGAGCAACACTTCCGCCGTTTCCAAAACAGGAGTATCCAGAGGAGCAAAACCAAACAGCTCATAAGTATGTCGGATAACGGCTTTCATACGGTCCATAACGATTTGTTCCTGCGGCAAAAGCTCCATAAATCCGGGCAAAGTTCTGAGTGTCATTTTTTCCTCTTTCAAAAAAAATTAAAATTACAACAAAAAATATTATTAAAGACAAAGCGTTGTTTTGTCAAACACAAAAAATCCTTAAACTTTTGAGTTTTAGCATAAAAGAAAAAATCAAGAATTATTTAGAACAAACGGAAAAAATGCCGCCACGAGAGCAAACTTTCCTCAATATCCTCGCCGTAATTTTGTTGATAGCTATAGTTAAAAGCAATGGCGTTATTACGATTAAGAGTATAAGACGTCTCAATTTTATATTTCTGATAACTTCCGATTTTTGCCGATGCATAATATTTTTCTGCTTCGGCCAACAAACGCCACCGCTCAAAATCTGCATAAACACCAACATTAGCCCCAAGAGCTCCATATTGATTTCTCTGCAAAAAGCCGCCATAAGCCGCTTTGGCATTTCCCATGGCAAAAAGCCAAATATTATCACGCAAGGCATAGGTGCCGCCACCACCGGCCGTCAAATCCGCCAGATAACCTTCTTCTTGCGTTTGGGGATCCATTGTTCTTTGGATTCCGGCCAATACCTGAAAAGAGATTGGTGTAAACATCCGATTAATCGGAGAAATAGAACGGATTCCCAACAAATCAAAACGCTCCAAAACCGTTTTGTCTTGATGATCATAATGTCTTAAAACCGTATTCAAAAAATTAATTTCAGCTCCTCTTAACAAACCATAGCTGTCATCACTTAAAGAATGATAAGCCGGCCGATAAGATATTTCTTGAAAAGCCTCCCCGTTCTTAAAGCCGACCCCAAGGGTTGCCCGCATGGAATCATGAGATTGAACCGGAGATTTTCCCTCTTTCAATTCCACAAAATTTCCCGATTCTTTAAGTTTGTTTCTTGCTTTCAAGGCTTGGAAGCTCTGCTTTCGATAATCTCCAAGTTCTAGTTTTTGTGCCACATATTGATATTGCACAAACTGATAAGCCGTTTCCACCACATCGGCTTTTTGAGCTTCCGTCAACTCATTCATAGAATAATCTTTATTTTCAATAGCTTGATAATAGGCTTTTTCTTCCTCTTTATTCATTTGTTGCGTACGGAAAATAATTTTATTTTGCCGTGAAGGTCGATAATGAATACTTTTAACCAATCCCTTGCGAGCCACCACGGCTTTAATGGTATCCAGCGGAATAACCTGAACCGGAAAATCCTGAGCCAATCGCAAATCCGGACGCACGGCATCCAACATCTCCATCAACATATAAGAACAATTTCTTGAAAAAAAGAAATATCGTGATTGAGCATGCCCAACCTCCCACAAATGAGCCACAAAGAAATCTCGCTCCTGCGGAGTAAAGTCCAAACTAAACTCCCAGATATCTCTGTTTTCAATATTATTATAAGTATTAATGATTTCATAATACGGTTTGACCGTAAAACCGCCAAAATAACCTCCGGTCAAGCCCAAAATAGCATACAAAGCTCCGTTTTCTTCCCCTCGGGTAAAGGCCCCGTAATTAGCACCATGTGCCAAAAGCTGCGTTCCCTTGCGAGCCGTATCTATCCGAAGCAACGTATGCCCGAACAAAGAAGACGGATTATTCATATAAGCATCCGTAAATAAAAGAGTAATCCCATTGGGACGCAAATCATCATAAAATTTTTCCAGCTCTGCACATTTAGGATATTTGGTATCAATCAGCCCGTTTTTTTGCAAAAACTGATACCGAGCCGGAAAAAGACATTTGGTTTTATCATCATTTGACTGGAATAAAGCAATTGTTGCCTCTAATTCTTCTTTAGGATTCAATTTTCCTTTAGTACTAAGAAAAAAGGCAAGAGAATCAATTGTACTTTCGTAGCCTCCCAACAGTTTTTCTTGATAATGCCCCAAAGCCAACCATTCTTTTGTTTGTGCAACATCAACCACAGCCCCTTGAGCCGCCTTAATACCACTTAATAAAAAACACAAACAAAATAAAAGACTTTTTTTCATCGGCATCTATATAAAAAAAGCAAAGTTTGAGACGGATATCCCTTCTCAAACTTTGCTTTTATCCCTTATTTTAGGCTTGAACAACTTGGAACAATTTCAACGTAACATCCAAAGCATCGGCATTTTCATCAGCAAACAAATAGGCAAAATTTTGTTTAGATATTTCACCTAACTTTTCACTGTCCATATTCAAAATACCGGCTAAAGTATCAATTGTTTCTCCATGACCGGCAGCGGCATCCATCGCATACAATTCAAGGTTATTTTCTAAAAATGCCAAAGCCATTTTACCGGTACCGCCCGTAACACGACCATTCGGATCACAACCCGAAGTTCCGGAAGAAATACCAAAGGTTTGTGTTCCGAAAGAACCATTTGTCGTTGCCGCCAAAATTTGCGGAACCCGACCACTGTTTCCACGCCAAGCCATAGACCCAAGTCCACAACCGGTACTATCAATAGCGTGTGCCGGAGCTGACATCATCAAAGCCCCACCCATCAACAAAGAAGCCAAATAAATTTTTTTCATTTCCATCTCCTAATTATAAAATTCACTAACTATACGCTAGCATAATTATAAAAAATGTATAGAACAACCTCTGAGTTTTTCACATCTAAAGATTAATTTTTGCTTTTATCAAAACTCTCAATCAATTTAAGCCACTTTCCGATAATGATTTCAGGAGTATAATTTTGCATATCGGCAACGGCATTCTTCCCAAACTTTATCCGCAAATTTTTATCAGACATCAGCAAACGTAATTTTTCGGTAAAATCATCCAAATCATCGGCCAAAAAACCGTTATGCCCATCAATAATAACCTCATTAACCGACAACGCTTCCTTAAATCCAAGTGACGGAAGTCCGGCCGCCATACCATCGGCCAAGGCCAAGCTAAATCCTTCTACCAAAGACGGAAAAGCATGAATATCTGCCGTCTTATACAAAGCCTTGACATCTTTGCAATACCCCATCAAAAAGACATTCTTTTCAACATGATATTTTTTGATTAACTCTTCCAGTTCGGCATCATATTCGGGGTATTTGCGTAATCCCCAAATTTCGACACGCCAATCTGGAAAATCTTTTGCAATTCTGCCAAAAGCCTCAACCAACAAATGCGGACGTTTGATTTTTTTCTCAACACGGGTAACATAAATAATCCGTTTTTTTTCATTCTCTAAATCCGCTTTTTCATCCTCCTTAAATTGGTAAACCACATTGGCGATACTCACAATTTTTTTGGGTTCAAAGAACTTATCAACTGTGGCAATATAAGAGTTTAATAACACATGGAAGACCGAAACCTTGTCAAAACTGCGTTTATAATACCAACGCGTAAAAAACGGCTTGTTTTTATATTTATCCAAAATAACGGGAGGATAATTATGGACCATTAAAATAATGGGAATATCATGATTTTGAAAACGAGTAACATTAAACAAATCGACCGGAAAATAACAAATAATCACATCCGGCTTTTCAGCCTTTATCAATTGATTAAACCGCCAATAAGCGGGAATTAACTTGCAACGTAGTTTATGATAAAGATTTATCAACGGATTCTCCGTTTTTCCGCTCAAGTTGACCAATTTGACCTTGTCACTCAAAATATTTCCACTACCAAGTTTTGAGTACGTATCACAAACCAAAACGATTTCATGCCCCTTTTCGGCCAACAAATTTACAAAATAAACCAACCAGTTTGTATTCAAAACATTTCTGTCTCTAACGAGCATTATCTTCATATTTTACAACTCCGTAATGATCAAATAATAGACAAGACTAACACAACAAAAGCAAAAGTATAGTTTTACCTTCCAGTTTTTCACATCTCAACAAAGCTCTTGATTTATTTTAAATTACTGTTATTATCATTCTTATCATAACAATACATCCGGCTGTGATGAAGTTTTCTTCATCGCAGTCTGTTTTTTCTAACTAAAATTTTAACAGCAGGTGATAAAATGGAAAAATTTCCCTTAACCAAACAAGGGTTCATTGCTCTTGAACAAGAATTAAAAAACTTAAAAGGAGTCGAGAGACCAAATATTATTGCCGCAATTGCAGAAGCTCGCTCTCACGGGGATTTATCTGAGAATGCGGAATACTCGGCCGCCAAAGAAAAACAAAGCTTTATTGAAGGCCGCATCCAAGATTTGGAAGCCGTTTTAAGTCGTGCTCAAGTTATTGATGTTGCCGCCACAAAAAGCGATGTAATTCGTTTTGGAGCTACCGTAAGCGTTGCGGATGAAGACACCAATGAAGAAAAGACATATCAAATTGTCGGGGATTATGAGGCAGATATTGAAAAGAACAAAATTTCTCTGTCCTCTCCTCTGGCCAAAGCCCTTATTGGCAAAGAAGTCGGCGATGTTGCTGAATATATGGCTCCCGGAGGCAAAAAATCCTTTGAAATTATTGATGTCTCCTACATTTAAAAGACGTCAAAATTGACTATATCAAAACCGTCTGAAAAAAATCAGACGGTTTTTTTTCTTATATAAAGGAGATTAAAATGAGCACCCAACATTATACCGAAGAACCTGGAACTTGTGATTGTCGGGATGATAGCAATTGCGGCTGTACCTATCCCAACAACATCCGTGATTATGAAAATATGGCACAAAACACCCACACCAAAGTTCATCACCACCCGACACTAAAAAAAGACACAATTTGCTACTGTACACCGCAAAGTGAATGCGACTGTGTCCGCCCCAAGAAAAAAACGGATAACATTTAATCAGACTTGATAAAATAAATATATCAGCTAAAATGGCGACATTTGAATAATTAAGGAGTTAACCATAATGGCTGAATATAAAACAAAAGTATTAATCATCGGATCCGGTCCGGCCGGATATACGGCAGGAATTTATGCCGCTCGTGCCGGATTAAAACCGATTATTGTTTCCGGAGAACAAATCGGTGGTCAACTTACCATGACCAATGATATTGAAAATTTTCCCGGTTTTGCCACCCCGATATCGGGAATGGAATTAATGGATAAAATGCGCAACCAAGCCTTAAATGTCGGAGTTGAAATTATTGATGATAAAATAACGGAAGTCGACTTCAGCCAACGCCCGTTTTCCTGCTCTTCCGAAAATCACAACCTCTTTTGCGGAGAAACGGTTATCATTGCAACCGGAGCCTCTGCCCGTTGGCTAGGCTTGGAGAGTGAAACCAAATTCCGTGGTTTTGGCGTATCGGCTTGTGCAACATGTGACGGATTTTTCTACCGCAACCGCGATGTCGCTGTTATCGGCGGTGGTAACACAGCCGTTGACGAAGCCATTTATTTAACCGGCTTTGCTCGTTCGGTCACACTCATTCATCGCAGAGATTCTCTCCGAGCTGACAAACATTTGCAAGAACGCCTTTTTGCAAACCCCAAAATTCGTGTTGAATGGGACAGTGTCGTTGATGAAGTTCTCGGAACGGATAACCCGCTTGGAGTTACGGGCCTTCGTCTCAAAAATATTAAAACCGATGAAACCAAAGTCCTCAATGTGGAAGGTGTGTTTATGGCCATTGGTCACCACCCCAACACAGAATTATTTAAAAACCAACTAAAACTGGATAAAGACGGCTATATTGAAACCTTACCCAATAGCTGTCAAACCAGTGTTGAAGGGGTTTTTGCCGCCGGAGATGTTAAAGATCCCAATTTCCGACAAGCGGTCGTTGCCGCCGGAAGCGGTTGTATTGCCGCTCTGGAAACCGAAAAATATCTTTCGGCTCAACCGCAAAAATAATCATTCTAAAAATAAAAAAAAGCCCTGTAACAGGGCTTTTTTTTATTCATAACGTAAAGCATTAATCGGATTAAGTAAGGAGGCCTTATACGCCGGATAAAACCCAAAAAACAACCCCACCAATCCCGAAAACGTAAACGGTACCAAAATATAAAAGAAATCAACCACTGCTTTAAGTGACGTAAACACAGAAACCAACCAAACACCGATAAGCCCGATAACAATTCCGACCAAACCTCCGATTAAGGACAAAACCAAGGCTTCCGTCAAAAATTGCCACCGAATATCCCAAGATTTTGCTCCGATAGCCATACGAATGCCGATTTCTCTAGTCCTTTCGGTAACCGATACCAACATAATATTCATAATTCCGATTCCCCCGACCAACAAAGAGATTCCGGCAATAGAACCCAACAAAATCGTCATAATTTTAGTTGAATTTTCCATCATCTCCATCATCTGTGTCAGGTTACGAATAACAAAATCGTTTTCTTTATTGGCCCCCAAATTATGTCTTTGCCGTAAAAGCTGTGTAATTTCATCTTGAGAAGTATAGGTACTCTCGGCATCAACCGCTTGCAACATAATCATTTTGACTTGATCGGGAAATTTAATCCCCATAACTTTTTTTTGAGCTGTTGTAATCGGAATATAGACCACATCATCTTGATCCATCCCCATTCCGCTCTGCCCGCGTTTAACCAACACCCCGATAACCTGAAACGGAATACCTTTAATCCGAATATTTTTACCTAACGGATCAACATCCCCAAACAGCTCATTAACCACGGTTTGTCCCAAAATGGCAACTTTTCCGGCCCGTTTAATATCTTGCTCGTTAAAAGACCTTCCATAAGCCAAATCCCATTCCTTAATTTCAAACAAGCGATTATCCGTTCCGCTGACACCGGTAGACCAGTTGGCGTTTCCGTAAACAATTTGTGCCGTTTCTTCCAAAATCGGAGCCGCTAAACGAATAGAGGATATTTTGGCTTGAATGGCATCACCATCGCTTTTTTTCATGGTCGGCTGCGAGCCATGCCCTCCCCGAGCTCCGCTGGAAGTTGCGACACCGGAGCGTACCACAATTAAATTTGTCCCCATCGTTTTCATTTCTGCCTGAATCGAGATTTGAGCCCCGTTTCCGATTGCCAACATCACAATCACGGCCGCCACCCCGATAATAATTCCCAAGCTGGTTAAGATAGAACGCATTTTATTGGCTTTTATAGCCCGTAAAGCAATACTGAATATCGTCGGCACATCAATCATTTTTTGTTTCTTTCATCGGAATGAATTTCCCCATCAACAATTTTAATAATCCGATCCGCATAAAGGGCAATATCTTCCTCATGCGTAACCAAGATAATTGTACGCCCCAATTCTTTGTTTAATTTTGTAAACAAAGCCATAATATCCAAACTCATTTTGGTGTCCAAATTTCCGGTTGGCTCATCGGCAAAAATAATCGGAGCATTATTAACCACGGCCCGAGCAATAGCCACACGTTGCTGTTGCCCACCGGAAAGTTGATTCGGCTGGTGATGCATTCTTTCTTTCAAACCGACTTTGGTCAAAGCCTCTGCCGCACGTTTATGTCGCTCTGCCGCTGGGACTTTGGAATAGATCATCGGCAACTCCACATTTTCAATTGCAGATGTTCTGGATAATAAATTAAATCCTTGAAAGACAAAACCGATTTTTTGATTACGAATATCAGCTAACGCATCCGAGCTAAGTTTTTCCACATTAACGCCGTCTAAGCGATAACTTCCCGAAGTCGGCTTATCTAAACAGCCTAAAATATTCATCAATGTTGACTTTCCTGATCCCGAAGGTCCCATAATGGCAACAAACTCACCTTCATTAATTTCTAAAGAAATACCTTTAAGGATTTTTAGATCAAACCCGTCTAAAGGATAACTTTTACGAATATTTTTCAGCTCAATCAAAGACATTAACGAGGCATCCTCATTCTCATGGCTCTGGCTTGTTCGGCTTGTTTTTTATTTTCCAAAACCACCGACATCCCCTCTCTTAAATTTCCTTCCAAAATTTCCGTATAATCTTCATCAGAAATTCCCGTTTTGACCACAATCCGTTTTAATTTTCCATTCTGAATGGTCCACACGCCTTTATCAGAGTAACGTTTTGTTTCTCCGTTTGCATCGGTAACATAAAAACGCAGGGCCTTATTTGGTACCAATAAAGCATCTTCTTTTTGTGAGGTAATAATTTCAACATTAGCCGTCATTCCGGGTTTGAGTTTCAACTCATGGTTATCAATTTCAATAATCACTTCATAGGTAACAACATTTGAGGTTGTAATGGCCTCATTACGAACCTGAGTAACAATACCGGTAAAAATTTCATCAGGAAAACTATCCACACTGAATTCAACTTTTTGCCCATCCTTAACTTTAGCAATATCGGCTTCCACAACAGAGGTTTCGATTTGCATCTTTGTTAAATCTTCGGCCACATTAAAAAGTGTTGGGGTCTGAAAGCTTGCGGCAACGGTCTGCCCGACCTCAACCACCTTAGACACCACAATTCCATCGACCGGTGACACGATTCGGGTGTACCTTAAATCAATTTCGGCCGCTTGCAAGGCTGCCTCTGCCTGAGAAACCTGAGCTTCATTCAAAGCCAATTGAGCAATGGCATTATCATAATCTCTTTGTGCACTTTCCAACTCTTTATCCGCAGAATACTGCGATTTATTAAGCTTTTTAACCCGATCTAAATGTTTTTTATAATAAACAATATCGTTTTTAACAACATTAACCTGTGCTTTAGCAATATCCAAGGCAGCTTTTCTTTGAGCAACGGTAGCCTGAAACAAAGACGGATCAATCTGAGCCAGAATCTGATCTTTTTTCACTTTGGTGTTATAATCGACATAGATTTCAGAAATTGTTCCGGAAACCTGTGTTCCGATATTAATGGTAGAAATTGGGTTAATAATGCCGGAGGCAGTCACTTTTTCAATGATTTCTCCTTTTTTAACTTTTTTGGTAATATAAGCATTGGCCGAATCATCTTCGCATCCAAACAATAAGACCCCTAACAACAAGACCATTCCGGCCACAACAATTTTCCATATTTTTTTCATTAATTTTTCACCAAAACATTAAAAACATTCAAAAGTTTTAGAAATTATAAAGACTAATAATAAAAATAAGATTAAAAAATTGCTTGTAAAGTATCTAAATTTTGTCTATATTTAATAATGCATATATATAAATTACAAATTATTATCAACCGGTCATTTTCCCGCAAATTTATATGCACGCGGCTTTATGACCATAAATATCAAACAAAATGGCAAAGAACGAAAAAAACAACTCTCTTGTTGACATTGATGCTCAAGTAAGGCTCATGGCTATTCAAAAAGCTCTTCCTGAAGGTTATAAAACAACCAACAAAAAAGCCATCAAGAAAAAGATAAGAGACAAAACATCTCTTTATGAAGAGACCTATTGGACCTCTTGGGTAAAAAACGGCACAACAAAAGGGTTGGCTCTACTCAAAGCCAACGGCTCGGTTAAAATTATTACCGAAGCGAATTATAAAAAATATGAGGTAAACGGAAAAGACTTAAAGTAAGCCTCAAAGAACTAACCAAATTATTTATTAACTAAAATTATTTTATAATGGAACATCGCAAAAAAACGATTACCCCCGAACAAAAGGCGGCCTTCATAGCCGCTGGGGAAGCAAAACGCCAAGAACGTGCAGAAAAGAAAAAAAAGAAAGAAGCAGAACAAAATGCCTTTCAAAAAAGCAAAGAAAAAGAGCGGTCGCTAAAAAGTGTTATCACTTACCTTAATTCGTGTGACTATCACCACACCAAACCGGACCCAGCTCTTCGCAAAAGCTTTGAATCTCTTCTGACTTTGGAAGATTACAAACATTATTCTTTTCTTTATGGTCAGTTTATTATGATCGGATTAATGTTTGAAAATTGTTGGGTAAAAGAAGTTGCTGCAAATTTCTGGAAACAACAGCTGCAAAACGGCATTGTGGATATGATGGCCTTGTCCTCAGCGTTGGGCAATGGGTACATCAGTAAAAAGGTTTGTGATATTTTATTAAAATATTATGAAACTTTTACCTCGCATGCATATGGCAAACACATTTTCTTTCAACTGGACCAAGTCCTTCAAGAAAATGGCAAAGAAGATGTCCTTCAAAAAAAGTTTGTGCCACTGAGAAAAGACAAAAGAGAAGCCATTCTCAAAATCTTAAAAACCTATCTCGGTGTTTATCTGAAAAGATTTACCGAAGAAGGCTACCCTCTCAGTCAGGAATTTGCGGATGTCCTCATTCGTTATCATGATTTAACGGATGAAAAACTCCGAAACAAAATTAGCCATCGTCTTTGGGAACTAAAAACAACAGGAGAAAAAATTCCGCAAGAACTTCTTTCTGCTTATGCACAGTAAAAACACCCCCTCAATATTTTCATTGAGGGGGTGTTTTGTCACAAAAAAGTAACAAAAAAATCAACATAAGGATTGTCAGAAACACATTTTTCGTCTATAATAAAAAATTGGAAAAATATTAAATTATATATAATTATGGAAAAAAAATTAACAAACAAAGAAAGAACAATCCTCAATCATGCAACTCCTGTCGCTCGCAAATGGGCTTATTACAAATTTCAGAACGACATTGCTTTCGAAGAGTTTCAAAACAATTTTGAAATCCTTGTCTGTGCTGAACAAAAATTGTATAAAACCTGGAGACAGCAAGCTTGTAATATTATTGCGTTCAAACGTGTTTACGGAGACGCGTTAAAGATTTATTACAAGCTATGTTTTGAAAGCAAATTTTGCCCAATACAAAAGCTGTTGCCACAAGCCCAAAAGCTGTATGCAAAAACCAAAGACAAAGAAGTTGCCTTTGTCTTAAGTGTTATGCAGGGATATCAAAACAAAATCAAAGAATTTAACAAAACCGCATACCAAATGCTGGTTGAAGGAAACAACATTTCTTTAATTTTGGATTGGGCAGAAGAAGCTGATCGACAAGAGGCAATCAAAAGAGAGAGAATGCTCTATCTGGAACAAACCATCAAGCACTTGAAAAAACTTCAAGAACTCAGAGTCGTTCTCAGTCGTGAGCAAATCAAAACACTCTTAAAGCCAACCGCTTGTTCTCAAGAGCTCTTAGACGAGATTGCTATTCTCATTGACGATGCCCATGACAAACTCCCCAAAGGAGAAAGAGCAAAATCTTATGAAGATATTTGTTCTTTTATAGCCGAGGTTGCTCCAATTGTCGGATATATTCCGGTAAGTTTGGTACAATTTATCTTTAAGAACGACTGGTTAAGCAAGACAAGCTACAACTTACTCCTTGCAATTCAGGACACCATACAAAAACTTAGTATGACCCCTGTAATCACGATGCCGTTAAATAAGTTGTATCAACCGCTTGCTCAAAAAATTGAGCAAGACCAGAATACGAGGATTTCTTATTCGGACTATTACGTTCTTAAATTGGCAATTGCTTACAAAATAGCATCGCCTTTTATCGTAGAGTTCGTAAACAACACAAAAAAGCCCCAGGTTAAATAACCTGAGGCTTTTTTTTTCATTTCCCGACAATTATGACAAGATAACACCGTCTTCAAAAGAAAAACCGCGTAAAAGTTCATCAATATTCATTGCTTTTTTTCCTTGTCGTTGAATTTTTACAACAAACAACATACCTTTTTGACATTGAATAAGCAGCCCGCTGTCATTTGGAACAATCGTTCCAGCCTCCATTCCGGAGTCAGCATCCAGAGCCTCACATTCCAAAACCTTAAAACGCTCTCCTTTGTATTCAAAAAAAGTCGCAGGATAAGGATTAAAAGCTCTAACCTTACGTTCAATATTTTCGGCCGTCTCTGCAAAATTCAACCGACATTCTGCCTTTTCAATTTTTTGAGCATAGCAAGATTTTGCATCATCTTGCTTTTCCGGCTTAATATTTTCCAAATTATCCAGGGCTTTAATAATCAAATCCGCCCCAATACCAGACAACGCATCATGCAAATCGCCTCCGGTCATGTCCGGAGTAATCTGCACCTCCCCTTTTAACAACATATCGCCGGTATCCAATCCCTCATCCATTTGCATAATCGTGACACCTGATTTTTCATCTCCGGCTTCAAGAGCCCGTTGTATTGGAGCCGCCCCACGCCATCTCGGCAATAAAGAAGCATGAACATTAAGGCATCCTTTGGGAAAAGCTTCTAAGATCGGACGGGGCAAAATAAGTCCATAAGCCGCAACAATCGCAGCATCAGCCTGAAGAGCTTTAAATTGACGTTGTTCTTCTTCCAAACGTAACGACTTAGGGGTCCGTACCTCAATTCCTTTTTTTTCTGCAAACAAATGGACCGGAGTTTTTGTTTCTTTCTGTCCTCTTCCGGCTTCTTTGGGAGCTCGTGTATACACACACACCACGTCATGGTGCTGACACAAAGCCTCCAAGACCGGAACCGCAAAATCCGGTGTTCCCATAAAAACCAATTTCATAATAAAATATCCCCTGAATAAAATTTATTCTTTATTAAATTTACGTAATTTTTCGAGCTTTTTTAATAACATTTGTCTTTTCAAACGGCTAAGATGATCAATATACAAAATACCATCCAAATGATCTAATTCATGTTGCACGGCCACCGCCAAAAATCCCTCGGCCAAGAGTTCTTGTTCTTTACCGTTATAATCTAAATATTTGACTTTAACACTTGCCGGACGTTCAACTTCCGCCCGTTGTTCCGGAATAGATAAACACCCCTCTTCACAAACTTCCGTTTCATCCGAACGCCAAACGATTTCCGGATTAACAAAATAAAGCGGATTTGGTTTTTCTCCTTCCATAGCAACATCAATAACCACAATCCGTTTTGATACCCCAACTTGCGGAGCTGCCAAACCCACACCGGATTCGACATACATGGTTTCTAACATATCATCCATAAACTGCCGTATCTGGTCATCTACAACGGTAACCTTTTCAGCAATTTTCTTCAAAATCGGATGCGGATATTCATATAATTTCAACTTTGTCATATTTTTTCTTCTGTCTTAACGAATTTCTTTAGCAATAGTATCCAACAAGGCATTAACCATCTTAGGCTCGCTTTTATTAAAGAAAGCATAAGCCAAATCAACATATTCTTGAATCAAAACCTTTGCATCAACATCGGTTGTATGAGCCAATTCATAAGTTGCACACAACAAAATCGCACGCAACGTTCCGTCAAAGCGGTCAAACACCCAACCTTCTCGCAAAAAATGAGAAATAGATTTTTCCAAATCTTCTTTATAGGTATGAACACCTTTCGTTAATGTTGTAAAATATTCCGTATCCATATTTTCGGCTTCAACCAATTCTTCATGATCATAGCCATCATCTTTAATCAGATAATGTCCAACCTCACCATTAACAAAATCTTTAATAACCTCATCAACAGAAAGTTGACCATATTCAATCATATATGTTGCTTGAACCGCAGCCAGTCTGGCAGCTGTCTTCATTTTAATTTTTTCTGATACAAATTTTCCCATCACTTTTCTCCCTGCGGCTTTGCCATTTTATCAATTGTATCCACAAAATCCTCAAAATCTTTAACTTCTCTAAAATCTCGATAAACCGATGCAAAACGAATATATGCAATGTGATCCAATGCGGCCAAGGCCTCCATCACATATTCCCCGATGGTTCGAGAAGAGATTTCGGCTTCTCCGGAACTTTCCAAACGTCGCTGAATGGAATTAACAACCTTTTCAACTCGTTCTTGTGTAATCGGACGTTTTCTTACGGCAATTTGAATAGATCGAGCCAATTTATCACGATCAAACATCGTCTTTGTCCCATCTTTCTTAACCACGATCATCTCCCGTAATTGGACACGTTCAAAGGTTGTAAACCGAGAACCGCATTCACCGCACTCTCGCCGACGACGAATAGCCGTTCCGTCATCCGTATCTCGAGAATCTTTAACTTGAGTATCTTCACAACCGCAAAACGGACACTTCATACATTAAGCTCCTTTTGTTAATAAATTTTCCGTCACCTGATAAAGTTTTGAGGAATACCTAGCCCCTTTTATAAGGACAATATCATTATTTTGCAATACTTTATTTAGCAAAAATTCATCCAATCCATCTTTATTTTCAAAATAATATTTTTGCTTATTTGGTGAAATTTGCGCCAACAAAACTTTTGTCTCCGGACACACCCCAATAATAACATCAACTGAAGATTTATCCAACGCTTTTCCAACCTCAATATGGCGAGCTTCGGATGTTGCACCTAACTCGGCCATTTTTCCAATAACCGCAATTTTTCTGCCCTTCACTTTTCTTTCATCTAATGCCTTAATTGCCAAAAGCATTGCCTCCGGCTGGCCGGAATAACTATCATCAATTAATTGATAGGTCCCCTTAGAAAATTTAAGAGTATGAACCTTCCCTCTTCCGTCCAAAGCCCCAAAATTTTTCAAATTCTCTGCCGCTTTATGAACATCCAAACCCAACGCTTCAATAACCGTCAAAACACACCACGCATTATACCAAAAAGCCTCGCCTTCATCGGATAATTCCAGCTTAACTTCGGGGTGGTGCTTTCGCCCAAATTTACAAATCCTAGCTCCGTTTTCTTTGGCTCTTTGCTCTAACAACGGGGCAAAATTTGTATCTTCATTAATAACGGCGATTCCTCCTTTTTTAAGAGATTTGAAGATTTCGGCTTTTGCCTCGGCAATTCCTTCAAAATTTTCAAAAAATTCAATATGCATCGGATAAACATTAGTAATCACGGCAACATCAGGCTGCACAAAAGACGTTAGCTCCTCAATTTCTCCTTTAGCACTCATTCCCATCTCAATAACAGCGTATTTTGCCGACATATCCAACTCACAAAGAGTAATTGGTACGCCTACCTGATTATTATGGTTTCCGGAAGTTGCATATGTTTTCCCAAACAAAGATAAAGCAAATTTCAATTCTTCTTTGGTGGTTGTTTTTCCGGCACTTCCTGTCAAACCGATAACCACTCCCTGAAATTGAGAACGCACATAAGCTCCGATAAGCCCATAAGCATGTAACGAGCTTTTAACCACCAACTGTCTTTCTGCCGGAACACCTTGTACCAAATGCTCTACAATAACAAGAGCCGCACCGTTTTGGATAACCTGAGCCACAAAATCATGGGCATCAAAATTTTCACCCTTAATGGCAATAAACAGATCCCCTTTTTTGACCTTTCGACTATCTGTACAAATATTACTAATTTCACAATCCAGAGGCTTCGAATCCGACTCGACAATCTCTGCAAGTTTTTTTGAATTTATTTTTAACATTTTCAAGGCCTTAGAAGTTTATATAGATTCTTTAATAGAATATTGTAATTTTGCTAAGATTTATTTAACACTTCTCTAAGAAACACTTACAAATAAAAAGAAATCAAAGAATACTTTTCAAAAAAACATTTTAAGGGTTGCAACTATTGATAAAAAACATTATATTACCAAGCAGAAAAAAAATTAGTATATTTCAAATTATTATTCACTAAAATTATAAAAAAAATGAAAAAAATTTTCCAATTTTCAATGTTGCTGGCATGTCTCATAATGGCAGTCAGTTGTGGTAAAAAAATTAAATATACACCACTAAGTGACAGCGAATTGCAAATGTTGACGGTTTATACCAAAGATGGAGAGGCCTTATATGGCGTGTGTGACCAAAATAAAGGTCCGCTTGTTCCACCCGAATACAATTCAATTATGCTCTACAATGGATGTATTATTGCTGCTTTTACCACGTCTACAGGCGATAAGAATTTTCACCTTTATCGTTTAGATGGATCTAAAATTTTCAATAAAGATTTGGATGAATGGACTTGGAATGAAGAAACGCAATATTTTTGCTGCCGAGACCTAAATCACATGTCAAATCTTTATTTTCCCTACGGCAACAAAACCTTAGGTCCGTTCAAAAGTTATTTGATAAAAGGTGACAAAATTTTATTCTGTAATGACACAAAAGACTGGGGAATAATGTCATTTAACGGAGATACTCTTGTAAAACCTTCGCAAACTCTTTACATCATCAAAGGGGAAAAGGACAGCGAGTATTATGCCAACCGGGTCGGGAAACAATATCGTATTTGCGATTCCTTGGGAAAAGAAGTCAAGCTTCTCTCCTCAACCCAATGGAAAGATTTTCGGAAAAAAAGCAAAACGGTAAAAACCTTTTCCGATGAAATGGAATTTCTACAAACAAACCTTCTACGTTAACAAAAAAGCCTTTAGATTTAACTCTAAAGGCTTTTTTGTTTAGATAATTAATAAATCGGAAATTCTCGACACAACGCAATAACTTCTTCTTTAACTTTTGCAATCACTTCTTGTTGATTACCTTTTTTCATCGCATCAAGGACATCTCCAATCCAATCGGCAATTTTAATAAACTCTTTCTCCTTAAAGCCTCGTGTCGTTGCGGCCGGAGTTCCTAGTCGGATACCGGAAGTAACCTGCGGCGATTGCGTATCAAAAGGAATAGCATTTTTATTACATGTAATATGAGCTTCTTCCAAAGCAAGAGCAACGTCTTTTCCGGTCAATCCTTGTGTCCGCAAGTCAACCAATAACAGATGCGTATCGGTTCCTCCGGAAAACAAAGTCAATCCTCTTTGCTGTAATCTCTCGCCTAAAACTTTGGCATTTTTCATAACTTGTTGAATATATTTTTTATACTCTAAAGACAAAGCCTCCTTAAAACAAACCGCTTTTGCGGCAATAACGTGCATCAAAGGCCCGCCTTGGCTCCCCGGAAAGACAGCAGAATTTATCTTTTTAGCCAAATCTTCACGATTAGTCAAAATCAGACCTCCGCGAGGACCTCGCAGAGTTTTATGTGTTGTAGAAGTAACAACATCAGCATAATTTAACGGATTATCCAATTCACCGGCGGCAACTAATCCGGCAAAATGAGCCATATCAACCATAAGATAGGCACCGACTTTATCGGCAATTTTCCGAAAGCGAGCAAAATCAATTTTTCTTGGATAAGCCGATCCTCCGGCAATAATAAGTTTTGGCTGATGTTCTAACGCTAATTTTTCCACCTCGTCATAATCAATCCGCCCATCTTTTTCAGATACGCCATAAGCAACAGACTTAAACCACTTCCCCGATAAAGAAACGCGAGCTCCATGCGACAGATGCCCTCCGGCATCTAAAGACATCCCCATCAAAACATCTTCCGGCTTCAATAAAGCCAAATAAACAGCTGTATTAGCCTGAGTACCGGAATGCGGTTGTACATTAACAAATTGAGCATTGAACAATTTTTTAGCACGTTCTATCGCCAAATCTTCAACCATATCAACAAATTCACAACCGCCATAATAGCGTTTGCCGGAATATCCCTCGGCATATTTATTCGTCAAAACACTTCCTTGAGCTTCCATCACCGCTTTTGAGACAATATTTTCAGAAGCAATCAGTTCTATCTGATTTTGTTGACGATCCAATTCTTTGCAAAGAGCTTCAAAAACTTCGCCGTCTTCTTGTTCCAAATTTTGTGTAAAATCCATCATTTTCCTCTAAAGATCCAATTTTGCCAAACGGCGATCATGCCGTCCGCCTTCATATTTTGTTTTTAAAAAGATGTCGATTCGTCGAATAACATCATCCACAGACATTGTTCTTCCCCCAAAGACAATAACATTGGCATTATTGTGTTGATGAGCCATTTCGGCAACAAAATCATCATACAAAATTGCGGCACGGATTCCCTTATAACGGTTTGCCGCAATAGAAATCCCGATTCCCGTACCACAAATTAAAATACCAAGATCCGCCTCTCCGGAAAGAATTTTGGCACTCATTGCTTTTGCAATGTCCGGATAATCACAAGATTCGTGACTAAAGGTCCCCAAATCAATTAAATCCGGATAATGCAATTTCAGTTTTTCTTTAAGATCAAAGCCACCATGATCAGCACCGATTGCAATTTTCATTCTTTTTCTCCTTTAATTTTCTTCTTTATAACCAGAAAAAGAGAGAAAAACAAAATCTCTTTCCTACTTTTCAACAAATTGACAAAGGAGAGTTTTCACCTCCAAAGAAAAAAAATAATAATTTGTGAAAAAAAATAAAAAAAGTTATTGACGAGAGCAAAAAATATTGTATATATAGAGGCACCGAATGAGAGAACGGTAACTCAATTGGCCGGTTGGCAGAGTGGCTCATGCAGAGGACTGCAAATCCTTGTACATCGGTTCAATTCCGGTACCGGCCTCCAAATATTGTTCCGGCTTAGCTCAGCGGTAGAGCAATCGGCTGTTAACCGATCGGTCGCCTGTTCGAATCAGGCAGCCGGAGCCAATAAAAAAGACCATCTTAAAGATGGTCTTTTTTTTATGTTGCTAAGATTAATCTTCCCTACAAAAAAAGCACCCTTTAAGGATGCTTTTTCTTAATTATTATGGTTTTAGCCAAATAACTTGCCCCCCATAGCAACTTTTGAGGCCGGCATATCAACCAACTCAATATTAACACATTCTCGCTCCGCATCGCTTAAATCAACCAATAAATCCGTCAAAGCTTTAACCAATACGGTTTCATGTCCCCCAAAACCAATAGATTTCATTTCAATGAGAGCTCCTTTATTATCCGGATTTCCCCCGATTAACATACCTGATTGTGTATCTAAGGTTAAAACAATATAACTTTTAGGTTTACCAAGAACTTTTGCAACAACATCAACGGCTTCTTCCATAAATTCAGCCGTATTTCTGATTTTTGCATTGGTATGAATTGTTAAAAAAGGCATTCGATTCTCCTCTGAAAATTTTAATGATATAGTTTGGTTTAGACCGATATCAAAAATTTGACAACAAAAAAGGTTTATCTTTACAGATAAACCTTTTTTGCTAATTAAACTTGACCTGAATATGGTCATGAACATAAATAATACGCATTTTAAAATAATCCGTCCTTCTCGAAGAGAAAGGAATAAAACCGGAAATACCATACTCGAAATCCTCAGGATAACGTCGAAATCCGTTAGAAAAAAGCCAATAGGCATAAACTTTTCCATCAACCGGATCAAAACATTTCCAAGCCAACAAAGGCTGAGGAATAAGCAACACTCCCGGAATACAAACCAATTTCTTCTTACACTGTTTTTCAATTTCCGCCTCAACGGATTTTTTGGAAAGCAGCCAATCCGGAACATCAATCTTATTACCTAAAATTGTCGTAATCTTCATAACGAGTCAAATATTATAACACTTTTAAAACTTATTTCCGGTTTACAATTCAGATTTTTGATAAAAAGCCCAAAGTCGTTTTTCAACCAATTCCAGAGACTGATAGTCATAAAATTGAACTTTTCCAACACATTGAGTGTGAAATTTTTCTTGCATCCAATCCAGAACTTTCTGATTTTGACTAATCAATACAACACGACCGTTTTTGCTATACACCAAACAAACAAAATCGGCTTCATTTTTCTGAACTTTCTCCTGTGCCAACCGCTTCAGATCATACCCCCAAGAAAGAGCCAAATCCTCGGTCGAACGAGAAAAAACAGGAACATAAATTTTAACATACGGCAAGGAATAATTAAACCTTACTCCTTTTTCTTCCGCTTGCTTTTCGGTAATAAAACACATAATTTTAAGATATTAAAAATTATTCTTTTTTTTTGATATCACAAATACAAAAAAGTATCCCCACACAAACAATGACCAAAACCGGACATACTTGGGAAAAGGCAGCATTAAGCTTACTCAAAAGAGTAAACATTATCGCAAACATCCAAATCCATACCCCAAGAAAACCAAACATCAATAAATTGTGCTGCTTTCTTTTAAAATCTTGATATTTTTCATCCTCTTTCGACAATTTGGAAAACTTACGCCACAACAGTCGTTCTCTCCATAAAATTGCCAAAAGAAAAATAATCGCAATTGAGGTATAAACACCCAAAATAGTTCTAATATCTTCCATAGATAAAATAGTTAAGTTAATAATAATCTTTGAGATTTACATATATATCGCTCTCAGAATTTATGCAAGAAAATTCTATGTAAAAAAAAGTGCCGTAAAGGCACTTTTTTTTACCAACTTCCGAATTATTCATCGGACTCTTCGACTTCAGGTTCTTGTACTTCTTTTTCAGTATTTTCAAATTCTTCTAAATCTGAAGCACTTTCTCCCAAAACCTCGCTTCCGGTTTCTTCATCAAGTTCTTCGTTGTCCCCTTCATCGGCATCTAACCAAGTAACGGAAACAACTTTCTCATTATCTGCCATTCGGAACAAAATAACACCTTGCGTCTTACGTCCGGCAATTCGAATATCTTTGACCGGCATCCGAATCAACTTACCGCCGTCTGTAACCATCATAATCTGGTTATCGTCCTCAATTGGGAAAGAACTTGCGATTTCTTTATTACGGACAGACATTTCCATATTGGCAATTCCTTGGCCACCACGACCGGTAACCCGATATTCATAAGAAGAAGACCGTTTACCATATCCTGTTGTCGTAACCGATAAAATAAATTGTTCTTGCTGTTGCATTTCAACATATTTTTCCGGTGTCAACAAATTCAGCAATCCGGTTTCTTCCGGTTTTACCTCACTGTCCTCGCCTCTTTCGGCTTGCAAGTGCTTAAGGGCTGAACTTACTTTCTGATATTCATCTCTTTCTTCCGCCGTAGCATCGCTGTGGTTCAAGATAGACATTGACACAACTTCATCATTATCAGCTAATTTAATTCCGCGAACACCGGTAGAATTTCTTCCGACAAAGACACGAACATCCGTAACCGGGAAACGAATACATTTTCCGCTTCGAGCCGCCAATAAAACATCATGATCTTCATGACAAATACGAACATTAATCAACTTATCGCCGTCATCAAGCTTCATGGCAATTTTACCATTTGATTGTACATTGACAAAATCCATCAAAGAATTGCGACGAACGTTTCCGCTCGAGGTTGCAAACATAATGGACATATCTTTGCACTCGGCTTCATTTTCCGGCAGTTTCATAATCGTTGTAATGGTTTCTCCGGCATCAAGCGGCAAAAGATTAATAAAGGGTTTTCCCTTAGAGGTCGGAGACCCCAACGGAAGTTTATACACCTTCATTTTATAAACCAACCCTTTAGAGGAGAAGAACAGAACCGGCGTATGCGTAGAAGCAACAAACAAACGAGTAACAAAATCCTCATCTTTGGTTGCCATTCCGGATTTTCCTTTTCCTCCGCGTTTTTGAGCCTTATACGCATTAAGGGGAACACGTTTAATATACCCGGCTTCGGTTACCGTAACAACCATATCCTCACGTTGGATCAAAGACTCGACATCGGTATCATAATCAATATCTTCAATTTTAGAACGTCGAGGCGTAGCATATTCATCTTTAACGGCAACCAACTCATCCCGCATAATGGCATAAAGTTTTTCTCTGGAAGCCAAAATAGACAAGCATTCTTTAATTTCATCACCGAGAGCAACCAATTCTTCATGAATTTTATCTCTTTCCAAACCGGTCAATCTCTGCAATTTCAAATCCAAAATAGCTCTGGCCTGAGCCTCGGATAAATGATACGTCCCGTTTTCAACCTTACGATCCGGTTCATCAATCAATTGGACCAACGGCTCAACGTCTTTTGCCGGCCAAGCTTTGGCTAACAAGGCATCTCGAGCATCTTGAGGTGTCGGAGAAGTCTTAATCAACTCAATAACCGGATCCAAGTTTTCAACGGCAATAGCCAATCCGACCAACGTATGAGCCCGATCCCGAGCCTTGTTCAGCTCAAAAATTGTCCGTCGACGAATAACCTCTTCTCGAAATTCAATAAAGGCAGCAATAATATCTCGCAGATTCATCATCATCGGCCGACCATTATTAATGGCCAACATATTCATACCAAAGCTGGTCTGTAACGGAGTATATTTATACAATTGATTCAAAACAACATCCGCCTGGAACTCACGCTTTACTTCAATCACAACGCGAACACCCTGACGATCCGACTCATCTCTGATTTCGGCAATACCTTCAATTTTCTTTTCCTTGACCAATTCGGCAATACGTGTAATCATCGCCGCCTTATTGACCTGATACGGAATTTCATGAACAATAATTGCTTCCCGATCTTTATGAATTTCTTCAATGGTACATTTTGCCCGCATCATAACAGAGCCACGACCGGTAAAGTAAGCCGATTTTGCACCGGAATACCCCAAAATCAAACCACCGGTCGGGAAATCAGGTCCGGGAACAATATTAATCAACTCATCAATCGTAATGAAGGGATTGTCAATATACGCACAACAAGCATCAATAACCTCGCCCAAATTATGGGGTGGAATATTGGTTGCCATACCAACGGCAATACCATTAGCTCCATTAACCAACAAATTAGGGTATTTTGCCGGCAAAACAGAAGGTTCTTGCAAACTTTCATCATAGTTAGGCATAAAATCGACGGTATCTTTTTCAATATCATCAATCAAAGCATGGGCAACTTTAGCCAACCGAGCTTCGGTATAACGCATGGCCGCGGCACTGTCCCCATCCATAGAACCAAAGTTTCCTTGTCCGTCAATCAAAGGAACTCGCATTGAAAACGGTTGAGCCATTCGTACCATAGCCTCATAAACGGAAGAATCTCCGTGCGGGTGATATTTACCTAAAACATCACCGACAATACGAGCCGATTTACGAAACGGACGATTATAATCATAACCGTTTTCATAAGCCGAATAAATAATGCGGCGATGCACCGGCTTCAAACCATCACGAACATCCGGCAAAGCACGAGAAACAATAACGCTCATCGCATAATCCAAATAAGAGCGACGCATTTCCTCAGAAATTTCTACCGGAGAAATATCTTTTGTGTTTTCAACAACTTGTCCAATATCTTCAGTCACTTTTTTTACCTTTACATTAATCAAACTGAGGCAATAATAACAGAATGCTAAAAAAACAAACAGAACTTTATTAAAGTTATGCCCATTAAAAAAACACCAAAAATCGCTCTATGAGCAAAAAAACGCCCTTAAAATTGATTTCTAAATTTTTATCCGCATAAAAAGTTAACACAAATTCACTCAAAAGCTCAAAAAAGACCCTTTGTTAATATTTTTTGCTTTTGCCAACGAATTTTGTTTCTTTTTAATTTTTATATATTATAATATTAAAAAGTAATGGAGGAGCGGATGCTAATTTCTGATCTTACATATACGGAAGCGCAACTAGAAGAAGATACGGTCCGTTTTATTAAAACCCAGATCTACTCCCCTGCCTATGCCGAAAATCTTCGCACCTTTCTCAATCCGGAAATTGAAATTTTTCGCCGTCAATTCTGTGATGCTCAAAACCATGTGGAATGTCTGTGGTGTACGGATTATTACCGCGGTAATATCTGGAAAAAAGGCAAACTCTATCCTCGTCCGGATGAAAACAAGCTCAAAGACTTTATTTCCTTAAAATACATTGACACCCTTCGTTCAGAAACGGAAAGCCTTTTCCGCCAAGTTAAAGAAAAGCTTGTCCTCTCCATTCATAATTCATCTTTTATCTCTTATCGTAGTCCGATAACCAATAATCTAGGAGTAACAATTCTTTGCGGCTACAGCCTCAACCCTTATCACAGTATTTATGATATCGCTCGTTTGTGGTGCACTTCTTTACATGAAAAAAAATTCCGTAATTCTGACCAATTTCGTTTGTTGCAAAATATTCATTCCAACATTTTTGCCAATTTATACCTCTATCTAAAAGCCTTAGAAAGCGGAGACAAAAATACCACCGTCGCCGTCCGTCGTTTTATTTTACAAAATGCGGCCGATATTACGGTAATTGAAGATAACGAACTTGATTTGCATGAATTTGACTACCCGATTACCAAATACGTATTACAAAGTCTTGATCCCGAAACTGCGGCAAGTTTATATACGCCCAAGGGAGAACTCAATTTCATAAAGCTTTATAACTACAGTTTTGAGTGTATTTTCCAATCCGGTTTTGCAACACAATATCTCCGAGATGAAGAAAATTTCAAATATTTTTACCATTACATCAGCGAAGTAAAAATCCTCAAAAACCAATTCCGCCGCCAACAAAAATTTGAACAATTTTTATATGATATGGTTGATGACCAGCTTACCAATCAAGAAAGCATCAACCCCTACCTTCTCAAAGAAGAAGAAGCCCGACGTTACCTGACTCCCTTTGACAGCTATTTAGATAAATATCCTGAAATTAACGATGTTTTGATTAAATACCGAAAAATGAAAAAAGCCGCTGAAATATACCATCAGCAAACTCGAGAAAGATTATTAAACAGCCGCTCAAACCAAACCGGAAACCGCGAATGGAGTTAATAAAAGGATAAAGCCCAAAAAAAAGTCCCTAACCAGGGACTTTTTTCTTATTAAAACGGAATATCGTCATCCAAATCAGCACTGGGAGCCGCTGCCGGAGAAGAATCCCACCCCGAAGAAGCCGAACCGGAAAAGACATCATTTCCACCGGCCGGAGCACCATCGCCTCTTCCATCCAACAATACCAAATTACCGGCAAAATTTTGCAAAACAACTTCGGTTGTATATCTTTCCGAACCGGTATTGTCTTCCCATTTACGTGTTTGCAACTGCCCTTCCAAATAGACTTTAGAACCTTTGCGTAGATATCTTTCGGCAATATCCGCCAATTGTGGATTAAAAATAACCACCCGATGCCATTCCGTCCGATCTTTTCTTTCTCCGGTGGCTTTATCACGCCAAGTATCGGTTGTTGCAACATTCAAATTCACAATTTTAGAACCATTAGCGGTATTGCTGATCTTAGGATCAGCACCAAGATTTCCGACTAAAATAACTTTATTAATGCTTCCAGCCATTTTACTTTACCTTATTTTATAATTAAGACCTACCCTAAACTATACATTGAGAAAAATCAGAAAGAAATAAAAAAATCAATAAACCTGTGTATATTCTCCGTTTTGGAGCTTATAAATACTATAATTAATTGATTTTTCCGGGTTTCCGTTAACATAAGTCACTTCCCCAAACGTTGTCTTCAACTGATTTTTGTTCAAAGTATCCGATAAATCATCATATTTTAATGAATTTGCTTTTTTAACCAAATCTTCCCACAATCTTACGGCAGAGTAACTATAAACCCCCAATCCGCGAGGTTCTTGACCTTTTAAGCGTAATTGCACCAACGTTTCCGTAAAAGAAGGATTATCTTTCAACGACGGCAAGGCCAAGAAATAAGATCCTTCAGCCAAATCCCCCATTAATTCTTGATAATTTCCCTCCGATTGATAGCGATTGGTAAAAATGACCACTTCCCGATTCAAATCTTTTAACTCCCGAGAGAGTTGAGCAATCGGCTCTGCCTTTCCTAAGACATAAACAATATCATTTCCGGCGTTTACAATATCCTCGGCCAAAGTTCCATAATTATTCGGATATTGATTAAAATGATAACTTCTTAACAACGTTGCCACTCCGCCTTCCTTAAACTCCTTTTGAACGGAAGCGGCAATTTCGACAACATTACGAATATCGGTATCATAAACAAGAGCCACATACTTACCATCAAAATTATTATGATAATACTGGTAAAAATCATGTCCTTGAGCACTGACGGACCCCACCATCTTTACAAGTCCGTTATATTTTTTCTGAGGATTAGACGCCACCGTTGCGGTCGGAATAATTTGAAAAATTTTGGCATTGGCATAAATATCTGAAACTTTATCAAAAGCATTGCTGCAATAAGGACCAATAACTACATCCATTTTATAAGATTGAGAAATGGACATCATCTGGGCGGTAGAGACGGCAAATCGATCATCACATTGATCATCCACCACAACCAAATTAACCTTCTCGCCTTTAATTCCACCGTTTGCATTAATCTCGTTAACGGCAATCTGAGCCCCGCCGATTAACTCCTCGCCAAACTTTTGCAAATGACCGGCTCGAGGTGCAATAATAGCCACATTGACATCCGCTTGCACCTCAAATGCCCATAAAGCAACAACAACACCAATGATTTTACCAAAAACTTTACACATATTTCGTCTTCTTTTTAACATAACGTCGCATAATACACATCCTTGAGAAAAATTTCAAGATTTTTAAATAAAAAATACATCGCAAAACCAATATGTTAAAAATAAGTATTGATTCGACTCGAAAAATATGTTATATTTTGTCCATAAGCGATAAAAAAGATAAACCTCAAATATCTTAGCTTATACTAGAATAAACCCCAAATATTCTAAAATCCCTCAGCCCCGGCTCCCCAACCGGGGTCTTTTTTTGCAAAATTTATTGACAAAATATACAATTTCAGGCAAACTAAATAACGATAAAAAAATTATTAATAAACTAATATATACAACAATGATTCTAAAAAAACAAATTGCCCCGCTTTATACAGATAGAGAGCAGGTCAGAAAAATCGTTGAAGATGTTATGGCAGAACAAGGAGCCAAAATTGCTTTGGTGATCACCATTGGTCATAACGGAGAAAAATTTGTCAGCTCAACAGACTGGATGGTTGAATTTGCCGATAAAACGCGATGTCTTCTTCCAATTTACTTGGTACCGGAATATCAAACGTTTATTACCGTTCGGAGCGGCACAATGTATCGTCAAATCGGGAAAGCCGGACTGGAAATCCATTGTGATCCCGAGAGTCAAGAAAAACCAAGTGTTGTCGTATTACCGGATGGCTCGGCTTATGAATTTACCGGTTTTGAAGAGCTCCACATTCCCGTTCCTCTGGAATGTCCGCACGTAATCGCCTCTGATTGTGAAGTCATTTTGCAAGAGAACGCTTATGGCAGATACTACAAAATCATCAACAACGAAAATTCAAATTACGCCTCATATTACGGCGGAGTAATAACAATTAAATAATCAATAACAATAAAAATAAAAAATTATGATTTTTTTAGAAGCATCCAATTTTCCGTACAACAGAGACACTCAAGTAGCATACTGTTTTGCCGGTCGTTTTTTAATGAACGAAAATCAAGTTAAGGCTCAACCCTGCTTAATGCTTGGGTTTAACGGAAAAGAATTTGTTCTTTCCTCCGATTGGCTGGTATCCTCAGCCCAAAGCGGAGAAAAATTGGGTATTGTTCCCTACACCATTGCTCCGCAATACATTGGGTTTACCCCGGTTTATGCCGGCGTAAAATACCAAAGCGGACGTTTTGGAACAACGGCAACGGAAGACCCTCTCGGAAAAGAAAGTAATGCCCAATTACTTATCGGTTCAAAAACTTATACGTTTGCCACCGGAGAATTGGTCATTGTCCCGATTCAAGAGGGAGAAGAATTCATCACCTGTGATTGCGAAGTCAAATGTATTGAGCAAGACGGTGTCCGAATTTACAAAACTCTCCTCCAAGAAGGAACTTCCTTTGGCGTCTTTCGGGATGGAATGATTTCACCAAAATTGTAAAATTAGTCCGGATATCTCTTACAAAGATATCCGGACTTTTTTTGTATTTATTGTATTGCTATTTCAATTTGGTTTCTCTATATTGATCTATCGGAGGAAGCAGCAAAATGAGTAACGATTTTATTGAAATTAAAGGGGCAAGTGAACACAACCTAAAACATATAGATGTCAAAATCCCCAAAAACAGCTTAACCGTCATTACCGGCTTATCCGGTTCGGGCAAATCTTCTCTGGCTTTTGACACCATTTATGCCGAAGGCCAACGTCGTTATGTTGAAAGCCTATCCTCCTATGCGCGTCAATTTCTGGATCTTATGAAAAAACCGGAAGTTGATTCGATTGAGGGATTATCCCCGGCAATTTCTATTGAACAAAAAACCACATCACACAATCCGCGTTCAACCGTTGGAACAGTGACCGAAATCTACGACTACATGCGTTTGCTGTGGGCTCGTGCCGGCACGCCTTATTCTCCGGCCACGGGATTACCGATTGAATCGCAAACCGTATCCCAAATGGTTGATAAAATTTTAGCAATGCCGCTTGGCACAAAATTAATGCTTCTCGCTCCGATTGCCCGCGGCAAAAAAGGAGAATTCAAAAAAGAAATAGAAAGTCTTCAACGTCAAGGATACCAACGTCTAAAGATTGACGGACAATTGTTTGATATTGAAGAGGTCCCCGACCTAAACAAAAACCAAAAACACGATATTGAAGTCGTTGTGGATCGTATTATTGTCAAACCTGAAATTACCGAAAGACTGTCCCAGTCGGTAGAAACAGCTCTAAAACTCAGTGACGGTCTTCTTTTTGCCGAAAACATTACCACAAATGAACGGAGTATCTATTCCTCAAAATTCGCCTGCCCTGTTTCCGGTTTCACAATAGAAGAAATAGAACCGCGTCTTTTTTCATTTAATAATCCATATGGGGCTTGTCCTTACTGTGATGGTATCGGAGCCAAATTATACATGGATCCGGATTTAATCATTCCCAACCCCAAACTATCTCTATCACAAGGTGCTATTGAACCTTGGACTTTTGGTCGTAGTTCGTTTCATAACCAAACCATTGCTTCATTATGCGATTTTCTAAATATCTCTGACAAAACGCCTTGGCAAGATTTACCGCAAAAAGCAAAAGACATTATCCTTTATGGCTCCGGTAACGCCTGTATTCCGATGTATTACAGTACTTTTGTCTCAGACAAGCCCTTTGAAGGCGTTGTTGCCAATATGGAACGTCGCTTTTTGGAAACCGATTCGTCTTGGGTCAGAGAAGAATTTTCCAAATACCAATCTGCAGCCACGTGTGAACACTGCCACGGCAAAAGACTAAAACCGGAAGCTCTTGCCGTTAAAATTTCAGGCATGGATATCATGGATGTTTCAGTCATGTCCATCAAAAAAGCTTTGACTTGGTTTAGCGGTGTCGGGGCAACGCTCAGTCCCAAAAAACAAGAAATTGCATCCAAAATTCTAAAAGAAATTATTGAACGACTTAAGTTTTTAAATAACGTCGGATTAGATTATCTCAATCTCTCCCGCCAATCAGGGACGCTCTCCGGCGGAGAAGCTCAACGTATCCGTCTTGCCAGCCAAATCGGTTCAGGATTAACAGGGGTCTTATACGTTTTGGATGAACCTTCCATCGGCTTACACCAAAGAGACAATGATCGCCTGTTAGAAACCTTAAATCGTTTACGCGATATCGGCAATACCGTTATTGTTGTCGAACACGATGAAGATGCCATTCGCTCCGCCGATTATCTGATAGATATGGGTCCCGGAGCCGGAAACAGAGGCGGAAATGTTGTCGCCGCCGGCACTGTTAAAGAGGTTCTAAAAAATCCACATAGTTTAACCGCTCAATACCTTAAGGGAGAAAAGAAAATTGAGGTACCGAGCAAACGCCGTAAAGGCAACGGAAAATTCATTGGCCTTGAGGGAGCTCGAACCAATAACTTAAAAAATGTTAATGTCAAAATTCCGCTTGGAGTCATGACTTGCGTTACCGGGGTCTCCGGTGGCGGAAAATCTTCTCTAATACTGGAAACCTTATGCAAAGCCATTAACAAAGAGCTCAACGGCTCAAGAGAACATACCGGCATTTATTCCAAATTAATCGGCTTAAATAATATTGATAAAATTATCAATATTGACCAATCTCCGATAGGAAGGACCCCTCGTTCCAATCCGGCAACTTATACCGGCTTGTTTACCTACATCCGAGACTGGTTTGCCGGACTTCCGGAAGCAAAAGCCAGAGGCTATAACGCCGGAAGATTTTCTTTCAATGTTGCCGGAGGCCGATGTGAGGCCTGCAAAGGAGACGGTGTTACCAAAATAGAAATGCACTTTTTGCCGGATGTTTATGTCGCTTGTGATGTTTGTAAAGGCAAACGTTTTAATCGTGAAACCTTAGAGATAAAATACAAAGGCAAATCCATTGCCGATGTCTTGGACATGACCGTTGATGAAGCTTTCAGCTTTTTTGAAGCCATTCCGTCAATCAAAAACAGATTAAAACTTTTGCAACAAGTCGGACTTGGGTATATCAAACTCGGACAATCAGCCACCACACTCTCCGGTGGAGAAGCTCAACGGATTAAACTCTCCAAAGAACTTTCCAAACGAGCCACCGGAAAAACCTTATATATTTTGGATGAACCGACAACCGGCTTACACTTTGAAGATATCAATAACTTATTAAAAGTTTTGCAAGCCCTTGTTGACCAAGGCAATTCCATGATTATCATTGAACATAACTTAGACGTGATAAAAACAGCAGATTATATTATCGACCTCGGTCCTGAAGGCGGAGACGGCGGTGGAGAAATTATTGCCCAAGGCACACCGGAAGAAGTTGCCAAATGCCAAAACAGCTATACGGCAAAATATCTAAAAGATAAGTTAGTGTGAATAATAATCTTCTTTTTGCCGAAGTAATAAATCTTGCGGAACAATGTCTTTCAAACCACCTTTTTTAGCGTTTGCAAGAACACTAAAATAAAAAGGACTTCTGCGATAACGAGCATTAAGACAACGATTAATTTCATAAAACCGTTCTTGCACTTTACCTTGATACTCATCAAGAACAACTTTTGGATCTTTGAAAGAATACGAAGAAGCCACCTGCTCTTTTAGAGCATTTTTTTCTTTGCGGTATAATAAATCATATCGCTCTTTTCCAATATCCTCATCATAAATCAGTTTTTGATACAACATCTGAACATAGACACCGGTCCAGGCGGCTTTTTCCAAAGGCATTTTTTTCAAATCATGATTATACCAACGATTCAAAGCCCCGATTTCTTTATTTTTCTTAAGATCATAAACATCAACCAAATGAGCTCCAAGATGGTTTAGTTCATCTTCAACGGAAGTTGACACCCACAAAACAGCTTTTAAATTTGCGGCTAACTTTTTAACCTCATCTCGAGAAAAAGAATTTTTAGCAACAATAGCCACCATCATATTTGAAAATTTGTGCCGAAAAAGAGGTGTTAAATTAGTTGTCTTTTTATTTTTGACCAACAATTTGGCATACAATTTTGCCGTTATTTTAACCAACTCTTTATCAATATCCTTTTTAGGAGGACGTGCTTCTTCAAACAAAGAAGCTTGCCGTGGCGGTTGGCAAACTTTCGCCCGACGTTGCATCATCGTATAAAGAGCACTAAAATGAATAAGCTTTTCATCCGTATCATAATCACTTAACAGCTCTAAAAACTCTTCCGTATTTTTCTGAAATAAATTCAACCCAAAATCTTGAGAAGTACGATAATAATCCTTCAATTCACGCAAACGGGTCCGAGTTGAGATTAACGGCTTTTCATTCGGATTATAAACATCCAAAAACCGAGCCAATAACGGCGAAATTGACAAACCATACTTTTCCATATAACCACGAACCGCTCGCCTGTTTTTATTATCAACGGACAAATGAGGTAAAAGAGTATGCAACACTTTGCTGGCCCGATAAAATCTTTGTTCATTTTTGACCTCATCGGCCTTTTTCATAGAACAAACCAATCGCCACATAATCTGTCGACAAACCAAACCATAAACTTTATTATCTTTGTACGGAAGAATTTCATTAAAATCACTCAAAAGCACTTCGGCAGAACCGGAAACCATATCTCGATTAAACTTTGCGGCTTTTTCTTTTAAGAGTTTGGCAGAATTTGATGGTACTTTTTGCATTGACCCAATCCCATTTTATGTCCATTTTTTGTCATTATACTCGTTTTTTTAATTTTTGCAATAAAAAAGCCGGTTGTTTTTTTTGCAACCGGCTTAAATAAAAACAGACAAACTAGAACTTGTAGTTCAAAGAAAGTCCAAACAATTTGACAGAGTTACTATATTCTGCCGAAAAATCAGATGATGTTCCTCCGGTATTTTCGGTCCAAGCCGTATTTACGGTTGCTTTCTTAGCTTTAATATAGGTATAAGCCAAATCAAATGACAAATTTTCATTATACTGATAATTCAAACCACCGGAAAACCAGATACGATCTGAATCCGGAATACGCGGTGTTCTGTCAGAAACGGTCACAGCAGCCTGATCATAAGCAATTCCGAAACGAGCTTTCCATTGATGGTCAATTTGATAGCTTGCCCCAATTGCATAAAAATTAGTATCCCGCCAATTCTCTTTTGTAGAGCTGATGTAAGGCTTTCCTGGAGCATTTTGTGTATCCCCGACAATATCCAAAGACTCAAAAGAACTCCAGAAAACGCGTTGATATTCTGCCATAAGAGCCCATTTTTCATTCAATTGGTAATAACCACCAACGGAAAACATTGCCGGAGTATCCAATTTTGCACTGATATCTTGATTCAAAAGGCCGGACATCCCACCAACCAAAGAAGCATCTTGCGATTCAATTTCGCCTTTCAACTTGTGATTAATTTCACTACGGTAGCCGACACCGATACGAGCATCTTCATTAAACTCATACATTGCCCCTAATTGATAACCGACATCAACCGTATCCCCTTGCAAAGCAACATCTTTAACATACCGATACATCGCCGAGTTACTCAACTTTGCCTTAACATATTGAATAGGCAACCCAGCCCCGACAGATAATTTATCGGTCAATTTATAAGCCGCCATCGGTGTCGTTGTTGCACTAATTACTTTTGAGGTATTACCATGATCGGACCCGACCCATCTTTGATCATATTTTGTAATCATTCCAAAAGGAACGTTCAGTGCAATACCGACCGTTAATTTATCATCAACCTGGTGAGAAAAAGTACCATTCGGAGCCCAAGCGGCATGAACAATATTATCAATATCAATATTTTCATCTCCACCAGCACCCTGTACACCACTGGCCGTAGAACGAGGTGCAATATAGGTAACACCGGCATTGGCTTGTGTACCTTTATGACGTGTTAAACCGGCAACGTTATAATAAGCATAAGAAATATTCTCTGCTCCGGCGGTCGCCCCGGCAAAAGCATTTCCCTGAGCAGCAGCTGATTGTTCACGTAAATGGAAACCGGCAGCCATAGCCTCAGATGCCATTAACACGGTTCCGAGAGCCGTTAAAGTAAGAATTTTTTTCATAAAAAAGTCCTCTGGTAGTTACAAATAACGCTATCAGGATTAAACAGCATCTTCCAAAAGTCAAACGAATTGATTTTAACTTGTGTATTAGTCCTCTGCCAAAAAAGCAAAACGACACTTTTTTTACAAAATTATCCCCTTAAAATGAAAAGATTACTTTTATACAAATTCAACCAATTAGGCCCATAAAATAAGGTAACGCTTATACAAAACCTTTTTCGACTTTACAAAAAGGTTAATTTTGAGTTAAAAATATTTATTATTGAACTACACGGAGAACTATTGTGAGAGATTTAGTCAGATTCTGCCTGAGAACAATCTTCAAAATCTTTAAGGTCAGATGCAACATTGCCTTTGACATAAACAAACTTCCAACCAAAGCGGTTTACGTTTCCAACCACGTATCCTACTTAGACCCTATAATTTTATTTGCTTTTTTGCCCGGAAATCCGGTTTTTGCCCTTAACGGACACCTCTACCGCAATAAGTGGATCCGTTTTATGATGAAAACGGCAGATATCATGCCCTTCAATCCTATAGATCCAAGTGATCTTAAAGAATTGATTGCAAAAGTCGACAGTGGCAGACGTTGTGTTATTTTTGCCGAAGGCCGAATTACGGAAAACGGTGGTCTTATGAAGATTTATGAAGCTCCGGGCTTGTTAGCCGATAAATCCAAGGCCCCGATTATTCCGGTATGGATTAGCGGTTTGCAATACGGATATTTTTCAAAAACAAAAGGGAAACTTCCTCATCGTCCGCTCCCAAGAGTTATTATTACCGTTAAAAATCCGGTAAAATTCCGCTTAAAAGATGAGTTACGTCGTCAACGCGATCACATTAGTAACGAAGTCTACATGATTATGCGTGAAATGAGTTTTGAGGCAACCTATAATGATAATATTTCTCTTTTTGCACAATTGATGAAGACAGCAAAAATCCACTCCAAAAAAGGACTTTTAAGTCGTCCCAAATTTGTTGAGGATATTAACCGTGTCCCTAATTCTTATAAAGACATCATCATTAAATCTTTCGTTTTAGGTAAATACTTCAAAAAATTGACCCAACCGGAAGAACATGTTGCATTACTTCTCCCCAATACAATAGCGGCCGTATGCACCTTTTTTGGTTTGTCCGCTTATGAACGCATTCCGGTAATGCTCAATTTTTCGGTCGGAGCCAAAAACATGGTTTCGATGTGTAAAACCGCCGTTGTCAAAAAGGTGATCACTTCGCGGATGTTTATCCGTAACGCCAAAATGGAACCGGTCATTGAAGAAATGAAAAATAATGGCTTAGAGGTTATCTTTTTGGAAGATCTTCGCAATAAGATTAGTCTTTGGAACAAGATTAACGCCTTTTTACGTTACAAAATAAAACGTGTCCCACATCGAGACGGGGGAAACAAAAAAGCCGTTATTTTGTTTACTTCGGGCTCAGAAGGAGCTCCCAAAGCCGTTGTTTTAAGCCATGCCAATATCATTTCCAACATTAAACAAATGTCGGCAATTGAAACCATCAATGTAACCGACACCGTTTTTAATGCCCTACCGATGTTTCATAGCTTTGGCTTAACCGTAGGAACATTGTTCCCGTTATTTGAGGGAGCCAAACTCTTCTTGTACCCCTCTCCGCTTCATTATCGTATTATTTCTGAAATTATATATGAAATCGGAGCCAGCGTTCTGTTTGGAACAGATACTTTCTTCCGCGGTTACGCTAAAATCGCACACCCGATTGACTTCCACAACATCCGCTTTATGTTTGGCGGAGCCGAAGCCATCAAACCAGACACCCGCAATATGTGGGTTGAGCGTTTTGGTATCCGTGTGATGGAAGCTTACGGATCAACGGAATGTTCTCCGGTTGTAACGGCCAACAACCGTATTTTCAATCGTTTTGGTTCTATCGGTAAATTGCTTCCCAAAATTCAACACAAAATTGTTCCTGTTGATGGAATAGAAAAAGGAGGAGAACTTTGGGTAAAGGGGCCAAATATCATGATGGGCTATATTATGCCGGATAACCCAGGCGTTTTGGTACCTCTTCAAGATGGATGGTACCACACCGGAGATGTTGTCGAGATTGATGAAATTGGTTTTGTTTATATCAAAGACCGCATTAAACGCTTTGCCAAAATCGGTGGCGAAATGGTTTCTCTAAACGCCGTTGATGAAATGGTTCACAAAGCCTGTGAAAAAGATGGTACAGAATACGCTTATGGAGTTGTTGCCGTTCCACATGAAAGCAAGGGAGAACAAATTGTCTTAGTTACCAACAACCAAAAGGTAACACAAGATTGTTTGCATAACTACATTCGCAATAATGGAATGTCTGAACTCTATCTTCCAAGAGTGATTTTATACCATGACAGCCTCCCGGTATTTGCAACCGGAAAAGCTGATAACGTTACCTTAAAGAAACAGGTAATGGAAGAGCTGGGAATAAAATAAACCAAAAGCAAGCCCCTTGTAAAAAAGGGGCTTGCTTTTTACCAACGAAAAAAAGCTCTGTATTAAACAGAGCTTTTTTGCAAAATTCCATAAAGACTAGAAACCTTCGGTATCTAAGCGTTTACGAAGTTGTTTACGAGCACGTCTAACGGCTTCAGCTTGACGACGAGCTTTCTTTTCAGAATTTTTTTCATGACAACGACGCAATTTCATTTCACGGAAAATACCTTCACGTTGCATTTTCTTCTTCAAAACCTTCAAAGATTGTCCAACATCATTACCGATAACAGTAACCTGAACCACTTAAATCACCTCATTTCACAATAAAAAGACATTAAACCAATAAAATTAACTAGCTTGTAGCATCATTAAAAACAAAAAGCAAGAAGATTTTACCTTTTTATTTGTAAAATCTTTACTTTTATTCTTACGCAATTATATTAGGTGTAATTTTAGACTCTACGGTCTTAATTTTGGACTTAACATTTTCGCGTAAAGTATTCAACTGTTTTGCCTGAAAGAAATCAATTGTTTGATTTTTAGAGACCAAATTACGAATATCGGAACTGACGCGGCGTTCCTCAAGTTTAAGTTCACATAATTTATACTGTAACTTTTTCATAGCGTCTTGATTATACATAAAAGTCCAACCCTTTCATAAAAAAAACTTTTATAAAATGCATTTTTTACTAGAAACTATTTGAATAAATTTGTATTAGATTATACAACAAAAAGAAAAAAAAAGCAACTCAAATAAGGAGTGATACGAATGAAAGCTAAAAAAAGAGTCGGGATTCTGACCAGTGGCGGCGATTGTGCCGGATTAAATGCGGTTATAAGTGCCGTTGTAGAAGCTGCAGATAAAAAAGGTTGGGAAGTATACGGAATTAACAACGGAACAGACGGTATTACGGAAACACCGCATCGTTATGAGATTTTAACCGTTCATAACTTTTCAGATTCTCCTTGGCCCAGATTAAGTGGCTCTTACCTTGGCTCATTAAACAAAGGGGTCAAAATGGAATCCTTGGAAGAAATGTCTAAAAAATTTGCACAAGGAGTAAAAGACCTGGAACTTGATGCAATTATTGTTGTCGGCGGAGATGGTAGCATGAACATTGTTTCCAACTACTGCAAAAATTCCACCGTTCAAGTAATTGGCATCCCCAAAACCATTGACAATGACACTCCGGTTACCGAGTTTTCGGTCGGTTTTCAATCCGCTGTCCAAGTATGCACCAGTGCCATTGACAGCTTGGAGCTAACGGCTCGTTCACATAACCGTGCCCTAGTTGTTGAGGTCATGGGTCGAGATGCCGGACATTTGGCCATGCATTCTGCTTTGGCAGGAGCCGCTGATGTTTGCTTAGTTCCGGAAATACCCTATACGATTGATGGGGTTATCAATCGCCTGAAAGAAATCAAAAAAAGTGGACGTAACCACGCCATCATTGTTGTTTCAGAAGGTGTCAAAACCGAAAACGGATCACATTTATCCGACAAAAAGAACATGGTCGGAGAAGCCGTCTATGGCGGAATTGGACAATATCTATGTGATGAAATCTCCAAAAGATACAAAGAATTCCAAATTCGTTCCAATACCTTAGGACACATCCAACGTTCTGGCGTTCCGGTTGCCTTTGATCGCTTGTTGGCTTCTGTTTATGGTGCCAAAGCGGTAGAGCTTTTAGACAAAGGAGAAGATAACAAAATGGTTATCTGGAAAAACGGACATGTCGATTCGGTTCCTTTGGCAGAAGTTGTCAAAGAAGGAACAACGTTGCTCAATACCAAGAGTGATTACGTTCGTGCCGCTCATGACTTAGGAATTTATATTGGTGAATTAAAATAAAAAGATAAATTCAAAGAAAAAAGCTGGGTTCTTTAAGAACGCCAGCTTTTTTTCTTTGCATAAAGGCTTTTTAGGTAAATGACTGTAAAAGCAACAATAGCTAAAGCAACCACCAACAAAGCCTTGTTTCCCATACTTGCTGAAGTCGTATGCATATTAACGCACGCCCCTGTCATGAAAAATACACAACATGCAAACGTACCAACTTGTTCAAATATCTTGAGATAAGAGACACTTTTGTCCTTAATACTCGCAATCATTTTGAACAACATAACCACTCCAACACAACCGGCACTGATTGCAAATGCCGTCATCAATACAAAAAATAAAACAATCATAATATCTTAATTTATAAGTTTTCAAGATTTAATATACTCTTTTTTTCCGTTTCAAGCAAGTCTCTTTTTAAAATTTAAGAGCCACCCCGGCAATAGATGCATATCCTTTATTATTGTTGTCCGAAGAACGATTAAATCCCTTAGAATTAAGATACCCGTTAATCCAAAACAGTTCAATTGCTTCATTAACATAAAATCGATTAGACTGTACCACTAAATCATCACGATTTCTGGTATTGTTAGCTTCGGTATGAAGGTAGGCCAAATTTGTTTTAAACCTTCCAAAATCATAACCGATACTAAAATCCCAGGCCTGCCCCTCTCGATAATTATCAAAATAAGCCGGCAAATGCGAATTCCGTGCCACCGTAGAAATTGGATTTTTATCCCCATCAATATAAGCTTTTTTATAAGATGCGGCGATATTAAACTTTCCCAACTTCCATCGTGCACCAAAGGCCCATTCTTTATCCGTACGATTAAATAATCCATACCCGATAGATGTCTTTAATTCCCCCAAACCGGGATACCACGAATTTTGCATTGCAACACTGTATCCGTCTTGTGTTTTTTCATAATCAACATATCGACTAACCATTCCTCGGCGGTGAGCATTATCCGGAGTATAGCTCATCCCAATTTTGGTATTTCCGATCTCAGGAGAAAAATAACTAAACTTTACGGCTCTTCCATCATCCATAATATAAGTTGACTTTGGCGTAACAAATTTAACCGACTTAAAACCGTTAGACCAGTTAACATCACTCAGAAAATAAGTTAAATTACTGTCTTTTATTCCAATCCACGAAATTTCTTGAGCTCCTTGATGCAGCAGATAGGCCGCATTATACGTATAACCAACCGTCACTTTACCATAGTGATTACTTTCAGCCAACGCATAGGGATAAAAACGCCAATCCCCTTCACCATAATTGGCATCATGTTGCCGCAGAACAATCGTATAATCCGCCTGAACTCCAACTCGATCTTGCTTTGAAAGCACATAAGTTCCGGCAACATTACCATCAGCCCGAAAGACCGTTCGATTTGGCATATTTTTAATATTATGATTCTCCCTCGTTTGGGTAACACCATAATAAACACCGGCCATCCCCGACTGCGAGAGTTCCCATTTTTGTGCCCAAACATCTTCCGGACAAAACGTTATACCACATATAGCCAACACAATTTTCTTCATGACTTCTCCACCTTTTGTTTTAAGTAAGAAGTATATTGGAAAAGTTTTTAAGATTAACTTAATAACAAAGATACAAAAAAAGCCCCTAAAACGGGGCTTTTACTTTAAGCTTCACTGACTTTTGGACGTTTATCAAACATCTCACCGATAATGGCAAACATCATCGGAACAAACAATGTCGCGACAAAGGTCGAAAGAATCATACCGCCAATCATGCCTGTTCCGATAGCATGGCGGCTTCCGGCCCCTGCCCCGGTTGAAACAGCCAAAGGCAAAACACCAAACGTAAACGCCAAAGAGGTCATAACAATCGGTCGGAAGCGTAATTTAGCAGCCTCTAAAGCAGCATCGGCATAGCTTAATCCTTCCTGAACCTTCATCACGGCAAACTCAACAATCAAAATAGCGTTCTTGGCAGCCAGACCAATCAACGTGACCAAACCAACCTGAAAATACAAATCATTTTCTATTCCGCGAAGATACGTTGCCAACAAGGCTCCCAACACCGCAAACGGAACAGATAAAATAACGACAATCGGCAAAGACCACTTTTCATATTGAGCCGAAAGAATAAGAAAAATCATAATCAAACCAAAAGCGAATGCCTGCGTAGATGCTCCTCCGGTTAATTTTTCCTGAAAAGCTGAACCAATCCATGCCAACGAATAATCCGTTCCTAAGACCTCTTGGGCAACTTCTTCCATCGCCGCAATTGCCTGACCGGAAGAATACCCACTGGCCGGATCCCCTAAAACTTTTGCTGCCGGAAAGATATTAAAACGGTTAATCAACTCCGGACCGGTAACACGTTCCACCTTAATTAAGGTTGAAAGCGGAACCAATTGCCCATCATTTGATTTAACATAAACATAACGCAAATCATCCGGTGTCTGACGGAATCTTGCTTCAGATTGCAACGTAACCCTGAAATTACGCCCCAAATGAGTAAAATCATTAACATACAAACTCCCGAAAGTAGACTGCATTACCGCATAAATCGAGCTGATAGAAACATTCATAACGCGAGCCTTTTCTCGGTCTAAATCGATCCGATACTGCGGCGTACTAACCGAAAAAGTCGTCTTAACATTGCTAAGTTCTGGACGTTTATTGGCCGCAACCAAAAATTCATTGACCTTTGCCATTAATTCTTGCGGTGTTTTTCCGGCTCGGTTTTGAATATACCCTTCAAAACCTCCGGAAGTACTCATTCCCATAATCGGAGGCATTGAGAAAGCATAACCAATTCCTTCCGGTTGGCTAAGCCCCATTCCGGTAAATACCTTTGCCAAATTTTCAGAAGACTGACTGTCTTTTTGGCGTAATCCCCAATCTTTCAAAGTAATAAAGCTAATCCCCGAATAAGTATTTTGGCTGGAAGATAGCATATTATAACCATTAATCGTCAAAACATCCTGCACATTGGGATTTTGTTTTACCATATCACTTACTTTAGCGGTAAACTTTTCTGTACGTGGTAAAGAAGAAGCTTCCGGCATATTATAAGCCATCAACAAATTTCCCAAATCTTCCGTAGGAACCAAACCACTCGGAATAACCTTAAACAACCAAACAATCATAAGAAGGACGGCTACAAAACCACCCATTGCCGTTTTTCGATTATTCAAAAAGAATTTCACTCCGAACAAATACCAATTTGTAACCTTATCAAAAAAGACATTAAACCAACGGAAAAATCCTTTTGCTTCATGATGAGAAGGTTTAATAATCAAAGCACACAAAGCCGGAGTTAAGGTCAAAGCCACCAACGCAGAAATCAAAACCGAAACGGCGATGGTAACCGAAAACTGTTTGTACATAACACCGGTCATTCCCCCTAAAAAGGCAATCGGCAAAAATACCGAAGACAAAACCAAAGCCACCGCAACCACCGGCCCTGAAACTTCTTTCATCGCCTTAATTGCCGCATCTTTAGGACTAAGCTTTTCTTCACTCATCAATCGTTCAACATTTTCCAAAACAATAATAGCATCATCGACAACAATACCGATGGCCAAAATCAAACCAAACAAAGTTAATAAGTTAATTGAAAAGCCCAAAAGATACATTCCGGCAAAAGCCCCGACAATTGAAACCGGAACCGCCAAAATCGGAATAATCGTTGCCCGAATATTTTGCAAAAACAAATAAACAACGGCAATAACCAAAACCACTGCTTCAAAAAAAGTATGAATAACTTCATTAATGGAAACATCAACAAACAACGTTGTATCATAAGGAATTTCATATGTAATTCCCTCAGGAAAACGTTTGGCAAGTTCTGCCATTTTGGCTTTAACCAATTCTGCCGTCTCCAAAGCATTGGCCCCCGGTTGCAGATAAACCGCAAAAGCCACGGCGTCTTCACCGTTAAAGGTTGAACTAACGCTGTAGTCTTGAGCCCCGAGCTCAATCCGAGCCACATCTTTCAGACGTAACATACCGCCTTTATCATCGCTAAGTAAAATAATATTTCCAAATTCTTTTTCATCGACCAAACGACCTTTGGTATTAACCGAATACGTATAAGGCTGATAATTATCCATCGGCTGTTGCCCAAATTGTCCGGCAGCAAACTGAGAATTTTGTTCTTGAATAGCCGCAATAACATCTTGCGGCGTTAAATTATAATCCGCCAATTTATCCGGAGATAACCATATTCTCATTGAATAATCTTGGCTTGCAAACAAAGAAGCACTACCAACACCCTTAATGCGTTTTATTTCATCCAAAACATTCAACAACGCATAGTTAGAAACATAAACGGTATCATATTTCTCACTGGTTGAACGCATAGTAATAACTTGTAAAATAGAATTTGATTTTTGTTCAACCGTAACACCTTGCTTAGTAACCTCACTGGGCAATTTAGAGGTAGCGGCTTGAACTTTATTATTCACATCGATTGTGGCTTGATCCGGATCCGTTCCGATTTCAAAAACCACCCCGATTGTCAAATACCCGCTTGAGGTTGCATTAGAATACATATAAATCATGTTTTTAATACCGTTTAATTCTTGCTCTAACGGAGCGGCAACGGTATCCGCCAAAACTTCTGCCGTAGCACCGGGATAAACCGCCGAAATTTGAATTTCCGTCGGAACAATATTCGGATATTGTTCAACCGGCAAAGCCTTCATCGAAACCAAGCCCGCCAAAACAATAATCAAAGAAATAACGGTTGCAAAAATCGGACGCTCAATAAAAAACTTTGAAAACATGATTTTTTCCTATTCTAAATTACATTGCTTCATTAATAACTTTCGGATTTACAACCATCCCCGGACGCAACTTCAACAACCCACTGCAAATCACCTTATCATTAGGTTGTAAGCCTTGATCAATAATCCATTTTCCATCCGGTGTTGTCAAACCGGTATTAACATTAACCAATTCAACCATATTATTTTCATTCACACGGTAAACAAATGCCCCGTTAGCACCTTGCATAACCGCCTCTTGCGGAACAACCAAAGCATCAATTCGGGTTAAACCTTCCATAACCAAACGCAAAAACTGTCCCGGACGAATTTTTCCTTCCTTATTTGGGAAAACAGCTCTTAGTTTAATCGTACCGGTTTTTTCATCAACGGAAGGATTAATAAAATTAATTTTTCCATCTTCGGCATAAAAATTATCATCACTAAATTTTAACCGAGCAATAACTTCTGATTTATTATAAGGATTTTTAATTAAACCTTTCTCAACCATATTGGTCAAAGACAAAATCTCATTTTCAGAAGCCGAAAAAATAACATAAATCGGATCAACTTGAGTAATACTAGTCAACAAACTGGCATCACTGTTAGCCGTAATCAAACTTCCTTCCGATTGAGCTTCCAAACTTGTAATCCCGCTAATCGGAGCCTTAACCGTTGTATAATCCAAGTTAAGTTGAGCAGAATCAACTTCAGCCTGAGCCAATTCGGTACTGGCTTTTAAGGAATCTAAGCTGGCTTTAGCTTCATCACGTGCTTTTTCACTGACGATTCCATCCTTAAAAAGCTTTGCCACTCTCTCCCATTGATTTTCCGCAGCCTTTAACTGAGCCTGATTTTGTGCCAATTTTGCTTTAGCTTGAGCCAAAGCAACTTCAAACGGAGCCGGATCAATCTGGAATAAAACACTTCCCTCTTCCACACGAGAACCTTCGACGTAGTTTCGTTTTAACAAAATTCCCCCTACCCGGGCTCTAACCTCTGTTTCTTTAGATCCCTGAGCCCGAGCGGCAAACTCAAAACTCAACGGAACATTCTGAGGTTTAACCTCCAAAACTTCAACAGTTTGCTCCAAGGATTGCTTTTGTTCATTACCTTTATCTTCCTTAAAGCATCCACTTAAAGCCAATAACATTCCGGTTAATAATAAAACTTTTCGATTGGGTAGCATTTTAATCCTCCGTAAGAAACATAGTTAGCTTCAGGCTACTATAATTTCCTAAAATATCCACGATATTTTAGGAAATCTAACAATCTGTGGATATATTCGTCAATAAAAAGAAAAAAAGGCATGCCTTGAAAAGCTTTTCCTCAAGATTAGTTATAGTATAAGCCCTTTAGGGCCATAAGAATTATCAATCAAACAACCTCAAATAAAGGAGAAAAGAAAATGACGCAAGGTGTTCGTTACCCGACTTTTGCATTTATTACCGGCGGTGCCGGACAAGCTGACGACGGGATTCCGCCTCAACCTTTTGAAACATTTTGTTATGATTCTGCATTGCTGCAAGCCCGAATTGAAAACTTTAATGTTGTTCCCTATACATCTGTTTTGCCCAAAGAACTTTTTGGAAAAATCGTTCCGATAAATGATAAAATTGTCAGCCAGTTCAAACATGGTGCCGTACTAGAAGTCATTATGGCCGGACACGGAGCCAGCCGAGATGACCATAAAGCAATTGCCACCGGATTGGGCGTTTGCTGGGGCAAAGACAAAAACGGTGAACTTATCGGAGGCTGGGCCGCCGAATATGTTGAATTTTTTGATACACAAATTGATGATGATATTGCCAAAGGCCATGCAGAAATGTGGTTAAACAAATCCCTAAACCACGAGCTATCCATCCGTGGCGTAGAAAAACACTCCGAATTCCAAATGTGGCATAATTACGTCAACATCACACAACAGTTTGGCTATTCTTTAACCGCCATGGGATTTTTGAACTTTGAGCATGCCAATCCGGCTCAAGCTTAAAACCCAAAAGGCATCCCTTCACAACGGATGCCTTACTTAACTAAACTTTTGTAAGGAATTTCAAAATGGCAAATCAAACAAAAAATAAAACCTCAAATTCCGCAACCAAAACCAATCCCAACGGACTTGGAGTGTTTGCCTTAGCCGCAATTGTCGTAAGCTCCATGATAGGCGGCGGAATTTACAGCCTACCGCAAAACATGGCTGCCGGAGCTTCGGCTGGAGCGGTTCTCTTAGCATGGGTAATCACCGGTATTGGCATTTACTTTATTGCCAAAACTTTTAGTATTTTATCTCTTGCCAAACCGGATTTAACAACAGGTATTTATTCTTATGCCCGTTCCGGATTTGGTCCTTATACCGGCTTTACCATCGGATGGTCTTATTGGCTGTGCCAAGTCTGCGGCAACGTCGGTTATGCCGTCATTACCATGGACGCCCTCAACTACTTTTTTCCGCCCTATTTTGCCGGAGGTAACAACTTTGCCTCCATTATCGGCGGTTCTATCATCATCTGGGGCTTCAACTTCTTAGTCCTTAAAGGCGTAAAACAAGCCAGTTTCATCAACTTAATCGGCACGATCGTAAAAATCGTTCCGCTGGCTTTATTTATCCTAATAACACTCTTTGTTTTCAAAGCATCTCAATTTGACTTTGATTTTTGGGGAGAAAACATAGTAACTCAAGCAAAATTAGGAAGTTTAAGCACCCAAATCAAAAGTACGATGTTGGTAACATTATGGTCCTTTATTGGTATTGAAGGAGCCGTTGTTATGTCCAACCGAGCCCAAAACACATCCGAAATCGGCAAAGCAACCCTCTTAGGTTTTGCCTCTTGTTTAATTTTCTATGTCCTTTTATCTTTAGTTCCTTTCGGATACATGAATCAAACCGAGTTAGCCAACGTTGCCAACCCTTCTACAGCCGGTATTTTGGAAAAAATCGTCGGCAACTGGGGAGCTTGGTTGATGAATATTGGATTGCTGGTATCGGTTTTAACCAGTTGGTTGGCCTGGACATTAGTTACCGCCCAAATTCCGCAAGCAGCCGCACAAGACGGAACTTTTCCTAAAATCTTCACCACCGAAAACGCCAATGGATCGCCGTCTGTTTCGCTTTATGCGACCAGCATTGCCATGCAATTATTCTTGCTTTTGGTTTATTTTTCCAATAACGCATGGAATACAATGCTCAGCATTACCAGTGTCATGGTCCTTCCGGCTTATCTGACTTCTTGTACCTACCTCTGGAAAATCTGTGAAGACGGAGAATACCCCAATACTTTGTTAACCAAACGCTCAACGGCGTTGTTAACGGGAGTTTTAGGTTCTGTGTATGCTATCTGGTTAATCTATGCCGCGGGATTAAAATACCTTTTGTTAGCCGATGTCATTATCGCCTTGGGTATTCCGGTTTACATTTGGGCCAGACGGCAACACAATCCGGGACAATGTGCCTTTGAAAAACATGAAAAACCCCTGGCAATTTTACTGATTATTATTGCCGTTTGGGCAATTTATGCCTTTTCTCACGGCTTTATCAACCTTAATTAAACACCTCAACAAAAAAGGAGAGATAAAAATCTCTCCTTTTTTACAAGTCTCTAAAGAAAAGCAATTATTTTAAGGCCTCTTTTGCCTCTTCGATTGCCTTTTTCTCATCTTTGATAAAGGCTTCGCCGTTTTGCAAAACATCCCACAAAATGGGAAGGTACTGACAATATTTTCGCAAACCGCCGCAACGTTGCTTTATCAAAAAATTTTTTTCCAAAATCCGAGAACTCTCACGCAAACTTTCCGACGGTTCAAACGGCTTTTGCAAAAACTTTCCGTCATACTTGTCAAAGCGTGGCAACAAATGCCCCCAAAAATGAAAAGCCACCCGACCTCCTCCGGCTCTCTGCATATTATACCAACGAACCGTATCCCGGACATCTTGCTTAATAACAAAATAATCCATCTTCAGCGGGTGCGTTCCGAAAGCCATTGCGTTTTTCTGACATTGAAAATCAATAGAAGATTTCATAATCATTGCCAAACGCTGTGTCACGGCCAACAAACATTGCTTTTCTCCAACGGTCTGAGCGATTGAACGCAATACCTCAGAAGTATTTGTTCCCTCACCCAAAACAACCATTTCCGAAGGTTTTATTCCCAACTCGCCGGCAACCCGAGCCAAACGTTGAGATTCATTTTCCGGATGGAGCTCATGCATTAATTTCCACTTTCCTTGCAAAAACAAGCCGACTTTCACACATCGAAAAGCAAGAGCCAAAAGCCCCTTTCCTCCATAAAAGACGATTTTGCGTTCTTCTCCGGAGGGGCCACAAGGTCCGTACAAAGATTTTGCCTCAAACCAAACATGTATTCCCTTCAAGACAACGGTAATATCATCATCGCCCATAAGCAAATAATCATAATTTTTAAGCACACCGTTTTCATCATAACAGGTCGAATCCATGTCATAAGCTTTAGAGAGTTTACGAGCAATAAACTCATACTCGTAATACCGATCAATTAACTGTCCCATAATGATATCTTATTTAAGTAAATAATAATAAAAAAGTTTTTAAACTCTAGCATAGCTCAATCCGAAACGCAAACAAAAAAAGAAGAGCCATAGGCTCTCCTCTAAAAGACATTGTAATGGATTTTTTCAGTCTTAAACCGATCTTGGGGCATCGGAGGCGTTTTTTGCGGATAACCGATAACTACCAAAGCACAGGGTTTAATATAATCCGGCAACTGCAAAAAATCAGCAATATTTTGCATGCGTTCCTGGTTAGGATAAAGTCCACACCAACAACCGCCCAAGCCTCTTCCGTGAACCGCCAAGAGCAAATTTTCCGTTGCGGCTGCGGTATCCAAAACCCAATACCCCTCCTCACAAGCTTCTTTCGTATTTCCGCAAACAACTATTGCCAAACTGGCCTCTTGCAAAAACTTGGCATACGGATGAATTTCGGCCAACTTATTTTTCTTCTCTTCATCATCAATCACAACAAATTCCCACGACTGACAATTTCTTGCCGAAGGAGCGTACATGGCAATTTTTAACAAATCTTCAATCACATCACGATCAACTTTTTTTCCGGAAATAAATTGGCGAACAGAACGTCTGGTCAACAACCCCGCTTCTAAAAACATTTTTCTCCTCCTTATTTATGATAATGATAATAAAATAAACTCAAGCCAGACAAAAACAACCTTTGTCAATAAAAAAAGCCCTCGAAGGGGCTTTTTTTTACTTTGAAACATTTTCCAAAAAAGAATCATAATCCAAAACTTTTCCCTCGTTTTGCGAAGTAGCAGAAAACGTTCGCAAATACCGACGTCGAATTCCCTTTTGTTGATTCAAAATCATTTGATAAAACAACCGATCATCATCGTTATCGGCTTCTTCCAACTTTTGCTGAGCAACCGTTGCCGAAACATCATCAAACGGAACAACCTCTGATGTCATAACCAAACATTTATTTGCCGCCACATCAGCCGTTCCTGATTTAATAAAATAACGCTTTTTAGGAGTACCGTCCGCATTCAAAATTTGCAACACCCCATAATCTAATACAAAGATACTCGGAGCCCTTTCAGGCAGAATATCAACATCGGCACGAACAGCCGGCAATAAAACACTGGCGGCATTTTCCTTCAAATACTCTCCCGAAGGAAGGACGATGCTCAATTCTACCTGATTTTCCATCTTAAAACTCCATTACACTCTTAGGCTGCTTTTTTCATACTTTCGGCTTTTTTCAAAGCATCTTCAATGGTACCAACCATGTAGAACGCCTGCTCCGGAATATCATCATATTTTCCTTCCAAAATACCCTTAAAGCCCTTAATGGTATCTTCAAGCTTGACAAATACACCCGGAGTACCGGTAAAGACTTCAGCAACATGGAACGGCTGTGACAAGAAACGTTGGATCTTACGAGCTCTCGCCACAGTAAGTTTATCCTCATCAGACAATTCATCCATACCCAAAATTGCAATAATATCTTGTAAAGACTTATATTTTTGCAAAATTTCCTGAACTTGACGAGCAACCTGATAATGCTCCTCACCCAAAACCTGCGGATCCAAAATACGACTTGTTGAATCCAACGGATCAACCGCCGGGAAAATACCCAATTCTGCAATTGAACGAGACAAAACGGTTGTTGCGTCCAAGTGAGAGAAGGTTGTCGCCGGAGCCGGATCGGTTAAGTCATCGGCCGGTACATAAACCGCTTGAACAGACGTAATAGAACCATTTTTTGTTGATGTAATACGTTCCTGCATGGCACCCATATCCGTTCCCAAAGTCGGTTGATATCCCACAGCGGAAGGAATACGACCCAGCAGAGCCGAAACCTCTGATCCAGCTTGCGTAAAACGGAAAATATTATCAACAAAGAACAACACGTCTTGATGTGCTTCATCACGGAAATATTCGGCTTGTGTCAAACCGGTCAAAGCAACACGAGCACGTGCTCCGGGAGGCTCATTCATCTGTCCGTAAACCAGTACGGTCTTAGACTTATCGCCCTTCAAATCAATAACCCCGGATTCAATCATTTCATTATACAGGTCATTTCCTTCACGAGTACGTTCCCCGACACCGGCAAAAACAGAATACCCACCATGACCTTTAGCAATATTATTAATCAATTCCATAATCAAAACGGTCTTACCAACACCGGCACCGCCAAACAAACCGATTTTACCACCTTTGGCATAAGGCTCCAACAAATCAATTACCTTAATACCGGTTGTCAAAACTTCCGTCTCGGTTGACTGATCAACAAAGGCCGGAGCCGGTCTGTGAATCGGATAATGGAAATCAGAGTGAATTTCGCCTCTTCCGTCAACCGGTTCACCAATAACGTTAACAATACGTCCAAGCATTGACGGTCCGACTGGTACTTCAATCGGAGCTCCCGTATTAACAACCTCTAACCCGCGAACCAAACCATCGGTACTATCCATAGCAATCGTACGGACAACACTTTCGCCTAAATGTTGGGCCACTTCCAATACCAACTTTTGACCGTTATTAACACATTCCAAAGCCGTTAAAATAGGAGGAAGTTCATCAACATTATCAAACTTGACGTCAACAACGGCTCCCATAACCTGAGAAATATGCCCAAGCTTGCCGCTGTCTTTTTCTTTTTTGATAATTTCATTGATTTTTTCGACACTTCTTTTATTTTCTTCATTCATTTGTTTAATAGCTTTCTTTTCTGCAGCAACTTCCGCTTTAGCAGAATTTTTCACATCAACAGCCTTGCTTTTTTTAGCATCAACGGCTTTTGATGTTTTAGCGGCTGTTTTTTTCACGGTCTTTTCTTTCACGGCGGCCATTAAATCTCTCCTGTTTTTAACACTTACTCACATTACATAAACAAAACGTTACAAAGCCTCTGCTCCGGCAATAATTTCCACCAACTCGGTTGTAATAGCGGTTTGGCGAATACGATTGTACTTAAGGGTTAGCTTACTGATCATATCTTTAGCATTTCGGGTAGCATTATCCATAGATGTCATTCTTGCTCCATGTTCAGAAGCTTGAGAATTCACCAAAACCTGAAAAGCCGTAGACAACAAAATCATCGGCAACACATCGGCCAATACTTTTTGCAACGGAGCATCATAAAAATAATCGCCTCTTTTCTCTTGAGTTGGCAAAGCCTCAACATCAATCGCAAAAGGTAAAAATTGCTGACACACAATATCGCGACTGATTGCAGAACGAAACTTGGCATAAACAAACTCACAAACATCAAATTCTCCGGCCTCAAACTTACCAAGGACCGGCTCAACAATCTGCGTCATCTCAGAATATTTAATTCCCTTCCCCGCGATTCCGGTATAGGTTTCCAAAACATTTTCCGGACAACGATGTTTGAGAGCATCGGCAATTTTTTTACCGACACAAATAACCTTAACGGTCTTTCCATCGGCCTCAAGCTCCGCAATCCGACGGAGCGTTTCCTTAATCACGGCAGCATTATAGCTTCCGCACAATCCCCGATCAGAAGAAAACGCCATCAACAAATAAGACTTTGCCTGAAGAGACGGCATAATCATTTTCGGCAAGACATACCGAATATTCAGGCGTTGTTCTTGTTCCTTCAAATCAGACAAAACTTGAGCGGCAACTTTTTCCAAACCATCATGATAAGAGGCTGACTTGGCAAGCAAATCTTGAGTCCGACGCAAACGAGCAGCCGCAACCATCTTCATCGCAGAAGTAATTTTCTGCGTTGATTTAATGCTTTCGATGCGTGTTCTTAATTCTTTCAAACCTGCCATAATTTTTACCCTAAGCTGCTTTTGCTACCTCACAGAAATTTTGTAAAAACGCTTTATAAAACTTCTGCAATTTTTCTTCCAATTCCGGAGAAATCACTTTTTTCTCAGCAATTTCTTCCAAAATATCAGCATGATTTACCCGAATATCAGCCAAAGCTTTTTCCTCAAATTCTCGAACTCTGTTAACCGGAATTTGATCCAAAAACCCTCTGACACCGGCAAAAATAGCCACAACTTCTTCTTCAACAACCATCGGATGGTATTGTGGTTGTTTAAGCATTTCCGTCAAACGAACACCACGAGCCAAAAGTTGTTTGGTAGAAGCATCCAAATCTGACGCAAACTGAGCAAAAGAAGCCATTTCACGATACTGAGCCAAATCAAGTTTCATGGTACCGGCAACTTGCTTCATGGCTTTAATCTGAGCGGCAGAACCAACACGGCTAACCGAAATACCAACGTTAACGGCCGGACGAATACCTTGATAAAACAATCCCGTTTCCAAAAAGATTTGACCATCGGTAATTGAAATAACATTCGTCGGAATATAGGCCGACACGTCACCGGCTTGGGTTTCAATAACCGGCAATGCCGTTAAAGAACCGCCACCCTCTTCGTCTCTCATTTTTGCAGCACGTTCCAACAAACGAGAATGCAAATAGAAAACGTCACCGGGATAAGCTTCACGTCCAGGTGGTCTACGGAGCAACAACGACATCTGTCGATAAGCCGTAGCTTGTTTGGACAAGTCATCATAAAAAATAACGGCATGCATTCCGTTATCACGGAAATATTCTCCCATAGCACAACCGGAATACGGAGCAATATATTGCATTGGTGCCGGATCGGATGCCGTTGCCGCAACCACAATGGTATAATCCATTGCCCCATAATCTTTCAAAGTTTTAACGACTTGAGCAACGGTAGAACGTTTTTGTCCGACAGCAACATAAACACAATAAAGTTTTTCTTTTTCCGATTTTGCATTATCATTAATTTTTTTCTGATTAATGATGGTATCCAAAATGATTGCGGTTTTTCCGGTTTGGCGGTCACCAATAATCAACTCACGTTGTCCACGACCAATTGGGATAAGGGAATCAACGATTTTCAAACCGGTCTGCATAGGTTCATGAACAGGTTGCCGCGGAATAATACCAGGAGCTTTAACCTCGGAACGACTATGTTCTTTAGCATTAATAGCACCCAAACCATCAATCGGTTCACCCAATGCATCAACCACACGCCCTAACATTTCTTTTCCAACCGGAACACTAACAATTTGTTCGGTGCGTTTAACCATATCACCTTCTTTAATTTCCTGATCGGAGCCGAAAATAACCACGCCAACATTGTCTTCTTCCAAATTCAAGGCCATTCCTTTAACCCCGCTCTGGAACTCGACCAGCTCACCGGATTGGACTTTATTCAATCCATAGACGCGAGCGATTCCATCACCGACAGACAAAACTTGTCCAACCTCGGCAATATCAACGCCGACATCGGAGCGATCAATTTTCTCTTTGATAATGGAAGATATTTCACTGGCAGATACCGACATTATTGTACACCTTTCATTTCATTTTCCAAACGATTCAGCTTAGAAAGAACAGAATTATCAATCATTTCTGAGCCAAACTTTATTCTCAAGCCGCCGATTAACTCCGGCATAACCTGATAAGTCACGACAACCTTTTTATTGAGCATTTTTTCAAGATTTTTACGGAGCTTTTCATCTTGATGAGAACTCAAAGTTTTAACGGTATTAACCTCAACTTCAACAACGTTGTTTTTCCGATAATAAACATGTTTAAATTCATCAACGATTGCCGAAAAATCATTAAATCGACCGTTTTCCCAAATAACTTCCAACCAATTTTTTGTTTCTTCATCAAGCTTAAGCTCTTTACCAATCGTCTGAAGAATATCTTTTTTATCCTGCTCGGAGGCAATCGGATTCGCAATAAACGCAATCCATTCTTTATTTTCCGCAATCATATCAGCAAGATTCGCAACGTCTTTCCACACCTTTTCGGTACAGTGCTTTCCATCTGCGGCAGCGTATAAAGCCGTTGCATAAGTTGAAGCTATTTTAGATTTAGAAACCTTTTTCACGATTAAAAACCTTAAAAATACACGATGGAAGCTATCATAATTTTAATTAGTTTCAATTTTATTAATAACTACCTCATATTCATTCAATTTGTAAAAAACTTTTTAGAATTCCACAAAAAATGCATTTTTGTTTTTTAAAAAAAGCTATACGGATCAATATCGACCTCAACTTTAACCCGGTTAGGTACTTTTACTTTTGTCATCCATTCTTTCACAACACTTTGAATTTTAATGTTTTTTGCAGTTTTCAAAAGCAACCGATAACGAAATTTGTTGCGGAGCATAAAAATCGGAGCCGGAGCCGGACCCAAGGTAGAAATATGTTCGGTATTCGGAGCACATTGCCCCAAGCGAATGGCCGTTGTCTCGGTTTCTTCCTGATTCGGTCCGGAAATAATAAGAGCCGCCAATTTTCCATACGGAGGCATTTTCAAAATTTTTCGGGTTTTCTTCTCTAATTCCAAAAACTTAGTTCTATCATTTGCAACCAAAGCTTGAAGAACGGCATTTTCCGGATAAAGCGTTTGCAAATAAACGGTTCCTTTTTTTTCTCCGCGTCCGGCACGTCCTGAAACCTGAGACAACAGCTGAAAAGTTCTTTCGCTGGCACGCAAGTCACTTCCCATCAGCCCTAAATCCGCATCCACCACACCAACCAAAGTCAAGCTCGGAAAATGATGCCCCTTAGCTAAAATCTGCGTCCCGATTAAAATATCCACCTCCCCGTTTTCCATCTGATGGATGACATCAGAAACCTCGGAAAAAGAAGATGTTAAATCGCTTGATAAAACCTTAACTCGAGCATTTGGAAACCGAAATTTTACTTCTTCGGCAACCCGTTCCACTCCGGGACCGCAAGCCGTCAGCCCCGTCTCGGACTGACATTCGGGACATCTCTGCGGAATAGGCATGCTATAACCGCAATGATGACAAATCAACGAGTTTGTTTTCTTGTGTTCGGTCAACCATGCCGTACAATGCGGACATTGAATTCGATGCCCGCAGTCCCGACAAATCATCAACGGCGCATATCCGCGACGATTCAAAAACAACATGGACTGCTCGCCTCTTTCTAAATTAAGTTTGAGCTCTTCAACCAACTTTGGAGCCAACCAAGAAACACCCCACGACCCTTTAACCGGTTTATTTTGCTTTAGGTCAATCACCTCTATCTTAGGCAAAACCGCTGCTGCAAAACGGCTTTTCAGAGTAACGAGGTCGTATTTTCCCTCCTCTACATTAACACACGTTTCCAAATCAGGCGTTGCTGTAGATAAAATAATTGGAATTTTTTCATATTTTGCACGGACAATCGCCATATCGCGTCCTTGGTAATTTACAACATCTTCTTGCTTAAAGGATTGATCATGGCTTTCATCCACAACAATCAAACCCAAATTTGCATACGGTAAAAACAAAGCCGACCGAGCCCCGACCAAAACCTTTGCCGAACCATCGGCAACCGCTTTCCAAGTATCTATTCTTTCACGATTAGACAAAGCCGAATGCCATTTAGCCGGTTTTACCCCGAAACGTTTTTCAAAACGGCCCAACCATTGAGAGGTCAAAGCAATTTCCGGCACCATAATTAAAACCTGTTTTCCTTCTTCCAAGGCTTTGGCAACAGCCTCAAAATACACTTCTGTTTTTCCGGATCCGGTCACTCCATCTAACAATGTAACCCGAAAACCACAACCGATTTTGGCAGAAAGCTCAGCTGCAGCCGCCTCTTGCTCGGCCGTTAACGTTACTTTTTGATACTTAGCTTTTTCATGACCGAAAATCTTTTTCTCTTCAATCAGAACCGGACGCAAAACCCCCGCATCAATCATTGTCTTAATCACCGATTGCGTCACTCCGGCTCCGGCAGCAATATCTCGACGGTTAAACGGAGCAAATTTTAAAAAATCCATTACTCGCCATCTGGCATCCGAATTTTTAAGCTTTGCCTCGGCCAAAGTTTTTCCGGACAGTTCATACAGTACCGTCATTTTAGGATCATCAAACACACCCTTAACACTAAGTACCATCTTCAAAACCAAGCCGAGAAAAGCCATGTTATAATCCGCCACAAAAGAAATAAATTGCCTTAATTCAGGGCTCAAAGGCGGAAAGTTTATCTTTTCCAAGATAGATTTAATTTTTTTATCATCCAGATGAGCCGATGCCCCAATCTTCCACACTACCCCGACAAGAACATCTCGACCAAAAGGAACGCGAACCATCTCGCCAACACAAACATCGCCTTCAACTTTATAGTCAAAGACCTCATTAAAAGGTAATGGCAATAAAACACCGACAATCATTTTTTTCATCCTTTTCCGTCCCTATCATACAACACTTAAGCAAAATGAAAACCCCGCCCCCACAACAATCCCCAACAAACAAAAAAGTTCCGAATTAATTCGGAACTTTTTTGTTTGTTAAATTCTCCTCAAAATGGGCTGAGAAAGATTTTCAAAATGCGATAAGACAAGTGCTTCCGGTGCATAAGCATCTGTTGCATTGGTTTGCAAATCATCAACAACACACAAAACTCTATCGCCAATCCGTGACAAAAGAATTTTTTTAGCATTTTTGACATCTAATGTACCAGAATATTGGAACAAGACAGCAACAAAAATCAGATGTCCTTCCACATATTCCAGAGCCCAACGCGGAGGTTCACCCTCAATTTGAATCAAACACTCAACAAGTGTCAGATTCCCATCACGAACAGATTTTCCCTCTGGGTTGTTAAAAAACAAAGGTGGCATAATACTTACCACCTTCCCCTTAAATTTCAGCTCAACCATATTAAATTAAATCATTTAAATAGGTTTGCGTCAGATTCTTAAAGGAGGAAATTTCAAGTACATGCACATTCAAACGAGCAAAACAACTGCTTAAATCATGGCACTCGAACTCCACCTCATCTCCGCAATTAGAAAGACTAAATTCAAAGAATCTTTTCCAAGAATTTCCGATACCTTGACCATTTGCTTTCACTCCGACCACAAGGTACCCGTCTTTTTGATGTTTTCCGGAATAAGAAGTTGAATCATCTAATTTAATCAAACCAACAACCGCCATATTCTGCTCATTAGAAATCATATCTTTATAAGCAAGCAAAAACGGCGGAATTACTTTTACGATTTTCCCTTTCATAATAAAAAATATTTAGTTTAACAATAATACTTCAAATATAGACATATTTAGCATATTAGACACAAAATTGCAATAAAATATTAATTATTTTAAGGTACAATGATAAACTATGAAAAAAGAAATTACATATCAGGTCTCGACAGAAGTAAAAGAATTGCTCCATCGCTGGTTGCATTGGCTGCAAGATGAAAGGCGTTATTCCGCACATACGCTAGATGCATATGCTCGTGACGTAGCGATTTTTTTTGATTTTTTGTACAATTATCATGAAAAAAAATTATGTTCCCTGACCGATTTAGAAAAATTAGAAGTTCATGATTTTCGTGCCTTTCTGAGCCACCGTAATACCCAATACATTGCCAAGAGTTCTACCGCACGAGAGCTTTCGTCTCTAAAAAGTTTTTTTCATTGGCTCAGCCAAAATGAAATTTTAGAAAACTCGGCTCTTAGTGTAATCATCTCGCCCCGACGGCCCAAAAGCCTCCCCAAAGCTATCGAAGCACAAGAGGCCTTTAAGGTAATTGCCAAAGCCGGAGACTTTAATAAAAAAGAATGGATAGGTTTAAGAGATATTGCGGTTCTAACCCTTTTATACGGTTGCGGATTGCGAATTTCTGAGGCCTTATCCCTCAATGTAGAAGACATCAACCACAACAATTTTTTACGGATTAAAGGAAAAGGCCAAAAAGAAAGGATTGTTCCTTTGCTTCCCATTGTGGTTGAAAATATCAAGACTTATACTAAAGCCTGTCCCTATCGCCTTCAATCGGGAGACCCTTTATTTTTAGGAGCCAGAGGAGAGCGTTTAAGCCCGCGTATCATTCAACGCAACCTTGAAAAAATCAGAAGATACCTTGATCTACCCGAAACCTTAACCCCGCACGCTCTCCGCCATTCCTTTGCCACACACCTCTTAGCGGCCGGAACAGACCTTCGCTCCATTCAAGAACTCTTAGGCCATGCCTCTTTGACAACGACCCAGCGTTATACCGATGTCCAAATCGAAACCCTTAAAAAAGAATATCACAAAGCCCACCCGCTGGAAAATTAATCGATTTACTCTTAAGTATCCGGGTCCGGATTGTAAAGCAATCAATAAAAAAAAAGCACCCGAGAACAAGACCGGATGCTTTTTAAAAATCTGCTATAGAAAATTACTTTAATTTCTTTTCTACAAACTCTTCATGCTTTTTAGACTTCTTATCATATTTTTTCAAAGTCAATTTTTCAGGATGAGTTCTCGGATTCTTTTCAGCAAGGTAAAATGTACCTGTACCGGCTGTACTCTCTAATTTAACTTTAACTTTTACTGCTTTTGCCATTTTTTATACTCTTCAAATGATTATTGATTCAAACATTTGAGCCACAATATACATTTTTTTCTTCTGATGTCAACAGGAATTTTTCAAAATTACGGAAATTCGGGCTTTTACAAAGAATTATCATCTTTTTTGTGGGTAATTTTACCATTTAACTGATCAATAAGAGCTTCCGCCACCGCTAAATCGAACCCAGAATCTTCTCGATTTTCCTTAAAACAAGGCCGAAACTCTCCCAAAGCCAAAAATCTTTCAATATTTTTTCCTTCCGGCATTTCATACGTGCAATAATTGGGGGCAACTCCCTTCCCATCCAACTTATCTCCGGAAGGCGTATAAAAATAAGCCGAAGTAATTGAAGCCGTAGACCCGCTGCTTAAAGAAATAAGACTCTGCGAACTTCCTTTTCCGAAAGTCTGTGTCCCAACAACTTTTGCCCGACTTTGTTGTTGTAACGCTGCGGTTACTACTTCTGCCGAAGATGCCGTTTTACCATCCGTTAACACCACCAAAGGCAAACCATTTAAAACATCGCCTTCTTTAGAATGATAAAATACCACGTCCTTATTATTTTTTCCATGGCTGGAAGCTATAATACTATTATCCAAAAACAAGTCGGCTAAAGCAATTGCCGCTTCCAAAGACCCTCCGGGATTTCCGCGTAAATCCAAAATAACACCTTGAACATCCGGATAGTTTCGTATGGCCTCGGTTACATCTTTTTCGGTAGAATTGTTAAAAGCCAAAATTTTCAAATAAAGCTTATCTCCGTCTTCCAATCTTGCGGCAAACTTCCGTTTATATTTCAGACGCTTACCTTTCATTTCTTCAGGATTGGAATAAAATTTTGAATCTTTATCCAAAGTTTTAACCGCCGATTGCATCATCAAATCCGGAAGCTCAAAATCATGCTTTGCGGCAAGAGGAGAATTTTCAGCGGCCAAATCCATCAAAACGGCCGACAAATCAACCCAAGCTTCAACATCATTAGGATCAGAGGGTTTAGAGACACTTCGCAACAACCGACCTTTATAATACAAGCTCATCCGTTTTCCGTCATTGCCGACTTTAAGCTTTTTGTCAACTTGATCAATTCCCTTCAACAAACGAACGGCCATATCTTCAACACTCAACGGCTGAACATAATTAAGAGGCACCAAAGTATAAATTTCTCGTAATACCTCAAGATCAGCAGCTTTTGCAGAAAATACCGTTCCGCAAAACAGGCCTAAGAGCAGACAAAACTTCCGTATCACTTTTTCTTTTCCCCTTTTTTACTCTTCTTTTTGGTTTTGAGCTTGTTGTTAATGGAATCTTGTGCAATTTTCTTTTTATTTTTTATTGTTTTCTGCTTCTTGGCAACCTTTTTTGTGCTTAAAGCACAACCTTTATTGCCTTTTTCATAATACCCGTCTCCTTCTTGCGGATCCCAATACTTAAAAATCAACCCGCCGGTGATTGGAGAAGCTTCTAACAACTTTGCTTTACAACTTTCTCCCAACAGAAAAGACAATCCGCAAAATTTACCGCGCAACCCCATATTACCCAAAACAAAATCATAATCATCATCTGGCAATGACGACATCGGGATTAACCCTTCCGCACCACAACAATCAACACAAACAAACACACCGGCGTTTGAAACCCCGCTGACTTTAACATCTAAAATCTGTCCTTCCATCACCACCAGATAGGAAGAAAGCAAGCGTGCCGTTACATCTCTTTCGGCGTTAACGGCACGCCTTTCGGTTTCGGACAAATGATTACCGATTTCTTCAAACTGGCAAAGGGTAAAACGCTCGGCCAATCCGCCTCCTTCGGGCAAACTACAGACTCGCACCAAAGCTCGATGAATCAATAAGTCCGCATAACGACGAATAGGCGATGTAAAATGCACATAATCTGGCAACCCCAACCCAAAATGGCCGATATTTTTCGGCGTATATTTTGCTTGCGCCTGCAAACGCAAAATCATCTCGCCAATCCCTTGGGCATAACCTTTCTTTTCGCAAAGGTTCAGGACACGATTAAAGTGTTGTGGCAATAAAGCTTCCGCCTCCGGAAGTTTTAATTTTAATTCTTGCAACAACGGTTTTATGTCTTCCAATTTTTCTTTTTGCGGTCGATCATGCACCCGATACATAACTGGAACGGATTTGTTTTTTAAAGTAAGTGCCGCCGCCACATTAGCCACAATCATAAATTCTTCTATAATGCGATTAGCCGTCAAATTTTCAACTTTAGCAACACTGAGAACATGACCATCTTTATCGGTTTTGATTTTAATTTCCGTTGTTTCTAGCTCTAAGGCACCACGTTTTTTCCGAGCCTTATCCAAAGCTTGATAAGCTTCAAAAAGAGGAAGAATAACTTTTTTAAATATTGGAGCAATTTTAGGAGATTTTTTACCATCCAATCCAGCTTGTACTTCCTGATAGGTCAAGCGAGCCGCCGATTTCATCACCGCCCGATGGAACTGATAAGTTTGCAATTCTCCCTCATCATTAATAACCATCTGGCACGCAATACAAGCTCTTTCCATTCCCGGACGCAAAGAGCACAAATCATTACACAATTTTTCCGGCAACATCGGAATAACTTTATTTGGCAAATATACGGAATTTCCGCGTTGATAAGCTTCTTGATCCAATACACTCCCGTCCCGAACATAAAAAGAGACATCGGCAATGGCAACAATCAACTCAAAACCACCGTTAATCTTTTTGGCATAGACGGCGTCATCAAAATCTTTTGCCTCTTCGCCATCAATGGTCACCAACGGAACAGAAGTCAGATTAAGACGTTGTTTTTTATCATAAAGCGGAAGATTTTGCAGTTCCTTTTCAAGACGAGGATCAAAAAGATACGGGATTTCATATTTTTCTAAAATCAACGGAGCCAAGGCTTTGCTAAAATCAAACGTCCCAAAATTTTTAAGAATCTTAACTTTCTTAAACCGTTGTTCTCCCACCAATTCAAAACGAACAAAGTCTCCGTTTTTAACCTTCTCTTTGGCAGAAAGCAAATAATCCGTCCGTTGATTTTTTTCTGCCGGAGACACATAAAACATTCCGTTTTTATATGCGACAATACCATAAAAATTTTCTTTTTGTTCGCTCTTCATTAAGGTCCGAGTTATAGGTTTTACCGCATAATGCCCTTGGTACTTAAAAACCGTCCCGATAAATTCATCGCCTTCAACCAAAGCAGGCTTAATTTTTTTATTTTCAATAACAAAAATTTTTTCTCGTTTTGGAACAAACCCTCCCCCAACGACTTCGGCAATCAAATCCCCCTGAGCTCCCTGCCCGACAATTCGCAAATTCAACGGATAATCCGGAAGTTGTGTTATTTTTTTAACCTTTTTCATTTATTTTAAAACCGCTTTCAACACCGTATGATCAGAAGGTTTAATTCCGGCACGCGGAGTCTTATCAACCTCGCAACTTTGCAACAAATCAACCGCATCCGGAGACAAAAAAAGATAATCAATCCGCATCCCGTTATCATTTTGAAAAGCCCCTCCGGAATAATCCCAAAAGGTATACCCGTTTTTCTTAGGATACAAAGTGCGAAAAGCATCATAAAAACCAAGATATTCAATTGCTTTTAATCGATCCCGCACTTCATCGGTAGCCAAGGCATTATGCCGAAACGCCTCGGGATCATAGACATCATCATCTCTCAAAATAACATTAAAATCTCCGCCTAAAATTGTCGGCACGCGAAGAGATAAAAGCTGTTGAGCTCTTTTATACAAAGCCTCCATCCATTGCAACTTGTAAAGATACTTACTTTTATCATCCGGATTATTATAAGGTGGATTTCCGTTAGGTAAATAAATACTCGCCACCCGAAAATCTTTATTGTCTATCCTCAAAGATGCTTCTAAATATCGGGCATTTTCATCTTCAAATCCGGGTAACCCTTCCGCGGTTATCTCTAACTTATGGCGGCTGAGAAGAGCCACACCGTTATAACTTTTTTGCCCCAAAATTCGGACATCATAGCCCAACGTTTTCAACTCAAAAAAAGGAAACGTATTAAATTCACTTTTAATTTCCTGAAGCATCAAAACATCCGGATTATTTTTTTTTATCCAATCCGACAAATTATCCAAGCGAGCGTTAACGGAGTTGACATTATATGTTGCAATTATCATCTTTACCTCTTAATATCATTTACAAATACCATATATTAAAAATCTCAGGATTGAAAGTGAAAAAATATGGACCTGGCAACTTATGCATCTCACCCTCAAAACAGCCGCGGACGTTTATATCCGGACTTTCAAAACATAATTCGCTCTCCTTTTCAACGCGATCGAGACCGACTGATTCACTCTTCGGCTTTTCGTCGTCTGGATGGAAAGACCCAAGTTTTTGCCTACCATGAAGGGAAAAATTATCGTACCCGTTTAACTCATAGTATGGAAGTTGCACAAATCACGCGTACAATTTGCAAATCACTTCAACTCAATGAAGAACTGGGGGAAGCAATTGCTTTAGCTCACGACCTTGGGCATTCTCCTTTCGGGCATGCCGGAGAAAGAGGGCTTAATACCGCCATGAAAAAATTTGGCGGCTTTGATCATAACATTAATTCATTAAAAATCATGACCGAGCTTGAAGTCCACTATCCTGAGTTTAAAGGGTTAAATCTGTCGTGGGAAGTTTTGGAAGGAACCGTAAAACACAACGGTCCCATCAAAAATCCCCGCAACAAATACCTACTGGACTTCAACCAAAAATTTGATTTGGATTTACAGCATTTTCCGTCTCTTGAGGCTCAAGTTGCTTCTTTTGCTGACGATATTGCCTACAACAATCATGACATTGATGATGGATTTCGGGCCGGCTTTTTCAGCATAAAACAACTTTGTTCTCTTCCGTTCATTGCGGCCATTATCTCGGAATTTGACCGCAAATATCCCAACTCTGATGACAATTTACGGATTTATGCCATAACCCGCAGCATGATATCGCAAATGGTCTTTGACCTTTTGGATAACACTCGTAACAACATCCAAAAATACAAAATCAAAACCTCGGACGATGTCCGCAAAAACAAGAAATTCTGTGCTGTTTTCTCTGAGTCCATGCAAGAAAACATTCGCCAACTTCACACTTTTTTGAAAGAGAATTTCTATACCCATACCAACATTGCCCGTATGGATATGAAATCCCAAAAAATTGTTGAAGACTTGTTTGGAGCTTTTTTCAAAAATCCGTTATTGTTACCGATATCAATGCGTAAAGAAATACAACATGCCACGCAAGAAGAATTAGCCGAAAAAATCAGTACCTATATTGCCGGCATGACAGATATGATGGCCATTGAAGAACATAGCCGTCTCTTTGATACAAAAACCAGATTTTAACAGAAACGTTAAGCTATTATAAAGTATTTTAGGTTAATATAACTGCAAATAAAATATTAATTTGCATAGAATTTGTGCTAATAAGGAGCCAGAACATGTTTTCCAACTTTGACGACAATTCTCAAAATGATGAGTTATTGGATGAAATCCGCCAAAAAATTAATGAGCAATCTCATCTCAATTTTGAAGAAAAAAAGAATGAAATTAATCGTTCAAAAAATGCTTTTATCGGGGCTGTTTCCGGTATAGCACTCTCTGCCGTCGTTGGTTGGTTTGCCTTATCTCCTCGTTATGATACGGATGCCGCGGCAGAACTTCCGGTAATTCGTCGCCCGCAAACAGCCATTAAAGTCCAACCGGCAGAACCGGGCGGAATGGAGATTCTCAATCAAGATAAATCCGTTTATGATATTATTGAGAAAAAAGACAATACGGCTCCCAGGGTAGAAAATTTACTTCCGCCTCCGGAAGAACCTAAAGTTCAAGCACTGGAGCAAGAAATAGAAAAAACACAAGCCGCAGCAGAAGCGATTGTTGCCGCCAATACTGAAACTCCCAAAGACACGGTTACTGTTGCCAAAGCAGCCGACCCTGTTGCCGTAAAAGAACCGGAAGTGCAAGAAAAAACAGTTAGTTTAACCGAGGCGGTTAAGCAAGAAGCTAAAACAGTTACAGCAGCCCAAGACCAACCGAAAGAAGCTCCCAAAGAAGCAACGACTGAACCCAAACGTAAGGCCGTAAACATTAAAATTGATGCCCCAAAAGCCGACCCCGTAAAAGAAGAAGCTCCCAAACAAGTTGCTCAAGCGACTTCATCAGAAGCACCCAAAGGTTCATGGCAAATTCAATTAATGTCATCCCCCAACCTCAATTCGGTTAAAAATTCATGGACTCAAATGACCAAAAAATATCCATTCTTAAAAGAACTACCGCATGAAATCGAAAATGCCGATTTAGGAAGCAAGGGAATGTTTTACCGCTTAAAAACCGGAGCCTTTAAAACCAGAGCCGAAGCCGACAAAATCTGTGGGGATATTAAAGCCCTCGGCGGTAGCTGTATCGTAAAGAAAAAATAAATGTTAATAAGTGCCCTTGTCAATTTTTTACCCATACTGATTGCCATCGTCTTGCACGAACTTGGCCATGGGTATGCTGCTTATCTTTCAGGGGATGATACCGCCAAAAGGTACAACCGTTTGAGCTTAAATCCGCTAAGACATATTGATATTACAGGCACAATTATCATTCCGCTGATTTTGCTCCTTTCCAAAATCGGATTTGTTATCGGTTGGGCCAGACCGGTACCGGTAAATTACCAAAATTTTCGCAATCCGAAAAGAGACCTTATCTTGGTAGCCTCTGCGGGCATTTTGGTCAATATCGCCCTGGCGGTTTTATCTTTTGGCTTTCTAAAACTGGTCACCTTTATAGAAGACCCGTTTCTAAAAAGCACCTTGACCTTATTTTTGGTAAACATGGTTGCCTTTAATATTGTATTGGCCGTTTTTAATGCTTTACCGATTCCGCCGCTAGACGGTTCTAAAATTCTTTTTGGCTGGATTGATTCTCCCAAAGTTCAAAAACTCCTCAATGCCGAACAAGAAGGGATGGCCTTTATTATCTTTATTGCCGTAATTTTGCCGGCAATTTTGCTTTACTTCGGATACAAGTTTGATCCTTTAGGATGGTATATTATCCAAGCCACCCAATATTTCACCTCATTTTTGATTTAGGAGGGAAAATGCAGCAAGGAATAACCGCAGCAATTTTCTCATGTTCCGGCCCCAAATTAACAGATGCCGAAAAAAGATTTTTCAACCGAGTTAATCCGGTTGGGGTAAATTTATTTGCCCGCAACATAACCTCAAAAGAACAAGTAAAAACACTTATTCACGATATTAAAGAAGCAATAGCAAGAGACGATGTTCTGATCGCCATTGATCAAGAAGGAGGAAGAGTCCGCCGTCTCAGAGAGCCTGATTTTCGCAGTTATGCGGCGGCCATAACCTTGGGAAGTTTACCTTCTGCCGTACAAGAAAGAGCCGCATTTTTACAAGCTCTTTTAATTAGTGCCGACTTTCAAGATATCGGGGCCAATTTAAACTACGCTCCGGTCTTAGACACATTGTACCCGCAAACATCTCCGGTTTTGAAAAGCCGCTGTTTTAGTTCTGAAACAGAGACAATCATCCATCTCGGCAAGACAATGGTGCAAGAATACCAAAAAAATGGCATTTGCCCTTGTATCAAACATCTTCCCGGGCATGGCCGAGCCGAGGTTGATCCGCACTTAAATTTACCGATTTTGCACAATTCTTTAACCGATTTAGCAAAAGATTTTGCCCCTTTCCAAAGGTTAAAAGACGCACCGTCCGGCATGTCTGCCCATATTATTCTTTCCGCCATAGATGCAAACAACCCGATTACCGTCAGTCCCAAAGGCATAAAAGAAGTCATACGAGGCATTATCGGTTTTAAGGGATTTTTGATTTCTGATGCTATTGACATGCACGCCCTCAAAGGCAGTAAACAAGAAAGAACGCTTGCCGCTCTTCACGCTGGCTGTGATTGTATCTGCTATACCTTAGGACAAATAGACGAGATGGAACAAATCGCCGAAGTTTGCCCCACCCTAACCCCTGCCGCGGAAGAAAGGCTGCAACAAATAAAGCATATAACAACTAAAAAAATAAACTTTGCAAATCTTAAAGAATATGCTAAGGAATATAATCAGATAATCGGTTTGGTTGAACCTTACCGCGATGATTATGACGCTACGGAAACCTTAAACAAAATGCAACAGAAGGAGATTTAAATGTTAACATGGATTTTGCTTGCTATCGTCGTTGCCGCACTTTTAGGCTATATCAACTTAGAAGACTGGGGCAAAAAAGGCCGCAAAAAGATTGAAGAATCAATGCCGCAAATAAAAAAATTTATTGAGAACGTCAAATCTCAATTGGAAAATAAAAAAGATTCCTCCAACAAGGATGATGACAACAAATAATTTTCCACCCCTATTTTTAACAATCCCCTTTTAGGGGATTTTTTTCTAAGAAAAACAAAACATTGTAGACTTTTCCCTTTTTTGGTGTTATATTTAAAACAGGTTTAAGAATTAAACATGTATCAAGGGAGAAGCCTGATGAGTATAAGTGCGACCAAAAGAGTTTCTTCCACGCCGGTATCCACCAGAACGGATCGCAATTACGGCATCGGAAGACAAGAAGAACAATCCGTTGATGTAATAGACACCACCAACAACGTTTTAGTGCGTGATGAAGACGGACAAGAACATCACGATCAATCTCCCTTTGCCAAAAAACGCCGTCAAGATTTTGACAATGCCACCAGTGATATCAGTTACCGTAATGAGACATTAGATTCCATGGTTGCCAGTGGCATTTTCCAAGAAGAGGATAGCCTCCCTAATTCAGAACAAAAAGTTGGCGTTTATACCAACAACCAATCCATTATTCGTGGTAAAAATAATGAAAGAAGCAATCAAAACTACCTCAAACATTTTTACGAAAATAACGCTCCCATTGAAGAAATTGATGAGCTTGTATAAAAAAATCTCTATACAATAAAAAAATCCCTTGCCCGTTAGCAAGGGATTTTTTGTTTGGAGGGACGATGGTTTACCAAGCATTTTTTGGCCAAGAGCCATTATTGGTCACTTGTGTACCTCGGAATGTATCTGTATAATCAGTCAAACCTGATGGTTTTTTAGGTGATTTTCCCGTCAATCCGATACAACCATCGAACATATAACTTCCATCCGTCAAGCTATCAGGTAACGATGGTATGGTTCCCGTTAATTTACGACAACCATCGAACATATGAAATCCATCCGTTAAGCTATCCGGTAAGGCAGGGATGCTTCCCGTCAATCCGCTACAATCAGCGAACATAGCACCTCCATCTGTCAAACTATCCGGTAAGGCCGGTATGGTTCCCGTTAATTTACTACAACCAGAGAACATATAACTTCCATTCGTCAAACTATCCGGTAATGCTGGGATAGTTCCCGTCAAACTACGACAACCAGAGAACATAAAAGTTCCATCTGTCAAACTATCCGGTAATGCTGGGATAGTTCCCGTCAAACTACTACAACTTCTGAATATACCAACAGCTTTGGTCAAGCTATCCGGTAAGGCCGGTATGGTTCCCGTTAAGCTGCTACAACGAAAGAACATAGAACTTCCATCGGTTAAACCAGCCGGTAATTCTGGAATGGTTCCCGTCAAACCACTACAACCATAGAACATACTATCTCCATTCGTCAAACTAGTTGAAATATGAGAGGTCATTCCCGTCAAACTACGACAACCATTGAACATAGACACTCCATATTTCAAACTATCCGGTAATGCTGGGATAGTTCCCGTCAAACCACTACAATCATAGAACATATAGTTTCCATTGGTCAAACTATCTGGTAAATCCGGTATGGTTCCCGTTATCCCACTGTTAGCGAACGCATACTGCCCCAATTCCAAATTT
>CALXWA010000002.1 GCA_944392275.1 uncultured Alphaproteobacteria bacterium
CACAGACTTTATGTCGCTAAACACACTGTCTGCGTATCCTCTTCTCTTATTTACTCTGTCCTATAACTACCAACTCTTTTCAAACTGTGTTGTTCGCGTTGGTGATTGGGGTTATATGATGTTATTTGCTAGATGTCAACACAAAAATTAAAAATTTTTTCGTTTTTTTGCGTTTTTTTTATAACTAATTATTTTTATGTGTTTTTTTCTTTATCTTTTTTTTCTGGGATTTTTATTTTCTTTTTTTTAACCAAAAATAGCTATGATAAAAGAATGAATAATTAAACTCTATTCAAAGGTAGCAATAAAAATGTTAAAAAACAATATTATAGTTTTATTTTTTGTTCTGTTTGTGGTGGCTTGTGCTTCGGATCGGCCTCCTTTAAGCGGAGTCGACGGGGAAGAGATTCCTCCTGCTTTTGCACATTTTCCCGATATTCCTTTTCCAAAGGAGTCGTATATTGACCTAGATGAAACCCGTGCCTTGGGCAGCGGCGATAATTGGATTGGTAGTTTGACATTTAAGACACCCTATAATGCAAGCAGTGTTTTTGACTTCTATGTCCTTGAAATGCCTAAATTAAATTGGATTGAGGTCGCCACGGTTCGTGCCCGAATCAGTCAGATGACGTATGTACGGAATAATCGTGCGGTTCAGATTTTGATTGTTATCGATTCCGGTGACAGTGCCACGGTAACAATTACAGCTATTCCAAACGCAAGCGGTATTAAATAATCTAATTGACGGTGAGAATCCTGATGGAGAAAAACGATTTTTATACATTTGGCGGCGGATTTGCTTGGGAAGATGTTTTCTTTTACCAGAAATGGCGAATCCAAAGAAATTTTATAACCAAAAAATGCCGTTTGCTTGATAACTGGGATATCCGTCGCTATGAAGGAACTTTTGATGAGTGTCGAAGTGCCTTTTTGAAGTATATTAAAATTTTTGAATTGAGTCGCCAACGCGGACATATGATTGTTATGCTTCCGGGATTGGGAAAATCTAAAAATATTTTTAAGCCTTTATGGAGACGAGCCTTAAAAGAAAAATATATGGCCGCGGCTCTTAATTATCCTTCGACCCAAAAAAAATTAGGGGGTCACATCCGGCAACTTGATTTCTTTCTTAATCATTTAGAAGATGTACAAGAAGTTTCTTTTGTTGCAGAAGGAATCGGAGCTTTGATTTTAAGAGGGTTAATATCTCTTGATTCACCTTGGAAAAAGAAGATAAAAATTTCGCGAATCGTAGAAGTTGCTCCTCCCAGTCACGGAAACCCTCTTTTATTGAAGCTTTCTAAATATAAATTTTTTAACTTTGTTCTTGGACCAATGATTGCGGATATGAGCGCCAAAAAAACCGAAGCTATTCCCTTTTATCCCAAAAATATTGAAGTCGGAATAATTTTAATTAAAGAAAGTTTTTGGAAAAAAGCCTTGAATTTTATTGTCGGGGTAAAAAATGCAGAACTTGACCCTAAAAAAGAAAAAGCTTTTACCGGAGCCAAAGATGTTATTGCCATGCGGACATGGAGATTTAATGTTTTTAAGAAGAAAAAAATTGTTGATAAAGTTATCCAGTTTTTGAATTTTGGACATTTTTAAAAAATCAAAAAACTGTAACATTTTGAGGCATTTTTTTATGTTATAATTAAAATATGGTAAGGTTGGAACATGATAAAAAGTTGGTTGATTTCTTTGCTCATTATTTTGTTTTTTGTATTGGCATACAAAATCAATCTCTTTTCCATACTTTCCAGTAAAAGTATGTTTATCTTGGCCTCTGTTGTACTTGGTATGGCTTTGATTGCGGCTTTTATTATTTTAGGGAATCCGCTTAAAGGAAAAAAAGATGACGAAACTGATCAGAAATAATTTAAGCGTTTTTTTTATTATAGGCTTGGGACTTTGCTTTTTGTTTCCAACTCTTTCGCTTGCCCAAACAGAAACGACAAAAGAAGTTACAACTGCGGATGGAAACAAGAGTACGCAAGTTTCTCAGGGCAAAAAAGTTGTTCGTTATCAATCTGAGGACGGAAAGACTTATTGGACGGATTTCGGAGCTTTGGTTGCGAGCTCGTCTGGGGTTGTTGAAACAAAAGAGCAACAAGCATTTACTTGGCAAGATTTGTTACAAAACACCTTGTATTACGGAGGTGTCGGAGCGGCTACAGGTGCTGCTACGGGAGCTCTTGTTGGGGGTGTTGGAGCGGCACCAGGAGCCCTTGTCGGAGCCGGCGTAGGCCTTGCAACCGGAGCTGCGGAATATATCTTTTTCCGCCCTGATATCAAAGTTACCAAATGGACAGATGCTGCCGGAAATACTTTTACCTTTGAAGTTGAAAATAGCGGAGATATTGTTTATGCAAGATCGGATTCAACTTCTGAAAATTGGCGAGGCTGTGAAGTTCTTCCGGCTAAATTATACCGTTATCGAGATTGCATGTTTTGCCCTCTTTTTACGGTTATTTATTTAGCGGCTGATAATATTACCACCATTTCTCTTAATAAGCTTTCTGCTCCTTTTGCAACCATCATTGCTTTAGGTTTGGCCATATACATTGCTTTTCAAACTTTAATGCATGTGAGCTCCTTAACAAAACAAGATGCTCCAAAATTTTTAGACACTTTGATTCGACAATCTTTTAAATTTTTGATTGCCTTTTTCTTGTTATATTTTCATTCGCAAATTTTTTCTTACATTATTAATCCGATTTTGTCCTCAGGTATTACCTTGGGCCTCAAATTAACCATGATTGAGAGTAATGCTTTTTGTGCAACAACACCTTTGGAACCCCATAGCTTTAACTACTGGACACAAGATTTATATGCTCAATTGATGTGTTTTATTACAACCATGCAAAAAGAGATTGCTTTTATGCAAGCAATCGGTTCTTCTTTGCTCTGCATTGGTGGAAATATGATGATTACCACCTCTTTATCTGACTTTGGAGATGGCTTCCAAATGTCGGTTGTTGGATTTTTATTAGCCTTATTTGGCTTTTTGCTTTCAATCGCTTTTGCCTTTTATTTGGTCGATGCCGTTGTTCAGCTCGGTATTTTTGGGGCTTTATTGCCGTTTTTAATTGCCTCTTGGCCGTTTAAAATTACGTCGAAATATGCCAACAAGGGCTTTGAAATGCTCCTTAATACCATGTTTGTTTTTGTCTTTATGGGATTGGTGTTGAGTATTAATCTGGAACTAATCGGTTCCGCTTTAAGTGAAGTTTCGCCCATAGATACTGCCGAATTACAGGAAATTAACCCGAATTTTAACCCAGATGCTTTAACCTCTCAGGGATTAAAGTTAACCGATTCTGAAAAATATAATGTTCAAGATGAAACAATTGTTAATCTGGGTGGTTTTACCAAATTTTATATGGCTATCAATTCTTCTAATGAGGCAAAACTTAAGGAAATGACGGATATTAGCGGAATTGATTTCTTGATTTTAATCTTTTGCTGCATTTTTGGTTTCAAATTTGTCAACCAGACCTCCTCATTGGCCAAAGAGTTTTCCGGCGGAGTTGTCAGCGGCAAAATGGCTCCATCAATTGCAACCATGGGAACCAGTGCTGCCCTGAATACGGCTAAGAGTGCGACGCGGCCGATAAGAAATGCAACGCAGCAAAAAGCTGAAAGAGCTGTAAGTGCCGGATATCGTGGAATTAAAAGTATTCCGGGACGGATACGAAATGCTTTCCGTAAAGGAGGCACCCCAAATCAAAATGTTTCTGTTATCAACCAACAGGCTCTACCGTCCTCTTCTACCTCTGCTTCACCAACACCAACAACTTTCGGCAATAAAAATAGCGGTCAAAAAGCTCAAACACAAAAAAGCTATCATAACCTCAGTCGTAAAAACCGGCGGAAAGCCGATGAGGGCTTCCGTAACGAATTTAATCGTGCCGGATTATTTGCTCAAGAAGAAAATCAAGCTAAAGCCGAAAATAATGTTGCCGCCAAGCAAGAAATCGGGCGTATCAAACAAAAGTCTCAAGATGCTTTTGTCCAAGCACGAAGAGAAGGAAAAACGATAGAAGAAGCAACTCAAGCGGCAACTCAAATTAAATCCGAATCCGGTAGTTATGAGGAAATTAAAACTCGCGGGGAAGAAAGAATCGCTAAAAAACTTGAAGCTACCCGAAAGAATAAAGATAATTCAAGACAAGGGAAAGTAAAACCCAGCGGCGGATCTAAAAAGAGAAACCAAAATATGGCTAACCGGAATCGAACCCTTAAGGATATAAGGAAAGGACGAAAATAAGAATCGGAAAGAAAACTTCCGTTATCAAATTATAAAAAATAGAGGACGAGATGAGTAGACGTTTTGACATAAAAAGACTTGTTCGATTCGGGATGCTGTTGGCTCTCATTGTCCTTTTTGTGTCTGCGTGTAAATCCGGAGAGGTTACTGAACAAGATATAGAAAAAGCTAAAGAGACAACAGGAACCTGCTGGCAAAAAGATATTTTTGATCCGATTTTTGATATTGTCGGAAAAACGGCAATGTCTATGCATATTGAATTGACCAGTGCTTCCGTTACCGTTGTTATGCTTGGCTTTGCCGTTTGGTTGGCGATGAAGCTGCTTAAATATGTCAGTTCCCCGATTGAAGGGTCTCCGGCACAAGTTTGGAATGAAATTATCCGTAAGGCGTTTATTTGTCTGTTTTGCGGTTTTTTGGCATCAAATGCCGGAATGGTTGCCGTTGTTATCAATGATTTAATTTTTCCGTTTTATTCGGCCTTTTTAGAGTTTGGGTACGATATCATGAGCCTTGCTAATGACGATACGATTACGTCGCTTCAGGTTATGGGCGAAACTCTGGATTTGAGCAAACATTCTCTTCTTTGTAATTTAAGCGGTGAAATTCAAGCTGTTCAAGAAGGTTTTCCTACGCCGATGAAAGACACCATGGGTTGTATGTTGTGTGCCGTGGCTGACCGTATTGATTTAGGAAAAGATATTGCTCTTAAAGCGGTGGCATCCGGTACCTTGTTGGCCATTGTGGTCGGATTGCTGATCTGGGCTATTTTCTTGGTTGTTGGTTTTGGATTTGTTTTCTATTTAATAGATAGTATTTTCCGCATGGGGATGATGATTTTATTTCTTCCTTTATTCATTATTGCTTATGCTTTTGAATCAACTAGGAAATTTACAAAAGTTTGTTTTGAAAACATCTTAAATTCTTCAGCCTTTATGATGGCATTTTCCATGATTATTGCAATGACTTTAATGGCTATGGTTTCTTTGATTTCGGCAAATCCTGGAATTTTTAATCCGGATATTCCGGAAGCTCATGCCCAAAATTTAAGCTTGGCAACCCTTTGTCTTTTAATGATTGCCTTTTTGATTTATGGCAACATGAACGTGGCCAAGACGTTAACCGGAACAATTATCGGAGGAAAGACATCTTCTATTTTCCAACAAAATTTAAAGGCTACGGCTCAATTGGCCTTGAATTTGTTATTAATGATTGTTGCCATGCCCCTTGGGAGTATGATGGCAAAAACACAAGTAGCACGACGTTATGGCAATCTTAAAGCACGGTTTAATGCTTTGGCCGGACGGACTCCGCAAAGAAACAAAAACTTACTTGGGAACAGCAAAAATAAAAAAGATCGTGAAGAGGTTGAGGACAAATAATTTTATTAGTACTGGATGAGAGGAATGAACGGGTTAATTAACATATTTAGAACAAAAAAGGCACGACTGTTTTGGCTTTGTGCCCTTTTGTGCCTGTTTTGTTGTTCCATCCCTTCCTTTACGATGGCAAAAGAAGAAAGTGGCGAATTACCTTCTTGCTCATCTTTAGAAACAGCCGGATCAAAGCCTTGTGTTTGCGAATCTCGATGGTTGGGAAGTGACCTTGTTTGTCAAACCGGAGAATTATGTGTCGAAGAAACTACCATGAATACCGGAAAAGATGCCTCCCAATACACAAGAATGATTTGTAAAAAAATCAATACCAAAAACCAAGAAAAATCTGCCGTAAGTTATGAAGGAATCGGCTCACAACAATTATACGAAAACGTTCAAGGAAAAGATGCCGAAAAATACGAGACAAAAATAAATTATAACGAAACTCAACAAGCCTCAGATGTTGATCCCTCTTGTGAATCAATTGATACTATTCGTGCCAAATATCAAGGAGGATGTTGGTCCTGTCTTGTTATTGAAAAATTGACATCTGCTTTTCTAACCGCGGCATCCAAAGCCTATGGACTAGCACAAAGAGCCGGATTGATAGCCTTGATGCTTGGTGCTGTTTTGTGGGTATTGGTCTGGGGATTGAAAAATGTCTCCTCGGTTTCACAAATTAATGCCCCAAATATTTTAGATGAACTGCTTAAAATGGCTTTTAAAATCGCTTTAGCTTATTTGTTTATCATTTCAGGCTTACCGATTGTTCGTAATTATTTTATTAATCCGATTATGGGAACCGGTGCGGTTATTGCTCAGCAATTCTGGGTTGGTGAACTGGAAGACCAAGTTGAAGATTATGATTGGGGAGAGTGGTCCGATGAAGATTGGAATCGAATTCATATGGAAGCTGATATTGCTGAAGCGGCAGATAAAATAAAGCAACAACAAGAAGAAAGCTCTCCCAATCAAACTCCTATTCCTGAACTCTCCGGGGTTAGTGATGAAAATGCAGAAAAAGTTGCTAATGCTAATGATCAAAAAACAGGATCCTCGCAGCTTAATGGAAAAATACCCGATTTTAAATTACCCGGAACAAATGGACGACTAACATCTGCTTTTGGCTGCAGACCGCGACCTAAGGTTCGCTGCAACGGCAAAAATAGTCGATGTGGTGGATGTCGTGGCTCAAATTGGCATGCCGGAATTGATATTGGGGCTCCAAATGGGACACCAATTTATGCCATTGGCTCTGGAACTATTGTCTATGCTCAAGATAGTTCATGTGGCTATTATGCTCGAATTACTCATGATGGAGGAAGCGGAACATGGCAATCCGTTTATTGTCACATGCTTCCCAAGTCTCAAAATTATGCTATTAATTATAATAAAACAGCAGCGGCTAAAACACAAAAAAACTTAAATACTCGTCGAGTTTCGAAAGGACAGATTATTGGATTTGTAGGAAATACAGGAGCCTCAGGAGGAAATCACCTTCACTTAGGTATAAAATACAATAATAATCAAATTAATCCTCTAAAGCTTGCTAGTGGGATAATTGACAATGAATTAGATGCAAAAGGGAATCGGAAATGCCCACAATGTCCGACAGAATCTGACCGAACACCAACTCCCTTCGGCTTTAAACGGTATGGAACTGTTTTTAATGATGGTGGGATAATGATTGGAGGAGATGCTATTGTCCTTGGAAGCAGTGGTAGTTACGAAAACTTAGAAAATGCTGCAACTTTGACAATATCAATCCCTGATGTTACTTACACCGGGCCGACCGATATTCTTTCCAAATCGGTTATGAATAATATTTTGACCGCAACCAAAGTTATTACGGATAATACTGCTGAAACGATGGTTCTTGGCGATTCTATTATGTGTTGTGCCAAAACGGAAAACTGCGGTGCTTGGAAATTAAATTTACTTATTACAGACGTAACTCTGACAAATATATGGATGTGGTTGGAAGGTGCTATTATTTTCTGTATTGGGGTTATGCTTACATTGGCCGTTGCTTATTATTTGGTCGATATCAGCTTCAAAATCTCTTTTGCCGTAATTGCTTTACCGATTGTTGTCGGGCTCTGGCCGTTTAAGCTTACATCTGGAAAATTTACCAATTGTCTCTCCATCATCCTTAAATCAGCGGCAATTTATGCTTTCTTGGCCATTACGACTTTCTTTGCGATGCAAATGATTGCCGCCTGTTTTGATATTGAAAACGCCAATGAAGAAGCCGCAGGGGCTTATCAAGGAATTTTTGAAATTATTCAAAGTGCCTTAGATGGTGAGGATCAAAGTGATCTGATTAGTGAAAAACTTGCTTTATTTAGCACCAATTTTATCCTTTTGTGTTTTTGTTTGGTTTATGCTTTTAAGATTATTCAGGCCTCGACAAACGAATTTACCGATAAGTTTTTCAGTGATGCGGTCTTTGGCGGAGAAGTGCCCATCCATCATAATCTTACGGCGGCTACCAAAGCAGCCAAAGATTTAGCCATGAAGCCTATCGGCTTTGGCAGAGATGTTATTACGCACCAATCCGGAAGATTGTTAACCCATGTTTACAATCGTATTCGTCACAGTTCTTTTGGCGGGTCTGTTGAGGCAACCGGAAAAGGTGTTAAACAGTCCGGAAAGGTAATGAAAAAGGCCGGACAAGGAATCAACAAAGCCGGGGCGGCATTAAACAAAACTAAATACGGAGCCATTATCGGCGTTCCTCTACAAGCTGCCGGAAAGACAACACAAGCCGTGGGTGCCGTGACGGAAAAAGCCGGCCAAGCAACAGAAAAAGCCGGAAGGGCTATCCGCAAAACTCAGCAAAAGATGAAAACTTCTGCTCGAATTTTGAAACGGCGTCTTTTGAAACAAAACAATTCTTCTGAGAGTTGAGGTGAAAAATGTTGAGACTTTTACACATACTTAAAACATTATCACCTCTCAAATTGACATTATTTTCGTTTTTTTGTTTTTTGAGTTTAATTGGTGATGTTCAGGCTCAAAAATTTAACAGCGGAGGAAACTCTTCTGTGGATCAAAATGCTGTTGACCAAGCTATTAAAAGTAATACCTCTTTGGAAAGTGCGGCTGAACAAACGGCAAAACCCGCCTCTTCTCCTTCAACGGTTGTCCACAATGTTCCGGAAGTTACTACTTTTGGCAAGAAAATACCAAATGAATGGCGAGAGGCTATTGCCGCAGCGGCTACGAAATATAACCTTGACCCTTATGATATTGCTGCAAGAATCGATGTGGAATCAAAATGGAATGCGAACGTTTTTTCCCCTGCCGGGGCTCAGGGACTTGGGCAATTTATGCCGGGAACATGGGAATATATTACCGGGCTTGATGCTTCTCGAAGATCTGACCCAATTGCAAATATTATGGCTACCGCAAAATATATGAAAATGCTTGAAAACCAGTATGGTGCCGGATCTGATGAAGCAATTGCGGCTTATAACGCCGGAGGCGGAAACGTAAATAAAGCAAAAAAAATGTGCGGCGTACGATGGAGACAATGCCTTCCTGCGGAAACAAGAGCGTATTTGTATAAAATTACAAAAGCCAAAAAAGATTTATTGCAAACCAACGGCGATGCAAGTTTAGTCTATTTGTTAGATAGTAAGTTGGCCGAATATGAAGCCCTTGGGTTTGGAAGTGCCTCAACCTTTTCAGCTTCTGCCTCTGTCGGACATTTATCGGACACAACCAGTGAATGCTTACCTCGAAATTATTATATGGAAATGAAAGATGATTGTCTGATGTGCCCTCTGTTTCGTGTTGTCTTTAATACCTGCAGCAACTTGGCCTATTATTCTTTAATTACCTTTTCCGGACATTTGGGAAAAATTTTGCTTGTGGCTTTTGGAATTTGGTTGGCTCTCCATACTTTAAAATTTGTGTCCACTCTTACCATTAACAGCATGAAAAGCTATATTCCGCCGATTTTGGAAAAAGCTTTTCTTGTCGCGATTGCCTTTATTTTATTGGAAAACGGATCACGTGACTTTTTCACTTATGCCTTAGAGCCTATTTTTAATACGGGGATGAAATTGGCTCAAACAACGCTCAGTGCTGACCGAGCCGATAATTATCTGCAAGCGGCCAGTCAGGGAATCGACACCTCCTCCGTGCAAACCGTTTGCACTCCGGATCCAAATCTGGTTTATTACGGCAATGGAGGAGCTCTGCCGCAATCCATGGGTGACAACATTCTTTGCACCATGCAAATGATCCAAAATCGAGCGGCTAAGATTAAAGCCTTGGGCAATGCCGCCATTTGTTATTCTTGGGAGAAAAAAGCCATTATTTTTCCGCATATTAGTTACCTTCTGACCGGAATTGGGTTATGGATCGGCGGGGTGCTCCTGATTTTGGGCGTTCCGTTTGTTATGATTGATTCTGTTTTGCAGTTGGCGGTGGCTTCTGCTCTCATTCCTTTTGCTGTTGCTGCTTTTCCTTTTAAGCCAACAAGAAAGTATACGTCAAAAGTTTGGGAGACTTTTTTGAATTCAATGTTTGTTTTCATTTTTGTTTCCTTGGCGGCTTTAATGTTAACCATTGGGTTTGAACAAATTTTGGTTAAAAACACCAGCTCTTTAGATGCTTTGCTTTCGGCAACGGGAGGGGTGGTTATCGGGCAAATTTTAGAAGATATCCCATGGTTTTCGGTTGCCTTTTTACAGGTTATCTTTATGACGATTTTAACCTGGTCCATGCTCAAAGAATCGAAAAACTTCGGTAGTGGCTTTGCTAAAACAATTTATTCCGGAAATATTGGCGAGCAAATCGGAACTATGGGAGCTTCCTTTACCAAAAATACTGCCGTTGCTGCCGCTCAACCAGTGGCGGAGGCGGCAATGACGGTCGGAAAAGATGTTGCCAGCTCCTCGGTTCGTAGTGTTCGGAATGCGGGAAGGCGTGTTTTGTCCCGATACCAAGGGAATAAAATTAAATCTAACGCCGTTCGGTCACAAATCGACACCAAAACCGGTAACGTTACTTATACCGATGCTTCCGGAAATCAGGCGACTTACGGGGGCAGTGCTAATCAACTCTTATCTGTTAAACGCTCAAAACAATCTAAAAACAGAAATGGAGATGTCACGACATCAACCAAGACCAAAACTCATGATATCAGCATTACCCATATTGAGGTAAAAAATGCCGCCGGAGAAATTACAAAATGTCGGGATATTTTACGCTATAACAGTTCGGCCTTCCGTGATTTGGAGAATTATGACGGCACCGTTAATGAAGATGTGCGACAACATATTTTGGATAATACTCCTCCAGAAATGAAAGAAGACGTTGAAATGGCTATGGCCAAAGAGCTGGTCAAAAAACGTTTTGGAAACCTGAAGTTTAATATGTTGCGAAGTGATTATGTCCGACAAGAAAAACTTCGTGATGAAAGCGGGCAAATCATCGGATATCAAGAAACATTGAGTGACGGCTCTACTCAAACTCTTAAAATGACCAAAGGTCAAAATGGCCGCATGTTGACCGAGCTTACGATTGTGGAAAAAAGCGGTCGGCACACCGTTTTGAAGACGGATGGTATTTTGCAAAATAAATCTGTCTATAAGGTTGATGCTACCGGAGCAATTGACGAAAAATCACGCAAAGATTTCTTTGCCGTTAACAAAAGATACCGTTATTCCGATTATAAAGATAACCGTTTTCTGGACTTGAAAAAAGACAGTTTCTTTGAAGATGAAGATTTTCAAAAAGCTGAAAAAGCCGAACTTAATCTTTATGATCCTACCGGTATTGATCGCGATATGTATGAATTTTCATAATTGCAAAATCTTTATCGTAAAATCTTTGCCAAAAATTAAAAATTTTTTCTGATTTGTACACAAAATGTCTTTTTTTGTACGATAAAATCTTGAATTCTAAATCGCATCGATTAATATGCTCTTAGAATATTTTGTTGTTGTATTTTTTATGAGGTAATCCAAAATGGAAGAAATTATTTTCCCTAACCAAATAAGAATGTATCGCAGATTGCGTGGACGTTCCATGCAAGAATTGGCCGATCATTTGGGCGTCAGCCTTTCGGCTATTTCTAAAATTGAAAAAGGGTATCGCCGAGTTGATCAAGAACAGTTGGTTCGGGTGGCTGAATTCTTAGATTGCCCGCTTCAAGACTTGTTTGTTAACGAACAAAATTCGCAACAAGAAATTGTTCAGGCTTGGAGAAGAGAACAAGAACGCCGCAACAAAATTAACGAAAAAACCGGTCTTAAAACTTTGGGTGCCGGATTACGTCAAATTCGTAATGAGAAAAATCTTACTCTTATTGAGGTTGCCGAAAGTTCTGATATGACTTTGTCCGTCTATCATCGTATTGAAATGGGACAAAGAGAAGTTTCGGACAAAGAATTTAAAAATATTGCCAAAGCTTTGGGAATTTCTGCCGAAGAACTGAAAGATGAAATTAAACGTTTGGATGAAAAAGGAATGCTTGAAGAAATCATCCAAAGAAATGACGCAAAGTATAAATTGCTTTCCAATCCAAGAGGGGCTATTGCCTCTTTCAGCACTCCGGCTCCGGATGGAATGAAAATTTCTGTTTACGGAGTAACGGGACGTGACGGAAATGTTATTATTGACTTTGATGAAGAGGTTAAGAAAGCCCCTCGCCCATCTCAGCTTTATAACAAAAAAGATGCTTATGCCGTTAATTTGTGCACAAGACGTTTAGGGTCTTTGTTGCCGACACGTTCTGTTTTATTTGTTGACCCACAAGAGGTTGTCAGTGTTGGTGATATTGTTGTTTATTATGCCAACGAATCTGAGGCAAAAATCCTTTCCTTGCGGGAAGATGACAATGGTCAACTTTATGGAATCCGTTGGAATCCGGAAGAGCGAATCAATTTGAGCAATGATGATATGCTCCGTGTACATAAAGTTGTCTTTATTAGTCTTTAAGTGATAAATAAATTTACAAAAACCATCCCTTGGGGGTGGTTTTTTGTTGTTTTGGGGCGTTTTATTAACCTGAAATTTACAAGCTTTCGGTTATAGTTTTTTATTATGGGTTATTTCTGCCCAGAAAAAACGAAAAAACTATGAGAAAACGATGCTGCAAGAAGATAGTATTGCCGAAAGAAGACGCTTAAAAAAACAAAAGGACGGAGAAGAAGACCCGATTTCCGTCGCTCAGCGTTTTTTAAATCTTTATCGGCAACTCCACATCTTTAGTCCTGAAAAAAAAGCAATTTTTGATAAAAAATTGTTAGAACTTCCTGTCGAGATTAAAAATGCTTTTGGTACTCTTCCCGGTGGCGGAATGGTTCAGGATTATATTTACGATTTGGAGGAAAAACTTGGAATCGAAGAAGATGTTCCGGAACCGTCTTCAGCACCAAAATCAAACATTCTAGAAGCGGCATTGGCCGATAGTTCTGATGATGAGGCTCCTAAAGAAGCTCCTGCGTTTGCCACACCTCAAGCCTCTGTTTCGCCACAAGCAACACCCCCAAAGGTAGAGACAATACGTGTTGCTGCAGCACCATCTTCCATTGAACTTGGAAAAAACTTTGCTCAAGATATGGCTCAGGCATTATCGGCGGCTTTGAAAAGCATGCCGCAAAAAGAAGTCGTTCAGGTTCAAGGGCCAGCTTTTAATTCTAAGGAATTTGCCTCGGAAATGGCTGCGGCTTTATCCGGCATTGTTAACTCTTCCAATAATGCCTCCGGAGCAACTCCCTCTCCGGCGATGTCTCCTGTTTTTGATGCAAAAGAATTTGCGGCGGAATTATCAAAAGTTTTAGCAGAGGTTGTTAAAACCGCCTCTCCTGCAGCGACAAACACACAAGAACTTAAAGATATTTTGAACGTTATGGATAAAAACTACACACAAATGTTGCAAATGCTAAAAGAAGATAATGTTCAAAGTCGTTCTGAAATGCAAAATTTGACCCAAATGGTCGTACGAGGACAAATGCATTTGGCTAAAGCTCTTGCCGGAAGTAATTTTGAAAGCTCCGAAGAAAAAAGAGAGCCTCTTGATACTCAAACCTTAAAATCCATTGATACGACACAGCAATTAATGGTCAAAGCTTTGGTCGGGCTTACACAAATCCAAAAAAAAGACAGTGAGCAAATGGTGCAAGCTCTTGCCAAATCTCAGCAAGAAATGGCAAAAATTTTAACGCAAAATAGTTTTGCTGCCAATGCGGCCAACCAAAATGCTAATAATATTCAAATTAACACGCCAGATAATTCGTCCCAATTAACGTTAATTGTTGATAAATTAGCAACCCTGCAAGCCCAAAATTCTCAAGCTTTTGAAAAAATGATGGAAAAATTGGTGACCACCCAGTCTGATTTGTATCGAAATATTGCCGAGCATCAAACCAAAGAAATTTCGGCCATAATCACTCTGGCGTTAAAGGAAAGCCAAAAGATTTCAACGCAAAATATTATTGATGCCTTAAAAAACTTACCCAAAGCACAAATTATCGCTCCGTCGGAAGCTGTTTTTTCACCCTCTCGTCCTTTGCAAGACCTACCTCAAGATCAAGAGCCTATTCCGTCGTTTAGTGAAGATGAAGTACCTGTTCAAAATATAAAAGCAGAATCGGATACGTTGATAGAAGAACAACCTTCTTCTTTATACGATAAAGAGCCGATTAACGATATTTCTGCCACACAGCCGGTTGAGAGTAATTTTACCTCTGAAGAGGAGGCTTTGCCTAAAAAAAAGAAAAAGAAGAAGAAAAAAAACAAAAATAAAAATAATGACTTGCTTTTAGCGGAAGAACCCAAACCGATTTTGGATGATGCCTTTTTGCCTGTGACGGCCCAAAATGATGACGATTTTGCTGTTTTGGAAAATTCTCCCTCTTCTTTTGAAGATTTACCTTTTTCCAACAATGAACTTTCGGAAGAAAATGCTTCAGAAAATATTGTTTCTTCTGTTTCTGCTGATGGTGAGATTGCAGAGCAAAACGTTAAAGAAAAAACGACAACCGAAGACAACGTTTCTTCGCCTAAACGCAAAAAACACATTTGGGATCGAGATTTTGCCGAAGATATTGCGACACAAAAGGACTCTTCTGTTTCTGAGGATGAGCCGGTTGCTCTTTCTTCTCCGGAAGATTGGGGATGGTCCGAAACATCTGATTTGGCAAACGAATCTCTTGTTGATTCCGAACCCGAAAAAAATAATCCGCCTCTTTCTCTTGAAGAGAATTCTACAACAGATAATGATGAGGGAATTGAAGGTCAGGATTGGGAGTGGAGTTATGAATATGAGGAGCCGGAGGGAGCGGATAATCCCCCTTTAAATGATACCAATTTTTCTTCCGAAAATTTAACACGCATCGGAAATTATTCTTTATTGTGCAGCGGCGACTTGTCAACACAAAAAAAGATCTTTCAAAAAGGAAAGAAGAAACCGATTGATTATAAACTTTTTGATATCAGCTCAAAAATTAAGATAAAAGATTTGGCAAAAACACAACAAGAAGATGACCCTTACAAAAATAGTGATTCAAAAGATTAAAATAATAATTTACAAAGGCTTTTGCCTACTCTAAATTAAAATAAGGTAGAGGGATAAGGAGTTTATTGATGGATCAACAAAATATGTTCAGCGACGGTAAAAACGTAACCGGGGATACTTGGTATGTTGATAATTACATTTTGCTGAAAGATTACTACGACCGCACCATTTCTCGCATTGCAGCTCGGTGTGTTCGTAAAGGAAATATTGCAATTGAAGAATATCCTTATTATGCCTATATTCTTGATGTTTTGGAAGAGATTACCGAAACCGGAGATTATATTGTCGAGCACCCTAATCTTTATCCGTATGTAGAAAAGAAAATTGCCGGGGGAATGGCTGCTCTCAAAAAAAATTTGAAAGAATTTGATACCGAGCTACAAAACAATGCTTCTCCGGATATGATAAAGCAAGATAAAGATGAATTACAAAAAATGAAACAGGCCCTTGGCGAACTTGATAAATCTAAAGATCCGACGGTTGGGGCCGGTATGTCTATGGATGAAGTTGTGGAAAAACTACTCAAAGAACAAGATAACGCCTCAAAACCTAATCCTGGAACTCCGCGGCAAAATCCGCAAGCAGCAAATCCTCGTCCGATGCCACAACGTCCCTTACAGCAGGCTCAAAGGCCTAATATGCCGCAAGCTTCTCGAACCAATGTGCAAAACCAAGCTCAACAACCCTCCCAGCCAAAAGATTCGGCTATGGTTCGTCCGCCTTTTACGCAATCACCTTCCGGTAGTGAGGAAAAGTAATGAGATTTTATGTGGCTAAAAATTTATTAATCTTGTTTATTTGCTCTTGTCTTTGCGGTTGCCAAGGGTGGTTTTCTTCTGGTGAAAAAGAGGCCTCTCCGACAACTCCAGTAACGCCTCAGATAATTAACAAATACAATGCCAAAATTGAAGTTCCTTCGTATCCTAAAATTCGGACAACTCCGGGGGCTTCTGCCTTGGATTTGGAAACACCTTTACGTTGTTTTGTTAATTGGAACACACAGCAAATGATTTCAACCATTCCTTATAATGTTACCGCATTTAATTTTGTAAGGAACGGAGCCAACGACATGCTCCCTCGTTTTGAAGTTAACGGATTTTCTTTTCAGACTATGCCGGCAGAACAGGCTCTCCTTAAATTAACGAAAGAAGCCGGGATTAAACTCGTTGCAAAAGATGCTCCTTATGCCAGTATTTCTGCTGAAAATTTACGAGGTGAGTTTACTGAAGTTGTTGATGTTATTACCGAAGCGGCAGAAGTTTTTTATACCTATAATGCCAACAACAAAACGCTTCGAATTAGCCGAAAAGCCAATTTTAGTCTTTATGTTCCGCAATCAAGACCTATTTTACTGGCCATTCTTGATGTGTTAAGAGGTGCCGGGATTACTGATTTTACCGCGGATTTTGATGATTATTCCATCTCTTTTAATGCTGATTATGAGTTGAAAAATCAGATCCAAAATCTTATCAGTTATTTTGAAGAGAATCCGATTTTGGTTGCTTATGATGTTCGTGTCTTTACACTTTATCCCTACAATGGAAAGGATATTAATTGGCAGCAGATGCTGAGTGTTTTTGATCTCGGATCCGTCAAGAGTGCAAAATCCGGTGTTTTGGGAAGGATTGTTACGACTTCGGATGATATTAACATCAATAGTCTTAAACAGTTTTTAGGAAACCAAGCTCGTGTGGAAACGGTTGCTGAAGGAAAGTTTGTTGTTCCGAATTTATGGTTTTCTCGTTTTGATATCGGGAAATGTGCTAAAGATCGCAATTCTTTAGAAGCGGATCTATCTATTTTAGCTCGGGCTTCTGTTGAACAAAATGATAAAATTTTCTCAAACATTACTTTAGAAGCTCGAGACGGGGAAATTACGCAGTTTGACATTCGTAGTCGTTTAGGCGAAAATTTTATGGTTATCGGTATTCCTAACACTATTTTTGATGCAAAAAAGCCTAAGTCGGAAACAATTGTCTTTATTGTCCCGAGAATTATAAAAACCCTAAAAACAAATAAACATTTGCAAAAAAATATTTAAACGAAGCGAGTTGAATTATGGTTGATTTTCAGAATAATAATTTCAATCGGCCACGGCTGAAAAAAGTTAAACGGCCAATTAATCGAGCCGTTCCTCAAATGCCCCCCGCTGAAGAAACAGCCTCGGACGAACCTTTGGCGAATAAACCAGAAGCTCTTGTTGAACAAAGCCCGTTTTCAACAACATCTGCCGTACCACAAAACCAAAATTCGAATATTGGGAAGGCATTTGATTTGGATTCTTATTTGGATGATAACACCTCTCTTCCTGAGGTTAAAAATGTTCCCAATAATCCGCAACGGAATCCTAACCCAAAGTTTTTGGGAAGCGATGAATATGAAATTCTCCCCCCCGAAATTCCGGAAGAAGAGTCAGAACTCGATGAGCCGGTTGAATATCCACTCTATGCCAATAAAAAAGTCTTACTAATCTTTGCCTTTTTATTGTTGTTTATTGGGTTTGTTGTCGGGAAGTTGACAACCAGCACTTCCAGAATTGTTCGTAGCGGATTACAAGGTGTTGTGGTTAATGCGGAAATTCCAAGAGGAAGAGTGCGTTGTGGTCTTGCGGAACGGAATCAAGGATGCGTTTTATATCTTATGAATCCACAACGGCAAGAATTGAGCGTAAAGGATTTTTACGATTTAGCAGCCCAGTTAACCGGGCGACAACGTTTTGTCATAGAAACGGGTAATATGCGTTATGCAAACACAAAAATAAAACCCGGAGATATTGCTCAAATAAATATTCCTCCGTTGTAGTATTCTTTTATAAAACCCCCTTCTGTAACAGAAGGGGGTTTCTTTATCTGACATCTCTTTTGTTTGTTTTTTACGTGACTTCGGTGACAGCACGAAGATTTCCTTCACGATTGATTTGGACCACACGTAATTTTTGTCGCATTTCTTCAATTGTTTTTTTGCGATCAATTGTCGGGTAGGTATGCAAAATACGATCCGTAAATGCTTGGTAGGCGGCCTCTGAACTTTCCGCATGTATGGTAGCCAAGCAGTTATCATGTCCGGACCCCATCAGCTCCCATATTGCCCCGGCATTTCCGGTGGAAATCTCTCCGCCGATAATTGCATCCGGAGTAAAACGAACAACCAGGTCAATAACCTTGGCATAATTGAGGGCGTTTGTCTGTTCCGTACGCGATAAAACGATGTGAACACGATTTGGGTGCGGAACAATTAGCTCTCGTGTATCTTCAATGGTTAATATCCTTTTATGGATATCTAATATTTTAAGCAAATTGTTTAAAAAGGTTGTCTTACCGGTTGCCGTTGCACCACTGACTAAGATATGATCCCCTCTCTTAATGCTCAAAAGAAGGCGTTCATATGGGTCTTCCGGTTCTTTTATTTTTTTTAACGGATTTATCTGATGCAATTGGTGTCCTTGTGACAATCCATAATCATCCAGACCAAAGGCTACATCATCCGAATGGACACGAATGGTAAGAGCTACACCTCCGGTTAAATCGTCATTGTCATACATAACATTTCTTCCGCAGATTGCCGAAAAACGATGTTCTCCGGGAATGGCGGCATAAACAACCGGGTTGCCCTGGACCGGGTCAAAAGGCAATTCATAGGTATTGGCTACAATGTAGAGTAAATCCGTTAAATATTCCTTGGTCAATTTTTCATCCTTATACATAACCCAAGGATACGCTCTTTTACCTCTTAAACGTAACCATATTTGACCGGAACGATTAATCGCAACTTCCTCTATGTTTTCTTGATTATACCAATAAGACAGCGGTCTGAGCACAGATTCTAAAACAGCAAAACTCATATTATTTCTCCTTAAAACAGGGCTGGAACGCCATCGTTATTGGTACTTGAAGAAGAGTTATTATCATTGTAGCTCGGGGATGAAGGCGGCGGAGGCGGTGCACTTACCGTCATTCCTCCCGTTGCTGTCGATGTTGTTTTATTTACCGGTTTCGGATTATCAATTAATGGTGTTGCCGGTGTTGCGTTTACACCGCTTTCATCATAAACAACATCACTATTGGCTGCGGATACCGATTTACTCTTGAGAGAATCACTTTCAACCGATTTTCTTTCGGCTCCGGTCTTTCCGTCATCAATAAATACGGTCGGTTTTTGCAGATTCAAGCTTTCATCTTGATCGCGTTCAACCGTACGCAACCACAAATCCGTATTTGGATAAACAATAATTCTTGTACCTGCCGGAATATAGGTCATTGGTTTGATGTTAGACTTATCGGCCAAAATTTCATCAAAAATCTGATTCATTTCATTTAAGAAGTTTTCACGAGCATCATTTGCCGCTTGTTGACGCGGGGTTTCCGTTTCTCCGGTAGTATCCGATGTCGGAGCCATATAGTAAGATGTCGCACTCGTTAGTGTCGAAGTCATAATCGGCAATGTATATTTTTTAAACAATTGTTGGTCTACATACCCCAGAGCTCCGGCTCGGCCTTGAGCATCTCCGGTTAAGCCTTGGAAAACAAACAGAGATCCATCCGGTCTAATGAGACGTTCCCACGTAATTTGGACACGTGCCGATTCAGAGGTTGCTTCCGAGCTGGCGGTTATTCCCCCAAGAGAACCAATCAGACGACTTCCGGCCGGAATAATGACATTTCTTCCCTCTTCGGCATATACATTTCGTTCCACAAAAGCCGTAATCGGGGCCGGATTATTACCATCAATTGATCGGGAGATGACAGCCGGTATCGGTTTATCCGCAAAAATCATCTCGCTCATATCAACACGCCAAGAGGAAATAACTTTTCCGATACCTTGCTCGCTCCAATCTTTTTGCATGCCGTCGAAGGCTTCTTTTCTATAATTACTACTTATTTTGCCAACCGAGATATTTTTTCTTCTTTCTGCCATGGCGGCGTTTAGGGCCGCTTGTCTGGCCGGAGAGTAACGTTCTCCCGGTCCATAACCACCACCTGGCCCCAGATTTCCGGCCGGACCATTCCCGACGCCATAGGCTCCGCCGTTGCCAAATGTTCCGGGAGGGACAAACATTCCGCTTTGTTCTTTTTCTACTTTCGGGGCTTCTTTGACACCGATTAATGTTCCTTCGTCATCTATAACCAAACCGTCTGGCATCAAACGACCTAAATATTCGCCATCGTCATCGACAACGCTGTTATCTTCCAAAATCTCTCCCAAATATTCGCCATCCGGAGTTAATGCTATTCCCAGTGAGCGGCGATATTTTCCGCTTTCTAATAATTCTAGTGCCGGATTGGTTGTTTCTTTGGGAGCGGAGGTTTTGTAGGTCGGTGCTTTTTGATACCAATTTGAACTTATTCCGCCAATAATATTTCCATTTGCATCAACAACGTCACCGTTTTCATTAACTTGCCCTATGATTTTTCCGTTTGCATCGCGGACGATACCGTTTGCATCGGATAAACCAATTAAATTACCATCTTTATCATAGACCGGACGGTTTGCAATATCTGCAATACCACTATCGGCTGAGGCAATGATATTTCCATTTTTATCAATAATATTACCGTTTTCATCCAGCTTGCCGATAATATTTCCGTCTTTATCGACCAGATTGCCATTTTCATCTAAATAACCGATAAAATTGCCATCTTTGTCAAAAATCATTTTACGACCATCTTTGCTGATTAAATTACCATTTTCATCAACATGCCCTATGATATTGCCATCTTTATCAATGATATTGCCGTTTTCATCGACATAACCAATAAAATTACCATCCTTGTCAAAAAGCATACGGCGTTTTGCATCGCTGCTGACCTGACTATAATATTGTAGCGATGTTGCTTTGGCGATAACCTCGTTGTTTTGATTTTTGATGTCTCCGTTTTCTTGTAATGTCCCGACTTTTTGCAGGTTATCATTTAACACACTACCATCTAACATCAAACGACCTATAACCAGTCTTGTTTTTTCGCGAATGTTATAATCTCGATTACCACGGCCTATTACTTTTTTATCATTATCTAACAAAAAGCCACGATCAATCTTGCCGATGTTTTGGTTGCTTAGGCTTAAAACATCTCCCGAGCGATTAATATAACCTAGAACATTATCTTGATTATCATAGATGTATAAATCATATAAGGCATAGCCCACTTTTGCCCCATTGGCAATCACATAACCATCAAAATCTACGGTTCCAATATTTTCTTGCTTGTCATTAATAACAGTCGCATCTTGCGTTACACGCCCCAGATACTTGTTTTCCATGTCAAAGGCGTATTTATATTTTAATAGCATTCCTATTGGTAATCCCGACATGGAATTAACATTATCATTTGGTTGTTGATATCCGCTTACAACATTCTCGGCATTAATAATCTGACCGTTTAAGGTTGAATAACCGATAATTTTACCGCTAAAATCAATCGCCGAAAGGTATTCAACCGTTTTTCCTAAAAGGACATTATCGTTATTACGGATTTTTCCATAACGATCAACACATCCTATTTTTTCGTTATTTAGATTTAGTACCGAACCATCACGGGTACTAAAACCTATCAAGTTTCCATTGGCATCGTTTACCACGCCCGGCTGATGATAAAAACCTATCGGATTATAGCCATCACTAACGGCAACCCCATTATTTAATAATTTGCCTAGATAGATGCCACGGAAATTTTGAATATCTCCGCGAGGCGTTACAACGCCGGATACCACACAATTATTGTTAAGAATTGAACCATAATTTTGCGTTTGCCCTATAACCGTTCCGTTTGTATCAATAACTAATCCTTGTGAGGATACCCGCCCTAAGGTATTGCCTTTGGGGTCTGAAACATTCCCGTTAATGTCGGCATAGCCGATTAAATTTCCGCTTATATCTAAAACTATTTTTGCTTGAAAAGCTTCGCCGACTTTGGGCATATAATCCGGAGAGGAGCTGCTTGAGGCTTTTGCAACAGAAGAATCCGGCAAAATTTTACCAACAATATTTAAGGTCGTATTCATAACCAAATTCTGTTCTGATAAGCTCCCCAATAACGTATTCCCGCTGATGGCATAAACGGCCTCTATCGCTTTACCAATCATTTTGCGATCTCCGTCAATCAGAAAACCTGAAGGCAGTAAATCGCCAAGGATATTACCTCTGGCGGCAACTTTACCATCAAATGTACTGTAACCGCTCAGTGTTCCGTTTGGGCTATACACCGGACCTAGTTCTTGGGTACTGCCGCTCAGCTCACCTTCCGGGGTAAAGACATATCCCATCGGAGAGATAATGGCATTTCCCCCATTATCATTCAGAGAACTCCCTATTCCGCTTAGACCTAACAACTTATTTTGATTGTTATAAACCAAGAGATTTCGAATTGTACCACCGACCATTCGTCCGGAGAGGTCATATGCGTCTCCGCCAATCATATAACCAATCGGCGTTCCTCTTAAGTTAATTGTACTTCCGTTTGGCAGAGCATGGCCACGCAAGCTTCCCTTAAAATCATATATCGGTCCGGTTTTAACAAGTTGGCCGACCTGTGTTCCATCGGAACCAAAAATACTTCCTCTGGCTCCGACCAGAGCACTGATTTCTCTGGCTCGGGACAAATTACCATCCGGCATAATCCGACCTAAGTATTTTCCGCGTAAATCCGTTGCCGTTGCGGCAATATCTACTTTATAGCCAATAACGTTTCCGCCATTATCAACAATTTTTCCGTCTGCTCGCAAAGTTCCGATGAGTTTTTCATTGTCGATGACTTCTCCGTTATAGGTTACAAAACCAATATAAAACCCATTATTATCAAAGGCATAGCCTGATTTTACAATACTTCCGATTATTTGATTTTCGGCGTTATAAACATAGCCATTTGCTTTGATTCGTCCAATTATCTTCGAATCAAAATCAGATACTTCTCCTCCCGGGACGACACTTCCGATAAACTCTCCGTTTAAGGAAACAACCATTTTAGAAGAAATTAAACGTCCGTCTAAAACAAATTCTCCTCCGGCTTGGCGGTAAGCGTATCCATCCGGAGTGATTATACCGATTTGCTGCCCCTGGAGGTTGGTGTATAAACCATCCCCGGTAACGCGTCCAACCGTCGCCCCACTGTCTGAATAAACCAAGCCGGGAAACAAAACACCCCCGATAATGTCAAAATAATCGTTAACAACCAATCCATTGGGTAAAACTTTTCCGACAATTTGACCTGACGGCAAACGAACCGAACCATCGTTATTTACTTTTCCTAAAAGTTTGGCATCATTGCCAATGGCAATTCCTTGTGGGATAACTCCACCGATTAAACGTCCGTCAAAATTAACGATCAAACTATCCGCCGTAACGTTTCCGATCAATTGGTTATCAAAACCAACCACTTTTCCATCTGGAATAACTTTTCCGATCAAATCCCCGTTGAAATTAATTGCCGTAATTTCTTGAGCCAAAACCGAACGCATTCCGATACATAAAAATAAACTTGCCGTAATAAATGTTGTTATTACGGTTTTAAGCTTGATAAACTTGTTATTTTTATGTTTCAACCTTCTAATTCCTCCGGTTTTTGGCTACTTCTTGCAAGACGTATCCTGCAACTTTTTTATCCAGATCAATAAACGAACCATTGTTCTTAATATGGCCGATATTTTCGCCTTGGCGATTGATAACCGTACCTTCTGCCGTCAATCTTCCTCGGTATTCGCCATCGTTGCCTAAGATTGTTGAGCCGATTTTGAATATCTTTCCTATGATATTTTCATTTTGTCCGATTGCCAAGCCGCCTGACAAAGTTCTACCCAAGATACTACCATCGTTTCCGGTGATTGTACCATCAAAATTAACATAACCCACAACTTTGTCGGAATTATCAATAACGATATCGCCACGCATAACCTCTCCTATCAGCTTGCCGGAAATATTAACGACATTTCCGTCAGAGAGGACTCTCCCTATGATTATATTTGCTTTATCAATCACATGACCATCCGGCAAAACCGAACCTATAACATTTCCCCCAAAGTCGATAACTGAGCCTCTATGCAGAAGACTTAAATTTATATCCGTTGATCCCCCCGGCAGTATTGCGGTTATAATTTCGCCTTTTAGATCCATAACATCCCCTAAGGCATTTAACAAACCTTTATAATTTCCCCAAATGTCTATCATAATATTTTCGGGAATAACCTCTCCTACGACTTCGCCTTTGGTGTCTACAACCTTTCCGTCATGGGTTGATGAGCCTACGACCTCGCCTTTGGTGTTGATTACTTTTCCGTCTGCAGCAACATATCCCAGGTAAGATCCATCATAACCTATTCCACCGCCAGTTAAAACAACCCCTCCTTGATATAATCCTTTGCCGTCAACAAACTGACCTTTAGGGTTAATTTTTCCCAAGCGTTCTCCATATAGACTTATCAAAGAACCATCATATTCGCTTACGCCGATGACATCTCCCTTGAGATTAATAACCTTTCCATGACGCACCGGAATTCCCAGTTGGTTATTGTAAAAGGCTAGCCCGTTGCCATGAATTTTTCCCTGTGCAATCCCTTTGGGATCATACACATTTCCATCCGGGAAAAGCGTTCCGATAAGATTGCCTGATGTGTTTACAATAACCGTTTTAGAATCAACGGCCGTTCCTAAAATTTCATTATTTTTTCCAACGACAAGATTGTTGGCGGTTAGTCGGCCGGCGGGCTTACCATAAATTTTAACTTCTGCTCGGTTATCTACTTTGTTTAAATAATTACCATCATTATCAAAGGCGTATTTTTCACCAACAATTTTACCGATAAAGGCTCCTTGATTGTTAAATACCTCTCCGTTAATACCGACACAACCAACGGCAACGCCACCCTCATTGATGACTAAGTTATTATCATCAATACGACCAAGGTAATAACCATCAAAATCAACGGCGGCTCCACTTTTTTGGATTGCACCGATTAAGTTTCCCTTCTCATTTAGGACTGTTCCGTCCGGATTCATGCATCCGACATATCTGCCGGCCGCATCTTTTACGATACCGCCGCTATCTGCCGTCCCTAACAATTGACACCTATTATCGAAGACTCTCCCGACCTTAGTAATTTCTCCGATATAGTTTCCGCTTGTGTCCGTAACAACGCCTTCCGGACTAATTTTAAAGCCCGTCTCCTGATTCCCTTTTTTGATTTTTCCGTCTTTATCCAAATAACCAATTTGCTTACAGCCATAACCGACGACGAAACCTCCACGGACCATTTTAGCAACAATTCTGGAGCCGTTTGGTTCTTTTACCAAACCATTTGGCAACGTTCTGCCGACGACTTGTTTAGCCTCATTTTCAACGGTACCATCGTTTTGCACCTTTCCCAACAATGTTCCCTGCGGGGTTATCGGAAGCTTGTTCAGCGACACTAATTTTCCGATAATATTTCCATTTTCATCAAATTCAACATCATCCCCGACAAAACCGATTACATTTCCGTTTAGATCAACGATTGAACCATCGGCCAGCATTTTTCCGATAACATTTCCGTTAATGTCCAAAAGATTTCCATTTTCATCAACATAACCGATGATATTACCGTCTTTATCATATGCTATTCGGAGTTTTTTCCCACTTAAAGGAGAATTTTTAGAGATAACATTGCCGTTTTCATCGACATAGCCAACAATATTGCCGTTTTCATCAACAACGGAACCATCGGGCATAACAACGCCCAAGACTTTTCCGTTTTCGTCAATAGCTGTTCTGCCGGCTTTGGTTATTGAACCGATAATATTCCCGTTGCCATCAACCACACTCCCGTCCGGCATTACACGCCCGATAACATTGCCATCCATGTCAACAACCGTACCATCGGCCAAAACACGACCGATAATGTTGCCGTCTTTGTCATAGACATATCCGGTTTCAACGGCTTTACCGATTACTTTGCCATCCATGTCAACGACCGTACCGTCGGGCAAAACACGACCAATGATATTACCGTCTTTGTCAACAACCGTACCATCTGGATTTACATAGCCAATCAAATTTCCAAATTCATCATAAACGGCTCGCCGATTTTCGCCGACCCCGATGATATTGCCATCTTTATCCGTGATTAAACCAACATCATTAATGCTGCCGATAATCTCGCCTTTTGCATTTCTAACGTAGCCGTCCTCATCGACATAACCAATAACTTTTCCATCCGGACCAATGGCCAAACGAACAGCCTTGGCTTGTTCTCCGCCTTTTATTTCTGCTCCGGGTACCGTATCACAAATTGTACAATCTTCTTTAACAACGGCATTACCGGTCACGGCAACTTTTGTGGTTTTGGAATTGGCACTGCTAAGGCTGAGTTCATGCCAAACAATCAAAAAATTATTTTGAACATTACCGGCAACAATTGGCATCCAAGACATTGAAATATTGCAGGTTTCTTTACCGGATAGGCTTTTCCCGCTACATTGGTCCTGAAAGGTAAAACCATCTGCCGGAGGGTCTGCCAATTCAACACTGGTAATCCGTATGGCAACTTTTCCATTTGTACCGACCGTTAAGACATTTTTTGCATCCGTTCCCAAAACAACTTCCCCCATCGGGACGGGATCCGGCGTGGTTGTAATAGGGACTTCTCCCTCAATATTGGCAAACTCAATACTTTGTGTCAGTGGGCTGGGACGCTCTTGGGCTAGAACATCATCATTTTCGGTAAAAACAGGCTCTTCATAGATTTGTGTATCTTCGCCGCTTTTTAACAGTAAGATCACGCCAAAGACAAAGATAATAAAAGAAGTAATACCAATAGCCAAAATAATCCTATTGGTCTTTTTGATATACTTCTCGGAATGTGTTAAATTATCTTTGCTCATTTTTGATGATTATTGTGTCCTTACTACGCTACAGAAGATTCCGTTACGCCCGAGAGCTCCGCACGTTTTGTCTCCGGCCTCCAAAGTTTTAACCGGGCCAATACGAAGGTGGAACAGCTCTTTGCCTTGTCCGTCGGCCGGGGCATCTACCGAGAAAAACGGCTCGTATCCGGCTAGTTCTGTCTTATATTTTCGGGACAATGTATCCCACAAATCTTCCAGATTGCTAACGTTGCTGTCGGTTCCGAGTTCAATAGATATGTTATTCGAATCGGCATCAACAAAACCTGAACCATATCCGTATTGCTGGAATTGTTTATTTAATGCCGGATTGGGCGTATTGCTTATTCTCTGCATTTTGGAATAATCAATATTGGCCGCCGCCCCTTGGTAACCGACCGAAACATTTTGTCCGCCGGCATATTGCGGTACAATTAGCTGGCTTTGACCGACTTGAACGTCATATTGCCCCGGAGCCCCCGCCATGCCAGCTGTATTTTGTCCGACATTGCCTCCCGGATACCCTGAAGCAGATGCTCCTTGGAACGGAGATGTATTTTGCGGATACGGCATTGCATTTGAGCGGTTAGGCTGTTGCTCCGGCAATGGGGCCGGAACATCCCATGTCGGCGGCAAATAATCTGCGGAATCTATTGCATATTCCAATCCGGATTCATCGGATCGACGCAACTTAATACAAATCAATCTTTTTCCGTTCCGAAGAACCAAATCACCAACACCTTCTACAATGATTAAGCGATTATCCGGACCTTTGGTTCGGAAACCAACCGGAACTTCTACTCTTTCGACAATCATACTGACAACCGGACGCTGCATCATGTTTAAGGCTTTTTTGCCCAAATCAATGTAGGTAAAGATATCATCTCTCCAGACGCGTTCCGGAGCAATCACAACATCATCGGGATTGGGGACATAAACCTCTAAATCAAAACGAAACTTTGACGGATCTACCGGAATTTCCTTAATCCAGTCACTTTTTTGAAAACTTCTGGTATAAGTCGAATCAACCGATTTTCCGCCAGAACTCATATTGCTGCCACCGCTGCCTCCGGCAAACGGAGCCGCCCCGGGACCTCCCGTACCGCCCTGACCTCCGACAACATCAATATCAATAATCGAGTTGGTTAAACGTTCGGTATTAATAGCCTCACTCTTTACATAGAAAACATAACGGTTTCCGGAACGGCCAAAAACAATAACGTTAGTATCAACCCCAACATTTGCCCCTTTTCTCGGATAGAGCAATAATGTATTTGGTCCAGAGATTTGCCCGTCAAATGTTGAATTATCACCGATAAAAATATCTTCAATCATTTCCCAGTTTGGAAAGTTTACTAATGTAATCATCCCTTCACGAAGACGAATCGGCAACACTAAATCCGGAGACCAATAATAACGTGAATAAGCCGGACGGCTTTGCCCTTCCCCTAAATTTTGCAGGGGGTCCAACCAAGCGGCTTGTGTCATTCCTAAGGAGTTAAACCCTGCATAGCCAAGGTTCATCGGTGTATAGGTCCCCTGAGCCTGGTCGGCACTGGCATCCATCATTTGCTGATCTACTTGTGCCGTCGCATAACTTCCCGTCATCAGATTTAGTACAAACAAAGCACTAAAAGGCAATAATATTCTTCTTGTAATATTCACTTCAGGGTTACTCCACTTTATTGTAGGACAGAGAGTAGTTATACACCGTAAATCCTATCGGATTTTTCAATCTGTCTCCGTATTTTACAGTTTTTTTACGATAACCGACATTTAAGGATGCGGTCCAATAATTGACTTCCGGCTTTTCCGAATCCGGGTACATATCTCTGGTCTCATACTCGACTTGCCAAATACCATTTGAGAGCTCATTGACCGAAAGGATTTTTACCTCTCTTACCAAGCCCCGCGTGCGAATGATATTTAAGGCTTTTTGAGCTGTATTATCCAAAAAATCTTGATAGACATTTGCCGCCGACATTTCTTGAATGGTGCCACCTGGCATCCAACGAGCTTCCATTTCTGGAATGTTTCTTTCAAAAGCACTGCGCAATAAGACATATTCCCGAACAAAGACTTCCGTTATGGCTCTTTGGTTACGCAATCCCCCTTTAATCGGCTGGATGTTATAGACTTGTTCGGCCCGGTTTTGGAAGGTCAGCAAAAACGGCTCCACACGATACAATGGCAAAACTTGATAAATTGCCAAAATCAAAACAATGTTACAGCAAATGCTCAAGGCGGTAACAATTGCAAAAGCACGTGCCGTCCATAAATATCTTTTCTCCCCAATATTGGCAACAAACAACTCCGAAGATTGCGTAGACCTCCGGCGAGGAGCATTCCCTGTTAAGCGGCGTTGATTTTGACCTGAAACTAATCTTTCTGCCATTTTCTTTCCAATCTAAATGATTGCAACAAACCAATCCGGAAGATTTTTCGGTAAATCCAATTCCATGCATGCACACGGAGAAAGCTTAAGTTCATCCGCACCTTTACCAATACCTACCGGCTCCGGCTCATAATAAGAACCAAAGCAACCCGATAACATTAATAAAGTCGCAATTAATAAAATTTTAGAGCTCTTTTTCATCAAAGGACCTTTCTCGAATATAAATACAACTATAGTTATTTTGAAGTTATACCGATTTCTTTTAAAAGTCTAACAGCTTGCTTATACTTATCAACAAATTAGAAGATATCGACCTCTGTTTGAGAATATCTTGTTACCGTAAAGCCCAGCGGATTCATTAATCGGCGAGCCATAAACATCCGTTCCTTGATGAAATATGCCGTTACCGATGCCGTCCAATAACGAACCCTTAAAGTTGATTCTTTTTGAGCTTGTGTTTTGCCCTGTTCGTCATATAGGTCATATGTTTTATAATCAACTTTCCAAACCGAACTTCTCGCCCCTCCTTGGCGGCCGATTGAAATAATTTCAACTTCGCGGACGAGAGCTTGCATAAAGATATTGGTCCAGGCACCGGTTACCCATTGCTCAAACGGATCAAAAACCTCCGGTGAAGAATAAAAATTGACCATTCCGCCTCGCATCCAACGGCTCCGCATTTCCAGAGGATCATTAATGATGGTATTACGAAGGATAATGTATTGACGAATAAATGTTTCCATCAATTTGTCTTTAGAGGCCATATCTAGGCTAATGGGCTCCTCACGAACAATATCGGTTGAAGAATCTTGATTGATTACCAAAAAAGGCTCTACCGTTACCATCGGGGCTAATTTGAATAACGCAAGGGAAGCACTTATCAAAAACAAAAGTGAGGCGACCGTGGTGGCAATAAAAAAGCGGGACAGCCATAAATAATAATTTAATTTATAGCCTTCGGCTTGGCGTTCCATTTGATTGATAAATTCCGGAGAAGCCGATGTTTTGCTTTCAATCGCCAATGTCTTTTCTTTGTTTTCGAGCTGGTTTTCACTCATGTTTTTAACCTTGTATCTTCATTTCTAGTATGTTGCACAATAGGGGGCTTCTAAAACCGCTTTTTGTTTATTTAAGTTTTCTTGTGCTTTGTTTACATACCTATCAACAACTTCGTTATTTACTTTAGATGTTTTGAGCTCTTCGTCAAGATTATTATCAACCACAACATCTGAAATAAAGGTTAACTCATCTTTGTCTTGTTGTAAGGCCGCCAAAATTCCTTTATATTTATTGACTCTTTCGGTGACGACTTCATTATCCGTTGTTTCAACATCTTGCAATGCTTGTACAGCGGCCGCAACTTTTGCATTTTTTATCGAATCGAGTTTGGTACGAACTAAGTTATAGTCGCTTTCTTTGGCAATATCAAAATCCGCAGAGGGCTCAAAACCAAAATCTTTCAGCATGTCAAACAATGTATTCATGACCTCTTCATAACTGGATTTAAGCTCCTCCATCTCTTTGCGGCGTATTTTTTCATATTCAACATAATCTAAAAAGCTACCGATTTGATTTTTATCAAGCATGGCGTTTTTATAAGACATGGACATTTGTTTTTCTTTATTACTGGGTTCTTTGTTGGAAGTATCTTCCGTGTCCAGCAATTCATGAAATGCGGTATAACTGCTCTGGCGGAAAAAGAGAACATTATTTTCATCGGCATCTAACAATGTCCCTAATTCGCTGTAAGTACAATTAGAGGACGGGGCCTCTTCTTTGGCTTCTTGTTTTTCAAAAATTCCCTGTAATCCATCACTTTGAGAATAGTTGAAATTGATTTTAATATCCATGAGTGTGTCATAAACATTGCCCGAACGCATTTCAAGATAAGGGCAGGTAAACAAGCCTATCCCACTTTTTTGTGACTTAAATAAATAGCCGTTTTTATCAACATCTACAACCACATTGCCGCCGGAAACTTTGCAGGGCATAAAGCCACCGCGATAGAAGCTTACGGCACTGCACCCTTGGTTGAGAGCTTCTTTCAGATTAAAGTCTTTTTCAACAAAAGGTTTGTCTTGGAGCATTAATTGCCAGATACCCGGGACTTCGCCCCCATACTTTAAGAAATCTTGAGCGGAAATCGGCTCACTCTCCGTGCGTTCGGCATCATAGGCTTTGACATTGGCAAAATCCATACTGTCAAAATGAACCAGCTCTCGAAGAGGCGGCAAATTGTATTCCAACATGGCTTTTGGGGCCTTCAGATCGCGGTCTTTGGCAGGATTACCAACAAAGAAGGCTTCTGTTTCAGGCGTTGTATCGGTGGACAATAACTCCTTGTACAAATACAAAGTTGTGGCAATATTCATGGCGTTATACTCAATTGTTAACGGCATTGCCGCTATGTCTTCTATCATCTTTTGATGAATTTCAACAATTTGCTCATGATAAGCTTGAAGATATTTTTTATCCCCTAAGGCTTCTATATCCGACCGTGCTTTATTTACTCTCTTTTCAACTTTGGCATACAAGTCATTTAGGGCATTTGTAATCACAGAATTTAGTTGGACAACCATTCCGGCGGCCCCTATCCCCGTATAAGAGGCTCCCGGATTAGAAAGAGCAAATTCTTCAACCAATTTGGAAACGGCTTCTCCGGCCAAGGAGGTTAAGGCACTTTCGGCATCTTGTTCAAATTGACTCTCAGAAGCTTCTTTTTTTACTTGGATTTCCGCGACTTTAGATTTGAATTTCTCTTGTTTTTCCGTTGCAATATTGACTCGTGTTAATTGGCTTTTTAACTTAACTTCTGCGATTTTTTTATCCAAAGTTTCTAAATCAGATTTTAGATCTTCAATATCTTTGCGTGCTTTAACGGCCTCTTCTTCTTTTTTATCCAGAGGATGTTCTTCTTCGTTTGTGGCAATATTTTGGTTGACAACCGTTTGCAATTGCGGTCCGGAAGCTATCGGAAGAGTTGAAACACTCGGAACATTATCAAAATCCAATTTTGTTGTTAATGTATCATACACACTCTGATACGCATCGGCTTGGATATTGGTTCTTGTATCATTAATTTCATCCGTAATTTTTTTATAACTCTCCGTTTTGGTTTCTATGTTTTCCAATAAAACGGATCTTTGTGCTAAAAGGGAGCTTAAACTATTACCCGTATTGGTTTCGAGCTCTGATTCTGCGACTTGTTCTTCTTCATCTAATGCGGTAACGGCTTGCGTCAATTCTTGATTTAGAGCTTGGTATTGTTGTTGTAGCAAGGTGTCAGAAGCCTCTTTTTCTTCCTTATTGGCAGAATCTTTTTTTTGCAGAGATGCCACAATCAGAGCCTTAATGTCATTAACGGTATAAATTTTTAATTTGGATTTGATATTCTCGTACTTTCCATCCAAATATTGATTATAGAAAGTTTTAACATCCGTCCAAATGGGAAAATTTTGTTTAACCTCTCCCCATTTTGCTTGATCTTCAGCCAAAAGTTTTGATGCTTCGGCACCGACTTGCCATGGGATTAATGAATTTTCTCGGTTTTCTTGTTCTATTTTCTCTTCTTTTGAGGTACTGAGCATGGATACATCCGAAGTCTTTGATTTATAGGCTTTCCATACTTTTTCATTATTTTCGACATCGGTGAGATCTTCTTGTTTTGCAACATCAAACTCCAGTCCGCTGTAATCTTCTGCGGTTGCAGATGTTGTTTCTGCCGCTTTTGCCGTCTCATAAGCCTCTATTGCCCAAGCCGACAAGCCGGAACGTTGCTCGTATTCTACCGCTAAATCTCCGGTCAAAGCACTCCCTCCGTACCAAACTTTGTTGGGATCAACAAATCTTTTGTTAAGATAATTAATCACACATTGGTCGGCTTTTTCAACATAGGTTATTGCCTTTTCATGCTCCTCAATGCTTTCATCGTATTTGTTTTTCGCATCTTGATAGCTTTGCAGATCTAAAATTGTATTATGAGCCCGTCTGGCCTCTTCAATAAGGGTTTGTATCGGAGCCAATTTTTCAATCTCGGCCATTTTGGCAATTGTTTCTTCACTGTTAAAGGGGTGCGTTATATCTTGAGAATCATCCGCAATCGTTGTTGTCAAAACAGCTGTGACAACCCGCTGACTGCTTGAAGAGGGCGTATTAACCGCATCTATAACATCTTCGGCAGAGGAGCTCATGGCGGCAAAAGCCAGTGTTTGGGTACTGGCAATTTGAAAAGCTGAACGCAATTGTCGAGAAGCATGGTTTTCTTCTTTTGTTTCTTCTTGGGATGACCCTGGCATTTCGCCAACAAAAACCGGCTTGGTCTCTCTGAGCGTTTTGATTGCTGTCAGCTGGGCTTTCATGGCGACGGCTTTTTGAATAACCATTAAAATGTTATCAATCAATTCCATCGCTTTGGCTTCAGCATAAAGAACCTCATTTTTTCCATCCGGATCCGGTATCCCGCAGGCTGAACTTTCACCTTTCACGCAGGCCATGCCGTTGTCAATATTGGCCCGGACATCCGATTGCAGATAGGCCTTGAGTTCTCTGGCGGCGGTATAGACTTCGACAATGCTGTCTCGATAAAAATCGGCAATCCGTTGTTCTTGTTGTTGTTTGGGGATGACACCATAGGCATGATATTCTCTTAAAATCTGAGATAGGCCGTTCACAATACTTTGAGCATCTTCAACATTTATTGTGGTGCCGCCGGATGCGGTTTCACAATTCTCAAGCTCCATTTGTCCGGGAGAAACTTCCCCACTGAGCAAGGCATTAAAGTCAAAATTAAAGGTTGAGTTAATCGCCGTTTTGGCATTATTTAGGGTTTGCTCCGTGGCGTTATAAGTTTGTTGAGTAGCGCCATAAAGATTTCCGGCACTTTTCCCAATGGCAACTGGGGTATGCAAGAAACTTGGACCAACATATTGTCCGGTCGGCTCTGCCGCTAAAACTTCATCCCATGGCGGTAACATGGCAAAAGCTTGCCGAACTATTAGGACACTTGCTATTCCCAGTATTGTTATCAGGCTGATTTTTTCTTTTTTCATCATATCATGCCCTCCATAACACTTGGATTTTGAATAACATTTTGTAAAGCTGATCCTGTTTCTTTCAGGTTATCAACCGCTGTTTTGGCATCATCAATTTGGCTCTTAACCGTTTCTACTTTCTCTTTGGTCTCATCTACCTTATTTTTAACATCATTGGCTTTGTCTTTTAGGCTCTGATATGTTGAAGAAACTTTGTCGGCTAAATTACTAACGCTGGCTTTTGCCTGAGATATTTGTCCCTTTAAACTGGTATCCTTAACACCGTATTCACTATATTCACACAAATTAAATTTGGAATATTCTTTATTAACACTGTCAAGACTTAAAGAAGAGGCTAAGACCGTACTCTCAAGTACCAAGTCATTAACAATCATTTCGGCATATTTATAAAGCAATTCAACTTCTTGTGCCATTACTTGCGTATGAACGCCGGATGCTTCTGATTCTCCGCTCATAACATCGCCCAAACTGGTATTGCTTTCAACGTCATCCTTTAACTTCGGGAGATCGGCTTGTGCTCGAAGTGCAGTCTCATAGACATCATAAATCGTTTCACGGCGGATTTTATAACGATTGGTCCGAACGGCTTTTTCGTTTTCAATACTGGCCGGTGCCCCATCTTCTAAAAATAAGGCCTCTTTTGCATTGGCCAAAGCCTCTTCTGACGGGAGAATCTGAATCTCTTCTCCTGTATATAAGGCTTGTAGTTCATTGCCGATTTCTGCCGTCTTTTCAGCCTGAGTCGTTAATTTGTTTTTATATTCACTTTCCAGAGTCTTAATGTTTTCCGCATATTTTTCTTGTTCTTTCGCACATTGCAGTCTGAGTTTTTCTAGTTCTTCCTGTTGGTTGGCTTCCAGAGCTTGGTTTTCTCCGTCCTGAGCGGTCGTTATGTTCCCTCCGGCGGCAGCAATCTTTTCGGAACACTGTGTTGCCGCTAAGGCTGCCAATTCTTCCTGCTCGGCTATCTTTTCCTTTTTCTCTGCCTCAATATCTTTGGTTTTTTGAGCTTCTTCCGCCAAAGACTTTGATAATTGAGCGGCTTTATATTCCGTACTGTTTTTAATATCATCCTTTATCTGATTGTAAAAACCAATGGTATTGTCATAGGCATTTTTAAGATAAGACGCCCCATCTTTGGCTGCGGTTATACCATCTCCTACCAACTGTCCCATTTTGCTATTTGTTACCCATTCCATGGCTTTTTCGGCATCTTTTTTCTTATCCTCAACCCATAATTGAATTGAGGACGGAGTTTTCATTGTATCATTCACGCCGCTGATTTGGGCTGAAACTCCTTTTATGGTACTCAGAAAAACGATTTGGGCCAAAATCCCTATTGCGATCAAGGAGGTTTCTTTTTTCATGTTATTCCTCCTCTTCCGGGGTATATTGCAAGGGCAAAATGGCCGAAACACCTTCCAGAGCCGATATTTTTGCCTCCAGATCAACAATTGAGCTTAATCGTTCAACAATTTGTTGTAAATTTGGTTGAACTTCATTGGCCAGTATTTCTTGTGTGCTTTCTGCTCCATTTTCTTGCTCTTTTGTATCTTGCTCTTTTGCATCGCGGATCAATTTTGCCCTTGTGCTTAAAGCCGAAGCGTATAAATCCGATGCCATTTCAAATTTTATTTGAGCGGCGGTATCGTTATATGATTTGGCCTCCGTCAAATTTCCGCTTACCAAAAGAGCATCGCTGATACTTTTGATGTTGGCTCTGGGGTCATTCACATCGGTTATAAACGAATAGACATCAACGGCATAGCTTGGACGCCCTATTGTCAAAGACAACAGGCTCCACAAAAGCATTTGGTATAATTTTGCTTTATTCATTGCCGTTTACTCCAAAAATTTTTCTGGTTGTTTTTAATTCTACGCTCTTATTTGATGATAGCGAAAAATCTTTTAATTTTTTACTTACATCTTCGCTTTTAAGCTCCGGATTTTTTGCTATCGGTTTAATTTTTGTTTTTTCAATTAATTGAGATGCCGGACTTTCCGTTGTGTAAATTTCTTGTTCTGTTTGGCTCTTTGGATTATCTTCCATTTCTTGTAAACGTTTTTGGATATCCTCGGGGCTTAAGTCGGATGATAAAACGTCCATTTCTTCCGCTTCGGGAAGATCTTCTGTTGTTATCGGCAGTGGTTCCGTACGGATATTTTGTACTGCAGATCTAATCTCATTAATTGTCGAGGTGTTCCCCATTTCATATGGCAGCAAACTTTGTGATGCTTCCTCTGCAGATGTCTCATAATTTAGGATTTGAGAATAACCCTCTTCTGAGATATTGTTATCCCCTTGAGGCTGGTAGGAATACCCTTGAGATTGGTAAGGTATTGAGGAACTACTTGTTACAGTGTTCGGAGAGCTTGTTTGAGTGTTGTAACTGAGGTCAGCGGTGTTTTCGGTTGGATATTCCCATGCTGTATCTTCTGGAATCGTTGCGTTATTGGTTTCTGTCGTGTTGTTCTTTGATTGTTGGCCAAAAGGTGTTTTATCCAGTGTTGATGATACTTTGTTTTGGACCGTATCAATTGCCGAATCGACAACGGCTCCGGCTCCCGATTGAAGAGAGGATACGCTATCTTTGGCCTCTTCTACTTGATTTTTTACATTATCAATCTCGGATTTGGCATTGTCTATTTCCGTTTTTACATTGTCTATTTCGGATTTTACTTTATCAACTTCTGCTTTGGCATCGTCAATTTTTGATTTTACATCCTCAACGGTTGTTTTAGCTTTATCTATCCCTTCTTTAACATCTGAAACCTTATCTTCAACCCAGTCTTTTGCATCATTAATCGAATCTTTAACACTAGATACTTTTTTTGCTGCCGCTTTAGCTGCCGCTTCTGCTTTTTCTTTTAGCTTTTCGGCTTTCTTTTTGGCTTGTTCTACTTTCTTTGCGGCCTTGGACAACGCATTGATGTCACCAAGTTGTCCGATTTTTCCTTGAATATAATCACTGGCATAGCTGGCAATTTGTTCTTGTGCCGTTCCTGCCTCTTTGACATAGGTTGCCGCGGTATCAATACCATTTACAATTGGATCGGTGGATGCGGCATTGACCTTTAGAGGAGAGATTAATACCAGTCCTCCTAAAACATAATATGTCATTGCCTGCTTGTTCATGGTATCCTCTATTCTTCTATTTCTGCCGCTGCTGACGAAAACTCATTCACACGGTAATAATTCATCGCTCTGAGTACCGATAATGACGAATACACATCAATAATATCGACAATTTGTTGTGATCCGAGTGCCGTTAGATTGCGGTTGCGGCACTGATGAACCTTAAGCGTATCCTCATCCTCTTGAGCACAGTCCTTAATGGAGTTTTCTATCTCATCTTCAATGTCTCCGGATTTGGATTTGGCTTTTAATGTTTTTTCCAGGTATTCCTTATTTACCTGATGGTATGCCTCATTAAAAAAAGACGAATATTCTTGAAATTGAACACCGGATGCTTTTTTAAGAGATAAAATTTTATCCAAGCATTGTTTTACGGTCCCATCCACCCAAATATCGGATGAACCGATATCACAAAACATAGCAAATTTCTTTGGGAAAATTAATACCCCATCGGCCCCTCTTCCGTCATCCGATGCGGCCAAAACTTTTCCGCTTATAAGGAATAAACTTAAAAAACTCATTAAGAAAAATTTTATTGTCTTGCTCATGTTTTCCTCCTATTCTTCTTTGGGAGTGGAAAAATCATAATAAGACAAATCGTAATTCTTATAGGCTTCAAACATTAGTTTGGCACTGTAGAGCTTGGTCAAGCTACTGATTGTTGTGACCACCGCTTTGTTGGTTTCAACAATTTGGGCGTAAAGATCTTTTGTATTATCGGTCGTGGCCGTTTCTATTGAAGGTAACACCTCGTCAATCATTGCTTCAACATCGTTTCTGGCCTTATAGCCTTCAACAATATAAACGGCAGCATATTCTCTCAAACCATCGTCATAAAGTTGTTGTGGATTTCGAAATGTATTACCGATTGCTTCTTTGCTCTCATCATTAATAGAGACTAAACATTGATCTAATACCCCTTCTTGCTGAACCTTGGCAGAACTTAATCCGCATTTCATACATATTCCTTTGGGAGCATAAAAAATATTATTAACATCCGTACAATTATCCTCTAACGATGAAAGCAGGGCAAAAGCCATAGGTGATTTTGTTTCTACGGAAGCATAGCCTCTTAATTGAGTTGTGGCCATTTCCGGTTTAAGAAAGCTCAAACTTTCTTTTTTTTGGATGGTTGCCGGAGCGGAATTTAGGGTTTTAACCTTCGATGCTTTATTGATTGTAAAAGATTTTCGGGTTGAGTTTATCGTTTCGGTGTTGGTTGGCATGTTTGGTAATGCTTTTGTCATGCCGGAGGTGTTTGAAGGGACCTGCATTAAAGAAGGAGCCGTTGCGGTTGTTTGTACTTCTTGTTGATTGGTTGAAAAATTTTGTGTTGTCGGCAATATTTTTTCTAAGGACTTTGCATCTGTTGTTTCTTGTGCCGAAGCAACACTTTCTTCTTCTATTTCTGCAGCCGTTGCCGCAAAATTGTTTTGTTGTGTCTTTGGCTCTGATATTGGATTTAAATTAAGGCTTGATTCCGGTTTCTTTACGGCATCTTTGCTTTCCTCATTCTCCTCAAAAGAGGCAATCTCTTCTGCTTGGGAGAGTGGATTTTGCACTTTTTGTGCCGAAGATGTAAAGCTTTGTCTGGTCGACGTTGGATTTGCCGTCGGACTGATAACATTCGGAAGCGTGGCTGATGTTCCACTATCTGTATTGCTTAACACACTTGATGAACCACTCTTGCTAACACTTAAACCACTTGAGATTCCTCTATTAGCAGCGTTTGAGGTGCTTGAAACTCTACCATTGGCAACACTTACGCCTCCAGAGACTCCGCTATTGCTTAAATTAAGAGATGTGCTTGAGGATGTGTTTGATGATGTGCCACTCTCAGCCGAAGAAACCGTTGCCCCGTCAGAATTACCCCCTAAATCAATTCCTGCTTGTGAGGCAACATCATTAATTTTGTCTTGAGCTATATCTCCTAATGAACCGGCAAGCTGTTTTCCGGCATCAATTGCCGATTTTGCTTGTTGGACCCCATCGGTTACAGTATCTTTTGCCTCTTCAATACCGTCTTTTACATCATCAACCGTCTTTTCAAATTCGGCTTTATATTCCTCGAATTCCTTCTTGTATTCTTCGTATTCTTTTTTATATTCTTCGACTTTTTCTTTATATTCATTAACCTTTTTGATTTGAGCTTCTATTTTTTCTTTACTGGATGTAACAAATTCCGTCAGGCTCTTTTTGGCATCACCAATGGCGGCCCCGGTCTTTTGGGTAAAGTCAATTGTGTCTTTTACAATTTTGGTTTCTTTGATGTCGTTCATCCAGTTTTTGACATTGGCAACACCACTTTTGATATCATTTGTAATAGCCAGAGCATGTACATCCGTTACTCTAAAACAACAGAGTCCCACTAAAAGAATTATTTTTGCTAATCGAGCCTTCTGCATTGCTCTTCTCCCCAGCTATCCTTATATTAATAATATCAGATTTTTTGCCTTAAATAAATGGATTTGAAAGGCTTTATGCAAGATTTAAATATTTTGTAACAAAGTTTTCTTCACCATATTCTTTGATCAGCTCTTCAACCAAAAGAACGTTCTTGCGGCCAGAATTGTATAAACGCAAATAGCGTCCTAAACCACTCAAATCCACATCCAAAATAACAGATTCCCCCGTTGCCGGACGAGACAACAAAATAGCATATGGAAAATCACGATAACTTTTACCGAAAATGAAGTCGGTTTCGGCATCGGTCAAGTTCCAATTGGTGTAGTCCTCCGGTGTCCCTTGCGGGTTACGGAAGAAAATAATGGTCTGACATTGTCCGCGAATAACCTCTCCAACGCCAAGTTTATCAATAATATTTGGTTGCTGGAAAGCACACAGATAAGCTTGACGTTTTTTACGACCTTCTTGTAATCCGATGGCAAAATAATCTCGAAACATCGGATGCTTTAACATCGGAGCCGTTTCATCAATCATAATTAAAGAAGGAACGCCTGTTTCTCCTGTTTCTGACTGAATACGGTGCATGATGTAGCTGATAACTGCCGGAGCTAGCGTTTCATCTTCAAAAATATGGGTAAAATCAAAAGCCATAAAGCGTTTTGACCGCAAATCCAAGCTATCGTTAACGGCGTTAAATATTTTTCCGTATTGATCCGGATTAACCCATTTAAAAAGCTCTCTGCGCATATTGCCGGTCGGGGAAAAACAGCTCTTGTATAAATTGGTCATGACCCTTTCTTCCGGTCGCAGATAGTCAAAAGCCGTAGTCACGGCTCGAGCAATTTCTTTTTCTGAGACGGCATCATCAACCAAGGTAATCGCCCGCATCCACCGACGCAAAAAGGCACGGTTATTTAAATTGTCTTCACAATCAAACGGATTGATTGAAACATTCTTTTCATCCCCTTCAAAGCCAACATAGGCTCCGCCGATGGCTTTGGTAAAAATTTCCGCACCACGGTGACGGTCAAAAAAGAATACCCTTAAATCCCTGTGGCGCATCGCTTGACCGGCTAAAAAGGTTAATAATGTTGTTTTACCTTGACCAGTCGGACCGATAATACAACAGTGTGCCACAGCGGAATCTTCTGAAGAAACATGGAATTGAAAACGATAGGCCGAACCGGAAGTTGTCCGGAAAACGGTAATAGCCCCCGGGCCCCAGTCACTCTTGTCAAAACCTTCAGACGGTCTTTCAAAGGAAATTGCCGTTGCGACAACTCTTGATAAGTAACGATAGGTCCGCGGTAGAGTATCATAGGTTGGGAATTGGTTGAAGAAAGTTGCTTGCGTAACCCACCCTTCTCTTACCGGGGTTACACTGTACAAACGGCAAATTCGTTGAACTTCACTTTCGGCAAAATCAATTTCTTCTTTGCTGTCACCGCGAAGTAAAATTGCCATGGCATATTCGGTTAAAGCTTGGTGATTGGTGTCACTGTCTTCAATGGCAGCCAAAACTTCACTATACTGATCAACAACATCACCCGAAAAGCTTGTTGTTGCAGCCATCCGTTGCTGTTGCATTAACAAAGCACGTGCCTGCGGCTTAAACATCGGGCGAATATTATGCAAAAGGACCAACTCGCTGTCTATGGCCAGCAGGGAAGCAACCATCCCTTCGTCCATGTAATCTCCGGAAGAACGAATCCCCATAACGGCTTCATATTTTTCTTTATCTCCGGAAAAGAACCGAATTAAACCGTTTTCCCCCGTAAAATGGATATGATCCGCCGTAATTAACTCATTTAAATGTGAACCCTCGGCTCCGTTAATTTTTGGCTCCGGACGACTTACCGGACTACAAATTTTGGCATATACCGACAGGGGGCTGTCTTCTGCCGGAGAGCCTTCACTCTCATAAAGTGCCGTTACTCCGTATTCACTTAATGTTGCCAACAGAGCTTGAGAAGCATAGTTCAGGTCTTTAAGGGCATCTTCTCGATCCACAACCGAGAGAACGATGTAGTGTTTATTGCTAAAAACGCGATTTATATTTTCATGCCACACGGCTGAAATTTGGGCCAATAAAGCATTTCCAAAATCGCCACTTTCGGCTTCCAGCGGAATCCTTTCTCTTACGGTAATCACACGGCAAATCACCCTTAAATCCGATAGCCCGTCAATCCAAGATTTCCTCGCTTCCAGCATTGACATAACTTTTTCATCGGTCACAAAGGATAAATCCATTCCGTTTACGCGAAAAACACGGGCTAAAGAATTATTGTAGCAACGAATCGTCATGCCGTCTGACAACAGTTTATTAAACGGCAAAAAGTCTGAAACTCTTGATTCTCGTGGTTGCGGCAAAACATAATACCCAAGCTTTGTTGCCCAGAATCCGGCAAATGCTGCCGCTGAGATAAAACCAATAATGGCGACAAGAACTTCTACATTTGAAAGCCCTTGCACAAAAATACTAAAAAAATCAAAATCAGGGCGCAAATTTATTCCCCTTTACCCGATACAGATTGTGGGACACTTTGTTTGCCTGACCATATGCCTGGATCATTGTCGATATGTGAGGCTCCTTTACACCGGCAATAATACATATAATATGTCCCAAAACCAAAGTTACCATAAATATCAGCGGGTTAATATCAAACGTTCCCATGAACATGAACATAATCGGAAACTGCAACCCCATGTTTAACAGAGTTGGCAGAAAAGGCCCCCATAAAACTTTGGGAGGATTGGCTACGGCTTTTAATATAATTTCACGCATGGTCCGATATTCCCGCCCTTTTTGTGTTATGATAAAATTTGTTGTCTCTTTATGCAAGCAAAAGACTTTCTTTGCACATCTTTTTTATTTTGAGGCAACTCTGATTTTTAGGATACTTCTTTTTTATGAATAATGCGTTAATTTTATTCCTAAGCTGCTCTTACGGAGCAACAATCTCAGAAATTTTGCCTTTGATCGGTTTGCCGTCGTCTCCGTACAAGATATTTCCTTGGTTATCGGTCAGAAGTGGAACCGGATTACCTTCAGCATCATATTCCGGGTTACCGTTTTGGTCTAATGATACCGGAATTTGGTTGCCATTTTTATCTAATACAGGAGCTCCGCTTTCGTTGGTTAAGACTAAATCTTGTTTTTTGTCTGCGGCAGAGGCTTCTCTTAACCTTTGAATTTGAGCCCTTCTCTTTTGACGAGCAATCTCGTTTTCACGATCGGCATCTCGATCTTTTTGTCTTAGTCTTTCTTCAATTTCCTCATTACCGGCTTTTACTTCCTCTTGCCAGATTTGTCTTTCTACGGCTTCTTGATTGCTGGCGGCTATCCGTTGTAGAGCCATTTCTTTTGCTTTTTCTTTCATTTGATATTGTTGTGCCCTTGAGGCCGTATCCGAAGCCGAGCCCTTACCGGTATTGGCATATGTTCTACTGCCGACGCTATACGAAACATTGGTACCGATGCGGCTGGTATATCTGCCGGAGCTATAACTCCGTGAAACCGCCGAGCGTCCGCTCCATGAGCTGAATACTTTTTTCGGGGTGTTGTAGGGACGATAGGTCTTTGTAGTATTTTCTTCATCATCGGAGGTAATATTTCCGTCCGAGCCATCGCCGTTATCGGTATTCCCGGTTGAAAAATTACCTAAATTCTCATCATCGGAAGTATTGTTGGTATCCCCTACCGCTAAATTTCCAAGATTGTCATCTTCTGAGGTATTGTTAGAGTTTCCGGTTGAAAAGGTGCCTAAGTTGCCCTCGCTTGAGGTATTGTTGGTATTACCGGTAGAGAATGTACCTAAGTTGCCTTCACTTGAGCTATTGTTGGTATTACCGGTAGAGAATGTACCTAAGTTGCCTTCACTTGAGCTATTGTTGGTATTACCGGTAGAGAATGTACCTAAGTTTCCCTCGCTTGAGCTATTGTTGGTGTTACCGGTTGAAAAGGTGCCTAAATTACCTTCACTTGAGCTATTGTTGGTGTTTCCGGTTGAAAAGGTGCCGGAACTTTTTGCCTTTGTGGCCGAAGCATAGGCCGGAGCCATGCTTTGAGTGGCTGTTTTTTGTGTGGTGTCTTTTTCTGAGGTTGCCAATGGTGCCGAACGATTTATGCTTGTTGTTTTATCAACCACTGTCGTTGAGTTGTTGGAATTGTATGGAGATTCCGGATTTTCCAATTCGGCCTGGCGTGTCTTATACTCATAATAGTTCATTTCGGCTGTTTTGCTGTCTTTTATTGCCGCATCAATATTTTTTTGTATTTCCGAAGCTTCTTGTTGTTTTTGGATTAAATCTTGATAAGCCTTATTGGCGGCCAAGATGTTTTCCGTACTTCCGTCTTGTTTTGCTGTCGCTGTTAATTCTTCTAAATTTTTCTTTGCGGCCTCTATTTCTTTTGATTTTTCTGCAGCCATATTTCTGTATTGTTGCAAATCATCTTCTGCTTTGGCTTTTTGTTCCTGAGAAACCTGTTGTAAATATTTTACTTCTGCTATAGAAGCTTGACGGGCTTTTTCCTGCAAATCTTCTACCGGTTTTGCCGCTTCTTGGGCTGCAAGACGTGCGGCTTGTGCCTCTTTAGCCGCTAATTCTGCTCTTTTTTGAGCTTGCTCTGCGGCTCGGATTGCAACAGGATCTCGGCTGGAGGCAGCTTCTTTTGCCGCTTCTTCAGCTTTTTTTTGTGCTTCTTGAGCTTGTCTTTCTTTCTGCTCTGCTTGATTTGCCGCTTGGTTTGCCTTGCTTTTTGCTTGTTCGGCCGCCGAATTAGCTTGGTTGGCTTGGTTAACAATATTTTGACTTGTTAAGTACTGCTGTCTTAACTTTTCGGCTTCTGCCTCTTCTTGTTTGCGTTGTTGTTCGGCCGCTTTTTCTTCGGCAGCAATTTCAGCTTCTGTTTTGCTGTCTGGATCAATCACATCATAATTCTTTTGGGCATAGCCATAATTTAATTCGGCATCCATTTTAACAACAAAATCTTGAGCTTCTTGAAGTTTTTTCTTTTCCTCTTCTAAAGCTTTTTCGGCTTCTTGAGCTTTTTTACTTTGTTCGGTATATGCTTTTTGTTTTTCTTGATAAGCTTCTTGTGCCGCTCTTGCTGCCGCAATATCTTTTTGGCTTTTACTTTCTAGTGCTTTTTCCTTTTTGGCCTCATAATCGGCAAGAGCGGTATCTAATTCTTCCGATAGTTTTTCAGCTGCTTTTTGCTCGTAGGCAACTGATCCTTGAGTATTTGCATTCCCTTCCAGAACTTTAATCGTGGCGGCTGCCTCTTTTTGCACTTGTTCTGCGGCTTTTTTACTTTCTTGACGCGCACTATCTGCTAACCCTTGCAGAGGTTCTTTTGCGGCCTCAAGTCTTTGGTTAGCCTCTTCCCTGGCGGCTTTGGCCTCATTGGCCTTACGCGTGGCACTTTCGGCTTCTGATTTAGCAACATTGTAACGCCCCGTTGCCAACTTGCAAGCATTGCTTGTTATGTTTTCTCCTGAGCAGGCATCGGTCTTTTTTTGTTCTAAATCACTTACGGTTTGCGCCTTTTTTTGTGCCTCTTCTTGGGCTTTTTGGTAGGCATTTTCTTTATTTGTAGCATTTTGCAAAGCTGATTGGTATTCGGCCTGAGCCTCTTTTGCATTGGCTACGGCTGTTTTGGCAGAATCAATGGATTTTTCGGCAGCGGTTTTTTGTGCTTCTTCGGCAGCCGCTTCTTGTTGACGCTTTTGCTCTGCTTCTTGTTGTTTTACCCAACTTTGGTTTGCTTGTTCTTCTGCGGCCTGTTGGGCTTTCTTTTCATTGTTTTTGCGTTGATTATCTTCTAATTTATCATTCAATCCGGTAACATCTCCGGCTGTATCCAGAAGATAAGTTGCATTTTTGGTGTTTGTTTGGACAGAGCTATTGATATTTTTGCTCGTCTCTTCAACAGCATCAACAAAGTCTTGGACTTGTGACACAATATTGTCATCAGATGCCACCGTATCACTTGAACCGATTACATTCCCATTTTTATCATATTTTAATTCTTGAACATGTTCAACTTCTCCATCGGCACCTACCGTTTGCCCTTTCAAGAAACGATCTAAAGCATTTGTTCCTTCCCCTTTGGATCTTTTTTCTTCAAGTTCTGCAACTTCATCCGTGCTCTTGGTTACATCTTGAATGTCATTACTTATACTGCTGGCATTATTTATAATATTGTTGGTTACCCCGCCAATTGCTCCAATTGCATTGTTTACGTTTGACCCAATCTCGCCTAATGCATTGGTAATATCTCCTAAGCTTGAAATATCTCCACTTGTTATTTTTCCAACTGCATCAACAACATTTCCGGCGGCATTTCCAACCATATCTACCGTTGATTTAACGCTGTTAATCGTTTGTTTTGCCGTATTAACCGCATTAACTGCTTTTTTACCGGCTTCCGTAATATCTTTTACGCAAGAAGTAAAGTTGGTTAAAAAGCTTGCCCCGGCTGTTCCCCCACAAAAACCTCGGGCATCTTCTTTATATTCCGGTGTTTCTTCTCCATCTTGAAGTTGTCCTTCAATTGAGGCATCCGAAGGCGGAACATAAAGTGCCGATTCATCGACCCAAGCGTAGGTGCTATCACCCATTCCGGTTGAGAGGTTATCCCCATATGAGAGTGACCCTGCGGCATATTGCGGTCCGGTACAAAAACCATTTTGACACGTATTGGGGAAGACAAAATATTCAATAAAACGTCCCATATTTGCAATCAGGAACAATCCTATTCCGATATTAGCAAACCATTTGAAACTTAATTTTCCAAATACGGCCATCCATGCAAAAGCTATCAAACCAAAACCGGCAAAGACGTAAAGAATCTTTTTTATGTGAAACAGAAAATAGAATGCCCTCATGGACAAAGCATGGAAAATATCTCCTGTTGCCTCGTAACTCCCTAATCCGCTCCCCTCAAAGGCAGCATAATATTGGCCTTCGTGGTTTTGTCCGGAACTGTCTAAAGCGGCACCTAAGTCTGAAGAAAGGCTGTCCATCCGATTTTGAACATCTTCTAACTCTTGCTCTTTTTGGGCAATCTGTTCTTCTAGTTGAGCCGCTTTTGAGCAAGCTTCTTGAGCGGCGGCTTGTCCGGATTTGGAGGTCAGGGTACTATTTTTTTCGCAAGCTTCTTGAGCTATCTTTAACTGCTCATTTAAGGATGCTAGTTCATTTTGAATATTGGTTCTTTCCGTATTGGCTTGGTCATATTCTTTTTGAATGGCAGCTGTTGCCGAGTTATTTGTTGTTCGTTTATAAGCGGCATAGGCATCGTCGGCATTTTCCCGTAATTCTTTTAACATTTCATCATTAATTTCTGAAGTGTCTGAAATTCCTAATAGTGCTTTATCCTCATTCGTACATTGTGAAGGTGCCGCCTTACATTTTTGTGCCGTATTGAATTTGGTTTTGGCTTCGTTGTATTTATCACTGCTTGCTTGTACTTCAGATTGACTGCTTCCATAAGATGTCGAAATTTCTTCCTGAGCGGCGGCTATTTCCTCATCGGCTTTTTTTATGGCCTCATCCCTTGTTGCGGCGGCTTTTTTCAAACATTCCGAATCGTTTTTTCCACAAGCGGCAGCTGCTTTTTCATAAGTGGCTTGAGCCTCTTCTTTTGCTTTCTCGGCAGCGTCAATTTTATCACGACTTGCTTGTCGAGCTTGTTCATTTTTTGCGGCAGCTTCACTCGCGGCGGCTTCTTTTTGTGCGTCATATTCTGCTTGCCCGGCGGCTTGCAAAGCTCCTTGTTGCGTCATGGCCCGATCCGCATTTAAATCGGCTATTGTTTTTTCACTTTCTGACTTTTGTTGTTGGGCTTTTGAGCAAGAATCGGCATTGTAGTTCTTACTTCCCTCTGTACAATATTTATCTATGTCATCTTGGGCATCATCCAGCTTTTTTTGTGCATTTTTTAGGTTTTTTGAATATTCCTTATCATAAGCTTTTTGAGCTTCTTCAATTGCTTCTTTTTGTTTTTCTAAATCTTCCTGTTGTTTTTTTACCTGCTCGTTATACTCTTCCCGAAGTTGTGTAACGCTTTTCCCTTCCGGATTTCTTGCTTTGCATTCTGCACTATTGGGATTTGCCAGACAGGCGGCTATTGTTTTTTGCGTTTCTTCATTTTCATAATTGTTGGCTTGAACCGTTTCTGCCCAATCGTCTTTTGCACTGCCAATTTTCTCGGCTGTTGTTGTCGGTTCTTTATAACTTGGATCGGTAACCGTTACCGTTGTTGTTGACTTTCCGTCTACGGTTTCATCTTTCTCTTCGACATTATATTTTTCTTTATACGCGGCATCTTCTGCACGATTATTTTGCCAATTTTGGGCAAATTCATATGCGGCTTCGGCACATTTTTTATAGGCTTGGGTATTTTTGTATTTTTCAACACAGCTCTGATAAGTTGCTGTTGACGTATTACTTCCACAGTTTGCTTGGTCTTCACAGGCTCTTAATCGAGTATTTAAGATATTTTGAACATCTGCCGTCACGGATACATTGGACAACGTTTCGGCCAATATTTCTGTAGAATACATAAAGGACAAGGCGATACTTATCACGCCCATCACATTTTTAAGCTCTTTTAATTTCTTAAACATGTCGTCCTCCTGTTTACTAATAATTTTCCGTCATACGGAAATTTTACTTCAAGGTATCTGTTATTACCTGAGCGGTAAAATTTTCACAACCGGTTATTGCATTAATTAGTTCTCCGGTTGTTGCAATAATAACTAAGCTAATGACAATGGCTCCAAGCCATTTGTAATTTAATGTTCCAAAGAAGCCCCCAACGGCAACACCAATTATCCCAAAACCGGCAACAACATAAATTAATTCCCTCAACCCTCGGAAGATTTTTCCTCCGGCTGTAATCAGACCACTAAACATACCATAATCCGATGTGCAGGCAGAAATTTGTTGCGGGGAAACGACCGTATTGCTACCTCCAGCCTGAACTGCCGTGTTTGGTAAAGTTACGGTTACTTCTTTGGTCTCTTTTTTGGCCGGCTGAGTTCCAAATTTTGATTGCGTTTCTTGTCCCGATTGAGTTGCTTTTTCAAGAGCTTCTGAGAAAGATTTTCCTTTTTCTTGCTCACGCTTTAATGTTGAAGAAAAGGCTTGTTGTTGCAAATGTTTGGTATAGTCATTACTTAGAGCGGTTGATTCTCGTGCGGCTGTTTCATTTCCTGTAGGAATATCTGCTTTTATTTTTATTCCTGAATTTTGGGCATTAGCTGTTAAAATATTAACAAAACAGCATAAGAGGGCTATGAACATCAGCCGGAATATTTTATGATTTACATTCATAGCTTCCTCCTTTTTTGACTGTTACGTGGACTTAGGATTGCCGCCTTTCCATGCAAAAATCCTAAACCTACGTGTTGAAGATATTACGAGGCTGGAAGGTTTTTCACCCCTCCAGCCTCGGAGAACATTAACCGTTTGTAGCAGAGTCAAATGAATCTGCAAAGCCAGATTGACTTGAAGAGTCACCGGTTGCGTATGTGACAATAGAACCGGCCGCAGCAACAATTGCCAAACCAACGGCCAAACCGGCAAACCAAGTCCATTTAATTTTACCCGTAATTGCGGTAAAGGCTACGGCAATCAAACCGAAACCACCAACAACGAAGAATATCTTTTTAACTTCTTGAAAGACGTTTAAGGTCTTTTCTTTTGCTACAGACATTACAGACTGTGCCGAAGCGTCGCCGGTAAACGCCATCAAAGTAAATACCGCTACCAGACAGAATGTCCAGATATTGTTTTTGATAAATCGCATTATCGTTCTCCTTCAAGTTACATTAAATCTCTATACTCTTATAGAATACCTAATTTTGCAAAAAAATTCCAGCAAAATTACCCTTCTCTGAAACAGGTTAACAAATTGTTTTTGCGTCATATTTTTCTCTGTAACAAAAAATTCACAGTCCTAAAGCATTTCTTAAATCCGCTTTTGACCTTTTACACACCCAAAAACAACCTTGACCTACCCGGCTCAAAGTTCTATGTCGGCGATTATAACTTCAAAAACTTAATAAATAGCTAAAGCTTTTCTTTTCTCATGAATTTCATTTTTTTATCATTTTACTCTTAATTGTTTTCTCTGAAAAAGAATCCACAGATTTTTGAGATATTTTTACGAACTCTTGCCAAGAGTCGCATTTTGATTTATCTAATGTTTAGAGGGGTTTATTTATGTCAAGAACAGGTTTAAAAACTTTCGTTTACAGTTTTTGCATATCGTTATTTACCATTTTTTTGGTTAACGGTATTTATTGGCATACCCACTCGAAAAAAAGTTCCGACTTAAAAATTCCTAACAAAAATATTGTGCTTTTTCTAAAAGATAGCGACAAAACCCCTACCTTAAAAGCTGTTCCGATTAAGAAAATAGCCTTGAGCGTTTTACCTGAAATTGAAAAAGAACCGCAAGAAATCCTTTTGGCCGATGCGAGTGACATCCTCTCTTCTTCTGAAAATGAAATTATCATGGCCGATGATCTTAAGGAATTTGACGATAATTTTTTAAAAGAAAACCCTTCCTTGGCAGAAGATACCCCTTCTGAAAAAGTAATTGATAATTTTGATGAGATGGTTCAAATGCCTCCTGTCAATGCCTTAAAGCTTGCCTCTTTGACTGATGAAATCGCTCCTCCAGATGTTCAGGCGGAAAGGATAACCCCTAAAAGCACCTTTACTCAGGATAAATCGGACAAAGCTCCACAAGTTCGCGGTAAAAAAAGAAGCCTCATCCCTTTAGTTAAGGAAAATGAGGCTATTGTCGAATACCCTAAAGAGCAACCAAAACCTGAGGTTAAAACCGCTCATTTATTACTTGCTTCTTCCCCTAAGAGTGATTCTTCTGCAAATACACAAGATATTGTCTCGACGCAAGAAAAACCCAAAGGAAAAATTCCATTACAAATTGACCGTCTTCCCCAAGGGAATACACAAAAAAACATCGTTATTGCCCAAAGAGGAAAGAGCGACACCGTTGCTTTAGCTGATAAAGATATCCCCATTAAGAGCATGGAAAGCGGGAAAAAATTAATTTTAAAAAACGGGAAAAGACAAAATGATGAAGAATGGAAGCAAATGAGCGAAACAAAAGAGCCTTCCAATCCTTGGGTTGTTGCCAAAAGTGCCGCGGTTACGCCAAATCATTTCTTAAAGAATGAAAAGTATTACAACCAAGACGATGCAACCATAAGAAAAGCCCTCAATCAGTCTCCGGTTAAGGATAACAATGAAGTTCAAGTTGCTGCTGAAACCGTTCAAAATCTCCTTATTCCTATTCCGGAGGAGATTATGAATGAGGAAAACATTATTCCACAACTTGAAAGTGGAAAAAATAGCGAGAAAAAAAATACCCCTGCACCGGTTTCCTCAAAACAGTCTTTAACAGAGCAGTTCAAACCGGAGCAAAAAGTAGCCGAAGACGTTAAGCCCTCACAAGAAGCTTCAACTTTTTCCAGTAAGGAAAATATTTTAACCTCTCTTGGAGCAATTTTCGGGGAAGAGGATAAATCCACTAAAAAATATACTAAAAATGAAGAAGATTCATCTTTATGGGGAACGGTAAAAGAAAAAATTAAACGCAATCGAAAATCTTCCAAAGGGAGAATTATGCCAACGGAGATGCGTCTTTCTTTCCAACCTAATCGAGCCGAAATTTCCGGACAAACTTTGCGTTGGATACAAGCCTTTGCAAAACGCACCGCCGAAGATAAAAATACCGCCATTGAAATCCGAATTGACGGAACAAGCTCAATGGAATTACAACAAAAAAGACTTAATTTGTTGCACAACATTTTAACCAATAAAGGAGTAAGCTATGGAAAAATCAATACCGTTTTTACTAATCGAGAGCCAAACTCTTTTATTATCAGAACCGTTACTCTTGGAAACGACACATCCAAGAACAACCAGAAAGGAACAATAAACAGGAACACAGGTTATTATCTGCAATGGTAATAAGTTATTGTCGTGCTTGATTATTTAATTTTCAGTATGTATGATAAGGAAAAATATGAGAAAGTTTATATTAGGGGTTGAAAAAATGAGCAGAAAAATCTTGTACAGCGTGTCTTTACTGTCGATGATCGGCGTTAGCGGTTGCTCTTGCTTTGATCGTTGGGGTGCCGGAGATACCTATTTGGATACAACTTATGAAACAGAAGTTGTTGCCGCAACACCTCAAACGCAGCCGTCATCTAGCCCTGCTCAGGCTTCTTCCGGTCCTATTTATTCTGACCCTAACTTGCCCCCAGATAATAATGACTTTGTTAATTATCGGGAAACGCAAGCCAATTATCGAGAATTTGGCGAAAGAACCCCTCAAGATCAGCGTGTTGTTACAGCTGGTGCCGGAAGTAATTTATCGGCAGCAATTCCTCCTACAATAGAAGAAGAAGTTTCTGCCTATGAAGAAGAAATTCAAAACGGGCAAGGTGAAGTTATTGAAAATGAGATTTCAGAAACGTTTTCTGCCGGAGACGACCCTGTTGAAGATTGGTTGGCTGAAGAAGGTAATACTTTGAAAGGGTTATTAACCGAATGGAGTGAACGCTCCGGTTGGCGTTTGATTTGGAATACCAACAGAAATTATACTTTAGCGGCCGGAGCTATGTTCCGCGGACGTTTTGCGGATGTAAGTTCAGCCTTAATCCGTTCTTTTGCAAGAGCCCGTCCGGCTCCAATTGCTACATTTTATAAAGGTAATCGTGTCTTGGTCGTAGAGACTATGGAGGATGAGAATGCGTATAACTAATTTTGGAAAAATTACTCTGGGTTTTTGTGCGGTAACTTTAGTTGCCTCATGCTCCATTGCAACAAGTATGGACGCGACAATTGCCAAAGAAACTGAAGCCGCTTCCCAATTGAAGGAAGAGGCTAAAATGCCTACACCGGCATCCAATGATGATTTAATCAAAGTTAAAGAAGATATATGGCTCGGAAATACCAGCGAAATTGAATATGAAGGAGACCCTCTTCCGGCTTATTTAGAAGGGGCTGATGGTATTACCTTAGTCAGTAATCGTCCGATTACATTGTTTGAAATCGGAGATATGATTAACAAAACAACTTCGTTAGGGGTTCGCTATGAATCTCAGTTGGAAGAAGATGTAAAATCTTCAGGAGGAGAAAACAAGCCAACACCGGAAAGCATTAATGCCGATTGGGCGGAACCTAATAAAATGCTGGTTTCTTACCAAGGACCTTTGAGCGGCTTCTTAAATGACGTTGCTTCTCGTTTTGGTTTGTGGTGGAAATATGAAAAGAAAGAAATTCACTTTTATAAATATATAACCAGAACCTTTACAATCTATTCTCTGCCTTCCAACCCGAGTTTGTCGGCTAATGTCGGAGGCTCTGCGTCCGGGGGTGGCGGAAGTTCTTCCATCTCTTTATCCAGCAGTGTTCAGTTTGAATTATGGTCTAATATTGAAAACAGTATTAATTCCATGATTGGGGAAGGAGCAAAATTGACAATGGCTCCATCCGATGGAACGATTACGTTGACGGCAACCCCAAATGATATTCGTAAAGTTGCAAAGTACATTAACGAGCAAAATATGCGTTTATCCCGTCAAGTTGCCATAAGCGTTAAAGTTTTGCAGGTAAGCGTTGTTGATTCTGACAATTACGGGCTCGACTTAAAAGCAACCTTTAATGATGGGATTACCAATATCGGCGTTACCGGTTCTTCTAGCGTTATGGGAAGCGAAAATGGCTTAACCAATGGTTTTTCTTGGGGTATTTTGAAAAACAATTGGACCGCTGATGCCGCTGTTAAAGCCTTGTCAACACAAACCAATACCAGTTTGGTCACCAGTGGTACGGTAACAACTTTGAATAACAAACCGGCCCCAATTCAAGTTACCCAAAAGCAGAACTATATTGCTGAAATGACAAAAACAAACAGTGGTTCCGATGGAGACAACTACGATATTTCCGTTACAACGGAAGAAGTGGAAACCGGCTTTACGCTTGACGTTTTACCGAGAATTTTGGAGCATGGAAGACTGTTAATTATGTTTAACATGACTTTGTCGGATTTAATCTCTTTGGATAAAGTTCAATTTGGTTCCGAAGACGACAACCAATATATTCAAAACCCGCAGGTTGAGTCACGTGCCTTTTCACAAGAAGTTGCTTTAACTTCCGGAGAATCTTTGATCTTGACCGGTTATGAAAAAGTCAGCAACAAATCCTCTAAAGAGGGTACGGGATCAGCCAATAACTCTATTTTAGGCGGATCGGCTACTGCGGATAAAGAAAGAAACATTTTGGTTATTATCTTGACTCCGGTTGTTTTGGAATCTCCATTAACTCCGGAATCCAGAATGACGATGAATTAAAGCTCAACTAGGGAGATAACCTTTGTTAGAAGATGCTGAATTATTAGATGATGATTATGATAATGGTTCCAAGCGTTCTTGGGGGACCTCTATTGATGTGGGGGGGACAACCTATGCAACAAGCTTGTTTTGGCAACCGTTACAGAATCTTAATGATCCTTTTCAAGAAGTTGAAGAAGCATCTGCTGACGTCTTGGAAGGGGCAGATTTATTCTGCATAAAAGGGGGAAAAGCTCCGCAGTTTGGTATTTGCGTTTCCCAAGAAGGCTATAAGAATGGTGAATTTGCCGCCGCTGTTGCGTTGTCGACGGCAATGTCCAATTATGCTTCTTATGTCGGTGTCTTTAAAACAAGTAATGGTTGGTGGTATATTTGCGTCAGAAACGATATTATCCTTTCTGACGGAGATATGCTTTTCCTTAGCGAAGATGAGGCAAAAAGCCAATTTATGTCTATGTTGGCCGTTCCGGATTGGGATAAAAAAATTGCTCCTAAGGAATGGGGTATCCCTGAGACGGAAGAAGTAGACGTTAATGAGCTTATTTATCGAGGAGCAAAGTCAAAACTCCAAAAAATAAAGGGGTTGAGAGGGACTAAGTTATTAGCTGTGGTGGTTGTTTCTGCCGTGGTTGGATTGTGGTTGATTTCAAGCATTATTGATCATATTTTCTTAGCTCCTAAAGTTCGTCCGGTTGTTGTTCCCGTAAAGCCAAAAGTCGTAAAAAAAGTAGAACAAGTTCCCGAGGTTAAGCCTTGGGAGAAAGTTGCCAATCCGGTCATGACAGCCCACGAGTGTTATAAGGGGATTATTAGTCTGGTAAATATTTTACCGCCAGGATGGCGAATTTCTGAATTAACTTGTGCCGGTGGAAGTGTTGCAACTTCGTGGACAAGAGAATTGGGACGCTTATCTTGGATGCAAAAATCTTTAGATACTTCCGGAGTGGCAATATCCGGAGCGAGTTTTTCTCAAGACGGAAATTCGGTAACCGTTACTTTACCGTTGCCGGTTATTGAACAAAAACCTTCTCCGCCTTCTCTGAATATGATTGAGTTACAAAATGATATTAACGACACCTTTCAGGCAATCGGATACCCGATTTCTTTGGGGACGTCTTCGTCTACTTCCAATGTCGGAAAAGTTTATCGGATGATAACTTTTACACTGACATCAACCCACGATCCTTTAGTTTGGATAAAATTATTAACAAAATATTCAGGACTTGAGATTAAAACTATTAAGTATGAGCCAAATACTAAATCTTGGTATTATGAGGGGATTATCTATGTTAAGTAGCACCAAAAATACATTTACATTATTAGCCTTCGTTTTTACTTTACCCTTTTTTGTAGGGCAAGCAAATGCTCAAGGTGTGGTTAGCCTTGGAGATGAGATTAACTCCGATGAACCAAAGCTCAGCATTCCTGACGAAGATGCTATTTTTACGGATAATTCCGAACAAACGGCAAAAAAAATTGCCTCCTCGGGAAAAGCCTCCGCTGGGGTTAAATCGGCGGCGGATTTGCTAGGCGGTTCTTCTGGTGAAAGCGGTGTTAAATCGGCGGCGGATCTTCTCGGGGGTTCAAGTCAAGGGACGGAAAGCTCCGGGCTGGATAATATTCCATCATCTTTTATGCCCAAGCCAAGTGCTTCCCTTGGCTCATCATCTGTTACCGATAATAATAATGCGGATGCGTTGATTAATGATCCTATTTTTTCTAAGGCTTCCGATTTAGAAAAACAAACTACCCTTTTGAATCTGGAATTGCGTAAAGAACAAGTAAAAAATGAGATTGAAGCAATTAAAAAGCAAAGACAACAAGCTATAGAAGAAGAAAAGGAAAAGAAAGAAGCCAAAGCGAAAGCCAAAATTGAATGGGAAAAAGCACAAGAGCAAAAGGTCATTCAGGAACAACAAAAATTAAGAGAGTTGGATATCAGCTTTGAAAAACTGCGTCAGGAACGGGTTTTAAATGCTTATAAAAACGTTATGTTGGGCGAACATCAGAAATGGATTGAAAATAGTGAAAAACTCCATGATGAAGTTAAGAGCCTTAAAAGTGATCGACAGGCTGTTTTGGAAGATGCTAAAAATAAAATAGATAATTTGAAAAATATTGCTAATATGGCAAAAATTAAAATTGCCGAAGCAAAAGGGGAATATAAACGAGAAATTGCCGATTTACAAAGCCAAATATCTGTTCTTAAAACAAGAATCGATGCTCAAGAAAAAGAAATTCAGGTCATGGAGGCTGAAAAGCAAAATCCCTTTGCTGATGCGAATGCTGCCGGTGATAATACGGCTCAGACAAATCCAGCGGTTGAAGAAGTTAAGCTTCCGGAAGCAAAACTTTCTGAAATGTATGCGGTTATGGAAATTCGAGGACAAGGCGGCGAACTGATTGCTAAATTAATGAACAAGTCCGGAGCAAGCTTTTTTGTACGGCAAGGAACCGTTTTACAAAGCGGTCATGTGATTGACGAAATCGCAACGAATTATGTTAGTGCCGTTAAAGACGGTATTAAAGATTATCTTTACTTTTCTGCCGGTGGGGTTGTTACGGCAGAGCCTGAACAAAGTTTGATTTCGGCATTATCACAAGCTGCAGCGAGTAGCGAGGAAGACCAAGCCGCTCCGGGATTAAGTTTTGTTACCAGTACTGGAGTGCCTAGTCTTGGTGGAGAGATGATAGGAAGATAGTTTGAAATGGTTGCACCAGAAGAAGTGGATGAACAGGAAAATAACAGTGTTGAAAATGATGCGGAGAAAGAAGCTGAAGGGGCTCAATCTCGATCAATTGTTGATACTTATTTTTCCAACAACAATCAACTTTTGACTCTTCCCGGTTCTTCTCTTGTTATTAATGATGATACACGACGATTATTAGCCTTATTTTCGGATGGACGTTTTTTAGTTGTTGAAACGCATAAGTTTGATGGCCGCGTTTTAAGTTTTGAAGTTTTAGCACGTAAAAGAAAACTTCCCATTGCTAAACCGACTTATGTTTCTCAGGCTGAAATTAATGCTATTTACAGCATTGGAGAGAGAAAACAAGCAGCTATTGAAGTAGCAGAAGATTCTAGCTTTGACCAAATCCAAATGCAAAAGGATTTTGTTAATGTTATTGTCCGTGCTGCGGATAAAAAAGTTTCCGATGTTCACGTTGTTGTTGCTGATAACACACAAATTTTGTTCCGCACTAACGGTATGATGCAAACCGAGATGGAATATAATAAAGAGTGGGGAGAATCTTTCGTTCGTGCAGCCTTTGCCTCGGCCGATATTTCTGATGCAAACTATGCTCAAAATGAATTCCAAGGAGCCCAAAAGCTTGGATCTACTCCTTTACGAGGCTCTAAAGGAAAACTGATGCTTCCGCACAATGTTTTGGCTATTCGTTTGCAATTTAACCCGATTGCCTTCGGTTCTCAATATTTAGTCATGCGTTTACTGTATGCCGATGATAACCCGGAAGGAAACGGCGATTTGTCCGCTCTTGGTTTTGGTGAATTTGAAGAAAACTTGTTTTATCGGCTTCGAGCCGTTCCAACCGGATTAAATGTCATTGCCGGACCAACCGGCTCTGGAAAATCAACAACCTTGCAGAGGAACATGATTAAGCTCCTGCAAGAAAAAAATTATGAAATTAACCTTATTACCGTTGAAGACCCTCCGGAGTACCCTATTCCGGGAGCAAGACAAATGCCGGTAACCAATGCCAACACGGAAGAAGAAAAAGATGAACAGTTTACAAAGGCCTTATCGGCGGCTTTGCGTTCGGACCCTGATGTTATGATGGTGGGCGAAATTCGATCTTTGTCAGCGGCACAGTTGACCTTTAAGGGAGCCTTGTCTGGACACGGTGTTTGGACAACTCTGCACGCAAACTCGGCTCCGGCAATTATCTCTCGTTTACGAGACATGGGGGTTGAAACCTTTAAATTACTCGATCCGGAACTTATCAAGGGCTTGATATCTCAACGTTTGTTTCGTAAACTTTGTCCTCACTGTCGGGTTTCCGTTAAAGAAAAGCTAAATGAGCCTGCGGTCCAACGCTTAAAAGTAGCCCTGGGTGATTTTGGAATTGAAAACACATATGTTCGCGGGCCGGGGTGCAAATATTGCAATAATACGGGTATTAAAGGGCGAATGAGTGTTCCTGAAATTATTCTTCCCGATGCTATGTTTTTGGAATTGATGATTAAAGGAGAAACTCGTAAAGCAATTGATTATTGGACCAGTGACTTGAACGGAAGACCTTTAAAAGATGCGGCAATTGAACGAATGCTTAAAGGTTTTATTGATTTGGATGAAGTTGAACGTTGGTGTGGTTTGTTAGACCAAAGACCGGTATATTAGGATAAAGAAATGGCTGAAATTAAAAGAAAATCTCAATCCATGCAATTGGCGATGAAACGCTTCAATACCATAGAAGAATATTATGCCAAGATGATTCTTAAAATGGCAAACAAAACCCGTTTAAAAATCTATCGAAAAATTGCATCTTTGATGAAAAACCGCTTTTCTTTGATGGATGCTCTGGATATGCTTCATGACAGTGCCAGCAACGGCGGAAAAAATCCCGGAGAACCTTTAGCAATTGCTATTGCCGCTTGGGGAAGAGCCTTGAATAATGGTCAAACTTTTTCGGATGCCTTGAAAGGATGGGCGCCGGACCGAGAAAGATTAATGCTTTCCGTTGGCGATGTTTCTGACTTGGAAGGGGCTTTACTTAACTTAATTAAGGTTACAGAGGGATCGACCAAAATGGTCCGACCAATTGTTGGGGCCATTGCTTATCCTTTCTTTTTAGCAATGATGTCGGTCTTAATCATTTATGCTATCGGGGTCTATATGGTTCCTCCAATGCTTGATGCGGCACCTAATGTAGTTTGGCATGGAATGGCCAAAGATTTGATTGATTTATCCTCTTGGATTCAAAAACATTGGATGGGGGCATTTGCCTTTTTGCCAATAACGATGGCTATTATTTATTTTACCATCGGGCGTTGGACCGGAAAAATCCGTGCCGCTTTTGATGCTATTCCTCCTTGGTCTTTGTATCGTGTTTTTACCGGGATTAGTTGGCTCTTAGCTCTTTCTGCTTTGGTAAAAGGCGGAACTCCGGTTTCAACAGCTCTAAGAGCTCTACGTAAAGATTCGACAGGATATTTGAAAGAACGTATTGATAAAACCTTGGTCTATATTAATAACGGTGATAACTTAGGGCAAGCTTTGGCAAAAACCGGATTAAATTTTCCGGATAAAGAAATTATTAGTGATTTGAAGATTTATTCTGAGTTGGATAACTTTGAAGAAGCATTAGATAATCTGGCTAATGAATGGTTAGAAGAATCCGTTTTTATTATTGAAGAAAAAGCGAGTATCTTAAACATGATTGCTATTTTGATTGTTGCCGGGGTCATTGCATGGGCCGTTATGGGAACTTTCGAAATGCAAGACCAAATCACAAATAGTATGGGAGCGTAGTTATGAAAATTAATACAGAATATCTTAAAGACAAAGGAAGACGTATTTGGGATAAGATACTGATTTTTTCTAAAGATAATAAAAACAATATATTGATTGTTATTGGGGCAATTGTTTGTGCATTTATCGTTACGTTTTTTGTTCCGACAAGCGGTATTGATGCCTCAAAAGAAGCTCAACAGTTACAATCTTTGTCATCCAACATTCGAAAACATTACCGAAATCGACCAGACTATTGGGGATTGGATGCAAAAGCGGCAATCAATATGCAAATTGTCCCGCTTGATATGCTTAAAGATCATCAAATTACCTCCATTTGGAACACCCCAATTTTAATCGGAGCGGCTCCGGATGGCAATATATTAATGCCTGGCTCCAGAAGTTTTGATGTTATTTACAAACATTTAGATAAAAAGCAATGTGTTGCTTTAGCATCATACAAATTTGATGAAACTTTTTGGTTAGGGGTTATTCAAATCTCTATTGCCAACGATAATCAAAATAAAACTTTTAACTGGAATGATGGAGAAAATTCCTTACCAATTAAACCAGAGGTCGCAAAAAAATCTTGCAAAAGCTTAAATACTCTTGTATTTCACTTTGAATAATCTATTATCTATCTAAAGTTATATATAGTGCGGTTTTTTATAACGATAGATAGAATTGTTTAAGATTTATTAATCTGTTATAAGTAAACTATAAAGCAACAGATTTAGGAGAAGAACAATGAAAAACTTTATGAAAAATGAGCAGTCCGGCCGATCCATGGTTGAAATGCTCGGTGTGTTAGCCATTATCGGGGTGTTATCCGTTGGTGGTATTTCCGGTTATTCTAAAGCGATGGCGAAATATAAGCTGACAAAAGCTCAAGACCAAATTTCAATGTTGTTGATTAATATTCGTACTGCTTTTGCTTCCTCCCCAAGCTATAGTAATTTAAATAACTCAAATGCTGTTTTATTAAACATTGTTCCGGGGGATATGTTGCCTGGAGGTTTGGGAACAGCTGTTACGGAAAGCGGCGGTGTGGTTAATGCCTTTTCCGGTGCGGTTGTTCTTGGAACAACAAGTAACGGACAGCACTTTACGATTGAGTTTGGCGGGTTAGGTAAAGAAACTTGTGCCAGCTTGGCAGCTTCTGACTGGGGTACGGAAGGTTTGGTTTCTATGTCGATTAACACAAGTAATAAATATGATCAATCCGACTTGCCTATTAATGCAATTACAGCGGCTCAAAAATGCACTCAGGATGATTCTCAAAATAAAATTAAGTGGGAATATTATTAATCCATACCTTATAATGACATTGTTCTTCAAAGGTTGCCAGATTTTTGGCAACCTTTTTTTGTAAAAAATGTCTTTTTTTATGATTTGTTAATTTATTTCTTTTATACTCTAGTAAAAATGTTGTTTTAGGAGCACAAAGAATGAAAAAATTAATCCTCCAAGAGCAATCCGGCCGATCCATGGTTGAGATGCTCGGTGTGTTAGCTATTATTGGGGTATTGTCGGTTGGTGGTATTTCCGGTTATTCTAAGGCAATGGCTAAATATAAACTGACAAAAGCGCAAGATCAGATTTCTATGATGTTGATTAATATTCGTACCGCTTTTGCCTCTTCTCCGAGTTATGATCAATTGACCAATACAACGGCAATTTTATTAAATATTATTCCGGGAGATATGTTGCCAGACGGTATTGGCGATACAAACGGAAGTGTTATTAATGCTTTTTCTGGTAGTGTTAAAATTGCTACCGGTACGGTTGACGGAGGAAGTAATGCTCAGCACTTTACGATTGAGTTTGGCGGGTTAGGTAAAGAAACTTGTGCCAGCTTGGCGGCTTCTGACTGGGGTACGGAAGGTTTGGTTTCTATGAAAGTTAACTCAAATGCGAAAAAAGATCAATCCGACTTGCCGATTAATGCCATTGAGGCGGCAACTTTATGTGGCTTGGATGATTCAGCCAATAAAATCATTTGGGAATACTACTAATTTCTATCTTGGAAAGTTTCTCATAAATTAAAAAAGGCGGTAAAAATACCGCCTTTTTAGGTTCTAGATGTTAATAAATTTTAATATTTAATTGATTTTTTTTTGCTATCTTTTCATAACTAAAGTTATATTTGTGGGTTCTTGAGTATGACTATTGTCAGAATTGATTAAATCTTGGATTTTTATTATGATTTAATTATAGAGAACGACATAAGGAGAAAAACAATGAGAAACTTTATGAAAAATGAGCAATCCGGCCGATCCATGGTTGAGATGCTCGGTGTGTTAGCCATTATCGGGGTATTGTCGGTTGGTGGTATTTCCGGTTATTCTAAGGCAATGGCTAAATATAAACTGACAAAAGCGCAAGATCAGATTTCTATGATGTTGATTAATATTCGTACCGCTTTTGCCTCTTCTCCGAGTTATGATCAATTGACCAATACAACGGCAATTTTATTAAATATTATTCCGGGAGATATGTTGCCAGACGGTATTGGCGATACAAACGGAAGTGTTATTAATGCTTTTTCTGGTAGTGTTAAAATTGCTACCGGTACGGTTGACGGAGGAAGTAATGCTCAGCACTTTACGATTGAGTTTGGCGGGTTAGGTAAAGAAACTTGTGCCAGCTTGGCGGCTTCTGACTGGGGTACGGAAGGTTTGGTTTCTATGAAAGTTAACTCAAATGCGAAAAAAGATCAATCCGACTTGCCGATTAATGCCATTGAGGCGGCAAATTTATGCAACTTAGATGATTCGGCTAATAAAATCATTTGGGAATACTACTAATTTCTATCTTGGAAAGTTTCTCATAAATTAAAAAAAGGCGGTAAAAATACCGCCTTTTTTAGTCAATGATTTCATCTTTATAAACACCAAAAAGATTTTGCCGAGGCATCCATCCCTCGTAACCATTAAATTTTATTTGGCAAAAATCATTATTTGCCGGACATCTGTTAATTTCTCCGATAACTTCGTCTTCAACTTTAGCAATTACCTTTGACTTGTAATCATCCTTTGCATAAAGATTATTTTCTCCGGGCGTAATCACTTTTACATACCTTTTACCGGAAAGCATAGCTTTATGAATCCAACTTTCGGACCCTTGCCAATCTTTAATCTTCCGCCAAAGTTCAAATTCTGCTACGACCTCAACCGGAGCCGACTTTTGCATATAAACCCACTCTATCGGATATCTGGCTCCGGGACCGGAACGGGCATTAATATGATTGGAACGCAAAGAGACAAACCGAGGTAAGTTTCCTGATGCCGTATCTTCTTGCGGGGTTTCTTGTGCTTGTACTCCGTTTGCCAATAATATCAAAGCAGCGATATATCCGAACAGCTTTACCATTTTCACACCTTTTTAAACATTTTGATTCATTATTTTTATTATGACGATATTAAATGAATAAAACGTAAAAATTTATGTTGAATGGGGAAAAATTATGGATGTTATTCAATTAGCTCAAGAATTAATGAAATTTCGGACCGAAACGGGAAATCAGGCAGAAATCCAAAAATGTATGGAATATATAAAATCTTTGTTCCAAACAACAAAGGTTAAAATAGATATTTTTCAAAAAGATAATTTGGCTCCGGTTCTTTTTATAAGAAACTGTAATGAGGCTGTTTTTGATGTATTGGTTCTTGGGCATTTGGATGTTGTTCCGGCTAAAGATGAAATGTTTCACCCCTTTATTCAAGATGGAAAATTGTATGGTCGCGGCTCTTTAGATATGAAATCTTTTGCAGCCGTTGCCTTAAACTCAATGGAATATGTTTTACAACATTCTTTGCCCATCAAATTCGGAATTATTCTTTCTTCTGATGAAGAAAAAGGCAGTAAAGGAACAGAGGCTTTTTTGAACGCTAACCCGAATATTTTTGCCAATATTGTTTTGGATAATGATGTGGGAGGAGATATTACCAAAATTGTTACCAAATGCAAAAATCCGGTTTTTGTAAAAATTATGGCTCATGGCAAAGAAGCCCACGGATCTACCCCTTGGGATGGAATAGATGCCAATGAATTACTTATGAAAACACTGCAAAATATCCGCAAAGACTATCCCTATTATTCCTTAAACGGAAATATACCCGAGGACAAATGGATTGACACTGTCCATTTTGCAAAAATCTGCGGCGGCGATGTTTCTAACATTATTGCAAATTATGCCGAGGCTTTGTGCGATTTTCGGCTTGTTGAAACTTCTTCAACCGCCGATTTAAGAAAAAATCTGGACCGTTGCATGGAAGACGGCGTATCTTACCAAATTGTTTCGGAATCGACACCAGTCGTTATGGATGAACAAAATCCGCATATTTTGGCTTATAAAAAATTTGCCGAAGATATTTTGGGACAATCTTTAGATTTTGAACATATCGGCGGAGCAACCGATTCTCGCGAATTTGCCGTTAAAGGATCTACCGTTATTATGCATTCCGGAAGCGGTGAAGGAATGCATGCAAACGGCGAATATGTTGAAGTCGATAGTGTTAAAAAAATTGCCGAAATCCAAATCCGTTTTCTGGAAAAAATGGCTCTTGCAAAATAATCGCTTTCAAGCTATAAAAAAGGCCAACGCCGGCGTAGCTCATCAGGATAGAGCAACAGTTTCCTAAACTGTGGGTAGTGGGTTCGAGTCCCGCCGCTGGCGCCATTTTTTTCTTGACTCCATACCCACATGGGGTATACTGATAGTGAAATTATAAAGGAGGAAAAAATGGCTTGTAATAATCCAAAATGTAAAAATCCTAATTGCACTTGTGGAGATAACTGCAAATGTGATGAAAATCATCAATGTTCTGAAAATTGCAATTGCGATGGTGATAACAAAAAATGTTCTTGTGAAAAGAGCAAATAATTTTAAGGAGGGGATTTTCCCCTCTTTGTCTTTGATTAAGGTTTGTAGATGGATAAAAAAAATTGTTGCGTATCATCCGAACATCCGTCTCATGAGGCGGAGCTTGTACGGGTTAATCGTATTCTCGGCCAAGTGGCGGGGATAAAAAAAATGGTTGAAGAGCATCGTTATTGTATGGATATTATTTCCCAAATTCGAGCGGCTCGTTCTGCCCTAAAATCTGTTGAAAGAAATATTCTTAAAACTCATTTGCAAAATTGTGTTGTTCAATCCTTTTGTTCTGAGACGGAACGCGAAAATAAGATTAAGGAACTGACACAATTATTTGAGCATTTTGATGATTAAATTTTGCTAAATAAGTTAAAATATTTGTTGCAAAATTTAAATTGTTGCGGTAGGTTGTGTCTGTCTTTGGATAGATGGCCGAGTGGTCGAAGGCGCACGATTGGAAATCGTGTATACCTCCAAAGGGTATCCAGGGTTCGAATCCCTGTCTATCCGCCATTTACAAAACCCCTGTTGTGGCAGGGGTTTTTGTTTTTTTAATCCCATTTTTTGAAAACAAAAAAGACGGCCAACAACATTAACATAAAGCCGACAATATAATTCCACTTCAAGTCCTCTTTTAAATAAAGGACGGAAAAAACGCAAAAAACAATAATTGTTATGGCCTCTTGCATAATCTTTAGTTGGGCAGCCGAAAAATAGTCATGTCCAATTCGGTTTGCTGGAACCTGAAAACAATATTCAAAAAAAGCTATTCCCCAGCTGGCGACAATTACAATCCATAATGGCGTTGCCTTAAATTTTAAATGTCCGTACCAGGCAAAGGTCATAAAAACATTTGATATTAAAAGAAGAATTAACGGATAAAATTGTCTCATCATTTTTTCCTTTGATTGGTTCTCTTATTTTTTTATTTGGTTCCTGATGTTAGTCTTAAATCTTTTTTTCGCAATAAATATTTTGAACATTTACGCTAAAAACGTCGTTTATAGATATGTACGGCTTTAATTTATTGTTAAATCTTTTAAAATAAAAATTAAATCAGAACAATTTGATTTTTTATTTTGTAAAAATCTTGACAAGCAGGAGCTGTTGCAAAAAAAAACAATAAAACGATAGAGATGCAACAATGGAAAAATTTAACGCTTTTATTCTTACTCATAAAAAATATTTGATCTATTTTCTTTTGGCCTTTGCCGGATGCTGCCTGTTTTTTATTTTTCATAGCAACGAAAATGATATTACTTACATTACGGAACCGGTACAAAAAAGAAATGTGCAAAAAGTTGTTAATGCAACGGGCGAAGTTCGGGCGATTGAGCTGGTAACGGTTGGTGCTCAGGTATCCGGGAAAATTGAAAAACTTTATGTTTCTATCGGGCAAGATGTCAAAAAAGGTGATTTGATTGCTGAGATTGATTCTACAACGCAGCAAAATGACGTTGATATCAATAAAGCCAAACTGGAAAGTTATCAGGCTCAGCTCAATGCGGCTAAAATCTCTTTGAAAGTTGCTGAAAAACAATATAAACGAATCCAAACCTTAAAAAAACGCAATGCCGCTTCCGATGAGGATTTGGAAAATGCCGAAGATACTTATGAAACCGCTAAATCTAAGGTGACAGAATTGGAATCTTCCCTTAAAGAAACCCAAATTTCTTTAAGTACGGCTGAGACAAACCTTGGCTACACTAAAATTACCGCTCCTTTAGACGGAACGGTTGTTTCGGTTCCGGTTAAGGTCGGGCAAACCATTAATGCGGCTATGGATACGCCGACAATTATTCAATTGGCGGATTTAAGCCAAATGGAAATTTTGATTGAAATCTCTGAAGGGGATATCGGGAATATTAAGCCCGGCGTTAAAGTTACTTATTCGATTTTGGCTGATTTAAATAAAACTTATGAGACAACGCTCCAATCTATTGACCCGGGGCTCACTTTATTGACCAACAACGAATACACCGAAGTGGTTGAATCCAGTGAGGCAATCTATTATTACGGACGCTTGATTGTGCCAAATGAGGAAAGAAAACTCCGTATCGGAATGACAACACAAAACGTGATTTATGTTGAAAGTGCCGAAAACGTTTTGACCGTTCCGGTTACGGCCGTTAAAGGAAATACTGACAATAAATATGTTGAAATCTTGACTAAAGACGGAATCTCACAACGCAAAATCACAACCGGGGTTTCGGATGGCTTAAATGTTGAAGTAAAAAGCGGTGTTAACGAAGGCGATGATGTGATTATTGCCCATATGTCTTCGGCCGAAATTTCCGATAAAGCTTCTAATGCCCGCGGAGCAAGGAGATTTTAACATGAATATTATTGAACTAAAAAATATTCATAAATTCTTTGGGCAGGAAAAAAATCGGGTTCATGTTTTAAAAGGCATTAACTTAAGTATTGAGAAAGGTGATTTTGTTGCCATTATCGGACAGTCCGGTTCCGGAAAATCGACTTTAATGAATATTATCGGTTGTTTGGATGTTCCGACCTCCGGTTCTTATAAAATTAACGGAACCGAAGTTGGAAAAATGGAAAAAGATCAGTTGGCCGAACTCCGCTGCAAAACCTTTGGTTTTATTTTTCAACGTTATAACCTGCTCAGTAGTCTAAAAGCCACTGAAAATGCAGCTTTGCCGGCGGTTTATCTTGGCCTTGGACCGGAAGAACGGAATCAACGCTCGATTGAACTGTTAAAACAACTTGATTTAGGCGGAAAATTAAATAATTACCCCAATGAGCTTTCCGGCGGACAACAGCAACGTGTCAGTATTGCCAGAGCCTTAATGAACGGCGGAGAAATTATTTTGGCCGATGAACCGACCGGAGCCCTTGATTCCAAAAGTGGGGAAATGGTTATGGAAATTATTAAAAATTTGCATACCCAAGGACACACCATTATTTTAGTTACGCACGACAGCAAGATTGCCGCTCAAGCCAGTCGTATTATTGAAATTAAAGATGGGGAAATCGTTGCCGATGAACGAAAGGCTTCGGACTTTTATGAACTGAAAAATAAGATTAAAGATGTTCAAAGAAGCAAGGTAGATGCCTTTAAGTATAGTTTTGCCGAATCTTTTCGGATGTCTATTCATGCTATTTTGGCTAATAAAATGCGTTCCCTCCTTACCATGCTCGGTATTATTATCGGTATTGCGTCCGTTGTTTCGGTCGTTGCTTTGGGAAATGCTTCGCAGGCAAAAATTATGGCCCAGATTAATGCCATGGGGACCAATACGATTGATATTATGCCCGGCACCGGATTTGGAGACATGCGGTCGGGAAAAGTTAAAACTCTGAAGGTTGGAGATTCGGATTATTTAAGCAAGCAAAGCTTTATTGATAACTCTACCCCAAGTGTTTCGGCAAGCGGAACCTTGGTTTACGGAAACTATTCTTTAACCGCCTCTTTGAAAGGGGTCGGCTCCTCCTTTTTTGAAGTTAAGGGAAGAAAAATTGCTCAAGGACGAATCTTTACTCAAGACGAAGTTAACAACATCGCCTCAGTTGTGGTGATTGACGATAACACTCTTAACGAAATGTTTTCAAATAACCCTAACCCCATCGGTGAAATTATTATCTTTAACAAAAAGCCGTTAAAAATCATCGGCGTTACCGAAAAAGACAGTAATCCGGGACCAGGCTCTGATTCAATGAACATTTGGACACCTTATACGACAGCGATGTATAAAATTAACGGAAGCACCGATATTAATTCCATTACCGTTAAAATCTCCGATACGGTCAATTCTCAGGTTGCTGAAGAGAGTATTGAGAATATTTTAACCTCTCTCCACGGAAAAAAAGATTTTTTTATGATTAACAGCGACAGTATTAAGCAAACGGTTGAAAGTGCTACGAATACCATGAAACTTCTCATTGCGAGTATTGCCGTTATTTCTTTGATTGTCGGAGGTATCGGGGTTATGAACATTATGTTGGTTTCTGTTACCGAACGGACAAAAGAAATTGGTATCCGAATGGCTATCGGGGCAAAGCAAGCCGATATTTTGCAACAGTTTTTGATTGAAGCTATTTTGATTTGTTTGGTCGGCGGCTTTATGGGGGTTGCTTTGTCCATGATTATCGGCTTTTGCTTTAATACTTTTTCGGAAGATTTCGGAATGATTTTCTCCACCGCTTCCATTGTTTTGGCTTTGGTCTGCTCTACGGCTATTGGTATCGTTTTTGGGTACATGCCGGCCAAGAATGCCTCCAACCTCAATCCTATTGATGCTTTAGCGAGTGAATAAAATGAAAAAAATGACTTTTTATCCTTTGTTGTTTGGAACTTTTTTACTGACGGTTGGCTGTGCCACAACCGTTACGCCCCCTCTTTCTTTGGAAGAAGAACTTAATTATACCGAATCTGTAAAAAAACAATATACCGCCAATGCCAAATGGTGGAAACAATACCAAAATCAAGAGTTGGATAAATTGGTCGACCAGGCCTTAAACAACAATCCGGATTATTTGAAAGCCGCCCTTAACATCAATAAAGAATTATATAACCTCAATCTTAAAACTTATGATTTATTTCCGACATTGTCCGGTGGCGTCAATATGTCTTCTCAACGACAAATTCATACCGGAGATTCTTTTTCCAGTAATTTTTCCGGAGAAAGCGGCTTGAGCTATGAAGCGGATCTTTACGGCAAAATCCGCGATCTCCGTTCGGCTCAAGAATTTGAATATCAGGCAACCGTTATGGATAAAGAATCCGCCAAGCTGAGTTTAATCAACAGTGTGGTCGATTTGTATTTTAATTTGGAATATCTGCAAAACTCCATTCTTGTTGCACAAAAAAATATCAAAACCTATGAAGATCTGCAAAACATTGCGGAGGCAAAATACAAAAGCGGAAAGACGGATAACCTTGAGTTTTTACAAGCAAAACAAAGCCTTATTTCGGAAAAGAATCGGCTTTTGGATTTGGAATCGCAATTCAAAGAAATGGAAACCAGTCTGAAAAATATTTTAAATATTCACCAAGAAGACTCCTTGCCTCTTTCTTTTAATGATATTCTCCAACAACCCAAGCTTGGTGTTAACCTGAATGTACCGGTCTCTGTTTTAGCCAACCGTCCGGATTTAATCGCCAGCCAATTTCGTTTGGAAAAGGCTTTTAAAACTCTAAATGCTGAAAATAAAAATTGGTATCCGGAAGTTTCTTTGCAAGGAATTTTAGGCTCTTCTTCCGACAAAGCCCGCACCACATTTGAGTTTCCGTATCTGTTAGGAAGTGTCGAAGTTGATTTGCCGTTTTTGGACTGGAATCGTGTTAAAAACAATATAAAAATTTCTGAAACGGATTACCAAATTGCCGTAATCGATTTTAAGGATACGCTAAACCAAGCCGTTAATGAAGTATTTTATTACTATTATGCTTATGAAAAAGCTTTGGAAATGTACCAAAATACCGAAAAAAATTATCAAAACGCTTTACAAATTACCAAATATTATCAAGACCGATATAATACCGGAAAAAGCGAATTTCGTGATTTTTTAGAGGCTCTGTACAGCGAAAATTCATTGCGCAAAGATTTAATCCAGCAAAAATATCAAATCATTAAATATGAAAATTATGTTTATAAAGCCATGGCCGGAAAATATTAAAAATTGTCATTCCAACCGTTTACATTTTGCAAAAAAATCAGTATACCCTTAACAAGAGTGTTTTTTTGTACGACGGCAGGATAAAAATCCATGGAAAATGATGAGACTTTAACTTTGGCGGATTTGCCTTTGAAAAAAGAGGCAACTATTTTATCAATTGATTGTGAGGATAAAGCTTTAAGACGGCATATTTTGGATATGGGGCTTACTCCGGGAGTCAAAGTATCTTTGGTAAAAAAAGCTCCGATGGGAGATCCTTTGGAAATCAATTTAAGAGGTTATGACTTAACGCTGCGGAAAAATGATGCCGCTAAAATTAAAATTCATCAAATCCATAAAAAAAATCCTTTACCCCTCAAAAATCCTCCTTCTTTTGAAACAGAACATTCTAAAATCGGAGAAACGCAATCTTACTTGGATCGAAAAGATTTTGTCCTTGCTCCTGATGCTCCTCTACGTTTGGCTTTGGTCGGAAACCAAAATTGCGGAAAAACAACCTTATTTAACCAACTGACCGGAGCTCATCAACATGTCGGGAATTTTCCGGGAGTCACTATTGACCGAACCGACGGAACCTTAAAAAAACATCCTTCCGTTACAATAACGGATTTACCTGGAATTTACTCCCTTTCCCCTTACTCTCGTGAGGAGATTGTGACTCGCAATTTTATTTTACAAGAAAAGCCCGATGCCCTTATCAATATTGTTGATGCCGGAAATATTGAACGAAACCTTTTCTTGACCATGCAGTTAATCGAACTGGATGTGCCTATGGTTATTGCCTTAAACATGATGGATGAGGTTAATAAAAACGGCGGGAATATTGATATTAACGGTTTGGAAGAAGCTTTGGGGGTTCCCGTGGTTCCGATTTCTGCCGTCAAAAATGAAGGGATTGCAGAACTGGTTGAACATGTGTTAAATGTTGCACGCTTTCAAGATCACCCGAAACGGATTGATTTTTGTGATGCCAAAAGCGATAAAGAAGGTTGTATTCACCGTTGCATTCACTCGATTACCCACTTGATTGAAGATCATGCCCAAAGAGCGAAGTTGCCACCCCGTTTTGCGGCAACCAAACTTATTGAAAATGATGCCTTGGTATTAAAGTCTCTTTGTTTGCAAAAGGAAGAACTGGATACTTGTTACAAAATTGTTGAAGGGATGGAAAAAGAGAGAGCTTTGGATAAAGAAGCCGCTTTAGCTGATATGCGTTTCTCTTTTATTGAAAAGTTATGCCTTGAACATGTTTTTAAGCCCCATGAGACAACCGGGCATCGGTTGACTATGGCTCTTGACCGTATCTTAACCGGAAAATACACGTCTTTGCCGGCTTTTGTCGCAATCATGGCTTTTATTTTTTATTTAACCTTTGGCTCTTTGGGACTCTTTTTGTCTGATTTGATGGAACAGCTCATTTCTTTTATAACCGACAAAACTAACGAAGGTTTGATTGCTTACGGCCTCAACCCGGTTGTGCGGTCCTTAATTATTGACGGGGTATTTTCCGGAGTGGGAAGTGTTTTAAGCTTTTTACCGGTTATTGTGGTTTTGTTTTTCTTTTTATCTATTTTAGAAGATACCGGGTATATGGCTCGCGTTGCCTTTGTCATGGATAAGCTTTTGCGTAAAATCGGCCTTTCGGGCAGAAGTTTTGTCCCGATGTTGATTGGTTTTGGATGTTCGGTTCCGGCTATTATGGCCGCCAGAACTCTCCCTTCAGAACGGGATCGCAAAATGACGATCTTGCTTGTTCCCTTTATGAGTTGTTCGGCAAAACTGCCTATTTATTTTTTATTTACGGCAGCTTTCTTTAACCAAAATCAAGTTCTGGTCATATTAAGTTTGTATTTTATCGGCATTTTGGTCGGTCTTTGTTTTGCTCTATTTGTAAAAGCTTTCCTGTTTAAGGGACAGCCGGTGCCTTTTGTGATGGAATTACCAAATTATCGGCTCCCGAGTTTGTTAAACGTTTATCGTTTGATTTATGAAAAATCGAAAAATTTTGTAACAAAAGCTTTTACCATTATTTTTGCCGCCACCATTGTTATTTGGTTTTTACAATCTTTTGACAGTCGGTTAAATTTGGTTACAAATTCTTCGGAAAGTTTGTTAGCCGGAATCGGCAATCTTGTGGCCCCGTTGTTTGCTCCTTTAGGAATGAATGATTGGAGAATTTCGACCGCTTTCTTGACCGGTTTTATGGCTAAAGAAAGTGTTATCAGCACGTTAGGCGTTCTTTTAGGGGGTGATATTGCAAAATTACCGTTATTGTTTACACCACTCAGTGCTTTTGCCTTTTTGGTATTCTCTTTGTTGTATACGCCATGTGTTGCTGCAATTGCCACCGTTAAACGAGAACTAGGAACAAAATATGCCTTTGCCGTTGTGATTGTCCAATGTGTTATTGCATGGAGCGTTGCTTTTCTGGTTTATTCTCTCGGGCGTTTGTAACGTTATTTTTGCTTATTTTCAACCTTTGCCATCAATTTGGAATTTGCAAAATTAAATGTCTTGGGAGGATTAGGGTAAAATTCGGCTACTTTTTTGCCATAACCAAACCACGAAAGTTTGGCAACCTTTTCGGCATCCGGAGTAGCGGTGCAAACTTCTTTAACATAATCCAATGTTGCTTTATCAAATTTAGGTCGGCGGTTGATGGTTAATTTGCTGGCCTTTACGGCACCATAAGAACAGACATAAAGGTTTGAAACATCCATTAAACCCTTATATACGGCCAATTCCATATATCGACGAACGGCCAATTCGTTACGGTACTTTTTCCCGGCAAAGCAATATTTTAAAAAATTGCGGGAGATGGCTTCTGTGTCATTGCTATTGATGGCTCGGGCTAAAGCCGTCGGCCGCCCGTTAACCTCTAAAACCTTTGGCCCGCAGTTATATATCAAACTGGTAAGTGCCGCTCTTTCTGCCGTTTTTAAGGACCTTTTGATTTGACGATTGATGACGGGATTGGTTTCTTGTTTGAGGTGTTCTTGAACATACTGGCTTATTTTTTCTGGTGTGTCGGCTTTATCTTTCGATGTTACTTTACGACCATCCGGACGCTTGGTATTTCCTATTCCAACGGTCCAAACCCCGACACAATCTTGATATGCTTCTTTTGAGCATCCTTCAAAAAAAACAAGTAATTGTATTGTTTTAGCATCAAGCTCCGATAGGGTTTCTTTGGGAGTATTTTTGATTTCGGTTTTATTTTTGGAATTGCCTTCTTCAAGAGAGGAATCTTGATTTTTAGCACTTCCGGTTACTCCGTGTGCTGCCAACAAACCACTTAACACCAACAATTTTGCGTTTACCATTTTTGTTCCCCTTTTTGTTTTTTATTGTAACATCGAATCCGTTTCTTGTAAAATGAAAAAGAGCTCGCCTCTTGTGAGACAAGCTCTTTTATCCTCTCTTGAACCTTAATTGTTTGGCCACCCGAGTGCTTGGCTGACAAGAACCTCCTCTTCTTTAAGATTTAGGGCTTTTGCCACGCCTTTTTTGTCAAAATAACCTCGAACTACATTGTTTAAGCCCCGAGAGGCGGCATATAATCCGACATTTTGATAGGCCGATCCGGCATGCATCGGAGAATTTTTAGCATCTGTTCCGACATAGAGCAAATTTAACGGAACATTTTTCATATAATCTTGTTGGTTAAAGAAGGGACGAAGATCTTCTTTGCTTACTTGTGTTAGGGTATTTTCTTTTCCATCATACAACCAAGCACCATCCGCCTTAATCACATAAACTTCTAAATTCTGTTTGTTCATTGAGGTTGGAATGGTTCTCTTTCCATCATGAGAAACACCCCAGGCACAATAGAGAATCTCACTCAAAACTTGATTATCTATTTCTTTAAGGCCAAAGCTCCGTTCCGTATGACGATTGTCAATCGCTTCCATTAACGGCATTCCTCCCGTCATATTTGGTTGAGGGAGTTTTATTACCGAATCGTTTGCCAACGCGTTTAGGTTTATACCAAACATTGCCAAACTGACCATCCATAACAGTTTTTTCATGATTTCTCCTTTCATTTTGCATTTTAGTTCTTATCTATTTAGATATAAAACCCATTAACATCTTATTAATTTTATTATGCTATATTGATTATGATTAGGGGATTTTGTTCTCTCTTGATTTTTTTATTATTTTATGGTAGATGTGTTTTTGATTTGGAGCTATGGATTTCAGATAATGATAATTGATAGTAATAATAAAAAACAAAAAACGATATTAACCAATAAGTGTTTTTATCAGACAACCGCACAGATAATGCGTGATTTTGAAGAAAAAGGGTACGCAAATTCTGCTGACGAAACCGCTAAAGTTATTGCGGCCTATCATGATATTGTCAAAAAGAAAACCAAAAATAACTTCAATGCCGATTATAATGCCGCTTTTCAAAAAATTGACTTAGCTATTCAAGGTTTGGCGAATAAAGTCTTTTATGATTGTGATAAGAAAAGTTTGGATTACGCTTATCACTCCTTTGAAGAATTTGACCATATCGGTGCGATTGTTACACGCCAACGCACGAAAAAAGGTACGCTTTAGTTTTTAATTTTTCCTTTGTGAGTCTTGTTGCAATATCTGTTGCAAGGATGCTTTTTTTATAATACAAATAGGTTATTCTAAGTAACTTTTGTAGGGTTGTATTATGAAAAAAATGTCTTTAATTGGCTGCGGCCGTTGGGGTACCTTCCTTGGTTGGTATGCTGCAAATTATTGCGGGTTTGATGTTGATATGTATGATATTCCGACATCTCCAAACTTTATTGAACTTCGGGATACTCGTAAAAATCCTTATCTTTCCATTACAGACAACATGCATTTGCATGATAATTTAGCTAAGGTTTTAGAAAATGACACAATTATCGTTTCAATCGGTTGTCAATATTTTCGCGGCCTGTGCAAAGAGTTAAGTGCCTATGATTTGACCGGAAAGACTTTTCTTTTGGCCATGAAAGGTTTGGAAGAACCCAGCGCTAAAATTATGTTTGACGTGATGCGGGAAGAAATTAAGCAAAATATTCATATTGCGGTTTTGGCCGGACCGGGGCATGTTCAAGATTATATGAAAAAAGTCCCTTCTTGTGCCGTTATTGATTCGGATGAAGATGCTGTTAAAGACCGGCTTATCAAAACGCTGCAAAGCGATTTAATCCGTTTTTATTATGGGTCCGATTTAATCGGTAACCAAATTGGGGCCGCTTTGAAAAATGTTATTGGGCTTGCGGCTGGCATTTTGGACGGCCTCGAGTGGTATGGATTGAAAGGAGCTTTAATGGCTAGAGCTCCGATTGAAGTCGGTCGCTTTATTAAACATTTTGGCGGAAATCCCCATACGGCATATGGTTTGGCTCATTTAGGCGATTATGAGGCAACTCTTTTTTCAAAACATAGCCATAACCGTACCTTTGGTGAAAAATTTGCTCGCGGGGAGGATTTTGGAAAATTGGCAGAAGGTGTTCCTACCTTAAAAGCCGTTAAAATCATTGCGGACCGAGAAGGAATTGATATGCCGATTTGTCAGGCTCTTTATAAAGTTATTTATGAAAAAGCCGACATCAAAAAAACAATCCGAGAGATTTTTGACCGTGATTTGAAGCGGGAATTTGAGTTGTTACCGGAATAAAGTTAAGCCCTCAATCGAGGGCTTTTTTATTCTTTCAGAAACCACTTCCCATCGGCAAAACAAATATGGAACAGGGCCGTGTTTTGCATTTGATGGGGAGGATAACCAAATTTGTAGAGCAAATAGCGGATAGAACTACCATGTGATGATATGCCTATTGTTTGATATGGAGCGAGCAAAAGTTTTTCTAAAACCGAAAACATACGTTGTTGCATCTCAAGCTTGCTTTCTCCTCCGGGAAAACGAAGGTTCATGTCATCTTGCGGAGCATACCATTGAGAAAAAATATCGGCATATTGTTGAGCAATATCCTTTTTAAGCATTCCTTCTGCTTTACCAAAACAGCCTTCGCGTAAATCCGGAATAACATCAACCCCGATTTTTAGTCGGTCGGCAACAATTTGAGCCGTTTGCAGAGCTCTTTTTAAATTACTGGAATAAATATGTTCAATGCCTTTTCCTTCCAAGTGTTTTGCCAGTTCTTGAGCTTGAAGAATCCCGGTTTGGTTCAGCGGAATGTCTATTCCACAGCCTTGCCATCTTTTTTCTTTATTATAATCGGTTTCCCCATGGCGGAAAATATAAAAATCTTTATGCATTTAGATCAATCCAATAAAAACATTCCTTATGACCGTTTAGCGGAACAATTTTTTCCAGTTTCCCGCCATTATATTCGCAGACTTTGCGTGAACGAATATTATAATCACGAATCGTCAGCAAAGCCTTTGCTACTCCTTGTTGGCGGGCATAAGTCAAGACTTCTGCCAAAATCTGATTACCAAATTTTTGGCCTCGTGCCGAAGGTCTTATTCCATAACCAATATGTCCTCCATATTGACGTAGAAAATCATTTAAATAGTGGCGGAACTTTGCAACACCAACCGGCTGATTATCGGCAAATAACACATAATAAGTTGATGGGACATAACCTTCCGGTAAGTCTTTTCCCTGACTATGAGCTACCACCCTCTGGCAAAATGTAGCAAATTCTTCTTTAGAAAGACCGTGAGCCGGGTTTTCGAATCCATCTTCTCCAGCCGGAATTTCTTGAAACATTTGATAGATTTCATCATCTTCTTTTGTGTTAAGAGGCCGTAATGTAATTTGCATATTAGCTACTCCTTTTTTGTTATGTTAATTCCCGGAAATAAACTTTCTGCAACCTGGCGGTAATGTTCATTTAGCTCACTAACCTCAAATTGGTATTGTGCGTTTCGGCTTAAGGTTATATCAATTTCAACATGACGTGTTAAATAGTCTTGAAGTTTTTCGCCCATAAATTCATCTTGTGATATAACCCGGACCGATGGCGGTAAGATTTGTCGAAAATATGTTTTTAACAACGGATAATGCGTACACCCCAAAATTAAACTGTCAATTTCCTTAAACTGTTTTACATATTCGGAAGCCAAATTTTGAGCTTTGGTGAAATTATTATCCTCTAAGGCCGGAACAAGCTCCGGAGCTGCAAGCTCTTGGACCTCAAGTTTGGGATTTAGTTTATGTAATTCTGTTGTATAGATTTGGGAACGGACCGTCGCCATCGTGGCGATGACCCCAATTTTTTGAGCATTAAACAACGTTGCTTCTTCTACGGTTGGAATGACGACACCCAAGACTTTAACATCCGGAGCATATTGCGGAATAAAACGTTGTTGCAAGTAGCGAAGCGTTATTGAAGTTGCCGTGTTACAAGCAATAATGATTAAAGCACATTTTTGCGAGATAAGATATTTTACCGCATCTAACGTGTAGGCCAAAATTTGTCCGGATGTTTTATCTCCGTAAGGAAGATTTTTGGTATCGCCATAATAAATATAATCGTATTCCGGAAGTTGACGAATAAAGGCTCTGGTAATTACCAATCCCCCTAGACCGGAATCAAATATCCCTATTTTCATGTTCTTTTACTCTTATTATCTTTTGGAAAGGATAATAAGATTTTCCTTTTTCTTTGGCAACTCTATTTCTGAGTTCATCCGCAAAAATTCACCCATAAAAAAAGCCCTCATTAAGAGAGCTTTTTTATGGTGGGTGTGGCTGGGAGGGATATTCCCAAACTCTCGTTTGGGCCCCTTTCGTCTCGTAAGCCTCTGCTTCCGGAAAAATCTAAGCTTTCGCTAAAGATTTTTCCAGAGCATTCGCCAACTATCGACTCCGAACCAGCGACCCCTACGATGTCAACGTAAATCTCATGAATTTCCTATTATTTTCTTGATTGCTCTTATATATTATAATTACTTATTTTTCAATAACTTTATATTGACTTATGTTTTCTTAATAATTATCTTAAATGAATAAATTTACTAAAATTAGTTACCTATATGTTACCTAAGAGAGAAATATGCCTAAATTATCTAAAAGTTTCATAAATCAAATTAAAGACCTTACCTATAAAGATAAAACCTTTACTGATGACGAAATTAAAAAATTAGCTATTCGCATCCAAGGAAATAAAAAATCTTGGATATTGACCTACAGAATGAACGGGAAACAAGAAAAAATAACTTTAGGCTCAATATTTGAACGAACTCCTGATGATATAAGGGCTGAAGCTATTGAATTACTCGATATGATAAATAAAGGCATTAACCCTAAAGACCAGTGCAATAAAGCCCTCAATATTTTAACTGTATCCGAATTATGCGACCTATATATGGCTGAGGGTGTAGCTCACAAGAAAGCTTCCACACTAGCAATAGATAACGGCAGAATAACGCATCATATAAAACCCATTATCGGAAATATTCGCCTTTCTGAGCTCAATACTGGGGATATAGAAAGAATGATGATAAAAATCATGAATGGGGACGTTAAATCAGCACAAGAACAGTGTAAGAAAAGAGGAAGAAGTCGTGTTACTGGCGGACACGAAGCTGCCAATAGAACAGTTCAGTTACTTAGTGCTATTTTGAATTTTGCAAGGAATAGAGAGCTCCTAGACAAGAATCCGGCTAAATTTGTAAAAAGACCTAAAACGCAAGCAAAAGAAACTTTCTTAACTCCTCAAGATATAAAACTATTAGGAGCTACTCTTAAACACCCCTTTTATTGTGATAAAAAAGAAGCCATTAATGCAATCAAGCTTTTATTGTTAACTGGATGCAGAAAAAATGAAATTTTGTCTTTGCGCTGGGATTTTATTGATTTTGACAATCAATGTTTTCGTTTTCCAGACACCAAGACCGGAAAACAAAATAGAGTATTTGGAACAGCAGCACTAAAACTCTTAAAAGAACTTCAATCTAAAAACCCGTCACCATGGGTATTTCCGGCAACAAAAGGCTCTGGACATTATATTGGGCTTCCCAAAATCTTTAATAGAATCTGCTCTTCCAAACTGGAGGATGATTTTGCTGATAACGCAACTACTTTTTATAAACCAGATATAACCCTTCATTCTTTAAGACATACATTTGCCAGCATATCAAATTTACTTGGTTACAACGACTTTACCATAGCTGGAATGCTTGGGCACCACATCAGAAGCACTACTGCTCGCTATAGTCACAATGTTGACAGTGCTCTTATCTCAGCAGCAAATCAAGTATCTGAATATATTAATAACCTCTTGGAAGGATATGACAATGAACTCATCTCAAAATAAAAAGTGCTATGTTAGAAAAAGAGAAAACAGTTTTGAGGATGTAACGCGCCACAAAATTTCAAGGCCCGGCTTTATAAAAACGCCAGAAGAAAATATGCAAAAATATCTTTCAGAAGTAGCTGCTGCTGAAAAAGCTCTATATAACCACTACAATCTTGAATATAATAAACTGCTGAATGGACACAAATTAGCCATATGCTTAGCAAAAGAATTTATTCCCAGTTTTTTAGCTGAAGACTATACTCTTGGTAGGCCCAAAGAAATAGATGAGTTAGACCAGTTAGCATTATGTATATGTGTTCGTATTGTTCAACTGGAGCATGATGGAGAAAAAATATCTATAGAAAATATTTTAACTGAAGTAAAAAAACGCTGGAATTACTCATCTTCTGTATCGTCTCTTCGCTCTCGATATTATGAATACATGAAAAGCAAAACTTGCACTATACTGTTTGATAGAATCAAAGATCACAAGCAAATTATGCTTGATATATTAGAAGATATTTTGAATAGGTAATTTTGTACAAAAAAGATTATTCTTTTAATGTACAAAATTAGGACATCTAATCTCCTTAAAACAAATTAAAGTAAAAAATTAAGGAGAAAATCATGGATACCAAATATTTTACACGCAAAGAAGCTGCGGAATACTTATCAAACACTTTAGGCTTACCTACTAGTCCTAAAACTTTGGCAAAATTAGCAACCATTGGCGGCGGCCCAGAATACCAGCGCTTTGGGAATAGACGTGTTGTCTATAAACTAACATCTATCACAAAATGGGCTCAAGCAAAACTCTCCAAGCCTATTTTTAACACCTCTCAAGAACTTTAATCCAATCACCAACAAAATTGATTTCTCGCTCTTCTATCTTTTGATTGAGGATATGGTTGACATACTTTTTAGGTAACGATATGGCAAAAAAGAAAAAAAATTATACTGATTGGAGAGAGCTTGAAGACCAAGCAGACAAAGTGGTTGCAAGTATTCTTAGCCGAACAAAAATAGCATCATCTTCAGTTGAGTTAAAAAATTATATTTATTATAAATTACCTCGTTGGAGAGATTTAGCTCAATGGCTAAAACTTTCTATACTGTTCCGTTGCGTTTTGAACACTCAAGAGTATTCAGCTTTCACTTTAAGGTTTTCCCGAGCTAAGATAGAAAAAGCTTTAAAAACCTCTAAAAACACTCTTTCAGACTATCTGAGAAGACGAATCTCGCAATCTATGAAAAACAAGCTTGGATTTGTTCCTGAATATCTGTTTGGAATACATCTTGACAGCTCTACAAGTTTTCATATTCACGGAATTATCAAGATTGAACATAATGAAAAAGCTATAAGAGAAGCTCTGAAATTAGCTGCCTTTGGAGTTAATTACCAAAAACAGAAGATACACCGCAGTATTTTATGTTTCAGAGAGTTATTTTCATCAGTAGGCTGGCTTCGATACATATTTAAGTATAAAAACTTTGATGAGGCCATTTATCAAAGCAGGACCTTATCTCAACGAACTCAACGTTTTTATGAGAGTATTCGCAATAAATTATAAAAACAAAAGAGCTTGGACCGCCAAGAGTCAAAAGCTCTTTTGTTAAATATTATTTATCATTTTTCACATTTATAAGCTGTTGCTGAGACAATATTCATTACAAATGTATCTTTATTTATTTTTAGAAAATCAGCTTTAAGATTTTTTGCATTTTCTTGCAGGTACATAACTTTTTCATAAACAGTTCCCCCGGCAGGAATAATAAAGGCTATTTCTTTAGCTTTACATTGTGGCATTTGGTCATAATACATTGGAACACTCCATTCATCTGAAATTTTTGTTCCTAAGGGCACGACTATTGCTGATGCGCAAGCACTTAATAAAAATGGAATCAAACAAAAAAGTTTTTTCATACTCACCTCACATTAATTTATACAATCAATATCTTCGATATAAGCCCAACGATTGACTTTTTCACTATTAACTTGAGAGAATCTTGATACGAGCACATCTCCATTTTTCATACAAAATAAAGCCATTCTTTGTTCATCTGAAGACCAGCATTTATTATTATTCCAAATAGAACGTCCATATTGGAATTTACATGACGCTTTTTTATAATTTTTTACCTGCTCAGCCATTTTATCTATTCGTAATTGGTTATATGCTCCCCAAATAAAAGTAACAATAAATAATGCTTGATATGGAGAAAGCCATCTTAAATGAACAAACAGTAATGAAACAATTATAATGGCAAGAAAACTATACCTCTTTACAGACATACTCACCTCCCCTTTGTTATACACAAAAAAAGCCGCCCTGATGAAGTGGCGACTGGAAGTTGGTAACTACAATAAGATAGTGCGACATATTAACTGGATACAGCTTATTTTGCCGCCTTCCAGTCATAAGACTTTCAGGCATGCAAAATTTCGTCTTTACACAGACGCTTATTGAGAGGTTACCACACCCCAAAACAATCATCATTTGTTTCGTTATAAGAGTAACTATAACTATATTATTATGCAAGCTATTTTTAGATAAAATGAAAAGATAAGTCGAGCTATAAAAAGAGGGGATACTTTGATATTATTTTTGACTCTTTGGTTTACTTTTCATATTATTTGTTTAATTTTATTAATCAATATCAACAATGAGTTGTGGCTAGTTAATAAAGATGAAGAAAATATATTCTTTGTGCCTAAAAAGGTTAGTTGGAGTAGAATTACAGCTATTACCTCATACCGAAAATCGGAATAAAGACATGCTTGAGAAATCCAGCCTCCTGCAAACAGAAATCAAAGAAAAACTTAAAGAGATATAATATGTTAGACGATGATTTTTACAGTATTAGAAACCTATATGAAAAAATAAATATTCTTCTTCCTTATTGTTCTGAAGATACTATTAAAAGGGTATTGGATTTTAAATTTTATTTACAGACAGAAGCTAAAAACAGAGACAATGCATTTGCTCGAGAAATAGATAAATATAACGACATAGAGCATAGCATATTATATACTCTAACAACAAAAGAAAGAACTACTGTATTGAGAAAGCTTAAAAATATAGATAGAAGAAATGAGCTTAAAAATATTTCAACAGAAGGACCAAATTTAGAGGTATTGGCTAATAAAGTAAATAATTTAGAAAGAACAATACTTCCCCTTATAGAGCGTCCTAAGTTATACGAAGCTAGAGCCGAAGAAAAGATAAAAGTAGCAGAGTCCAAAATTGAACAAATGAGTAGAGAAATAGACAAATTACTTGGTGTTGTAGGGAAGAATTATGGAGTTGCAGAACAAATTCAAATAATTAATAAAAATAGCGAAGATATTGAAAAAATTAAGCAACAAGCCCAGGCTGCACTAAATAAAATAATTACAGTTTCAATAGCTGAACACTACCAAGAAGCCAAAGCTGAGTATACTTTAAATTTATCTAAGGTAAAATACAGTAATAATAAAAATAAATTTATTAAATATTCTTATAATGCAACTGTTTGGTTATTAAATATATTTAAAAGAATTTTTCAAAAAGATGTTTTATTATACGCAGGCTTTATTATTTCATTATTTTTACTTGCTATATCATACCTTATATTAATAGCTTTAGAATCTACATCTTACAGAGATATAGCATTAACAATACCTTTAATTTGGTTAACTTGGTTTTTCCAACGAAAAATTAATACAAGGGAAAAGCTATATGAAATTTATAATCACAAACAAAAAGTCATGGAAACATATATTGCATTTATGAATAGCGAATACAGTATCAAGTCCAATAATGATTTTGAAGAAGTGATTTTAAATACAATAAAAAAAGACCCTAGTGATTGTATTGGCAAAGACAATACGACCATTATCGAAGCTGTTTTAGATAAATTGAGGGGCTTATTCATTACGGCAAAAGCAAAGAGAATAATTAAAGATGAAATTGATTTAGATAAATAAGGAAGGAAATAGCCTCTTATGTTTAAATAAAAAAAATAAGTCGAACCACAAAAAACAAAAAATGAATTAATTTCATTTTTGTTAACATTTATCACGAATTTTTTGAATTATTTGTACTAATTTATCTTTTTCCTTTACTACGCTATCATGTAGCATTTGAGCGGATTTCTTGAAATTTTCTTGATTCTGCGAAGTTTGTTTTATGTTTTGAAGTAGATGTGAAAATTTAGGATATATGTTCTCTTCAATATCTTCATTAAATGTTTTTTTATGTGAACTTTTAAAGTGTTGGTCCACATTTCCTAATTTACTAGCTATCATACTAAATACGGAGGTTGCAATTTCTTGAATATGTTCTACCTTTTGAGTTATTTTATCCAATCCTTCATTAATTGTCATTTTTTGAAGAATATCTATATTAACAATAACTTCATCCATTTTCTCTAATTGGTTTACTAGAGAGCTTACATAAATCATATAGCCAAAATCTTTATTCCGTTTTTGATATTTTTCATAAAATCCATACAAACTTAATAAAGCGGCATACCAAGCAATCCAATCTATATTGTTTATACAATTAATATAAGCTTCCGGTAAAGATAAAAGGCTTGCCAGGACAGGAACACATGCGGCTAATACTAAAAGCAAGAACAGAAAAAACAACTTTATCATCTTGCGCATTTCCAATCTTCTACACCAGATAAAATTTGTTTTTGTATAATTTCTCTTGTACTTTTAAAATGGTACTTGCGAAAAAAACCATCCTCACCTAGCGTATCTAAACTTTTAGAAAACAACCCCAAAAAAAATGATGGTGTAAATGTTACTATATAATCAGGAATAATGACATCTATACTGTCTGAGTTTTTATCAAGTTCATCCAACTTAAATTTTTCCCTAGCATCAGCTCCCTTAACCTTACTTCCGAGAACTGTGGTCCTTTCCTGTGTTAATATCTCTAAATTAATTACAGTCATTGTTTTTTACCTTTTTTTGTAAAGATTCTGCATCTAGCATGAATCTTGTTGTTATTATAGTTCCTGGAAATGCTTTATGCAATAAGTAAGCGTATTTTTTGTCTGGTTCAATTGTTCTATCTTGTTTTAAATTAAACCATTGATAGTTTTTATTATTGCTTAATTTTACTGCATTTCCATATTTATCAGAAAACTTAATACAAACATTTCCTGAAATTATAGCTATCTGAGGTTTATCTTCCGAGATGCTGGTATCTCCTATTTCATTAATAAATTTTACCATCCTTAACATACCTATTCCACCTCTGCTATCTTTGTAGTTCTCTCTAGTAGAACCATCTTGCAAAGCATAAACCGTAGCCAATATGTTTGATGATATATTCTTGTGCATTTTAATATATGCGTCTAATTCTTGTTTTACAGAATCATTGGTTGTCGATAAAATAGATTCATAAATTGGCATACCTGTATTTATAAAGGAAAGGCTACAAAAGTATTTTCCATCCCTATATTCCATAAATGAAGTCATATACCAATTTCCTTCTTCTCCTTTTACACTATGTCTTTGAGCATTTTCTAAAATTTCAATAGTAAAGGATGTGACGTTCACACACCCTTCATCACTTAGCGCCATTGGAGGGTCTAGCTGTATAAGCCATTCATTTATCTTTTCTACTAATCGTGTTGCACTTACGTCTAACGTTGTTACATTTTGATTTTCAACTAATGTTCTTCTAGGTTTCATAATTGGAGGCAAGGCTATCACATTCCTATCATCCGCATTAGGTAGCCTCATATCCATGAATTTATCTAAATCTAAACCTTTTATAACATTAGAAACTCTATTGCTAATTTTCCCTCCTCGAATATACGGATACATATCTTTCTTTACAATTCCCCATAATAAATATGGAGCAATATCATATATTCTATCATCAACAAAATCAGCAAAGGCTTCTAATATTTTAGGTTCATATTCTGCAAATTTATAGAACATATCTAGTGTTTCATTAGGATAATCAATAAAAGAAAAGTGCTGTATCGTGATACGATTTTGCAGTTTTTTCCTTTTATATCCTTTTTTCCATTCCTTTCCCCTTTGTGAATTAAAGAAATCTAGAATTTCAGATGGTTTAGCCTCATCATACAATCTAGCCATCTGAGACCTCAACAAAGGAATATGCTCTATTCTTTTATTTGGATATTTTTTTAGTATTAATTTTCTATCAACAGAATGAATTTTATTTTTATGGAGATGTCTTCTATTTCTTTTTTTTATGTTCTCTCTTATATTTGCAAATTCTTCACTACTTAATTGTGCTAATTGTGTGTGTGATAATTTAGATAATTTAGGAGGAAAAGATATTATATCAGTCATAGCATTCTCAGTTTTTATTATACTATACGATAAAAATTTATTTATTCAATAAGTAAATTCTGTTACCTATGTGTTACCTAAAACAAAAGGCTTTCTGGGTATAAAACCCTGAAAGCCTTGATTTTATTGGTGGGTGTGGCTGGGATCGAACCAGCGACCCCTACGATGTCAACGTAGTGCTCATACCACTGAGCTACACACCCGCGATGGTGTTTTTAATACACTAAAAGATTTTAGAAATCAAGTGCTTTGTTTTTCATTTTTGGAAAAATTAGCGAATATTTAAGTTTTATCCTTTATCCTTAAAGCTCTAACAGAAAGAGGATACCGTGACGGATAAACATATTGATTTTAAAGTCGACTATCAAAAGCTAAAAATCTTTGAGGAATTTAACACTCAGGAAATGCTTTATCCGATTGTTTTATCTTCCCCTCATAGCGGGAATGTGTTTCCGGATGAATTTTTAGCCAATACCTCTCTTGATGTTAATGAACTTCGCTCTTCCGAAGATTGCTTTGTCACAGATTTAATCAAAAAAGCTTCTGATGCCGGAATCCCTTTACTGAGCATGAATATTGCCCGTACTTTTGTTGACGTTAATCGTGACAAAATAGAGATTGATGAATCGATGTACTTTAACGCTCCCGAGAATCCTAACAATTCCGGATCCAGAAGATGTCGGGTTGGCCTTGGCGTTATTCATCGCATTGTATCGCAAAACAAAAACATTTATGATGGAAAAATTTCTTATAAAGAAGCTATGGAACGAATCAAAAACGTTTATGACCCCTACCATAAACGTTTAAAGCAATTAGTGGATAAATGTTACCGGAAATTTGGTTTTTGTCTGCTGTTGGATTGTCACTCCATGCCATCTGTTATTTGCAAAATCATGAATGAAGAAAAACCTCTTGATTTTTGTTTATGCACCCTTTTTGATGAAAGTTGTCCGACACAAATGTCTGAATACCTTAGCGATGAGCTGAAAGAACGAGGATATCGTGTCGAATTTAATCGTCCGTATGCCGGAGCTTATATTACCTTTAATTATTGCCAACCGCGAAAAAACATTCATACGTTGCAATTAGAGATTAACAGAAGCCTGTATATGGATGAGAATGTATATAAGAAAAATGATAATTTTCAATCTATTAGTACAGATATTTCTGAATCAATTCAAGGACTTGGAAAATTTTTACTGGATTTAAAAAAATAATTGTGTTATAACCCCTCTTGTTTTTGCGGCTGAAGCTCATATTTTATTTTGCGGAGGCCTGTTATTTTTAAGATTATAAGTAGGGGACGGCTAACTGTTTAGTTAGTTCTTTTTTTGTTAACCAACCTCAAAATTAATTTGTTTTTTTATTTAGCCTTTAAGCAAGTTGAAATTGGCACAAATGTTGCATGAGGGATTCTTGTGGCTGTTTTGAGGGAATAGAGGGATGCGGTTTTTCGTATCGAATATTTTAATGTTTTTGTTAATACTGCTGATGTTAATTCAGCCAGTACAAGCTCAGGCTTACTCGGAATATCCCGATGTTTCCTTGGTTTGTATGGAAAATACACAAAAATTTGAGAAGAAATATCAAATTAAAGAACACTTATTAACCACCATTTCCAGTGTTGAAACCGGGAGATGGAACGCCAAAGAAAAAAGAAACGTTGCTTGGCCTTGGACGGTTAACGCTCAAGGAAAAGGCATGTTTTTCCAAACAAAGGCTGAGGCAGTCCGTGAAGTGAAAAGACTCCAAAAAGCCGGCGTAAAAAGCATTGATGTCGGTTGTATGCAAATTAATTTGGCATATCACCCAGATGCTTTTGAAAGTGTTGAAGATGCTTTAGACCCACAAAAAAATGTTGAATACGGGGCAAAGTTTTTGAAAAACCTTTATAAGGCAAAAGATAATGACTGGTTAAAGGCCGCCATGGCTTATCACTCCAGCCAGCCTCAGAAGGCTTTAAAATACAAAAAACGTCTGACATCGGCTTATGAGATGGTTAAGCAAGCTCATAATATTGATGCCGACAAAAAATTATTTGGAAATATTGAACAACCTCAGCATAAAAAACTTGAAACAAAAGTTGCTTATGCTAAAAAAAATAACAGCTTAAAAAAACAAGCCAGTGCCGCTAAAGCTAATGCTTGGAGAGAGGCAAAATTGGCTGAGTACAGAAAAAGTAAATTAAAATAAATTAAGGTGTTATGACGGGAAATATCATGGAAAACGGCTTCTATTGGAAGCCCGTTGGCGGAAACAATATCGATCAAGTCAGCGGACATTGCTATGAATATACCTGTGTTACTCCAAATAATAAAAAACTTGTTCGAACGACAATTCTTGTCGATTTGGGTAAGTTTGACAACCATCAAGCCTTAGGCGTTAAAAACTCGGCGGCAGCCGTTCCTGATGTTCGAGAGCTGCTTAATCATTCCGAGCTTATGCCTAAGGCTCTTTTAATTACCCATTCTCATCCAGATCATTTAAATGGAATCGTGCATTATATAAAAGCCGGATATACCTTCCCTAAGCTTTATGGCGGAAAATATACGGAAATGATTTTGAATCAGCTTTATGAAGAATTTGAGGTTCCGACAAAGTTTCAGCCCAAATTTATTTGCATTAAAGAAGGGGATATCCTTAAGTTTGATAATATGGAGGTTGAGGTTATTGCTTCTTCCCATACTTGTTTTGGCAGCTTTGGCTTTATCATTAAAACACCTTATGGTACCGTCTACCACACCGGAGATATGAAAATTGACGGTAGCACCTATTTTCGCAAGCCAACCAATTTACATCGTCTTAAAGAGTTGGCAACACAAATTGATTGTGTGGTTGCCGATTTTTACGGGTGTACGGATGATGGCTTTGCCATTAAAGAAGTCACAACTTTTCAAAAATTGGTGCAAAAAATTAAACGACACCCGAAAAGAAAAATTTTAATTCCGGTTTATCCGACTCATCCCGAAATGTATATCATTGCTTTTTTGGCGGCCTTAAAAACAAAAAAGAATGTTGTGTTTTATGGCAGCAAAGATTTTTACATCTATTTAAAATTGATTGTTGATTATGGAATATCTTTTGAAAAGATTGCTAAAAATCGCATTCAGATTTTATATAAGCCTGACGATGATATTAAAAAATTTGGTAATAATTATGTGGTTATCGGTACTTTTAATAATCTGCATCCGCTTTTTGAGGCAACCGAAAAAGATACTTACGGCATTTTGACGGCCAAAAGCTTTTTTAACCCTCTTAAGGGACAGCTTAACCTTCACAATATTCCTTTTGTGAGTGTTGATGAAATGCCTGAGCTACAGGGTTTTGGTCATGGTTTTTGGGGCGACTATGAATATTTGCATACCCTTTTACCTGACAGCACCTTTATTCCAACCCACTGTCCGGTCTTTGTGATTGATAATATTCGCGAACTGGCCGCCTATTGCGGAATGAATTTGGTAAAAGAAACGCCACATAATAACGAAATATTTAGAATTAATGGTAAAGAATGTGAAAAGATAAAAAGCTCCCCTGCGGTGTGGCTGGTGGTTAATTATAACGGGGATTATGCTTATTTTACCGAAGTTTGGCAAAAGCCTACCTCCGGAGAGGGCTTTTTGAAAAGGACTATCAGCAATCGTCGTTGCAAAAATAAGTTTAAAATGTTTTTACTCGCAAGAAAGCAAAAGGAAGCAAAAAAGAAAAATGAGCTTAACTAAATATACCAGAGATTATTTGGTTCGCAGTTATGAAACCGATGGAAACAACAATCTGCGGATTGTGACTTTGTTAAATATTTTTCAGGATATGGCGGATAAAAGTGCCTATGAAATGGGACTGGGTCTGGACTACGTTTATGCCAAGGGATTGGGCTGGGTTGGCTCTAATTATGAAATGATGATTGATCGCTTGCCCAAAATGCATGAAAAAGTACGCATTGCCTCATGGCCGGCTGCTGAAAAAAAAGTGGCTGCCATAAGAGAATTTGAGGTCTTTGGCGAAGACGGCAAAAGTATTATTCGAGCCTCGAGCAAATGGGTTCTTCTGGATGTACAGAAAATGCGTCCCGTCAGCCTTAAAGATAATTTGCCCGAATATCAAATTATTCCCGAACGTGTGATTGACACCGAATTCCCTAAAATCGGGGAGCCGGAACGCGTCGACTTGGAAACAAAATTTCGCGTTCGGTTTGATGATATTGACCTTAATCGACACGTTAACAATGCTGTCTATGTTTTGTGGGCTTGTGAAGCCGTTGAGCCTGAATTTCGCTTGTCTCATAACCCAAAACATATTGAAATGTCTTTTAAAAAAGAAGGACATTTAGGTGAGAAGATTCTGGTTAAAACGCAGTGTGACGGAAAGTTTACGCTTTGCAGTATTCAAACCTATGGCGGCGAAGACAACCGCGAACTTGCTCGTGCAAAGATTGAGTGGCAACCCTTAAAATAAAAGGCTTCAACAGAAGCCTTTTATTTTAACCAATATGTTCGTAGAGAACTTTGCAACCAAGCGCTATCAAAATTACTCCCGAAGAAATCTCAAGAATCCGCTTGGGAAAATTTTTAAATAAACGGCAAAAATTAAACCCAAGACAAGAATTAATAAATGTTACGGCCCCGATGATTAACGCAGAACTCCAAACCGGTTGTTTCATGAAATAGAGCATGGAGCCGCTGACAAAGGCATCAATTGAGGTCGCAACCCCTATTAACAATAAAATTTTCAGGGACAGGACTTTTGCTATTTTTTCTTCACAATCCCCTTTGCGTAGAGAATCGGAAATCACTTTTAGACCAAGCATCAGAAAAACAAAAAAAGCAATCCAATGGTCAACCTGTTCAATTTGATGATAAATACTTCTGGCTCCAAACCATCCGAGTATCGGCATGATAAATTGCCCCAAACCAGTCGCCGTTGCCAATTTGAGAGCTGATTTGCCTTTTTTCTTTTTAATTACCAAACCGTAAGAAAAAGAGACGATAAAAGCATCTACCGAAAGAGCCAATGCCAATAAAAAAACTTCAATAAAATTCATAATTTTCCTTTGTTCTTTTTTGTTTTTTAGGTAAACTCCTTACAAACAAGGAGTTTATGCATGGCAGATTATAGCGAAGATTATTTATTAGACAAGAGAGTAAAAATTTTTCAACCTCTTAACGGGTACCGTGCTTCTACCGATGCGGTTTTGTTGGCAGCTTTTGTTTGCCATGTGAAAAAGGGGGATAATATTCTTGATGTTGGTTCCGGAACAGGGGCTATTTCTTTGTGTTTGTCCGAACGTTTAAAAAACAAAGAAATTTCCATCAGAGGATTGGAAATTCAACCCGAGCTGGCTCGACTTGCCAATCTGAGCGCTCAGGTTAACCATTTTCATTTTCTTGAATTTATTCATACCAATATTTTTGACTATAAAACCGATTTTTGTTCGTTTGCTCATGTCGTCAGTAATCCGCCGTATTCGGAAAACGATATGCCCTCCCCAAACCTCAGCAAAGCGACCGCTCATAATTTTGTAAAGGCGGATTTGGAAAAGTGGATTGCTTTTTGTATCAAAATGATTAAACCTCAAGGCTTTTTTTATACCGTTAACCGAGCCGAGGCTCTTGAAGATTTGCTTTGCCTTTTACATGGCAAATTGGGAGGGATTGAAGTTTTTCCGCTTTATTCAAAATCCGGACAAGATGCAAAACGTATTCTTCTTCGGGCGAGAAAAGACAGTAAAGCCCCTTTAATTTTACGGTCTCCGATTGTTTTGCACCAAGAGGATGGAACCTATACCGCAGAAGCTCAACGGATTTTGCGTGGGGGCGAAGGATGGGATTAACCCTTTCTTTTTCCTGATAAATAAAGAAAAAACGTAATTTTTTCTATTGACAGAAAACAGAATTCTCTTTATAAGTCAGATGTCCGAGAATGTTCTAAGATGTTGAACATTTTAAATAATTAACTAATAAAACCGGAGAAAAAATATGAAACGTACCTATCAACCAAGTAAATTGGTAAGAGCCCGTCGCCATGGTTTTCGTACTCGTATGGCAACAGCCGGCGGTCGCAAAGTTTTGTCTGCTCGCCGTGCTAAGGGACGCAAGAAAATCTCTGCATAAGTCGCAGCAATGGCAAAACTTCTTATCTTAAAAAAAAGAAAAGATTTTGTTCGAGCCGCCAAAGGATTAAAAGTTGTTACACCAAGTTTAATCTTACAGGCGGCTCAAAGTTTATGTGTCCCTGACGATTGCTGTCGCTTTGGTTTTACGGCAACTAAAAAACTCGGGAAAGCCCATATTCGGAATCGGACCAAAAGGCGTATGCGGGCTGCCGTCCGTGACGTTTTTTACGACAATGCTCTTAGCGGAACAGATTATGTTTTAATTGGAAGGTATAAAACCGCTACGGTTGATTTTATGGCACTTAAAAGCGATTTGCTTTATGCTCTTAGCAAAATCAACAAAATGATTACTGAAAAAAAGGAGCCGCATTCTGATGAAGCAGATTTGCATCCTACTGATTAAATTTTATCAAAAATTTTTATCTCCGTTGTGTCCGGGAGTTTGCCGCTACCGTCCCACCTGTTCCGAATATTTTATTCAGGCCTTGAAAATCCATGGCCTTGTTAAAGGCTGTTACTTGGGTTTTAGACGAATCCTACGCTGCCACCCGTGGGGAGGATCCGGCTATGATCCTGTCCCGCCAAAAACAATCAAAGAATCTGATAAAACACGATAAATACTTGCCTTCGGGCTGAAACTATACTAAATATAAGCAAAATACAAAATTTTGGGAGTTTATTTATGAAAGAAGAGATGAAGGGCCTTTATGCCGCCATCGTTTTATCAATTGTTGTTATTTTTGTCAGCAATTACCTTTTTCCGAAACCGCAGCCGTCAACAATCCGTGAGGAAAAAGTAGAAGTTGCCACAACAAAACCGGAAAAAACAGAATCCGCCCCTGAAAATACAATTAAGACCATATCGGTCTCAGAGGCTTTGGCTCAGGATCGTCGTGTTAAAATATCCAATGCTTCTCTTTTAGGATCTCTTCGTATTAAAGGGAGCCGTTTTGATGAATTGTATTTGAGCAAATATAAAACCGATTTGAATCCCGAAAGTCCAAATGTTGAACTGTTAACACCGACAAAAACAGCAACGCCTTATTATGCCGAGTTTGGTTGGCTTAGTACGGACAAGAGCTTGAAACTCCCTGACAGTGATACTCTTTGGAATGTCAAAAGCAAAGAGCTTTCTCCCGAAACACCCCTTGTTTTAGAATGGAATAACGGGCAAGGGATTAAGTTTGTCCGGAAGATTTCTTTAGATAATCATTATATGTTCCATATTGAAGAAGTTGTTGAGAACAACAGCGGCAAAAACATTACGCTCTACCCGTACGGATTAATCAATCGCAAATATGAAGAGGCAAAAACAGCGGCCTCCGTTGTTCATGAGGGGATGTCTGCCATTATCAATTCTTCCCTTAAAGAGATTAAAATTTCTGATTTGGAAGACGGAGAAAAGAAAGAATTTTCGACAAACGGCGGATGGGCCGGATTTAGCGATCGTTATTGGTTTAGTGCCTTTATTTTACAAAACGGAGCTGAAAGCAATGTTAAATTTGCTAATAACGGAGAAAACCAATATCAAATCGATTTTGTCGGTAAACCTCTTTTGATAAATGCAAATACCGTTGGAACTTATAGTTCTCGCTTTTTCTCCGGAGCTAAAGAAATTAAGCTTTTGGATAAATACACCAAAGATTTGGGAATCGATAAGTTTGATTTGGCTATTGATTTCGGATGGTATTATTTCTTGACCAAACCGTTCTTTTATATTCTGGACTTTTTATTCAAGATTATCGGCAACATGGGATGGGCGATTTTGCTTTTTGCGGCCTTGTTACGATTGGCAATGTTCCCAATTGCAAACAAGTCTTATGAAAGCATGTCTAAAATGAAAAAAGTCCAACCCAAGCTTCAAGCCTTGCAAGAAAAATACAAAGACGATAAACAAAAGCTCCAAACAGAAATGTTTGAATTGTATCGCAAAGAAAAAATCAATCCGGCTTCGGGATGTTTGCCTTTGTTAATCCAAATTCCGGTATTTTTCTCCCTGTACAAGGTTCTTAATATTGCTATTGAAATTCGTCATGCACCGTTTGTGGGCTGGATTAAAGATTTATCGGCTCCCGATCCCTTAACAATTTCTGTTTTGACACATTTGCCGGTTCCTTCTTTTTTGGATATTGGGGTATGGCCGATTGTGATGGGGATTACTATGTATATTCAACAGAAATTGAACCCCAAACCGACCAACAAAGACCAAGCCAGAATGTTTGCTCTTATGCCTTTAATCTTTATGTTTATGTTAGGGCATTTTGCATCCGGTTTGGTTATTTACTGGACGCTTAGCAATATTCTTTCCATTATCCAACAGAAAGTTATTATGAAAAAAGTCGGAGTGGATTAAGTGGATTTTAAGCCGGAAGAATATCGTGTAGCTGAGGTTGAGCAGGCAAACACATTGTTCCTGAAAGGGACGAGTTTTATGCTTAGCGTTGCTTCGCTCTCTCAGTTGCCGCCGGATAATTTGCCGGAAGTGGCTTTTGCCGGCCGCTCCAATGTTGGAAAATCTTCGCTGATAAATGCACTGACCAAGCAAAAGAATTTGGCTAAGGCTTCTAACACCCCCGGGAGAACGCAACAGCTTAATTATTTTAACTTAGCCGGTAAGCTTTATTTGGTTGATATGCCGGGCTATGGTTATGCCCAAGCACCGGACGGCTTGGTAAAAAAATGGCAACAAATGATTTTGACCTATTTGCAAGGCCGAGCCAATTTAAAGCGGGTGTTTTTATTAATTGATTCCCGGCATGGTCTCAAAAAAAATGATCTTGAGATTATGGATTTGCTGGACAAAGCGGCGGTAACTTATCAGATTGTATTAACCAAAACCGATAAAATCAGTACGACTGCCCTGGATAAGGTTTTTAACGAAACGGCTCTTGTTTTGAAAAAACACGCCGCCGCACATGTTCGTATTCTTCCAACCAGCTCCGAAAAAGGTATTGGATTGGATGCGTTGCGTGTAGAAATTTCCTCTTTAATTTAAGACTTGCATTCTTGTGAAAAAATTTTATCCTTGTGGTTATCAGAAGTACTATTTAAATATTATCGTCATGAAAAAACTTTACACAATTTGCTGTTTGCTTTACTTAGCAGCCGCTTTGGTTTTGTTGGCATTGTTTCCAATCCAATTTATTTTGTTTGCAATTATTGTAAATGTTTGTTGTTATCTTCACTGTGCTTATGGGAAAAAGATAAAAAAACAGCATAGCTTTTAGATAAAGTCCGGTTTTCTGCTCTGGCAGATTCCGGATTTTATTTTATCCGGACATCTTCTAAGACAGCTGAGGCCGGAACATTTTGCGGAGAACAAGCATAGGCTCCGATTTTTACCGTACTCATGGCCAATTGGTTGAGATTAAACAACCGAATCTGATGGTATTTAATATCATCTTCCGAAAAATAGAGCAGGAAATCATCCCCGTGACGCACCAGCCGATACCAAATTTCTTGCGGAGCTTTGGGTAGATAGGTTATTGACCAATCGGAATTGCCGTTATTGGTAATGACACAACCGATTTGCGGACTTTGAAGGGTAGGCATCATTAAACTGATTTTAGCCCAGTTCATTTCATCTAATCTTAGCATTAGACCAAACTGTGCGTATGGAACAAATTCTATATGTTTCCACTTGATGTTGAGAGTAAAATCCCCTTCATACTCACTATAAAAGAAGCATCCGTCATCTTTACGAATATTATGGTTATTATTTTGCCAAAAATCCGTACGTGACGGTGCTTCAACAATCATTCCTCTCTCAGAAAAGCGAACATTTTCCGGCTCATTCAACCATGTAAAATATCTAAGAGAGTCCAAAAACATTAGAAGTTCCTTACATTCTCATCCGGAAGAGATTGTAGGCATTTTTCCAATTCCGGATTAGATTTTTTAGGAGCAACAATTTTTAAGGTAATAATCTCATCCCCGGATAAAATCCCTTTCCCTTTCAAACGCAGTTTTTCCCCGCTGGATGCATATGGCGGGATATTTACCGCAACCTTTCCGCTAATGGTCGGAACCGTTACTTTTGCCCCAAGGATTGCCTCTTTTATTGTAATCGGAAGTTCTATATGAATATTATTTCCTTCGGCCGAAAAATACGGGTGTTTGTCAACGTTAATGGTTATCAAGACATCGCCGGCACTCCCGCCGTTTGGACTTTGTCCGCCTAAACCTTTTAGACGTAACGTTTGTCCGTCGGTTGTTCCGGCCGGAATTTTGACGTTAATGTTTTTGCCATTTAAGTTGACGGTCTTCTCATCGCCTCTGGCAGCGGAAAGAAAATCAATCCGCATGTTATAGTAGATATCCTGCCCTTTTCGCGGACGACGAGCTGCCCCTCCAAAACCTTGGAAACCAGCTCCGCCACCGCTGAATTGAGAAAAAATATCGTCACCAAAAATTGATGAAAAATCAAAACTTGCTCCCTGCCCACCGGCAAACGGATTACCGCTGTAAGAACTGTAACCTCCGGTGCCACCAAAGCCTCCAGCTCCAAAACCTGTCGGTTTTCCTTCGCTATCGATTTCATTATTATCGTATTTTTTACGTTTTTCCTTATCACCCAAAATATCATAAGCACATGATATTTCCTTGAACTTATCTGCGGCGGAAGGATTGTCTTTGTTCAAATCCGGATGATATTTACGGGCAAGTTTGCGATAGGCTGACTTGATTTCTGCGTCACTGGCATCTTTGCTTACACCCAATACATGATATAAATTTTTATCCATTTTCTGCTCTTTGTGTCTCTTTTTTTGAATCTTTATCTATATCCTATATAGGAAGAATTAAGCTTTATTGCAAGTTTTGCTCTTTTTTCTTTAGGGGCGATCTTCACAAACAAATGTTACCCGACGGGAATTGTTGTTGTGTAACGTTATGCCATAGAGAGCCGCGTCTTTTCCGCCTTGATCTCGGCAATAGAGTGCCGCAACGGCGGCCAATTCATCCACACGGATATTTTTGTATTCATACGTAACATAATTGCTGCTGTGGCTGACAACCGTCGTATTTTTGGCCAAGCGATTGTAATCCGGATCAAAGGTTACCCCCCCTCCGTAAGAGCACCCCGAAAGGCCAACGAGTATTCCCATGGCGATCCAAAATCTGGTCATTAATTTAACTCCCTGTTTTTATCTTTTGCTTTTGTAAAAGGGATTTCATTATCGGGAAGCTCTTCTTCCTTTGCATATTCCGGAAACAGGATATTGCTCTCTGCCGATAACTTTTTTATTTCAATTACGCGGCGATGCATCTCTCTTATGCGAGCCCGATACTCTTCCATTTCCAAGGATTTAAGTTCTGAATTTTCCATTCCCGTCATCCTTTTGTTAAAACTGTTTTAATTTTAGCATCTTTTTATTAACCAAACCTTAATCCAATTCTTTGTAAATCTCTTCACCGGCTTTCAGCAAAATATCATAAATACGTTGATTTCTGGAATCTTTGGTTCGGGTATTTTGCAATTTTTCCAGCATTTTTGACAAACGACGATTAAACCGAGCATCTTCACGCAGTTTTTGTACATTTTTAAGGTTTTCCGCATCATTAATTTTATAATCCGTAACCGCTTTTAAGGTGGCAATATATTGGGCCTCTTTTTGAGCCGTGTATTGAGCAAAGGCCGGAGAGGCTAAAAGACAAGACAATATCAATAGTAACAAAAACTTTTTCATATTCTGTCCTTTTTACAAAAATAAATCGTTGTTTTCATGTTTATAAATTATATACTACAAAAGTTAGAATCGCTTGACTATGGATTTTTGAAAGTTATTAAACATGAAAAAAACGATTTGGGCTTTATTGGATGACCGCATGGGAAGCGTCGGTCAGGCCCGTGGTGTTTTGGAAGCCCTTGGGGAAGATTACGCCACAACCGAAAAAAAAGTTGTATACAATAAATTAGCAAATCTTCCGAATTTTTTGCTTGGCGCTTCTTTTTTAGGGGTCAACAGGAAAGAAAGTTCTTCTTTTGAAGGACCTTATCCGGATCTTATTTTATCTATCAGCCGTCGTACAACGCCAATTGCCCGAAAAATAAAAAAACTTTCTAACGGAAAAAGCAAAATCGTACAATTGATGTACCCGGGTAAATGCGGACTGGATGATTTAGACTTAGTTGTTGTGCCAAAGCATGACCGCCTTCATAAAATAAAAAATGCACTTTATATTACCGGATGCCCGCATAAAGCATCGCTCAAAGCTTTAGCCGAAGCTCGTGAAAAGTGGGAGCCCGTTTTTGCCAACCTTCCCCGACCTTTGACAGCGGTTATTGTCGGCGGGGCCATTAAAGGAAAACCCTTTTCGCTTGAAAATGCCGTTGCTTTTGCCAATTGTGTGCGAGAAATTAAGCAAAAAATCGGAGGGGCTATTTTAATTACGACATCCCGAAGAACCGGGGATGAAGCCCAAAAAGCAATTATGAAGATTTTAGATAAAATCCCGGCCTATACTTTTTTGTGGGGCGAAAAAAAAGAAAATCCTTATATGGGGTTTCTGGCTTGTGCCGATAACATTATTGTTACCGGAGATACGGTTTCTATGTGCAGTGACAGCTGCGGGACAAAGCTTCCGGTTTGGGTCTTTAGCGGCAAGGATTGGCTAACCCCTAAGCACCATCGCTTTGTGCAATCTTTATTTGACGGAGGATACGCAATCAATATTGACAATCCTCAGGCTTTAGAGTTTGTCCCCAAACAAAGGCTTGACCCTTCTGCAGAAATTGCCGATAAAATCAACGCTTTATTTGCGTGCGTAAAATGATTGTAAAAAGTCTTCTTTGACTTTGGGCTCCGCCTCTACGATATTTAAGTTTAACGGATTAATCTTTCGGGTGGCAACTACCTTTTGGTACATTCCGCCAAAGAAAAGGCTTTTACGCCACGAGAAAAGGGTTTTATCTTTTGCAAAGGTGTCAATTTGGCGGTCCCATAATTTTTCCGCAAACGGATGGTAAAGACGATTATACATCCTTACCAGATAACGCAACGGATGCCATTTGACCGGATTGTGATAATCAACAAAAACCACTTTTCCTCCCGGGCGGACCAAATTGAGGGCGTTATTTATGGTTTTGGTTTTGGTTACGATTGGCATTTCTTTTAACAAAAACCAAACAATCACAACATCGTACTTTGCCGAATCTTTAAATGTTGCCGCATTTGCCCGAATAAAACGGATAAATGGGCAGACCGCTCCAAGTTTTTTACGACACATTTTCAGCTGTAACTCATTGACATCAATAATGTCGTACCCGCTCATTCCGCCGGCTTTGTAAGCAACTTCTTCAATCTCCGGACCAAAGCTAACACCCATTTGCAAAATCCTTTGATTGACCGAAATTTCTCGCAGCAAACTTTGCAGCATTTTTTCATCTTGAAAAAATGTTCTTAAGTGAACGGAAAGTGGCTTATCCCTTGATGCCGTTTTAGATGGGCTGTTATAAATATCTCCGTAAAAAAACTCACTGTATGCCGGTATTCGTTTGGATGATGCTGTTTCTGAGGACATTTAATTTCTCCGTTTTTTTCTTTTAGGTCCATTAGCGTTTATTTTTTTATTAAACCCAGCTTGGCCGCCTCTACGACGGCACCGGTCCGATTATAAACATTTAATATTTTGAGAATTGCCGTAACATATAATTTTATTGTGCCTTCGGTCAAGCCAAGTTCATATGCAATTTGTTTATTTGACTTTCCGTCCGCAATTAGCTTCAAGACATCAATCTGGCGGGGAGAAAGAATTTTTACTTTTTCTTGGACGTCTTTTTCTTGTTCAATGTTTTCTACTTGTTTTAAGAGGTCAAACTCATTTTTATTGGTTCCGTTCAACAATTCAACCGGAATATAAACGCCACCGGAAAGAACAAGATTAATCGCACTTAAAATAACGGCATTTGACGATGTCTTGGGAATATATCCTGCTGCTCCAAGCTCAATGGTCTTTTGAACAATTTCTTTATCAAATACGGCTGAAAGGATGATAATCGGCGTTTCCGGTGCGGCTTCATGAATCTTTTGAATCGCTTCAAGCCATTTAGAACCGGGCATGGCTAAATCCGTCAAAATCAGATTTAAGTCCTGATGTTGTGCAATTATTTGAAACTCTTCTTGATAATCCTTTGCAAAAAACATTTCTGCTTCCGGATAGGTGTCATGAATAATAAGTTCCAGCCCTTTTAAGAACAATTCATGATCATCGGCAACTAATATTTTCAATCTTTTTCTCCTTGTTCATTCCAATCTCCGACCGTGGCCTGCCAAACCGAGAGTGCTGCCGCAACCGCGGTTTCTGCTCGCAAGATTCTAGGCCCTAAAGTTACGGAAACAGCCTGTTCTTTTTGACGTATTTTTTCCATCTCCTCTTTGGCAAAACCACCCTCCGGACCAACCAAAACCGCAGCGGGTTTTCCTTGATGGGCTAAGAAAGCCTCCTTTGCCGAAATGCCCTCTCCGCTTTCATCCATAAAAAACAAAGCTCTTTCCTTTGGCCATGCGGTTAAATATTTTTCTAACGAAACGGCATCTTCGATTTGCGGGACATCCAATCGCCGACATTGTTCTGCAGCTTCTTTGGCTTGGGCACAAAATCTTTCCTTTTTGACTTTATCTGAGATTGTTCTTTGGGTAATGACCGGAATAATCTTATTTACACCGAGTTCTGTTGCTTTTTCTATAATAAAATCGGTTTTATCTTTTTTTACCGGTGCAAACAAAAGCCATATATCCGGTGAAGACCGAAAAGGTTGGGTTTGGGAAAGGACCTCGCCTTCACAAGTTTTTTTGTTAACTTGTGTCAGAACAATCCTGAATTCGCCCTCTTTACCATTAAAGCATAAAATTTCCTCTCCATCTTTTAGACGCATTACATTACATAGGTAGTGCGAATCCTCTTCCGAGAAAAGAATTTGTTCCCCTATGTGCAATGCTTGATTTATGTAGAGACGAATATTGCTCATGGCGTTACCTTCAATCGGATAATACGGCTGGCAATCGGTTGCGGCGGATTTTTAGAAATATCAAAACTATCCAGATAGACAACATCCGAACCGGATTTTATTGTTTTAAAATCTATTAAGCGAAAATTTTTTTGTCTTTGTGAGGAGATTTGTTCCCACTTGTCACACTGGTCTCCGATTTGCCATGACATATGCTCTTTTTCCGGAAGAATAACTCTGACGATATACCCGACGGGAATCGTAGCTTTAATTGTTGTCTTGGTTGATAAATCCAGGTTAACAGATGACATTTCCGGTTGTGTGTTCTCTTTTTTAGGAAAATAGACTTCCAAAATGCCCTGTTTGTCGACGACATCATCAAATTTTAGCGGGGCTTTTTCAATATCGTTTTGTGTATCGCTCGGAGATGAGGAAGATGTTTTTCCTCCGCCCCCATCGCGTCCCATCATATCCATTCCCAAAGCCTTTCCCGGATCCATAATCACAAAGGAGTGAACAACTTTAATGTTCAAGACAATTAGTAATGAAAATATCAGTAATTTTAGCAATCTAAGCATTTTTTCTCCGCTTTGATAAAATAAAACTCTGTATAAATAAGAAAGGCTATTCCCTTATACCCTTATATTCGTTATTTTAATGCTGATATAGTAAAATTAATCTTAAATTCGGATGAATAAAATGATTATTACCATTGATGGGCCCGCTGCCGCCGGAAAAGGAACTTTAGCAAGAGCTTTAGCTGCAAAATACGGATTAGCCTATTTTGACACCGGAATGGTTTATCGGGCAGTCGGGTTACAAATGTTGCTTAACCAAAATAATGCCGATGATGAAAAAGCGGCAGAAACTTATGCTAAAAATTTGACCTTCCCTTTAATGATACAACTTTCGGAGCATCCGGATTTTCGCTCTGCAAAAGGCGGAAAAGCCGCCTCTATTGTTTCTGCTTATCCTTCCGTTCGGAAAGCTTTGTTAAAGATGCAGCAAGATTTTGCTCTAAATCCCGTTTTTAAGGATGGGACACCTGCCCATGGGGTTATTTATGACGGACGCGACACCGGAACGGTTGTGTGCCCACAAGCTGATGTTAAATTTTTTATTACGGCAAGTTCTGAGGTCAGAGCTTTAAGACGGTATAAAGAATTTCAGGAAAAAGGAATCGAAATTTCTTATGATGAGGTCTTAAAAGATGTTAAAGCTCGCGATGAAAGAGATGCCACAAGAGCCTCTTCCCCTATGAAGCCGGCTGAAGATGCTGTTATTTTTGACACATCTGAGCTTAATATTGAAGAAGTTTTGCAAAAAGCTTGTCATCTTATCGATTCTTGGCAAAAAAAACTTGAAAAATAATATTTTAAGTGTATAAATTGAAACACTCTGAGCTTTAGGGTGCGCTATGGCTCTTGGTAGAGTTGTAACCTCGCACAAGTCCCCTCCGCTGTTTTTGTCTTGGAGGTTGGCATTTTTTGAAAATAATAAATGATTAATACAGAAATTAAAATTCCTGAAATTAAAGAAAATTTTGAAGCTTTGTTGAACGAACAATTCGGCGACAATGGCATTATCGGTTCTGTCGTTAAAGGAACTATTATTCGTTTAACATCTGATTTTGCAATGGTTGATGTCGGATTAAAATCTGAAGGTCGTATCCCGTTGCGTGAATTTGGGCAAAACGCTGAATTAAAAGTCGGAGATCAGGTTGAAGTTTATGTTGACCGTTATGAAGACAAAGACGGAAACATTGTTTTGTCTCGTGAAAAAGCTCGTCGTGAAGAAGCTTGGATTGACTTAGAAAAAGCTATGAATGCCGGCGAACGTGTTAACGGTGTTATTTTTGGTAGAGTTAAAGGCGGCTTTACCGTTGATTTGAACGGAGCCATTGCTTTCTTGCCTGGTTCTCAAATTGATATTCGTCCGATCCGCGATATTACTCCGTTAATGGGTATTACACAACCCTTCCAAATCTTGAAAATGGATAAGGTTAGAGGGAATATTGTTGTTTCTCGTCGTGTTGTTTTGGAAGAAACTCGTGCCGAAGCCCGTGCTGAATTGATTGACACCCTTAAAGAAGGTTCTATCTTGGATGGTGTTGTTAAGAACATTACCGATTATGGTGCTTTCATTGACCTTGGTGGTGTTGATGGTTTGTTACACGTTACCGATATCTCTTGGAAACGCATTAACCACCCGGCTGAAGTTCTTTCTGTCGGACAGACCGTTAAAGTTCAAGTTATCAAGTTCAATGAAGACAACCAACGTATTTCTTTAGGAATGAAACAACTGGAAGCTGATCCTTGGCAAAATGTTGCCGATAAATACAAAGTCGGCGAAATTTACAAAGGTAAAGTTACGAATATTACCGATTATGGTGCTTTTGTTGAGCTTGAAGATGGTATTGAAGGCTTAGTCCATGTTTCTGAAATGAGCTGGACACGCAAAAATGCTCATCCGGGTAAGATTGTTTCTACCTCTCAAGAAGTTGATGTTAAAGTTCTTGAAGTTGATGCTGATAAACGTCGTATCAGCCTTGGTATTAAACAATGCACGCCGAATCCTTGGTTGGCTTATATTGAAGAGAATCCGGTTGGATCCGTTATTGAAGGCAAAATCAAAAACATTACCGAATTTGGTTTGTTCGTTGGTTTGACCGATGAAATTGACGGTATGATTCATTTATCCGATATCTCTTGGGATAAACCGGGTGAAGAAGCTGTTAAAGATTATGCTAAAGGCCAAGATATTCAAGCTAAAATCATTGACGTTGATGTTGAAAAAGAACGTATTAGCCTCGGTATTAAACAATTAACCGAAAATACGGCTGCGAATGTTCTTGATTCTCTCAAAAAAGGTGACGTTATCAAAGTAACCGTTACCGGAATTGATGAGAAAGCCGTTAATGTCGAATACAATGGCGTTAATGCTTCTATTAAGAAAGCTGACTTGTCTAAAGATAAAGCCGCTCAAAATCCTGAAAATTATAAGGAAGGCGACGTTATTGAAGCCAAAGTTACTTCTGTTGACAAGAAAAACAACAAGTTTGGCTTGTCTGTTAAAGCTTTAGAAATTGAAGAAGAAAAGAAAGCTTTAGAAGAATATTCTAACAGCAATTCTGCCTCTTCTTCTTTAGGCGATGCTTTATCTGAAGCAATGAAGAAAAACGCTTAATTGACGGATTAATCGTCTTTATAAAAAAACCTTTCTGATCTTCAGGAAGGTTTTTTTTATTGTCTTTAAACGAAAAAACTGTTATTTTAATGATATTCAAAAATTATTTATCAATATTATTACTATGAAAAAGAAATTTAAAAATTTTGAAGAGGCCTGTTGCTACTTTCGTGAATTTGATATTACCAAAATAAAATCCGTCGAGGATTTTTGGGTTATCACTTCCTTTTTGAAAGACTTAAAACAACATGCTGCCGATTTCTCTGTTGAGGAATATACCTTTTGGAGAAGTTATGAAAAAGATGTCAAAGCTCTTATGGAAGCAAAGGGGATTATTATTTTGGTCGGTAAAGATATCGACGATCTTGTTGACCAAATTATGCATAAACTTTCACCTGATGCTTTGGCACTTTTTTTGATAAAAGGGGATTTTGATGTTTCTGAGGCAACGGATTATGAGTTAGAAACCCTCATGTCACGATTGCACAACGGTAAAGGGAAAAATGCGCAAAAACTTTTAGAGCAAGTACGTAAAGAAATTTGCTTGCGTAATCCCAATCTGAATTAAGAAAAAAAACGGATATTTAAGCGTTAAGCCTAAATATCCGTTTTTTTATTTGGTTATAAACAATATCGGATTCCATTTTTCATCTGAAATCCAGTTTATTAAGGAACAAGTACCTATAATAAAGAGCCATGCAATAAACAAACTCGTCAGCGGATTAAGCCATTCCAGAATCCCGCCAAACAAGTGAACGTAGTTAATTCCGGAAAAAAGAACAATATATCCTCCAACAAGGCTCATTAGGCGGAATAAAACATTCTTCCATGTTTTAACACTGCCAATATAAGCACAAATCCAAATAAACATTATTCCTGTCGTAAGCCAAAATTTCGGCTCATGAAAAATTTTAATAATAGCATCCATAATTCTTATTTTTTACATTATTTATGTTAGCATAAATTGCCACTTTCAACAAGACAAAAAAAGAGCCTCTTTTGAGGCTCTTTTTTAAGTGTTGTTTTTTTTATTTTACAAAAATTTGTACTTCCGAAGAGGTTACATTTCCGCTACGAGCCGATAGGCTAATCCGATCAGCTCCAACCCCCATATCAATCATATCTTGAAAGACAAGAGTTGCGTTATTCTTTGCAGCGGCTGTTGAAAGCTGACTTCCACCTGCCGGACTGATGGCTACAATATTAAACATTGCATTTGCCTTTTTGGCTTTCGCTGAAGAAACTGCTTTTTGCAAAGCATCTTTGTAGTCTACTTTGGATTTGTTAAATTTAATGCTCATCAACGGCTTTCCTGAAACGGCAGAACCTCCTGCAGGTTGGCTGTAATTGTTGTATGTCCCGAGAGCAACATTGTTCAATGGAACATTGCTTACACCATAGCTTCCTGTTTTAATAGCGGAACCTAAAGCTGAAATATTATTTTTAGCGGTTTCAATATACTGTTGTTGGCGAGCTACATCATTATTGATTTCAGAAAGCAAGCTATTGATAATCAAAGCCGTTTGGTTTGTTTCTCCTTCCAGAATACGGAGCTGACGATGATCTTCATCAACGGCACCGGAAATATTATAAGCCGCACGAATTGAATCTGCTAAATAAGTGGTATTGGCCGTATCTGATGACACTTTTTGGGCTAATTGGCTTAATGCCATGGTATTGGTATTCATGACCTGAACGTTATTTTGAGCGGCTTGCAACATTTGATACATCATCGGGTTGCCCGGGGTTGTTCCAACCTGTAACTTTGCCTCAATATTGCCAACAACTTTATGGTATTGCAACGCATTGTTAATTACAGAAGCCCGAATCTGTTGCAATTGTTCATTATTTGCACGAATAGAGGCTTGAACCTGAGCCAATTCATTACGGAACGTAACGACCTTTTGACCAACAAATGTTCCGGTATTATTCCCTTCCGATACAGAAACCGGCTCAAAATTGCCAGAGCCTAATCCGGGAATAACATCGTCGGAAGAACTTTGAACACTCATTTCTTCTTGAGTATCGCCTGTGAAAAGTGATGGAAATAACTCATCAGATGAATAAGAACAACCACTGATGATCATTATTGATGCCATCGACAATGATAATTTGACTGCTAAATTGGTCATTGATAATACCCTTAAAAAAAATACATACAATTTGTTTTTACACTATTGATTTTCTTTGTAAAGAGATTTTTGCACAAAACAATGTAAAAATATGCCTCAAAGGGGTTAAACCCATATTTCTTTTACCTTAAATCCGAATAGTTAAAAATTCTTTTATTTTATTTTTATTTTTTGCTTGCATTTAAATTTTAAAAGCTGTATTAAAGTTTCTGCACAGTGATGATGCGCTCGTAGCTCAATTGGATAGAGCATCTGACTACGGATCAGAAGGTTGTGAGTTCGAATCCCGCCGAGCGCGCCAGTTTTTTTTAGATAGTCTCCTTTTGTGGAGGCTTTTTTTTATTTCTCGGCGGTTTTCGAACCAAGGTTCTTTCTGGCTGTGCTATTACCCATAAAAAAAACTCCACATTGTGGAGTTTTTTTCTTTAGCTTTCTTGCATAACGCATCCCGGATAAGGGTGACCGTTAATTTCAAGATAATTTTTCTGTCCTTTGTTCCAAAAGACCATTGTCCCTTCGTTATTCATATAACGCGATCCGGAAGCCGCATAAACAGATTTTAGCTTGTGTTCCTTGCCATTAATTTGCAATTTTGCCATGCTTGGCGATAGGTAAGAAACCGTAACCGTTTTGCTCCCACAGCGATACTGACCATGATGATGATCACCAAAATAACTACATGAGGCTATTAATAAGCATAATACCATTAACCCTATTTTTTTCATCAATTTCCCTTTCTTTTTTATCCTTCGTATTAAATAATCTTTTCTTATGCAACAAACAAGTCTTTAATTTTATCAAAAAAACCTTTTGCTTCCGGTTGGCACGAATTTTCTTTACTGATTGATCGAAATTCTTCCAAAAGCTCTTTTTGCCGTGATGACAGATTAACCGGAGTTTCCACATGAAGTTTGACAAACAAATCGCCCCTTCTGGTTGAACGCATCATTGTCATCCCTTGTCCTTTAATTTTTATGACATTCTCATTTTGGGCTCCGGCCTCAATATTGAGCTCTATTTTGCTGCCATCTATCGCCGGGAGCTCCATTTTTCCGCCCAGAGCGGCACAACACATTGATACCGGAATCCGAGCATAGAGATTTGCCCCTTCTCGTTGGTATAATTTGTGCTCTTTTATAGAAATGAAGACATATAAATCGCCATTTTCTCCACCCCGAGATCCGGCTTCTCCGGCACCACTGACACGCATACGTGTATCATCTTCGACACCGGCCGGAATTTTTATTTTTACGTTTTTTTCTTTATTAATAACTCCGGCACCTTTACAATCCGGGCAAGCCTCCGTTACAATGCGTCCGCTGCCATGGCATTTCGGACATTCTTGCTCTACAATAAAAAAGCCTCCCCTTTGGATATGAACTTTTCCGCTACCTTTACAATTGGGGCAAATCGGAGCTTCTTTGCCATCTTTGGTCCCGTGACCATGACAGGTCGCACAGGTTTCACTGGATGGAATGGTTATTTCTTTTTCTATCCCTGTAAAAGCTTCTTCAAGAGTGATTTCTAAATTATAGCGGACATCGGCTCCGCGACGGGCATAATTTTGTTGTTGGCGACGTCCTCCGCCCATAAATTCTGAAAAAACATCGGCAAAGATATCTGAGAATCCACCTGATCCAAAATTAAACTCAAAGCCCCCGAACGGGTTTCCGCCTTGTCCGCCCATGCCTCCGGCAAATGCTTGTTTTCCATACCGATCGTAGGCTGCTCTTTTTTGTTCGTCCTTTAAGACTTCATAAGCTTCATTAATTTCTTTAAACTTTTGTTCGGCAACTTTATCTCCGGGGTTGCGATCCGGATGGTATTTCATTGCCAAGCGACGAAAAGATTTTTTTATTTCTTCTCCGCTGGCATTTTTATCAACTTCCAAAAGTTCGTAATAATCGGTTTCTTCACTCATTTTTTTGCTCTGATTCTTTATATTGATTAAAAAGCTATTCTGTATTTAGGTTTTTTTAGCAGAAAATGCAAGCAATTAATTGAAATTTTTGAAAAATCTCTTGTACGTTTTCTTTAATTTTTTTGCAAACGAAAAGCTCCTACATCTCTGTAGGAGCTTTTGTTATTTGTTGCTGTTTGTTATTTAACTTCTTCAAAATCAGCATCAACGACTTTCTCATCGTTACCCGTTGAGCCAGACGTTCCCGTATCTGCTCCTTGGGTTTGGGCACCATTTGCAGCAGAAGCATCGGCTTGTGCTTTATACATGGCCTCGCCTAATTTCAAAGAGGCTTGCATTAAGCTTTCAGTCTTTTCTTTGATCACAGACAAGTCATCGGCTTCCAGAGCGGTCTTGAGGGCTTTAATTTCATCTTCAATCTTGCTCTTTTCTGCTGCAGAAATTTTATCCCCGTGCTCTTTCAACGTTTTTTCCGTACTGTGAACTAAAGCTTCGGCTTGGTTCTTAGCTTCTACGGTTTCTTTCTTTTTCTTATCGGCTTCCGCATTGGCTTCCGCATCTTTTACCATTTTTTCAATATCGGCATCTGACAAACCACCGCTGGCTTGAATACGAATAGCCTGCTCTTTATTGGTAGCCTTATCTTTTGCAGAAACATTGACAATACCGTTGGCATCAATATCAAATGTAACTTCAATTTGCGGCATACCACGCGGTGCTGGCGGAATACCTACCAAGTCAAACTGGCCTAACAATTTGTTGTCGGCGGCCATCTCACGTTCTCCTTGGAAGACTCTGATGGTCACTGCGGTTTGTCCGTCTTCTGCTGTTGAGAAGACTTGTGATTTACGTGTCGGAATCGTTGTGTTACGATCAATCAAACGTGTAAAGACACCACCCAATGTTTCAATACCTAAAGACAACGGCGTTACATCCAAAAGCAAAACGTCTTTAACATCGCCCATCAAAACGCCGCCTTGAATAGCCGCACCAACGGCAACAACTTCATCCGGGTTTACACCTTTATGCGGCTCTTTGCCGAAGATTTCTTTAACTTTTTCTTGTACTTTCGGCATACGGGTCATACCACCGACCAGAATAACTTCACTGATGTCAGACGGTTTAACGCCGGCATCGGCCATGGCTTTTTTACAAGGTTCAACCGTTTTTTCAATCAAGTCATCAACCAAGGATTCTAATTTGGCTCTTGTTAATTTAATATTGAGGTGTTTCGGTCCTGTAGCATCGGCTGTAATAAACGGCAAATTAATTTCTGTTTGAGCGGTTGAAGACAACTCAATCTTAGCTTTTTCAGCGGCTTCTTTCAAGCGTTGCAATGCCAGACGGTCATTTTTCAGATCAATACCCGTTTCTTTCTTAAATTCATCCGTTAAATAGGTTACCAAGCGTTGGTCAAAGTCCTCGCCACCAAGGAATGTATCCCCGTTGGTCGATTTTACTTCAAAAACGCCATCCCCGATTTCCAAAATAGAAATATCAAACGTACCACCACCAAGGTCATAGACGGCGATTGTTCCGTTGGCTTTTTTATCCAACCCGTAAGCTAAGGCTGCCGCTGTCGGTTCATTGATTATACGCAAAACTTCCAAACCGGCAATCTTACCGGCATCTTTTGTTGCCTGACGTTGTGAATCGTTAAAATATGCCGGAACCGTAATAACGGCCTTTTCAACCTTTTCACCTAAATAGCTTTCGGCATATTCTTTAATCTTTTGCAATACAATTGCCGAAATCTGAGACGGAGCATATTTTTGGCCTTTAACCTCTACCCAGGCATCGCCATTGTCCCCTTCAATAATCTTGAACGGAACCAAAGCTTTATCTTTTGCAACTTCCGGAGAATCAAAACGACGACCGATTAAACGTTTAATTGCAAAAAGGGTGTTTTCCGGATTGGTAACGGCTTGGCGTTTTGCCGGAAAACCGACTAATCTTTCCGTATCCGTAAACGCAACCATTGACGGAGTAGTTCTTGCACCTTCCGAATTTTCTAGGACTTTGGCCTCTCCGCCTTCCATAACGGCAAAGCAGGAGTTTGTTGTACCAAGGTCAATACCAATTACTTTATTGCTCATGATTTTCTTTCCTTATCTAAAAAACGATACGTTTATTTGTTTTCTAGTTCTTTATATAGGGAGAGCTTTTTCATGATGCAAGTCTTTATAAAAATTTTTCTAATTTTTTTATTTCTTTTTAATAGCTTGATTTATTTGTAATTTCATATCCCATATTGCCATCAACGGCAGAATTGGCAAAAGCAAAATCTTCTGAGTTTGCAGAATAGATGCGATACAGCGTTTCCCCTTGTTCTACATAGTCTCCGACTTTTTTGAACAAATCCAATCCCGCACCATGGTATTGTGTTGCTCCGGCCAATACGCCGATTTTGTTAATCCGCTGATTATTTATACTTTCAACAATTCCGGAAATCGGGGATATTATATCTCTGGTCAGGCTCCCTAATTGAGGCTGAGAAGATTTTCCTTGGGCATAAATGATTTTGTTCATGGTTTCTAAAGCACGACCGGAAACTAGAAGCTCTTTTGCAACATGATACCCCTGTCCGCCTCTTAATTTAGGATCAAATTCAAGTATTCTTCCGGCTAAGAATAATGATTTTTCCAATAAATCTTGCGGAGCATCTTCTTTATTACGTAAAACTTTCATAACGTCTCTGGCCTCAAGCACCGCTCCGACCCCATTACCAATCGGCTCGCTGCCATCGGTTATTACCGCGTCAATTTCCATCGAAAGCATGTCTCCGACGTATTCCGCTAATTTACGAATCCGCATTGCTTCCGTGGTTGATTTTACTCGTGAATTTGGGCCAACCGGAATATCTAAAACCAAATGTGTTACTCCGGCCGCTAATTTAATGGCTAAGATTGAGGATACCAACTGCTGGTGATCGGTCAAACCTAAATACCGTTCAACGGATGATATGATTTTATTTGCCTCGGCTATCGGTAACGTATCATAATTGGCAATAACCCCCCGACACTCGTTTAAAACCGAGCGAAACTTACTTTCATCCAAGTCAACATTTGCCAAAACTGAAAAAGTATCGGCAACCCCCGCACAAGACGTCAAAGACCTTGATGATGTTTTGGGGATGGGCAAACCATAAGCCGCAACAATTGCCGTAATGATGATGTCGGTTTTATTGCCTGGAACGCCGCCAAGGCAATGATGATCCACAACAATATTTTCTTTGTCCCATGAAAAGGTATAGTTTCCGATTAAGGCTTCCGTCAGTGACAAAACCTCCGGAGCCGTCATAAAAGACCCTGATGAAACCAAAAACGAAGCGATATCCATGTTGGAATAGCGACGGGAGGCAATATCATTGATAATGGCATTATATTCTCCTCCATTCAAAATATTACCGGCAATCTTGCGACGAACCGAAGACAAACTTGCCGGTGGCGGAGATATTGCCAGAGAGACATTTGCTCCCTGAGGAAGGTCTATTTGCTCAAAAGCTTCATTATTTAAGGCCAATTCATTCGGTTTAACCAGACTGCTATCATCCGTTATTTGTAAAAAAGCATAAATTGGCTTAACGCCGCCGTGAATTTCTACCTTGGTCAGCATTTTAATTTCATCAACATTATAGGCCGTGCATTTGCGATGAATATAAGCCAAATTTTCGTTAAAGGAATTAATCGCTAAATGTTTTAAACTGAGCATGGAGCCTACCTTTCCGTTCTTTTGTTTTATTATGGCACTCCATAAGTTTAATATTCGTTAAAAAAAGCCCTCATGTGAGGGCTTTGATTTTATCTGTTTTCTAACAACTGTGTGTTCAACTGCGGTTTTTTATGTGTTAAGATACTGATTACTTTTATCAGTTCATTTTTCATTTCCGGTCGACGAACAACAATATCGACCATTCCGTGTTCTTTAAGATATTCGGCACGTTGGAAACCTTCCGGAAGTTTTTCACGGATGGTTTGCTCTATCACACGGGCCCCTGCAAAACCAATCACACATCCCTTTTCGGCAATATGGATATCCCCCAACATGGCAAAAGATGCGGAAACACCGCCTGTGGTCGGATCCGTTAAAATTGAAATGAACGGCAATCCTTTTTCTTTTACCATATTAACGGCAGCAGTTGTTCTTGCCATTTGCATTAACGATAAAATACCTTCTTGCATTCTTGCTCCGCCGGAAGCCGCAATCGTAATAAAAGGATATCCGCCTCTTATGGCGATTTCTGCTCCCTTTACAATCCCTTCTCCGACGGCTGTTCCCATAGAACCACCCATAAATGAGAAATCTATTGCGGCAATCACACAGGTTATTCCTCCGATTTCTCCTTGAGCTACGCGAATCGCATCATCGTTTCCGGTTGCTTTGCGATAAGCACGCAAGCGATCCGTATATTTTTTAGAATCGCGAAAGTTTAGCGGATCTTCCTTTAATTTTGGCAACGTTACCAAATGGTAATTTCCATTGTCAAACAGCATTTCAAAACGTTTTAACACCGGTAAACGCAAATGGTGATCACAATGGGTGCAGATATAATTGTTCTTTTCCAACTCTTTGGTAAAGAGCATTTGACCACATTCCGGACACTTGGTCCATAGATTGTCTGCAATCTCTTTTGTTGTAATCTTTTTTATTTTCGGACGAACAAAGTCGGATAACCAATTCATTATTTTTTACCTTATTTTATAGAGAAAAATTTTCTTCTTGATTGCTTTCTTCTTTCTTACGTTTAAAGAGATTTTTTAAGCGACTTCCCATACTCGGCTTAATCGGTTTAGGCTCATATTCTTTAAGAACCTTGATGTTTTCTTGTAAACTTCCAACCTCTTTAACCAGCTTTTCTTGTTCTTTGGAAAGTTTTTTCACTTCTTTTTTCTGGTTTCTCAAGGCTTTGCGTAACGGCATATAAGACAGCCAGGAAAAAAAGCTCCCCAAAAAGAATCCTACCAACAAGAAGAAAACGATTGCTACGCTGAGCGACACGGTAATCTCAATATAAAAAGGCCAAAGGTTAAATGTTGCCAAGTCGTTATTTACAAAAGCAAAAACTAAAATAACGATTAACAACGGCAAACCGATCAGCATTTTTATGAAACCCATGTGTTTGCTCCTTTATTGCTTATTTTTTATTTAACAACTCAAACAGTTGTTTCCCGGTTTTGAAATGGGGAATGTTGCGTTCATTTACTTTTACTTGTTCCCCCGTACGAGGATTTTTGGCAACACGGGGTGTCCGTGTCCGTACGGAAAAAGTTCCAAAGCCTCTAAACTCAACTCTGTCTCCTTGGGCTAAGGAAGATGTTATTTTATCCAAAATTACGGAGACTATTCTCTCAACATCTTTAACCATTAGATGCGGGTTCTTCCCGGCTATTTTTTCTATTAATTCTGATTTAGTCACTTTGCTACCTCTTTTCTTATTTTCTATTAAATTATAATTTATTATCTTATTTATCAATACTGCAATTCAAAAAAAAGCTAAAATTTATTCTTTACTTATCCCAAAAATTTAACCATCGTTTGCCAAGCGTGCAACCTCAACTTGCGGAATGCTTTCGCCCAATTCAATTTCCTCTATTTTTTGAATCCGGCGCCCAATCTTTGTAGAAGATATTTTGATATTGTCAATATCTTCGTTAGCTTGTTTAAAATGTTTGCTCAAACTTTCTATGCGGCCGTCCAAACGAGAAATATCTTCAATCAATACTCCGACTTCTTTTTGGATTACTCCGGCTTGTTCTCTCATCTTGGCATCTTTTAACACTGCACGGACCGTATTTAAGGTTGCCATAAGCGTTGTAGGAGAGACAATCCACACCTTGGAACGATACGAGACTTCAACAACATCGGTAAAGTTTGCATGAAGTTCCGCATAAATTGCCTCACTTGGCAAAAACATCAGGGCTGATTCTGCCGTTTCTCCCGGAATGATGTATTTTTCCGCAATGTCTTTAATATGTTTTAAAACCGAGGCCCTGAAAAACCGTTCCGCCTCTTTTTTTTCATAATCCGTTGATGCTTGCCGCAAGGCCTGATAACTTTCTAACGGAAACTTGGCATCAATAACGATTGTACCCGGAGGATTAGGCAGATTGAGAACGCAATCGGCTCTTTTGGTATTGGAAAGAACCACCTGAAAAGAATAAGCATTGGGTGGTAGAATCGATGTAACCAAATCGTTTAACTGTATTTCCCCGAAAGCTCCTCGTGCTTGTTTATTGGTCAAGACCTCTTGCAAAGAAACGACTTGCTCCGATAAAGAAGATATTTTTTGTTGTGCCACGTCAATTTTGGCCAGACGTTCTCTTAAATCGGTTAATGTTTCTGCCGTTTTTACGGTATTTTGCTGCAGACCTTCTCCCACACTTTTGGTTACGGCCAGCAACTTTTCATCCATAATTTTTAGCAAGGCTAATTTTTGCTCGCTAATTGCCTGCGAGATTTTTCCTTGCTCTAACGACTGTTGTTCACCAAGTTGTTTCAAACGTCCGGATAATTCTGCCTGCGATTGCAAAAAAGCCGTGCCGATTAGATTGAAATCTTTGTTATTGCGACGAAAGAAAAGGACATACACATTCACAATGACCAGTATTGTAATTAATACGGTCAGAATTAGCATGACACTTTCGACATTAACATTATTTAGAATCTGCAAAATGACGCCCCATTTTTAAGAATTTTTCGGTACGCCGTTTTTTTAACTCCTCACCGCTTAAAGGTAAAAGTTCTTTCAGATGCTTGAAAATACTATCCCCTACACGCTCTATAACCGCTTGCGGATTGCGATGTGCTCCCCCTAAGGGTTCGGCAATAATTTCATCAATCACGCCAAACTTACGCAAATCTTGTGCGGTTAAATGCAGGGCTTCCGTTGCTTCTTTTACCTTATCGGCCGAACGCCACAAAATGGAAGCACAGCCCTCCGGAGAAATAACGGAATAGATGGCGTGCTCTAACATCAAAACACGGTTCGCCGTTGCAATGGCTATTGCCCCGCCGGATCCGCCTTCACCAATCACGACGGACACCATCGGGACTTTAATTTGCAAACACTCTTGAATGGTTGACGCAATTGCTTCTGCTTGGCCGCGGGCCTCTGCTTCAACACCGGGGAATGCTCCCGAGGTGTCCACAAACGCAATTACCGGCATATTAAATTTATCCGCCAAACGCATTAAACGTTGTGCTTTTCTATAGCCTTCCGGCTTGGCCATTCCGAAATTGTATTTAACACGAGACTCAATATCATGTCCCTTTTCTTGTCCTAAAACGACAACCGACATATTTTTAAAACGACCAATACCGCCAATCATGGCTTCATCATCGGCAAAAACCCGATCCCCGCATAATGGCGTGAAATCTTCAATCAACGCATGTACATAGTCTAAGCAATGCGGGCGTTGCGGGTGTCTGGCTACTTGTGTTTTTTGCCACGGAGTTAAATTGGCATAAGACAATCGGACTTGTTTTTCCAATTTTTGTTGAAGACGCGTGATTTCTTGGTTAATGTCAACATCTTCACTTTGTGCTAAATATTTTAAGCTTTCGATCCTTGATTCAATTTCAAAAATATTTTTTTCAAAATCCAATACAAAAGTATTCGTACTCGTGTTCATAGATTTTTCTCTTTCCTTATATTTGCTAATTTTTGCCTACTCATAACATATTTTTTTTCAAATTTCGACTCTTATTTTACGCTTTTGTGCAATAAGTGGCATTTTTTGATTGGAAAAATCTTTAATATCTAATAGTATGAGAAAGTAATTTAAACACTAAGGAGGGCAACTTGCTGGCTTTTTGTTTTTTTTCTTTAGTCTTTTCTTCTTTGCTCTGGCTGATTTTTTCCGTCCGATATGTTTTTGAGTCTTTGCACGGTCTGCCTTTTTTTGATGCCGGCGTCGTTAGTATTATCTCTTATGTTGTTATTGTTTGTTTGCCTATCTTTTTAATCTGGTTGATTTTTAGCTTTATCAGTCAATATCTTAACGGGAAAGCCGTTAACCTGCGTTTGCAAAAACTTTTTGAGCAAGTAAAACGCAATCAAGAATATTCGGATTTGCTGTCGCGGGTGTTGATTGAAGCCGAACAACAAATCAAAGACGGCTTTATGCTGAATAAATTTGATTTGCTGCTTGCCGACATGAATGAGCTTTTGGCTGAAATTATTCGTTGTTGTAATATTGCCTCTGCCGAACAGATCGAACACTTATGGAATAAGGTCCAAAATGGCGGGAAGTGGTCTTTTGGGAAAGTTATCGTCGAAGTTAACGGGGCTCAACCCAATTTCCAAAAAAGGGTTTATGACAAAGCGTGTAAAGACCTTATGTTGGCCGGAACTTTAATGGAGTTTTGTGCACGCTACCAAGCCACGGTCAGCATGCTTGAAAAACATGATAAAGAAAAAGTTTTCCTTAATATTATTGAAGCCGGAATTATGGGTAAAGTTTTTTCTATTTTTGCTCCGGTTGCCGATGGGCTTCGAAGGAATCGAGAGGCTTCTGAAATCCTTCGCGAAAATACCCCTTCTTTCCAAGAAGAGGCTCCGTCTTTTGCTCCAAATCCTTCTTCTAAAAATTATACGAATCAGCGTCTTAGAGCAACGGCTCGCCGTGATACAAAAGCGGAAGAAGATAATGAGCCTTTGCTTAGTAAACTCAACTTGTTTAAAAAGAAAAAAGAAACTCCGGCCATGCGGGAACGGGATCCTTTTTCAATTGCCTTAGAAAAGAGTTTTGGCTCTTCAACCCAGGAAGAGGTCGATGACAATGAAAGAGAATCTTTTTTCCGGGAAGAAAATTTTCAGGAATTGAGAGCTCCGTCTGAATTTGACGAGACAATTGAGCCCGACAAAACGCCTCATTTTGACAATGACTTTCAAGAACATGATGAGGATGTTCCTCAAGCTCCCAAAATTGAGGCTCCAAAACTGGAAACCGTTTCCATTACGCAAAAGAAATTAGACAGCTTGCGTAAAGAGTGGGAAGAGTTAAGAGCAACGGATCCGCAAATGTCTTCTTTGCCTGAGGATAAAGAATCCAAAAAAACAGATGAAACTGAGGAAGAACTCAACGTTGCTTATCCTTTTGGTAGTTGGGTTGATGAAAACAATTATAAATAAACGGAAGACACGTGAAAGTCATTGCTTTTTTTATCTGTTGTTTTTTTTGCTTTCCGGTTTTGGGAGCCAATCTTGTCGTCTCTGACCATATTGCTCTGTACGGAGAGGCCAAGTACGATACAACCTTTTCTCATTTTGATTATGTTAATCCACAAGCTCCTAAAGGAGGAAAAGTTGTTTTTCCCGAATATGGAGGCTTTGATAGTTTTAACCCTTATATTTTTAAGGGAATAGCGGCCGGAGAGGTTGCTAATTTGATGTTAGACAGCCTTGGAATTGTCCCCGTGGATGATCCGTCTACCGTTTATCCGCTACTTGCCAAAAAATTTGAGACCGATGCTCAAAACACAATGGTTGGTTTTATTCTTGATGAAAAAGCTAAATTTAGCGACGGAACACCTGTTTTGGCCGATGATGTTCTTTTTACCTTTAAGGCTTTGACCGAAAAAGGAGCCCCTATTTATAAGGTCTATTACGGAGATGTTGAAAAAGTTGAAAAAATAAACGACCGCCATGTTCGCTTTTATTTTAAAAAGGATAGCCATAACAAAGAACTTCCTTTGATTTTGGCACAAATGAAAATCTATGCCGCAAAAGATTTTAAAGACTATGATTTTGCCGAACCTTCATTAAGGCCTCCACTTGGCAGCGGCCCTTATATGATGGAAAAATTTGCTCCCGGAAAATATATTTCCTTCCGACTAAATCCAAATTATTGGGCAAAAGATTTACCAACACGCAAAGGCTTTTTTAATTTTGATCAAGTTCGTTATGATTATTATCAGGATACAACCGTTACCTTGCAAGCCTTGTTTTCCGGAAATATTGATGTTCGTGAGGAATATATTGCTAAAATATGGGTTACGGGATACGACAACAACAAAGTTAAAAGCGGCGAAATTATTAAAGCGGATTTGCCCCATAGTCAGCCGGCGGTCTTACAATATTTTGGCTTTAATACTCGTCTGGATAAATTTAAGGATCGGCGGGTCCGCAAAGCCATCGGATTGGCTTTTAATTTTGATTGGGCTAATGAAAAATTATTTTACAACCAATACCGTCGTCTAAACAGCTATTTTACCAATACCGGAATGGAGGCTCAAGGTTTGCCGAGCGGTAAAGAACTTGCTCTTTTACAAAAATATAGAAATAACCTTTCTCCTGAAGTGTTTACAAAAGCACCGGAGCTCCCCTCTCATAAGACACCACAAGAAACAAGAAACAATCTGAAGGAAGCCGTTAAACTTCTGCAAGAAGCCGGGTATGACTTTGTTAACGGGAAAATGACGAGGATAAAGGACGGAGAAGTTTTAGAGATTGAAATTTTAAGCAATTCTGCCAATGGATCCTCTTTCACACGGGTTATGCTGCCCTTTATTGAAAATTTAAGAAAAATTGGGATTAAAGCAACTTTTCGTAATATTGAAACAAATATTTTTAAAAATCGCTTAGATCATTTTGATTTTGAAATTGCCATTTTAGCGATGGGGGTTAGCTCTTTGCCCGGAAATGAGCAAAAAGAATTATGGAGTTCGGCCTCTGCGGATGTCCGTGGAAGTTATAACTTTATGGGGATTAAAAATCCTGTTGTTGATGCTTTAATTAGCGGGCTGATTTCTGCCAAAAAGAAAGATGATTTTGCCGCTTATGTCACCGCTTTGGATCGGGTTTTGCTCAGCGAATATTACATTATTCCTCAGTGGTATGCCCCTTCGAAACGTGTGGCTTTCAATAAACGTCTGGATTATCCTAAAACATCAATAAAAGCCGGTTTTGAGCCGTTTACTTGGTGGGTGAAGCCATGAAAAATTATATTATAAAACGTTTGTTCCTTATTCCGTTTACCCTTCTGGGAATCTTGATTTTGAACTTTGCCATTATTCAGTTTGCACCCGGGGGGCCGGTAGAACATACCTTGGCAAAATATCAGGGCTTTAACGTTAACGCCACCGGACAATTAACCGGCGGAAGCGAATTAAAAAAAAGTTCTTCCACCTATCAGGGGGCTAACGGCGTTCCCGAGGATTTGGTTAAAGCTTTGGAAAAACAGTTTGGATTTGACAAACCCTGGTATTATCGCCTTGGTAAAATGATTGCGGATTATGCTTGTTTTGATTTTGGAAAAAGTTTTTATCAAAATAAATCGGTCGGACAATTGATTGTTGAAAGAATGCCGGTTTCGATTTCTCTCGGGTTATGGTCAACTTTGATTATTTATTTAATCGCTATCCCCTTGGGAATAAAAAAAGCGGTTCAAGATGGTTCAAAATTTGATGTTTGGACATCGGTGGCGGTGGTTGTCGGCTCAGCTATTCCGGTTTTTCTTTTTGCTGTTTTTTTAATTGTCTTTTTTGCCGGAGGAAATTATTTACAATGGTTTCCGTTGCATGGGCTTACGTCCGATAATTTTGAGGAGCTTTCTTTTTTTGGAAAAATAAAAGATTATTTTTGGCATATTACGCTTCCGGTGTTAACGATTGTTATCGGCGGATTTGCCAGCCTGACTATGCTTACGAAAAACTCTTTTCTTGATGAAATTAATAAGCCCTATGTTTTAACCGCTCGGGCAAAAGGCTTAAGTGAAAATCAGGTATTGTACGGACATGTTTTTCGCAACGCGATGTTGATTGTTATTGCCGGTTTTCCCGCCTTGCTTATAAAGATGCTTTTTACCGGTTCTTTGTTAATAGAGGTGATTTTTTCGCTTAACGGAATCGGCCTACTTGGATATGAAGCCATTATGACCCGGGATTATCCGGTGATTTTTGGGACTCTTTATATTTTCGCTCTTATAGGCTTAATCTTAAAATTAATATCCGATATTACTTATTCTTTGATTGATCCGAGAATTAATTTTGATCATATCTAAAAAAAAGCACCGGTTTTCCGGTGCTCTTTTTTATCTTTCTTATTGTCCGTTTTTGATGCGGTCAATTAATTCTTTTACGGATGGTATCCCGTTGCGGTACAAAGGATCCGTTGCAAAACGGTAAACCTGATGTCCGGCAAAGAGCAAATTATCTTTTATACTCCCATTATGGCTGACATCATACAATGTCTTATGAATACAATAAGAACGCGGATCCGGCATGCGTCCGGTAGATCCATTGGCCTGAGACCAAGAAGAAAACTGACACTGGGAAAGACACCCAACACAATTTTTACGATCCTCTTTCATTTGGGCCCATTCTTGTGGAGTTAAAAAGACGACGGTAGAATCCGGCGTTTCTCTAATCTCTGTATAACCAGCCGCAATTTGATTTTGTGCTTTGGTCATGTCTTCTGCTTTAATGTAAACGGTTTTGGTTGCCATTTTCAACGGTGTATTAAAGTCATCCGTCTGTTCTGCAGAAAAGCTAATTTCTCCTTGTTTACGTTCAATCAACCGTTCCAAAAACGTATTTTTGATTGCCGATGAGAAAAAGCCTGTCGGACTAAATTTTTGCAAAATGACGTCCCCTTTTTTCAGGTGCAACATCAGCTTTTTCCACGCGTCGCTGATTGGGCTTTCTTTAGTAATCATCGGACGGGTTCCAAATTGGAAAGCTATTTTTCCAATCTCGGGATTATTGATATAATCCTTCCAATCATCCAAAGCCCAAACGCCTCCCGCCAAAATAATCGGGCGATCTTCCAAACCGAGGCTATTCATGACCTTACGTAGTTCAACCAAACGCATATACGGCTTTTGCGGAGAATTCGGATCCTCGGCATTTGATAATCCATTGTGACCACCGGCCAACCACGGATCTTCATAAACAACACCACCAAGGTATTCGCAAAAACGGTTGTAAGCTCTTTTCCATAAAATTTGAAAAGCTCTGGCGGATGAAACAATCGGGTAATAATAGACCTCAAAACGAGCGGCAATTTCACCCAGTCTGTACGGCAAGCCTGCGCCACAAGTTACCCCGTGAATCAAGCCCTTTGCTTTTTCCAAAACCCCATTTAAAATTTCTTCAGAACCGCCTAATTCCCATAACATATTCATATGAATACGGCCGTTTCCTCCGGAAACTTCATGGGCAATTTGGGCTTGAGCGACCCCACCTTTGATTGATTGTTCAATCATTTCGGCATGGCGTTCTTTACGATCTTTTTTCAGGTATTTTTCGATAATTACATGACCTTCACTGTCATAATAGTCCGGGCTGACTCCGGAAAAGGTTCCAACACAGTTTTCGTGGGCCCAAGCTCCGGAGCTGCGTCCATCACTGCCATTAATCCCCTTACCACCTTCAACCAGCGGGAGGACTTCTTTGCCAGAGATGACTATCGGTTTTAAGTCTATCATTTATTTCCTTCTTTTTGTTAGTTAACTATTGCGTTTTATATCATATTATGGTGCTAAATCAAGCAAATTCTTAGGGATATCATTAACTGAAACAAGGGCTATTATAATACAAATCAAGGCATAAACCTGTAACATATCCGTGATACTTTTGTTCTTAAATATTGGGAAAATGTTACTGTATTTATGAAAGCTCCGGTTAATCAGTATCATAATACATGTAGTTACTATTCCTTGAATTCCTAGGCTTATATTAGAAAAAAATGATGAACCCATTTTGAGCATTGGGGACAGAAATGTAAAAAACAACATATAGAGGCCTATAATAGCCCAAGAAATCTTTTGCATCTTTGTGTTTAATGCGGCTTTTTCTTTTTTATCTTTTTGCATATTTTCAAAGGAAAGCTTGCTCACCTCTATTCCGCGGATTTTTTCGGGAGTGTGGAGTTGACGGCGAATATCGCTCATATCATGCGTAAACTTTTCTTCCATCATGCACAAACCACAGCCTTTTGATGTAAAGTAAACGTGATTATGGTCTTTTTTACATTGCTTTAAATGATGCATCAATTTCCATAAATGCTCTTGCCATTCGTAAGCTGTTGGTCGATCCCCGTCTCGGGTAAAAGCTCTTTCAAACAAATTGAGCGTATCTTTATCAAAGTACTCATGAATGCTGTAGGGATGCGGAGCCTGATAACTGTCTGGCCAGAGGCCGTATGCATAGTGGTATTCCTCAATACGATTTTGGATGGTTAACATTTTTTCGTTGTTTTTTCGCGGAACACCGGAAAACGGGTGTATTCCGTTATTTAACAACTTAAAAATAATAACGGCCAGAGCAAATTTATCTTGTTCTTCCCCCATCTCGGCACAGGATAAATTCATCCCTTCCGGATAGATGTATTCTTCACTGACAAATTCTGCCGGATAACGATTTTTTTCTCCAAGAATTGAAAAGCCATCGCAATCGATCATCGCAACCAGCATGTTGTCTTTATAAACAAAGACATTTGAAGGCTTCAGATCAACAATATAATGGCCGCATTTGTGAAGAGAGGTAACCATTGAGGCTAAATTGTACGCTGCAAAGACACGGTATGCGTATTTTTCGGTTAAATTCAGCTTACGGCGGATGGCTTTTTGCATTAGATGATCCAAAGAAACTGCCGCCTCCATATTAATCATCGGCATCAAATAACCAACGCAAAATCCTTTATCGTCTTCTAAAATTGCCTCCGGCCAAGCAATTTGCGGATAAGATACACCATCTATTTCTACCGGATCAAACTTGGGACGATTGAGCAGCATTCCTTCTAATTTTTTGCGATTAGTGCTGCTTTTTCCGGTGTTGTGAAATATTTTGGCAACCAAGGTCGGATTGTCTTTAATACGATAAATTTTACCCGAAGCTCCGCCTTTATTCAGGACATCCGACAAAACGATCTTTTTAAATGTTCCGTCCGCATATATTGCATTGAATGTTTTGTTTTGTGCTTCTTCCATTTACTTTACCTTTATCCAAACTAAGGTTTTGTCATCTGTATTCAGACGCTTGGCTTGTGGATTGTTTAATGTGTTTGTTAGGGCTTTAACCGCTTTTGTATGGACTTTTTCCGCCGTCAAAAAACGATCTATCGGAACGATAAATCCTTTTTCAATATCCTTAAAATCTTTTCCAAAAGAAAAATTGGTTAAGCCGTCACTCATTAAAAAAATTTTTTGAAAATTCTCAATGGTTTTAAAACGAAGATTTTCTTTCCACGAATCTTGCGTATAGAAAAAAGTTTCACAAGAAAAGTTTCCGTTCTCGGGCAAAGAGGCACTAAAATTTTCATACCCCTCGTCATGAAGAGCAATGGCAGCCCCGTCCCCAATATGAAAAATAATTCCTTTTCCGCAATTGTACACAATACCAATAAGCGTTGCCGCAAAATGGTTAATGTTTTTTTCTTTTTTATGTTTATTTAAGCGATGAAATAAAAGCTTTCGCCGTGACACATCTATAGCCCGAACAATCTCCTCGCGAATCATGGAAAAATTGCTGTTTTTTAGGATATCGCACAGCGTTTCACAAGCAATGCGAGCTCCGATTTTTCCATATTTGGCAGAACCGGCTCCATCAGAAACCACCGCAACAAAATTTTTCCCGCAACTATGTTTATAATAATCTTGGCATGGTAAACCTTTGTGCAGGTGCTGCGGCCCGATGACACTCGCGGCAATGACTTTTATATCAGAAGGTTTCATCTTCATTCCATTCGCCGGTATCATCCAAAAAATCTTGTGCATTCGGGCTTGCTTTGGATATGCACGAAACACTTCGGCTCAGCCACAGGAAAAATTCGGTAAACTTAAGACCCGTTAATCTCTTAGGTGAAATGGTCGAAAATTTTGCCAGTTTTTCCAAATTGGCACCTTGTGTCCCTACGGCATGAATCACAACTTTTTTATTGTCTTGTGCTTTGCGGCATTTGGCGGCAATTTGCTCCCAATCATAATCGGTCGGCTCACCATCGCTAATCAAAAAAATCCATGGACGCTTTGAGGTAATTCCGCAGCTATCATAAAGACATTTTTGTTCTTCAATTTTTTGTAAAGCTAATTCCATTGCTTTTCCCAAAGGCGTTAAGCCTCCGGCTTCCATCACGGGAGCTTCAAAGTTCATCGCATCAACCCAATCCGATGAAATGACCGCCTCATCTTTTCCATAAGCTTTTATGATTAAGAGTTGGACTCTGGAACTGGCATCAATATCTTCTTTTAACTCGCGTTCCAAAGCTTTCAATCCGGCATTGAGTTGTTTTATCGGTTCTCCTCTCATGGAGCCGGAACAATCCAAAACCAAGACACAAGGTGTTCTTTCGTTAGCATTGTCTGCAAATTCCACATAGGGAATCATTTCATTATCGAAATTCTCGGACATCTTTTATCTCCTATTATCGGGACGGATATGTATGAGGATACCCGCTTCCGACAACCGGCTCCGGTGCCGAAACTTTCCCGCAGGCACTTAAGCTCAAAAGGATTAGCGCCGTTGTTAATATTAAAATATTTTTCATATACTTTTCCTTTACTTCTTGCCAACTATATTATAACAATACTTAATCAGGGTTAAGTAAAAATTAAGTTATACAGAGAATCGAGCCGCGATGATAAAAAAAATCTTTTACCTCTTGTTTTTATGTCTTCTTTTTGTAAAAACCGCTACGGCAAAAAGCGGACTTAATCTTTATCCCTACCCACAAAAAGTTCCGCAAACCGAAATTTTTAACCAATACGGCGAAAAAGTGAATTTGGAGAATTTTAAGGGTAATTTTGTGATTATTGTTTTTTGGTCCAGATACTGTGCTCCATGCATAAAAGAACTGGATAATTTGAATAATTTCAGCAACCTTACCAAAGATAAAGGGATTAAGGTTATGATTGTTTCCCGCTTGGAAGAGTGGAAAAACATTGATGAATTGCGAAAATTCTTAAAGCGTTTTAAGGCCGAAGATATTGATTTTTATCTCGATTCCGGTTCTAAACTCACAAATGATTTTGGAATAAACGCCTATCCGCATACCGTCTTGTTAAATAAAAATGCTCAAGAAATCGGAAGAATCCGCGGAGCTGTTGTATGGGACGACGAAGACGTTATTGAATATATTTATAAAATTAAGGCCAAAAGTAATCGAGGTTTAAAATAATGGTTGAAAAAACTTATATTTCTTGGGAAAAATTTCATCAAGATACGAAAACTTTAGCTCAAAAAATTCAAGCTTATGGTACTTTTGATCGGATTGTTGCCGTTAGCCGCGGGGGGTTGATGCCAGCCGGAATTTTAGCCTATCTGTTAGATATTCGGAATTGTGAAACCATTAATATGTCCAGTTACGATGACGAGACTTACCGGTCTGATGAGGAGATTGAAATTTCTTGTCATATTACCAATGCTGATGAACATACTTTAATTATTGATGATTTGGCAGATTCCGGCAGAACCTTTAATCTTTTGCGAAAAATCTTCCCTAAAGCGGTTTTTGCCTGCGTTTATGCCAAACCTCACGGTAAAGAAAGTTGCGATCTTAATGCTTTGGATATTCCCGATAACTGGGTTGTTTTCCCTTGGGATATTTAATTTATAAAATTTCTTAATCAATATCCGGGAAAAGACTCATCCCTCGACTCATTCGGGTCATTTGTGTTTCAATTGATGTTGCCAAGTTAATCCTTCCGGCTTTAATAATTCCTCGGACTTGGTCCCCTTTGGTCGTGTCCGGATTGGCAAATAAAAAGCTGAGTTGCGGATGTTTCATTCCCGTTCCGACAAGGTTTTGGTGAATTACGCCTAAAATTCCTCGTGACAACAGATCATACGCCAAATCTTCACTCATATTTGCCGCTGCCGCATATTTAACAATAGAGGTTATGGCATCGGTTACATTGTTGGCATGGATAGTTGATAAAACCAAGTGCCCCGAAGTTGCGGCTCGCAAAACTTCACTGGCGGCGTCGGGGGTTCTTATCTCTCCAATCATAATATAACGCGGGCGAGACCGCAAAGCTTGTTTAATACTTTCCCCCCACCCATCATTAACCGGAACATTTTGCTTGCATAGCCCCAATCCTCCTCGCATTGATTGATAAATTCCATCTAGCGGTTGTTCCGCCGGATCTTCAATCGTATAGGCAAAGCCCCCTTCGCGACTGAGATATTCTTTTAACAAAGATGAGATGGAGGTGGTTTTTCCAACCCCTGTCGGACCAGCCCACAAAATCAGCCCCGATGCGTTATTTAGTGTCATCAAATAATTGATTAAGGGTTGCGGAAAACCCAACATGTTAAAGGGAGGTACTTTGGGCGGCATTTTCCGACAACAGTATTGCGGTCCGGTAATACTGGCCGATCTTTCAACACGATAAAGAATGTTATTATAGTTTATGGAATAACTGGTATTGCCATCCTTATAACCTTCTTCCAAACATTGATAAAAAGCCTCAAAATCTTCCGGCTCAAACAGAGCAAGTCCGTTAATGGTCCGCCGATCCGGAATAAAAGCTTTTTTTTCCGGAGTAATATAAATATCTGAAAAAAGCGTCTCTGTTATTGTTGCCATGGATTTTCCTTTCTATCGCCCTAGGCAGCCATGTGTTTCTTTAGCATAGTGAGCATACTTTTTATAAAAAGATTCTAGACTCTTTTGAGCTTCATAATTAACGGTCCCTTTAGGATATTTACCGTTTTTGCCCATTTTTCCGGCCGGAATTCCGGTTAATATTTCAATACCATCATCTACCGTATCTATGGCATAGATATGGAAACGTCCTTCATCAACGGCATTTAAAACATCTTCCCGAAGCATCAAATCTTTTACGTTTGTCCGAGGAATAATGACCCCTTGGTCACCCGTTAATCCACGATGATTACAAACATCAAAAAAGCCTTCTATTTTTTCGTTAACACCACCGATGGGTTGGATTTCTCCAAACTGATTGATGGAACCGGTTACTGCAATATTTTGCTTAATCGGAATATTGGTTAAGGCTGACATTAGGCAATAATACTCGGTGGAGGATGCACTATCTCCGTCAACACCTCCGTATGATTGTTCAAAAACAATGGAGGCACTTAAAGACAACGGAGATTCTTTGGCAAAGCGGTTGGCAATTAAACTTTGTAAAATTAAAACCCCTTTGGTATGAATTGGTCCACTCATCTCAATTTCACGTTCAATATCGATAAATTCACCTTTACCGATACGGACCTGCGTCGTGATACGAGCCGGTTTGCCAAAGCTGGTTCGGGAAAAGTTGTAAACAACCAATCCGTTGATTTGTCCAACTCTTTTTCCTTCAACATCAATTAATATCGTTCCGTTATCAATTTGCTCCAGCATCGCTTGTTTGATACGGTCACTCCGATAAATTTGAGCCTCTATGGCTTGTTCAATATGATTTTTACCTATTTGATTGGCTTTTGATTTCCGTGCCCAATAATCGGCTTCACGAATTAAATCCCCGATGGAGGCAATATGTGCCGTTAATTTTCGCGAATCTTCCGCCAAGCGTGACGAATATTCTATTACTTTGGCTACGGCCTGTTTGTTTAAGGAACGCAGGTGTTTTTTCTTGGAAAGAGAACCGATTAATTTGGCATATTCAATTTCATTTTCCTCATTACGATCCATCAAAGTGCCAAAATCGGCTTCTACTTTAAAGAAGTCACCAAAATCAGGATCTCGTTCGCTCAAGATATCATATAACTCCTGATCTCCGGTTAAAATCACTTTAACCCGTAAGGGAATCGGTTCCGGATCAAGAGAAATAGTTGTAAAGGTCGTATCTTCGCTCGGAGCTTCAATTTTTACTGTTTTAGAAGCCAAAGCTCGTTTTAAGGAATCCCACGCATAGGGTTGTAAGAGCATTTTACGAGCGTCCATTAATAAAAACCCGCCATTGGCTCGATGCAAGGCTCCGGCCTTAATTAAGGTAAAGTCGGTTAACAACGCACCATATTGTTGTATCCGTTCAACTTTACCGACCAAATTTCCTTGTGTCGGGTGATCTAACAGAACAATCGGAGCTCCGGAATTTTTTTCGTTTTTAACAATCACATTGACTTTAAATTTGGCATATTTGTCTTCTTCGGGCTGTTTGATACGAGAAAACAAAGCGGAAAGAGCATCCGTACCACTTTCATCTCCGGATGTAGCTTTCTCTTGCTCGGGCAAAAACTCATCAATATTGGTCGTGATATATTTTTGAATTTTTTTCAAGAAATCATTGGCTGCTTTGAAGCCTTTATACTTCGCATGCAAGGAATCAATCGGGTTCTTAACGGCAAGTTTTAAGAATTTTTCCCGTAACGTGTTAATTTCTTTTCTTTGCTTTTCTTCCCATTGCGGAAGGTTTTGTGCCGTATTTTCAATTTCCTCCTGCATTTGGTTTAAGTCTTCAAGCAACTGTTTTTTCTCTTGCTCCGGTAATTCATCAAAAGCTTCCGGACTCAAGACTTCTCCGTTTTTGACCGGAGCAACAACCAATCCAACCGGCATATGCAACAAACTGACGCTTTTGCCTTTTGCTTTCTTTTGTAGAATTTTAACATATTCTTCTTTGTATTGCCGATATTTTTCATGAATAATATTTAAACCGGCCTTGTATTCTTCATTATCAACAATACTGGGAATAGTGGTCGACAAGGTTTCTATTAACTTATCAATATCTTTAGCAAAATCAGAGGCTGTTCCGCAAGGAAAACGGACGGCTTGCGGTTTGTAGGGCTCTTCAAAATTATAGACATAAGCCCAATCATCTGGCGTTGGACGATTTTTTGCTTCTTGTTCCAAAACCCTTTTTACCAAACTGGTTTTTCCGGTCCCTTCCGGCCCAAGGCAAAAAAGATTGTAGCCTTTGGATTTAATATTAATTCCAATTTCTACCGCACTGAGAGCTCGATCCTGCCCTAAAGCAGAAAGGCGTTCTTCCAGTTCGGCCGTACTGGAAAAAGTAAATTTTTTGGGATCACACTTGGTATAGAGTTCTTGAGAGCTGAGTTTAGAAATTGTCATAATAAAATTCCTACACATTAAGTTTATGATAAGTTATTTTTGATATTATACTAATAAACACTAACATTCTGTAAAGAAACGGGTCTTTTATGAAATATTTTCATCTTATCCTTATCTTGTTTGTTTTTGCGGTGTCCGTATCTTTGTTGTTGTTTTTCTACTTCAAGATGCGGAAAGATTATTTGTTTAAATCGGCTGCTAAAAAAATTTTTGAAAAACAAAAATCCTTAAATCAGAAAACTTTTTTTTCATCGTATCTGTTATATGAAATTATCAATGCCGTCTTATCTGTCTTTCCTTCTAAAAAGGTTCTAAACGCCTTGCTAAAAGGTAATTTTGATACGGTTTCCGCTTATTTGAAAAAACAAAAACAGCCTATTCTTTCCTCTGGTCTTAAGGCTTTATTTTGCCCTCCAAAATATATAAAGACTTTTGAAAAATTCTATCTCCAATCTCCGAAAAATCCTTTGGTTTGTGAAATTTTAGCCTCTCTTTATTTGGTTTGTGAGCAAGAAGAGCAACTGAAAGATGTTCGTGAAAACTTAAATCTGTCCTTGGGTTTGCGAGATTATTTTGACGGCTTATCTTTTTTACAAGAAGGGGATTTGCTTTCTGCTAGCTCCAATGCTAACAACGCCGTTCGTTTATTTCGGAAAAAACACTTTTTCTATGAAGAAGCTAAAGCTTATTTTTTAATGGGGACAATCTATCGGGTTTGTGCCGTGGAGGATGTTTCCCAAATGATGTTTAATTCTGCCGAAAAAATCTTTACGGCTTTAGGGGCCGATCATCAAGCGGCTGAGGTTTTCGGAAATTTAGGAATGTTAATGACAATGCAAAATCGTTTTGAAGAAGCCGATGATTTTTTTGACAAGGCTCTGAATTTGTATCTTGCCTCTCACAACCTACAAGGAGAAGCCGAAATTTTAAACCAAAAAGCCCTGACCGCTTTAATCCAAAACAATTTTTTGCAAGCTGCCGCCTTTAGCAAACAAGCCTTATGTTTGCACAAAAAAAATAATTGCTCCTTAGGGCAAGCTCTTAGTTTGGAACTGTCCGGAAATGCACAAATGGGTTTGGGAGATTTGCAAAAAGCGCTTTTCCTATCCCAGAAGGCACAAAAACTTTATCAAAAAGTACAAAATTTTTCGGCTTTGGCCGATGTTTTATTTTTAGAGGCTCAATTGCAAAAAGAGTTAGGTAAAGATACGGATGCCGAGACTATTTTGCGAAATATTATTGACTTAACCAAAGAGCACCCTGTTTGTTTTCATAAAGCAAATGCCTATAGTTTGCTAGCACTTATCTATTTAGAAAGGGGAAACCTGAAACGTGCTAAAGGTCTTTTACAACAGTCTTTAGATTGTGAACTGGACAACAACCGTACGGACGGCATTGCCATTGATTATACCAACATTGCTTTGATTGAGTTTCGTAAAGGGCAGAAAAAACAAGCTTCCGAAACACTTGCAAAAGCTTTACAATATGCCGAAACTTTCGGAGAAACCGACCTTTCTAAGAAAATTCGTGAGATTATTAGTAGTAAGAAAGTTCCATCATAACAACCGGTTTTTCGGTATTGGTATTGTAACTGGTTTCTAAATCCGAAATCCCGATATTGTCAAACCCCAAGACATAAAAATCCGGAGCATGGAATAATGAGAAGCTGCTCGAATTACTAATCAAAACCATTCTATTTTTTACCTGAAGACCCGTCTTTTGTAAAAGTTCCTTCATAAGTTTACCCCAAGCCGGCTCACCAAAACGGCCGATAATCACAACAGGCTCATCTTGTTTAATGACAAAATCTTCCAGAGCTTGAAAGACTCGTGCTTCCGGTTTTGTAAAGTCAACATTGATTAAGGTATAAACGTTGTTGTTTTTATCAATCGTTACAAAATCGGCTTTATTGGCATTTCCTAAATTAAAATGCCCTGAACGAAGAATGATTGCACTGTGGTTATTAATATACAACGGGTTAGATGCTTCATATCTAACGGACAAATGGTGATCCCCATCTACTTGACTACTAAGAAACACATTGGCATAGGAAGATATTTGAGTATAGTTGAGGATTAGAAGACAAAAAAATGTTACGACATAGCTTCCGCGACGCAAAAAAAGTGCAAATAAAAAGACTAAAACATTAAATAAATAAATTTGGTATAGATAATTTTTTATCTCTCCAACAAACGGGATTTTGTCAAAGAAAAGTGTTAATGCTGCAAGAATTATCAAGATAATGCCTGAAATCTTTAAGACCAGACTTTCTCTTTCATATTTTTTTCTTTTACTAAAGTAACCCATTTTTAATCTATTTTACTTAAAATTTGACTGTTTTCTAACTTATCGTTATGATTACCTTGTTGTATATCATACTAGTGCTATATAAATAAATTGTAAATGGTCTGAAAGAAATTTATGTTTGAAACGATGATAACTTTTTTTGCCAACGCAGAAATTATTACAAATGTCTCTAACAGTATCGATATGCTGACCAATATGGTCGACGGCTATCTTTCCGGCGTTAACAACCTCCGAATTGCTTCGATTATGTTGATGTTGCTTGCTTTTATGATGTTTGTTTTTTTGGTTATTATCATCTACGTCAAATCTATCGTTTCCTTCTTAAAAAGCGACAATTCTTCTTCCGATACCTCTTCCGATGAGGAAATTTTTACCAATGAAGATGAAGAAGAACTCAAAAGAATTCTGCAAGAACAAGAAAGAGAAAATGAACTAGAAAAAGAACTGCAGAAAGAACTGGAACTCTCCCGTATTAAGAAAGAAGAAATCGACCAACAAAAAGAATCTGCAAAAAGAGAGTCACAAAATCTTGAAAACGAAAAAGTTGTTTCTCCGCTGCAAAAACAAGAGGAACTCTCCAGCCCAGAAAAAGAAGCCCTCAAGGACCAAGAACATTCCGCCCATCGGGATAATGTTTTGGATTTTGACTGGAAAAAAGGTCAAAAAGTTGAGGCTCTGTCCTCCTCCCAATCAGACCTTCCGGCTTTTGGTGTCGAATCGCTGACTTATACGCAAACGCATAAAGAACTCTCTGAACTGATGGGCTTAATTATTGATATGATCGGACGAGGTGTTGATGATCTTAAAATTGCTCAAACCGTTATTTTTAGAAACCAAGGAAAAAGCTCTGAAAACGATGTCTTACAGCTCATCGAATCCATTAAACAATTTATTAATTTATGCTTAGAAAATCATTTTGAACGCTTGCCTAATATTAAAGATCTGCCGTTAGAAAAAGAAGTTTTACTTCATTTAGCCCTTGGGGATCCGACCTTGGCTTTGAGTTTGTTAGAAAATTTGATGGATTATAATATTGATATGGCTCAGAAGACCCCTTCAAATAAGGATCTCTTATTTAATGAAATTTCTCAACAATCCTGCACTTTTGGCAATATCGCCTCAATTAACGATGTTCACTTAGCTACCGGAGCTTTTGAGCTGGCTTTAGAGTTAAATCCGCAAAATGTTTTGGCCTGGAGCCGGCTGGCCGATATGTACCATCGCAGCGGCAACAACAACCAAGCTATACAAGCTTATCAAAAGGTTTTGGACATGGCTGATGAAGAATTGCATCCGTTAGAAGTTGCCAATGCCAGCAAAATGCTTTCGCAATATCTCTATTCTCAAGGAAATAGTTTGCAGGCGGCAAAATTATATAATAACAGCAAACAATTTTATGATTCTCTTGGAATTAATCGTCGTTTGGATAAGCAGGAAATCGAAATTATTGAAATTATCGAATCGCACCAAAAAGACGAATTGCAAAAAACTATTGATAAGATTTTAAGCACAAAACAGTCTCTTGTTTATAATTTCTAGCTTTGCCCTTTGGGCATGGAGACATCCGGTGCTCTCAAATACAAGGGTTTTGGAAAGTCAAGCTGTTTGTTGTTAAAGTGGCGACATGCAACTTGGGCTAAATTTGTAATATCTAAAGCTTCCGGCATTTTGATGCAATGCAAGCTCAAACCTGTCGGCCGGCTTAAAAATCTTTCAACGCCATCCCCTGTTATTGAAACTTTTTTGTGACGAAGCAATGGAATAATATCTTCATAAACGGCAGCCTGTGGCGAGGTTATTTTATTGCGGTTATGGTCATAAATTTGGAAATAAAAATCTTCTCTTTTGGTTTCTATAATAACAATGTTGGCTTCGGCAAGTTCTTCGGGGTGGAAAGCCTCAACATAAGCATCAAAAGCCGATACCCCGTCAACGGCCAAATGCGGACAGGCAATCGAAAAAGCCCTTGCCGCTGAAATCGACGCCCGAACACCGGTAAAAGACCCCGGCCCGGTACAAACGGCAACCAAGCTTAAATCCGCAAACGTTAAATTTTGTCCTTCAAGCATTCTTTTGATTTGCGGCAAAAGCTCATCGGCTTGGCCAAAGTCCATAAATTTTGAATATAAATCAAGTGTTTTCTCATCTTTGCGTAAAATAACGGCACATTGTGCCCCCGTTGTGTCAAAAGCCAGATTATACATGTTTTCCACTTATCCAAAAATTCAGTTTAATTAATCGGTTTTATATACTAAAATTGCAAAAGAAACAATCCTTTTTAGATTTCGGCTTAAAATTATGGATATAAACCTTTTAATCAATATGTATTATGCCGCTCCGGAGCTTTGGTATACCCTTTTAGGGGTTGCGGCTGTTCTTGTCTTGTTACTGATTTATCAGCTCTATCGAATTTTAAAATTAAAGCAAAAAAACTATTTTCTCAATCGGGATCGAGAACGCTACGCTGAAACGCTTTATGCTTCTCGAGACGGTTATTTTGCTTTTATTTATCCGGACCAAAAAGTTAATGACCCAAGAAAACATATTACGGAAAGATGCTCCAGACGATTAGCCGTTATGTTGAATCTGGTCGATGGGACCAAAACTTCTTTTGAAGATTTGCTCAAAAATTTTTATAAAGAAGATGCTCTGAAAATAAAAAAATATATTGCTCTTTTGAAAGATGAAGGCGTTTCTTTTGAAGATGAATTTTGCCTTAAAAACAATAACAAATTTTTGAAATTGTCCGGCTCGAAAATAAACGGATTTGACGGGAATATTTATTGCGATATGATTTGGTTTCGCGATATCAGCTATGAAACAAGTAAAATCTTTGAACTGGAAAATGAAAAGAAAGATGCCTCATCCAAATTACTGCAAATGGAAGATTTAATAAACAATCTGCCTTTTCCGGTTTGGCTGAGAGATGAAAATTTGCGTTTGAAAATCATTAACAAACGCTATCTTGATTTTTTATCTCCAGAAAATAAAAATCGAGATGATATTTTGCGAGAAGGAATTGAAATCAATACCAGCAACGGAGAAAGTCTTTCCCAAAATTTGGCTTTGGAGGCACGGGCAACCAATCGAAGCAAAAAAAAGACCGTCAGTGTTGTAAAGGGCGGACAACGTTTGGCTGTTGAAGTTACCGAAACCCCTTTTCATATTGAAAACAGCCTGGATAAAATTGCAACCGTCGGTGTTATGGTTGATGTGAATGAGCTTGACGAACTCAAAAGAAACTTGAAAATCCATGAAAATACGCAATTAGAGATTTTTGGGACTTTGGGAACTGCCTTTGCTGTTTTTGACCAACATGAAAAATTGGCCTTTTATAACAAAGCTTTTGCTTTTCTTTGGCATTTGGAAGAGGTTTGGTTAGAGCAACAACCCAATTATTCCAGCTTTTTGGATGTTATCCGCGAAAAAAGGCTATTGCCTGAAGTCAGCGATTATTTGGCTTTCAAGAAAAGCGAGCTTGAGAAATTTAGCCGAATTATTGAACCGAGCGAAGATCGTCTTTATTTGCCCAACGGAAAAACCTTTCGCCGTGTGATTGCTCCGCATCATATGGGTGGATTGGTCTTTGCTTATGAAGATATTACCGATCGTTTGGCAACAACCAGTGCCTATAATGAACTCCTCAAACGGCAAAAAGAGATTATGGAAAACCTTTTTGATGCTGTTCTTATTTTTGGCAGTGACGGTAGTTTGACATTTTATAATCAGGCCTACATAAAGTTGTGGAAGTCTAATAAAACTTTTCTTAGCAGCGGACCAACTTTGCCTGAGGTTATCGAGTCGCAAAAACGCTTTTTTGTCAAAGAAGGAAATTGGAAAGAATTGAAAAAAAGCCTTATAAATCATATTGTTGATATGACAAACAAGCGACTTTCTCTTTCTTGTGACGATTTGGGAGATTTGGAAATTTTATCGGGGACCTTGTCAGACGGCTCTTTGATGATTACCTATAAAAAAGTATAAAAACTTTTATAAAACAAATCGTTAGACTTGTTACAACTTAGAATAATTGACAAAATTTTGTTTCTGTGTCACCATATTTACAGAAATAAGTTTTTCCATATGCGGAGATTAACATGAATGATGATGCCTCAGGTGCCAATATTGAATGGAAAAATAAAAAAGGTTTCGGAGAAAAGAACCGTTTATCTCGAAAAATTAATATAAAAAAAGCCATTGAATATGATGTGGTTGAAAACAACTCTCCTCAAAAAGCTTTTACGCCTAAACCTTCCGAACTCCCTAAAGGATTGAGGCGAATCCGAAAAAAAATAAAAGACATTTATGATGATGACGAGGATGAAGAGGAATATGTTATCCTCCCGCAAGATAATTCCCTGTTAAATGCTTTATATGAAGAGGAAAAGCAGCAATTAAAGGTTCAGGAAACTCTTAATACCAATAAACAAATGCAAGATGTCGGCAAGATGGAAGCCTTAAATAAAGCCAGCAAAATGACAAAAAGCTTGGGGCTTAAGCCCTTAAAAGAATCGACCATCAATAACAATATGATTGATGTTACGCAAAATACTTATACCTTTGATTTGGCTATCAAAGAAGATTTGCAAAAAAAGACCAATCTTAAGACCAAAGGTCTTTCCGAAGCACAAACCATTAACCTAATGCGGGGAATTGATCGAATTCAAAAAACCGTGGTAAACGGAAAAATAAACCCAAAAGCTTTGGAAGGATGGAAGCTTGAAGAGCTAATTGAAGCCGGAAATAAAAATATGGACGAACAACAATTGGCTGAAATGATTAATGAAAAAACAGGTCGACCATCCAAGAAAAAAAATAAGAACCAAAAAACTTCTAAAAATATTGAAATGCAAAAAAATACTAAAGTCCAAAAATTGTTACAAGAAAAAGAAAGTATGCGTTTTTAGCTTTAGGTCAGCTTTTTTAACAAGGCTTTATAAGCCTCACTCAATAATTTAAATTTTTCTTCGGCATTTTTATCGTCTTGATTAACGTCCGGGTGGTATTTTTTTACTAGTTTTTTGTATTGTTTTTTTACCAGCTCCAGACTTACCTCTTCAATTTTTTCTATTTCCATAATCTTGAGGTAGCGGCGATCTTGCTCATTAAAATAGACGCCGGCAAAGCTTGAAAAATCCGGTTTGTAATCCTCTACAAAATCAAAATTCCCGTTAAAATCGAATCCGAAGTTATATTTTATTCGTGAAGAAAAACGAAAACGACGGCGAGGATTTTCTTCTTCCTCGGAGGTATCCATTCCTTCATAGTAATTCCATTTGGCGTTATATTCTTGAACGTGTTTCAGGCAGAACCAATAATATTCTTTCAGACGGCGATCCTTCGGAGCACGGTATTCTCCGGGCTCATTACACCCCGGGTGATCACACTTACGACCGGTGTCTTCGGTCTGAGGCTCAAAATACTTGCTTCTTCTTTTTTTTAACGGTTTACGGATCACTTTACAAAAGACTCCCTGTGTTTTTCATTTGCGAATCCGAAATATTATAACTTAACCGAAAAATTTTAGCAAAGCATAAATTACCAACAATAAGGGAATATAGTAACGCCAACTTGATTTGCGAAAAGAATTGCCGTTTTTAAATTCTTCAAACATTTGATGTTTTTGCAACACATTACTTTCCGTTTGGGGTGATTTGTTTGAGAGCAAAGAAAGTCCTTGTTCGGTTAGAGCTTTTTCCATTTTAGAGGAGGTGGATTGTTCTTTTTGTTCCAGAAGTTGGTGGGGGTATGTTTTACTGATTTCTAGCAATTGGTAGGTTATATTGAGTTCCGGACAATATGTCTCCAAATACTTGATCATTAAAACCAATTTGCGTTCTGCAAAGGTTTGCGGCTCTTTTCTTTGTTCCAGATATTCAAACAAAAATTCCCGTAACGCTTCATCTACCGTATAGACGCGGTCAAAATCAACAAAATTTATCTTTCCGAAAGAATCCGAACAAATCCCCGAAAAAGAAGCGATAAAAATTGATTGTTCAAAAAACATCCAAGCCATTAAGTTCAACAAGTTTTCTTGTGCCATCGGATTAAGCTTTGCCCCAAAAACCGTATTGGGAGGACAGTTCACGCAAAGCGTATTCTCCCTTGTTGAGCCCCAATCAATTTCTAAGGGAAGGACCTTGTCGTTACCGGCTATTTTTTCATATAAATTTTCAATTTCCGCCGCATATAAACGCATGTCCATATACTTTTCCGAAATATAGATGTAATCGGACAATTCCTCTTGTAATTGCGGATAATTTTCTAAAACAACGTCGCTTATAATTTTTTTAAAGAAAGTTACGTCTTCTTCCGCAACGGCTTGTCGCAAAATCGGCTCCTTGTCCAGATAAACTTTCTCCTCCTTAGGCAAAAGAATGCGCTGTTCGCCAAAAACCTCCGGACAGGCTAAAGCTTGGTTAAAGATCTGCCATAAAAGCGGGTTGTTTTCTGCCTCGAGAAAGGTATAAACATTTTCAATATCTTCCTCCTGCGAATCCGCAAACATCTTACCGATGAGGTAATATAATCGCCAACTTTGGATCTTTTTTAGTAAAAAAAGAGTATCGTTTTGAGCTAATTTAAACGTTAATTGAGCTTTTTTTATCATTGGTAAGAAATTATTTTTCATGTATGCTCTTCTCGTAATAAAATATTCGGAGGTAAAAAAATGCCAGAACTTCCCGAAGTGGAAACTATCAAAACGGCCTTGAGTCATTCTATTGGTAATTGTAGTATAAATAATCTAATTGTAAACAATTATAGACTTCGGCAACCTATTCCCGTTGATATTAAAGAAAAAATCTGCGGAGCAACCATTCTAAATTATCGGCGGCGGGCAAAATATATTTTGATGGACTTAAGTAACGGGCTTAGTCTTCTTTGGCATATGGGAATGAGCGGAAGCATTCTGATTTCAAAACAACTACCGAATCCTCCCGCTAAGCATGATCATGTTCTTTTAGTGACACAAAACGGAATCGTTACCTTCAACGATCCGCGGCGGTTTGGCGTTTTTACTTATGACAAGACAGAGGGAATCGAGCAAAATCCGTTATTAAAAAATCTGGGACTTGAGCCTTTTGATGATGCGTTAACCGCCTCTTACTTATACCAAAAACTTCAACATAAAAAAATAGCCATAAAACCAGCCTTGATGGATCAATCCATTGTTGTCGGAATCGGCAATATTTACGCTTCGGAGGCTCTCTTTGCCGCGGGGATTTCTCCTTTACGCCCGGCGAATCGAATTACGCTAAAAGAAACAAAGCGGATTATTGAGGAAGTGCAAAAGGTCTTGTACAATGCCATTGAAAAAGGCGGATCTTCCCTGAGAGATTACAAAAAACCCGATGGAAAACTTGGGTATTTTCAAAATATGCATTGTGTTTATAATAAAACTGGGCAAAAATGTCTTAACTGCATTTGTGATATTAACCGCACCGGGGGAATTCAAAAAATCGTGCAAGCGGGTCGCTCCAGCTTTTATTGCCCCGTCAAACAAAAGTAGGTCAATATGAGGTATTTGTATTTTATCGGATTAATGATATGCCTTAGCTTTAACGCTCAGGCGGCGACTTTTATTGAGGGATTGGAAGATGTTCCCGTAGCTCCGGGGCTGCACCAAATTCAAAATGACACTCTTTCTTTTGGCAATGAAGAAAGCCGTTTTGTTGAAGTTATTCTTGAGGGCAACAAAACATCTTTTGGAACGGTTGGAAATTTTTATAAATCTACCCTGCCGCAGATGGGCTGGATTTATCAAGGAAAAAGAGGAAAAACTTTTCTTTTTGATCGGGACGGAGAGGTTATGGATATCAGTAAAGATGCCGAGAATCCTCTAAGAATCCGCATTACCGTTAAAAGTAAAATATAGGATGTATGCATATGGATGAAGCAACCACAATTTTAACCGAAGTACAGGGAAATGTCGGGATTATTACCCTTAATCGCCCTGAGGTTTTGAATGCCATAAATCTGACCATGCTCAACGAACTGGCTTATCAGATTCAAACCTTTGATTATGACGAAAATATTCGTGTTATCCTTGTTAAAGGAAACGACAAAGCTTTTGCTGCGGGAATCGACGTTAAAGAATTGTCTCTTGAAGTTTCGCAACAAAGTTTTGCGCTGAATTTGTGGCGAGAAGAATTTGCCAAAATCAAAAATTGCAGCAAACCGATTATCGCCGCCGTGTCCGGATATGTTTTGGGAATCGGGATGGAAATTGCTTTAGCCTGTGATATTGTTTTGGCCTCTTATGATGCTCGTTTTGCCAGTCCGGAAGTCAGCTTGGGCGTTATCCCCGCCTTTGGGGGATGCTCTCGTTTGGTTCACGCTATCGGAAAAGCAAAAACAATGGAAATGATTTTAACCGGAAGGGCTTTAAGTGCCGAAGAGGCAATGTATTGCGGACTTATCAGTCGTGTTGTCGATCTGCATAACTTAAGCGATGAAGCCTTAAAGATTGCTATGAGAATCGCCGAACAACCTTTCCAAGCCGTTATTCAGGCAAAAGAAACCATTAACCAGTCCGCAGACATGAATTTGCAAAATGGAATCGATTTGGAAAACAAAAGCTGTAAATTAACCTTAAACACGGAAGAATTCCGTCAGAATTTAGAAAAATTTTTGCAAAAATGATTGTTTGACGCTTTGTTTTTGTAAATTTTTATTGACTTAACGCGTTTTAAGAGTTTATAAAACATTACATTTAAAATTTTGTAGTAACCTTTTTTAAGAATGGAAGAAATAAAATGGCCAATCATAAATCGGCAAAAAACAGAATTACCAGAAATAACAAACGTGACATTATTAACGGTGCTCGTCGCAATCGTGTTCGCACTTTTGTAAAGAAAGTTGAAGCAGCTATCAGCAATAATGATAAAGAGCTTGCTAAAACAGCTTTCGCTACTGCAGAATCCGAAATGATGATTGCCGTTAGAAAAGGTGTTTTTGCAATGAACACTGCTGCTCGGACAATTTCTCGTCTTTCTAAAAAAATTAAGGCTCTTTAGTTTATCTAAAAACAAATAAAAAAAACACAAATCGGATACTCTTTTTACTTGACAGAGTAATTTTCGGTTTGTGTTTTTTTGTGCTCAAAACAAGAGAATCTAAGCGACTCTAAAAAGACTCTATGTCAAGCTAATTAATTTCAATGTTCTTAAAATGTTCTGTTGTAATTCTCTTTTTTTTATTTAATATTCGAATCACTTTTTGAGAACGACAGTTAGAAAAAAGAATCAAAAATCAATCTTTTCCGTCTTACTGTTTTAGTGTACGAAAAGCGTAAAATAATTTTTTTATATCTGAGGCATTGCTTGGGTATAAATGATTGTGTTTGAGCTTTTGAAAAGTTGGTTAAAAGATACTGTCTATTATTAAAAAATATAATTTTATTAATTACCATCAGGCAATTAATTTGGGGTTTAATTTTTAGATTAATTGGGGAGATAAAATGGCTGAGGAAGCATTACAAGATACATTGTCAGAGAACTCGGTTCAAGATCAATGGGGACAAATTTGCAGCCAGCTTAAAAACGAAGTCGGGGAAACAGCGTTTGAAAGTTGGTTAAAACCTTTGAAACCCGGTTCTTTTGATGACGGTGTTATGAACATCTGCGTTCCGACAAGATTTATGCGTAACTGGGTTTTGACACACTACAGTGAACGAATCCACAAAATCTGGGAAAAGAAAAATCCTGCCATTAAAAATGTTAATTTTGTTGTACAGGCCGTTAATAGCGAAGATGCTCGCGGTGGTCTTTATAATCCGACCTGTCGTTCTTTATTGAAAAAAATATCTTCTTCTCCGGCACCGCAAAATATTTATCAATCCGGAATCAATTCGGTTATTGCAAATACTAATGACGGTAGTTTGAGTGACTCTTTGTCTGTGCCTCTTAATCCGCAATATACGTTTGACAACTTTGTTGTCGGTAAAACAAATGAGTTTGCTTATGCGGCTGCAAGAAAAGTTGCCGAATCCAGAAACGTTTCTTTTAATCCTTTGTTTTTGTATTCCGGCGTTGGTCTTGGAAAGACACACTTGATGCATGCCATTGCTTGGCACATTAAACAACAAGATCCGACACGTAACATTGTTTATTTGTCTGCTGAAAAGTTTATGTATAAGTTTGTTCGGGCCTTGCGTTATAAAGATACAACTGCTTTCAAAGAACAGTTCCGTTCCGTTGATGTTTTAATGGTCGATGATGTTCAATTTATGGGCGGAAAAGATACAACCCAAGAAGAATTTTTCTACACCTTTAACTCTTTGATTGAGGAAGGACGGCAGATTATTATTTCTGCAGACAAGTCTCCGGCTGATTTGGAAGGAATTGAAAATCGTTTAAGATCGCGTTTGGGATGCGGTTTGGTGGCCGACATTCACCCCACAGACTTTGATTTGAGAATGGGAATTTTGAACAACAAGGCAAAACAGCTTGGAATTGAATTGCCGCAAAAAGTTGCTGAATTTTTAGCCCAAAAAATCACCTCGAATATTCGGGAATTGGAAGGGGCTTTACGAAGAGTTATTGCTCATTCTCAACTTTTGTCTGATAAAGAAATTACGCTGGATATGACACAAGATGTTTTGAAAGATATGTTGCGTTCTTATGATAAGCGGACAACTATTGATGAAATTCAGAAAAAAGTTGCCGAACATTTCAATATTTCCGTTAAGGAAATGCAGTCTTCTCGCAGAGCAAGAACCGTTGCTCGGCCTCGGCAAATTGCAATGTATTTGGCAAAACAACTTACCTCTCGGTCTTTACCGGAGATCGGCCGCAAGTTTGATCGTGATCATACAACGGTTATGCATGCCGTCCGTAAAGTAGAAGAATTGATTTTGGAAGATTCTTCTTTAGCGGAAAATGTTGATGCTTTACGGAGAGCTTTAGAAGCTTAAAAGCAGGTTTTTCCTAAAAAGTTGTTGACGACTCATCGTTTTAACTTCTGATTTATATCATAATGTGGTATTTTTGCAGAAAATAGGACGATGAGTCGTTTGGTTTAATTAAGTGGTAATAAAAATATGAAGTTTACGATTGAAAGAGCAACTTTGCTAAAAACTCTCAGCCATGTTCAGAGCATTGTTGAGAAAAGAAATACTATTCCGGTCTTGTCTAACGTTCGAATCGAAGCTTTGGGTGATGGTATCAGCTTCAAAGCAACCGATATGGATACGGAAATTACAGAAATTGCCGATGCCAAGATTGTTGAAACAGGTGCAACGACCGCTCCGGCACATATGCTTTATGATATTGTTCGGAAGCTATCCGATGGCTCACAAGTAGAAATTTCTTTTCCGGATGAAAAGGGACAGTTAAGCATTGCTTCCGGTCGTTCAAAATTTGCTTTGTCAACCATTGGGGTTGAAGATTTTCCGGTTATTTCCGGCGATAAGCTGCCGATTAGCTTTACGATGGGAAAAGATGAGTTAAAAGACGTTATTGATCGGACCCAATTTGCTATTTCAACCGAAGAAACACGTTATTACCTGAATGGTATTTATGTTCATGCCAAAAAAGAAGGGGCCTCCAGCGTATTGCGTGTTGTTGCAACAGACGGACATCGCTTGGCTTGCGTTGAATCCCCTCTTCCGCAAGGGGCGGAAAATGTTAACGGAGTTATTATCCCGAGAAAAACCGTTACGGAAATCCGTAAGTTGATTGATGATAATAATGTTGAAAATATTACCATTGAAATTTCGGAAAACAAAGTTCGCTTCTCTTTTGATGATGTTACGTTAACATCTAAGTTAATTGACGGAACTTATCCGGATTATGAACGCGTTATTCCTACCGATAATGATAAAAATCTGGAATTAAACGTTAAAGACCTTGCTTCGGCGGTTGATCGTGTTTCTGTTGTAGCTGAAAGAACTCGTGCCATAAAAATGATTACGCATGAAAACAAGGTTACAATAACAACATCTAGCCCGGATTTGGGTAGTGCAGCAGAAGATTTGGATGCCAAATATGAGAATGAAACCTTGGAAATCGGTTATAATTTCCGCTATTTGTTAGATATTTTGGCCGAAGTTAAGGGGGATACCGTTCGTATTTCCTTTAGCGATGCTTCTTCTCCTTCGGTCATCCACGATACATCGGATGCCAGTGCCATCTATGTCTTAATGCCAATGCGGGTTTAGACTTAAACTTACGTTGTGCCGATGGATAATTTAGCACGAAAATTAGATGCGATTACGTTAGAAAAGTCAGGTGTTTTACGCCTGACTTTAACTGACTTTAGAAATTATCCGTTTTTGCGTCTTAATCTTGATCCTTCACCCGTAATTATTACCGGAGAAAACGGAAGCGGAAAAACCAATATTTTGGAAGCGATTTCTTTTCTTACGCCGGGAAGAGGTTTGAGGAGTGCTCGCTTGGCCGATATACGGAGAATTGCTCCGGCTCTTGTTAATGATGAATATGCTCCAACTGAGATTACGCCTTATAACTGGGCCGTATCTGCCCAGATTTTGAATAACGGCAATGAATTTGAAATTGGGACGGCCTCTGAAAAATCCTCTAAGGAAACCCTTGAAGACGGAATCAAAACCTTTGAACGGCGAATCGTTAAAATTAACGGAGCTAAAGTATCTTCCCAAGCAGAACTCGGAAAGTATTTGCAGGCAAATTGGCTTACTCCGCAGATGGATCGTCTTTTTCGGGGCGGGAGTCAACCACGCCGCAGTTTTTTGGACCGTTTGGTATATGCCTTTGATTTAGAGCATGCCAAAAGGACGGCAAATTTTGAACATATGTATCGGGAATGGTATCAACTTTTAAAAAGCGGAAAAGCTGATAAAAACTGGCTTTCTTCTTTGGAAGAAAACATGGCCGGGATTGGAGTTGCTATTGCGGCGGCTCGGCGGGAACAAATTGCAAAATTAAACAGTTTTATTGAAAAAGAACCCGACGATGTCTTCCCTAATGTTGTTTTAGAGCTGGATGGGACCATTGAAAAACTCTTAGATACTTTGCCGGCTGTTGATGTTGAAGATTATTATAAGAATTTGTTACGTCAGCAACGAAAAAATGTTTTGTACAATGATAGTGTTGACGGAATTAACCGGACTGATTTTAAGGTCTATTACAAAAAGAAAAGGATGCCGGCTGAACTTTGCTCTACCGGAGAGCAAAAATCACTCCTTATCAGCATTATTTTGGCTCAGAGTAAATGCCAAACGCTTTACCAAGGTTTTGCTCCGGTATTGTTATTGGATGAGGTGGCGGCTCATTTAGATGACCTTAAGCGTGAAGCTTTGCTTGAAAAAATTCGGGATCTCCGCGTTCAGGCTTGGATTACGGCAACCGATGCCGAGTTGTTTGCCCCTCTACGGGGGTATGCTCAGTTTTTAGAAATTAAAAACGGATGTTTGTTCCGCTAGTTTTGCTGCAAAAAGCCATCGCTTTGCATTTTATAGAGATTGGCATAAATGCCTTTTTTGCGAAGCAGTGATGTATGCGAACCTTCTTCGACAATTTGTCCCTTGTCAAAGACCAATATTCTATCCATTTCACGTAAGGTTGATAACCGATGTGCAATAGCAATTACGGTTTTATTTTCCATTAACTGATGCAGAGATTCCTGAATGTGTTTTTCACTTTCCGAATCGAGTGCGGAGGTTGCCTCATCAAAAACCAGTATCGGAGCATTTTTTAATATTGCACGGGCAATGGCTATTCTTTGACGCTCTCCTCCGGAAAGTTTAACCCCTTTTTCTCCGACTTTGGTTTGGTACCCTTTGGGAAGATTTCGGATAAAAGTATCGGCAGATGCTTTTTGTGCCGCTGAAAAGACTTCTTGTTCGTTGGCATTGGTTTTTCCGTAGCGAATATTTTCAAACAATGTACGGTTAAACAAGCAAACATCTTGCGGGATTGCCGAGATGTGACGATGCAAAGAATCCTGTGTCAGATCCCGGACATTAAAATCGTTTATTTTAACAGAGCCTTTTTGAACATCATAATATCGGGATAACAATTTTAGGAAAGTTGATTTTCCCGAACCGGAAAGGCCAACTATACCAATTTTTTCTCCGGCTTTGATGGTTACGTTCAAATTCTTAAACAAATATTTTTTTCCCGGATAGGCAAACCATACGTTGTCAAAACGGATTGAGGCTTTATCGGCCTTTAAGGCAATTGCGTTGGCTTTATCTTTTATTTCGGGCTCTACGGATAATGTCTCTAAGGCCGAATCTAGTATCCCGAAGATACGGGAAGCATTATTGTATTGCCAGCTTATGGCAAAAACCGTATTAGAGATATCCATAAACAACGTATTGGCATAAATAAAGGAAACGGTATCTATTTCTCCTATTTTGAGCAAGGTTATGGAGCAAAAGATAAATAAAATCGTAGAAGATACGGTAATAAATTGCAAACAAAAATGAATCGAGGAATGGGCTTTGGCATTTTCGCTTTCCGCTTTACGAAGAACACGTAATTGTTTGAGCAAATTCAAACGCTCAAATTTAAAATTGGCAAAACTTTTTATCTCGCTGTAGTTTGCAAGACTATCAACAATTACTCCCGTGGCTTGGCTTTCTGAACGGCTGTATTCTTTGGATAATTTGACTCTTTTTTTGCCAAAATAAAGGCTGATGCTCCCGATAACAATCAACCACAACATTAGCAAAATCAGATAATAGACACTAATCACGCTTAAAATTATCAGGCTTATTATAACCCGCAAACTTGTATGGGCAATGTCAAAGGACATAAACATAAAGTCATCAACACTACGGCTTAATTGCCCTACTTTGGTTGAAATATTTCCCGACATTTCATTACTAAAATAGGCAATTGAGTGTTGATTTACATAATCAAACGCATCGCGAACCACCATGGTATGACAACGCGGTGAAAAAACAGAAAACAACATTAACGGGATGTTATAAAAAAGGACATTTCCCATTCCTAATACAAGAGCTAAAAAAGCCATGTGATATACTTGCGGCCAGATATGCGGATTTTTAAATTCTGAGGCTACAGTGTAAAAGATTTCCGATAAATAATAGGGATAAAAACGACTGCAAACTATTGCCAAAAAAATTGCCATTAATCCCAGACCAAAATAATTCTTAAAAATTTTGATGTAGTGCCATAGATATCTTAAAGATGTTTTTTCCATGTTTCTTGCTCTTTTATTAACTCAAAATTGACACATTTTTGTTATTGTTATACCATGTGTTTTAGTATTACTCAACCTATAAGGTCTTAAACAATGGAAACTCAATATTATACTTTAATCGAAAAACAAGACTTTTACGAAATCATTGAAAATAAATATGGCGAATTGGCTATTTTTATTGATGCCCGCGACGGAAGCCCGCAAAATCCGGTTCTGGAGTTTGATGGTAAACATAGTGCCCTTTTGAAAAGAGATGCTCGTTTGGCCGTTAAACTCGATAATATCAATGAAGAATCTGTTGAGCCTTTGGCGGAAGCCGAGTTTGTGATGATTGTCGAGTTAAAAGGGAAAACCGTTGAACGTGTTTATGCCGTTCCGGTTGATAATGTTGAAGATATTGTTTTTGAAGGACGTCAAACCCGTGCCGATGAATTGGTCAAGGCTAAAACAAAAGAAGAGCTTTTGGAAAGCTTTGGTGCCATTCATTGTTGGGTCGGCGGAATGTCTGAAAAAGAGGATTAATTATGATTGGTTTGGTATTAGTTACTCACGGAAACTTGGCTAAAGAGTTTATTTCGGCCATGCAACATGTTGTCGGAAAACAAGAACAAATTGATTCCGTTTGTATCGGACCAGAGGACGATATGGAAGTTCGGCGGGCCGAAATTTTAGAAAAAGTCAGCAATGTTGACGGAGGACAAGGAGTGGTTGTTTTGACCGATATGTTTGGCGGAACACCTTCTAATTTGGCCATATCTATTATGGACAAAGCCAATGTTGAAATCCTTGCCGGTATTAATTTGCCAATGTTGATTAAAATTGCCTCTTTACGTAAAGAGAAAAACTTAAAAGAAACGGTGATCGGAGCTCAGGAAGCCGGGAAAAAGTATATTAATGTCGCCTCGCAACTATTGGGAATGTAAAAAATGAGTGAAAATGTTTTTTGTGAGGAACTTGAAATCAAAAATAAAAAAGGGTTGCATGCTCGTGCCGCTGCTGCCTTTGTGAAAGCGATTGAAGACTTGGATGCTTGCGTTGAGGTAGAAAGAATCGGCCAGTGTGTTAACGGATGTTCCATTATGGGGTTAATGATGCTTGCCGCCTCTAAAGGAACAACCATTAAAGTAACGACATCCGGGAAACAAGGAAAAGAAGCCATGGAAGCCTTGAAAAAGCTCCTTGATAATAAATTTGGAGAAGAATAAGCTCCATGCTCAAAAAAAAGGCTCCGCGAAATAAAACGCTCACTCTTTCTGATCAAGAAATTCGAAATTATGCCAAAAAAGCCCTTCTGTTAAAACAAAAGGCTTCTTTAGAAGAGGTGTTTAATCAGGTTCTTTATCAGGATTGTTTTCAAGCTTTTGATTTTTTGCCCGATGCTTTTGTCGATTTAATGATTGTTGATCCTCCTTATAATCTGACCAAAAACTTTGGCAACAGAACTTTTCATGAAATGGATTTTTGTGATTATAAGTCGTGGTTGGATTCTTGGCTGAAAAAGACGGTTCGTCTTTTAAAGGAAAACGCTTCCGTTTATATCTGTTCGGATTGGAAGACATCGCTGGTTATTCCGGAGATTGCCGGAAAATATTTTATTTTGCAAAATCGGATCTCTTGGGAAAGGGAAAAAGGTCGCGGAGCAAAAAATAACTGGAAAAATTGCTTGGAAGATATTTGGTTTTTTACCAAAGGAAAGGACTATACCTTTAATCTGGATGCCGTAAAAATACAAAGGCCTGTTTTGGCTCCTTATCGGGATGATAAAGGCTCGCCCAAAGACTGGCAGGAAGAAGATTCTAAACGCTTTCGCCTGACTCATCCGTCTAATGTTTGGACGGATATTTCCATTCCTTTTTGGTCAATGAGTGAAAATACGCCGCACCCGACCCAAAAACCCGAAAAGCTAATCGCTAAGCTTATCCTTGCTTCCAGTAATCCGAACGATTTGGTTTTTGATCCTTTCGGAGGATCCGGAACAACGGCCGTAACCGCACAAAAACTCGGCCGAAATTTTGTAATTATTGAACGCGAAAAAGAGTATGTCGCCTATACGCTGAAACGTTTGGAAGAAGCAAAGCATAAAAAAGAGATTCAAGGCTATGAAAACGGCTTTTTTAAGGCCAGAAACAGTTAAACCCAACCCTATCCTTAGGATTACATCTGCTTGTTTTTTGAGATTGAAATCTTACATCTTGTGTGGTTGCGTGAATGGTCACGCACTTAGCATTTATTTAAGGAGATTTTATGATGTGTAAAGATGTAAGAAACACTGAATCTAAAATGGCCAGCACCAAAAACAATGAAGAAAAAAGAACCGAATCTGCTAACAATTCTGCAAAAACAAATTCTTCATCTTCTACCAAAACGTCTTCTGGCGGTTGTGGCTGCTCCAGAAAATATTAATTAACTTAGGTTGTTTGCCTTCTGTTGCGGTTATACCCGACAGAAGGCATTTTCTATTTACTATTTTTGATTATTGATTATATTAAAAACAGTTAATGAAGTTTTGGGATTTTTAGAATGAAAAAATGGCTGTTTTTATTGTTTTTACCTTTCTTTTGTCAAGAGGCTGCGGCTCAGAGTGCCGAAAATATCCGTGCAATTGAAACTTATTTAAACAACTTAAAAAGCTTGGAGGCCACATTTGTTCAGATGTCTAGCAACGGCGGAACAGCGGAAGGTCGTTTATTTATTAAAAAACCCAATAAAATTCGGATGGAATATGCGGAACCAACCAATGTTTTGATCGTTGGGGACGGTAAAGATATTGTTTATAATGATTATGATTTGGATCAGGTAACCCATATTGATTATGAAGATATCCCCGCAAGCTTGATTTTAGCCAATGATATTAAAATTGACGGTAAAAAAATTAAAATTTCTGACTTTTATCAAGATTCCGGCTCGACAACCATTACACTGGATTATGCTAATCGAGGCGATTTAGGACCGATTACGCTTGTTTTTTCAAACCACCCGATGGAGCTTTTACAATGGAAAATCGTTGACCCTCAGAGCATTGAGGTTACGGTTTCTTTATACGATGTCAAAAAAGACTTAGAGCTTAATGATAAGATTTTTAAGTTTAAAAATAAAAAAGACAGCCCTCTGAACTATAAAAAGAAATAAAAATGACCTCCTGTAAACTTATAACGTGGAACGTTAATTCTATACGAATCCGTATGGATTTGTTGCGAAAATTGTGTGAGCAAGAAAATCCGGATATTCTTTGTTTGCAAGAAGTAAAAGCCAAAGAAGAGGATTTTCCTTTTTCTGATTTAAAAGAACTCGGCTTTGAGCATATTGCTCTCTATGGTATGCCCGGATACAATGGTGTTGCTATTATGGCAAAAATGCCTTTAGAAAATATTTGCCGTTTGGATTGGGTCGGAAAAAAAGATGCCCGCCATATAAAAGCGACGGTTTTTGGCGATATTGAAATTAATAATCTCTACATTCCGGCCGGTGGAGACCTTCCCGATCCTATTGCCAACTTATCTTTTGCTCATAAGCTTTGTTTTATGGATGATATTGCCGAATACTATGAGTTACATCAAAAAGATTTGCTGACAAAAAAAATTCTCCTGTGTGGAGATTTTAATGTTGCTCCTTCAGAAAATGATGTTTGGAATCATAAACAGTTGTTAAAAATTGTTTCGCATACTCCAATTGAACTGGAACGGTTGCAGCGTCTTTTTAAGTCTTTGAATTTTGTTGATGCCGTCCGTTTATCCTACCCGGAGCCGGAAAAAGTTTTTTCATGGTGGAGTTATCGAAACCCAAATTGGAAAACGAACAATAAAGGGCGACGACTTGATCATATTTGGGTTAGCCCTTGTCTTGCTCCGCAAATCGGGAAAGCTCGAATTTTGCAAGAGGTTCGGGGATGGGAACGGCCTTCCGACCATGTTCCTGTTGCTCTTGAAATTAAGATATAGCTAAATTTTTAACTGATAGCCCCCTTCGGCCGTTAATATTAATTGAGCTTCTGCATCCTCATGTTCTACTTTTTGACGTAGGCGGTAGATGTGTGTTTCTATCGTATGGGTTGTTACTTCCGGAGAATAATCCCATACTTCTTGCAAAAGTTCGTTTTTACTGACTATTCGATCGCGAGTTTTATATAAATATTTTAAGATGGAAACTTCTTTTTCCGTGAGTTTAACCGTTTCGTTGTTGCGATTATTATATATTTCTTTATTGACCGGTTTTACGACATAATCATTAAAATAGAGGTATCCGCTTTCGCTGTTTTCATATAAATTTATTCCCGATTGCAATTCATCCAAAAAGGACTGTAAAGAAAACGGTTTAGCGATAACTCTTGTGATTCCCTCTATCTCTTTATATTCTTCCGGGTGAGCGGATAGTACAAAAATCGGGGCTTTAAGGTTTTTATGGTGCAGAGCCTCTAATGTTTGAATATCATCATCTAATATAATAATCTCGGGAATTGTTGTATCTTCCTTTTCTATCAGACAATAGTCTTTGGCATATAGGGCTATTTGTTCTTTAATGTCTGTATAAAAATCTTTATTAGATGAGATTAATAAAATGTCGGGCATATTTTCTTCTCTTAAAAATTAATTCCTATTCCGGTTACAAAAGCATAACCGCTGTTATTTTCTTGTGTTGTATGATCTTGTCCGTCAAAATTAACATGACTTGCGGCCAGGAAGATATCCAAATTCTTATTAATTTGATATTGATTGGACCAGGTTATGATTTCATTTTTATTGTCGCTGTGAGATGCTTTTGAAACAAAATATGTTAATGCCGTTTCAAGCGGGCCGATATCATATCCGATACCGATGTTATAAGCCTCTCCTTCACGATAAGCATCAAAAAATTCGGGACGAACCTCCGTTATTGATCTGTTCTCTTGTTTGTCTTGGCCGTCAATATAGGTTTTACGCCAACCTCCACCGAGGCTCCAATTCCCTTTTTGCAATTTTACACCGAGTGAAAACTCGTTGTCATTATTATGAAAACGAGCAAAGCCCGCATCAGCCGTAAGGTCAAACCAAGGAAGTTCTTGTGCCGTGTAAAGTGCGGCAACATACCCACCGTCTTCTTTATAAGAGGCATAGCGGCTGATGAGTCCGGCTCGATTATAGGCATCCGGAACATAGGATAAGCCTAAATACGTATTGTAAAATTCCGGAGAAATATAGCTTATTTTCGGAGCAACACCATCGGTATCAATTGCTGTACTGTCCAAAGTGGCAAATTTGGTTACTTTGCCGTCACGAACCCAATTGGGGTTGCTGATAAAATTAACGACATCTCGATTATTTGACAAAGCTCCGACGCTTGGGGCTCCGGTATGGAATTGTGCGGCAACGTTGGTTGTTTGTCCTAACATTAATCTTCCTAAAGGCATATCGGCAATTGCATAAGCCTCTTCTCCCCAATCCCCTTGGTTATAATCTTTTAATTCTTTGTCGACACCGCCCATAATATCAAAATTAAGGCTTAACGCATAATCGTTATCAAACTGTCGGGATAAACTAAAATTGGCTTGAGCCAGCAAAACATCATGATTGTATTTGGTGTTGTCTCGGTACCTTTTAGAGACGTTTGTATATCCGTAGAGAGCTTTTCCCTCTGTTGTGGCGTCAAACTCCCATTCTCCGGCATTGGTTATGTTCGGAAAAAGAAGAACGGCGGCTAAGATAAGTGTTTTAACTTTCATATAAGGTTATCCTTAATTTGTTTATCGGCATTTTAAAGGATCGGATTGGATAGTCAATATAAATTATATTTGAAAAATTCCAAGGAAACGGTTAAATTTTTTATATTCATTCTTATTGATGGAGGTTTTATGCAGAGATTTAACCACGGATTGGCAATTATGCGGGCTCAACCTTTGCACTGCGGTCATGAAAGAGTTATCCGCCAAATGCTTGATGAATGTAACAAAGTAACCATTATTTTGGGGTCAATCCAAGAGCAGGGTACTCCTCGCAATCCCTTTTCTTATCGACAACGAAAAGAAATGATTTTAAACGTTTTTGCTCAGGAAAAAGAAAGAATGAAAGTCATGGGACTGTTTGATATTAATAATCCTACGGAATGGGCTAATTTTGTTTTGGATTTTATGGCTGAAAATATGCCGCAATGGGGAACTCCCGATGTTTATTATGCCGGAAGTGCTTATGATGCCCAATGGTTTTGCTCTTGTTTTCAAAACATTGTTTGCATTGACCGAACGGATCCTAGTTTTCCTTATGTCTCGGGAAGCATGGTGCGAGATATGATGACAATCGGAGATCAACGATGGAAAAACTTTGTTAACCCACTTAATTATGAATTGGTGGAAAGTTATTTGCGTCCTAAAAAAGGAGAGGCCTAATGGAAAATATTTGGAATAATTTGAAAAATTCTTTGCGACTTTACTGCCAAAATAACAATTTTACCGATGTTATTTTAGGTCTTTCCGGTGGAATTGATTCGGCTCTTGTGGCAATTTTAGCTCTGGATGCTCTTGGGGCCAAACATGTTCATACCCTGATGATGAAAACACGGCATACATCCGATTTAAGCTTAAAGATTGCTAAAGAAATTGCCACACGAAACCATCTTTCACACCAAGAGCTTGATATTGAGCCTTTGATTGGGCAACAAACATTATTTTTAGAAAAATCTTTTTGTGAAGCTCCAAAGTCTATTGTTTTGGAAAATTTGCAAGCCCGAGAACGCGGCAAAATTTTAATGGCTTATGCTAACCAATATAATTATTTGCCTTTAGCTTGCGGGAATAAATCTGAGGCGGCAATGGGATATTGCACCCTTTACGGGGATACTTGCGGGGGTATTTCTCCCATCGGCAATCTCTATAAGACGCAAGTATATGATTTGGCTAAATGGCGTAACCAAATCGATAACGTTTTGCCGCTTGAAGTTATTACCAGAGCTCCTTCAGCTGAACTGAGGGCCGGGCAAAAAGATGAAGATACTTTGCCGCCTTATTCCGTACTTGATAAAATTCTGTTCCTTTTGATTGATAAGGGCCAATCCCTTGCGGAAATTTGTGCGGAAGGCTATGATGCCGTTATGGTCGAATGGATTGTGAAACGCTACCTGGCTCAAGCCTTTAAGCGACAACAACTCCCGCCCGCTTTGAAATTTTAGAAAAAAGCCCCGATTTACGGGGCTTTTTTTAGATATCCAAATTAACAACATTCAGTGCGTTGTCTTGAATAAATTCTTTTCGGGGTTCAACCACATCTCCCATTAATGTTGAGAAGGTTTCATTGGCTTGTTCCATATCTTCAATCTTTACTTGGAGCAAGGAACGAGCTTCCGGATCAAGTGTTGTTTCCCATAATTGTTCCGGATTCATTTCTCCCAACCCTTTATAACGTTGAATGGTTATCCCTTTCTTCCCGGCAGCCATAACCGCATCAACAAAACTAACCGGACCGGTGATTTTTTTCTCAAGACCTTGTTTAGAAATTAAGGTGCTGATGTTGGCAAAATTGCTCTTGAGCAAATCTTGCATTTCATGCAGCAATTGAGCTTCCGGACTGTCAAAGACAACGGCACCGACCGTGTGCTTTTCCGTAACTCCGCGAAGAGTCCGAGCAAACAATAACGAGCCATCCTCTTGCAACTCAACACTCCAGCCGCGATCATATTCGGCTTCTAACATGTTCAAACGATCGGCTAACGTACTCAGTTCTTTTGATAATTTATTTTTGTCATTAATCACTTCTTTATCAAATAATCCGCAAATTGCCATTTGTTCAATTATTTTTTCTGGAATGTTTTTACTTAATGTTCCTATCAAGCTACGGGCTTTGCGATTTTTTTCAACCAAGTCGATTAAATCTTGAGCCATAATTTGTTCCCCACTTGCAAGAACCAAGGCCGCATCATCACACCCACCGCGGATTAGGTAATCTTCCATATCGTGTTCATTCTTGATATAGAGGATTGAATTGCCTTTTTTTACTTTGTACAAAGGTGGTTGTGCAATATAAACGTACCCTCTTTCAATTAATTCCGGCATTTGGCGGTAGAAAAAGGTCAAAAGCAATGTTCTGATGTGGCTTCCGTCGACATCCGCATCCGCCATAATGATAATCTTATGATAGCGGCATTTGTCGGCATTAAAATCATCCCGACCGATACCGGTTCCAAGAGCCGTAATAATGGTCCCGATTTCTGCCGAATTGAGCATCTTGTCAAAACGAGCACGTTCAACATTCAAAATTTTACCACGTAAGGGCATGATTGCTTGATTGCGGCGATGACGTCCCTGTTTTGCAGAGCCACCAGCTGAATCCCCCTCCACAATAAATACTTCGGACAGGGCAGGATCTTTTTCTTGGCAATCGGCAAGTTTTCCGGGTAAAGAAGCAATATCTAAGACCCCTTTACGGCGGGTTAGCTCTCTGGCTTTACGAGCCGCTTCGCGTGCTGTTGCCGCTTCTACAATTTTACCGACGATAATTCTGGCTTCATTGGGATGTTCATCCAACCATTCTTTTAATTTGTCGCCGACAACACTTTCAACAACCGGACGAACCTCTGAGGAAACAAGCTTATCTTTTGTTTGCGACGAGAACTTCGGATCGGGTACTTTTACCGATAGCACGCAGCTTAGACCCTCTCGCATATCGTCTCCAGAAAGAACAACTTTTTCTTTTTTGAGTAAGCCGTTTTCTTGAACATAGTTGTTTATGGTTCGGGTTAAAGCTCCGCGGAAACCGGCCAAGTGCGTTCCGCCATCTTTTTGCGGAATGTTATTGGTAAAACATAACATGCTTTCATTATACGCATTGGTCCATTGCATTGCACAATCTACGGTAATGTCGTTGGCTTCTCCACTGATGGAGATAACCTCTTCATGCAGAGGAGCTTTTGACTTGTTGATGTGGGTTACAAAAGCCTTCAACCCGCCTTCGTAATGAAAATCGACTTCTCTTGGTTCTGCTCCGCGGTTATCAATTAATTTCAGATAGACACCGGAGTTTAAAAAAGCTTTTTCACGGATAGCACGTTCCAATGTCTCAAAATTAAATTCTGTTTGCGTAAAGGTTTCCGGAGAGGGAAGAAACGTTACTTCCGTTCCGTGTTTGCCGGGGGCATCTCCGACGACCGTCAAGTGTTTGGTTACATTACCATTGGCAAATTCGGCAATATGCTCATGCCCTTCGCGCCAGATACGCAGACGCAACCATGTTGACAACGCATTAACCACCGAAACGCCAACCCCATGCAAACCACCGGATACTTTGTAAGAATTATTATCAAATTTGCCTCCGGAGTGTAATTCCGTCATAATAACTTCTGCCGCGGAAATTCCTTCTTCTTTATGCATTCCGACCGGAATACCACGACCGTTGTCTCGGATGGTGGCAGAGCCATCCGGATTCAAAATAACTTCCGTCTTGTCACAAAAACCGGCCAAAGCTTCGTCAATCGCGTTGTCCAAAACCTCATAAATCATATGATGAAGACCAGAGCCGTCATCGGTATCTCCGATGTACATTCCCGGACGTTTACGAACGGCGTCCAGGCCTTTTAAAACTTTAATGGAATCTGCACTGTATTCGCTTTCTTCTTTAAGAATTTCCTCTTGTGTCATTTCTGAACTCATTTTTATTCTATCCCTTATCTTTTCAGCTTTTTTATTAGCTTAAACATACAACAAATTATTTGATTTACCAAGCAATAAACACATGCTTTGGGGATAAAAAAGGCACAAAAAAAGATCCTTTTGCAAGATTCGGAATCAGAGTCTTGTTTTATTTTTAGCAAAATCTATAAAATAAAAAAATTTTTTAATTTGCGGCAAAACGAATCTGAGTCTTGTTTTGCCGAGAATCGCCTGTTTTCCTTATTTTTCTGCTAATAAATCTTTAACCTTTTCAACTTTAGAATCGAGACAAACAGCAATGCTGCAGGTTGTCTGTTTTACAAAGCTTTGTTTTATTAGATTGGGATTATTTGGGGTAGTTATTTTGAGAAAAAATAAGTTTGAAACAAGTGGTGTCATGTTTCAAATTTTGAGGGATAAAATGTGGGGATTGGAGAAGAATTTTCCGTGTCGCTTAACATTAGCCAAGAATTGGCTTTGACCACATTTATCGTCAATTAGTATATCTATTTTATCCTTTAGAAATTATTATATTCGTTTTCTTTTAATGGGCTTGGGCCCAATTGTCGCCACAGCCGACTTCCGCTTTGAACGGAACGGCTAAATCGACAACTTTTTCCATAATTTCTTTTATTAAAAGACTTACCGTTGCCACCTCCTCTTCCGGAGCCTCAAAAACCAATTCATCATGAACTTGGAGCAACATACGGGTCTTATAGCCTTTTTCTTTTAGCTCTTTTTCAACTTGGTTCATGGCCAATTTAATAATATCTGCCGCTCCTCCTTGGATCGGAGCATTAATGGCGGCTCTTTCGGCATTGGCAACCAAACGTTTGTTTTTATCATTAATCCCCATAATGGAACATTTTCTGCCAAAGGGTGTCAAAACATAACCCTGTTGATGAGCAAATCGAATTGTTTCTTCCATATAGGATTTTATCTCCGGCATTTGTTTGAAGTAGGCATCAATGTATTGTTTTGCCTCTTCCGGAGTAACATTAATTTGTTTGGCCAGACCATATGCGGAAATTCCATAAACTATCCCAAAATTAATGGCTTTGGCATGGCGACGCAAATTGGCATCAACCTCCTCCGGCGGAACGCCGAAAACATGCGATGCCGTTGCGGCATGAATATCTATTCCTGCCGCAAAAGCCTTTTGCAAATTGACTACGCCGGCAACACTGGCCAACAGACGCAACTCTACCTGCGAATAGTCTGAGGAGATAATTTTATACCCCGGTTTGGCAATAAAGCAGGCACGAATCTTCTTTCCTTCTTCGCTCCGTACCGGAATATTTTGCAAATTGGGGTTGCTGGATGCCAATCTTCCGGTGTTGGCTACAATTTGGGAAAAAGTGGTGTGGATACGATTGTTGTTATCCAGCATTGCAAACAAAGCATCGCTATAGGTGGATTTTAGTTTGCTAAACTCTCTCCATTTTAATATCTTGGCCGCCAAATCGCTTCCGTTTTCAGATAATTCTTCTAAGATATCGGCTCCGGTTTGCCAGGCTCCCGTGGGTGTTTTTTTACCTTTAAAACCAAGCTTTTCAAACAAAATTGTTCCGATTTGTTTTGGGGAACCTATGTTAAACTCTTCCCCTGCAAGGGTGTAAATCTCTTTTTCCAAAGCCAAAATCTCGGTATCAAAATATTGACTCAGTTCTTGCAGAGAGTTGGCATTAACTCTGATACCTCGTTCTTCCATCGCGTATAGCGTTTTTATCAACGGACGATCAAAATTTTCATAAATCGCCGTTTTTCCTTCAGACGGTAACCGTTTTTTTAAGAGCGAATGGAGAGCAAAGATCAGTGCGACTTGTTCTGTCGCAAATGCGGCTTGTGTTTGCTCATCTAAATTTTGGAAGAGGGTCTTGTTTTTGCCGCTCCCGAGTAACTCTTCTATTTTTTTGGCATGGTAGTCCAACAATAATTCTGCTAATTCTTCCACACCGTGTCCGTGCTCCGAACTATCTAAATCGTAAGAAATAACTGCAACATCATCATAGGCCTTAAAATCTATCGGCTTTTGGATTAATTGTGTTATGCCGTGAAGGGTGTTTTTCAGGTTATGACCGATTTTTAAGATAAAGTTGCTTGTTAATAACGGCAAAATGTATTTTTCAACTTCTTTGCATGATAATTTTTTTTGGTTGTTTGTCGCAAACAAGTCCAGATTATGATTACTCTCCTTTGCAAGCGGGAGGTAGTAAGCATCTTCCTTATTAGAGCAAAGGGCCAGTCCTAAAGGTTCTCCCGTTGATGGTTCTTTAAGCAAATTAAGAGCAAAAAACCGCTGAGCCTTAATATCCGCAACAACTTGCAAAAGGTCTTTTTCTGAGCTTATTACGTGAGGTAACGGTAATTTAAATACAGTGTTTTCAAGCTCTAAGGTTTGGATATTTGAACAGCGTTCAACAAACCATTTTTCCAATCTGGGCTTAAGAGAGTTAAAGCCATATGTTGTTACAAAATTTTCTAAATCTTTGTGGTTGGGTTCTTGGCAAAGATATTCTTTGATTTTGTGTTCTACGGGAACATCTTTTTTGAGCGTAACCAAGCGAAGAGATATTCTTGCATTTTCGGCATTTTCCAGCAAAGCCTCGCGACGCTTGTTTTGTTTGATTTCCGGAGCGTGGGACAAAACCTCTTCTAAAGAACCATATTCTTCAATCAGTTGAGCCGCTGTTTTTGGACCAATACCGGGAACACCCGGAACATTATCAATACTGTCCCCGGACAGGGCTTGGACATCTACGACCTTATCCGGATATACACCGAATTTTTCCTTAACATCTTCCGGAGTAAAAAATTTATCTTTCATCGGGTCATAAAATTCTACGCCCGGACGAATTAATTGCATTAAATCTTTATCCCCGGACACGACAACAACTTCCAGCCCTTGATCTAAGGCTTGTGATGTATAAGTTGCAATTAAATCATCCGCCTCATAACCTTCCATTTCCAGATAATTCAAATTTAAGGCTTCTACCGCTTTACGAATGAGAGGAAACTGTGGGATAAGGTCCTCAGGGATTTCTTTTCGGGTCCCTTTATATTCGGGAAAAATATCATTCCGGAAATTTTGGCGTTTGGCATCAAACAAGACTAAACAGTATTCACAAGGAATTTTGGCCGTCAGTTTTAAAAACATGTTGGTAAAACCATAGACCGCATTAACCGGTGTTCCATCCGGAGAGGTTAACGGAGGTAGGCCGTAAAAAGCACGAAAAATATACCCTGAACCGTCAATAAGACAGACTTTTTGTGCCATCTTTATCCTCCGCTGATTGTTGATGCTTTCTTAGCAAATATAATTGATTTTTTTTATTCGCCAATAGATAAAAAGAAGGAACGTTCCAGATTGTCCATTGCACAAACATCTGTTTTATAGATGTTTTCATAATTTTCAATATAATCACGAAGAGCCAACGCAACACATTCGTCTACACTGCGACCGCTTTTAGAGGCAATGGAAGAAATTTTACGCTGTAAATCTTCGGTAATTGAAACGGAAACGTTGCTCATAAAATTTTCCTTAAACTTTTTATGTTATTCAGATGATGCTTTTGTTTTAAAACAAATTGAGAATCGTGGCAAGAATATAATGAGGTCGAATCGTGGCAAAACCTAAGAAATCAAGAAAAAAAACAAAAAAAAGAGAGTCAAAACAACGGCTTAAGAATCGGAAAAGAATCCTGAAATTTTTATTTTTTCTGGGAATAACTTTATTAACTTATGTGCTTTATTGTTTTCTTACGCTTCCCGATATTAACGAAGCCGTTTCAAGAACAAGGCAACCCTCAACAACCATCATTGCCGAAAACGGCAATGAAATCCGATCTTTTGGGACTGTTTATTCAGAAGTTGTTCATGCCGATGAATTACCAAAATATGTTGTTGATGCCATTATCTCTACCGAGGATCGACGCTTTTTTTCTCATTTTGGATTTGATATTATCTCCTTTACCAGAGCCATGATTGCAAATGCTTTTGCCGGTCGTTATGTGCAAGGCGGAAGTACTATTACGCAACAAGTTGCCAAAAACCTCTTTTTAACCTCGAAAAAAAACATCAAAAGAAAAACGCAGGAGTTATTATTGGCTTTTTGGCTTGAATCCAAATTTTCAAAAGAACAAATTTTAACACTTTATCTTAACCGCGTCTATTTGGGAACCGGTGTTTACGGCATTGAAGCCGCCAGCCAAAAATATTTTCAAAAATCTTCCCGCGATTTGAATGTTATGGAAGCCGCTATTTTGGCCGGAATGCTCAAAGCCCCTTCTCGCTACAATCCCGTAGCCTCTTTAAGCCGGGCCAAAGACCGGGCCAAAGTGGTTTTAAGAAATATGGTTGATAACCACACCCTCACTCCGGAGGAAATGGAAAAAGCTTTAACCCTTCCAATCGGTCCCGAAAAAAGTTATAAAGTTTCCGGTGGCAATTATTTTGCTGACTGGGTTTATCATGATGTTAATGATTATATCGGGGAAAGAGACAAAGATATTTATGTTTTAACAACTTTAGACCAAGATTTGCAAGAACGCGTTGCCTCTATTTTGCAAGACACAATTAAGGCGAACAAACACAAAAATGTTACCCAAGGGGCGATTGTGGTTTTAGATTTGGCCGGAGCAGTTAAAGCCATGACCGGAGGTGTTGATTATAACAAAAGCCAATTTAACCGTGCGACACAAGCCTTACGGCAGCCCGGTTCGGCCTTTAAGCCTTTTGTATATTTAACGGCTTTGCAAGACGGATGGTCTCCGGAAGAAAAAATTTTTGATACACCGATGAGTGTCGGAAATTGGGCTCCCGAAAATGCCGACAAAAAATATTACGGAGAAGTTTCTTTGACATTTGCTCTGGCTAAATCGCTTAATTTGGCAACCATTAATTTGGCCGAAAGCCTTAAAAAGAATAAAATTATAAAAAATGCTCGCCAAATGGGTATTACAACGCCTATTCAAAACACCCCTTCTTTGGCTTTGGGAACATTTGAAGTAAAAGTCCTTGATATGGCGGCGGCTTATACCACTATTGCCAACGGAGGTTTTGCCGTTTGGCCTTATGGGATTAAAGAAATTTACAGTAACGACGGCTACCAACTTTACCAACGAAACGCTGAAGATCCGAGAAGAATTCTGGAGCGAAAAAATGTTGAAGATTTAACCTTTATGTTGGAAAACGTTATTCGTTCCGGAACTGGGAAAAGAGCTCAAATTTCGGGATTTGCGGCCGGAAAAACCGGAACCTCTCAAGATAATCGCGATGCCTGGTTTGTCGGTTTTAATGACAAATATGTTACCGCGGTTTGGCTCGGTAATGACGATAATTCTCCGATGAAAGGAGTCAGTGGGTCTAACCTTCCGGCTGAAATTTGGAAAAAAGTTATGTCTGCCGCAAAATAAGTAAAAATAAAAACAAAAAAATAGTGCTTTTTGTTTGCAAATTGTTATATATAATATTCAAAAAATGAATCGATTATATAAGGAAAAAGAAATGACACAAAAACCTGTATTGTTAATGATTTTGGATGGTTGGGGATATCGTTCCCCAAAAACGCCGGATAATGCTATTGAAATGGGACACACTCCCAACTGGCATCGGATGTACCAAGACAACCCTCATTGTTTGATAGAAACTTATGGTCTTGCGGTCGGCCTTCCCGAAGGACAAATGGGAAATTCAGAAGTCGGACACACCAATCTTGGAGCCGGAAGAGTTGTTATGCAGGATTTGCCTAAAATTGATTTGGCGGTTAAGGACGGTTCTTTGGCGAAAAATCCGGTTTTGGTTGAGATGATTAACGACCTCAAGAAAAACGGGAAAACCGCACATGTTATGGGCTTGATGTCTCCGGGAGGCGTCCATTCTTCGCAAAACCATTTGGTGGCATTGTGTAAAATTTTGGCTGAAAACGGAATTAAAACCGATGTTCATGCCTTTTTAGACGGACGGGATACCCCTCCCTCCTCAGCAATTGACTTTTTAGCTGATTTTGAAAAATCTATTCATGATTTAAAAAATGTAAAAATCGCAACTTTATCCGGACGTTTTTATGCGATGGATCGAGATAAACGCTGGGACCGAGTTGAAAAAGCTTACAACAACATGGTTTTGGCGGACGGAAAACGTTATGCCAATACCAAAGAGGCCATTGAAGCTTCTTATGCCGAAAAAGTTACCGATGAATTTGTTGTTCCTTGTGTTATTGGCGACTACAAAGGAATGGAAGACGGCGATGCTATTTTAATGGCTAATTTCCGTGCCGACCGTGCTCGTGAGATTTTATATGCCTTGGCTGATGCTCAATTTAACGGCTTTTCTCGTAAAAAAGTTATCCAATTTTCTGATCATGTCGGAATGACCGAATACTCGGTCGACCATAACCGTTTTATGAAAACAATGTTCCCTCCAGAGGCCTTAACCAATATTTTGGGAGAAGTAGTGGCCGAACACGGTTTGACGCAATTAAGAATTGCCGAAACCGAAAAATATGCTCATGTTACCTTCTTCTTTAACGGTGGCGAAGAAAAAGAATTTAAAGGTGAAGAACGTATTTTAATTGCCAGCCCTAAGGTTGCAACCTATGACTTAAAACCGGAAATGAGTGTTTATGAAGTTACGGAACAGTTGGTTAAGGCAATTGAAGAAAAACGCTTTGATGTTATTATCTGTAACTATGCCAACGGAGATATGGTTGGACATACCGGTATTATGGAGGCCGCTTTGAAAGCCGTTGCCGCTGTTGATGAATGCCTTGGAAAAGTCGAAAAAGCCATCAAAGATGTCGGCGGGGTTATGATTGTTACCGCAGATCACGGAAACGTAGAAAAAATGGTTGATGAGAAAACCGGTCAGCCTTATACGGCCCATACCGTCGGGAAAGTTCCTGCCATTTTGGTTAACGACAAAGAAGGCTATACCGCCCTAAAAGACGGAAAATTGGCTGATATTGCTCCGACAATGCTGGAACTCCTCCACATTGAAAAACCAAAAGAAATGACTGGACATTCTTTGTTACAAAAGTAAACAAAATCGGATAATACGATGAAACGAAAGCCTGCTCTTAAAACTGCCGTTTATTGCTTAAGTTGTTTAATTTTAAGCATTTCCTCCGTTTTAGGGGCAGGCGTTTCTAAATCCGATTTGGAGAAAATGGAAAAAAAAGTTCAAGAACAAAGTATTGAACATAAAAAGTTGCAGGCTCAGGCCACGCAAATTAATCTTGAACTATCTTCTATCTCTCAAGAGATGGTTAAAGCCGCTAAAATGATTCAAAACAGCGAAGAAAAGCTGTCACGGATGGAGGCTCAACTTGAAAAATTAAAACAAGATTTGAAAGCTGCCGAAGATGGTTTTACGGAACAAGATGACCATTTGATAAAAACACTTGCCGCTTTACAAAATTTAGCCTTAAAGCCTACCGAATCTTTATTTGTGCAGCCGTTGACCCCGGTTGAAATTATTCGCAGTGCCATGTTGTTACGCGAAACGGTTCCCTTTTTGGAAGAAAATGCCGAACGAATCCGCAAAAAAATGGAAGACATTGCTCGGAAAAAAGAATTGGTGGAAATACAGTACGACCAAATTTCTAAACAAAAACTCATTTTAGAAAAAGAACACAGCCGTATGAAAATTTTGGTGCAACGTAAATCAAAAATCCGGAATCAGGTCGAAATAAAAAGTAAAAAAGCAAAGCAAAATGTTGAAAAACTTGCCTCTCAGGCTCAGGATTTACGCGACTTGTTAAGTAAGATCGAAAAACAACGGCTGGAAAAACAAAAGAAAGAAGAAGAAGCTCGGCGAAAACGCTTGGCCGAAGAAGAAAAGAAAAAACAAAATATTTCTGAACAAAAACAAACTGCTGACTTGATTAAATCCGGAGCTCCGTTTATAAATGATACAGGGAAAAGTTTTGTAAAAGCTAAGGGAAACATCTCTCTTCCGGCCAGAGGTTCTATTGTTACGGCTTATGGAGAGCAAAAAGTCAAAGGCGTATCCTCTAAGGGAATTATTATTAAAACCCGAAATCAGGCCCAAGTGATTTCCCCCTTTGACGGAACGGTTGTTTTTGCCGGACCTTTCCGCGGATACGGAAACTTAATTATTATTGAGCATGGAGGCGGTTATTTGTCCTTGTTGGCTGGTTTGAACAACATTGATGTTGAGGTTGGTCAATTGCTTTTGGCCGGAGAGCCTGTTGGTCAAATGCCTGCGGAAGGTGATGCCAAATTATATGTAGAATTAAGAAAAAATAATCAACCGATTGATCCGATGGCGTGGATGCGTTTATAATTAATAAAGGAAAACGTTATGTTAAAAAAATTATTTATCTTATCTCTTGTTCTTGTTTCTATGACGGTCTCCGTTTCTGATGTGCAGGCGGCCAAAAAAGAAAAAACAGAAGAATTTGATACCTATGAATTGTTAAATCTGTTTGGCGAAGTTATGGAACGGGCCAAAATGTCTTATGTGGAAGAGATTGATGATAAACAATTGATTGAATCGGCCATTAACGGAATGTTGGTGTCTTTGGACCCACACTCCAGTTATCTTGACGCACAGAGCTTTAAGTATATGAACGAACAAACTAAAGGAAAGTTTGGCGGACTTGGAATCGAAGTTACGATGGAACAAGGCGTTGTTAAAGTTGTTTCTCCGATTGATGATACCCCGGCAGCAAAAGCCGGTATCAAACCCGGAGATTATATTACAAATATTGACGGAGAACAGGTTATGGGGATGACTCTTAACGATGCCGTCGATAAAATGAGAGGAAAAGTCGGAACAAAAGTCAAATTAACCATTCGGCGTTTGAACGAAAAACCTTTTGATGTAACCTTAAAACGTGAGGAAGTTAAAATTCAGTCGGTTAAAAATGACATTAAAGACGATGAAGTGGCCTATATCCGAATTACGTCTTTTAGCGAAGATACGGATAAAATGGTTGAAAAAGCCGTCAAAAAAGCACAAAAAGAGTTAAAAGGTAAATTAAAAGGTTTGGTTATTGATGTGCGGAACAATCCGGGAGGACTTTTGGATCAGGCCGTTAACATCTCCGATCTCTTTTTAAACCAAGGGGAAATTGTTTCTACGCGTTCCAGAAACGAAGAAGATACCGTTAAATATACGGCTAACCCCGGAGATATTGCCGAAAATTTGCCGATTGTTATTTTAATTAACGATGGGTCGGCCTCGGCTTCTGAAATTGTGGCCGGAGCTTTACAAGACCACAAAAGAGCCGTTGTTTTAGGCGAAAAATCTTTCGGAAAAGGTTCCGTACAAACGGTTATTCCTCTTGGAAAGTATGGAGCAATGCGTTTGACAACGGCTCGGTATTATACGCCGTCGGGTCGGTCTATTCAGGCGACCGGTATTGTCCCCGATGTGGAGGTTCATCCGGCAAAAGTTGAAGAATATATCAACGAATATGGTTTTAGCGAAGCCGAATACCGTAATGCTTTGAAAAACGAAGAAGCGGCTAAAAACGCCAAAAAAGAAAACAAAAAGAAAAACAAAGATGATGAAAAAGAAGACTGGAGAAAAGATTATCAACTCTCCAGAGCCGTTGATTTGGTCAAAGCTTTAAGTATTTACACATCTCAAAAATAGGAGTTTTGGGTGATAAACGCAATTTGGGAATATAAAAAGCTTATTTTAGCTCTTTTGGCATCTTTATTGTTGGTTGTCGGAATAGGATATTTTTCGGCAGACAAAAAAAGCGTTCCTTTTTATGATACCAAAATTGATAAGTTAATGTTTGATCGCGAAAATAAAGCACCCAAATATATTATCACGCTTCCCGATCTTAAGAAAAAAGAGAAAAATAAGGATGAAATTAATCTTGTGCCAAAGGTTGATACTCCCTCTTTAGATAGCGAAGGCGGTATTCGTTCCGTTGAGGATTTATTGTCCCAAATGCCAAATATTTTAACCATGAAACCAATCCCTGCAACACAGCAATTGTCGCAAATTGTTTTAGACAATTCTTTGGTGGAAGATGTTGATAAAATGAAACTCCCAAAAATCAACGATGATGGCCAAAAACCTTGGGAACAATATGGAAATAAGGTTCGAGTTTCTCCACGATTTAAGCGGGTGTCCATTCTTTTTAAGGGGGTTGGGCTTAATGGTGATGAGCTTAACAAAATGAACGAGGGCTTACCTTCGGAAGTTTCATTTTCTTTTAGCCCTTATACACAAAAAAAAGGTGAAAAAATTCTTTCTCTTCGCCAAAGGGGGCATGAAACTTATATTGATTTACTCCTCCCTTCCAAGGATGTTCTCAAATCCGATAACGGCCCTATGGCCTTAAACTTAATCATCAGTCAGGAAGAGGCTTTGGAACGATTTAAAAAGCTTTTGGATACCGGGGCTCCTGTTGGCGGAATTGTGGTTAATGATGGAATTGCCGATGCCAGTACAAAGGTGTTGTTGGAAAAGATTATCAAAGAAGCCGGGCTTCGTGGTCTTTTGGTTATTGATGCAACCAGCAGTCCTTTAATTGCTTCTCTTAACAAAAAAGGAGTGGCTTTCCGGAAGGCTGATTTTGTTATTGAACACGTTTATGATCGCGAAATAATTCGTAATCTGTTGAAACGGGCAGAAACAGAAGTTATGGATAAAGGGCAGGTTATGATTGTTGCCGAAAATAAGCCGGTTATTGTTCTTGAGCTTTTGAATTGGATACAAACCTTTTCTCCGCAACTTGAATATGAACAGATGAAAAATACTCCAATCACAAAACCTTTGGCTTTGGTTCCGGCATCGAATTTGGTGGTTGAGGATTAAAAAAACAATGGAACATTTTCGTAAAAATGTAGGGATTGTTGTCTTCAATAAAAACAAGCAAGTTCTTGTTTGTGCAAGGGCCGATAAAAAAAATGATGCTTGGCAGTTTCCGCAAGGCGGAATTAATGATGGAGAAAATTTTGTTGATGCCGCTATGCGTGAACTGAGGGAAGAAACAGCTCTGACCTCGGTAAAAGTTGTCAGCACGATTGATCATGGTATCAAATATCGTTTTCCGCCTTCTATTCTCCAAAAGATGAAACATGTCGGAATTTTTAATGTCGGGCAAGAGCAATGGTGGGTTCTTTGTTATTTTTACGGAAAAGACAGCGAAATAAATTTTTATCAGTATCCGGAAGAGGTTGAATTTAAGGACTATCAATGGGTGGATATTCGTGAAGCGGTCGCAAGAATTGTTTCCTTTAAGAAAGAGGTCTACCAGATCGTTGCCGATACTTTTGAACCTGTTATTAAAAATTTTCGGGATGATGAAAAATGACAGAGGATAATAAGTTTGAAAAAGAACGAGCTCTTGTTATTAATGCGGCCCATAGCGGTATTCATTCCAATATTCCTTTAGCTTCCGTGCAAAAAAAATATCTTAAAAACCTTCTCTTTTTTGCTTTAATGAGTGCCTCTACAAACGAAACCGTCACTAAAAAAAATTTTATTAAGCTTGTTAACCGACTCTTTAAACAATACTTAAAGCAAATTATCCTAAAAAATAGCGATGATGATGACGATGAAGAGGATGTTGAAAGCGGATTAAATGTTGATTTAAACAAGATTTTAGCAGATATTGACAAACTAAACTTAGAAGAACTGAGCCAAGTTTTAACTCCGGGCAACATTGTAAATCTTATTAAAAGCACGACAAACGGTGTTTCTAAGAAAATGATTCTCAGCAAACTTTTGGCTCTGCGAGATATGAAGGCGAACCATCGAGAAACACCGGAAGAGGCTCGAGAAAGAGAACAACGCCAAAAAGAATACGAGCTACAGAAAAAACGCGAAAAAATGATGGAGATGAATCTTATTCGTGAAAGAGGAGGATATGAGCGTTAGAGCTTTTATCTTTGTTCTGCAAAAAAAAGCCGCTTTAGAATTAAAAGCGGCTTTTTGTTTCTATAAATCTGTCGATTTATTTTTTTAATTGAGCAGCAACTTCAGCAGCAAAATCTTCTTCTTTCTTTTGAAGACCTTCACCAAGCTTGAAGCAAACAAAGTCTGCAATTTTAATGTCTGCACCAAGTTCTTTAGCCGCGTCGGCAACAACTTGTTTAACTTTTTTGTCCGGATCCATGATGTAGGCTTGTTCTTCAAGAACAACTTCATCATAGTATTTGCGGATACGGCCTTCAACCATCTTTTCAATGATGTTTGCCGGTTTTCCGGAAGCTTTAGCTTGTTCGCTGAAAATAGCTTTTTCGTGTTCAACCGCAGCCGGATCAACAGAAGCAATATTCAAAGCAATTGGATTTGATGCCGCAATGTGCATTGCAATATGTTTTCCAAGTTCTTGTAATTTTGCTTTGTCTGCCTTTGATTCCAGAGCGACCAAAACGCCGATTTTACCAATATTGTTACCGGCAGCGTTATGGATATAAGATGCAACAACACCTTCGTTGACTTCTATGACTTTTGCACGACGAAGATTCATGTTTTCTCCGATTTTGGCAATCATGTCGGTCAAGCGTTCTTCAAAAGTTTTGCCGCATTTGGGGCAATTGAAGTTTTTCATCTCGCAAACTTCACCATGACTCTTCAAAGCAACAATTGCAGCATCGGCAACATATTCTTGGAAAATGTCATTTTTAGCAACAAAGTCTGTTTCTGAGTTAACTTCTACAACGGCACCTTTATTGCCTTCAACATAAACACCAACCAAGCCTTCAGCGGCAATACGGCTGGATTTTTTAGCGGCGGAAGCTAAGCCTTTTTTACGCAACCAATCAACCGCTTCCTCCATATTTCCGTTTGTTTCAACCAAAGCTTTTTTACAATCAAGCATTCCGGCACTTGTTGTTTCTCTCAGCTCTTTTACCATAGCAGCTGTAATCTCTGTCATCTTTATTTCCCTTTTTATTAGATTGAAAAGCGGCGGTACCACCTTTTATCAAGCTGATATCGCCGCAGAATTTGATAATATCTAAAATGGTTTAGAATTTATTCGGCAGCAGCCTCAGCCGATGCTTTTTTAGAAGCTCTTTTTTTAGCAGGTTTTGCTTCTGCAGCTTCTTCAACCATTTCGTCAACTTTTACGCCTTGAGCGGCAATTTGAGCCTGAATTCCATCCAAAACGGCAGCAGATACCATTTCAGAATAAAACTGAATGGCACGAATGGCATCATCATTACCAGGAACCGGTAAATCAACCTCTTCCGGATTGGCGTTGGTATCACAAATACCAATTACAGGAATACCAAGCTTTTTGGCTTCTTTAATTGCCAAAGACTCTTTGCAGGTATCAATAACGAATACCAAATCAGGCTGTCCGCCCATGTTCATGATACCACCGAGTTCTTGATTTAATTTTTCCTGTTCTTTTTTCAGGTTTTGGATTTCTTTTTTGGTATAACCTTCATAATCACCCTTTTCGGACATCTCGTTTAATTTTACAAGACGAGAAATTGATTTATGAATGGTTTTCCAGTTGGTTAACATACCACCAAGCCAGCGGTAGTTAACATAATATTGACCACATCTTTCGGCGTTTTCTTTAATGATATCCTGAGCTTGTCTTTTGGTACCGACAAACAAAACTTTACCCCCGTTGGCAGCAATTTCACGTGTAGTTGCCAAAGCGGTGTAGAGCATCGGATATGTTTTTTGCAAGTCAATAATGTGAATATTATCTTTTTTTCCGTAAATGTACGGAGCCATTTTCGGGTTCCAACGACGAGCGTGGTGACCAAAGTGTACGCCGGCTTCAATCATTTGGCGTAATGTAAATGTAGGTAAAGCCATATTTCTTTTCCTTTTCCGGTTAAACCTCCGCAGGATCTCGGCCTTTTGGGCACCGGAGTGAGGCTTAAAGCAGCCCCAAAAACCTGCGTGTGTTATGAGAAACGCCCCATGCGTTTCTTTCGCGGACTCTTGTAACGCTAATTTAATGATTTTGCAAGTGTTTTTTTAGCTCCATCGCCAAGAATTTGTGGCTATTTTTTCGCTCCTTTTTTGTTTATGTTTGCGGATTCTCTCTTGTCTAATCCGCCGTTTTAGTATATTTTGGGCGTAAATTAAGTCTTTATTGAGGAAAAAATGTCAGATTTATTTGAAGGTTCAACGGCACCCGATGTTAAGGAGTACAGTGCTAGCAGTATTGAAGTTTTAGAAGGATTGGAACCAGTACGGCATCGGCCCGGAATGTATATTGGCGGAACCGATGAAACCGCTTTGCACCATTTGGTTGCAGAAATTCTTGATAACTCTATGGATGAAGCCGTTGCCGGCTTTGCTTCTAAAATTGATGTTCAAGTCAATGCCGACTATTCGGTTAGCATTATTGATAACGGACGCGGTATTCCGGTTGACCCTCACCCCAAATATCCTGACAAATCCGCTTTGGAAGTTATTTTAACCATGTTGCATTCCGGTGGAAAATTCGGCGGTGGCGCTTATAAGGTTTCCGGAGGGTTGCATGGTGTCGGTTTGTCGGTTGTTAACGCCTTATCCGAAAAATTGATTGTTGAAATTGCTCGTGACAAAAAGCTTTATCGACAGGAATATTCAAAAGGCATCCCGCAAACTCCTTTGGAATTAATCGGGAATGCTCCCAATCGTCGCGGAACCAGTATCACTTTTAAACCGGATCCTGAAATTTTCGGAATTAATTCAAATTTGCAACCGAATCGAATCTTTCGTATGGCTCGGTCAAAAGCCTTTTTGTTTAAGGGAATTCATATTAATTGGAAATGTGCTCCCGAGGTTTTGGGTGAAGGAGAAGCTACACCTCTAGAGGCTGAATTATGCTTTCCGAACGGATTGCTTGACTTTTTGAATTACCAAGTGGGGAATCGGGCAACCATCAATCGTCGTCCTTTTGCCGGAGATGCTGATTTAGCTAATGATGAGGGAAGAGTTGAATGGGCGATTACTTGGCCCGAAGATGAAAACGGTTTTTGCAACTCTTATTGCAATACGGTCGTTACCCCGCAAGGCGGAACACATGAAATCGGCTTTAAGAATGCCTTAATCCGTAGTCTTAAAGAATATGGAGAAATGGCAAATATTAAAAAAGCGGCCAATGTTACAGCGGAAGATTTTTTAAGTGATGCTTGTATTATGCTGTCTGTTTTTATTCGTGACCCACAATTTCAAGGACAAACGAAGGATAAACTAACCTCTACAAAAGCTATTCGCTTGGTCGAATCCGCCGTAAAAGATTCTTTTGACCACTGGTTATCTTCGGATTTGGAAAATGCATCGGCTTTGTTGGAATATGTTATTGACCGTGCCGAAGCTCGTAAAAAGAAAAAAGAAGAAAAAGTCCAAAATCGGAAAACGCCGACCAAAAAATTGCGTCTCCCCGGAAAACTGGCTGATTGTTCACAAGCGGCGGCCAAAGATACCGAAATTTTTATTGTTGAGGGAGATTCTGCCGGAGGTTCTGCAAAACAAGGAAGAGATCGTTTTACGCAAGCTATCCTCCCCTTACGAGGAAAAATTTTGAACGTGGCCAGTGCTTCTTTGGATCGTATTTTGCAAAACCAAGAGATTAAAGATATGTGCGAGGCTTTAGGCTGTGGGGTTAAAGAACATTATAACGAAGATAATCTACGTTATGAAAAAATAATTATCATGACCGATGCCGATGTGGACGGAGCTCATATTGCCTCTTTGTTGATGACCTTTTTCTATCAACAAATGCCCAAATTGATTGAAAACGGGCATCTTTATATTGCAACGCCGCCTTTGTATAAAATTGCCGTCGGCGGAAAAAATTATTACGCTTTGGATGATGAAGACAAAGATAAAATTTTAGCAAAAGTCGTGAAAGGGAATCAGAAACCTGATATCAGTCGTTTTAAGGGGTTGGGGGAAATGAGTGCTCAACAACTTAAAGAAACGACCATGGATAAGAAAAATCGTATGCTTTTACGTGTTTTAATCCCCTCAACCAACACCGAGGAAGGAAAAGAGGAAGCCTTTGAAACTCGTCGTCAGGTTGAACGCTTGATGGGAAAAAATCCGGAAACACGCTTTAAGTTTATTATTGAACGTGCTAAATTTGTAGAAGATTTGGATATCTGATTTTCTTACAAAAAAAATTTTTTATTGGTATTATATTAATAACTTGGCTGTAATATTTTTCAAAATGAAAATACAGCCAAGTTTTTTATCATGATTAGAAAAAGCAAATATGAAGAATTTCAAAAGATTTCCGATTTGTGGTTAAAGGCATCTCTGCAAGCCCATTCTTTTATTAACGAAAACCATTGGATTGAGCAGAAGACTTTGCTTTGTCACGACTTTTTACCTTCTGTCGAAACATTTGTTTTTGAAGATAAACATAAACTTAAAGGTTTTATTTGCCTTGGAAAACAGAATAAAATTGCAGCATTGTATGTTGCTCCGGAATTTCAAAATAAAAAAATCGGGACCAAGCTTCTTAACTACATTCGTCGCAATAAACCAAATCTGTCTTTGGATACTTATGCTAAAAACGCCAAAGCTTTACGTTTTTATCAAAAACATAATTTTAAAATCATTGCCGAATATTTGGAAGAAAACACAAGCGAAAAAAAATTGCTTTTGTCTTGGGCTTTAGGATGTCTGAGTGGATATTGTAAAAAATATTATGCCGACTCTTGAATGTTTTTTATTCCTAAAATTACATGTTTTATGTTGATTTTTTTTACTTTTGCTTGTTTAGTTAAAATTAGTAAGATTTGTTTAAAATTTTTCGTAGAAAGGCTTTTTTATGATAACTTTTCTTGATCTGTGCAGCGGTATCGGCGGAGGAAGGTTAGGATTAGAAAAAAATGGTTTTAAGTGTGTCGGATTTAGTGAAATTTTATCGACATCTGTAAAGGTTTATAAAAGTTTTTTTGATGTTTCTTATGAAGATGAATTAGGCGACTTAACTAAATTAGATTTAACTACTCTTCCATGTTGCGATCTTCTAATTGCAGGATTTCCTTGTCAAGCCTTTTCAATACAAGGATTAAGGAAAGGTTTTGCAGATGAACGTGGTCAAATAATTTTTTATATTCAAAAGATTTTGAAGGAAAAAAAAATTAAATATTTTATTTTAGAGAATGTTAAAGGATTAGTAAATCATGACAAAGGTCAGACTCTTAATTTTATTATTCAATTGCTTCAAGATGCTGGTTATAATGTTTTTTATAAAATTTTAAAGAGTTGTGATTTTGGATTACCTCAAAAAAGAGAAAGAATTTACTTTGTAGGAATTAGAAAAGATTTAAATTTTTGCAATTATCTTTTTCCCGCCCCTCTAAAACAAAAGGCTTTTCTAAAAGATTTCTTAATTGATAACGATCCGAAATATTTATATAGTAATTTTTCTTGGCTAGAAAAATATATGAATAATAAATACAACAAAGGCAAATACAATCTTAATAAAATTTTAGAAGAAAATTACTTAGTTGTAGATACTCGGCAGAGTGATATGCGATTTTTCAGAGATTATATCCCGACACTACGAACCGGAAGAAGTGGTATTCTTTATGTAAGAAATGGAATTTTACGAAAATTGTCAGGAAGAGAAAGTTTGTTATTACAAGGTTTTGGTTTTGATATTTTTAATAAGGCTCAAGGATATAGTGATAGTCTTTTACTTCAGCAAACAGGTAATGCTATGAGTGTTAATGTCATTGAAGCAATTGCTGCACAATTAAAAAATATTATGATAAAAAATGGGGATTTTTAATGGATTTGATACAATTAGGAAGTTCAACAGCAAAGGCTGGATTGAAAAATGAAGAAGATGTCATTAATATTTTTAATAACTGGAAAAATAGCAGATTAGCTCAAGATTGGCTTATTGCTATGAATTATTCTTTAAAAGATATTGAATTTGTAAAAGCTGAAAAAATAAAAGGTTCTTTTAAAGCCGATATTCAACTTCAAATCAAAATTACAATAAAGTTAAAAAGTTTAATAGATTGTCAAAACATACAAATTAAATTAGTCCGTAATGAACGAGGGTACAATCAAGTTGATAAAAGATGGTTGAAAAAATATGAAGAGTTATGGAATATTCCTAACTCTATATATCAAATATTACAATATTTTGTTGGAGAAATTCCTCCTTATAAAAAACATACAAAAGATCCTCGAAGAATGTACCTAACAGAAATGTCAGAAGATGCTCAAAATCTTTTAATAAATTGGTTAAATGATAATAAATATCTTATTGTAAGTGATATTTTAAAAGGAAGAGGACCCTTTTCTGCAGAATGGGTTCTTGTTATTAAGAAGACCCTGACTCTTGAGTGGGCTTTAAAGCCTATTAATTTAGTAATGAATTATTATTCTCAAGGTGATGTTCTTATTTCACCTAGTGGCAATATTCATATTGGAAGAATAACCATGCAGCGAAAAGGAGGAGATGGAGGAAGAGAGACTGCTAAGATGTTACAGTTTAAAATAGATCCTACAGAATTATTTAAGTTAAAATAACTAATTCAAGAAAAAATAATTATTGACAATATTAATTGAAGCTGTTATTCACGTTGGTGTTCTTTTCTATGGGGTTGTAGCTCAGTTGGGAGAGCGCTTGAATGGCATTCAAGAGGTCAGGGGTTCGATTCCCCTCAGCTCCACCAGTTTTTGAAAAACCGATGTCCTTTGAAGGATTTCGGTTTTTTTGTTATCTTTATTCGTTTTTATAGGAATTTCTCTAAACAAACATTCTCTTTTTTTACTATTTTTCTTGCTTTTTAACTTTTGTGAGCTAGTTTTTTTATATTAGAAGAATATATATTTTTCTGTTTTTAGTCATGGAGAGTTATTGAAAATGCCAATCACGTTTCAAAAACAAGATAGCGATTTTTTATTGGTGTTTCGGGGTGATTTTATTAATTTTGAAATCTCCTCTGCTCTTAATGATTTTATTAAATCTCTTCCAGAAAATGCCAAAATTAAAACCATTTCCTTTAATACGGAAAAGTTAAGCGATTGGGATTCTAGCTTTGTTTCTTTTTTGTATCAGGTCTTGTTGGTCATAAAAGAGAAAAATTTAGGCTATTCTTTAGAAAATCTTCCCGATAACTTAAAACATCTCTTAGAGCTTTCTTTTGAAAGAGCTCTTATTCCACCTTCTGCAAAACCACAACAAAGTGATTGGTTAGAAAAAATTGGAGACTGGGCTTTAAGGGTTTTATCCGCTCTTAAAAAGGGAATGTCTTTTATTGATGAAACCTATTTTTCATTTATACGTCTGCTCTTTAAAAAAGCCGTTTTAAGAAAAGAGGATTTTTTATTTGCTCTTGATGACTGTGGTCCTAAAGCAATCGGGATTGTGTCGTTAATCAGCTTTATGGTTGGGCTTATTCTTGCTTTTGTCGGAGCTTTGCAATTAAAAACATTCGGGGCTCAGATTTATGTTGCCAGCTTGGTTACCATTGGGATGGTTCGGATTATGGGGGCTATTATGGTTGGGATTATCATGGCTGGCCGTACCGGAGCCTCTTTTGCCGCAACTATTGGAACCATGCAAGTTAATGAAGAGGTTGATGCCTTAAGAACTATGGGAATTCCGGTCAGTGATTTTCTTGTTTTGCCAAGAATTTCCGCTTTGGTTATTGCAATGCCTATTCTAACATGTTTGGCGGATTTTATGGGGATTTTGGGTGGGGCATCTGTCGGAATATTGTTGCTTGACATTACTCCTTCCGAATTTTGGCTCTATGCTTGGAAAGCGTTTAATTTAACCAATTTTTGGGTTGGTGTTTTCCATGGCGTGGTTTTTGGAATCATTATTTCGTTATGTGGTTGCTATTATGGTATCAACTGCGGACGAAATGCCGACAGTGTTGGTGTTGCTACGACAAAAGCCGTGGTATCGGCTATTGTCTGGATGATTGTTATTACCGGAATTATTACCGTTATTTTGAAGGAGTTTAATATATGATTACTCCTCCCGCAATTCAGGTTGAAAATTTGACATTAGCTTACGGAAATCGTGTTTTGCTTAAAAATGCAGATTTTTCTGTTAAAAAAGGCGATATCTTCATTATTATGGGGGCTTCTGGTTCCGGAAAAAGTAGTTTGCTTCGGATTTTAACCGGTTTAACAAAGCCGGCAAGCGGAAAAATCTTAATTAACGGGACCGATTTTCTTAATGCCAGTGAAGAGCAACAGCTTAATATTATGAAAAAATGCGGAATTTTGTACCAAAGCGGAGCCTTGTTTAGCTCTATGACCTTGGCCGAAAACATCGCCCTCCCTCTTCAGCAATATTCAACTTATTCCAAAGAAGATATTTCTTATTTGGTCTCCTTAAAATTGGCTTTGGTCGGATTGGCCGGATTTGAAGAGTTTTACCCTTCGGAAATCAGCGGCGGAATGAAAAAACGTGCCGGCTTGGCCAGAGCTTTAGCCTTAGATCCGGAAATTTTATATTTTGACGAACCTTCTGCCGGATTAGACCCGGTGAGCTCTCGTCTGCTTGATAATTTAATGATGGATATCAACCAAAGTCTCGGGACAACTCTTGTGGTTGTTACACATGAATTGGATTCTATCTTTACCATTGCCAAAAACGCTATTTTTATTGATGCTACAACGCAAACTATTTCGGCACGGGGAAATCCTCATGAATTGCTGAAAAATCCCCCGAACGAAAATATCTATAAATTTTTAACCAGAGGAAAAAATCATGCCTAAAGAACCTAATAAAAAAAGAATCGGCTTATTTGTTATTTGCGGTTTTTTAATTTTAGCAGGACTTACTCTTAAATTTGTTATCAATAAAATTATTCCCGATGACAAACATTTGGTTGTGATGTATTTTGCCGAATCCATTAAAGGGCTCAATGTTGGTTCCTCGGTTATTTTTGAAGGGGTTGAAATTGGTAAAGTTGCTAAAATTGAACTTTTAACCGATCCGGAAACCCTTGATTTCAGCATCCCCGTTTATGCCAAACTCAAGCAAGAAGAGACTTTTTCTGAACTCAGTACCAAAAGCCGCCGCAGCCGCAAAGATATGTTAGAAGAGCTTATTCAAAAAGGGTTGCGAGCTCGTTTGGTGACACAAAGTTATTTGACCGGACAGTTGATGATTGAGCTACAAATGCTTCCCAATGCTCCCGTTACTTTTCGACAACAAGAATTTCATGGTAAAAAAGCCGATTTTGAAATTCCGACCGCTTTGTCGGTTTCCGGAAGTTTATCCAAAGAATTTGAAGATATGCCTATAAAACAGATTATGGCTCGTACAGATAACGTACTTAAAGAATTGGAAACTTCTTTGCCTAAAATTTTGCCTGAATTTGAACGGCTGGGCAAAAACTTGAACCAAGCCAGCGAAACTTTGACGCCTCGGGCTGATCGAGTTTTGCGGCAAGGAGAACAAGCCTTGTATAATGTCAGCAATGCCGCAAAAGCTATTCGCAATTTTGCCGATTATATTGAAAGACACCCCGAAGCTTTTGTTTATGGGAAAGGAAAATAACATGAAAAAATTTTTTATTACCCTTTGCTGTTTTCTTTCCACCGCGTGTTTTTCTCCGGAAACACAAGTTGCAAAATTTTATATGCTTTCTTCTTTTACAGACGAGCAGCCTCTTGCAACTAAAAAAATTTCCGTTGCGGTTGAGCCGGTAACTCTGCCCGATTATTTGGATCGACCCCAGATTATTCTTCGCAAAGAAAATTCTTCCGAAATGATAATTTCTGAAGAAAATCGTTGGGCTTCTTCGTTGTCTGAAATGATCCAAAGAGTTCTTGCCAATGATTTGAAAAAAGCTCTGCCGCAATCTTATGTCCGAGCCGATTTGTTTGGCGAAGAAAACTTTAACTACCTGATTGATCTTGAAATTGATAGCATGAACGGTATTTTAGGGCAAAAAGCTTCTTTGGTTGTGTGGTGGAGTATTTCTAACGGAAACGGAAAAGTTTTATTCCGTCAGAAAAGCGAGTTTGAAGCTCCCTATTCTTCCGGATATGAAGAATATGTTCACCTTCAAAGCCAATTATTTAATCAGTTAAGCCAAGAAATCGCTCAAAAGCTTTTGACGATGAAGTAACTCTGAAAGTTTAGGCTATTCCTTTGTATTTTTTTGCGGCAATTTCTAAGAGCTGTGGTTTGGTCAGAGAAAAATTGCTGTCAATCCAAGTTTGTTCCAGCTCTTTAAGAATAACACCAATCTTTTGAGATTCAGAGGTTCCCTGATCAAGAATATCTCGTCCCTTGAGCGGAAAAGTCGGTGTTTCACAACGATTAATCTCTGAAATTATTGCTTGCAAATTGTTAATATTTTGCCGATTAAGAGACAATAAAATAATCAGTTTATTAATGCAAAAATCTTTGCCATAGCGATAAACTAATTTGGGGAGATTGGATAAAGACAAAAAGTCCGATAATTTAACATCCTTTCTGGCCCAATCGACAAAGCTTTGGCGTTCTTTTTTGCTGAGACGAAGTCTGGTGGCCATGTTTTCGGCCAATTCAACATCCGGATCATATATAACAAATAAGCGACGCAAACTACTTACCGGAATATTTTCTTTGGTAACCAATTCAATCAGAAAGTCTAAATTTTCTATATTTTTGGCTTGGGGCATAATGTAGCCGAGAATGTTGTATTCATGCATTATCAAAAGAGTTTTTACAACATTGGGGGTTAATAAAATTTTGAAGAGTTCATCCCGAATTCTTTCCATGGAAAGTTTGGTCAGGCCTTCACTGTTTTCAACACAAGCTTGAAGTGCTTTCTTGTCAATCGGTCCTTTGCCGAAAATCGAATAAAAACGAAAGAATCTTAAAATGCGTAGATAGTCTTCCGTAATTCTTTGCGACGGAATACCGATAAAACGGACAACACCGTTCTCAAGGTCTTTAATCCCATCATAATAATCAAAGACATTTCCTTTTTCATCGGCATAGACCGCATTGATGGTTAAATCACGCCGAGAAGCGTCTTCTTCCCAATTGTCCGTAAATTCAACTTCCGTATGGCGGCCATCTGTTTTGATATCTTTGCGAAGCGATGTAACTTCTAACACTTTATTGCCGATTATGACGCCGACCGTTCCGTATTTTATCCCTATCGGGACGGTCTTTATCCCTTCTTCTTCACAAGCTTCAACCAATTCATCAGGGTTTAGATCTGTTGCAAAATCCAAATCTCCGCCGCTAATACCGCATAGGGCATCTCTTACGGCACCCCCGACAAAACGCAAAACGCCACCGTGTTTTTCAACGACGGAAAAAAGCTTTAATTCTTGCGGACTATGAATAATTTTATGTATATCGAGATAATTGTCTTTAATCATTTTGATACTCTAATTGAAAAATTTTTATTGAAGTTAACAGTTTTTATATTTTTTTCAATTACTATTGTGTTAAATTTAACTTAAGTGTGAGTATTTAGGAATGAAAAAGTTTTTATTTTTTATAGGTTTAGCCTTTTTGGGGATGAGCTCCGCCGCACAAGCAGCCGCTCCGCAAATGATTGGAGAATATGATGACTGGATTGCTTATTATTATCGTGATTCTGCCGGTCCGGTTTGTTATATGGCTTCTGTCCCCAAAAAAGATGAAGGAAAATACACCAAACGTGGCGATATTTATGTTGTTGTAACCCATCGCCCCAAAGAAAACAGTTATGATGTTGTTAATATTAACGCCGGATATACTTATAAACCCGATGCAAAAGTAACCATAAAAATCGGAGCAAAAACATTTGATCGAATCTTCACCTCCGGTGATAAAGCTTGGTCCGTCAGCGAAAAGGTTGATAAAGAAATCGTCGCGGCGATGAAAAGAGGCAGCCGCATGATTGTTCACGGAACTTCCAGCCGTGGGACCAAGACCAAAGACACCTATTCTTTGGCTGGTTTTTCCAGTGCATATAAAGCAATCAGCAACAAATGTAAAAGACAAAAATAATGGCAAAAACAGAACTTATCGGTCTTTCTAAAGAAGAAATTGCACAAGAAATTGCCAAAATCGGTGAAAAACCTTTCCGTGCAAAGCAATTGTGGCAATGGCTCTATTTGAAAGGGGTTACCGATTTTGATAAAATGAGTAATCTTTCAAAAGAGTTACGTGCAAAATTGAAAGAAAATTATTCTATTACTCGGCCGAAGATTGTTGCCGAACAAATTTCTAAAGACAAAACCCATAAATGGTTATTGGAGTTTTCTGACGGGCAAAGAATCGAAACCGTTTATATCCCTGAGGAAGATCGCGGAGCTGTTTGTATTTCAACACAAGTGGGATGTGCCGTTGGATGCAAGTTTTGCCATACGGGAAGCCAAAAAATTACCCGTAATTTGACGGCCGGCGAAATTGTTTCCCAATTTATGGTTGCTCGTGATGCTTATCAAGAATGGCCAACCCCAACGGATGAGACCCGATATTTATCCAATATTGTGGTTATGGGCATGGGAGAACCCTTGCATAATCCGGAAAATGTTGTAAAGGCTTTGAAAATTTTATCTGACGGGGAAGGTATTGCTATTTCAAAACGGAAGATAACCCTTTCGACTTCCGGAATTGCCCCAAAGATCCCTTTGGTTGCAACAGATATTGGTGTTAAATTGGCAATTAGTTTACACGCCCCAAACAACGAAAAACGTTCGCAAATTATGCCGATTAATGATCGCTATCCCTTGGAAGAGGTTATGAAAGCCTGCCAAGAATACCAAAGACTGTCCGGACACAACCGCTTTATTACTTTTGAATATTTAATGCTTAAAGATTTTAATGATACTCCGGATGATGCCCATGAATTGATTGAGCTCATGAAAAAATATAAAATCGGGGCAAAGTTTAATCTTATCCCCTTTAATCCATGGCCGGGATGCTCTTATGAACCAAGCTCCAATAATCGGGTACGTGCTTTTTCCAAATTATTGGAAGATGCCGGGTATGAGGCCCCTATTCGTGTTGCTCGCGGTCAGGATATTTTAGCGGCTTGCGGTCAATTGAAATCAAAGAAAAGTCTTGATTAAAACGCATTTTTAAGATGATGGATTTGTAAAGGAAAACAAACCAAAACCGCATCAAAACGGACGTTTTTCTTTTGCCATTGCGGATAGCGTGCCAAAAAAGCCTCTGCGGCAAGACGTATTCGTTGTTGCTGTTTTGGTAAAATGGCATAGGCGGCTTGCTCAAAAGATTGTCTGGTTTTGACTTCAACAAACACAATTGTATTTTTGCGAGATACGATTAGATCAATTTCTCCGGCATGGGTTCCCTTGCCGGTAATGTAATTTTTTGCAACATAGCGGTACCCATGGAACAAAAGGTACACCAATGCTATTTTTTCGGCCCAATGACCTTTGGTGTAGTTATTTTTCTTTGAGGCGTAGTGCCAAGGAATAAACATCATTTTTATTGAGTCCGTATGTTGCAACGATTGTTTTGACGGCGGTTTTAAGGCTTGACTTGGCAAGCTCTTGTTGTAGTGCTTGTTCAACTTCTTTGAGTGAGGTTTCTTGTTCTATGGGTGGGGCAATCATTAATACCATCTCGCCTTTGGGTTCATTTTCGGTAAAGTGAGAAATAAGCTCTTCTGCCGTCCCGTTCACACATTCCTCATAAATTTTGGTTATTTCTCTGGCTACCGATATCTCTCTGGAACCAAAAACCTCGGCTACAACATGTAATGTTTTGACTATTCGATTGGCCGTTTCATAAAAAATCAACGTCGTATCAATGTTTTTTACCTTGTTAAAGGCATCGAATCGAGCTTTATCTTTATTGGGAACAAAACCCGAAAACATAAAAGAGTTGGTCGGCAAGCCGGAAAGCTGCAATGCACAAATTAGGGCACACGGTCCGGGAATCGTGCAATAGTAAATTCCCTCTTCCTTGCAATGACGAATTAATTTGTACCCCGGATCTGAAATCAACGGACACCCGGCATCACTTACCTGAGCAACACTTTTCCCTTCTTTAACCAACTCTATGACTTTTAGTAATTGTTCATCCTCATTATGGTCATGCAAAGAAATAAATGTTTTTTTAAGATTAATGTTTAATAATGAAAGAAGTTTCTTTGTGACACGCGTGTCCTCACAGGCAATGACATCGGCTTGTTCTAATGTTTCTACAGCACGAGAAGATATGTCCTTCAAATTGCCTATGGGAGTGGCTACAATGTAAATACCGTTTTTCATGAGAGTTGTTTTGACTTTCTGTAAAATTTAAATTAAAACTGCGTATAGATTGTTTTATATTTTGGGATAAAATGCAAGTGTTTAAAAAATTTCGATTGGCTTTCTTTTGTTTGTTTCTTAGCGGCTGTTTTTCCAGTGGCGGTGTTCTTGATGACGGCGGAACAAAGGAAGTAAATACCGATATCAGCGATATTAATATTACCTCTTCGAGCAATTTTCGGGTCGGTGTTTTGTTGCCTTTAACCGGTCCTGCCAGCCAATATGGAGCCGGACTGCGTAATGCTTCTATGTTGGCTTTGGAAGATATTCATAACGATAATCTTATTTTGCAATATTATGACACACAGAGTACTCCCAGCGGAGCCCGAATTGCCGTTAACAATGCTATTTCTCAAAATTCTGATTTGATTATCGGACCTTTAATGAGTTCCGAAGTTCAAGCTATTGCAACCGACACGATTTATCAAGGGGTTCCCGTTATTGCTTTTTCTACAGCTCAGGAGGTGCTCCAGCCTACAGTCTATACATTAGGTTTGTTGGTTGAAGAACAAGTTGATCGAATTATGACTTTTGCCGCACAAAAAGGACGTAAAAATTTTGCCCTTCTGATTCCGGATAACGGAACCGGTACCGCCGTAGCTAAAGCCGCCGTAAAATCGGCTAAGAAAAACGGCGTGCATGTCCGTGTTATCGGATATTATGAACCAAACACTTCTGATTTTGGCAATATCATTAAACAAATGACCGATTATCAGGAACGACACGGTCGTTTGGCCCGCCTTAAAGCAAATCTCCAATACAAAGCTAACAATGGAGATATGCAAGCCAAACAAGATTTGCAAAAACTTGCAACCAAAGAAGGGTTGGGCGATGTTGGATTTGATGCCGTGCTCATTCCTGAATATGGAGCAAAGTTGACATCGGCTATCTCTATGTTTGCTTATTTTGATGTTTCTTACCCTGATGTCCAGTTTTTGGGAACCTCTATTTGGGAAAACAGTCGGTTGAATAAAGAATCGGCCATCATCGGAAGTTGGTACCCGGCTCTGTCGCGTAGTTATAGTACTTATTTTTCAAATAAGTATACCAGCATCTTTGGAAAAAAACCAAGCAGTTTGTTCTCTTTTGCTTATGATGCCGTTGCTCTTGCCAATGAAGTTTCTAAACAAGACAAAGAAAATATTAATAAGGCAATTACAAACCCTGACGGATATTCCGGAATTAATGGTCCTTTCCGTTTGTTTGAAGACGGAACAAATCAGCATAGTTTAGATGTTATTGAGGTACGGTCAAACGGCGATGTTATTATTGATGCCGCTCCGAGAATGTTTGCCGATGATGGAAACTCGACAAGACTGGAAGATATTGAAATTGATGAGGATTTTGTATCTCCCTTGATTTATGGAAAAGATGTTTCCACCGCTCAATTGCAAATTTTTGGCAAAGTGTTACCGGCCGAAAATCAAACTCTCCGTGTTAGGGATCCGGATAAAGAAAAAGAAGAGTTATCCCGTCTGGGAATAGCGGAATAAGATTTCATAAAATTAACACGATTTTGACTTGAAAAATTATGCCGTTCTGTTATTTATAAACTTCGGAGGACGGCGGGCTGACGCTTCGCCAACCCGGTCAGGTCCGGAAGGAAGCAGCCGTAACGACTGTTGTCAGGGTCGCGGTTCTCCACCACTTTATTTAGGTTGTGCAAATGGCTGAAGATACGATTACGGAAAATAACGAAGATAAACAATATGTTGTTTTAGCTCGAAAATATCGTCCGCAGAATTTTAATGAGCTTCTTGGGCAAGAAGCCTTGGTTCGGACATTGACCAATGCTATCCAAAACAATCGTATTCACCATGCCTACATTTTAACCGGAATTCGCGGTGTCGGGAAAACAACAACGGCTCGTATTATTGCTCGGGCTCTGAACTGTACCGGGAAAGACGGACACGGCGGTCCCACCATTAATCCATGCGGAATTTGTGAAAATTGTCGTGCAATTGCGGCTTCTCGTCATATTGATGTTTTGGAATTGGATGCCGCTTCACGTACCGGGGTCGATGATATTCGTGAAATTTTGGATGGTGTGCGTTATAAACCGACGAATGCTCGTTATAAAGTTTACATTATTGACGAAGTGCACATGCTTTCTAAAAATGCTTTTAATGCCTTGCTTAAGACGTTAGAAGAGCCGCCTTCTCATGTTATTTTTATTTTTGCCACAACCGAAATTCGAAAAGTTCCCATTACGGTTTTGTCTCGGTGCCAACGTTTTGACTTGCAACGTTTGTCTGTTGATACGCTGGTTAACCACTTTAAGAATATTATTCAAAAAGAAAATTTGAAAGCAGACGATGAGGCTTTGCATATTATTGCAAAGGCCGCTGATGGTTCTTGCCGGGACGGGTTGTCTTTGCTGGATCAAGCAATTTCTTTGGGTTGCGGTGAAGTTAAGACCGATATTGTTCGTAACATGATTGGGCTGGCAGATCGTACTCAGACCTTTGATTTATTTGAAAATTTGCTCTCCGGAAAAACGGAAAACGTTATATCCTCTTTGGCCGAGCAATATAAAAACGGGGCTAATCCGGTTACGGTTTTACAAGATTTAATCAATACCACACATATGATTGCAAAGGCTAAAATTGTTCCTTCCAGTATTGAAAATGATGATCTTTCTGAAAACGAAAAAGATCTTTGCAAAAAGCTTGCTCCGAATGTTTCAATCGCTGTTTTATCTAAAATTTGGCAGATGATGCTTAAAGGATTGAATGAGCTTTACAGTGCTCCGGTACAAATTGATGCTCTGGAGATGATTTTAATTCGGATTGCTTATTCTGCCGCTTTACCTACGCCGTTTGAAATTTTAAATGACGTAAAAAAAAACTCTAATTTAAGCCCCCTTTCTTTGAGTGAAAACAAGGCTCCGGCGGTAGATGTTGCTCCGAAAATAACGCCTTCCGTTTTGCAAACTCCCTTGGAAAACAGTCAAGAAAAGGCTCCCGGAGTTGCCATCAATTCTGTTGATGAATTGATTACCTCTTTAGAGGCGGAAAAAAAAATGCTTTTTATTTATACGTTAAAAAATGATGTTTCAATCAGCGAATTTCATAACGGATATATTAAAATGGCAATCTCGGACAAAGTCTCCGGTGATTTTTTGCTTAATTTACAAAAGTTTTTGCAGGAAAAAAGCGGCATCACTTGGGAGATTGAAACGGTTCGCGGATCTTTGGGAGAAACAATAGCCCAAAAAGAAAAAGCAAAAGACGAGCAAAATAAAAAAAATGTTTCTGACTTGCCTTTGGTCAAAGCAATTTTGGCGGAATTCTCCGGAGCAAAGATTGAAACTCTGACACGGAAAATTAATAAAGAACTGGCGGATGAGGTTAGCGATAGTTCTTTTGAGGATAATGATAACCCTTATTTTGAAGAGTATAATTAAAAAAATGATGAATATTCAAGGGATTATGAAACAAGCACAAGCCATGCAAAAAAAGATGGAAGAAATGCAAGAAAAGTTGGCTCAAGAAGAAGTTATCGGGACCAGCGGCGGCGGAATGGTATCTGTTGTTTTGAACGGAAAATATGAAATGAAAAAAATTTCTTTAGATAAGTCTTTGATTGTTGCCGATGAAGTCGATATTTTAGAGGATTTAATTTTAGCGGCCTATAATGACGCTAAAGGAAAAGTTGATGCCAAAATGCAATCTAGTGTTGCCGATGTTACCGGTGGGTTGAACCTCGGCGGATTGAAACTTCCCTTTTAGATAGGATTTTTCCATGGCCGGTACCGAAATTGAAAAGCTGATTAAGCTGGTTGCAAAGCTACCATCTTTGGGGACAAGGTCCGCAAGGCGTATTGTTTTGCAACTAATCAAAAAAAAGGAAGGATTGTTTGTTCCTTTAATCGAATCCATGCAAGAAGTTGCCGAGCACATTAAAATTTGTGAAATATGCGGAAATTTTGATACGACCTCCCCTTGTTCTATTTGTTCTTCCCATAATCGAGATGACTCGATTTTGTGCGTTGTTCAAGACGTTGCCGATTTGTGGGCAATGGAGCGGGTTTCCTTTTTTAAGGGAAAATATCATGTTTTAGGAGGTATTTTATCGGCTCTGGATGGGGTTGTTCCCGAAGACCTTAACATTGAGCCTCTTATATCAAGAATCGCTTCAGGAAACGTAAAAGAGGTTATTTTAGCATTGCCGGCAACCGTTGACGGACAAATCACCGCTCATTATCTTGTTTCTCGTTTAAAAGAGTTTGATGTTAAGGTCACAACTTTAGCTCAGGGAATACCAATGGGGGCTGAGTTAGACTATATGGATGAAGGAACAATTCAGTTGGCTTTGAACTCTAGAAAAACCATGTAAAAAAAACCGCTTTTCAGAAAAATCTGAAGAGCGGTTCTTTATTTAAGCCTTTTTTAGGCTTAGAGTCGCAAAAACGACGAGACTCAAGCCAGCGTTTGCCACTGTGAGAATGGCACATACTCTGTAAAAAGTTGTAATCCAAATCGGTATTTTACAAAGGAATTCAACCCCCGTTAGCAACCATGCTCCGCCAAACAATACGAGAAAGCATAGATACATACTATTAGCAAAGTATTTAACATAACTTCTTTCTGTTGATGTTCTTACCTCAGCCCATGGCAACAACAAAAGCAGTATACAGAGGCCTCCTAATAGGTAGCCGACAACATTGATTGTTTGCATTAGTAACGGACTGAGAAATATTATTCCTTTGCCCTGGAGGATTGATACTAATCCGTATGCTACAACTCCTACAAAACTTACCATGAAAAGAAAAAATCTTTTCTTTTTGTTAATTTTTTCCATTTTTTTAATTTTTAATAGTTAATATAATTATATGTTTTATGTTTGTAGTATACCTCTTTTGGGCTATAGAATCAACCCATCTTTTATGACTTTTTTGTTACAAAAAATCCCCCTGTTTTAGGGGGATTTTTCTATTCAATATTTTCTATTAAACGATCCAGATTATCTCGTTCTGACTCTTTATAGCCATGTGTGTCTTCTTTTTTGCTTTCAGATGGCTGTTCTTTTTTATGTGCCTTTACTTTTGGTTGAGCCAGTCTATTAAATAATTCTTCCGAGTCGTCGCTAACCTTTTCTTTTATGGCTGTTTTTTGTTTTTCTTTTATTTCTTGTTGTTTCTTTTCGGCCTCATCCCCGACTTGGCGTGTTTTGTCGCGGATAATTTGTAAAGTGCTTTCCGGAATCAAATCTTCAATCGGTTTGGCAAAATTGCCGGCAATCTGAAAATATCTTGATTCCGTAAAGACTTCAGATTGGTTTTCTTCCGGAATCATCCAGGTAACCATAATATTAAACAAGATAATCAATAAGCATGCTCGGGCAATCCCAAAAAACAATCCTAAAAAGCGGTCAATCCCGTTGAGTTTACTTTTACGTATTTTACCAATTATTTTTGAGGTAAACATTATCCAGATGATTAAAAACAAAATCAGAATGCATAAAGATGTTACGATTCCCGCAAGCCAGCCGCTTTCAATATAAAGCTTTGCAAACGGGGTTAAAACAGGCAGCAAATAAACAATCGCCGCTATTCCTAATACCCATCCGATAATTGATAAAACTTCTTTTATCAGACCACGGCTCAAAGCAATCAGAGCGGAAATGGCGATTACGATAAGAATTATAACATCTAAATTATTGAGTTGATGCATGTACGTCTGCCTTTTGTCTTTTTAGTTAAACCAATTTATCAAGCGCTGAACATTGCCAATTTCAAATCTATTGATGCTGACATTTGTTTTCTTTTCTTTGCTGTGAGTCGGAGGGGTTATTGCACTTGAAAAACCTAATTTTGATGCTTCTTTCAAACGCATGCTGGGTTGGCTGACAGCCCGGATTTCTCCGGACAAGCCAATTTCTCCGAAAACAACCATATCCGCCGGAAGAGGCTTGTTGGTCAGGGAAGAAATAACTGCCATGGCCACCGCTAAATCTGCCGCCGGTTCTGAAATCCTTAAACCGCCGGCAATATTTAAATAAACGTCCTGGGAGCTTAAATTTATCCCGCAACGAGCTTCTAGTACTGCTAAAATCATTGCCAATCGATTACTGTCCCAGCCAACAACGGCTCGTTTGGGGCTGGCATAACTGGTCGGACTGACAAGAGCTTGAATTTCAACCAAAACCGGTCGAGATCCCTCTATTCCGGCAAAAACACATGAACCCGAGATATTTCCTTGCCTTTCGGCCAAAAACAGAGCCGATGGATTGTCAACCTCTACTAACCCTTGGTCTTGCATTTCAAAAACGCCGATTTCATCCGTTGCTCCATAACGATTTTTTACGGCTCTTAATATGCGGAAATGATGTCCTCTTTCCCCTTCAAAGTAGAGAACCGTATCCACCATATGTTCTAAAACTCTGGGACCGGCTATGGCTCCTTGCTTGGTCACATGACCGACTAAAAACAATGTAAACCCTTTTCTTTTAGCCAGTTTTATCAATTCATACGAACAAGCTCGGACTTGAGTTACGCTCCCCGGAGTTGATTCAACCTCCTCTAGATACATTGTTTGTATGGAATCGATAATGACTACCGCGGCATTTGATTTTTCTAAAGTTGAAACAATATCTTTGATATCCGTACAGCTTGCTAATTTTACCGGAGATTGCTCCAACTGGAGCCGTTTGGCCCGAATCCGCACCTGATCAAAAGCCTCTTCTCCCGAAATATAGTAAACTTCCGGTTGGGCCGGCAAAGAAGCAACTTTGGCACAAGCTTGCAGTAAAAGCGTGGATTTTCCTATCCCGGGGTCGCCACCGACCAAAATAACGGAACCAGCAACCAAACCGCCGCCGCAAACCCGATCCAATTCTTTAATCCCGGTTGATAAGCGGCTCAAATATTGCTCGGAACCGCTTAAAGGTACAAAATCTATGATTTTCCCTTTGGATTTATGGGTATTCAGATTGGAAAATCCTTCGCCTCCAATTTGTTCTTCTTGGATGGTGTTCCATTCCCCACAGGCATCGCATTTGCCTTGCCATTTGGGATAAACGGACCCGCAATTCTGACAAACAAACTGTTTTTGTGCTTTTTTGGCCAATGCTATATCTCCACTTTTATCGGACCCTGAGAACAACCGTGAATAAATTGTTGTACGTATTCGTTTGTGGTTTTATCCATTTCTTTGACCGTACCTTGCCAAATAATCTTTCCCTGATAGAGCATTGCTATTCTGTCGGCGATTTTGCGAGCCGATGCCATATCATGTGTAATGGTCAATGCGGTTGCCCCCAAACCTTTTACCGATTCAATAATCAAATCGTTAATCACATCGGACATTATCGGATCCAAGCCGGTTGTCGGTTCATCAAAAAAGATAATTTCCGGACGCGAGGCAATTGCCCGTGCCAAGCCAACTCGTTTTTGCATTCCGCCCGAAAGCTCTGACGGTGATAAATCGGCAACATCCGGAGCTAATCCGACTTGCCGCAAAACCCTGATAGCCTCATTTTTGGCGGTCTTTTTATTGTAGCCCTTATTTTCCAGTAAATCAAAAGCAACATTTTCCCAAACGCTTAAACTATCAAATAAGGCTCCGCCTTGGAATAACATCCCCATTTTGGAATGCAAACGTTCTTTTTGCTCCTCATTGATTCCGACAACTTCTTCTCCATCTACCAAAATAGAGCCATCATCCGGCGTTAACAGACCTTGAATGCATTTTATTAAAACGGATTTTCCGGTCCCTGATCCCCCTATTACAACCAATGATTCTCCTTGCCGGATATCAAGGTCAATCCCGTCTAAAACAACTTTTTTTCCAAATGCTTTATGAAGATTGCGGATTTCTATTTTATTTTCACTCATTTTTATCTCCCTCCGCTATTTTGAAAAGAAAAGTTCAGTAATTACATAGTTAAAGATTAAGATCAAAATTGAGGCCGAAACGACCGCATTGGTCGTTGCCGTTCCGACACCTTGAGCGCCGCCTTTGGATTTGTACCCGTTGTAACATCCCATAATTGAGATAATAAAACCAAATACGGCAGCTTTTACAACACCGGTTGTAATATCTATTGCCTGAAGCTCTTGCAAGGTTGCGTTAACATAGTTTGCCGGATTGAACCCTAATTTATAAACCCCGACAACATAACCGCCAAAAATACCAATAACATCTCCTATTAAAACGAGCAAAGGCATAACAATCAATCCGGCCCATATTCTTGGAGTTACTAAATACTTAAACGGATTGGTCGACAAGGTTGTCAAAGCATCAATTTGTTCGGTAACACGCATGGTTCCGATTTCGGCAGCCATGGCGGCACCAATACGACCGGCAACCATTAAAGCGGATAATACCGGAGCCAATTCTCGAGTAACGGAAATTAAAACAACCGAAGCAACGGCACTTTCGGCTCCAAAACGAGCAAACCCTGAATAACTTTGCAAAGCAATAACCATTCCGGCAAAAATTGTTGTCAAGCCAACAACCGGTAAAGAATAAAAACCGATATCGGCAACCTGACGCCACAAATTGCGCATATAAAACGGCGGGGTTAAGCTGTTATAAACCGCTTGGGCAACAAAAATTGAAAACTCCCCTAAGCGAGATATAAATGTAACCAAAGGTTTTCCTTGGCGACGTAAATATTTTTGAATATTGTTTAATATCATGTTATGGCTCTCTTAATCAGTTATAATTTGGGCATATTTTACGACTTTAGATTTTAAGAATCAATTAATATGCTCTAAATCCTCACAGCTTTGCTTTGATGTTTGATGGTGCAAAAACAAAAACACCTTGTCGGGGGCAGAACATTCAAAGGCGTATAATTTTAATTTAGGGAAAGAACACCCTTCAATTGCGGCAAAAGATTTTTCCGGCATTCTTTCTATTTCCGATGGATTTTCAACGAGTTCAATCACAATTTTTATTTCCGTTGATGTTTGGTATGGGAATTTTATTATTCCTAAACCTCGGACCTCCATTAACCCGGCTAAATTTATCGGAGCTTTGGCGAATAATTTCTCCCCTTTTCTCTCAATTTCACAACGATCATCGGCAACCAATCGTGCCGCAAAGCGATGAATCAACCTTAAACTTAAATCGGATTTTCCGCTGCCTGGGGCTCCGAGGATTAATATCCCCTTTCCATCAATATCAACACAATTGGCGTGGATATTATTCATGAAAAAAATCCTTGTAATTTTTCTAAGCGAGAGGCTTTTTCTTCTGAAGTTACCGTTATCTTTACTTGTCTGGAATTTCCCTGTGCGATAATTTCAACCCGAAAGCTATCCCGAGGTAAATAAGGACGCATTTTATCCGGCCATTCAACCAGACAAACGCCATCATACATTGCTTCTTCTACCCCTATTTCAAAAATTTCTTCCGGCGACTTGATACGATACAGATCAAAATGATAGATGGTATAGTTTGGGGCATCATAACTTTGCACTAATGTAAATGTTGGGCTCGGAACTTCGGTCTTGCCAACTAAATTTTGGATAAAGGCTCGGGAGAGAACACTTTTCCCGACCCCTAAGGTTCCATATAGAGCATAAAAATCGCCTTTGTGACTTATTTCAGACAGAGCTTGCCCTAATAAGCACGTTGCTTTTTCATCCGGAAGATTAAATGTAAAGGTCTTTTCCATGCCCTACCCCAACGGTCTTAATACGGTACGACGCTTTTTTTCTTTAGGTTTGATGATTTTAATTTTTGGTTTTTGGGCCTGAATTTTGCGCCAATCCCATGGCATATAAAAATCACCTTGCCACAAGCCTCGGCCATTTTTCCGAGCCTGTTGTTGGTAGGGAACATAGATATCCGTATGTTTTGGGTATGCCACAGCCCAACCGGCATTTACAATGGCAGCTCCGATATCATATGCTCCTAAAGCACAGGTTCCTATCATGTTACCGTTACCGTCTTGTTGCATAATGCGGCATTCCAGTGTGTTGTTTTGCAGCCAACCGGAAAGCCATTCCGATGCTCTGTAGCCGCAACTGTACGAACGTCCCGTTGAATCGGAGCAACTCTGATTTCTTTCCGGAGCATCTATACCAAATAATCTGAAGTAGTGCCCGTTTAGGCGAAGTGTATCTCCGCTCATGACCTCAGCCGTTGAATATATGACAATGTCTTTTTGCGGCATGGTTCCGGTATTGTTGGTTTTTGCTTCTCGCGGTTTTCCGATTATTTTTTCCAGCAATGTTTCTTCTTGCGGCTCTTGTTTTGTATCTTTTTGAGCCGGTGAAAAGTTTTCTTTAATTGCAACATCAAAATCATCTTCACTCAGCAAATTTATGCGTGACGCATTTGCTTGGCTACTTTGTGATTGTGCATTGCCTTGGCCGATAAAACTTCTTAAATTGTTGCCCATATTACCAATGCCGCCGCGGAATCCGCCAATTGCATATATAATAAAAACAATTATCGCTAAAATTAAAAAGATAGACGGCAGACACCCTATTGCACGCCAAGCCATTTTGGCAAAAATATAGAGAACAACCAAACCGATAATTAAACCCAAAAAGCCGCCACCTTGCAAAAGTGTATTTGAGGATTGTGTGCCGGCACCTCCTGCAAAAATGAAAAATAACGCGGCTAAGGCTATAAGAAATTTTTTCATAAATAACATGGTGAAATATACCTATTTTATTTTCTCAATAGACTGATTTTAGTTTTTTTTGGTAAATATATCGTTAGCAAATAAAAAAAGGCGAAAATAATTTCGCCCTTTCTCTAATCTACTATTTTTATGGAAAACTTTTCTGTATTTTGCGGAGACTCATTTTTAAATACAGTGTTTTCAACTGATTTTGGTTCTTTTTTTGGTTTATTATCAAGTGCTTCAATAATCATATCCAGTTCTGCAACTGATGAATACTGCAAAACAACTTTTCCGCCCCCGGATGTATTGGGAGAAATTTTAATCCTTAAGCCAAGGCTTTTTTTGAGTTCATTTTCAATTTCCTCAAGGTCGGCACTTTTTTTATTTTTTGGTTTTTGTGTCGCGGTCGGGTTGTCTTTTTGTTTGGCAACAAGTTCTTCAACCTGACGAACATTCAGGTCTTTTGCAATAATGGTATGTGCCAATTGTTCGGCATTTTCCAAACCGACCAAGGCTCGTGCATGACCGGCCGACAATTTTCCTTCTTTTATCATTTCTTGGACGGATTGAGGCAAATTTAACAAACGCAATGTATTTGCAATATGGCTGCGAGATTTGCCAACAATTTGTGATAAAGCTTCTTGTGTGTGAGAAAATTCATTTATCAGACGTTGAAAGGCTTCTGCTTCTTCAATCGCACTCAGATTTTCACGCAAAAGATTTTCAACAAGAGCCACTTCAAGAACTTCTTGATCGCTGAATTCTTTTACGATAACGGGAACTTCCTTTACACCAGCTTTTTTAGCGGCTCGCCAACGTCTTTCCCCGGCAATTAATTCATATTTATTACCGTTTTTCCTTACCAAAAGAGGTTGAAGAACGCCTTTTTCTTTAATTGATTCGGACAATGCATTTAGGGCTTCTTCATCAAACTCTGTTCTTGGTTGATATTTTCCGGGTAAAATATCTTCTACGCTAACCAGATTTTCCGGTTTAGAATGTGATCCTTCGGAATTCAACTCCTCATCCAAGTCTAAATCGACATCCCCAAGAAGTGCCCCCAGTCCTCGGCCTAAGCTTTTGCGTTTATGTGTGTTATGGGAAGGCTCTGGTTGAGCCGGAGAATCATTTAACAAAGCGTCAAGATCTTTATCTTCTAACATGCGATTAATTCCTTTTCTCTTCTTAAGACTTCACCGGTTAAGCTTATGTAGGCTTGAGAACCCGGGCATTTAAAATCATAAATCAATACCGGTTTTCCATGAGACGGAGCTTCTGAAATCCGAACGTTTCTCGGAATAACCGTGTTATAGACCTTTTTACCAAAAAATTGGCGGACATCATCTTCTACCATTTGTGTTAAGTTATTGCGCTTGTCATACATGGTTAAGACAACGCCATGCAAAGCCAATTTGGGGTTAAACTTCTTTTTAATGATGTTAATATTTTTAATTAAATCCGTAATTCCTTCCAAGGCTAAAAATTCACATTGAAGAGGAACAATTACGGCATCTGCCGCAACCAGTGCATTTATCGTTACCAAGCTTAATGACGGAGGGCAGTCAATCAATACATAGTCATAATTAACGGCGTCTTTTACCAATGCTTTTTTAAGGGCATATTCCCGATTGTCCATATCAACAAGTTCTATTTCGGCACCTGCCAAATCCGGAGAGGATGGTACAATCGAAAAATTGGGGACTTCGGTCCAAACGACGGCTTGAGACAATTTTGCTTCACCAATTAATACTTCATAAGATGAAGCCATGCTGCCTTTTTTATCAACACCCATAGATGTCGACGCGTTGCCCTGAGGGTCAAGATCGATAACCAAAACTTTTTTCCCTGTTGCAGCCATTGCGGTTGCAACATTTACTGTTGTTGTCGTTTTACCGACTCCACCTTTTCGGTTTGCAATTGCAAATACTCTTGGCATTATTTTCCCCCTTTGATTTTTACGATATTATTAATTAGCAATATCTTTCCTTCTGAACTTTGTTCACTGTCTTTTATTTGACAGTCAAAGCGCCATCCTTTTTTTGCCTCTTCAATTTCTTCGGCATATTTTTTTCCCTTAGGGAAAAGACATAATGTCTCTTTCTTGCAATAGGGATAGGCATATGCCAAAAGGTTGTTTAAGTTTGTCATGGCACGAGAAGTTATGATATCAAACTTTTGAGTCGATAGATTCTCAACTCGGCAATTTAAAATTTCAACATCGGTGTTTGTATCTTGTTTAACCTGATTTAAAAACATTGTTTTTTTGCCGGTACTTTCAACCAATGTTACTTTTAAATACGGCGTTTTTTCTTGAAGCATTATTGCAAGTACCATTCCTGGAAACCCTGCTCCAGAGCCAAAATCACACATTTTTTTTGCTGTATTGGGAATAAAATTTATCAGCTGTGCCGAGTCTAAAAAATGTCTTTCCCAAATGTTTTCAATTGTTCCTTTACCGATAAGATTAAATCGACCTTGCCATTCTCTTAAAAGAGATTCGTAGGTTTTTAACTTATCGTATGTTTCACGTGAAACATTATATTTTTCCATAAAATTTTTCATAAGATATTTTTATAATTTTTCCAATAAATTTAAAAGCTAAAAAACAAGTTATGAACACCTTATTTTTCAGCTTTTCTATAAAAATAAAAATATCTTTTAAATCAATCAATTAGACATTGTTTCTTGAATCATTTTTTTTAATATTTTACAAATGTATTCGGTTATTATAGTTCATTTTTTGTAATAGCGATTCGGCAACATCAAAATTTTCTCCGATTTGGTTTATATGATGAGCATCATCAGAGATTACAACCGGAACATTTCTTTTGTTTAACTCTTTAACAATCCACGGAGAAGGATACATTTCTGTACAAAAACGTAGTCCTTTCGTATTTAACTCAAAGCCGGTTTTGCTTTTTGCAAGAGCTTCTATAACTTTGAACTTTTCTTCATCCCATTCTTTGCCTTGGTAAAAACCTTTGCTTTTTATTTGATCAAGATGGGCGATAAATTTGAAATATCCACTCTCGGCACATGCTTTTATATTTTCCCAATGTTTGTGAAGATAAATTTCTCTTGTATCTTCATCAAACATGTCCGGATATTTTTTTAGGTAAGATATTTTATATATTTTGCTATAATCATTATTGTATATAAAATGGCTTGAGCCGATATAATAGTCAGCCTCTAGGTCCGGAATTAATTTTTCAAAAAAATTACGCCATTCTTTATCTTGAAAAAAATCAACTTCAAAACCTATTAAAACTCTTATTTTGCTTTTTAAAGACGCTGTTTTAATCTCCTCAATCGTCTTTTTGTATATGTCTTTTACAATGCGATAATCCCTAAAATACATTGAGGCATATTTATCTATCTTGCATATATTTGGATGGCAGATTAAATGATTGGTAATTCCTATTTCGGAAAAGCCTTTTTCTTCGGCTTGGCGGATCATCTCTTCGGCACTGTTATTTCCATCATAAATTCCAAGCGTGTTTGTATGGCTGTGGTACGTGTAATTCTGCATCTTTCTTAATATCCCATCGATTGCTATAATTTAGCTCTGACAATAAATTTTCTGCCTCTTGAAAAGCATAACCCAAATGGCTTGGCTCATGAGCATCATCTGAGATCACAACCGGGACGTTTCTTTTGCATAACTCTTTTATCATCCATGGAGCCGGATGTGGTCTGTTAATCCTTCTGTAGCCACTGGTATTTATTTCATAGGGTTGATGTTTTTCGGATAAGGTTTCAATTAATTGCCATTTGTAGTCATCCCATTCCGGAGTTGTACACAAATTAAAAATACTACAATAATCTAAATGTGCTATAAAATCAAAATACCCGCTTTTGGCAGCCTCAATGTTGGTTAACCAATAATTTTTCATATAATTTTGCATCTGTGTTGATGAGGTTTCCGAGGGTAATTGATTCATATAATAAATATTGCAAAGCATACTTTCATCATCGTTGCGGATAAAATGGGTTGCTCCGATTAAATAATCATAATCCAGGCTTTTGCATATTTTTTCAAATCCATCCCGCCATTGTTTTGATGGAAAAAAGTCAACCTCAAATCCGGCATAGATTTTTATTTTTGATTGGCTGTCTAATTCCCTTATGAGATCAATATTTCTTTTATATATATCGATGGCTTGGTTAATATCGCGGAAAAGCATTTTATGTTGGCTCGGCATATTGGGATGCCAAACCATGTGATTGCTTATTCCCATATGGGTCCAGCCAAGTTCTTCTGCTCTTTTTACCATTTCTTGCGGTGATGTATGGCCATCAAATATTCCAAAGGCATTGTTGTGCGTATGTAAACTGAAATTTTGTACTTTAGTCATTGGTTATTCCTAGCAGTTTATATGTATCTTTTCCGCAAAGGGTATCAAAGTGATGTTTTATTTTTAACATCGTTTTATAACGTATTTTTGCATCTGTCCTGGTTGTATGGTACGTTTTTAGAATGTATTTAATTCGGGATTTTAGGTCGGTAATTTTTTTACCACAGGAAAGCATATCGCTATATTGTATTAACAAATCATAATCATCATAGGTCAGATTATTTATTATTTTTCTGGCACGGATAACTTCTTTTTGATTATAGGTAAATCTTTCGGGTTTGAAATCATATTCGGGAAAACTATGCGTCAGACATATTTTTGCGACTTCATCATAGCCTTTTTGCATCATCAAGTCATAACCGGCGGTACCATGAAACTTGTTTTTATCAAGCGTTTCTTCCAATTGGCCATAATCGTGCAATAAGCCTAAAATATAAGCTTTTTCTTCATCCAGATGGCTAATTTTTGCAGCAATTTTATATGCACAAGATGCCACATTTTGAAAATGTATTCTTGATGTTTGAGGCTCTTTTCCTTGCTGTAAATCACAAACATCCAGCTTTGCAGCAATGTCTGCAAACAGTTTTTGTGCCTCTTGTCTTGATGGTATCGTCATTTTACGAATCCTCTTAATTTCCGGTCAGTATACTTGCCTTTAACTAACAATTCGTAAAAAACTATTTTTTTAAGTAGCCTAAAATTGCCGTTATGGCCGCCGGTGTTACCCCGGGAATGCGTGATGCTTCACCTATGGTTGACGGCTTTACCTTGCTTAATTTTGTTACCATCTCTCGTGACAATCCACCAATTTTGGTATAATCAACATCATCTCTTATTTTTAGATTTTCATCTTTTTTAAAGACTTCTATATCGGCCATTTGGCGTTTAATATATCCGGCGTATTTTGATTCAATCTCGATTTGTTCATAAATCTCCGGCTCTATATTGACCAGCTCCGGCCAAATTTTATTGATTGTTTCACGTGAAACGTCATGCGACATTATATTAAATACTGTTCTTTTGTTGCTATCGGAACGGACAACAACTTGGTTTTCTTCTAACTTTTTATTGGTCGTTGTCAATTCTTGGCTTAATTTTCTAAAGGCGTCTATTTTGGCTTTTTTGGCTTTAAATACAGTGTATCTATATTCTCCGACACAACCAATATCATAACCTTTTTGGGTTAAACGCATATCGGCATTATCCGCACGGAGCAAAAGACGGTATTCCGAACGAGAGGTAAACATTCGATACGGTTCATCAACCCCTTTGGTTATTAAGTCATCAACCATCACACCCATGTAGCCTTCTGAACGGTCAATAACAAATTCTTCATCACGAGCAAGAGCTTTTAGAGCGGCATTGACACCGGCAATCAGCCCTTGTGCAGCGGCTTCCTCGTATCCGGTTGTACCGTTGATTTGTCCGGCCAAAAATAATCCCGGAGATTTTTTGCACTCTAACTTATTGTTTAATTCCTGAGGGTCAACATAGTCATATTCAATTGCATATGCCGGACGAAGTATTTCTACATCTTCCAAACCTTCCATTGTATGTATAAAGGCGTCTTGAACATCGGCAGGAAGTGAAGTGGAAATACCATTTGGATAAACAACATTGGTATTTAAGCCTTCCGGTTCCAAAAATATTTGGTGACTGGTTCTGTCCGCAAATTTAACCAATTTATCCTCAATGCTGGGGCAATATCTTGGACCAATTCCCGTTATCAGACCAGAAAAAAGTGCGCATTTATCAAAATTGTCACGGATGATTTTATGTGTTCTTTCATTGGTGTGTGTTATGTAACACTGAATCTGAGGATTGGTTATTTTGTCTGTTAAATAAGAAAAGGGTATGGGAGGGTTGTCTCCATCTTGAGTAGCCAGTTTTTCCCAATGTATGGTTTCGCCGTTCAAACGGGCAGGGGTCCCGGTTTTTAGTCGTCCGACTTTTAGACCAAGTTTCTTTAAATACGGTGTTATTCCGGTACAAGAAATTTCATTTACGCGACCGCCAACAGTCGTCTCATGCCCAATAAACATTATCCCGTTTAAAAATGTTCCGGTTGTCAAAACAACTGTTTGAGCAAAAAATTCTCTTCCATCTGCCAAAATAACCGACTTTATCTTGTTTGATGAATCGAGTTGAAAAGCTTCTGCTGCACCTTCAATCAAGTCTAAATTTTCTTGTGCTTGCAAAGCTTCTAGCATGTATTTTTTATATAAGTCACGATCCGCTTGAGCTCTCGGACCTCTGACCGCGGGTCCTTTTGATTGATTAAGCATGCGAAATTGAATTCCGGCCTTGTCAATCACTCTTCCCATCAGTCCATCCAGAGCGTCAATCTCTCTGACTAAATGACCTTTACCCAAGCCGCCGATGGCCGGGTTGCAGGACATTTCTCCGATTGTTGAAATTTTATGTGTAATTAAGGCTGTTTTAGCTCCCATTCTGGCCGCTGCAGCACATGCTTCGCATCCGGCATGGCCACCACCAATTACAATAACATCATAGTTTGTATTCATCTTCTATCTTGCTTTCGAATATAATCTTTATTTTTTCTTTAAATACATTGTTTTTTTTATTTTCCGATACAAAAACTCCCAAATATTTTATCTAGTATTTCATTTACTTCGATTTCTCCGGTAATTTTTCCTAGAGCACGTGCCGCTAAACGAATGTCTTCAGCTGTTAATTCGATTTCTTTATCAAAAGAAAAATTATCTAAATTATCCAAAGCTTCTTGTAAAGCTTCTTTATAACGTCGACGTGTTATTAATAATCCGGAATTTGAAGTAAAACGGTCGGAAATATTTTTTTGAATGGCATCCAATATCTTATCTATTCCTTGATGTTGTTTGGCTGATATTAGGATTAAACCCTCATTTTTCAGTTTTGAACATTGTTCTGAACTTAATTTATCACTTTTATTGGCAACAAAAATCATATTGTTTTTAAATGATTTTTTAAGTTTATCAAAGATTTGAACAGAGTCTTTTTCAGCATCAAATAAACAAAGAACAATATCCGCATCGGAAATTTTATGGTAGGCAATTTCGATACCTTTTTTCTCAATTTCTTCTTCTGTTTCGCGAAGACCGGCGGTATCTGTTATCATGACCGGATATCCCTTCAAATCTAGATGAATATCTATAGCATCTCGGGTTGTTCCGGGAATATTGGAAACAATAACGGCTTCGCGGTTAACAATTGCGTTTATCAAACTTGACTTTCCGGCATTTGGAGGTCCGACAATAACCACACGAAAACCTTCACGCAATCTTTCGCCACCAGAATCACTGTTCAAATGTTTAAATATAGCGTTTTTAAGTTTAAATACATCGTTATTCATATTTGTTATGATGTCTGATGGAATTTCTTCTTCCGGAAAATCAACAAAAGCTTCTAAATGAGATAAAATTTTAAGTAAGTCTTCTCTCCAACCACTATAAAGATTTTTCAAACCACCTTCCATTTGACGAATAGCATATTTTTGCTGTTCTGATGTTTCGGCATCTATTAAATCGGCCAGACCTTCGGCTTCTGTTAAATCTAATTTTTGATTATAAAAAGCTCGTTTAGAATATTCTCCGGGTTCTGCCATCCTTAACCCTTCTATTTGTGATAAACTATCCATAACGGCGTTTATCACCGCTTTTGAACCATGAATTTGGAGCTCGACTATATCCTCCCCGGTAAAAGATTGCGGGGCCTTAAAATACAATAAAAGACATTTATCTAATGTTTCACGTGTAACAGAATGGTGAAGAGCTACAAAATAGGCATAACGAGGCTTGAGGGCATCCAAATTTAAGGATGTCATCTGTTTGATAACTTTTTTTGCCTCTGTGCCGGATATACGTATGACGGCGACACCCGATTTTCCGTAAACTGTCGATAAGGCATATATCGTTTTATTATCCATAAAATCTCTCCTTGAGCTTTTTATTGTTATAATCTGATTAAAAATAGGTTGCAAGTTTTAAAAAGGGCGTTTTTTTGACTCAGGAGAGGAAATTTATTCTTTCTTAATAAAAGTATCATAAAATGCTTGATATTCTTTTGTACGGCCTTTATACGGACTCAATATTTTTAAACCGAAAGTTGATTTTTATGAGTGATAGCAAGTTTAAACTTATTATTTGGGATTTTGACGGTGTGATTGCCGATACCGAAAAATTGTGGCTCATTGACCGGCAAAAACTTCTTAATGAACGTTTCAATCTCAATTGGGATTTTAATACAACCAATCATTATCTTGGGGGGATGAGTGATTTAACCAAAAGAAGTGTTTTGGATTCTCTTGGGATTAGAACAAATGACCAATTTTGGGCTGATGCTCTCGCTCTTGACAATAAAGCAATGAAAAAAGGGTTTTCTTTAACCCCTGGCATTGAAGATATTTTTAAGCTTAAACAAATTAAACAATGTATTGCTACCGGAGGTATTCGGTCTAAAACGGAAGAAAAAATAAAAACGGTGCATATTGAATCTTATTTTGCACCTGAAAAAATCTTCACCGCCGATATGGTTAAATATGGTAAACCCGAACCGGATTTGTTTTTGTTGGCTGCCAAAAAGATGAATACTTTACCCAAAGACTGTTTGGTTGTTGAGGATTCTTTAGCAGGAATGAAGGCCGGTCTTAAAGCGGGAATGACAACCGTGGCTTTTGCCGGTTTTGATATGAATAATACACCGGAAAATATCCAAAAAATCAAAGAAATAGGAGTAACAAATATCTTCTTTTCAATGTCTGATCTGAAAAATTTTATATTGACTCATGCTTAAATAGTAATTAAAACGGACTTAAACGTTAATTATTAAATTTTAAGCTTATGGATAAAAATTATGTTAAAACTTTTTCCTTGTTTTGGGATGCGTTTAAGTGGATTGTTGGATTGTTATTATCAATCCTGTTGGCATTAAGTTATGTGTTTTTAACACCTTTTTGCATGAATATTTTTATACCGGCTGCGGTAATATTTGTTTGTGTTTTTTTCAGACTTAATATTGCCTATATTCCCATTACTGATGTAAGAGCTCGTTTGATATGGTCTTTTTTCAGTTTTGGTTTATTTGGCTGGGTTTCTTCTGTTTTCGTGTGTCATACTTCGGAAGGGCTAACTTATTATTCTTTGGCCATTTTAATTGGTTGTATCGTTTTTATTCTGCTCTATTCTTTTATCCCTTTGTTTTCTTTTTATCTTAAGTATAATGATGTGAAAACAAATGTTGATTTTATGGGAGATTATCACCGTTGTAACGGAGTTATCGGTAATTTAGTATTATTAACTATAATCTTTTTTATTACCGTTGTTGATGACAGAGCAAGAAAAGAAAACTTTTATTTTGCTAAAGAACAGTTTGTTCCCGTCAAATTTATTACGAAAGAAATAAAAAAAGGGAACACCTTTTATATCTTAGAAGCAAAAGGAAAACTTTTTGGACTTACTCCTTATGAATATCCTGAAGTACGGAATATTCATCCAGGATCAAAAGTAAAAGTTTTGTTTGGTAGTACTTCTAATGGATTAACTTCCGTTGATAAAATTGAAATTAAAAACTAAAAAGAGGCTGATTTTATCAGCCCCTTTTTTTGATTATGAATTCATATTATTGAAGAAATCATCGTTATTTTTACTTAAACGCAATTTATCAAGCAAAAATTCCATACCGTCGGTCATACCCATTTGCATCAAAACACGACGCAAAACCCACATTTTGCTCAATCTTTCTTTGTCTACCAACAGCTCTTCTTTCCGTGTACCGGAACGCGTTATATCTATCGTCGGGAAGAGACGTTTGTCGGTTAACTTGCGGTCCAATATAATTTCAGAGTTACCGGTTCCCTTAAATTCTTCAAAAATAACCTCATCCATACGAGATCCCGTATCAATTAAAGCTGTGGCAATAATGGTTAAGGATCCACCTTCTTCTACGTTACGAGCCGCACCTAACAAACGTTTCGGACGTTGTAAAGCATTGGCATCAACACCGCCGGTCAATACTTTTCCCGAAGAGGGAATAACCGTATTATAGGCTCTTCCTAAACGTGTAATTGAATCGAGCAAAATGACAACATCTTTTTTGGTTTCAACCAATCTTTTGGCTTTTTCTATTACCATTTCTGCAACTTGGACGTGACGTGATGCCGGTTCATCAAACGTGGAAGATATAACTTCTCCTTTTACCGAACGTGTCATATCCGTTACTTCTTCCGGACGTTCATCAATCAAAAGAACAATCAGATAGCATTCCGGGTGATTGGTGGCAATGGCATGGGCTATGTTTTGCAACATTACCGTTTTACCGGTACGGGGAGGAGCCACAATTAAACCTCTTTGCCCTTTTCCCTGTGGAGCAATCAAGTCAATTACACGCGTCGTATAATCTTTTTCACCATTAATAATGTCAAAATCCAGTTTTTTGGTCGGGTAAAGCGGCGTTAAGTTATCAAAATTTACTCTTAACTTTGATTTTTCAGGATCTTCAAAATTAATTCTATTCACTTTTACCAAAGCAAAATAACGTTCGTTATCCTTAGGTGCCCGAATTTCTCCCTCAACCGTGTCTCCGGTCCGCAACCCAAACTTTTTAACTTGTGCGGGTGAAACATAAATATCATCCGGTCCGGCTAAATAATTAGATTCCGCAGAACGAAGAAAACCAAAACCATCCGGTAAGACTTCTATTGTCCCTTCACCTAAAATGGTACTGTCTTCACCGGCTACTTTTTTCAAAATAGCAAACATTAAATCTTGTACACGCATGGATGAAGCATCATCTATGCCGAGCTCTTCTGCCTGAGTTAGTAACTCTGTCGGAGATTTTTGTTTTAATTCTTTTAAATTCATGAAAACCTTGATTAATATGTAAATGGAAATTATTTATTAGGAAGGATTGATTGAGTTTATAATCTTTTATTATGGTTTTGTCAATTCTTATTGATTGCTATTTTTATTCACAGCCCCGCAGGGCTACTTTAAATTATTTAAAATGTTTTTGTTGTTTGTATATTCCTGTGAGGTTTGTGGATTATTTTTTTATCCGGATAGTTATTCATCGGTTTTAAAATTGTTAATAAACTGTTAATGAAAATTTTAAAGCTTTTTTAATAATTTGGAGAATCAAAACACTAAATTCGTAAAGTTTAAATAATAGATAATGTTGATAAGTTGTGTTATCAACAGGGTGTGGTTAACTTTTTTAAATGTGTGTAACTGGTTAGATTAAATTTTACATTAGGTGAATAAAAAGATATAACTCTTAAAGGTAGGGTTAGTTATACACAAAAAGTTAATAAACTGTTTATAACTCAGTTATGTTTTTGTTTTTTTAGGATAATTTAATGAAACTTGTCGCAATAACCGGTTCTATTGGCTGTGGTAAAACAACCTTGGCTAAAATTGTTAAAAGTTTGGGCTATACGGTCTACGATGTTGACGGTTGGGTCAGACGTTTCTATTTTCATAAAAATTTTATTAAGGTTATTGAACAGCATTTTCCTGAAGTTGTTCATGAAAATCATGTTGATAAAAGAGCTTTGCGAAATATTGTTTTTTCGGATAAAGAAAAATTAGAAGAATTAGAAAGTTTGATTCATCCCTTTTTGAAAGAAGAATTGAAGGAAAATATTCGAAAAAATGCCGGTAAAGATGATTTGTTCTTTCTTGATGTCGCTCTTTTGTTTGAACAGGGATGGGATAAATATTGCGATTTTATTATTGTGACCCATGTGGATTATGAAACCCAGAAAAAGAGGGTGATGCTTCGCGATAATGTTAGTGCAGAAGATTTTGACAAGATTAATAATGTTCAGCTAAGTAATGAAAGTAAAATGTTGCTTTCTGATGTTGTGATAGAGACGAACAAAACAAAAAATTTATTAAAAGTTGAACTGATTAATATTATACAGGGGATTGAAAATTGTCTGGCTTAAGGGAAATTGTTTTTGATACGGAAACAACCGGTTTTGAATATGCCGGTGATGATCGTTTGGTTGAAATCGGTGCGGTTGAGCTGATTAATCATATGCCTACCGGTGTGACGTATCATCAGTACATTAATCCGGAAAGAGAGGTTCCTGAAGAAGTTGTTAAAGTCCATGGTTTGACTTATGATTATTTAAAAGATTTTCCGACTTTTGATAAAATTGCCGATGATTGGATTGATTTTGTCGGTGATGCGACTTTGGTTGCTCATAATGCTTCGTTTGATATTAATTTTGTTAATGCCGAATTAAAAAGGCTTGGAAAACCCGAATTTACTTGGGATCGAGTTGTGGATACGTTGGAAATTGCTCGGTTGTTATTTCCGGGGTCTCGTTGTAGTTTGGATGCTTTGTGTAAACGTTTTGAGGTGGATAACACGGCTCGTACTTTTCACGGAGCTTTATTAGATGCTCAGCTGTTGGCCGAAGTCTATTTGGAATTATTGGGAGGAAGAGAGCCTAGTTTGTTATTAGACAGCAAAAAAAATAAGAAAAAAGTCGATACGGTCGCTGTTAGTCCTTCTGTTGCCAAAAATTTTAGACAAGCAAGAGATTTTCCTCTGACTGAGGAGGAAGAGCAAGTTCACCAAACTTTTCTTAATGATAAAATTAAAGGGGCAATTTGGAATTTGTAAATTACCCCTATAAAGATTTTTAATTTTGCATTGATGTTTCTTCAATATCAATTTCTTCATCTATTTCTTCGTTGTCTGGCGTTGAGGAATCTGTTGTGTTTTCTTGAGTAGCTGATGCGGAAGGATTAGTTTGCGAAGTTGCAGGTGAAGTGTTTTGCGGCATTGAGGGTTGTTGCATGGAAGGTGCTGTTTCTTTGTTTTGTTGTGAATTGTTTGGGACAACAACTGCTTCATATCCTTCTTCCATTATCATGAGATTTGCCGAATCGGGGTTTCCGACAACGGTTGAGTCGTTTTGTGCGTTGGCATCATAGCAAGCTGTTAAAAGAACACCAAAACTTCCCATTAAAAAATAACGTAAAAATTTTTTCATGTTTTCCTCTCTAAATTGTTGTTGTGTGTTTTTGATATAATTTGCTTTTCACTGACTTCAAGAGATAACAATAATTATTGACGAACCAGGCTCTTTTTAGTAATATTATTCCGTTTGCTATGATTTTTTTAACGGAGAATATTGTGGTTTTCGGAAAAAAATATTTGATTTGGGATTTAGATGATACTTTGTATTTAAGAACACCGGAGTGGGCCGATTTGCTTGATGCAACCATGGCAAAAACTTTGGTAGAAGATCTTAATGTTCCGATGGATTTTGAGACGGCAAAAAGTAAAGTTAAGGAATCTTATCTTATTTATCGAAATGGCGGAGAAATTTTCTTTCGGGATTATGGGGTTAATCCGGCTGATTTGTTTTATGCTTACCACAAAAGAAAGCCGGTTGAAAAAATTACGGCATATGAAAATTTGTTGGAAAAAATAGAAAAAATCCCTGCCGAACAATATATTTTTACGGCAAGTGATCGGTATGCTTCTGAAAAAATATTAAAACATATCGGGTTGTATGAATTTTTTAAGGATCGGTTTTATTCGGTTGAAGATTTTGGTGTCTTTAAGAAAAATGAAAACGCCGATGTTTATTATAAATTTTGTGATAAAATAGGTGCTAAACCGGAAGAATGTTTGTTTGTTGATGATAGTTATTCAAATCTTGAATTTGCGAAAGAAGCCGGAATGGATACGGTACGAATCTATTATCGCAATAATTCTGCAAAAGATAAAACCTATATTGATTATGCCTATAAGGGGTTGGAATCTTTTGTTGAGGCTATTCTTCCTCAAAATTTGCAAATTTCTTCTTCATGTTGATAGTTGTCAAGATTATCTAATTTTCCCTGCTCGGATAAAAGTTCTGCTTTAAAAACTTCTATCAGCGGGGTTATTTTTTGATTATAAATTTGAGTTAGTTGTGTTGTTGCTTGATCAATCGCGTTTGAATCTTCTACGTTAATGGGTGAGACGGTCGGTATAATTTTATAAATTGCTTCTTGAAACAAAGGCAAAAAGTATTCCAGAGCATTTTTGTTTATTTGTTGGTGTGTTTGCTCGTGTCGCAAGACTACATTGTATTTGCAGCTTCCCGGTCGAAGGTTTTTTGATAAGTAAATGACGGGATCTGAAAAACCAATGTAGATATTGATGTTTGTCGGTACCACACAGATGTTTTTAGGGCAGTAAATTTTTCCCAAGGTATTGACGGATACTTCAAAATTGACATTTATTGTTGCTAAGCCGGCAGCAAAAAGGCCTTTTTCTTTAATTCCGTATTGCTTGGCGATGTTGGTTATTTCAAGATTGTTTTTGCTTTTGTCATAACGAAGCTTTCCGTAGGATGTTGAAAATTCTACGGAGGGAATGCTTTTGATTTGCGAACAATCCATGGCCTTGGCCATAGGTGCCGTCAGCCAAAAAAGTCCGCTTGTTAATATTATTAAAAGTTTTTTCATGTATCTTAATCTACAATAAGATGGTTAAATTATGGTTATAAAGGTTTTAAGATGAAGATATTGTTTTTTGTGCTTTATCTTTTTTTTGTGGTTGGTGATGTTATGGCTCAGGAAGCTTTTGTAAGAAAGAAAAGAGAGCCGGCTTTTTTTATTCCTGAGAGTGCAAAAATTCAACCAGAAAGATTGGTTATGCCTCGGTATCATTTAGCTGATGATTTGCGTCCTAAAACAGAAATTAAGTACAGTACAAAACCTATCGTAAAAGAAACAGCTGAAACAAAACAGGAACCGCAAATTGTTGTTCGTTATAATAACAATGAGGTGAAGGAAGAAACTCAAGAAGTTATAACTCATAATTTGATGGAAAATTTTGCAAAATCCCCAAGTTATAAAAATAATTATCAGAGCTATGCGGAAGACTTAAAACATATTAGTCAAACCGGACAACTTCCGATTAATAATCAATTACAAAAAGATTTATCGCAAATGAATTCTGAAAGAAGAATTGTTGTTGAAAAGAAACCTCTTCAAATAAACCCAAAAGAAAAATTTGAAGAGGTTTTAAAGCAGACTCTTTCATCTAATCAGCCTAATTTGAAATAGCATAAATGTCTTTTACTTGCCATTTATTGTTTACGTTTTTCATGACGTAGATGATATTTCCATTGCAAAGACCAAACCAGACTCCATTGCAGGTACTTTGGGTATATACTTCCACCGTTCCGTCATTAAGAGGTTTTAATTTTGTTATCTTATAGGATTGTTGGGTCGGACGTTGCAAGCTTTCGTCTTCCATAAAAATAAAGGACGGAAGTTCTTTTTTGTGTTGTTGACATTCTTGTGTTGATGGATTTATGGAGCACTTTACGGCTAACTCAACAGCACAAACCATTTGGCTTGGGTATTTGCATGTTTGAGGAAGGTTTTTAATGTCATATGAATATATTTCATTTTCAGAAACAGTTGTTTCGGGAAGATTGATTGTTTGTTTTTGAGAGTCTTCTTTTGAACAAGATATAAGAACAAAAAGACATAACAGAGAAGATAAAAAAGATTTTAGCATGGTTCTTTCCTAAATTTGGTTAAGATAATCTTTAATATAACATTAAAAAATTTTTTGAATAGTTTTTTGTGTAAAAAAAAGACAGGCTAAAAAACCTGTCTTTTTTGATAAAGTATATTCTTTTTTTATTAGAAGCTGTAACGAGCACCTACAGAGAATTCTGAAATGTGATCATGACCAGCTAATTTGTCCGTCCATACATAACGGCCTAAAGCACGAACAGCAACATTGTTGTTTACTTTGTACTGAACACCGCCACCGAGACGATAACCTAAACCAGAATCAGAATCTTTTTCGCTGTTGTCGGCATAGTCAAATTCATATTCTGCGATACCAGCCGTTACAAACGGAGCAACTTTTTGTTCACAGCCTAAAGGAAGATATCCGTAAACATCCAAACCATAAGCATCGAAGTCAACTTTTTCTTTTTCGTTGTCAATGATCTTGTGGTCTTTGTCAGAGTTTTGATAGAACAATTCTGTACCGAAGTATTTGTTGTAATCTGTACCAACATTTACGGAATAAGAATTAAAATCAAAATCACCAGCTATTTCCGTGTAGTTGTAGTTAGCAGCTACATACGGAGTAAATTCTTTTGCGCTTGCATTTGCGGCAAAAGCAACGGCAGAAACTGCAACGAGTAATGCAATAGATTTTTTCATGATAAGTTCCTTTATAAAGTTTTTGTTCTAAGCCCTTTGTAACTACCTAAGGCTTATGTTTAGAACTATAGTATATATTTTGTAAAAGAAAAGTAAATTAATATTACAATATTTTAATTGTTTTATGTTATTAATATGGTATTTTATTAATAGGGAGGGTTAAAATGTTTTGGAAAAGCAACCAAAAAGGCGGAACAATGATGGAAACTTTGGCGGCTATTTCCGTGGTTGGCATGATAGGTGTAGGTATGTTGAGCGTTATTGGCAATGTGATGTCTAAATTTAGACAAAGCGTGGTTATCAGCCAAATCCAAGAATTACAAAAGAATATTTCTGATCGTTATAATGTGGTTGGAAATTATGCCGATTTAGATGCCAGTGCTCATCAAAAACTAATTGATGATAAAGTCATTCCCTCTTTAATGGTTGATGGCAGCGGTGAAATCAGACATCGTCTCGGGGGGCGAGTTTTTATCGGCAAAGATAGCGGTGTTCCGGAAAATAATTTAACCGGTGTGTTTGGGAGCGATGATTATTACGACGTTTCTTTTATGGAGTTAAATTATCGAACTTGTGTTGATATTTTGCAAATCAATTGGATAAAAAATTCCGGATCAAACTTAATGGCTATTAGTGTTAACGGAGCTTATTTGTTTTTAAGTCCTTATGGATTGTCTCCCGATGTCAGCAGTGCTACTGTTTTTGATTTGCCGGTTGTTCTTAATGATGCTATGACAGCCTGTGATCAAGGAGACAATAACAATATTACGTGGGTTTTTCAGTAATAGGAGGGGATATTGATAAAAGTCGCCGATATTAATAAAACAACAAACCTTAAAGGAACCGGTAAAGTAGCTAAGTCTTCCGGTGGAGAAAGTTTTTCGGCTTATTTGAATGAGACCTTTCAAGCAAAATCTTCACAAATTAATCCATCAATGGCTCTTTCTATGACTGAGGCAATTTTAGCGGCTCAGGTTACCGATGACGAAATGGAAAAAGAAGTTCGGCGAAAATTGGTTAAAAGAGGGAATGCTTTACTTGAAAAGCTTGAAGAAATAAGAGATGCTTTGTTGTGCGGGTATATTGATAAAGACGAGTTAATTGAAATTTCTCGTATGGTTAAGGAAAAACAACTGGATACAACGGATGAAAAATTAAAAGAAATTATGGCTGAAATTGAATTACGGGTGGAAGTGGAGTTGGCAAAATTAACTCGTTAATTTGATATTTTCATCCTTAGTATGATAAAAGTACTTTTTTACTTGAATTTTTATGCTAATTGGCTATTTTGCTAGATAATATTTATTTTGTTAAGGAGTAAAAAAATGGAAAGTGGTGTTGTTCTTCCTCCGGACTATAAACCCTCTAAAGATGAAGAATATATGAATGACATGCAATTAGAGTATTTTCGCCAGAAACTTCTTAACTGGAAAAAATCTCTGATCGGTCAATCAAAAGATACTTTGGAAGATTTGCGTCAAGGCGGTTTAAATCAACCGGATCAAATAGACCGTGCCTCTTTGGAATCTGATAAAGCTTTGGAACTTAGAACAAGAGACAGAGCTCGTAAATTGATTTCTAAAATCGATGAAGCCTTGAAGAGAATTGAAGACGGCGTTTATGGTTATTGTGAAGAAACCGGAGAACCTATCGGTATTGAACGTTTGGAAGTTCGTCCGGTTGCTACACTCTCCGTGGAGGCTCAGGAACGTCACGAAAGAATGGAAAAAACTTACGACGACGAAGCCTAGTTTCTTTTTTTGATTATTGCAGAGCTGTTCGAGCCCGGGTGTTCTTGGCTGGTCAGCTCTGTTTGTTTATTTGTGTTATAATGTGATACGGAAAATTATGGTAAAAAATTTTATTTTAGCTTCCGGTTCTCCTCAAAGAAAAGCTTTGCTTGAACAAATTAATTTTGTTCCCAAGATGATTGTGCCGGCCGATATTGACGAAACCCCCTTAAAATATGAAAAACCATCGGCTTATGTTAAAAGAATGGCTTTGGAAAAAGCAAAACATGTTGCCGGTTTGTATCCAAATGAGGTTGTTTTGGCCTGTGATACGGTTGTTGTTTGTGGTAAAACGATTTTGCAAAAAGCTCATAGTGATGAAGAACAATTGTGCGTTATGAAGATGCTTTCGGGAAAAAGTCATCGAGTTTTGAGTGCGGTTTGTGTTGTTAATCGTCAAGGTGGTCTTGCTTTGAAACTGAATGTGACCAAAATTCAAATGAAACATTTGACCGAAAAAGAGATAAAAGATTATGTTTCCGGAAAAGAATGGGTTGGGTGTAGCGGCTATAAAATTGAAGGTGAAATGGCAGCTTTTGTAAAAAAAATCATCGGTTCTTATTCCGGGGTGGTCGGACTGCCTTTGTATGAAACGAAAAATATGTTAATTTCTGCTGGAGTTTAAAAGGAGTATTCAAATGTCTATTGATATGCTTGTTTATGAACAAAAAGAAAAACAAATCCGAATTGCCGGTTTGGAAAACGGCTGTTTGGTTGAAGCAGATGTTTTTACAGACGGAGGTGTCTGTGAAGGGGATATTTTTTTAGGAAGAATTACTCATAAAATAGAGCTGGCTAACGGAAATGTTGGTTATTTTGTAAATATCGGAGATATTAAAGAGGCCTTTGTTAATGCTCGGGAAGTCGGTTTAAGGGATTTGGAAGCCGCAGAAGGCCAAGATTTGGTGGTACAGGTTTGTCAGGCACAACGGGCTGAAAAAGGGGCAAAATTGTGTCGAGCTTTGCAATTTGTCGGTGAAAATCTTGTTTATTGTCCGTATCGAATGGATATTGAGGTTTCTTCTAAAATAGAGGACAAAGAGAGAGCTGAAGCTTTACGAAAATTGGTGTTGGAGCATACGGAAGGTCAAGAAGGATGGATTATTCGGACGGCGGCTGAAACATGTGATGCGGAGACTCTGATTGAAGAAATGGGTGTTTTAAGGCAAAAATATGAGCAGGTTCGGGTTAGGGCCAGAAAAGCAAAAGCTCCGGAGCGTCTTTGCGAGAAAGCTAATCCGTTGTATGATTTTATTGCAAAGAACAATACCTCTTTAGAAAAAATTGTTGTTAATACTCGTCAATTTTATGAGGAATTGGGGGCAAAATACGGATCTGATTATGAAGTGGAATTGGATAAAAAACCTTTTGATAAATATGGCGTGGAAGAGGCTTTATTAGAGGCTTTGCAACCGGAGATCAAGTTAAAAAGCGGTGGAAGAATCTTTATTGAAGAAACAAAAGCTTGTGTTGCCATAGACGTTGACAGCGGTGGTGGAAATACCCACGTTAGTCACTTAAACAGTGAAGCTGCGGAAGAAATCTTAAAACAAATTCGTTTACGCAATCTGTCGGGAAAAATTGTTATTGATTTTGCCGGATCTTCGGAATATCGCTTTTTGAAAAGTGTTATTGAGCAATTGGAAGAAGGCTTGAAAAGAGATAAAGTTCGTGCAACGTGTTTTGGTCTTAGCCGAGCTGGAAATGTTGAAATTGTGCGTATGCGGCGTCGTCCAAGTTTAAGAGATTTGTTGACGGATGTTTGTGCAACTTGTCAGGGAACGGGGAGAGTTGAGAAATGATTTGTCCGATTTGTAAAAAAGAAGTGACGGATAAAAAGTATCGGCCTTTTTGTTCAAAACGTTGTGCGGATATTGATTTGGGAAATTGGTTTTGCGAAAAATATACCGTTGAAGCGGTTGATTTAGATGAAAACGATTTTGCCGAATTGGAAAAACAAGCTAAGGACGCGGCTCTAAATCAAACAGATGAAGCATAAGTTTGTATAAACTTTTTTCTTCTTGACGTGTATAAAGATTTATACGATCGGTTGATGTGTAAACATCATTTTGGGCATCATAAATAATAAAACCTTCAGAGAGCCTTCCGATAATGATTTTCGAATCGAAGTAACTATACTGAGCATAGGCTTTATTAATGGTATAGATATCCGGAAAAACATATTTTTTGCGTTGATGAGGCTGGCAGCCGAAAAACTCAATGCCGTCGTATATTAATCCATCGGATATTGTTAAAAATTCTTTGTATTCTGCAGGAATTTTGGCAAAAATATTATCGTTGAAGCGATTGTCGGCCAAGGTTATTTCCTCTTTTGTTGCCGGAGAAAAAGAAACGCTTCCCGCTTTGTTTTTTATGATGTCGATAATATTTTTAATCATAATAGAACTTTCCTTCAAAAAAGGGAATGAAGATGCTTTGATTGGCTTTTAGAAAGTTTTTTTCTATTTGAATATCCAACAAACGATGAAGCCGCCCGTGGCTGCGGTTGGTTTGAACCAAAGCCATGTTATCTAGAGATAATTTTCCGCCGAATTCGGTTGGTATTTTCATGTGGGTGTTAAAGTTTTCCGGTGAAATTCCTTGTTTCATCAATTCAATTTCTTGTGTGGAAAAACCAAGATTTTGACATTCTTCCGCACAAGAATAACCAATCATTTTTAAGAACATTTTACGGATTTTATAATATTCCACAAAATCGCGGTTCATGTCTTCCCATGTTTGCGGGGTGTAGTCTTGTTTTATTAAAATCAGGTCATGTAGACCATAATTTTTTATTTTTTGTTCCAAAAAAAGTTTCATGTTTTCGGGTTTGAGCAGGTCTTGATCCGAATATGACGGCAAAGGGCTTTTTTTGGGCGGTGGAGTTGTTTTTTTGATGTGGAGCAAGTCAACATAGGCTTCTGCAAGAGAAGAGCTCTCGGTGTCAATTAATCCTTTTTTGTTTGACCAATCCAGCATTGTTTATCCGTTATTTAACCTTGTTCCGTATCATCGTCAAATTCGTCATCGTCATTGGTATCTTCATTGGGGTCGTAATCAATCCCTAATTTTGCCAACATATCATCATTAATATCTTCTCTTTGGGCAACAATCCAGTCCGGAACATTTGGTGCCGGAGGAAGGTTTCTCAAGGCTTTCATTTTTTTATCCAAATACCAACGAGGTGAATCCGCCATAATCGGGCGGTCAATATAGCTTTGCATTAAAACAACTTGCTTTAACATCGGCAAGCTCAACAGCTGAGTTGATGAAATTGCCGGAACACCCTGTAGTTGATAACTGACGTTCTTGGCAAAGGGATTTGCTCCTTTGCTGAGGCTTAAGCCTTCGTTTTTTGAGAAAGACGTGGTTTGGACGGTTTTGTTACCAATCATTTTAGAAAAACGTTGGGCTGTTTGTTCGTTGTTTTGTGAAAGAATAACTTTGCATGCAGTTGTTGATATTACCGTTTCAAGGTCATCTTTACCATATTTACCGGAAATTTGTCCTAAGTCTTGTCCGATTAAAAGATAAGATACTTTTTGTCCGCGTCCGACGGCCGGTCCGTCAATGACGGCTCGTAGTTTCGGCATGGTCGGGAACTCGTCCATAACAAATAAAGCCGGAAAAGGTCCCATAACCCCGTCGGAAGGGTTGTTAAACTTTGGTGGATTAGCAATTAGATAGGACGACATTAAATCAATAAATGTTCCTGAAATTACACTTAAAGCTCTGGCATCAACCTGGTTTACCGAAAGGTATACCGAAATTGGTTTGAATTCTCCGGTTATGGGGTCTTTTAGACCGCGGAGGTCCTTAAAGCTAATATCACTAAAGCTGGTTCTGGCAACAACAGCGGAGTTTTTGAAAATACCAATTCCGGAAAAAGCCGTTGATAAGACAGAGCCTCTTTCTTTATCCGGCATGGAGCTAAGCTGGCTTAGTTCGACAACGCAACGAGAGGTGTACCCAAATTTTCTGGCTTCTTCAATCGCGGCCTCAAGCAAGTCTCGCATTGGGTCGGCCATGGCGGCCATTTGATCGCCTTCTTCAAGACGGCGTTTGATTTCTTGCGATTGTTTGATTTGGGCTTCCGTAATCCATTCCAAAATCATGGCAATACAAGCTTCTCGTCCAATCCATTTTTCCGGTAACAGAGCCCAGGTCCCGATTGGAAGATAGTTGTCAATGTTTAGATTGTTGGAGCGGAGATTTTGGATTGCTCGCGAGGCCATCGGGTCGTGCATTTCAAGGTAATAGCCTTCCAAGACTCTTTTGTCTTCTTCATCTAATTTCCCTTCATAAATGCGTCCGATAAAGTAGTCGTTGGCACGAGCTTTTTCGCATTTGGAAACAATAAAGTGAATGAAGCCGGTTAAGGCGGCACGACCCGTTTGCGACCAGTGCGGATCGGCTCCGCCTTTAGGGTCTTCTACCAAAACGTTGCACATGGAATCGACATACATGTCACGGGCCGGTCCCGGTTCCGGTACGGCTCCCGGAGAGAGCGGATTCCAACTTGGGTAATAAATTCCTTCTTCGGGATTGTCTTCCATACCCCAATTGATGATAAAAACCGGACCAACCTTGGCTCTGGCACCGGATGTTTGGTAACACAGTTCCGGTTTTGGGTCATTAACGATAATACTCATGGTCGGAGAGTGAAAAATTGTCGGAACAACCACTCCGGCTGTTTTACCGGTTCCCGGAGGGGCACAGCATAAGGTTGATAATGTTTCTTTTAATAACAATAAGCGTCCGTTAAATTTGCCGACAACCTGACAAAAGCCATCAAAACCCAAAAGTTCCATCTTTTTAATATCACTGAGCTCAGCAATGCGGGCCGAACCGTGAATATTGGATTGAAAATGGTATGGGTTCATGATAATGCCGGCAACAATTATGGTCGGAAAACTGATAAACGGGAGAATCGGGACCCAAAGACTAAACGAAAAATCTCCTTGATAGGTACTGAGTTGCCGCATCCATTTCCAATATCTTGAGAAAAAATAGCCTTCATTGTTGAAAACTAAGTGGAAGTACTTCATAACATCGGAAAGGGAATCCTTGGAAATCCCGGTGCCTAAAAGATATCCGAGCGGCATGGATATTAGAGCCAAAAACACGGTAACAACCGTGGCAATCAAAAAAGTAATCACCATCCATTTTACGGCGTTATCATATTCTTCCCATTCTTCTCCGCGTGTACTCACTTTTTGCTTTCCTTAAATTATGCTATGTTGCGAATTAGTTTTTTTAGTTTTTCAAATTCATCTTTGTCAATTTTGCCACTGGCCTCTTCCAGAGTTTTGGCAAATAAATTTATCTCTTTGGGTGTGCCTCGGTCAATACGGGTAACGTTAATGTCCATTTCATTCCAGATTTCAAACATGTCTTCGGCGTTAATAATGTTGCCGATTTGTTCGATAACATATGCCTTGACCTTAAATTCTAGGCCGTTTTCCGTTAATTTATCTTTAAGATAGTTGCGGGCAACATCTATTTTTCTGACCGGTGAAATACGGTGTGAACTTTCTGAAAACCATAGAGGTTCTTCATCGTTAAACCGCTCTTCGTCGGCTAACCAATCTCCGGGTTCTTTGTCTGTTAAACAGAGACAAATTTGCGTATCGGAAACCCCGATAAAATCAATAAGTGTGTTCTTAATTGTGGCGGCGGTAATAACGTCATAGCCCTTTTGTTTGATAACCTCAAGAGTTGAATTGGAGCTTCCGCGTGAGGAAGGTTTCGGGGAGTGTTCATCCCGCCGATTTTCTCTTTTATTATTGTTTTGGTTTTTAGAGGGTTTGGGAGATGAGGTCGAAGTTTCGGTTTTGTCTTCTTGAGGTTTTTCCTGCGGCTTTTCTTCAAATAAATCAAAGTCAAAGTCCGTTCCGTCATCTTCTAAATTAAACAAAGAGTGGTCAAATTCTTTGGGCTTGCTCTCAACCAAAGGCGAGGGAGCCGAAATCGGTGCTGACAGGGTCGATGCGGTAGAATTCTTTTTGTTGGAGGATCCTTTTCCGGAAGAGCCCATATATGATCCGTCTTCAATCGGAGCATGGATGCTCCGTGGGCGAATTTCTTTGTAGGATTTTTTCTTTTTGACCAGTTTAACACTGGCTTTATTGGCAATTTTTTTAACTTGTTTTTCAAAAAGTTTGTTAAAAATTTTGAGCGGAAAGGCTAATAAACGTTCAACCAATTTTCCGTATTTGATCATGCTTAAAGCGGCCCAACCTGTTAGCCACAGCGGAATAAACGATAAAATAATCAGAATAAAAGCCCATTCTTTGGCATCATCAATAACCCAACCCGATAACCATAAGTTCCAGGCATAGAGCCAGTGATCGGTACGAAAAATATCAAACCGCCAATTGGTAAGCATAATGACGCGAATACCTTCAAAGAAGAACAAGCTCCAGAAGATACCAACGGTAAGAATGCGGACTAAAATTAAAAGCGGTTTCAAAAAATTTTTCTCCTTAGGGTTTTATGCTTGTATTGTAACACAAAGAAGTTAACAACTGTTTATTAGTACTTACTTGTTTGTGATTCAATCTTTTTTTGGATTTCTTCGCGGATTGTTTTTACCTCAGTCGGTTTTTGGGGTTTGATGGAATCCAATTTTTGTTTGGTTGCCGCAAGATTATCGTAAGAATTTTTGCTCTTTTTTAGGATAATTCTTGGCATTTCTTGATTGTATCGCCAGTGGTTGTATAAATTTAGCGGCCACAAAAGAAGATTAAGAAAGTTGGTTTGATCCAATTTTTTCCAGCCGTAAATCCACAGAAAAGGGAGCAAGATGATATTGATTGAAAAAATATAATCTTTTGCGATTTTTATGCTTCCGCCATTGTTCCAATAACGAGCAATTGTATCCCAATCTTGAGGATTAAGAAGATCAAAATTCCATAGTTTAAGCATCAGAAAACGAGCCAAAACAACAAAAATATAACTCCAGAGAACACCAATGGTTAGGATTTTGAGCGTTCGTAAAAATTTTTTTATCATTCTCTTTCTCGGTTGATGTTAAAAGGTATATTTCTTTGGTTGTTGGCAGAAGGTGTTTCCTTTGAATTTTCTTGTTTTTTGACTTTTTTGTTTTCTTTGATTCTGTCTTTTGTTTTGTTTACATTATTTCTGCGTTTATTATTTTTTTCTTTGAGAGCGGTTAAGCTTTCTATTTCTTGAGTATTGTTTTTTAAGGCTTCTGCTTGATGGTCCGCTCTACTACCATAACGTTCGTCTCCGTTTGGAGTATAATTGAAATTATGGTTTATTTCTTCCAGTTTGTTATTGGTCGGGACTTTGCCTTTTTCGTTATAGTGACCGTTTAACACATTTTCTTTTTCGGTAACAAAAGCCTCGTTGGCGGCTTTTACCAAGGCTTCCGGCGTTTTGTACTTTCCTTGTTCGTTGTTTATTTCATTATAAAAGATTTGTTGATATTTTAGGTAAATGGCACTGTATTGGCGAGAAATTTCCTTCGGACTCATGTTGGCATCAAAGTTTTGGTCTTTGTTTTTTTTGTTCATCAAGACGGTTGCCGTCATTAAAGAGGCAAAAGCAATTGCGTTATGTTCCGTTAACAAACGTTCGTCGATTTGTTGATGCAAGTATTCTTTCAGATTGGCTTTTTGTTCATCGGTTAAATTTTGGGCTTTAATTGCCTGAGCCATTTTTTGTAATGAGGCATTAATATGCGGAGGTAAATTACTGTCTTGAATATTTTCAAGAGTTCCGTCAATGGCTTTTTGTGTGAGATGGTCAATGTTTTCTGCCGCTTTTAAGGTATTTATGGCTTTTAAGGTATTGTTGTGCATTAAGCGAACCGTTTTTGAAAAAGCGGTGGTGGCATCATCATCGGGAGAAGGTTCAAGATTGGTCATTTTTTCATAAGATTTAAGGTTTTCTTCAAGAGCTTCTTTTTTTTGTTTTTCAGAGCGGGTTTTGCGTTCTTGGTATTTTTTCTTTCCCCAACGATAAGGGTCGCGGAGTAGTTTATGGTAGCCAAATCGAGCTACGCTGTAGCTAACAACAGCAATCGGTTGGGCAATAACTTTTCCGCCAATCCATTGAGTTCCGGCAATGACAATATCTTTCATTAAAAAATCAATAAAATCACCTTGTTCAATTTTTATGGGGTCAAAATCAGCATGAAGTTTTTCATTTTTATCGTCGGTAATATCCATTTTCCCGACTTTTTCTTTGTTTTCTTGCTCTTCAATTTCTTTTAGCTGATCCGGGGTGAGAAGCGAGGTCATTCTATCGGTAACGGTCAGCTTCTTTTTGACCGGTTTGTCCGAAACTTTTACCTCTTTTTTCTTTTCTTCCGGTTGAGGAGGGGTAGAGGATTCTTCCGTATTCTCACTTCCATACCTTTCGGCGTGAGACTGGGTTGGTTCATTTCTTTGATGATCAGTTATGACTTCTCTGACTTCTTGACGTAAATCCTCGGCGGTGCTCATTTTTTTTGTCCTGTTTTTTTAGTTTGTAATTTATTAAAATTTTAGCATTGTTTTATGATTTTGTCTAGTTTTTTGTACGATAATCAGATTTTTAAATTCTTAAAAAAATCACCTAATTCTCGATTGATACGGATACCATCTTCCGGTTTGGGTTTTATCATGCCAAAAAAACGCGGTTTGAGTTTGTCAACTTGGATCGGAGCATAGGTGGCTGGGTTGGTTTCTAAGATTTTGCGGGCTCCGTCCGGGTCTTTTTTGGAGGTTTTGAAGTAATTATTGACTAATTTTTCCGCATCTACGGGAAAATCCTTTTTGCGAATGGCATCAATGTATTTTTTTATTTTTTCTTGGCGAGCTAAGTGGTCCATGTATATTTGTCGCTCTATTTTCTTTTTGTCATGCTTGGCTTTTCGCATATAGTAATTGATTTCGCATCCTTCCATCTCAATTAAAATTTCAACATAAGAAATGATTGCAAGCTGAAGGTTTTCATCAGTGCATTTTTCGGCAAAATTTAATAGTTCTTCATCGCTGGCTTGAGCAGATAAACTGGCCAAGCGGGTTGCTTGTGCCGTAAGTAAAAATTCCCATCCGGAGACAATATCGGCATTCATGATTTTTCCGCGAGAGGGACGAAAACGAGGATAGAGGAGTTTGGCTTCAAAAGTGAAGTTTGGTGCTTCTATTTCCGGATTTTGTTCTGCCATGGATAAAATGGCGGAAGTAAAATTGCGGTAAGCTTCGTAGAGTTGACGTTCTTCATCATAAAGATTGGTCAGAGCTTCTTCTTCATTGCGAATTTCCCCCGATAAGGGTTTGTTGTTTTTTAGAGCTTCAAGCGTTTCTATTTCTGTGTCTTTGCGGTTTTCGCTTTGTTCTTGAATAAAATCATCCAGGAGGCGGTCAAATTCATCATCAATTTTTGGATTCTCTTTTGATTTTGTTGATTGGGTTTGCAGTAATCCGGCGGTTTCATCATCGGCAAAATCAGGAATCTTGGTGTTTAAAAGTTCATCTTCCAGATTAAAAAGGCTATTGGTGTTATCTTCTTGCATGATGTTTGTCCTTAGTTGATTTGAACGGTTCCCGTTATTTGGGCTTGTTCGGTATTGTAAATGATGATTCGATCGGATAAACCTCCGTTTTTGACAAGAATATAGAGGTTGGGTTTGTCAAAAGTATATTGAGAAATTGTGCTGCCCCGAGGTTGGTCAAGGTTGTAACGGATTTCATGCAGCGGGATATCTTTGGGAGTGTGCGTTTTTTTGTAAAGGCTGCCAAGCAATACCAAAGACCCGAATATAAGTAAAAAGGTTAAAAAATATACAATAAATTTTATGATTTTGAGTTTATCCATATTTATCTCTCTTGCAAGTTGCCAAATTAATCTTATTATAAATTAAATTTAATTTTTTCTATGATGCACATGGCTGATATTGAGAATACTAACACAACAATAGTTAATAAAAAATATAACGGATGGCGAATCGATAAGTTTTTGTCGCTTGCTTTTCCGGATTTTTCCCGTTCCCAGATGCAACGATTGCTTAAAGAAGGGATGGTTTCCCGTAATGGGGAGATTATTAATGATATTTCGGCAAAAGTTCGGGAAAACGAGGAGTATTTTTTTGTTGTTCCCGAGCCCGAAGATGCTCTGCCGGAACCCGAAAATATTCCGCTTGACATTGTTTATGAAGATGAAGATTTGTTGGTTGTTAATAAGCCGGCGGGAATGACGGTGCATCCGGCTCCCGGATCTTATAAAGGGACTTTGGTCAATGCTTTGTTGTTTCATTGTCGGGATTGTTTGTCCGGTATTGGTGGGGTTAAACGTCCGGGGATCGTGCATCGTATTGATAAAGACACTTCCGGGCTGTTGGTGGTTGCAAAAAATGATAACGCTCATAAAGAGTTATCTAAACAATTTGCCGAACATTCTATTGAAAGAACATATTATGCCGTTGTTTTTGGTGTGTTAACCCCATTAAGCGGACGAATCGAGTCTTTAATCGGGCGGAGCCCTTATGATCGAAAAAAAATGGCTGTTGTTAAGAAAAACGGAAAAAATGCTATTACCAATTATCAAACTCAAGCGGTTTATAAAAATATTATCAGCTTGGTTAAGTGCAATTTGGAAACCGGAAGAACGCATCAAATTCGGGTTCATTTAAGCTCTAAGGGGGCTCCGTTGGTAGGAGATCCGCTTTATGGCCATGCAAAAAAAATAACATCTAAATCTGTTGATGCCGAGGTAAGAGATTTTATTAACGCTTTTCCAAGGCAAGCTCTTCATGCAAAGTCTTTGGGGTTTGTTCATCCGAAGAAAAAAATTTTTATGCAATTTGATTCTGATTTTCCAAGTGATTTCAAAGAATTAATTAAAAATGCAGAAAAAATTTAAGCAAAAAAGTGTTTAAAAAAATAGAACTAAAGTATAGGTTGTGGATTTCTTTTTTTAATGTCAGAGTCTGACTCGTAAGAATTCTTATTAAGAGTCGGACTTGGACTTTGGGACTTGAACTACAGATGTATAACAGTTTAAGGAGTACCAAAATGGAAAATCCTCTCGGCCTTAACGGAATTGACTTTTCCCCCGAAATTAATATGGTCCGGTATCTGCAAAAAATAAGGCAGTACCCTATTTTATCCCAAGATGATGAATATCAGATGGCCGTTGAATACCAAAAGACCAGAAATCCGGAACTTGCCAAAATTTTAGTTACCTCTCATTTGCGTTTGGTGGTTAAGGTTGTCTCAAAATACAGAGGCTATGGTTTGCCGACTTCAGAAATGATCTCCGAAGGAAATATTGGTTTGCTTTATGCAATTGATAAATTTGAGCCGGAAAAAGGTTTTCGTTTTTCAACCTATGCTTTATGGTGGATTAAAGCCTCCGTTCAAAAATATATCTTGAACTCTTGGTCGTTGGTTAAAATCGGAACAACGGCTGCTCAAAAAAAATTGTTTTTTAATTTAAGAAAAATCAAAAATCGGTTGAATCTTAACGATGATCGTGAATTGTCTCCAAACATCTTGAGTGATATTGCCAGTTCTTTGGATGTGAGTGTTCAAGATGTGACGGATATGAATATGCGTTTGAAATCCCATGATGGGTCTTTGAATACGGTTATTGATTCTTCTTCCGACAGTGGTACGGAATGGATGGATTTTATTGCTGATAATAAACCAAATCAGGAAGATGTTTTGGCTTATAGTGAAACTATGCAGTATCGTAGAAAATTGTTTAATCAGGCTTTGATTTGTTTGAACAAGCGAGAAAAAGATATTCTCTTTAAGCGTCGTCTTGCCGAAAAGGCTCAGACGTTGGATGATTTAAGCAAGTTTTATCATATTTCTAAAGAGAGAGTTCGGCAAATTGAACTTAATTCTATCAAAAAAATAAAAAAAGCTATCGGAATTCCTGGTTAAAGAAAAAGGCCTCGTTATAGAGGCTTTTTTTATTTTGGAGCCGAGGGTTTTACAATATCGCTTCCCCAATCGGCCGAAAGTTTTTCAATCCTTTTTTCAATATATTTAAGGCGACGATTTTGAGTTTTGTGGAATATATATACAAATAAGGAAGGAACTTGATAGTACAAAATAACACCAATTGCAGCGGAACCAAGCATAATGATTAAGTTAAAGACATTGCTGATAATAAATAAGGCTTCTTCAAAATTGAATTGATTGAGAAGATTTCCGGAGCATAATAAAACGCCCGCAAGGTTAAAGCACCCTACAATGGTGAGTTTGTAGGTGTTTTTTGAATTTGTCAGCAAAATTGTTAAGGTCGGAAGAAGACCAATAAAAATTACCAAAAGTACCGGTAAGGTCATAATAATCAGGATGAATAGCCCTAAAAAAAGCAACCATTTTTGGAAAAGATTGAGCCGGTATGCTCTTTTTGTTTTGGGTGATGTTTCTTTTTGCGGAAGTTTCATTATTGTATAATCCATTTGATAAGGTTAGATGCAAAAGCGGCAATCATGACCAAAATGCTGATAAGCGATGTGGCTCGTAAAGCCAGATCCCGATAATCTTCTTCAAGCTTTTTTTGGTCGTTTAGAAGATGGTTTCTCTCTAACGTAAGAGCTCCCGCTTCCTTAAAGGCTTTTGCATAATCTTGGTTGTCTTTTTGTCTTGTTTCCTCGTTTTCCAACATGTTGTAGAGGTCAATAATCCTTCCCGTTCGGGAGATCTTTACCATCTCATGTTCTAAGTATTTTTGGTATTTTATGTTGTGGTATGATTTAATGATTGGTTTAACAATATTAATCATCCAGAGCGTTAGGTTGGTCAGTGAGGAGGGGCCGTTTTTGTTTTGGATATTGGCATACAAACGGAGAATGGCACTGCTTTGCAGGACTTCTTGATTTGAGTTTAGATCTGTTAAAATCCCATCAATCTTTTTTCCCATTTTGCATCGTAGATAGGCAATAATATTGCGGTCATAGGGTGCCGATTCTTTTGCGTTTGTATAATTTTTGTTCAAAGAACGAAGTAATCGGGACGGAGTGTTGACAAAGTCTTTGCCAATAAGAGGGCTGGTACAAGGAATGTCTTCATCAAAATCGTACATAATACGATAAATTCCATAGCCAAAACTTTTATTGTTTAGATAATTCTTAAATTCACTAAAATTGCTCGGAACACGAAGATTGTTTTGTTCTTGATACCAAAATTTGATTAAATCGCTATTGAATAAATCGTAGAGATCATTTAAGTTTTTTCCGTTTTGTGAGTAATAAAAAATCAGTTTAGGTAATCCATCGGGAAAAACATAAAATTTGCCGCTTTTGATTGGGAGAGAACTGTCTAATAAAATACATAAGGACGATAAAATAGTGTTAAAATTACTGTAGTCTTCATGTATTTGATTTAATTGTTTTTCGACTTTTTCATAAAGCTTTTCATTGTCAAAGCCGTTTTTTACCCATTCGGCAAATTTTCCGGATTTGATTAAGGGTAAAGCGGTGTCCGGATTTTTCAGAAAGTTTAAGGCTACTCCTTTTCGGGTGTAGATTTTTTCGCCATTAATTACGATGGCTCGGGAAGCTTGCTCCACCTCAACAGATGATGTGAAACCGGTATCGTGTCGCTCCAGATATTTATAAATTTGCCCAAAATTCCAACGGGTTTCCGTATTATCATCCAGCAAACCTTTTAGAACGGCTGTTACTTTGGGGGCTATTTTACAACCCTCAGATAAAGTTGCGTAAGAGCCTTTTTTTAGTTTGCGGTTGATGATTTCCTCATCGGAGCCTTCCAGGGAAATATTTTTTTGTAAATAAAGGCTGAGCAGTGTTACGCCGATTGAGTAAATATCATTGGCATTGTTTCCCATGCCGCGTCCGGCCGGAAGGCACATTGCACTTTCTACCGTTTCGTACTCAATGGGTTGGTATAATGCCGGAAAAGAAGCCGCACAGTCTCCTAAAACCAATTCGGTTCGGCTGTCATCTTTATAAAAAATGTTATCCGGACGGATGGCTCGGTGTGTGATATTGGCGGCACGAAGCTTTTCTGTTGCGGCCGAAAGCGATGAAAGCATTGTTTGGAAAGTTTCCGGAGAGAGCTTTTCTCCGTTTTCATTGAAATTATCGGCCCGCGGACCTTGCGGTTGAGCATATATTAAAGCAATATTACGGGTGTTTTCGGGAATGTAGTCTACAATATCATAGTCTACAAGATTTAGGAGATACGGGCTTTCTATGGATTTTATGATTGGTAAAATTGATAACCGCGGTGGATATTGGTTGTTGCAAATTAGGGCAAAAAGCTTTCTTTGCGGGTTGATTTTATCAATGGCTAAGAATGCCGTTCCTCCATTTGTGTTGAATTGTGGCAGAGGTGTTTCGTAATTGATTTCAAAACGCTCTTTTAAAACATAGATATTAATCCGCGGATTATCTTTTGCGGTTGTTGTTGCTGATTTTTCTTCGGGAATTGTTGTTTCTTCTGAAGCCATTGTTCTTATCCACCTAAATACAGATGTTTTTATTGTAGACACATTTTATTAATAAACTGCAAAGATTTTATTGTTTTTTGTGTTAAATTAAATATATACTTGAAACAAAGAGATTAAAATTAAAAGGTTGTGCGTATATGGATTCATCAGAGTGGAAACAGCTTTTGGAAGGCGATAAGGATTTAGGTCCGGCCGTTTATCAAGATAAAAAAATTTTATCTCAAGCGGCAAACTATCATGTGAATGTTGATGGTTTGGAAAAAAATCAGCTGCAAAATGATATTTATAAAACCGTTTCTGTTAATGATTTTAATCCCGAAAATAGTAAAATTTTGAAAAAAGAACGCCATCTATGGCAAGAAATGGATGTCGGGTTGGCCGATATTATTCGATTGGTTTTGGAGAATTCTGAAAGACCGGTCGTGGTCATTAGTGATGATAAAATTATATACCTGAATAAAACGCTGATGTTAATGTTGGGTTTGAAGGATGTTCGCCAAGCTCTCGGAAATCCGTTTTTGTCGTTTGTTAACAAAAATCAATGGAATAGTTTGGCTGAAAATATCGGAGAAATGTTAACGAATGCCAAAAAAGTTCGTATTGATTTGAAAGCAGAAAACGGAAAAATCGTTCATAGCGATTTTCAAGCTATTTATTTGCCGGATACCAGCCATTTTTCTTTTATTTTAATCGGAAGTCATGTGCAGACACAAAATCATTCCGTCGATGTTTTGAAAAATTTGTATGATGATTTAACAGGTTTACCGAATTTCTTTTTATTTGAAGATCGAGTTCAGGTTGCGGTTAATAATGAAAGTTATAAAAAATATTCTACCGGAAAAAATATTATTGCCGTTGTCGGAATTGCAATTCAAAATTTTGAAGAAAGAGATGATAAAATTTGGAAAGAACAGGTTTTGGCTGAAATTGCTACGGATTTGGTGCTTAGTCAGCAAAAAATTGTGACGGTCGCTCGAGGAATTAAATACCAGTTTTGGATGCTTTTTCCTATTTTAAGAAATGAAAAAGAGTTTTCTGTTGAATTTGATAAGGTTAAAGATGTTTTGAAAAAGGCTGTGAAAAATCATAATCTTGTTTTTAGTGTCGGGGTAAACTTTTATCCGGAACCTGCCGGGTCGGCTAAAAAATTAATTGAGCAAGCCATGGTTGCTCTTGAAAAAGCAAAATTGCATAAAGAAAATTATATTGAATATTGTCGGGAAGATATTGAAAAAGGCTCTTTTTAAGAGCCTTTTTCTTTAAGTTTTTTTATCGGCGTTCTCCGAATAAATTTAACAACGCAATAAACATATTAATGAAATCCATATAAAGGGCCAGGGCTCCGGAGATTGCTTTACGCGTTAAAGTATCGGAGCTATCCGAATCCATGTAGATTTCACGGATTTTTTGCGTGTCATAAGCTGTCAGAGCTGTGAATGCAATAACACTTAAGAAAGAGATTGCATAGTACAATCCCGGGCTTTTCAAAAAAATGTTAACAATGGAAGCAATAATAATCCCCCAAACGCCCATAATCATGAAAGAACCCATAGCGGTTAAATCTTTTTTAGTGGTGTATCCGTAAATACTCATACCTCCAAACATTGCTGCCGTAATTAAAAAGATACGAGTGACGCTCGCACCGGTATAGCTTAAGACAATCGGAGCTAGGGAGGCCCCCATAATGGCGGAAAATCCCCAGAAAACTCCTTGTACTTGAGCGAGGGAACCTCTGGCTAAAACCCAACCAAAAGCAAAGACCATAATGAAAGGAGCAAACAAGGCAAGCCATCCGAATCCGGACATTCCCATTACTTGACCCGTTGGAGCTACGTTAAAAAAGACCGTTATTAAAGACGTGTTGGCTATCAGGTATGCAACAAGAGCCGTCATGCAAAGTCCGCCGCACATATAGTTGTAAACACGCATCATGTATTCTCTTAAGCCGAGATCTACATTTGATATACTGCCGACTTTACTCATCGTTTTGTTTTCCATATAAGTCTATCTCCTTCTAAAAGTGGAAAAGTAATTTACTAATTTTAATATAGGGAGTGTCAAAATAAAAATCAATAGAATAGCAGGGGTTATTCAAAACGGTACAGCTCTTTCCCTTTGACTTTAAGCCACTGGCGTCCTTCTTTGTATTGCGGGCATAAATCAGAGACGCATTTCCAAAAGGCCGGCGAATGATCTTGATGGAGCAAATGAGCAACCTCATGACAAACCAGATAATCAATGACATATTGCGGAGCAAAGATTATTCTCCAGTTAAAGTTGAGGTTATTTTTGCTGGAGCAACTGCCCCAACGGGATTTGGTGTCTTTTATGGTGACGGAATTTATCGGGCACCCGATTAAGGTGGCTTTTTGTTTGGCTAAATCGGTCAATTTGGTCTTGGCCAGTTTTTTTAAAAAATCGGTGGTGCGGCGATGGATAAATTCGGCATGTCCGCATACAATCAGCTCTCCGTTTTCCATATAAACGCCGCCTTTTGCGTGAGGTTGGTGTTTTAGAGTTGTTTCTTTGCCAAAAAGGCTGAACTGACAGTTGTCACAAAATTTTTGTTCTTGAGGAAGGCGGGATAACATATTGATTATCCAGTCTTGATGCGCAAAAACAAAGTTGAATGCTTTTTTTTCTGAACCTCGGGTAGGCATTGTTAAAACCGGAAGGTGTTCTTTGGAATCAATCCGTAACGTTAGTCTTTTGGCCTGAGAGGAACGGATAATCTTAATTTTAAGATGTAATTGCTGGAGGATTTGTTCTTGCAAATCAGAGGTCCGGCCAGTTAACAATGTAATCTTCATAATTTTGAACCTCTGATTCTGAAACAACGGGGCGATTTTGCAACGACATTCCGGCCTCGTGGACGGATGCGGCTCTTTTAGTAATTAAGGGGTGCCAAGACGGAAGTTCTTGGCCGTTATCAAGCAACCAATAGGCACAGGTTTTGGGAAGCCAAGCCGGCTTTTCGCGAATGGCCTCAAGAGTGATATCGCGGCAGTCACTCACTTTTTTAAAACGGTGTTCATAAATTTTGCATAAACAGTTGTTCGTGTCTAAAAAACGGCAGCAAGCATTGGTAAATTTTATTTTTCCACGAATTTCTAATTTGTTTAAGCAACATTTTCCGCAACCATCACAGAGCAATTCCCATTCTTTTTTGCTCATTTCTTCAAGTTTTTTATGTTTCCAAAATTCTGGCTCAATATCATCCAAATTTTCAAAACGGGATTGCGGGTTGAAATCTTTTTCCGGCCAAGAAAAATCTTCTTTTTCATTCGTCATGGCTAAAATCCTCGTTTACAATATGGTCCTCAAGTTCTTCTTCGGGGACATCTTGTTCAGAAATGACTTTATTTTTTACAGAATATTTATCGGCCAAGGGTTTCTTTGTTTTAAGCGGATGCCAAGATGGTAAATCTCCTGTTTGGTAGAGAATTCGATAAGCACAATTAGTGGGCATCCAGTTAATCTTATTCCAGTTTTGCTCTGTTAGCTTTAAACATTCGGGAACAAGACGGCAGCGTTGATGGTATTGTTGGCAAAGGTTGTTTGAAAGGTCAAAATAACGGCAGATTACATCGGTATAATAAATATCTCCGCTTTCTTCATCTTCAAGTTTTAGGCGGCAGCAATTTCCGCAACGGCAACAAATAGCCTCCCATTCTTCAGTGGTAAAGGCTTCCGGTTGTTTTTGTTTCCAGAATTCAGTTGCGATCGTCATAGTAGGTAATGCTTTCGTGTTTGTTTTTGATTTTGTACCATACCCAGCGAACGAAAGCAATTATTAATAAAGGAATGAAAACATAAGTAAAACTTAAAACAAAAATGGTTGCTCCGAAAGCAATTACGGTTGCAAATAAGGCTACCGTCAAAGCTATTCCGAAAATATAAATAAGCATACTTAAAAAGTTGTTTTGCGGCATGTTAATCTCCTATTCTTTCCGGTAAATATTCTTCTTTTGCCAAATTTCCAAATTGAGCAAAATCACCATTCCAAAAGAGCTGAACCGTTCCGGTCGGACCATGACGTTGTTTGCCGATGATGACTTCGGATAGATTTTGGGTTGCTCTTTTTCTTGCTTCCCACTCTTCCATTCTTTTTTGTAAGTGTTCTGGGGTTTCGGATGGTTTTTGTTGTGGTTCTTCATTTTGCAAATAATAATTTTCGCGGTAAACAAACATAACAATATCGGCGTCTTGCTCAATTGAACCTGATTCACGCAAGTCGGACATGACCGGGCGTTTATCATCACGTTGTTCGACTCCTCGGTTTAATTGGGAAAGGGCAATTACCGGAACATTTAATTCTTTTGCCAAGATTTTCAAGCCACGAGAAATTTCTGAGATTTCTTGGACGCGGTTGCCTTCGCTTCGTTTGCTTCCGGTTCCCATAATTAATTGGATATAGTCGATGACAATCAATCCGAGACCTTTGTTTCTTTTTAGTCTTCTGGCACGGGTACGAATGGTATTGATGTTTAAACCGGGGGTGTCGTCAATGTAAAGCGGTATTTTTTCCAGTTCTCTGACGGCAGCTGCAATCCGTGTGAATTCTGCATTTTCAAGCTCTCCGGTACGCATTTTATGGCCGTTTGTTTGGGTTACGGTTGAAAGAATACGGGTGGCTAATTGGTCTGAAGACATTTCAAGCGAAAAAAAAGCAACGCCGCGTGATTTTTCATCTAGATTTTGAGCGTGAGCCATGTATTCGGCAACGTTGTAAGCAATATTGGTTGCCAGGGCTGTTTTTCCCATGGCCGGTCGGCCGGCGATGATGATGAGGTCGGAGTTGTTTAGACCGCCGATTTTATTGTCCAGAGCATCTAAAGCTGTTGGAAGACCGGATATTTTTCCGTCTTTTTGGTAAGCTTCTTCAATATGTTCCAAAGAGGTGGTCAGAGCTTGGGAAAAATCAATAAACCCTCCGTTAATGTCTCCTTGGTTGGATATTTCAAAAAGACGTTTTTCGGCCTCTTCTATTTGATCATTGGCATCCGAATCGATATCTTCTTTCATGGCATTGTTTACAATATCGAATCCGGTTGATATTAACTCTCGGCGTAAGTATTTGTCGTAGATAAATTGAGCATAGTATTCGGCATTGGTTAGGGGGGTGGCACTGTCGGCCAGTTTAACTAAATATTTTGCTCCGCCGACTTCGGCTAAAGTTCCTTCTTGTTCAAAATAGTTTTTCAGAGTAATGACGTCGGCAACATGTCCTCGCATAATGAGTTTTGATATTACCTCAAAAATTTTGGCATGAATCGAATCTGCAAAATGTTGCGGTTTTAGAAATTCCGAAACTTTTTCAAATGCTTTATTATTGGCTAAGATTGCCCCTAATAAAGCTTGTTCGGCTTCAATGTTTTGCGGAAGAGTGCTTGCGTCAGGTTTTTCCATAATTTCGATATTCCTTTTTTTTATTTTTTTCTTTTTTATAACCAATAAAAAAAGAAAAGACAAAGAGAATGATAAAATAAAAATTTTGTCTTGTGAATTATGGGGATAAAAAAACTCCGTCCCTTTGGGAACGGAGTTTACAACGTCTAAATTTATCTAATTATTTATTTTTTGCTTTGTTTTTTGCAATTGTTTTTTTGATTTTTTTAGCTTCTTCCGTTAATTTTGTATTGGAAGTTGATTCTAAATAAGCATCTAAACCCCCATTGTGTTCAATGGAACGTAAGGTTTTTGAGCATACTTTTAATTTAAAAATCTTGCCTAAAGAGTCGCTTAACAAAGAAACAACTTGAAGATTAGGCAAAAAGCGACGACGATTTTTGTTGTTGGCGTGGCTTACGTTATTGCCGCTCATAATGCCGGTGCCAGAAATATCACATTTTTTAGCCATTTTTTTGATTCCTTAATTGATGTAAAACGTACTTGTTGCTTGTTAATACAAATATTTGGGGCAGAAGTCAAGTATAAAAGTTGTCAGAATATTAAAATTTTTGTAGAATTCTGTAATAAAATGGTATAAAAGAACATAAGTTGTTTTTGTACCCGTAGCTCAGTTGGATAGAGTATCGGCCTCCGACGCCGAGGGTCGTGGGTTCGAATCCCTCCGGGTACGCCATTAACAAAACACCCGAATATTAGAGCAATATTCGGGTGTTTTTGTTTTAAAGTTTAATGATTTCTTGATCAAGCGTGTTGTATTGCAGATGCAAGACCGACGTGTTGTTACAAGAAACATTTTTTAACTGTAATCCGCAAGCCAAAGCACTTAAAACTCCGGCATGTACCGAAACGGCAAAGTTTTTTCCAGGTTGGGCGACAATGATGAGTAATTGTCGGAAAACACGTTGAAAAACTTCGTGTTTGCTTTCACTGTTGCTGCCGGGAAATTTTTGATCCCAGGTTCGGAAGGTCGGATTTTGGATTTGATTAACCAGTTTTCCGAAGGTTTGGCGGAGCGAGTCATAATCTTTTCCTTCAGCAAGGCCGAAGTTGCATTCCCTTAAGTCGTCGATAAAAATAATTGGGGTCGGCGAGCGTTGTTTTTGGGAGACGATTTCGGCTGTTTGACGGGCTCTTAATAACGGAGATGAGTATATCCGATCAAACTTGATTTCTGAAAGTAAGTCGCCTAATTTTTCCGCTTGCTTTTTGCCAAAATTATTCAGACCCTCGTTAATGGTGCAACCTTGCCAAATACGGTTGAGGTTATTGTCCGTTTCTCCGTGACGGAAGATAAAAAGATTTTTTTTCATGATAATAATTGTATTAATAGTTTGAAATGATTCTTTTATATATTCGTTTCTTGCGGGATTGGCAAGAATTTTATTGTAACAAATTTTCTCAAAAAAAGCCCCGCTCAAACGGGGCTTAAAGGATAAGATTAGTTTTTTTGCCAAGATTTTTCAATCTCTTCCAAGGAAGTTCCTTTTGTTTCGGGAACATAAAAGTGGACAAAGAAGAAAGAGAGCAATGTTATTGTGGCAAACGTCAGGAATGTATAGCTTTCGCCAATACTGTTGATGAGCGGCAAAAAGCTTAAAACGACCAAAAAGTTAAAGCTGAAATTTGCAACCGTACATAAACTCATGGCAAAACCACGGATTTTTAACGGTAAAATTTCGGACACAAGAATCCAGCCAACCGGTCCAAGACTCATGGCAAAAGAGGCTATGTAGATTGCAACACTACCGATGGCAATCCATTTTAAGTTATCACCTAAAAGGGCTTGGTGTTCAAATGCAAAGCTTAAAGACAACAAACTGACAAGCATGCCGCTTAATCCAATATAGAGCAAAGGTTTTCGGCCTAGTTTATCTGCAAAAGCAATGGCAACCAAGGTCATGATAAAGTTGATGAACCCAACACCGATGGTGGCATAAATCGCTCCGATGTTTGAGCTAAATCCGGAGATTTGGAAAATGGTGGTGGTGTAGTAAATGATTGTGTTAATCCCAGTACAGATTTGCATAATCATAATTCCGACGCCAATCAACACCGGTTTTAGCATCCAGGCCTTAAAGACCGAAACATTGGTGGAAGTATCGGTATTTAAGGTCGATTTTATTTCATTAATTTGTTTGTTGATTTGGTTTTTGGGGAGTATTTTATCAAAGGCCTCACGAGCTTCTTTTTCTCGGTTTTTGCTAAGGAGCCAACGAGGCGTATCATGCAAAAAGATAATTCCGAAAAACAAGACTAACGCCGGAATTAATCCAGATGCCAGCATCCAACGCCAATTGTATTCGGCATTGGCAAAAACACGGTTAATTAGATATGAGAACAAGATGCCTACCGTTATGGCTAATTGGAAAAGAGAAACTAATTTTCCACGGATTTTTTGCGGAGATATTTCTGAAATGTATAACGGAACGACAAAGGTAACCATGCCAACCGCTATTCCGATTAAAATTCTTGAAAAAATCAACCAATTCAGACTAGGAGCGTAGCCACACATGATGGAGGCGATTATGAACAATAATGATGTGGCAATAATGATTTTTTTGCGTCCGTAAATATCGGATAATATTCCGTTAGCGGCGGCACCGATCATTGAGCCGATAATTGCGGAGCTGACGAGCCAACCCTGAGTTAGGGCCGACATTTCCCATGTTTCTTTGATGTATAATAAAGCTCCGGAGATTACACCCATATCAAAACCGGATAACAGTCCTCCCAATGAGGCTACGGCGGCGATGATATATAACCAAAATTTTTTTCTTGTTGCATAAGGTGCCATGTTTTTTCTCCTTTGCCTTAAATATAAGAAAATTTTTGTTTTATTAAAGTCGTATATAATCTAAAAAAACAGCTTTTCTTCCTTCGCGGATGGCTTTGCGTTGATATTTGGTTTCAACCCAATCTTGGGGTTCATGCTTCCAGTCATTGCCGCAAGTTGCTTTCCAGAAAAAGTCAGCGTTATCGTGGAGTTGATGCAGAGTCCAACTTTTGTAGACTTTGTGGTCCGTTGCGATCCGTAATACTCCTCCTTTTTTTAGAATACGGGCAATTTCTCTGAGGTTTTCCGGATTGATAAAACGGCGGTTTTCGTGTCTTTTTTTGGGCCACGGATCCGGAAAAAGAATAAAAACTTTATCTAAAAAATTATCGGGAATCCGTTTGAAAAGCAAACGAATATCATTGCTGAAAACGCGAATGTTGTCACTTCGGTTCGGCAAAAGACTTATTTGTTCGGGTAGGTGTTCCCCTTCTTTAATTCCGGTAATTATGGTTAAAAGATTGGCTACTCCGTTTTTAAAGACTTCGGCTCCGATGTAGCCGTTTTGAGGATTGCGTAGAGCTTGTCCGGCAAGATGTTCCCCGTTGCCAAAGCCAATTTCTAAACAGATTTGTTCTACCGGTTTTCCAAAAAGAGTTTCTTTATTAAAGACGGTTTGGTCGTTAATTTCGATTTGCGGTAAAAAGCTGTCTAATAATGTTGTTTTGGCTTTGCGAATCTTTCGCCCTTGACGGCGGCCGTAAAATTTGGGTTGATCCGTGTTTGAAAATGGATTTAGAGGCATTGTTGCAATTCCTTTACAAGGTCGGTTTTTTCCCAGGAAAAACATCCATTTTGCAACGGAGTTCTTCCAAAATGTCCGTAAGAAGAGGTTGGTGTGTATATCGGACGGTTGAGATTTAGGTAATTTATAATCCCTTGAGGGGTAAGATTAATTTGTTTTTTTATAAAAGAAAGAATTTTTTCTTCAGGGATTTTGGCGCTACCTTTGGTGTTGATATACAAAGACAGTGGTTCGGCAACGCCGATGGCGTAGGATATTTGCAATAAACATTCATCGGCAAGTCCTGCCGCAACAATGTTTTTGGCTAAATAACGCAGCATATAGGCTGCCGAGCGATCCACTTTGGTGGCGTCTTTTCCGGAAAAGGCACCCCCTCCGTGCGGGGCGTATCCGCCATAGGTGTCAACAATTATCTTTCTTCCGGTCAGGCCGGTGTCTCCTTCCGGGCCGCCGATAACAAACCTCCCGGTCGGGTTAATCAAAATATCTTTGTCTTGGGGCATCCATCCTTGCGGAAGAGATTTTTCTATATATTTTTTTACGGTTTCTCTGATTTCTTCTTGGCTTAAATCTTCTTGATGTTGTGTAGAGACAACAATTTTTTTTATCCCGATGGCTTTTCCGGTGTTGTCATATTCAACGGTAACCTGACTCTTGGCATCCGGTTCAAAACCTTTTATTTGTCCTTGATGACGGGCAAGACTTAAGTTTTCAAGAATTTGATGGGCTAGTTTTATCGCCAGTGGCATATATTCGCAATTAAAGCCTTGTTCGTTTTTAGCATAACCAAACATAATTCCTTGGTCTCCGGCTCCCAAGCGGTCAACCCCTAAGGCAATGTCTTGAGATTGATTATGAATGAGATTGGTTATTTTAACGTTTTTCCAATTAAAATTTTGTTGTTCGTACCCAATATGGCGGATTGTGGAACGGACCGTTTCTTCTATTTGTTCTGAAGATACGGGGGCTTGGGTCGCTATTTCTCCGGCGAGAATGACATTTCCCGTTGTTGCCATGGTTTCAACCGCACAACGAGCTTTGCTATCTTGGCTAAGTAATAAATCTAAAATCGAATCGGATATGGCATCGCAGACTTTATCCGGATGCCCTTCAGAAACAGATTCTGAGGTAAACAGCGTGTTCATGACCTTTTGACTTTGTTATTAAAATCGTGCGATCAGTTTATAAAAAAAGCTGGCAATTTGCCAGCCTTTTTTTAATTTTCTTCTTCATTATTATATGTGCTTTTTGACATTGTGATAATCAGATCAAAAAGTTGTTTTGCCGCTTTCCGATTGGGAATTTTGTAATAGGCTTTTACCAGCTCAATGGTTTCTTGCTTTTGCATCGGATCCGTATCATAAGAAACTTCATCTTCTTGTAAAAGCAGAGGTTTGCTGTCGGGAATAGAAAACATTCTCGGACTTTGGCTGGCAACATCTTTGTTCATATCTTCATAAAAGAAATTGATGGGAACTTCCAAAACTTTACTGATGTCCCACAAACGACTTGCTCCGACACGATTCATTCCTCGTTCATACTTTTGAACCTGTTGAAAGGTAAGTCCTAATAAAGAAGCTAATTTTTCCTGACTTAAGCCGAGCAAGGTTCTTCTTAATCTGATGCGGTGACCGACATGGACATCAATCGGATTGGGTTCTCCGAGAGGGGTGCGTCCGCGGCTGGATCTTTTATTAACTTCGTTCGTCATGAATCTGTTCCTTTTTCTTGTTTGAATATATTATTCATAAGATTTTAAGAGGAACTCGTCAACTAAATTTTGATATAAGTATTTATATTTTTATTGACTAATTTATTATTTTTGCTTTTTTCTTTCCGTAGAGAGCCAGGTAAGCCGAAAGGGAAAGTAAAAGCAAACAAATCCCTAAAACCGGAACGTTGCCAAGGATGCTGTATGGGGTCCGAAATTCTGAAACTTGGGGAAGGTTAATGTCTAATATTCCCGTTTCATTGAGGTTGATTTGTCCGAGGATAACTCCGTAGGGAGAAATTAAAGCACTGATGCCGGTGTTGGCAGCTCGGGCAATGGTTATTCCTTCTTCTACGGCACGCATGCGGGTGCTGTCTAAGTGTTGGTAGGGGCCCGATGAATTGCCGTACCATCCATCGTTTGTCAGATTTACAATCCATTGTGGACGCTCTTGTTGGTTAAGAATTTGGTGAGGAAAAATAACCTCATAGCATATCAGTCCTCCGAAAGAAGGCTGTCCCGGAATTTGAATTTTTTGCGGACCTTTGCCAGCGAGAAAATTACCGATTGCATTCGTAATTGGTCGTATTTGTTTGGGCAAATACTGACGTAAAGGGATATATTCTCCAAAAGGAACCAAATGTGATTTGTCGTAAGAGGCTAAAATGTCTCCGTTTGAATTTATTACAAAGAGGGCGTTTAACGGATAATAATTTTGGTATAAATCAAATTTGTATCTTACTAATCCTGTTATTAGGTACCCATTTTCGGGGATCGCTTCCCGGATGTTTTGCAAATGTTCATAATCATAGTCCAATGGGTATGGCGAAGCGGTCTCTCCCCAGATGACAAAATCTATATTCTCTAAATTGCGGCTTTGAGATATCCGAATGTATTGATTGAAATTGTATTCTAAGGTTTCTTTTTGCCATTTCATAGATTGAGGAATACTTGGTTGAACCAGTCGAATGGTGGTCTCAGAAGGGGTGGTATCTTGGTAGTAAAGACGGATTGAGCCGTAGGTATATAGAGCAAACAAAGTCCCCAAAGGAATAAGAAGACACGTTGAAATCATCTTTTTTGTTCGTTTTACGCTTAATAAAGAAGGTAAAGCACAAATTAATACAACGATTAAGGACAATGAAAAGGATCCGCCAACGGAGGCAAACTGAATTAAGCGGTTGCTGAAAGCAAGCGTGTACCCTTCCAAATTCCAAGGAAACCCGGTTAAAAAGAAACTCCGCAGCCATTCAAAAATTGTCCATAATGAAGCAAAAGCCAAATAGCGGGAAAGGATGTTTTTGAAAAAATAAGATAACCCTGCCGGAAAGGCAACAAACAAACCAAAAAAAGCTCCGCATGCCAAAAAGGCTAAGGGATAAAGCCAGCCAAATTTTGCAATGTCCACCAGAAGGGCATTACCAATCCATGCTAACCCGAATGAAAAAAGAGAAAACCCAAAGGCGTAGCCAATTTGAAAGGCTTGTAACGGGCGTTTGGCATTATTAATTAAAATAATTAATAGGCTGAAGGTGATAAATAAAATCGGAAAGTAGTAATGGGGAGCAAAAGCCAGAACGCTCAATCCGCCACAGATAAAGGCCGTTATTTTCGGATAACGTAAAAAGAAGTTCAGAAACTTAAGGTTTGAGGGTAGAATCTGTGGTGAACTTGCGGATGAACGTTTGGTGCTTGTTTTTTTGGGCATTTTTTAATTTTCACTTTCCGGTGTTGTGGGTTTGTTATTGGGGATAATCATAATTTTTTTAATCCGTCTGGGATCGACATCAAGAATACGAAATTTCATTCCGTTTGGGCCGTCAACAATTTCTCCGCGGCTCGGAATCCGTTGGACAAGGTGGAAAACCAATCCGCCAAGGGTGTCTATCTCATCTTCGTTATCCTCAAGGTCAAATTTGATGCCGGTATGCTCTTCAAGTTCGGTTAACTCGGCTTTGGCATCTGCGGTAACCGTTCCGTTTTCTTGAATGGTAATGACGGGATCTTCATCAAAATCGTATTCGTCTTCGATATCTCCGACGATTTCTTCCAATAAGTCTTCAATAGTTACCAAACCATCTACTCCGCCATATTCGTCAACAACCATTGCCATATGGACTTTGTTGAGCTGCATTTGGCTTAGTAAATCCAAAACCCTCATGGACGGCGAGACAAATTTGACGTTTGAGGTAACAATATCTCCGACTTTTACGTTTTTTTGTCCGTCTTTTAAGTGTTTTACCAAATCAATGACGTGAATAATTCCGATAATGTCGTCCAAAGATTCTCCGTAGATCGGAATGCGAGAATGCCCTTTGGTGACCATTAATTCTGCCAAATCATTGATGCTGCCATCTTTGGGGAAGGCAATGATATCGGCTCTGGGGATCATGGCATTGCCACATTTTTTATCCCGCAGGCACAAAATGTTGCTTAGCAAAAGCTGCTCATGTTCGCTAAATTGATTGTCTCCGTTTTCACTGGCTTCTTCAATCAGGTCTTCTATTGTTTCGCGGACGGTTTCCGGCTGTTTGTGGTTGAAAAAGTTTTTTACAAAACTACAAAAACTCTGAGAATTCGAATCGTCAGACATGGGGTTCTTTTACTCCTCGTAAGGGTTGTTAATGTTTAAGTTTTTTAAAATTTGTATTTCAAATCCTTCCATATAATCCGCCTCTTCATCGGTTTGGTGGTCAAAGCCTAACAGATGCAAAATTCCATGGGTCAGAAGATGGCAAAAATGATCATGAAGGGAGATTTGTTTTTCTGTTGCTTCCCGCTCCATGGTCTCTAGTGCAATGATAATGTCTCCTAACTCTATGGTCTCGGCTTCAGGAAGGTTTGCGATAAAATCTTCATCATCAATGTTGGCAAAAGAAAGAACATTCGTAGCCTTGTCCATATGACGGAATTCTTTATTGAGCTTATGGACTTCCGTATCGTTGCTTAAGGATAAATTGATACAGATTTTTTGATCGGTGTTTAAAAAATCAATTTCTTCTTGTTTTTTTACATAATCTAAGCTTTGCAAAAAAACGATATCCGCGGTCTTTTGAACTTGAGGCAGAGCTTTTTCCCATAAAGGTTCATCCAGAAGGATGTTGAGTTGGTGTTTATTCATCGCCATATTCTTTTTTGCTCTTTTCTTCATAAGCTTTGACAATTTTGGCCACTAATCCGTGACGGACGACATCGGTTGAACTAAAGCGAACCGAGCTGATGTTCGGCGTTCCTTTTAAGACCTCCAGAGCATCCCTTAAGCCGGAAATTGTGCCTCGCGGTAAGTCAACTTGACTTAAGTCTCCGTTGACAACCATGCGGGAGTTCTCACCCAAGCGGGTTAAAAACATTTTCATTTGCATCGGGGTGGTGTTCTGTGCCTCATCTAAGATAATGAAAGCGTTGGATAGTGTGCGGCCACGCATGAAGGCCAGCGGGGCAATTTCGATTTCGCCGATGGCAATTTTTTTGTCGACTTGTTCTGCCGGAAGCATTTCATATAAGGCGTCGTATAGCGGACGAAGATAAGGATCAACCTTTTCTTTTAAGTCTCCGGGGAGAAAACCAAGATTTTCTCCGGCTTCAACGGCCGGACGAGAAAGAATAATCTTATCAACTTTTCCCTCTAACATCATGGAGACGGCTAACGCAACGGCCAGATAGGTTTTTCCGGTACCCGCCGGTCCTAAGCCAAAGACCAACTCATTCTTCATCATCTCTTGAATGTAGGCGGCCTGTGTGGCTGAACGTGGGTAAATGTGGCGTTTTTTGGTTTTGAGGACAATATCGCTCAAGTCTTGAGCGGTTGTTGAGTCATTTGCACCGTTCCCGCTTAGGCGAACGGCGGCTTTTACTTCTTGTTCGTTCAATTCTATTCCTTTACTGACTTTGTGATAGAGAACATCAATGGCTGTTTTGGCTTGCTCAATTGCGTCTTTGGGTCCTTTGATGGTAATTTGGTTGCCAAAAGAGCCGATTTCAACACTCAATATCTTTTCCAAAAGACGCAGGTGGCAATCTTGCGGGCCAACCAATTGTTGGATGAGGGTATTGTTATAAAGTTCAAATTTAAGTTCAGCCATGGCTATTCTCCTTCTTTTATTCCGCTCAATGAATTGGTTGTGGCTTCCGTAATTTTTATGTTAACAATTTTGTTCATATATTCTTTACCGAGTTCGGCATGTAAATTTTGCATGTAAGGGGTCCGCCCGATCAATTGACCTTTGTGACGGCCTTTGTTTTCAAACAGGACGGGCATTACTTTACCAATACTTTCTTTATTAAACTTTAACTGGTAAGAGAATAGTAACTTTTGTAAGATTTCCAGGCGTTCTTTTTTGATTTTTTCTTCAACCTGGTTTGGCATTAATGCGGCCGGAGTGCCGGCACGGCGAGAATATTTGAAAGAAAAGGCCTGAATATATTTTACTTGGTTAACGACATCTAATGTTGCTTGAAAATCTTTATCGGTTTCTCCGGGGAAGCCAACAATAAAATCTGATGAAAATCCCAGATTGGGGTTTGCCTCACGGAGCTTGGCAATTATTTCCAGGTATTGTCCGGATGTATGGCGGCGGTTCATTGCCTTGAGGATTGAATCGGAACCGGATTGGATCGGTAAATGAAGGTAAGGCATTAATTTTGGCAAATCATGATGGCAAGCGATTAAGTCATCGTTGACATCTGCCGGATAAGAGGTTGTATAGCGAATCCTTTTTAGTCCTTCAATATCATTAAGACGGCGGAGCAAATAAGCTAAGTTACGCTCTTTTCCCGAAGAATCCTCCCCATGATAAGAATTGACGTTTTGTCCTAACAAGTTTAGCTCAACCGAGCCTTCGTCCACTAAACGTTTTGCTTCTTGTATGACATCTTCTACCGGACGCGATGTTTCTACCCCTCGGGTGTAGGGAACAACGCAATAGGTGCAAAAATTATTGCACCCTTCTTGAATGGCTAAATAAGAGCATCCGCTATGGGAATGGTTGGCGGGTAAGAAGTCAAATTTTGATTCAACCGGAAATTCCGTATCAATAATGGTAGTACCCTTTCGGCGAGAAATTTTGGCTAAAACTTCCGGCAGACGATGGTAGGTCAGCGGACCTAAGGCAAAGTCAACAAAAGGTGCCCGTTTGGCTATTTGTTCATCTTCTGCCTGAACGACACAACCAATCAAACCGATGATGGTGTCTTTTCCTTGGGCGGCCCGTTCTTCTTTAATCAGGTTTAGCCGGCCTAAGTCCGAAAAAACTTTTTCGGCCGCTTTTTCGCGAATATGGCATGTATTGAAGATAACGATGTCTGCCTGCGGAAGGCTTGCGGCAGCACTAAAACCAAGCTGTTCCAAAATAGCGGCTACGCGTTGAGAATCATAGACATTCATTTGGCAGCCGAAGGTTTTAATATAATATTTTTTCACTTTTCTCTCTTTTATTTGCTCAACCTTATACGTTTTATTTATCATTTTATGTTATCTAGAGCTTAATTTCAAATATTTTTTAGTAAAAATTAAGCTCTAAAAAGCTAAACTTTCTTTACAAGCTTTTTGATTGAAAAACCGGACTTTTGAGTTATAATATTTCTGGAATAACCTGCGGAGGTTGATTATGTCTAATATCAGAACGGAAAATGAAATGACTTATACGACAGCAATGACAAAAGAACAAAAATTGATTTTTTTAAAAACACTGGTTGCTTTGGCAAAGGCGGATACTAAAATTGATGAAAATGAAAAAGATTTTCTGAAAGGGATGTCACTTGTTTTTAACCTTCCTCAAGAGGATATTGATATAAAACATATTCCTTCCGAGGATGAGGTTGTGGACATGGTTAAGGTCATTAAAGACCGAAAGCTGGCGATGAATTTAATTAAAGAAATGTGTATGCTGGCTAATTTTGACGGTGACATGTCGGATGAAGAAATTGTTTTAATTGGTCGTGTCGGAGAGGCGATGGGATTGTCGGTTGATAAAATCCAAGATATCAGTCAGTGGGTTATTGACCGGATTGTTTTGCAAGAACGCGGTAAAATTATTTTTGAGCAGTTTAATTAAATAGAGGAGGCTTCGATGAACGAGGCACTGGATCAACAAAAGTATCAAGAAATTCGGATGTTGTTGCGACAAATACCTACCGAGGAATTGGATCAGAAGGGGCGGAATTTGGCCAATAATCAACTTAGTCCGAATACGCGTCTTAACGGGAGTGTTTATAATACCGGAGATGTTTCTTCCGTTGTGGCTGATGAATTGGCTGAAAGGTATATGCGAGAAAATCCTCGTTTCTATTTAAGACGGACAAATCTTGCAGCAGAAGATGTGCAAAAAAAAGATTTCGGCGGGAGCGGAGATTGGATGTATTCGATTGCTCAAATGGAGCAAATGAATGATGCCGGAATTAGTCCGGAAGCCGAATATCGGGAGTGGGTCAGAGCCGAAAACCGTATTCGGACCGATATTTATACCAATGGAACAACGCAAGATGAGATTGATGCCCGGAACGGTTTTATTGATTATTTGTATGATCGTGAAATTGAAATTTCTCGTGTGATTGAACTCTACCAAGTGACCATGTTTAACGGGTCAAAAGAATATCGTGAAAAAGCGGCTTTAAAATTAAAGTTTTTGCTCTATAAACGTTCGGAGCTCCTTCGTCTTCGTGAAAGTATGAAAAATACAAAAGATCGTGCGGATCAGCCTCGAGAAACTTATTTTGAAAAACGGGTTAAAGAAGAAATCAATGATGTTGTTTTGGGAAGCCAGGTTGAACGCGTTTTGACAACGTACCGGCCGGTAACAAAAAACAAAGAAGAGGCTCAGAAAAAAATTGATAATCTGATTAAAAGTAATCCCCGCTTTGTTTTTAAATTATTGCGGGAAGGAAAATCTATGGATGAAATCAAAAAATCGTATCTGGAGCAAATGCAAAACGAATCCGGACAAAATGTTACTCGACAAACATATTCTCCGGTTTATGCCCGTCGCGGTTTTACAAAAGAAGCTTATCGAGGTTATTCTGCCTAAAAGCTTTAAGGTTGACATTTTTGAAAAAAATGATTCAAATAAACTTGTTTGAATTGATAAGGAGTTTCTTATGGGTGCTTTATTTGAGCCGTTTCTGTATATTATCGGTTTAATGGTCGATATTTATTTTAAGTTGGTGGTTGTCCAAGTCGTTTTGTATTGGTTGTTGCACTTTAGGATTTTAGAGGCTTCAAACAAGTATTCACAAAAAACCGTTGAGGTCTTGGACAAGATTACGGCTCCGGTCTATGCCAAAATCCGCGAAAAAATTCCGCCAATTGCCGGAATCGATTTTTCTCCGTTTATTTTGCTTTTGGCGTTGTTGTTTGTCAGTCGGGTGATTTTCCGTCTTAGTTCTTTGTTAGTTTAGGTCGGGTATTGTTTTTTCAAGAAAATACAAACGGCGTTTTGCTTCGTGTTCGTCTTAGTCCAAATGCTGCCCAATGTCGAATCGGTGGCATTTGGGCTAATGTCGATGGGGAGGAATATCTTAAAATCAGTGTGATTAGTGTTCCGGAGAAAGGAAAGGCTAACCAAGAACTTATTCGGTTTTTGAGTAAAATTTTGGGGGTGGCAAAGTCTGATTTGAAGATTGTTAGCGGAGAGCTTGATCGTCAGAAAAAAATTCTGATTAGCGGAGAAACAGCTTTGTTGTGTAAAAAATTGCAGAATTTGCGGGAGGAATGAAGATGAGTGCCGAAATTATTGACGGGAAGAAAATTGCTGCCGAAATAAGACAGCGTTTGAAAGAAGAAATTGCCGCCGATACGCATGAAGATTTACCGGTTTTAGCGGTTGTTTTGGTGGGAGAGAATCCGGCGAGCCAGATTTATGTGCGGAATAAGAAAAAAGCAGCCGAGGAAATCGGTATGGGGTGTGAAGTTGTTGAATTTGCGGAAAGTATCGGAGAAAATGCGTTGTTGCATAGTTTGGAAGAATTAAACGAGAATCCGCATATCAATGGGATTATTGTCCAACAGCCGTTGCCTTCACAGATAAATTTGCAAAAAGTTTTAGAGGCGATTTTGCCGGAAAAAGATGTTGATGGTTTTTCTCCGTACAATGCCGGTTTGTTGCAAATTAAGGATCCTTCCGCAATTGTTGCGGCAACCCCTAAAGCCGTGTTGACTTTGTTGCAAAAACAGCTTGGAGATTTGAGTGGTAAACATGCTGTTATTATCGGTCGGTCTAATATTGTCGGTAAACCTTTGGCCCTTTTGTTACTTAACCATGATTGCACAGTAACCATAGCTCATTCAAAGACAAAAAATCTTTCCGCCCTTTGTCAGGAGGCAGATATTCTTGTCTGTGCAACCGGAAAAGCCAAAATGGTAAAAAAAGATTGGGTCAAAAAGGGTGCGGTTGTGATTGATGTCGGAATAAATCGTTTGGAAAACGGAAAGTTGTGCGGAGATGTTGATTTTGATGAGGTTCAAAAACATGCCGCGGCAATTACTCCGGTTCCGGGAGGTGTTGGTCCGATGACAATCGCCATGCTTTTGGAAAATACGTGGGAAGCCTTTAAAAAACAAAAAAATCAAGAAAAAACTTGCCACTGCGGTCATCATCACGATTGTTGTTGTCATTCTCATAAATCTCATGAATAACCGATAATTTTTTTATGATTTTTTTTTATTTAATGTTATAGTTGCTTTAAATTTAATTATTTAAGGGAATAAAAATGGTGGTTTTAAAAAACATATATGGTCGTTTCCATGATTTTGCCAAAGCGTGTTATGACTATTTTATTGATTTGGCGGCTCGTCCGAATGCCATGTATTTTTTGTTTTTGGTTGCTTTTGCCGAAAGTTCTTTTTTCCCTATTCCGCCGGATATTATGATTATTCCGATGGTTTTGGCGTTGCCGAGCAAGGCCTACAAAATTGCTTTTGTGGCAACGTTTGCCAGTGTTTTAGGTGGCTTTTTTGGTTATGGAATCGGCGTTTTCTTCTTTGATTTGATTGCCAAGCCGATTTTGAATTTTTATGGTTATATGCAACAGTTTGACAGTTTTAAAAACTATTATCATGAATGGGGAGCGTGGATTGTTTTTGGTGCCGGTATTACCCCTTTCCCATATAAAGTTATTACGATTGCCAGCGGCGTTGTTCATTTGGATTTGTTAACGTTTATTCTTGCTTCCGTTATTGCTCGAGGAATGCGTTTTTATTTGGTGGCGTGGTTGTTGAAAAAATATGGGGAACCCATGAAAGTTTTTATTGAAAAAAACCTTGGTTTCTTATCAATTTTATTTTTAATTTTGTTGGTCGGCGGTTTTGCGATGGTTAAATATCTCTAAACCCGTTTGTCTATGCTGTGGCAAAAGTTTTTCAGCGGGCAGGCAATACAGTCGGGCTTTTGAGCTTTGCAAGTGTATCTTCCAAAGAGAACAAGCCAGTGGTTTAGATAGCGTTTGTATTCATCCGGCAGGCGATTAAGGTCTTCTTCTACGGATAGGGGCGTTTTTCCGTCACTGAGCTCTAATCTTTTGGCTAAGCGGAGCACATGTGTATCTACGGCAACGGTTGGCTCCTGCCACCAAACATTGAGCAAAACGTTAGCGGTTTTTCTTCCGACACCGGGAAGAGCTTCCAAAGCTTCACGATTGTGGGGAACTTCTCCATTGTAGTCTTCTTGCAGTCGTTGGCTTAAAGCAATAATGTTTTTGGCTTTGTTGTTATATAAGCCGATGGTTTTAATGTGTTCTTTGAGTTTATCTATCCCAAGATCAAGCATTTTTTGCGGTGTATCGGCAAGGGTAAAGAGTTTTTGTGTTGCCTGATTAACGCCTTTATCAGTGCTTTGTGCGGAGAGAACAATTGCAACCAACAAAGTATAAGCATTGTGGTAATTTAATTCACTTTGCGGTGTTGGGTTTTGTTTTTTTAAGACATCCAGCAGGGCGATGATTTCTTTGATCGGTCTCATGCTTTTACCCCTCCGGCTCCGGCGGCTTTGGGTGCGTTATTGTCGAGAGGCCAACGAGGACGGGGTTTGAAGTCTAGTGTGTCAAACATTCCTTTTAAGGCTCTTTCCATTCCGGCCCAAGCAATCATAACCCCGTTATCGGTACAGTATTTAATCGGGGGAGCCGAAAAAAGCAACCCTTCGGTTTGTGCCAATTGTTGTAAACGATTGCGGAGGTAAGTATTTGCGGCCACCCCTCCGGAAACGACTAAATCTTTGCCTTGAGGATATTTGGTTTTGAACAAAACAATTGCTTTTTGTAATTTATAAACCAGACTGTCGGTTGCGGCTTTTTGAAAGCTGGCACAAATATCGGCAACGTCTCTTTTGCGAAGGATGGCGTGTTCAATATTGCCATCCGGCGAGTAGGTTTCAATAATTTTGCGAACGGCGGTTTTTAACCCGGAAAAAGAAAGATTACAATCCCCGGAGTTGTGTAAGGGACGGGGTAAGGTAAATCGGCTTTCGTCTCCGAGTTCAGACATCTTTTCAATCATCGGGCCCCCCGGGTAACCGAGATTTAACATCTTGGCAACTTTGTCAAAAGCTTCTCCGGCGGCGTCATCAATTGTTGTTCCGAGACGCTCAAAATCCCCGACCCCTTTGACTACCAAAATTTGGCAATGTCCTCCGGAAACAAGAAGCAACAGATACGGATAGGCAACGTCGGAGGTAAGGCGTGCCGCCAGAGCATGACCTTCTAAATGATTGACGGCAATAAAAGGTTTGTTTAAGGCTAAGGCAAGAGCTTTGCCGGCCATGCATCCGATGACAACACCGCCGATTAATCCGGGGCCTGAAGAGGCGGCAACGGCATCTACTTCGGCCGGAGATATTTGAGCCTGCTTAAAGGTTTCTTCCAAAATCTCATCAATATGTTCCAGATGTGAGCGGGCGGCAATTTCCGGTACAACTCCTCCGTATATTTTATGCTCCAGCTGTGTTAAGACAGCTTGTCCAAGTATTTTGCGATCATCGGTTACGATGGCGGCAGCTGTTTCATCGCAGCTGCTTTCAATGCCAAGTACTTTCATGGTTATTCCTTTTATGTATTTTGTGCATATATTTATTGCAGTTTTTTTTATATTATATACACTATAAAAAATTTAATGCCAAGAATTTACTTGTAAAAAGGATGCTTATTATGGTTAAAAAAGATGCAATTTCGGACAAAGAAACACCGGCGGTCAAAAGTGTGAAAAAACATTTTTCATTTGTAAAGTTGTTTCTTTTTTTAATTTTAGTCGGAGGAATTTACGGATTGGCGGCTTATCCGCAGGTACGGCAAAGTTCTCTGAACTATGTTTTGTCGTGGTTTAATACGGAAGATGATTATCAAAATCAGTTGAATTTGATGAAAAGTCAAATCTTGGCCTTGCAGCAAAGTTTACAACAAATGGAAAGTCAGAAGCCGGAAATTGATTTTTCTTATGTTGATGAAAAAATTTCCGATATTGAGAAATTTAATCGTAATGTTATTGATTCCAAAGCCAATGTGGCAACGGTTTTAGGGGTTATTACCCGTATGGACAAAGCCGAGCAACGATTAGATACCTTAAGTAAAGTTTCTGATGAGAGTGCTTTGATTTTAACGGCGGCAATGTTGGTTAAAGACAGTGCAGAAAGAGGCAATCATTTTGAGTACGAAGCGGAAGTCTTGCAAGAATTGGCCAAAGGGGCTCCACAGTTTGCCGAGGCTGTTCAGGTTGTTGCTTCTTATGCTCCGAAGGGGATCGTTTCTCAAGATGTCTTGGAATTTGAGTTTGATGATATATATCAATCTTTAATTAAAGAGCAAAAAGCTACTTTTGAGAAAAACTGGAAAGATCGAATTAATTCTAAGTTAAATGAATTGGTGCAAATTAAGAGAGTTAATGAAAAAGCACCTAAGTTTGTGGTTGACGAAAAGTTAGAAGATGTTAAAACGGCCGTTGATGAAGGCAAATTGGCTTTGGCGGTACAAAAACTTGAAATGTTGGATAATCCTCTGTTTAAGGAAAACAAAGCCTTGCAAAATTGGATTGAAAAAGCAAAAGCCAACGTTGCTTTTTATCGGGCGATTAATAAAATATCGGCTTCTTCTTTGGCGATTATGAAAGTTAAATTTTTGAAAAATCAAAATTAGTTGGGGACGGCGATGCGTGAGTTAAAAAAACTGTGGAACGAGAAATATAAAGGTGTGGAACACACGTTGCAGCAAATGCAAAATGTTAAAACGGCGGTGACCGCTTTTAATACCAATATTGATGCGGTTTTAAAAATAAGCGGTAAACGCTTGGCCGAACTGGCTCATCAATGTTCTTTAGATTGGAAACAACTGAATCATATTGAAAAAAATTCGATTGAGGAAATTCCCGATGTTGTTAAAGGGGCTTTTCGGTGTTTTTCAAAAGGAATCGCTGAAGAATGGCTGATTAGTGATTTAAGGGTTTTTGATTGGTTAATGCAAAATATCGGCTATGATCGGCTGCAGATGGGCGGACAAGGCGGAATTGTTGCAAATGCTTTAGCGGTGTGTGGTGTACAAAAGGTTTTAAACCATTGTAACTCATTGCCGGAAAAGCAAGCAAAGCTTTTTTTGCCCTTGGATAACTTATTGTCTTTTGATGAGGAGGGAAATTTAGCCCCTGCTTGGAAAATTAATCGGTCAAAAGATATTCCGCTGATGCATTGGATTATTGAGTTTGATAAAGGAGATGTTTTTGAGCTAGAGGATTATAAAATTAGTTGTCCGAAGGCGAATCGTTTTATTGCAACATATGATCCGATGAATTCTAATTTGGTTCGGGATGAACATTTTGTTGATTATATGGATCGGGCTAAAACCGATGTTGTTATTTTGTCGGGATATCATGCTTTGACGGCGGAAAAAAATGGCGTTTTCTTGGTGGAAAATTCGCTTCCGGTTATTAAAAAATGGCAACAAAACGGAGCTTTGTTACATTTGGAAATTGCTTCAACTCAAGATAAAATCGTCCGGAAAACAATCGTTGATAAAGTTGCAACGCTTGCGGATTCAATCGGCTTAAATGAACGAGAAACCATTGATGTTTTGGAAGTTATCGGTGAAGAAAGTCTTGCGGAAATTTGCGAATCTAAAATTAATAGCCGTAATTTGTTTGAAGCAATTATGAAAATTAAGGAAAAAGTAAAAACAAAGCGAATCCAAATGCATATGTTTGGATTGTATGTTACGGTGCAGGATAAAGATTTTAAGGTATCGGCTCAGCGGAATCTTGAAGGTATGTGTTTGGCAGCAACCGTTGCGGCGAGCAAAGCTGCTTGCGGACATATTAATTGTCGTGAAAACTTGTTGTGGGCCAAGAATATGGATGTCAGCGAAATCGGCTTGAGAGAGTTACGTTTGTTATCCGAGTATATTCAAAACGAAAAATTATTGACCGATGGGATTGCCGAATATAACGGATATGATGTTATTGCCGTTCCGACAATTTTGGTTGAAAAACCTAAAACCTTGGTTGGAATGGGAGATACAATTTCTTCAATCTCTTTGGTCGGGGCTCTTTAGTTTGTCGGGGTTGAAGATATTTCTTCCTGGAGTTTGCTGATTTTTACCGAACTGATTTGATTTTTGTTTCGTTTGATAATTTCAAACTGAAAACCATCAAAAACAAAACGTTGTCCTTCTTCGGGAATGGTGCGGGTCATATCCAGTAAATATCCGGCGATGGTAACCGCATTTTCATCGTTGATGTTCCAGTTAAACTTGCGATTAATATCGCGGAGGGGAACTTGGCCGTCTACGATGTAAGTGTTGTCGGTTATTTTGCGTATTCCCATAACATCTAAGTTGGAGATGTCGCTTTCGTCGTTTATGTCGCCGACGATTTCTTCCAAAATATCTTCTAAAGTCACGATGCCTTGCAAATCGCCATATTCATCAACGACAATGGCAAAATGTTCTCGTCTTGAGCGGAATAATTGTAGTTGTTGCATAAGAGACGTGTTGTCGGGAATGAACCATGGTTTGGTCATAATCTCGCGGATGTTTATTTCGTCGTATTTTCCTTTTTTTTCAATAGCGGCTTTGAACAAGCTCTTTACCCGGATTATGCCGACAATGTTTTCCGGACGCCCCTGATATAAGGGAATTCTGGAAAAAGGGCAGTTTTTTACTTTTTGAATGATTTTTTCTACCGGGAGGTCAATATCCAAAGAAAACAGGTTGCGGCGGTGATTCATGACATCGTAAACAACAATATCTCTTAAGTCGAGAATGCTTTTCAGCATTTCTTTTTCTTCTTTTTTTTGTTCCCCGTTATACATATAGATTGCTCCACGGATTTCAGAGATGGTGGATTCATCATTATTGGTGTCGTTGAAGGGTAATTTGAAAATTTTGAAGGTTAGGTGAACAATTTTTTGCAAGAGATAGGTTATTGGAGAAAAGAAGTAAACCCAAAATTTAACCATTGGGGCTACGGCTAGAGCAACTTTATTGGCGTGTTTTACGGAATAACTTTTGGGAAGCATATCGGTATAAACCAGAACCAAAAACGTCATGACAATTGTGGCATAAGCAACCCCTTCGTATCCGAAAAGCCCAATCAAAACACTGGTTGCTAACGATGTGGCTAAAGTGTTAAATAAATTAGATCCCAATAGGGTTGTTATAATCAGTTTGTCTCTTTGTTTGAAAAGTTTGTTAATTATTTTAGCTCGGGAGTTATGCTCTTTTTTATCTTTGTCGAGCATAAAAGCTTCAGATGCACCGGTTAAAGCGGTTTCCGAACCGGAAAAAAATGCGGAAAGAAGTAAAAAAATAAGAACGGCTATTGTCGATATAATCATGAGGTTCCTTTTTCTAAGAAGTTGTTAATGGCATTTATGACGCGTTGAACCGTGTTGTCTACAAATTCTTCTTTGGTTTCAACAATGATGTCGGCTTGAGAATAATAGGGGTATTCATCATGGATATAAGTTTCCAGCTTGCTTTTGAGCTCTGAGTCATTTCCTTTTAGAAAAGGGCGATGTTTGCGTCCTGCGGTACGATGATACAAGACATCAATATCGGCTTTAAGCCAGACGGTGATGGCATGTTCTTTTGCTAGTTTGCGCGTGCTTTCTGCTACAAAAGATCCCCCGCCGGAGGCTAAAACACAAGGTTCTCCCTGTAAAAGGCGTTTCATTACGCGCGCTTCTCCGGCACGATATTCCTCCGCACCGAAACATTTTAGCAAATCAATCAAAGATAATCCGGAAGCTTTTTCAACCTCTTGATCCCCGTCAACAAATGGGAGGTTTAGCCGTCGGGCAAGCCGTTTGCCGACACTGGTTTTCCCGCTTCCCATCAGGCCGACAAGGAGTATTATTTTATTTAAATTGTTAATCATTGCAGTTTTTTTATAATTTTATTTATCATTCAATTTTATTATGTTAAATATATAGCGTATTAAGAGTTTTTCGCAATAATTTTTTTATGAGGTTTTCGATGATTAAGCACAAAAAGTCAAATTGGGGTTGGTATCTTTTGGGGTTGGTTTTTACGCTTGCGGTTGTCTTTGTTGTTGTTCATGAAGTTCCGGTTCCTGTTGAACATGTGGAGCAAGCCGTTCCTTTTACGGCTAAATAGCGTTTTTGATGCGTGGTGAAAATCTGACAGATGCCTTCTTAAATATGATGGCGGCAGAGGTCGGGGCTTCTGTTAATACGATTGATTCTTATCGGCGAGATTTGGAACAGTTTTGTTTGTTTTTGGGGGTTAAGCCTTACTCTCAAGTGACAAAAGACGATGTGGCGTCTTTTGTGCAATGGTTGAGCAAGAAAGGATATGCCTCTAAATCGGTGGCTCGTAAGATCTCAGTATTGCGGGATTTTTTTAAATTTTTATATACGGAAAAAGTTATTAAAAAAAATCCGATGACCAATATTGTATCTCCAAAGCAAGAAAAGCCCTTGCCAAAATTTTTAAGCGAATCGGATGTAAAAAAATTGATTGAAACCGCGGCAAACAGTAAAAATTTGGCACAGAAGAGGACCGCGGTTATGATTGAGCTGATGTATGCTTGCGGTTTACGTGTTTCTGAGCTGGTCGGGTTGCCGCTGAACTGTATTAGTCCTGAAAAAAAACAAATTTTAGTTTTAGGAAAAGGGAGTAAAGAAAGACTTGTGCCGATTGCAGAACAAACCATTAAAAACGTGCAAGATTATTTGGAGTATCGCGAGGCATTTATTAAAAACGGGCGGCGTTCCGTATGGCTTTTCCCTTCTAAGAATTCGGCAAGCGGACATATAACCCGAGATGCTTTTTTTAAAAATCTTAAAGAAACCGCCGTACTTTGCGGGGTAGATTATCGGTTGGTCTTTCCTCATGTGTTGCGGCATTCTTTTGCTACTCATTTGCTTAATCGTGGGGCGGATTTGCGTTCCGTGCAAAAAATGTTAGGGCATGAAAGTATCGGTACAACCGAAATTTATACGCATATTTTGTCGGACAAACTCATAAAGACGGTGCAAGAAAAACATCCTTTGGCTCATTTGAGTTTCAATAAAAAAACAAGCTGTAACCCTAAAAAGGATACAGCTTGAATGTTTTTACTTTTGGTAAACACTGACCTGGAAGACGTCAGCCAGCTCGCCAACGGTTGTTTCATCGGTAATCCAACCGAGATAAGAACCGTCTTTTTGTACCTCTAAGATGAGGCCTTTCTTTTTGAGGACATGGTTGATGTCGTCTTCAACGGCGAAAATCGGCGTTTTCCAATCCTTGGTGTCTTCAAACCCTTTGAGGTAGCACGTCCGGACGGGCTTTTCTTCCAGTTCTTTGTTTGCTTGCAATCCACAGTAGTCGGCATACTTTTTTAAGAAACTTTCCCGGATGTTTTTGATATTAACCGGCGTTTTGGAGGTCTTGGTCTCTTTGACGGCTTGTTCTTCAAGCAAAGCTTGAATTTCCGGGCAGTCACCACTGAAAAAGTCATCCAAACGTTTGATGGACATGCAGTGTCCAAGATATTTCAATGGAGTGGCCGTGTCTTTGGAAAAGAGGATCTTTCCGGTTTTTTTCTGGAACTCTTCTACTTTTTTCCATAAGTATGGGCGAGAAAAGTTATCCGGAGAACCGATGGCACGACGTGCTATATCTTCCTCTTTTACATTGATTCCTAAACTTGCAAAGTCTGCTACAATACTGGCAATAAATTCACCTTTTTTTGCGGATGTTTCCATAATTTTTAATAATTTTATGCTCAATTGAGCGTTTAACATAAAAATAATTCTCTGTTAAATAGTATTAGCAGTAAAAAAGGAAAAAATCAACAAAAATTTTGTCAAATTTAAAGAAGATTTGCCAAAGAGAGAAATTGTTGTGGGGTGATTTGTTCCGGACGATAAGTTGTCTGGATCCCGATTTGTGCACATTTTTGTTCTAAATTTGCGATGGATTTTAAGCTTTGGCGAATCATCTTACGGCGTTGGCTGAAAGCCAGTGTGGTTAGATGTTCAATTTTTTTGATTTGGTCTGTACTTAAGACGTTTTCTTGAGGAACAAAGAGCAAGACTTGCGACCATATTTTTGGTGCCGGCGTAAAACATTCCGGATTTAGCGTCAGGAGAGGCGTAATTTTGCTTTGTAACTGAGCCAAAACCGATAGACGACCGTAATCTTTGCAATTTGTCGGTGCCATGATTCTTTCCGCAACTTCTTTTTGAAACATTAATGTCAGACTTTGGTAAGCCTTGATGTCTTTTAGCCAGTTAATAAGTAACGGGACAGAAATATTATAAGGAAGATTGGAAATAATGTGCTTTTTTTCTCCGGCAAAAGATGAAAAATTAATTTTAAGTGCGTCGCCGTTGATGATTTCTAATCGGTCTTTTACTCTTTCTTTTATCTCTGACATAATCGAGATACATCGCTCATCCATTTCAACAACGGTAAGTTTTTGCGGCTCTGCCTCAAGAATGGAACGAGTTAGCCCTCCCGGACCGGGGCCTATTTCAAAACAGAATGCAGAGGAAAAATCGGCTATTCCTTGTGCGGTTAAAGAGCTACGAATGATTTTGTCGGTAATGTTTTTATCTAAAAGAAAATTTTGTCCCAGAGCTTTTTTGGCCATTAAGCCATGTGCCTCTACCGTTATGCGGAGAGAGGGAAGTTTTTCAATTTCTTTTTTTAAGGTATCCATTCCTAATTCCTGATTTCAATTACGGCCTTTTGTCTGGCATCTTGAAGGAGCTTTTTAGAGATTAAGTCCATTTTTTGATTATCAAGAAAAACTTGAATGTCTTTTTGTGAAGGCATTACGCCGTTTTTTTGCGGTTTGAAAGTTTTTTGCAGTTTTAGTATGTAATATCCTTCGCCAACTTGGATGGGGTCACTAACATCGCCTTCATGCATTTTTTTGAGAGCAACTTCTAAGGTTGAGGGAAGTTTCCCTTCATTAACCCAACCTAAGTCTCCGCCGTTGGAGGCACTCGGACTATCTGAAAATTGCATAGCATAAAGTTCAAAACGGGGATCATTGCGGAGGTTATATACAAGCTCGTTCAAATTGCGAGCTTTATCTTTCTTTATGTAAATTTCGGAAACCAGATATTTGGGTGTATTGAGGTCTAATTTGGCTTCTGCTAAAGCGGTTTCAATTTCTTTTTGGGAGGTTTGACCTTCACTAAATGATTTTTTGCGGATTAATCTTGTCCAAGCTAAGTCGGCTTTTGCTTGTTCGGCCAGCGTATCCGGATTAACGTTGGCATTTTTTAAAACAGAATCTAATTGTCCACTTGGAATTTTGTTGTTTTTTTCAAATTTACTTAAAGCGTTTTTGACTTCTTCTGGTGTAATTTCAATATTATTTTTGGCGGCCTCTTGCAACTTTATTTTATCATTAATGGCACTTTCCAGAGCTCTTTGTGTAATGATGCCGCTTGTTTGAGCGTTTAGTGGAATTTGGGAATTAAGCAGAAAAGCGTTGATGCGGCTTTTCAGATCATCGGAAGAGATAATCTCGCTGTTGACCAAAGCCACAATTTTTGCCTGAGCCGCGAAGGCTTGTTGTGCAGAAAATAAAATTCCGATTGCACCAAAAAGTAAAAAAAGTTTGTGTTTCATGTTAAACCCTTTCATGGATTATTTGGAGCCAACGCCACCAAGTGTTTTTAAGAAGAAGGATAAGGACATTTCAAAGTCCCCTTCATAGTTCGGGTCACTGGAATTATCCTTGCGGATGATAAACATCAATTTAGTACATTCGTCTTCATAGTCAAGAGAGCCTCCGTGTTCCAAAGAACCTCCGTTGTCGGTTAAATCTTGTCGGTTATAGAGGCTGATGGACCAATCTTTGGTTAACTTGGCCGATAAAGAGGTATAAAGTTCTTTACGATCTTGTTGGTAATCAAGCGAAGAGGCATTGTTGGATTGGAAATAAATATAGCTGACGTATGCTTTCAAAATCTCCGGCCCAAATGTTGCCGACAATTCGTTATACTTTAAGCTTAAGTTATCCTGATCCAATTTGAATCGATAATTTAAATCCAAATATTCATTCGGAGAGGCATAAGCTCTTCCAACGTAATCGGTAAATTTTCCGGATTGGTCCTCGGCTTCCGTGAAGCTTTGTTCTTTGTTAAATTGATAGCTTTGAGCTAAAAAGAGGGATGTCCGTCCAAAACGTTCGCCGTAAGAACTCCAGTTGACACCATAGCTGACGCGGCTTCCCGTATCATTACGGTCGTATCCGGCGTATCGGTCAAGATCTAAAATGTTGGTATCGTTTAACTCAACGTCTTGGCTATCCTCGTTAGGAATACGAGAGACCTTGTTACTGCTGTCCGGAGCTGCAACGGCAACAACAATCGGTTCTAAAATTTGGCGAGAAGTTTCCGTGGCTCGAACAAAAGGTAATCTCCATTCAACACCGGCTTGCGGGAAAATACGACCTGAGGCTCCACTGTAGGTGTCATCACCATTGTAATTATAATTGTTAACATAATACCCGTCTGATTTTACGGACGCAACAAATTTGTATTTTTCTCCGTAAGGGCTGGTATAAGGTAAATTCCATGAATTAATTAAAGTAACTCGACGGCTGTCAATATCGTGATCTCGGGTTACGGATGCAAAGTTAATGCTGTTCTTGTTATAAAGCCCGTAGGAATTTGGGTTGCTGATGTTTTCATAAGTAAATATCGGGAAAACGGTTGGTTTGTCGACATCTTGCAAATCATAGCTGAGCAACGTGTAATAATAGGTTTCTAAAGCGGCATAGTTACGGTTGTCAAAACCTTGCAAAGAGGCTCTTGAGGTCAACCAAGCGTCATCTCGTTTGGGAAGGCTTAAGTCTTTTAGATAAGCACTGTCTGAAGCATAGTTGATTTCCGTATCGGCAACCCAAAAATCATTAACCTCGTAGCGGGCATTCATAAAGAGGTTGCCACGGCTTTCCTTGCTGTCTGGGTCTCTTAAATAAGAACCGGAGGCATTTACGTCTCCACGATAAAAATATTTGTTATAGGCTCCGCTTAAGACAACGCCTTTATCCGTACTCAAAATCGGATCCAATAAAATATCTTCTTGATCGGAAACACTTATGAAGTAACGCGGTTGGATTGCTCCGCCGAGATAACTGTTTGAAGATATTCTCGGAAACAGAAAACCGGAACGGCGTTTAACCGTCGGATCCGGATGCGAGAGAAACGGTGTGTAGAAAACAGGCGTTCCTTTTACTTCAACCCAAGCGTTTTGGTAGTTAACATTTTGGTTTACAGCATCGTGTTCAATCTTTTTGGCTTTGATTTGCCAAAAAGGACTTTCTTCTGCCGAACAAACATCACACGGAGAGTAGGTGACGTTTTCCATAATTTTTTTCTTGTTTTTTCCTTGGCGAAAACGGCTTGCCGAAATCCGACTTTTGTCGCTGAGAATGATTTTTAAGTCAGACATTTGGCCTCGGGTCATTTTGTCGGTTAATTCCATATAATCGGAAAAAACAACGTTTCCGCTTTCTTCCAGAAGAACAACATTTCCAAGAGCCGTGATGATGTCTTTTCTTTGATTATAAACAACCTTATCGGCCTTAAGGGTCATGTTTTCCCGAATAATTTCAACATTCCCGGTCGCGGTAACCGTCTCTTGCTCTTGATTATTTTCGACGCTGTCAGCACTAAAGTAAATATCGGTTTCTTCTTTGGGTTGTTCCGGAATTGGCGACATGCTGCTGAATTCCGGTTTGAGTTTTGATGTGGATTCCGCTAACTCATTAAATGTGTTTTTGGGGTCTTTGGCAAAAGTAAAAGAAGCGGCACTTAGCATGGTTCCCATCAGAAGAAGACCGTAGAGGCGTTGTTTAGGCATTGTCCCCTCCGATGTGATGGCTGGCTTTTTTGCGTAAAAATGTTGCCGGAGTGTAATATTTGAAAAGAAGCAAGCAGATTATGAACGGAAGCAACAAATTTAAATAGACTAAAGACAATAAACCAAGGTGTTTGTAGGCCAGATTGGTAAACGCCAGATCCAGGGCTTGAAGAATAATCATGGCCCCTACGGAAAAGGATACAATCTTAATTTGTCCGCGGCGGTTAAAGTTGCCGATAAGCAATCCCGTACAGCCAATTAATGCAAATAAAACATTTAAAAGCGGTGTTACAAAACGCTTGTTTCCTTCAACAATATGGCGATTAACGTCCTTGGGTGAAAGTTCTTTATTATCTGCGGCAAAGAGAAGTTCAGATAAACTTTTTTCACGTACTCCGGCTTCTTTTTTGGGGCTTTTATTATTTTTAAGGCCAAAATCAACGGAATAACGGCTAAAGGAAACCGAACTGAATTGAGTACCATTTTGGCTGATTTCTTGTCTTGTACCGTTTACCAAAATAATGCGAGGTCCTTTATCGGTGTAAACTATCCGTCCCATTTCTGCCGCAATGGTTGATTTGTTTTGCGGTTGTCTTTCATCATTTATCAGAATACCACGGATAGAACCATCGGTTTCGTGAGAAGAGATGAAAACCGTTAGACCGTTTTGCAGAGTTGTAAACTCCCCATCCCGAAACATAAGGTGTGAAACATCATTCTTTACTTGCCATTGCAGTTCATTAAACTTATTTTCGGCTGCCGGAATAACGTTGTTTAAGGTAAAAAAGTTGGCTACGGCCATAAAAATCCCGACATAAAGTGCCGGTTTGGCATTGTCCCACGGGCTAATCCCGGCCGCTTTCATGACAACAAGTTCTCGATCAGAGAGCATACGGTTATAAACAAACAATACGGCGGCAAAAAGAGAGATCGGTGAGAGAATAGTAAAAATCCTTGGCATCAGCAAGGATGTCAATTCAAAAAAAGTAGCAAAAGAAAGCCCTTTGTTGGTTAGTAAATCGACAAAACGGAGCGACTGACTTAACCAGATAATGGACATCAGGGAAAAAGAGACTAATAAAAAACCGACAACGATTTGTTTTACTATATATGTATTTAGTTTGTTCATGCCGATGATTATAATCAAAATATTCTATTTAGAAACAAAATTTTTTCTGTATTACATAAAAATATGCTATTTTAGTCTATCTGTAGTCGATAGAGGTAAAAAAAACTTTAATCTCTTTTCTTTTACATCCTTTTTTTTGCACATTTGTCGGTATAAAAAAAGCCCGAACTTTCGGGCTTTGTTTTTATTTGGTTACGACGACCATGGCTTCTCGCAACAATCGTCCGTTGATCATGTATCCGGTCTGGAGTTCGGCAATAATTGTTCCGGCCGGTTTTTCTTTGTCTTCAACCTCTTGGATTACTTGATGAAAATTGGGATCAAATACGGTATTGAGAATGTTCATCTTTGTGATGCCAAATTTGTTAAAGACCTTGTCTAGCTCATTTTGGGTAAGTTCAACCCCTTTGAGAAGGGCTTCGCATTGTTCGGGGTTGGAACTGTCTGAGGCTGCCGAAATGGCTCGACCAAGATTGTCGGCGACACTTAAAAGACTTTTGGCAAAAGAGGAAATAGCATATTTATTGTTTTTATCAATTTCTTGAGCACAACGTTTTTTGGTGTTTTCCAGTTCTGCAAAGGCACGAAGATAATCCTCTTTGAGTTTTTTGTTTTGTGCCTGAAGTTCTTCAATATCAATTTCTTCCGTTTGGGGAGAGTTTTCTTTTTCTTTTTCCGGAAGCTCTTCTTGAGAATTTTCTTCTTTTGCGGTAATATCCTCTACGTTAGTCTCAGCCTCGTTTTCTGATGGATCTTTTTTGTTCTTTTTCATGTTTTTTCTCTTTAAAATTTTTATCCCAAAGTGTATATAATTTATATATTGAAATTTAGTGACTAAAGCTTGACAAGTCAAGTCCTATGGTCTTTTATTAAGAAACAGAATTCTTAAGGATAAAAATTATTTGAAAGCAGTGAGATGGATATCGGCGATAATCTTAATAATTTGAAAATGTTACCGAAAAATTTTAATAAGAAAAAAAATAATATTAATATCGTTTACGGTATTCCAAAAACCGCTAATTTAGCGGAGATGCAAAATCTTTCAAAAGTTCAATGTTTTGGTAAAAATGTATGGCCCGAGATCAATGCCGTGAAGGCATGGATGGTTTCTGCAGAAACGGCTACCTTTATGAAAGGCGGCGGTTTGGGGGTTATTGCTTCGGAGTTGCCGACGGCTTTTAATAATACTTTCGGGGCCGGGGGGGAGAGTTTAACCGTGGTGACCCCTTTGTATCTTGGAGATACAAAAAAGAAAAAAGCCGAACTTAAAGGTGATGTTTATTTCGGTTCTGAAGGAAAATCCATTTCTTTGAAAAAAATTAAGACGATTACCGTTCCTTTTATTGGGGATAAGACGGGCTTGGTTAAATATAAAGTTGATGTTTTTGTCGGGCAATTTGAGGAAACCAAGTATGTCTTTTTGAAAAATGATCGTTTCTTTAGTATTAATCCGCATCCACAAAATCCATCTGCCCAAGACGGGTGTTATGTTCGGAATGAATTTAATATAAATGAGGTGGAACGTTTTGCCTTTTTCTCCAAAGCTGTTTATGTTTTGGTTAAAACTCTGTGCGAGGGAGAAGTTAAAGATTTAGATTGTCCGAATGTTATTATTGCCAATGATTGGCATGTCGGAGCTCTTTCCGGATTGATGAAGTATTTTACCACGGCTCAGGTAGAGGTCGGCTTAATGGGGTCTGATTTGGCGGATAAAATTAAGCAAATTCCCGTGGTCCATATTGCTCACCACCTCGGTTATCAGGGTTGGGATTATGATAATACTTCAAAAATCTTAAATTCTTTATATGAAAACTTGGCTTCAATGGTATTTAAAAATGCCAAGGCTACCAAAAACAGCAACCCCCGTGCGACAAATACGTTGATTGTGTATGATTGTTATAATCAGGCTTCTTGCAATTTTCATTTAGCCGATCGCGTGGTTACGGTTTCTAAAAATTATTTGGAGGAAGTCTCTAAGGAGTTGGATTTTGGGTTTGATTTTCGTGATATTTTGAAAATCCGCAAAGACCACCGGACGTTTTTTGGAATTGTTAACGGTTATGATAAAAAACTGATTTCTCCAAACAAAAAGAAAATCGAATCCATTAATACCTATTTTGGGGATACGGCTTTCCAATTCTTTGATGAAAAGTCTTTGGAGACGAAAAAGCACAATAAAAAAGAATTCTTAAAACTCATATCTAAAATCGCAACGGATGAAAAATATAAGCAAAAAGTTATTCCGTTGATTGATATTTATCATTTTGAAAGCATTGTTGACACGGTTAAGAATATTGATAAAACACCGGTTATTTGTGCGACCAGTCGCTTGGTGGAGCAAAAGGGATATGATATTGCGGCCGAAGCGATTTTGAATTTGGCCCAACGTCATGAAAGATTTAAAAGGCAAATGGAGCGTCCGGTTTTTGTATTGGGCGGAGCCGGTGATTTAGATACGTTTGAAATGCTTAAAAAATTAAAAGACAAGGTTGCTGAAATTGATCCAAAAATGGCTCAGCGTATTTTTGTTTTCAGAGGTTATCGCGATGAATTTGCTTATGCCATTCAAGTGGCATCGGATTTTTATTTGATGCCGTGCCGTTTTGAGCCGTGTGGTTTGACGCAGATGGAGGCGATGGCTAAGGGGGCTCTCCCGATTGCAATGTCTACGGGAGGGTTGGTTGATACTATTGAGGATAATGTTGATGGTTTTCGTACCGAGGCCTTTTTTACAACCAAAGGACGTCGTGTTTATGGGAATAATATTACCGCTCAACGCTTGAAAACAAACGGAAATGCTTATACCGAAACTTTAGAAAAAGCTTTGGCTAATTTTTATTTGAAGCCGACCCAAATTAATGAAATGAAAAAGCAAGCCATGAAAAAAGATTTTAGCTGGGATGTGCAGGACGAAGGGTCTGTCTTTAAATATCATAAGCTTTTAAAGACCGGTCATCTTTAATTTGTATCAATGTAAAAAAAGCCCGTTGGATGACGGGCTTTTTTTGTTGTGGAAAAGGGTTTGCATTAAGGGGAAAAATAACCTATGCTTATCAAAATATTTGCTAACAAAATGGGAAGAAAAAATGCGTCATTCAAATCGAAAAAATAATCAAATCCGAGAGATTGAACTTTTGCCGGATTTTAATCCATATGCGGAAGGGTCTTGTTTGGTTAAATATGGAAATACTCATGTGGTTTGTACCGCCAGTGTGGAAGAAAAAGTTCCGGCTTGGTTAAAGGGGCAAAACAAAGGTTGGATTACGGCCGAATATGCCATGTTGCCACGTGCCGCTCAGGTCCGTGTTCCCAGAGAGAGTAAAAAACCTTCCGGTAGAACTCAAGAAATTCAGAGACTTATCGGACGGTCCTTACGGGCGGTTGTTAATTTGGATTTGATGAAAGATATTTCTATTTGTGTTGATTGTGATGTTTTGCAGGCAGACGGCGGGACCCGCGTGGCTTCTATTACGGGAGGGTTTGTTGCTTTATACCGAGCCATCCAAAAGTTAATGCAGGAAGAAAAATTGAAGGTTAATCCGATCCAAGAGTTTGTGGCGGCGATTTCTTGTGATATTTATCAGGGAGAAGCTATTATAGACGTTGATTATGAAGAAGATTCCAACTCCCAGGTGGATATGAACTTTGTTTTGACCGAAAGCGGAAAAATTGTTGAAATTCAGGGTACTGCAGAAGGAGCTCCTTTTGATGAAACTCAGTTTTCGGAAATGTTTCAGTTGGCTAAAGAAGGTATCTCTCAGTTAATCAAAAAACAAAAACAAGCTTTGGGGGTTTTGGCGGATGAAAATTAAGAAATTGTTGGTGGCTTCACATAACCAGGGAAAAATTGTTGAAATTACCGATTTGTTAAAGCCTTTCGGTATAGAGGTTGTTTCTGCCAATGAGCTTAATTTGCCCGATGTTGAGGAAACCGGAACGACTTTTTTTGAAAATGCCGAACTGAAAGCAACGGAATTGGCAAAAATCAGCGGATTGCCTTGTTTGGCTGATGATTCCGGCTTGTGTGTGGATGCTTTGGGCGGACGCCCGGGTGTTTATTCGGCTCGGTATGCCCCTAATCGCGATTTTGACAAAGCGATGGATTTGTTGATAAACGAGCTAAAACAAAGCGGAAGTTCAGATTGGTCGGCTCATTTTTCTTGTGTTTTGGCGTTAAAACTTCCGGATGAACCGTGTCGTTTTTATGAAGGTCGGGTTGATGGGGAAATTGTTTCGCAAAAAAGCGGGCATAATGGTTTTGGGTTTGATCCGATTTTTAAGCCTAAGGGGTTTGATAAAACATTTGCCAATTTCACGAAAGAGGAAAAATCTGCGATTTCACATCGAGGACGTGCGTTTCAAAAGTTTGTTACAGATTTAGAAAAAATGGTTTGAGGGTTGATGGCAAAAGTCTTTAATATTTCTTCTTCTCATTGTTTTTCGGATGTTTTGGCACAAAAATTTTGTGCCGATTATGCCAATAATCCGTTTGGGTTGACCGATATTTTGTTTTTGTTGCCTAATCGAAGAGCCTGTCAGTCTTTGGCGGAGGCTTTTGTTCGGCAAAAAGGGATGGAACCGACACTTTTGCCGCAGATGATGGCGATCGGTGATACCGATGAAGACGATTTAATGTTGCAAGGGTCTGGTTTGGACCATGTCCTGGAAGATGTTTTGCCGGCGATGGATCGTCAAGAACGTTTGATGCTGTTTATTAAAATTATTATGGCCAAGCCGGGAGATTTCGGTTTGGAGAAAATGTCTCTTAACCAGGCTTGTTATTTGGCTCAAGAATTGGCCGGATTGATTGATACGGTCCATAACGAAAATCTGGATTTTAAAAATTTGCAAAATCTTGTTCCCGAAGAATATGCTTCTCATTGGCAGGAAACCTTAAAGTTTTTGGAAATAATCACTCGATTTTGGCCGGATATTTTGCAAGAAAGAAATTTAACGGATGCCAGTTTACGAAAAAAACAGCTCCTGGAAAAACAGTGTCTGATTTGGAAAACGAATCCTCCGGATAAAAAAATTGTTGTTGCAGGGACAACGGCTACTTTTCCCGTTATGAAAGAGTTGGTTAAGACCGTTTTGGATTTGCCGCAAGGGGAACTGATTTTGTCTGGCTTGGATAAATATTTGGATGATGCCAGCTGGGAAGAGGTTGATGAAACGCATCCTCAATTTGAGCTAAAGGAATTGCTGTCCTTTTTAAAAATTAAACGCCAAGATGTTGTTGATTTTGTTTTGCCACGCAATGTTGAAAGAGAAAAACTTTTTTCGGAAGTGATGCGGCCGGCCAAAACAACCGATCAATGGCGGTGGCTCGGGAAAAAAGGTCTTTATCCCGAGGCTTGGGGCGGTTTAAGGCTTTTGAATTGTAAGGATATTCGGGAAGAAGCGTTGGCAATTGCTTTGATTATGCGAGAGGTTTTGGAAACTCCTGAAAAAACAGCCGCTTTGGTGACACCGGACAGGAATTTGGCCAGAAGAGTTGCCGCCGAGTTGGAACGATGGAATATTTGTGTTGATGATTCGGCCGGGCGTCCTTTATCTTTAACACCGGTTGGAATTTTCTTACGATTGGTTGTTGCTGCGGCCCTCCCGCGAGCAGGAAAAATTGATCTTTTGAGTTTGTTAAAACATCCGTTATGCGGGATGGGCAAAAAGTATGCCGAAATAAGACGTTTGGTACGTAATTTGGAAAAAAATGTTTGGCGAGAAGGGAAAGAAGATGATGAGGCAAAGACCATTCTGCAGGATGTGTCTTTATTGTATGGATATTTTTGGGAATTGTGTCGGAAAGATAAGGTTGGCCTAAAAGAATTGATTTGTGAGCATATTCGAGCAGCAGAAAGATTGGCATCTTTGGAAAATAAAAAAGGAGAAGAACTTCTTTGGAAAGGAGATGCCGGAGAAGCCGCGGCTCGTTTTATTGCCGATTGGTACGAAAAAGCCGATGTTTTAGGAGAAATTGAGGTAGAAGAGTATTTGGGTTTGTTTGAGGCGATGATGGCCGGGGTAACCGTGCGGCCAAAATACGGAACCCATCCGCGGTTAAAAATTTTGGGGCCGATTGAGGCACGGCTGAATCATGCCGATGTTGTTATTTTGGGTGAAATGAATGAAGGGGTTTGGCCCCAAACCGCATCCAGCGACCCATGGATGTCTCGTCCTATGAAAAAAGATTTTGGTTTTCCCCTTCCCGAAAAGGCGATCGGTGTTCTGGGTCTTGATTTTTGTAATTTGTGCGGTGCGGAGGAAGTCTATTTAACTCGGGCAGAGAGAGTTCAAGGGACTCCGATGGTAAAATCGCGATGGTTGATGCGATTAGAGACAGTTTTGAAAGCTTTGAATTTTGATGCTCTTGATTTGGAAAGTAATTTTTATCGTCTTCTTGCACAGCAAAGAGACGAGCCGGCTGAGTTTGTTAAAATCGGAGCTCCGAATCCTTGTCCTCCGGTTGAGGCCAGACCACGAGAGTTGTCTGCCAGCGGAATCGAATTGTTAATGCGAGATCCGTATAGTGTTTTTGCCAAGTATATTCTTCTTTTGAAGCCGTTGAAAGAAATTGAGCAAGATTTAACCATGGCGGATTACGGAACGATTATTCACGGGATTTTGGAAGAGTTTAATCGACTTTATCCGTTTGACTTTCCGGAAAATGCAAAAGAAATTTTGTTGAAAATCGGAGCGGAAACTTTTCGTAAAAATGAATTGGCTTTGGAGAGAAGAGCCTTTTGGTGGCCATCGTTTGAAAAAATTGTTGATCATTTGGTGGCTTTGGAAAGTCAATACCGTCCGGATATTTATCGCATCCACAGTGAAGTAAAGGGATTTTTTGAATTGGAGGCTCCGGCCGGAAAGTTTAAGGTAACCGCTAAAGCCGACCGTGTTGATGAAACAAAAGACGGAAAAATTAATATTATTGATTATAAAACCGGAAAAGCTCGTACGCCCAAAGAGGTGGAAAAGGGATATGCTCCGCAGTTGCCCATAGAAGGTTTGATTGCACAAAAAGGAGGGTATCAGGAAATTAAGGCGGCAAAGGTTGGAGCCTTGATTTATTGGCAATTGGGAAAAAAAGATACGGTGATTGCGGCAAAAATGGATACTATTTTGCAAGATACGGAAGAACATTTGCAAAAATTGATTTCTTTGTTTGATTTTGAAACAACCGGATATATTTGCCATCCGAATCCCAAAAGAGTTCCGGAGTATTCCGACTATGAACATTTGGCTCGCGTTAAGGAATGGTCCGTACAAGGAGAGGGTGATGATGACTGAAACTTTGGTGGCTGAGGAACTGTTACGTTCTAAAAAACAAAGGATTGAATTGGCGTCGTGCCAACAAAGAAAAGCCTCGGATCCGCATCGGTCTGTTTGGGTGGAGGCTTCTGCCGGAACAGGAAAAACAAAAGTTTTGTCGGATCGGGTGTTGCGTTTGTTGTTGGATGGGGTTGCTCCGGGAAGAATTTTGTGCTTGACCTATACCAAGGCGGCCGCCGTGGAAATGAATACGCGTATTGCCGGAAGATTAAGCCGGTGGGCTGTTATTGAAGAAGATGTTCTGGAGCAAGAATTACAGAAACTTTTGGGGGTTTCTGAAGTAGAAATTCATAAAAATGATGCTTTGAAAGCTCAAGCTCGAAAGCTTTTTGCCGTTTTGCTGGATACTCCGGGCGGAATGAAAATTCAAACCATTCATAGCTTTTGTCAGGAGATTTTGAAACGGTTTCCGATTGAGGCTAAAATTTCTCCTTATTTTGAGGTTATGGATGACAGAAGCGCTCAGGAAGCGATTGATGATATTAAGAAAAAACTGTTGTTGAAAATTGAAAATCAGCCCGAGGATAAGACTGCTCAGGCGTTGGCTTTTTTGACCAAAAATGTTAGTGAATTCAGTTTTCCGAAAATTATGAATTCTTTGACGGAGAATCGAAATAAAATATCTAAATTGTTGGAGCAATATTCTTCTTTAGATGACTTGATTGCGGCAATTGCTTGTCGTTTGCATGTGCGGGAAGATGAAACGGTTGACGAGGTTTTGCAAAACTTTGTGAAGGGCGTTGATTATGAGCTTTTGGGAAAATTGATTCTTTCCTTACAACAAGGCAGTGATACAGATCAGAAAAAAGCGAATCTGTTAGCCGAGATAAAAGAAAAAGGCCTTGGTTTTGAAAATTATGAAAAATATCGTGGTTTCTTTTTAACAAGTGATGGAGAGTTACGCAAAAGCGTTGCTTCTCAAAAAGGGTTAAAACTTTTTCCCGAGATTTTGGAATGGATCCCCCAAGAAGGGGAAAGAATTATGGAATGTGAGCACCGAAAAACGGTTGTGCATCTGTTTGCCGCAACAAGAGCGGTTTTGTATCTGGCCAATGATTTAATTCAGGGATATATGAACTATAAACGCTTGCATTCTAAAACCGATTATGAAGATTTAATTGTTTTGACAAGAAATTTATTGGAGAATCCGCAAGTTGCTTCTTGGGTTCTGTATAAACTAGATGGCGGTATTGATAATATTTTGATTGATGAGGCCCAAGATACTTCTCCGGACCAATGGGCAATTATTAAAGCCGTCAGCGATGAATTTTTTAACGGCGAGGGCGGTAAGGATAGACAAAGTACGGTGTTTGCCGTCGGAGACCGCAAACAATCTATTTATTCTTTTCAGGGAGCCGATCCTCAAGAATTTGAAAAAATGCGGCATTATTTTGCTCAGAAAATTTCGGAAGTTGCCGATTTTGATGAAGTGAATTTGGATGTTTCTTTTCGGTCGACGGCGGCAATTTTAGATGTGGTTAATTGTATTTTTGCCGATGAAAAGGTTAAAAAAGGTGTTGCCCTTGAGGGGCAGAGCGTTTTCCATACGCCTTCCAGAATCGGAGAAGGCGGTAAAGTTGAGCTTTGGCCTTTGGTGGAGGCAAAAGAAGGAGAAAATCCGGATGTCTGGCTCCCTCCGGTTGAAAGAAAACCGGTCGAATCAACCAGTTCTCGATTGGCAGAAAAAATCGCCTTAAAGATTAAAGAAATGGTTGAAGGCGGGGAACGCTTGGTTTCACAAAATCGAAAATTGCACTATAAAGATTTTATGATTTTGGTGCAACGGCGAAACAGTTTTGTAGAAGAGTTGGTAAGAGCCTGTAAAAATGCCGGGGTTAGCGTTGCCGGTGTTGATAAAATCCAGCTCTTGGAGCAAATTGCCGTCCAAGATTTGGTATCTTTAGGCAAGTTTTTATTGTTGCCAAGTGATGACCTTTCTTTGGCAGAGGTTCTTAAATCACCGCTGTTTGGTCTGACCGATGATGATTTGTTTAAGCTTTGCTATCTGAGAGGAAAAGCTCCGCTGTGGTCTAAGTTGGGTGATTTTGCGGCTTATGCGGAGGTTTATAAACAATTACAGGATTTGTTAAATCGAGCTGATTTTGTCCGGCCGTTTGAGCTTTATTCTTATTTGCTGAATAAGTTGGGGGGACGAAAAAAATTTGTAGTTCGGATTGGTTATGAAGCCGAAGACGGATTGGATGAGTTTTTGAACTTGTGTTTGGATTTTGAACGAGAGCATCTTCCAAGTTTACAGCTTTTTATTGATTGGATCGGTAAAGACGAAGTGGAAATTAAGCGAGAATTGGAGCAAAGTGATGCCGATGCGGTGCGGATTATGACCGTCCATGGATCTAAGGGATTGCAGGCTCCGATTGTGATTTTGCCGGATATGGTGCGAGTCAAAAATATTCGTAATGAGGCCGGTTTGCTTTTGGATGATTTGATGTATTATCCTCTCAGCTCTTCTGATTATGACGAAAATTGCAAGAAGATCAAACAAAAAGAAAAAGAACTTTCTTTGGAAGAGTACCGACGTTTGTTGTATGTTGCTTTAACAAGAGCTGAGGAAAGATTGTGTTTGTGCGGGTATATGCAAAAGAATAAGCCCAGTGATGAGTCTTGGTATATGTTGTGCCGCAATAATTTGGAGAAAATTGCCAGCAAACAAGATGACGGAACATTGGTTTATGAAGTTAAACAGCAAGTAAAACCTCAAGAGCAGAAATCTTCAGAACCCCAAAAGGCAGAAAGTTTTTCTTTTGATTGGGTAGAAAAAAATGCCCCCGAGGAAGGTCCGCTGGCTCGCCCGTTGGCTCCGTCTAAATTGGATGAAGAAGAGGATGTTCCGTTGATGTCTCCGATTGATGGAAAAGGGCAAGGTCATTATCGGAGAGGACAGCTTATTCATAAGTTGTTACAGTTTCTGCCGTCTGCAGAAGGAAAACAAGAAGAGGCAACTTTGCGTACATTTTTGCATAAAAATGCCCCGGATCTTGCGGATTATGAAGAAAATCGGATTACAAAAGAAGTTTTGAGTTTGTTAAAACAAGAAAATTTTCAAGCTATTTTTAGCAACAATTCTCGTGCCGAAGTTCCGTTAATGGGGATGGTTAACGGTCGGATTATCTCGGGGCAGATTGATCGTTTGATTGTTGAAAAAGAGCGTGTGATGATTGTTGATTTTAAGACGAATCGTCCGGCCGCAAAGCATCTTGCCGAAGTTCCGAAAGCTTATTTAAAGCAGTTGAATGCTTATAAAGAATTGGTCCAAAAAATTTATCCCGATAAAAAAATTGAAACCTATATTTTGTGGACGGATACCGCCGTTTTGATGTTAATTGAATAAGATATTTAAAATAATTTAAAATTAGCACTTTATTAAATTAATATGTTCATTATATTAGTAGCATGAGATAAAAGTAAATTGAAAGGAAGTACAATGAAAGCAATTACGGACAGCCAATTTGAAGACGAAGTTTTGAAAGCGAAAGGTCTGGTTATTGTTGATTTTTGGGCTGAGTGGTGCGGCCCGTGTCGGCAAATGATTCCGGTTTTGGAAGAAGTTTCAAAAGATATGGGCGATAAAGTTAAAATTTGTAAAATCAATGTTGATGAATCTCCCAACACGGCGGCTCAATATGGAATCCGCAGTATTCCGACTTTATTTATGTTTAAGGACGGAAAACAAATTGATGTTAAAATCGGAGCCAATTCTAAATCAACAATTGTGTCTTGGATTGAGGCAAACGCATAAAAATCATTTTGAGTTGAGAAAACCGCCGGTAGGGCGGTTTTTTCTTTTTTAGAGATTGTTGATTTGTCTTTCCGTTAAGGCGATTTTTGAGGTTAAGCGTTTGACATTTTCTTCAATATTCATATTTTCAAAAATATATAAAGCATCATGAAAATATTCCAAAGAATCTTCAAGCGAGGTTTTATCTTCATTGCTTTTTCCAATACGGCAGTAAATGTCGCCAATATTTTCCTGTATGATGGCCCAGTCCAAAGGATCTCGTCTCTCGGTTATGACTTTTTGTTGGTTCTTATAACAACTGATTGCAATTCCGGCAATTTCTTCACTGGAGGTTAGGCTCCCGAGCAAGGAAAGCAGGTGTCCCAATTCTCCTTGGATGGCAGCCCAAAGTTCTGGAAATTGCGTGTAGGTAAATATTTTTTCCGCTTCTCTTAAATTAAAAACGGCATCTCTAAGAGCTTGCAGGTCCTCTTTTTGCTTCCAGTAATCATGGTATAGATGGGATAACTTATAAGAAATAAAACCATAATCGTAGGGATAAGTATATTTACTGAGGTATTTTTGTGCTAATCGATAAGAGTTAATTGCATTTTTGTAAAAGGGGGTGGCCCGCTTATTTAATTTACGAGAAGCACTGTCATAGAGCTGTCCTAAGTGGTAGTAGATACAACCCAGATGAATGGGCGATTTTATCAAATCCTGATGTTTTAAGGCTGTGTCAAAAAGATTTTTGACAATTTTGAAATCTTTTTCTTGTTCTTGGTCTGCACAATAGCTTAAGTAGATAATTCCAAGAAAATTCATAATGTAGGGTAAATATTCTATGGATAGACTTTTGGCGGAATTGTCGGCGGAAAGCTTATTGATTATTTTTTTCAAAAGATAGCGTTTTTGGATTTTTTTTGTTTTGGCCGGTGTGTTGAGAGAACTAATCGCCGCTCCGTAAACCAAGTTGGAAATAGAGCTTGGAAACGTGTTGGGATTTTCAAAAATTGAGGCCGGAAGATACAGACTATCCAACAAAGAGGTGAAGGCACAATCTTGTTTTTCATATTGAAGGTTGGTTTGAAAGTTTAGCCGGATTTTTTCTCCTTCCCGATAGCCCCAAATTAGGACATCGGCTCCGCTTTTATCAATAATGTCTTGCCCTTTATCAATTAAATCAAAAAGAGTTCTGCTTTCCAGGTTGAGGAAACTTTTATTAAAGCTCTCCGTAAAGTAATAAACGGAAATTCCTTCTTTGGTTTTTAAAACTTGAGCTAAGGTTTCTCCACAGTTGCTTTCTACGTTGTCGGCAAATTCTACTACCAAAATTTTGAAATTGATGTTTAAAACAGCTTCCGGTACCAAATCCGGTGTTTCTGCGGTTTGGGGCTGAAGAAAAGTTTGTTTTAAAAAATTGACAATACTCATTTACATCAATTGTCCTTATTTAAGGTTTGTTTGATTTGTTCAAAACCGTCTTTCATATCTTGCAGAATTTGGTCTTTGCTGATTTTGGCGTTTTTTTCCGAGTTGTTCCAATAATAAAGACGATATAAATACCACATGCCGATAATGGTTGCTATCAGCGGAATGGTATAAAAATTATCAGAATAATATTGGAAACAGCCAATAACGGTAAAAATAAAATTAATGCGAAAAGCAAAGCGGCAAATGCTGTCAGGGGATAATCCGGACAAGTTTGCTTGGTAAGATGCCGTAAAAGATGTTATTTTGGATTTGCTCCGAAAATTGATAAGTTTTTCTATTAAAGCAAAAGCGGTTTCTAAAATCAGTAAAAGAGAAAAAATATACATGCAGGAACCGCAATATTCGGCTCCTCCCATAATCAGAAGCCAAGAGAGTGCATAGCCTAAGATGAGATAACTGCGGTGGGGCAATTTTATTTTTGCCGGGTACCATGTAAAGGTGGTTAAAGCAACCAGAATACCTAAAAAACAAAAAGCGGCAAAAGTCATGAAAAGCGGCAGAGCGTTAAAAAAGATGCCAAAGACAATCAAGCTAAGGCATATCCCGATCATTTCAACACTAAAAAGAGCCTCAATCCCAAGCAAAATATTGAAGCTGTTAAGTGCTGCCAACCACAGAAGAATGGTAAAAAGTTGATTCAAAATCAGCGGAAAGTCACTTGAAAAAAGGATTGTATAGGGTTTGCAAAGCAAGACGATTATCGTAATCACAATCCCTTGAGCCAAAAGGTACAGAGAGGTTTTTTTTATGTAGAGGCCGGCAAAAATCAAAATTATTCCGCCAAGGAGCGGGCACAATAATGTCCAATGGTTTTGCAGAGAGACAAAATCATCAAAATTGTCATATGCAAGTCCAAAAACAAGAAGAGCCAAACTTAAAAGCCCGAAACATAGGGCATTAAGGTTTGTTAAATTAAATATTCTTAACGGACGATTGTTTTGATTGATCCAAGCCAGCAAAGCATAAGAGGCTGTAAAGCAAAAAATAAAGCCGAAGATGATGTAAATGTAGGCATTGTTCATTCTGTTTTCCTCTCAACCTTCCCTTTTTATTTTATAATATGTGTAGAAATATCTGCAAGCAAGAAGATAAGGTTATACCAGTGTTTTGTTGTAGAGGAGGCCGAGAAGATGTTTTATGGTCGGTATCTGGATGTGGTGTGTTTGTGCCCTGTTGTTTAGAAGGTTGGAAAAAAGATCAATTTCTTTAAAGTTTTTTTCCGTGATAGCTTGTTGCAAGTCTGTGACATAAGCGGAGGGCATGTTGTAGATGGTTTTTAGAATATCGGTGTATTCTAAATTGACTTTATCGGAAGATGCTAATTTTTGCATTTCTGCAATCAGGGCATCCATTGTTTTTCGGCTGTTTTCATCTTTGGTCAGAAGGTAGATGTTTTTTCCGTTGGCAGCCGATAGAAGAGCCGCACTTCCAAAAGAAGCCAGATGAGACCAAAAAGCCCCTTTTTCATCCGAAACATATTCGGTTTCAATTTCAGAACGGCTAAAAATATCTTTTAAGGTTGAAAAATAAATATCATTTTTAGGAACGACCAGGGTAAAACGGTTTGATGTTCCAATTAAAGAGACGGTATTTTTGTCGGCTTGCAAACAGCCGTTGAAATAACCTCTTATAAGAGAATGGTGCAAATATTCCGCTATAAAACGGTCGTCTTCCAGTCTGGTAAAAATAAGAATGGGAATGTTATTAATTTTGGAGGTTAAGATTCCGGGAATTTGTGCTTTTAGCGTTGAGGCTTCTTCCGTAATCACCAACATTTTGACTTTGTGGCGGATATTTACCGAAAATTCGGGTGTATAGCGATAACGATTGATAAAACGTTCATCTTTTACAAGAAGTTCCGAGCTGTTTTGTTTTTTGTCTTTGTCCGAATTAAGAAAGATAACTTTTTCTCCGGCATTGATAAAGCGTGCGCCCAGAAAAAAAGCAAGAGCGTTGCTGCCGAGGATGTAGATGACCTGGTCCGTTGGTGAGATGTGGTTTGTCGTTGCTTTGTTAAAAAACATGTTCTTTAACCTTTGTTAAACGAGAAATAAAGAATCCATCAAGCCCTTGGTAGGATTTAAGATGTTGCGGAAGTGTGCGAATGTTGCCCTCGGGCGTAAAAATCTCCGGAGCTTCCGGTAGAAAATCTTTGGACACAGGAGAAAGGCGGAATTCTTGAGAATTTTCCAGAAAGTTTTTGATTTGCCATTCGCCTTCTTCTTTGCATAAAGAACATATACAATAGAGCAAGATCCCTCCTGTTTTAAGGGCGGGAGAAACGGCTTCTAGCAGCTTTTTTTGAAGGAGCGTTTGTTTTTCAACATCGGTTTGTTTTTTGATGGAAGCAATTTCGGGGTGTCGACGCAAAGTTCCCGTGGCCGAACAGGGGGCGTCCATCAAAATAATATCAAAAGGAGTATCTTTGAATGTTTGCAAATATTCAAGAGCATCGGCACAGATAATGTTTTCGGCCTTAAGGTGAAGGCGGTTTAAGTTTTGTTGGAGAGTATTTAAGCGTTCTTGTGAGATATCAAGAGCGGTAACTTCGGCTCCGGCATTTATTAATTGAGCCGTCTTTCCTCCGGGAGCGGCACAGAGGTCTAAAACTCTTTTATTTTTAAGATTGCCTAGGATTTTTACCGGTAAAGAGGCGGCAAAATCTTGTACCCACCACAAGCCGTCTTGATATCCGTAAAGATTTTGGATTGCACCGTCGTTTGACAAGCGAATTGTTCCGCCGGGGAGAAGTTTGCCGTTTAATTTTTCGGCTAAGGTTTCAGAAGGAGCTTTGGCCGTAATATCTAAAAAGGGTTCTTGTTGTGCGGCCTGTTCTATTTCATGAATTGTTTTTTTGTTGTAACTGTTTTTCAGTAAGCCCAAAAATTCTTGTGAAAAAAAGTCTTTCTGGTCTTGTTGAAGTAAGGTTTCTTTTTCTTGAGCGACCTTGCGTAAAACCGCATTGGCAAAGCCGGCAACATATTTGTTGAGTTGTTGTTTTATAATTTCAACATAAGAGTTGATGACGGCATAATCCGGTGTTTTAAGGTAGAGTAATTCGGTCATTCCCAAATAGAGGGCATATGTGGCGAAAGCTAAAGAAGCCGGAAGTTTTTTGCGGGTATGGCTTTTGAGTATTTTTTTTAGGTAGGGCAAATGACGCAGACAGGTCAACAAAAGCATGTTCTGAAAAGCCATGTCTTGATTAGAGGCTTGGGGAATTTGCTTTTGTGCTTCATTTAAAAACAGCTTTTTTTCAAGTATTTTTTGTAGGGTTAAAGCCGAATATAAACGGGATGTCGACATTTGATTCTTTTCTCTCAGATTTTGTTTGTTCCATATTAGATAATCCGTTTTAGAAATACAAGACGGAAAATTGACTCTTGTCAAATATGTTAAATTATTATATTTTTTTGAGAGTTGTTAATAAACCGAGAGATGCAAGATGAAATATAAACCAATGGGACTTTTGTTGCTGGGTTTGCTTTGTGGTTGCAGTGTTTTGAATCCTTTCCATAAAACGGAAGATAAAACCGCCTTAAACCAACCCAATCCTTTTTTGTGGGAAGCCTCTAAAGATAAGTTGCAAAATTTGGCTTTGGCAACCGAGAATCCTAAAGAGGGATTGCTTGCCACAACGTGGCAAAAATCAGGGAATACAGAGTTTAAAATTGAAGTTAAGGTGGTGTCTTCGGTGTTGAGTTCCAATGCTTTGAAGGTTGCTGTTTATGAACGTCAATCGGCTGCAGAAAAGGGAACCGCTAATCTTGCTTTGGAAAAAGCCGTTGAACAAGAAATTTTTAATGAAGCTCGTGCTTTGTACCGTCAAAGCTTGGCTTTGAAGTAAATTATATAAAAACAGGATAAAAAGATGAGTGACAGATATAACGGGAAAGAAACATGGGAAGAGTGGTCTAAAGAATGGAAGTTAGAAGACCGCTACAATTTTAAGAGTATTGAAAAAAAATGGCAATCCATTTGGGAAAAAGAAAAGGCCTATAAGGTCGAAATTGATAAAAATAAAGAAAAATTTTATGCTTTGGTTGAATTTCCGTATCCGTCCGGAGCCGGGTTGCATGTCGGGCACCCTCGTTCTTATACGGCTTTGGATGTGATTGCTCGTAAAAAAAGAATGCAAGGCTTTAATGTTTTGTATCCAATGGGGTTTGATGCTTTTGGGTTGCCGGCAGAAAATTATGCGATTAAAACAGGCGTGCATCCGGCCGTTTCTACAAAAGCAAATATTGCCAATTTTACAAGACAGTTAAAATCTATTGGGTTTAGTTTTGATTGGGATCGGTGCATTAATACTTGTGATCCGGAATATTATAAATGGACTCAATGGATGTTCATTAAGTTTTTTGAAAAAGGTTTGGCCTATAAAGATAAAATCGCCATCAATTGGTGTCCGAGCTGTAAGGTCGGTTTGGCAAATGAAGAAGTCATCAACGGACATTGCGAACGCTGCGGTGCAGAGGTTATTCGTCGGGATAAAGAACAGTGGATGATTGCAATTACCAAATACGCCGATCGTTTGATTAAAGATTTGGACGGATTGGATTTTATTGATCGGGTTAAGTCTCAACAGATTAATTGGATCGGACGTTCTGAAGGGGCTGAGCTTGATTTTGGCTTGGTTTTAACCGATGGTACTCCGTTAGAGGGTAAAAAATTAACGGTCTTTACCACACGTCCGGATACGGCTTTTGGTGTTACTTATATGGTTTTGGCTCCAGAGCACGAATATGTTGCCGAATTTATGAACAAGTTTATTAACGCCGATGAGGTTAAAGCTTATGTTGAGGCAACGGCTAAAAAGTCAGATTTGCAACGGACGATGGATGATAGCAAAACCGGGGTTGAACTGAAAGGAATTAAGGCTCTTAATCCGTATACGGGAACTTTGATTCCGGTCTTTATTTCCGATTATGTTTTAACCGGTTATGGGACGGGAGCTATTATGGCGGTTCCGGCTCATGATCAACGCGACTATGATTTTGCCAAAGTCTTTAATTTGCCAATTATTCCGGTATTAGAGGGCGGTGATATTTCTGAAAAAGCTTGGGAAGAAGACGGAAAGCATATTAATTCCGGATTTTTGAACGGAATGAACAAAGAAGACGGTATGAAAGCCGCTATTGATTATGCGGTTAAGAACGGCTTTGGAAGGGCAAAAGTTAACTTTAAGTTGAGAGATTGGGTCTTTTCTCGGCAGCGTTATTGGGGCGAACCTATTCCAATGGTTTATTGTGAAAAATGCGGTTGGCAGCCTATCCCGGAATCGGAATTGCCTTTGAAGTTGCCTGAAGTTCCGGATTATCATCCCAATGATGAGGGAGAATCTCCGCTATCAAAAGCTGGGGATTGGTTGAATGCTAAATGTCCGAAATGTGGTGGACATGCTCGAAGAGAAACCGATACCATGCCAAACTGGGCCGGATCTTCTTGGTATTTTTTGCGGTATTGTGATCCGCATAATGATAAGGAATTTGCCTCCAAAGAGGCTTTGGATTATTGGATGAATGTTGACTGGTACAATGGGGGAATGGAACATACTACCTTGCACCTGTTGTATTCTCGTTTTTGGTATAAATTTTTGTATGATTGCGGTTTGGTACCAACAAGTGAGCCTTATCAAAAACGGACGTCTCATGGTATGATTTTGGCCGAGAACGGTGAAAAAATGTCAAAATCACGCGGAAATGTTATTAATCCGGACGATATTATTGATGCTTATGGTGCGGATACGTTCCGTTTGTATGAAATGTTTATCGGGCCGTTTGATCAGGTCGCCATGTGGTCTGATGATAGCTTGATGGGCGTTTATCGTTTTGTTAGCAAGGTTTATGGCTTGTTTAAAAAAGTACAGGATGTTGCTCTTAGCAAAAATGATTTGCGTGCAATGCATAAATGTATTTTGGAAGTGACCGAAAGAATCGATCAAATGCGTTTTAACACGGCTGTTTCTTCTTTGATGACTTATGTTAATTATTTATCCGGTTTGGAGAAGATACCATCTGAAATGTATTTGACTTTGTTGAAGTTGCTTTCTCCGTTTACACCGCACTTGGCGGAAGAAATGTGGGCCCGAATGGGTAAAGATACCTTAATTATTACCGAAACCTGGCCGCAAGGTGATGCTGCTTTGGCTCAAGATGATGAGGTAACCATTGCCGTTCAAGTTTGCGGGAAAGTTCGCGGAACAATCGTTGTTGCAAAAGATACGGCCCAAGAAGATGTTCAAAAAGCGGCTTTGGCCTTAGATAATATTAAACGTCAAATTGAGGGCAAACAGATTAAAAAGATTATTGTTGTTCCCAATAAGATTGTTAATATTGTTGCGGCTTAATTAATCTTATCCCCGGTAATTTTGGTTACCGGGGTTTTGCTTTAAGGCTAAAAAAAGGTAGACTTTGCCCTTGGCGGTATGGTAGATTGTGTTGTCTGATATTGGAGATGGGATTAAAGGTTATGAAAATTTTAGGGTTGCTGTTTGTTTGTTGTTTTTTGGTCTCTTGCGGGTTTGAACCCCTTTATGTCCAGAAAAAAGAACATGGGGCTTTTTATTATAACAGTAAATTTGATACTTCCATTACTCAAGAGATGGCACAAATTAAAGTCGGCGTGATTGCTGATCGCTTTGGGCAGCAGTTGCGTAATAATTTATTGGATTTGTTAACGCCAAGAGGAACACCCAAAAAAGCAAAATACCGGTTGGAAGTGGAGTTGTTGGATAAGTCTGTGACGCAACAAGCTTTGCGGCGAGATATTACGGCGACCAGTGAACGTGTTATTTATAAAGTCGGGTACCAGTTGTTGCAAAATTCTGATGTCTTGGTTTCCGGTGACAGTGTGGCCTATGTCAGTTATGATATTTTAGCTAATCCGTATTCAACCACCATGGCTCAGAAAAAGACGGAAACCGATGCCGCCAAAATTATTGCCGATGATATTGCTTTGCGTTTGGGAGCTTATTTCCATAGTCAGCAAAGCAAAAAAGAAAGTTTGAATAATGATTTTTAAGCAGGCTCAAATTGAAAAATACTTAAAAAAGCCTGATGAAACCTTAAAAGCTTTTGTGATTTACGGGGCTAATGACGGCTTGGTTGCCGAGTATGTTAAAAAATTGGCCAAAACCGTTTGTCCGGATTTATATGATCCTTTTCAGGTTGTGTATTTTAACGGGTCGGATATTAATGCCGAACCGGCAAATTTGTTTGCTGAATATACGGCTCGCTCTTTGATGGGAGGGCGTCGTGTTATTCTTATTAAAGATGCCGATAATAATCTAACAAAACATTTGAAAGTTTTGTTAGATGGTACTCCTTCGGATACGTTATTACTTATTTCTTCAAGTGCATTGAACAAAAAATCTTCCTTGGTCGGATTGGCTGAAACACGCGAGGATATGGCTGTCATAGCCTGTTATGAGGATCGGGATGAAGATATTTTTTCTACCGCACGCAAAATGTTGATTGATAATAATTTAGTTATTTCTAATGAGGCTTTGCAGTTGTTGTGTGCTCGGCTGTCTAATGATCGGCGTACCAATATTGGGGAAATTGAAAAATTAATTACCTATATGGGAGATAAAAAAAATATCGGGATTGAGGATATTAAAGAAATTATAGCCGATCAATCGGCTTCAAGTGCGGATGATTTATTTTATTATACGGCCAGTGGTTATACGGAAAAATCACAGCAGTCGTTTCGAAAACTTTTGAACGAAGGTGAGGAACCGGTTTCTCTTGTTCGGGGAATGGTTTATCATTTTTATAAGATTTTAAATTGCCTGGCTTTTATGGAAAAAGGTGATGCACCTGAAAAGGCAATGCAAAAACTTGTTCCGAAAATTATTTATTTTCGGGAGTCAAATTTCAAAAAACAATTAGCAATTTGGAATAAAGAAATGACACTTTCGGTTTTGGAACTGCTGTATAAGTGTGAAAAAGATTGTAAGACCAATAATATGCCGGTTGCAGAAATTGTCAGTTACACCTTAATGCAAATTTCATCCAAAGCCGGAAGAATTGCTAAATCAAGGTAGCTTCAGGCTGTTTTTTTTACAACAGCCTGAAGGGTAGAATTAGTTCATTTTGTGACTGAGAGCTTCTTTTAGTGAGCAAGCCGGTACAAAAATCATTGCTAAAGCCGAAATGCCGACCAAAACATAAACGATACGACTTAACAAAGAAAAAGGACCAAATAAGAAAGATATCAGGTCAAAATCAAAGGCTCCGACCAAGCCCCAGTTTAATCCTCCGATAATTGTTAAGATGAGAGCAGTATTTCTCCAAAACATTGTTTTCTCCTTATCTATTTTTGTTTGTCTTGTGTAATTTGTTTTTTATTTTCTTTTTATTACAGTTTATGATATAAGCGGGTTATGTTTATTTTCAACCAAGGCAAAAAAATATAATGTATAGCGATAAGTTTAGGACATTTATTGAAATGTGGCAGAAAGAATTTGCCATAGAAAGAAGTATTGATGAAAAAGTTTGTTTGGATCGGGATGGAAATCCAATTCCGTGGTATACGTATCCGGCTATTGAATATTTGTCACAATTTGATTATACAAAAAAGAAGATTTTTGAGTTTGGGTGCGGTTATTCTTCTTTGTTTTGGGCTAAGAGAGCTCAATTGGTTATCAGTATTGAAGACAATCCCAAGTGGTTTGAAAAATGGCGACAAGAATTTCATAGTGATAATTTAGACATTCGTTGGCGGGATGAAGGCGAAATCTATGAAAAGGCAATTTTTGAGCAAGAAGATTTGTTTGATGTTATTGTTGTTGATGGAAAACGGCGGGAAAAATGTTGTGAAACGGCCGTGCAAAAATTGGCTGATGGCGGAATGATTATTCTTGATGACAGTGATCGGATTAATACCAGTCAGGAATATGTTAAAGCCGTTGATGTTTTACGAAAAGCCGATTTGTTGCAGGTTGATTTTTATGGCTTTTGTCCGATGAATAATTATACCAAAACAACCAGCCTGTTTTTTAAACGGGATTTTAATTTTCCCTCTCTTTACGAGGTCCAACCAATTAACGGATGGGGTAATTTGTGGTCAATGATGCGTAAAGAACGGAAGGCTTTTTTTAAGAAAAATGCTTAGTTTTTTACACCGGCAAATTTTTGGGTATTAACAATTAGCCACAGGAGCAAGAGGCCCGGTATTGCCATCAGAGATGTCAATACAAAAAACTGCGGCCAATCGCTTACGGAAACCAAAAATCCCGATGTTGCTGCCAAAGCATCACGTGCCAGACTCATTAGGGAAGAAAGGAGTGCGTATTGCGTTGCCGTGTAGGAAATACTGCATAGCGATGAGAGATAGGCCACAAAAGCAGCGGTCCCCATGCCACCGGAAATGTTGTCGATTGAAATGGATACAATCAGCATGGTTGTGTCGTGACCGGCATAGGCTTGGGCCACAAAAACCAAGTTTGATACTCCTTGCAAAACACCGCAGAAAAATAAAGATTTTATGATTCCAAAGCGGTTTACTAAAATCCCGCCGATGAGGGTTCCGGCGATGGTTGCCAGAGTTCCATAAATCTTTGAGATTGAGGCAATTTCAATTTTGTTAAAACCCAAATCATCGTAAAAAGGATAAGCCATGGGTGCCATATAGGCATCGCTCATACGGTAAAAAAAGACAAACAATAAGATTAAGACCCAGTTGGGACGTTTCATGAAGTCGGCAAAAGGTTCATACACGGCACTTTTTAAAAATGAGCGAAGACGTACTAAAAAAGGAGGTTTGGGTTGGTTTTTTGTTGGTTGATTTGAGGTGTGCGGTTCTTTTGAAAAAAGGATGGCTAAAATTCCGGCTAAGGCTCCGAGGCTCATAATTTTATAAACATTTTCCCAATCCATGACAGCTGCCAGAAAGAGGGCTCCGGCTCCGGAAAAGATACTCCCGAGACGATACCCTAAAACAAAAACGGCTACGCCGGCTCCTTGTTCACGAGTAGAAAAACTTTCAATACGATAAGCATCTAAAACGATATCTTGTGTTGCGGAGGCAATGGTCATTAAAAAGGCAAAAATTGCAATGCTTAACGGAGAGGTTGCCGGGTCGACCAGAGCCATGGCCCAGATGGCGATTATGAGCAAAAGTTGTGAAAATAAGGCCCAGCCCCGTCGCCGTCCGAGTTTGCAAAACAGAGGAAGCCTTATTCGGTCAACTAAAGGAGACCAAAGCCATTTAAAACTATAGGGAGTTTTTACCAAAGAAAAAAGCCCGATGGCGGCCAAAGAAACTCCGGCATCTTTAAGCCGAAGGTTAAATGTTCCGAAAACCAAAAGGAACGGAAAACCGCTGGAAAACCCAAGCAGAATCATGGTCAGCATGCGGCGGTCAAAGTAGACCTGAAGGGATTGTTTCCATTTTTCGAGCATTTTTTATCCTAAGGGGGTGTTTTGTTTTTTTATGTTGTATCACAAGAGGCTTAACAAATGATTGATTAAGGCATAAAAAAACCCTCCGAAGAGGGTTTTTCAATCCATTGGATTTTTGATTATTCTGCAGAATAAGCTTTAGCCTGTTTTTTAGCATCGTCTTCTGTTCTTGCTACGTTAACAAGAATTGTTTGCGATACTTCCGGGTGCAGGTTCAATTTTACCTGGTAAACCCCAAGGTCTTTAATTGCTCTATCCAAAAAGATTTGTCTGCGTTCAACACCAAAGCCGGCTTCTTTTACGGCAGCGGCAATGTCACGAATGGTAACAGAACCATAAAGCTGACCGGTTTCAGCGGCTTGACGAATCAAAACAGCAGAGAAACCTTTTAAGGATTCTGCCAATTTTTCAGCATCTGCCAAAAGTTGTTTGTTGTGAGCTTCCAATTCAGCTTTTTGTTTTTCATAGTAAGCTAAGTTTGCTTCTGTTGCACGCAAAGCTTTTTTGGTCGGAAGCAGGTAGTTACGAGCATAACCGTTTTTAACGTTTACTTTTTCGCCCATCTTACCTAATTTATCAACATGTTCAAGAAGAATAAGTTCCATGATATATTCCTCCTTACATTGCTACATAAGGCAATAAACCAAGATAACGAGCACGTTTAATCGCACGAGCCAATTCTCTTTGTTTTTTTGCGGAAACTGAGGTAATACGACTAGGAATAATTTTTCCTTTTTCAGAAATATAACGAGAAAGGAGTTTAACATCCTTGTAGTCGATCTTTAATCCATCTTCACCAGAAAACGGACAACTTTTTCTTCTTCTAAAGAATACTTGTTTTGCCATGTTATCTCTCCTATTCTTCAACTGTGGATTCTGCACTTTCAGAAGAAGCTTCTGTTGCAAAATCATCAACTTTGACCGTCATATAGCGGATAACGTCTTCGTTAACACGCAACAATCTTTCATATTCTGCAATTGCGGTTGCCGGAGCAGAAATATTGAGGACAACATAATGGCCTTTACGGTTTTTCTTGATACGATAAGCCAGGTTCTTAAGACCCCAGTTATCAACACGGACAACTTCCCCGCCTTGGTTGGCAATGACATTGCTCATGTCAGAAACCAAAGCCGATACTTGAGAAGCTCCTAAATCTTGACGTGCAATCAACACGCTTTCATATTTAGTCATCTTTTTTTAATCTCCTTGTGGATTCTCAACAAATGGCCCTTTTTGAGCCGGTTCTTGTATAGCCGTATTTGTTTATACGGCAAGGGACAAGCGAGAATATACAACAAAACTTGATAAATGCAAGTGATTTTTTGGGTGAAAATTTATATAATTTTAAGAAATTAGGCGTATTTTGGAACAAAGAATGTTTGGTGGGAAAAAAATTATGAAATGTTTTATCAAAGCGGGATTGTGTTTCGGACTGGCTGCTTTTTTGTGTGCTCTTCCGGCAGAAGCAAAATGCGATATTTGTAATTGGCGTTCTCTTTTTGCCAAAAGTGAAGATACTGTTCCGCAGAAAGTTGAAACATTTAAGCGTTATGCCAATGATGAAAACGGTATCGGCTTGCAAAATCCTAATAACCGAGCCGTGGTACATTGCTATGATTCTTCAGAGCATAGTGCTGAAGAATGTGCTCAATTTTTTGAAAAAAACGGTTATGTCCGTTTTAAGTATATTCCCTATAAAACCGCAAAATTTGATTTTTTAAAAGTTGATACCTATCCGACCCGTCGTTGGCGTCCGGATGAGTTGACGTCTCGTTGGTAAAATTGATGGCTGTTCGTATCAATACGGTTACCCTCAACGGGTTAGAAGTTTTAGATGTTGATTTGCAGGTTCAGGTTTCTTCCGGATTGCCTAATTTTATTATTGTCGGTTTGCCCGATAAAGCCGTTGCAGAAAGTAAAGAAAGGGTTCGAGCTGCTCTGCAATCAATGGGGCTTTCTCTTCCGGCAAAAAGAATTGTCGTTAATTTGGCTCCGGCCGATCTCTTAAAAGAAGGCTCTCATTTTGATTTGCCGATTGCGTTGGCTCTTTTGGTGGTGATGGGGGTTGTACCGGCCGAAGATTTGGCTTCTTATGTGGTTATGGGAGAATTGAGTCTTGATGGGGCTATTTTGCCGGTCAATGGGGTTTTGCCGGTAGCGGTTAAGGCCAATCGAGAAAATAAAGGTCTAATTTGTCCCGTTTCTCAAGGAAGCGAGGCTTTATGGTCGGGATTGGAAAATGTTATTGCTGCAGGGAGTTTGTTGTCGTTAATCAACCATCTCAAAGGTGTGCAAACTTTGCCTAAACCACAACTTAAGCAAAAAAAAGTTCAGGCTTTGGGACTGGATATGGCGGATGTTCGCGGCCAAGAAAGTGCTAAAAAAGCTTTGGAAGTTGCTGCAGCCGGCGGACATAATCTGTTAATGATTGGACCTCCGGGATCGGGTAAGTCAATGTTGGCGGCAAGATTGCCTTCTATTTTACCGCCGCTTAGTGTGGAAGAGGCATTGGAAACCAGTATGATTCATTCGGTAGCCGGAAATTTGAAAGACGGATGTTTGTGTTTGGAACGTCCGTTTCGGGACCCACACCACAGTGCCTCTACCCCGGCTTTGGTTGGCGGAGGTCGAAAAGGTGTTCCCGGTGAAATTTCTTTAGCACATAACGGTGTTTTGTTTTTGGATGAATTGCCGGAGTTTAGTCGTGCGGCTTTAGAGGCACTGCGGCAACCGTTGGAAAACGGAGTTGTTACGATTTCTCGTGTGAATGCCCATACTACATATCCGGCTTCTTTTCAATTGGTTGCGGCGATGAATCCTTGTCGATGCGGTAATTTTGGGCAAGGGGTTAATGAATGCAAAAGGGCTCCGTTGTGTGCGGAGGAATATCAAGCTAAAATTTCCGGTCCGTTGTTAGACCGTATTGATATTCATATTGAAGTTCCGGCCGTTAATCCATGGGATTTAACTGGGGTTGGTAAAGGTGAGAGTTCTGAACAAATTCGCCAAAGAGTTCTTCAAGCAAGGGCAATCCAGAAAAAGAGATTTGAACGTCTTGGAATAAAGAATTTGAGTGTTAATGCTCAAATTAAAGGAAAATTGTTGGATGAGGTCGTTTGTCTGGATAAAGAGGCTGAACAACTTTTGGTCCATTTTGCCGAACAACAGCATCTTTCGGCTCGGGCTTATCATCGAACTTTGCGGTTAGCAAGAACGATTGCAGACTTGCAAAATGAAATAAAAGTTCTTAAAATGCACGTTGCAGAGGCTTTATCTTACAGAAGAAAGCAGCCTTTTCATCGTCAATAGGAGAAAGCAATGAGCGTCAAATTGTCCCTGAAAATTATGTTAGCCGTTTTAACTTTGTCGACGTCTGCGTGCAGCAAGGAAAGTCCGGAGTTGGTCCCTTGTATGTGCGATGGTTCGGAATCGACTTTGGGGCTTTTTGATTGTATGTGCGAACCGATGAAAAAACGTCCGGTAAAACGTTTGTCCTATATTCGTAATCGTGCTCCTATTCAAACGTTATATATTGATCAAGAAAAAAGAGACGCTTATTTTTATTTGCACCAAAGACGCGACAGTTTTGCTCCGATACAGCTTTCTCATGTCGATTTTCGGATTAAAAAAGGCCGTAAATATGACCAATTTGATACGAAACTCGGAAATTATCGGTTCCGGATTTTTGGTTGTCGTCGAGAAAATAAAAATGTCTTCCTGAATAAGGGAAGAGCTATGCAAAAAGATATGCATTTCTTTGAGATTTTTTATGAGCAAATGAACGAGTATTATCCGGTGGTTGTTGATAAAGGGAATCCTTATTATGTGGAATCTGATAAGATTGCCACGCCGGAATATTTGGTTAGTGCCGAAATTACCGATTATTTTATGAATATTTGTGATGAATTTGACTGGAATAATGTTAAGCAAAAGAAGCTCCGCAGCGGTACTTCGGAAATGACGGTTACATGGCGGGTTATGAATATTACTCGTGACGAAGTTTATTGCAAAGGGACAACAACCGGTTACGGACAAATCTCTGAGGGGGAACCAAACGGAGAAACTCTGTTGGTTGAAAGAGCTTTTGAAGATGCTTTGAATAAACTTCCTGAAATTGATTGCTTTAATCGGACGATTGCCCAAAGAATTCATCCGGATGATTTGGCTCGTCAACTGGCAGAAATTGAAGATATGGAATGCAAAAATGCCTCCATTAAAAATCAATATGCTCGTGAGCTCAAGGGAATTGATGTCTTGCAAAATTGTGCAACCGGCGTTCCGACGGATATGGAAGCTGTTAAGTCGGATTTCTTTACCGAAGGGGATAATTGTGAAGGGGCAAACCTTGTTAAAGGGACCTATGTTGATGGTATTTTTGTAGAAGATGACAACGGTATGGTTGGGGGGCACTATGTTGACGGTGTCTTTGTTGAGGATTGTAAAGAGCCTTGTCCTCCGATTGTTCGCGGAAGATATGAAAACGGAAAATTTGTTGAAGATGCCAGTGGTAGTGTTTTTGGTCGCTATGTTGACGGAAAATTTGTTGAAGAAAAAGTTTTGCCGGGCAAAGTTGTTCGTGGGTATTACAATTTAGACGGTAAGTTTGTTGAAGATGAAAACGGTGATGTCTATGGTTATTATGACAGTAACGGAAACTTTGTTGCCGAATTGGATGAAAATGAATGTGATAATTTGTATGGTATTGAGGAACGCCATGGCTTTAATGAAAGTTTTTCGCGGATAGACAGTTCTTCCGGTGTACGGGGAGAAGGTTTTGATAATATTACGCCGTTACAGGTTCAAGAAGAGTGTGTCAGTATTCCGGTACAGGAGTATTTTGAAGGAATAGAATGTGCGGCTCCGACGACCTCGGGTACGGAAGAAATTGTTATTGAAACAACAGAAACTTGCTATACGCCATGTACGGAACCTTTACCGCAGATTTTTGAAGATGGTGGTGTTTCCGGAGCCGGGTCTTATAGTAATTTTTCTTACATTGATTCTCAAGGCGAATGCCAAGCGGCAGGAATTATTATTGATGAAAACGGTGATTTAGTCTCTGGGGCAGCCGCTTGTGACGGTGTCGGTGTCTCGGAAGAGAAAAAAGTTCCGTGTGTGGTTAAGGCTCCGTGCAAGGTTAAAAAGAAACCCTGTGTCATTAAGGCTCCGTGTTTGACCCCGGGAGATAAAAACGATTGTACGGAATCGGAATTGGAATTTGCCAATGCGGTTTTGGAAGCCAGTGGAGCGTTCAGTAAAGTCCTTAATTTGGAACAGTGTCAACAATTTTTGGAAGGAAAAGGCTTGTACCAAAGTTATCAAATGACAATGGAAGAAAAAGCCCGTATGACAGTCCTTTGTCAAGAAGCGTTGGCGGATAAATTGCCGGAGATTACGCGATATGCCAATAATTCTGAAAAAGCGGTTGATGAGGCCTTAAACACCGTGGAATGTCGTGATATTGCACAAAAATATGCTCAGAGTGCCTCTTCGCTTACGGATAAAGCTCAAATTTTGGATGTTTGCCGACAAGCGGCTTCTGATAAAGCTTTACGCACCGGTTGCAAGGCTTTGATTATTGCCCAAGAAAGAGGCGGGATTTCTGCTTCTAAAGGAATGGCGGATAAGGCTCAGTTTACGCCAATGCCTAAAGAGCAAAAAGTTTTGTTGGATTCTGAGTGTCGAGCTCTAGAAATTCAAGATAATAATCGGACAATTGTTCAACCCGAAGAAGGGATAACACATATTCGGGATGACTATTTGTTGGAAGTTCCGGCAAATGTTAAAGATAAGAGCGTTTTGGAAGATAGAAAGTTAATTGAAAATTCGTTTGCCAATGCCAATAATAGTTTTTGTATTCAAAACAATCCTCCGTATGATAATTTGAATCCGCAGAATATGTATAAGGTCAGAGCTTCTGTTGTTTCGGTGGAAAATGTTAACGGTAAAAAAGGTGCCGGTTTGATTATTGCCGATAATTTGATCTTAACCTCTGCCGATTTGATGGTTAAAGATAATAACAATTTTGTTATTAAGACCATTAATGGTCGGACCTATTATGCAAATGCTTTAAGAATTAACCCAAATAAAAATGTTGCGTTGTTAATGTTAGAGCAAAAGGTCAAATATTCTCCGTTACCGATGTCTTTGGAATTGCCTGAAGTTGACAGTGTTTTGATTACTTTAGGTTTGATGGATTTTGATGAAGGCGGAGAAGGCTATTTGGATAATAAGGGTAAAGTTGTCGGTTATCGGTGGAGTGAAGATAAGTCGGCAGAAATTATCGTTGATACGTATGTTCAATCCGTGACAATCGGAGGGGCTTTAATTGATGCTAACGGTAATATTGTCGGAATTGCTCATGAAAGCCGGAAACTTGATGATTCTAAAGATATCTTTATTCCGATTGAAACGGCTTTGAAGGCGTTGGGTTTGGAAATTTGCGGGCAAAAGACCGGCGGAAGAAAACCTGTTGCCTTTAAGATTATTCAAACACCGTTGGCGGATGCAATTGATGCTTCTCGTGGAAGCAAGGCTCCGAAGCCAATGGGCAAAAAAGGACGGAAGTAATTTCCAACTTGAAAAAAGCAGCTCCTGAAAGGGGGCTGTTTTTTTAAGGTGTATTCTTTTCCTCTTTAATTCCGGTTTGCAGAACTTATATTAGTAGAAAATTAATTTAAATCTTGAGAAAAAATCATGCTTTGGGTTATTAACGGCTTAATTTACGGCTTTTTTATGGCTTTGTATACGCTGGTAAATCAACAACGTAAGTTTAACGGTTATGCTTTGGGAATATGGCGTGGTTTTGGAATTTCTTTGATTTTTCTGCCGTTTTTGTTTTTTGTTCCGGTCCAGACATCGGCGTATAATTGGTTTTTACTGATTTTTCAAGGATGGATGATTGGAATTTATGATTCTCATTTGTTTTTTGCTTCTGCCAATTTTGGAGCCGGACCTACGTCTCGGGTTATGAGTTTGAGTGTTTTTATGACGGTGCTTCTGTGGTGGCTCATTACTCCGGAAAGGTTTGTGCTGCTATGGAAAGACGGAAATATCTTGATTACGTTGATTTTGATTTTATTTGGTTTTAGTTTCAGTTATTGGCGTATGATAAAAAGCGAGGTTAGCAAAGCGGTTGTGGCTTATATGTTTCCGGCTCTTTTGGCTTTGTCGGCAATGAGTATTGCCACCAAAGAAATTGCTTTGATGGGACAGAATATTTGGTTTAATATTGTGTATTATTTGGTGGTGGCGACTTTTGTCAGCGGTTTGTACAATACGGTTTTGTATATAAAACATGAAAAGCCCGGGTTTAAGGCATTTTTTGCGGCTGTTTTTGGGCGTGAAATTATTAAAACCGGGGTTTATCTTATTAGTTTTAGTGCGGCGTTGATTACGGCAAAAACAATGGCGATGCGTCTTGCTCCAAATCCCGGCTATGTTGTTGCTTTGGTTTTGACAGCTCCGGTTTTTGTGTTTTTTCTTAATAAATATAATAAAATTGCCGATAATGTTTCGTTGCGGTCCGGTTTTGCCATGATTTTTTTCTTGGTCTTGTTGATTGTGTTGGTTACCGGAAATTATGGCGTTGTGGATTAGGGACAAAGTTCTCGAATAAGATAGTTAAGGACTAAAAAACCTTTAGAAGTGGCATGGATACTTTGTTTCTTATTTTTGATTAATTTTAGATTTTCTAGTTTTTTTATTTGTGATGGAGCAATAAATTCATCAAATTTTAATCCGCAACATTGATAAAATTTTTCTTTATTTATGCCTTGTGTCAGGCGGAGCCCCATCAGTAAAAGTTCTTCGGCCCGTTCTTGAGGGGTGAGTTCTGTAAAAAGTCTTGGATGTTCGGTGGCAAAAAATTTGTTGTTAAGCTTTAAGCGTCCGTGTGCAGAGGGGCCGATGCCGATATAGTCATCTCCTTGCCAGTAGATTAAATTGTGTTTTGAGGCGTAGCCTTTTTGTGCGTAATTAGAAACCTCATACTGCTCATATCCCTGAGAGGCTAAATATTCCTGAGAGAAAGAGTAAAGGTGTGCCGCTTTTTCTTCTTCCAGCGGTTGGATGCCTTTTTTGGCAAAAAGGGTGCCTTCTTCAATGGTTAATTGGTATAAGGATAAATGTTTAAATCCGAGTTGGGTAATTTCTTTTAATTCGGTTTGCCACTGAGCTTGGGTTTGGTGTGGACGAGCGTAGATGATATCTATGGAATGGTTGTCAAAGGTATTTAGAACGTTTTCGGCGGCATGGAGTGCTTGTTGAAGGGTATGTGTCCTGCCCAAAAAACGCAAATCTTTTTCATTCAGAGCCTGTACTCCTAAAGAAAGACGATTGATCCCTGCTTGTTTTAAGGATTGGAACATTTGCGGGTATTCACTATTGGGATTGGCCTCTAGCGTAATTTCGGCCTTTTTTGCCATCGGCCATAAAGATGAAATATGGTGTAGAATCTTTTCAATATTGTTTGGCGTTATCAAAGAAGGAGTGCCGCCGCCAAAGAAAACGGAGGTTACCGTTCTTTTAGGTGTCTTATTTGCATAAAAGTTTAAGTCTTCCAAATATTCGTTTATGATTTTATCTTGTGGAATTTCTTTTCGGACTTGGCTGAAAAAGTCGCAGTAAGGACATTTACTGCGACAATAAGGCCAGTGGATATAAATTCCGAAAGGATTATTTGTTGGGGTGTTGTTTGCCATTTAGAGGATAAACTTTGAAAGATCGCTTGATTTTGTATATTTGCCGAGTTTATCTTCTACCATTTGCGGCGTAATGGAAACTTCTTCTCCCGAACGGTCAGATGCCGTAAAACTAATGTCTTCTAACAAAATTTCTAAAACGGTATGCAATCTTCTTGCTCCGATGTTTTCAACATTTTCGTTGATGGCAACGGCAATATCCGCAATTTTTTCAATGGCTTCCGGAGTAAATTTCAGGTGGAAGTTTTCGGTCTGTAAAAGAGCGGTATATTGTTCAATCAAGTTTGCTTCCGGTTCGGTCAAAATACGAACAAAATCTTCATGATTAAGAGCTTTCAGCTCAACACGAATAGGCAATCTGCCTTGTAGTTCCGGCAAGAGATCCGAGGGTTTTGCCAGATGAAAAGCCCCAGAGCATATAAATAAAACATGATCGGTTTTAACCATGCCGTATTTTGTGCTGACCGTTGTGCCTTCAATTAGGGGCAAAAGATCTCTTTGGACACCTTCACGAGAAACATCTCCGCGAGTGTTTTCTGATTTTCCGGTAATCTTATCAATTTCATCGATAAAGACGATTCCGTCATTTTCAACGGCTTTTATTGCCTCGCGGGTAATGGTGTCATTGTCAATTAATTTGTCGCATTCTTCATCAATTAATAACTTATAAGAATCGGCAACTTTGATTTTTTTGGTTTTATATTTTTGGGTGGATCCGCCTAATAAATCGCCCAAGCTGATCATGCCCATGGAGGCTCCCGGCATGCCCGGAATATCAATTGTCGGCATGGAGGTGTTGCTGTTGTCTAGCAAAGCAATCTCAATTTCTCGGTCCGCTAAGGCTCCTTCACGCAAGAGTTTGCGGAATTTTTGGCGAGTTTCTTCACTGGCGTTTACTCCAACAAGAGCTTCCAAAACACGGTTTTCGGCTCCTTCTTCGGCTTTGGCACAAACTTTTTGGCGGAGTTTTTTGCGTGTTTCGTTAACGGCGATTTCTACCAAGTCACGGATAATGCTTTCAACATCGCGGCCGACATAGCCGATTTCGGTGAATTTGGTTGCTTCTACTTTAATAAAAGGGGCTTGAGCCAATTTTGCCAAACGCCGTGAAATTTCTGTTTTTCCGACACCGGTCGGCCCAACCATTAAAATGTTTTTGGGGACGATTTCTTCCCGCAGTTTCTCCGGTAACTGCATCCGCCGCCAACGGTTGCGTAGGGCAACGGCAACGGCTTTTTTGGCGTCTTCTTGTCCGATGATAAATTTATCGAGTTCCGATACTATTTCACGAGGGCTAAAATTACTCATTTTTTAAATACTTTCTATAATTACGTTATGATTGGTGTATACGTCAATGTCTCCGGCGATTTTCATTGCTTTGGAGGCAATATCTTCGATCTTCATACCATCGACATCATATAGGGCTTTGGCGGCAGCCATGGCATAATTTCCGCCACTGCCGATCCCGATAATCCCGTCATCGGGCTCCATAACTTCTCCCGTTCCCGATATGACTAAAGAAGTTTCTTTATCGGCAACAATCATAAAAGCTTGAAGTTGGCGAAGGTATTTATCCATCCTCCAGTCTTTGGCCAACTCAACCGCGGCCCGCTTGAGTTGATTGGCATGTTTTTCCAATTTGGCTTCCAGTCTCTCAATCAGGGTAATTCCATCTGCGGCCGCTCCGGCAAAACCGGCAATAATGTTACCGTTGCCAATACGGCGAACTTTTACGGATTTTGATTTGAAGATAACGCTTTCTCCCAAAGTGGCCTGACCGTCTCCGGCCATGACAACGTGGTCTCCTTTACGAATGCATAAGATTGTGGTCATGATTTTTCTTTCTTGTTGTTTTTTATAGTCTCTATGTAGGAATCAACCTCTTAAAATGCAAGTGCAATCAGACTTTATAGGGTAATCTTGAGTAAATAAAGCTGCTTAATCGTTCCGGAAGGCAAGCCCCAACCCAAGATATAAAACGCATTTGCCAAGGAAAGGCAATTAAACCGGTGTTTTTTTCTATTCCTTTGGCAATGATTTCCGCAGCCTTATCCGCCTCCATAAAAAACGGCATCGGGCAAGTGTTTTTGTCGGTAATGCGAGAACGGACGAATCCGGGACAAATGACATTTACTTTAATGTTGAGCGGACGTAAGGCTAAACGTAGGGCTAATCCCCAAGCTTTTACACAAGCTTTTGATGCAGAATAAGACGGGCATGTGGGTAACCCGTGATAGCCGGCAATGGAACTGGTAATTGCAATGGCTTTTTCTGAGGTATGAAACAGTTCACAACCAATTTCGCCAAGGTATTTTTTGCGAAACGGGTTGATGGAAAAAGCTTTTTTTTGTTCTTTCATTTTTTTGATGAAAAGGTCCAGAGAGCTTTCCGGATTGATTTTTTGCTCTTTGACTAATCGATTTTTGTAGATCTCGATTGTTGGCAAAACGGTATTTAACACACCATAGATATTGGTATCAAAGGTTTTATAAATATTTTCGGGAATCTCTTCCAGTGTGGCAATGCCGGCATTGGCAATTACCAGATTTAGAGGAGCTTCTTGCTCACAGTGAGATATCCATTCGGCAACGGCTTTTCGGTCGGTAACATCCAGAATTTTGGGAAAAACCGTTGTCCCGGCAAGGGAACATTTTTGAGCAATGATTTTTAGCCGGGTTTCATCGCGTCCACAGATGAAAAGATTTTTTGCTTGGTTTTTGGCATAATAGAGAGCTAGAGCTTCTCCTATTCCGCTGGTGGCTCCGGTAATTAAAATATTTTTGTTTTTGGTCATCTTTTTTTCCTGCAGAAAGTAAAAACTTTTTAATGAATTTAAAATATAATAGCAAAAAAATTAATAAGGAGTTTAAATTGACAATATTCAGTATGACCGGTTTTTCAAGATATTCTACCGAAATTGATCTTGAGGGAAAACTCTATTGTGCCAGCTTTGAAATCAAAAGCGTTAATGGTAAAAATCTGGATGTAAAATTTCGTCTCCCCCAGGGATGGGATATGCTGAGCCTGCGTTTAAAAAATATTTTGAGCCGTTATATGGTGCGAGGAAACGTCTCGGTTAGTTTGGATTTGAAAGCTCTTTGCGGAAACGAAAATCGTCGTGTTAATGAGGCATGGTTGTCTGAGGTTGCTCAACAAGCAATTATGTTATATCAAAAATTTCCCGATTGTTTGCAAAAACCCGATGTGGCGGGGTTGTTGCAAGTCCATGGGGTGATTGAAAATGAAGAGACGACGGAAAGTGATGATGATAAAGAAAAATTGGCCGGAGAGTTAGAAAAAGCTTTTGAGGTATTGTGCCAAAAATTCCGTGAAACTTGTGCCGAAGAAGGAAAAAGAATCGGAGTAGCTTTGTTGCAGATATTAGGCAAAATAGAAACTTTATCCCAAAGAGTTGCTTTGATTGCCGAGGAGGTTCCGCAACGTCAGGAAAGTCGCCTGAAAGAACAATTGAAAATATGGTTGGCTCCCGAAAATATGCCGGATGAAAATCGGCTGGCTCAGGAAATTGTTTTTTATGTCACAAAAGCCGATATTAAAGAAGAAGCCGATCGTTTGCTTGCTCATTGTGAGGCGGCAAAAGAATTGTTGCAAAAAGGCGGAAATGTCGGCAGAAGATTGGATTTTTTGTGTCAGGAATTAAACCGTGAGGCCAATACAACCTGTTCTAAATCTTGTGATTTAGATTTGACAAATTTGGGAATGGATTTGAAAGCCTTTATTGAACAATTCAGAGAACAAGTGCAAAATATTGAGTAGAGAGGAAAGAAAAATGGACGAGATTATTGACCGATTAAAAAAAGTGCGTAAAGGGGCCATGTTTATTATTGAAGCTCCTTCAGGTACCGGAAAAGGTACAATTTGTAAAGAATTGTTGCGGAGAGATCCAAATATTAAGTTTTCGGTTTCCGTTACTACTCGTAAACCTCGAGAAGGCGAAGTTGAAGGGGTTGATTACTTTTTTGTCAGTGATCAACAATATGATGAATTTTTAGCTCAAGACGCTTTTTATGAACATGTTGATTCCCAATACGGTTCTCGGTATGGAACGCTGCGTTCCGAGGTGGATAGTTTTATTAATGTCGGACAAGATGTTTTGTTTGATATGGATTGGGCCGGTGCCAGACAAATGCGTCAGAAAGCTCCCGATGATGTGGTCACAATTTATTTGTTGCCCCCTTCCATTAAAGAGTTGCGGAAAAGATTAATCAATCGCGGGACGGATTCCATGGAGGTTATTGAACAGAGAATGAGTATTATTCTTGATAAAATAAGCCATTGGGATGAGTTTGACTATGTGATTGTGAATGTTAATTTGGAAGAGACAATTACAAAGATTCAAAAAATCATTTCCGGAGAAAGAATGCGTCGGGTTCGGCAAGTCGGGCTTAAAGGCTTTGTAAAAGAATTGGTTAATGAGGTTAAAAACTCTAATTAAGATGGAAAAACAGTGCTAATTGATGGCACTGTTTTTTATTTGGGCCCGTTGATCGGGAGTCATGGCTCGGTAAACTTGAAGTGCGTTGTCTTTTGCTTTGGGGACGTTAAGGCTTTGTGCTTTTTGGTATAGAAGGAAAGCTTCCGGTAAATTGTTTTTAACGCCAACTCCTTTGGCATGCATCCAGGCATAAACTTCAACGGCTTTAGGGTCGTTTAGGCTTACTCGTTTGCGGATTTCATCCAAATCCATCGGGGTAACGCGATTTTCTTGGACTGCCAGTAAAACTTGGTGCCATTTTTCGTTATAAAGTTTACTGAGCATATCTTTATAAGCCCGGTCATTGGTTAACTTGATCGGTTGTGTGTTTGTGGCAGAAGATGTGTCTTCTTGGGGTGTTGCCGGGATGTTTTTTAGCCCTTCTTTTTCAACTAAAATATCTGGAATTTCTCGATTTTTAACAAATAAGGGAAGGTAGCCTTTGTTTTCTGAGCGAATGATATCACGATACAGCTCGTCCAGACTGGCTGACAAAGCGGTCCCAGGACAAGAACATAAAACAAGTAACGCGATGATAATTTGTTTATATTTTTTCATTTCAATATTGTGCTTTTTTTATTTATTGTAATAATACCAAAGAGTTGCTATATAGGTCTAGCAGAATTTAAGGTTATAAACAATTTGAGGCGACTATGCAAAAAATATATCCTTCCGTTAGTTCATTAGTTGGGCACACCCCTCTTGTTCAATTAAGCCGATTGGCTAAACATTTTAAGGTTAAGGCCAATCTTTTGGCAAAGTGTGAGTTTTATAATCCGATTTTTTCAATTAAAGACCGGGTGGCTTTACGGATGATTGAAGAGGCGGAAAAAAGCGGAAAAGTGAATGCCGATACCGTTTTTGTTGAAGCGACAAGCGGTAATACGGGAATTGCCTTGGCGGCAATTTGTGCGGCAAAGGGTTATCATTTGGTGATTACCATGCCGGAAAACACCTCTAAAGAAAGAATTTTACTCATGCGGCATTTTGGTGCGGAAGTTATATTGACACCGCAAGAAGACGGGATGCAAGGGGCAATAGCCAAAGCAGATCTGTTGGCTGAAAAAAATAGCAATGTAATTTTGTTGGGACAATTTACCAATCAGGCGAATCCGGATGCTCATCGTTTTGGAACCAGTATTGAGATTTTGGAAGATACGGGCGGAGATGTCGATGTGTTGGTTAGTGCGGTCGGAACTTCCGGAACGTTAACGGGAATTGCGTCAACTCTAAAAACTTCTAATCCGGATTTGTATGTGGTTGCCGTAGAACCTTCGGGTAGTGCCGTCTTGAATGGCGGAAAACCCGGACCACATAAGCTTATCGGTATCGGGGCCGGTTTTGTCCCTCTCTTTTATGATAAAAAATTGGTCGATGAAGTGGTTGACGTTGACGATGAAGAAGCTATTGAGATGGTTAAAGAAGCCGCACGATTGGAAGGCCTTCCGGCCGGAATTTCTTCCGGTGCAGCCTTGGTGGCCGCTGTTAAAGTTGGTAAGCGTCCTGAAATGAAAGGCAAAAATATCGTGGTTATTTTGGCATCGGCAATTGAACGTTATCTGTCTTTGGGGTATTTTGATTAAGCCGAAAGGAGATAACATGATTTTTGAAAATGTGACGATTATCGGAATCGGATTAATAGGTTCATCCTTAGCTCGAAATCTTAAAGAGTACAATTTGGTAAAAAAAATTACGGTTTATGATGCCAGTTTTGATTATATGAAAAAAGCTCAACAGCTTGGGATTGTTGATGAGATTGCTTTGAATGTCGAAGATGCCGTAAAAGAGGCAGATTTAATTGTTTTAGCCACGCCGGTTGGTGCTTTTGGTCCTCTAACGAAGAAAATGAAACCTTTTTTAAAAAAAGGCGTGGTTATTACAGATACCGGTTCGGTTAAAGAATATGCTCTGCGAGAAATTGAAAGTCATCTTTGTCTTGAAGACGGTGTGATTGTTGTTGGCGGTCATCCGGTTGCCGGTACGGAAAAATCCGGTCCGGAGGCCGGTTTCTTAGAGCTATTTCGTGATCGATGGTGTATTTTAACGCCTTCGGCTTTTTCTAATAATGAGGCAATTGAAAAAGTTGCTCAAATGTGGCAGGTGATGGGAATGAGAATTGAAAAAATGACTCCGGTTCATCATGACAAAGTTATGGCCGCGGTTTCTCATCTTCCACATTTAATTGCTTTTTCTATTGTGGGGACTGTGGCTGATTTGGAAGGTTATGAACAGAAAGAAATTATAAAATATTCTGCAAGTGGTTTTCGAGATTTTACTCGTATTGCCGGCTCTGATCCAACAATGTGGCGAGATATTTTGTTAAATAATAAAGTGACGGTGTTGGAATTGATTCAACGATTTGTTGAGGATTTGATTGCATTAGAGCGTAATATTCGTTGGGATGAAGGGGATAAGCTTTTTGAATTGTTTTCGAGAACACAGAAAATTCGCAAAGAAGTTATTGATGCAAAACAAGATCAGCCCGAACATGAAAAACGTTTGTGTGCAGAAATGCGGAAAATTTAATTGCGTATTTAAAATTTTACGCTTACTCTTAAACCATTATTAAAAACACAGAAGAGACACTATGAATCCAAATTCTATTTTAGGACGTTATCTGACAAAACAACTGCTCTGGAACTTTTTTGCCGTTTTGCTGATGGTTCTGGGCGTGATTATGCTTTTTGAGTTGATTGAATTGTTGCGAAGAACTTCCGGTCGAGATGATGTCGGGGTTGGCTTCATTATGGAAATGGTTATTACCAAAATGCCTCGCACCATTGAAATGGTCTTTCCTTTTGTGGTTATGATTGCGGCAATGGTTACTTTTTGGAAATTAAGTAAAAGCAATGAATTTGTGATTATTCGGGCCTCGGGGGTTTCTATTTGGGGCTTTTTGACGCCGGTTATGGCAACAACCTTTTTGATTGGGGCTATTAATGTGGCTTTAGTTAATCCGATTGCGGCTCGTATGTATGATATGTACGAAACTTTAGAATATCGTTTCAAAAGTAAGAATCCTACGGCTATTTTGTTTTCTAGTCAGGGGTTGTGGATGCGTGAGGCCATAGATAAAGATAATGTTGCCGTTTTGCAGGCTAAATCGGTTCGGCAAGAAGATGATGGCCTTTTGTTGCGAGATGTTACGCTTTTAGAAATGAATCGACGTAATCAACCGAGCAAGCGAATAGAGGCTTTTGCCGCAAAACTTAATCAAGGTTATTTTGAGTTTAAGGATGTCAAAATTTTTAAGGCCGGAGAAGGAACGCGGGTTTTAAATAGTTTGCGTTATAAAACCAGTTTAGATGAAGAACGAATTAAGGAAAATTTTGTTGCTCCGGAAGCGATTTCTTTTTGGGATTTGCCGGATACTATCCGTTTTTATGAAAAAGCGGGTTTCTCGGCACAAAGGCATCGGTTGCGGTATTTGTCGTTGGTTGTTTCTCCGTTTTTATTGTGTTCCATGGTTTTGGTGGCCGCGGTTTTTGCCTTGCGTCCGAATAGTCGTCGTGGCGGCGTTATGTTGATGATTGTCGGCGGAATTTCTACCGGATTTATCGTTTACTTTTTATCTCAGTTAGTTTACGCTTTTGGGTTGAACGGGTATATCCCCGTTTTGTTGGCCGTTTGGACCCCGACCTTGATTGTTGCTTTAATGGCGGTGTCGGCTTTGTTGCATATGGAAGATGGTTAAAGTGTCCGGTTTTAAGTTTAAAAAAAATCTCTTACGGGAGCCAAATCTTAATTTTGGTTTGATTGTTTTATTGTTTTTGGTGATTGCTTTTTCTCCGTTTGTGGATATTAAGTTCAGTCACTTGTTTTTTGCGGATGGGCATTTTTACCTAACTCATGACGGTTATTTGTCATGGATGGTTAAGTTTGGTTTTCCGTTTTTGTTGGTGGCTTTGGGGCTTGGTGTTTTTTTGGTATGGTTGTTTGGCTATATGCGGGGACGGTGGTTTTGTGGAATCGATACCCGAATTATGGCGTTTGTTACCGGATCAATGATTTTGGGACCCGGTTTGATTGTAAATGGTATTTTCAAGACATTTTGGGGGAGAGCTCGTCCTTATGAAATTTTGGAGTTTGGAGGTCTTAAAACTTTTTCTCCGCCGATGGTGATTGCTAATCAATGTAATTTGGATTGCTCTTTTATGTCCGGGCACACGGCTATAGGGTTTTGGGTATTTTGTTTTGCTTATTTGGTTCCGTGCCGGTATCGGGTTGGAGCGATGGTGTTTGCTTTGTTGTTTGGGAGCTTCCTTGGGTTGGCCCGAATCGCACAAGGATTACACTTTTTTTCAGATGTCTTTTTTGCGGCCGTTATAACGATCAGCGTCATTGTATGGCTGCATTATAAATTATTTCCTGAAGATTATAAAAAATGCTAGATTTTTAAATTTTTTCTGTTATAACTGTTGCATAGTTAATGATATTAGATGAAGCGGGGTAACAACCCCGCTTCTTTATTAAGGAAATGAACATGCCTGATAAACATCCGCTGCAAGATTTGGTGGAACCAATAATTGATCAAATGGGATTTGAGATTGTCCGCGTTATGACCATCGGGGTTCAGAATCCAACACTCCAAATTATGATTGAGCGAAAAGATCGGAAAAATTTGGTGGTTGATGATTGTGCTGCCGTTAGTCGTGCCGTTTCAGAAATTTTGGATGAAAAGGATCCGATTAAAAATCGTTATTCTCTGGAGGTTAGCTCTCCGGGGTTGGATCGCCCGCTTGTTACCTTGGATCATTTTAAGCGTTTTTGTAACTATGAAACAAAGTTGGAAACAAAAACAGAGGTTGAAGGTCGCAAACGTTTTAAGGGTAAAATCTTGAATGTTGATGAGGCTGATAATATTCATTTTGTTATGGATGACAAGGAATATTGTATTCCGTTTGCCACTGTCTCCAAAGCAAAACTGGTTTTAACGGATGAGCTTTTGGACGAATATATGAAAGCTCAGGAAGAAATTGAACTTTAACTTATTTTTTGATTGAGGAATACGATGCAGATTACAGAAAATATGCCGAGACCGGAAATTATTTTGGTTGCTGATACCGTCGCCAGAGAAAAAAATATTGAACGTGAAGATGTTTTAGAGGCTATGGAAATCGCTATTCAGAAGGCCGGCCGTTCCAAATACGGATTTGAACATGATATTCGTGCCAACATTGACCGTAAAACCGGGGCAATCTTTTTGGCCAGATATCGTGAGGTTGTTGCTAAAGAAGAAGATATTGAAAATGAGGTAACGCAAATTACTTTAGCCAATGCCAAAGCGTATGATAAAAACATTAAAGTCGGTGAATTTTTAATTGATCCTCTTCCTCCGATTGATTTTGGACGTATTGCGGCTCAAACAGCAAAGCAAGTTATTGTGCAAAAGGTTCGGGATGCCGAAAGAAATAAACAATTTGAAGAATATAAAGAAAAAATCGGAACCATTGTTAACGGTACGGTTAAAAGAATCGAATTTGGTAATGTTGTTTTGGATATTGGTAAGACCGAAGCAATTTTGCGTCGAGATGAAATTATTCCACGGGAAAAGTTTAAAAACGGGGATCGCGTTCGTGCTTATGTTTTGGATGTTCGCCGTGAAAATAAAGGTCCGCAAATTTTCTTATCCAGAACTTGTCCTGAATTTTTGGCAAAATTGTTTACTTCCGAAGTTCCGGAAATTTATGATGGAATTGTTAAAATCAGAGGTGTTGCCAGAGATCCGGGTTCTAAGGCGAAGATTGCTGTTTCTACCGATGATATGACGATTGATGCCGTTGGTGCTTGCGTTGGTTTGCGTGGTATTCGTGTTCAAGCGGTTGTTACCGAATTGCAAGGTGAAAAAATTGATATTGTTCCTTATTCGGAGGATAAGGCTCAATACGTTGTCAGTGCTTTGGCTCCGGCGGAAGTCACAAAAGTTGTTTTGGATGAAGAAAACAATCGTATTGAAGTTGTTGTTCCGCAAGAACAGTTTTCAATTGCTATCGGACGTCGTGGTCAGAACGTTAAATTAGCTTCCATTTTATTGGGTTGTGACATTGATGTCTTGACCGAAGAGCAGGAACAAGAACGTCGCTCCAATGAAAATAAGGTTCGTTCTCAACGCTTTATGGATGCGTTGGATGTTGATGAGATGATTGCTCATTTGTTGATTGCCGAAGGATTTTCAACGGTTGATGAAATTGCAATGGTTGATTTGAGCGAACTTTCTGAAATTGAAGGTTTTGATGAAGATGTTGCCAAAGAATTGCAAAGCCGTGCTAAAGCTTTTGTTGAAAAACGCAACAAAGAATTTGAAGAAAAAAGCAAATCTTTGGGAATTGATGAAAAACTTCAAGCTATTGAAGGTTTAGACCAAGATATGTTGTTAACATTGGCAGACAAAGGAATTAAGACAATTGATGATTTGGCGGATTTGGCCGCAGATGAGTTGATTGAACTTTTGGGTGAAAATACTTTGTCAGAGGCTGAAGCTAACAAAGTTATTATGGCCGCCAGAGCTCACTGGTTTGAAGAAGAAAAATAAAAAGTACCCTGCCTCGATTTTGTTGATTGAGGCAGGGAAACCTTTTTGAGAAGGATACAAAATGAAAAAAGATGATGTTACGAGAAAATGTATCGTTACCGGAAAAGTAATGAATAAAAAAGATTTATTGCGTTTTGTCGTAACTCCGGATTTGCTCGTTGTTCCTGATTTTAAAAAGAAATTGCCAGGAAAAGGAATTTACGTTACAAATTCTAAAAAGATATTGCAAACGGCAATTGATAAAAATTTGTTTGCCAAAGCAAGCAAGCTTAATGTTAAGCCAAATTTGGATTTGAGCTTGCAGGTGGAAGGCCTTTTGAAGAAGAAGGCACTTGATGCCGTGTCCTTAGCTAAAAAAGCTGGGATTTTGGTGTTGGGGTTAGAAAAAGTTTTGGAAGTCTTGAAAAAAAATTCGGTCGCTTTTGTTTTGGAGGCGATTGATGCCGGAGAGGATGGACATAACCGAATCGTCCTTCAGGCAAAAGATACAGAGATTTTCAGACTCTTTGATGTTGAGGAGTTAGACAAGGCATTAAATAAAGTAAATACAGTCCATGCGGCTTTTGTTAAAAGTGAAATGGCAAAAATGGTACATGATGAATTTAGTAAGTTAGCAGAATTTATGAAGTCTTAGTTGAAATGGAGAATGTTGTATATGACAGATGATAATGCAAAGAACAAATTAACATTATCGGGGAAATCTACCCTGACGTTGAAAGGCGTCAGTGATGCCGGAAAAGCACATGGTCGGGATGGTAAAAAAATTGTTCAAGTCGAAGTTCGGAAGAAGAGAGTTATCAATATGGCTCCTAAACCTCAAGAGCCGAAAATAGATGACGAAACCGCGGCTAAATTGCGTTTGTTGGCCGAGGCTAAGGAATTTGATAATCGTCGGCGTAAAGAGGAAGAAGAAAAAGCTGTTTTGCGGCAAAAACAAAAAGAACAAGAAGAAGAGGAACGGCATCGCAAAGAGGAAGAAGCTCGTTTGCGTTTAGAGATGGAGGAAAAGAAAAAACAAGAGCAGGCTAAAGCTAATCAAAATGTTGCTAAGCCGATTCAAGAACAAGAAAATCGTTCTAATCTCAAGGCAAAAGAGAAAAAATCCAGGGATTTTGATGATGATGACGAGGATGATGATTTTGAAAATCGCAAATCTAAAAAAACGTCCGGAAAAGAAGATGGTTTTGAACAAGATCGGAAGAAAATTACCAAACGCTCTTTTGAGCCACAACGTCGTAATAGTGGAAAAATTAATGTCTATAATATTAATTCCGTAAGTGATGACGACGATGACGATTATGGTTTTGGGGCACCAAGAAGACGATTTAAAAAGAAACAGCCTAAACCGGTTCAACAGCCTCAGCAACCTCAGGAAAAAGTTATTCGCGAGGTTGTGATTCCGGAGGTTATTACGGTTCAGGAATTGGCAAACCGTATGGCCGAAAAGAGTGCCGATGTTATTAAAAAATTGATGTCTCTTGGTGTCATGGCAACCATTAATCAACCCATTGATGCCGATACGGCTCAAATTGTTGTTGAAGAGTTTGGACATAAGTTCAAAAGGGTTGCCGACAGTGATGTAGAACAAAATCTTGTTGAAGAAGATAAACCCGAAGATTTGTTGCCACGGCCTCCTGTGGTCACGGTTATGGGGCACGTTGACCATGGTAAAACCTCTTTGTTGGATGCTTTACGTGAAACAAACGTTGCTGCCAAAGAAGCTGGTGGAATTACGCAACATATCGGTGCTTATCAAATTACGGTTAAAACCGGAGATAAAATTACCTTTATTGATACTCCGGGGCATGAAGCCTTTTCTGAAATGAGAGCTCGTGGGGCTAAAGTTACCGACATTGTTGTTTTGGTTGTGGCAGCCAATGATGGAATTATGCCGCAAACGATTGAGGCTATTCGCCATGCACAAGCAGCGGAAGTTCCAATTGTTGTGGCAATTAACAAAATTGATTTGCCTGGAGCTGATCCGATGAAGGTCAAGACCGCTTTATTGCAGCATGGTATTGGTGTTGAGGAAATGGGCGGTGAGTGTTTGTGTGCCGAGGTTTCTGCCAAAAAACGCATCAATATTGATAAACTGGTTGAAGCTATTTTGTTACAAGCCGAAATGCTTGATTTGAAAGCTAATCCTAATCGTAAGGCAGAAGGTGCCGTTATTGAGGCTAAGATGGAAAAAGGCCGCGGAAGTGTGGCTACGGTTTTAGTCCAAAAAGGAACTTTACGTGTGGGTGATGTTTGTATTGCCGGTAAAGAATGGGGACACGTTCGGGCGATGTTTAACGAACGTGGACAAAAGGTTTTTGAAGCAACTCCGGCAATGCCGGTAGAGGTTCTCGGGTTACAGGGAACGCCTTCGGCCGGGGATGATTTTGTTGTTGTTGCTGATGAAAACCAAGCCAAAGAAATTACCGGTTATCGTATTCGGAAAGAACGCGATGCTAAATTGGTGAAATCTGCAAAATCTGCTATGGAACAAATGCTGGATAAAATTAAATCCGGTGAGATTAAACATTTGCCGATTATTATTAAGGCCGATGTTCAAGGTTCTATTGAGGCAATTGAAGGAACGATTAACAAACTTTCTAATGATGAAGTGAGTGTGCAGGTTTTGCATTCGGCTGTCGGACCGATTTCTGAGTCGGATGTGACCTTGGCAAAAGCTTCTCACGCTTTGGTTATCGGTTTTAATGTTCGTGCTAATCCTCAAGCCCGAGATATGGCTCGTCGTGATGGGGTGGAAATTAAATACTATTCCATTATTTATGATGTTTTGGACGATATCAAGAAAGGTCTTGAGGGAATGCTTTCTCCGGAACTTCGAGAAAAGATTTTGGGATATGCCGAAATTCGTGAAGTTTATAATATTACCGGTGTTGGTAAGGTCGGAGGATGTATGGTTACGGAAGGATTGGTTCGTCGCGGAGCGAAGATCCGTTTGTTGCGTGACAACGTTGTTATCCATGACGGAGCCATCGGTCAATTAAAACGTTTCAAAGATGATGTTAAAGAAGTTAAAGAAGGTTATGAATGCGGTATTTCTTTCGAGAATTATAATGATATTCAAAAAGGTGATTTTATAGAATGTTATGAAATTGAAGAAATTGCAGCAAAACTGTAATCAGAATATCTTTCAATCATTAAAAATAATGCTACAAAACGTAGCATTATTTTTTTTGACTTTTTTTGAGGTTTCTTATAATTTAGGGATAAGATAAAATTATCATGTTTAACTATTAAAATAAAAATTATGAAAAACGAAATCTTTGGGATTGAAATGGTTGCCCCAATCCATTTTATTCGATTGAATCATACGCTTATTTGGCGTTATTATGACAAGCAAAGTGATCGATTTGTCTCTTTTTTCGAGACATCGGATAATTTTGAAGTATTTTTGGATTCTCCGAATGTTTTGATTATTGGGAATGGATTGTTGGCTTCTGTTTTTGAGAAAAAAGACGGGGCTTTGTTGCGTGTTGAAAATGAGGAATCTCATGAGTTTTTTGATATGCCTCAAGTCTTAAGGGCAACATCAAATAAGGATGATGTTGTTTATGTGATTGAATCTTCTTGTTCTTTGGAGCGTTTTGGTTTTCGGTATTTGGTTTTTTGCCGTGGGGTGATGTTCAAAGCTCTGAAAATTGATTCTGTTTTAGAGGAAGATTGTTTTTTTAGAATTCATTTGTCTTCCGGTAAGGTAATGACAATTGCCGATGAGCGAGAATATTTGGAAGACGGAAGCTATAATTTAGTTTCTTTACGAATTTCTATTGTATAAAAAAAGGTCCTGATATCAGGACCTTTTTTGTTTTGAGCAAGACTCAATTAAATCATTGCCATACCGCCATTAATGTTAATGGTTTGACCGGTAATATATTGAGCTTCATCAGATGCGAGGAAGGCAACAACATTGGCAATATCTTGTGCTTCACCAAGTTTTCCTTCTGGGATTTTAGCCAATAAAGCGGCTTTTACGTCATCTGGCAAAACATCGGTCATCGGTGTGCGAATGAATCCCGGAGCAATGGAGTTTACGGTAATGCCACGAGAACCGACTTCTTGAGCGAGACATTTGTTCATGGCAATCATTCCGGCTTTGGAGGCAGAATAGTTTGCTTGTCCGGCATTTCCGGTAACACCAACAACAGAAGCAATACCGATGATACGTCCAAAACGGCGTTTCATCATTCCGCGAACAGCTGCTTTTGCCAACTTAAATCCGGCAGAAAGGTTGACATCTAATACGAGTTGCCAATCTTCATCACTCATGCGGACAAAAAGATTATCACGTGTTAGACCGGCGTTGTTGACTAAAATATCAATACGACCAAGTTTTTCTTCAACATTGGAAACCAAGTTTTTGATGTCATCGGCGTTGGTTAAATTAGCCACAAAGGTTTCAACACGATCCCCAAGTTCTTCTTTGAGCTTTAAGAGGGGTTCTTCACGTCTGTCTGTCAAAGCCAAGGTAGCACCTTGTTTGTGAAGCGTGCGGGCAATTTTGTCTCCTAAACCACCGGCAGCACCGGTTATGAGAGCAACTTTATCATGTAATTCAAACATTTTGTTTTTCCTTTTTCTAGTTTTTTAGACTTTCAGCGAGTTTTTCAATATCCGCAACACTCCCTACAGATATTGCGGTGATCCCTTTTTTGCTGCGATTAATAATTCCGGATAATACTTTTCCGGCACCAAGTTCGGCTACGTCCGTTACTTCTTGTTCGGCCATGTAGTCTACCGTCTCGCGCCAGCGAACGGATCCGGTAACTTGTTCTATTAGGTGTTTCACAATCTCTTTATCATCCGTAACCGCAGAGGCCAAGACATTTTGGATAAGAGGAATTTGTGGTTTGTTGGTTTTTACTTTCCCGAGAGCTTCGGCCATAACATCGGCGGCTGGCTTCATTAACGGGCTATGGAACGGAGCGCTGACCGGAAGTTTTATACAACGTTTGGCCCCAAATTCTGAAGCAATTTCAACCGCTTTTTCAATGGCTGGAAGGTGTCCGGATAAAACAACCTGGCCATCGGCGTTGTCATTTGCGGCAACGCAAATGTTTTTTCCGTCAGCACAGGCTTCGGCTAAAGCCACAACATCTTGGTAGGAAACACCGATGACAGCGGCCATTCCTCCGACCCCGACGGGAACAGCTTTTTGCATGGCGTCACCGCGGGTACGAAGTAACTTTGCCGTGTCCGTCAATGAAAATACTCCGGCAGCACATGCTGCGGAATATTCACCCAAAGAGTGACCGGCAACAAATTTTGCATAATTTTTTAATTGGATTCCAAAATCTTTTTCAAGAATTCTGACAACGGCCATAGAATGTGCCATTAACGCCGGTTGGGCATTAGCCGTCAGCGTCAATTCACTTTCCGGTCCTTCGACCATTAGCTTGAATAAATCTTGTGAGAGTGCGTCGTTGACTTCTTGAAAGACTTCTCGGGCTGATGCGAAATTATCAGCCAATTCTTTTCCCATTCCGACAAACTGAGAACCTTGTCCGGGGAATACGAAAGCTCTAGTCATTCATACTTTTCCTTTGTTATTACTATCTTGTAAAGCTTTAGCAATTAATGCTCAAAAGTCAAGTTTTAAAACAGATTTATAAAACGGAACTTGTTTTTTATTAAGAGATTTTTGATAATTTTTACCTATAATGTCGGCAGATTAATGATGTTTAACGGGTATAAAAATGGCAAAACGCAAAAAAGAAAAGTCTTTTATGGTTAAAATGTCTTGGCGGATGTTCGGTGTCGTATTATGTTTGTGGACGGCAAGTTTAATTTTGTCTTGCCTTTTTTATGATGCTAACGATCCGGCCTATAATATTGCCTCGTCTAAAAAAATTGCTAATTTGTTGGGGGCTTACGGAGCCAAAAGTGCGGATGTTATTTTGACGTGGCTTGGGGTGGCGTTACCGATTTTTTTAATTGCACCGATAATTTGGGGGTATAATTTTTTACGGTTGCGTGAATTTATTCACCGCTATTGGCGGTTGACCGGTTTTGGTCTTGGAGTTGTTTGTTTTGCTACGACGATAAGTTTGGTTAGCCCGTATTGGGGGAATTTTAAGCTCGGAGGGAATATCGGGTTATTTTTATCTCGTGAAATTATGAGCTTGTTTAATCGCTTTTATGTCTTTGCTTACGGAAATTATCTTTTGGCCGCGGTGCTGTTTTTGGTGGCTCTTCTTGGGTTTAATCTTGCTTGCGGAATTACGCTAAAAGGATGGTATTTGGCTTTTAAGAAAGTTGTTCTTTGGGTCTTTATGTGTTTTCGCAAAGCCGGTAGCGGAATGGTTTATTTGTGTCGTTTGGGTGTTGCCTTTTGTAAGAGGGATAAAGACGTTTCCTTGCCCAAAAGAGAACGCAAGGTAAAAGAGAGAAAAGAGCCAAAACTCAAAGATGAAACTCCGGTAGAACCCAAAGCGGCCAAGACAAGTGCTTCTGTTGTCCGGAAGACCAAAAAGAATGAAGATAATTATATGTATCCGGATATTAATTTGTTAACAGCCGGAAAAGATAAGGCGTCTAGCCATGTTAGCCAAAAAGAGTTGGATAAAACGGCTCGTGATTTGGAAGCGGTTTTGCAAGAATTTGGTGTGAACGGAAGTATTGTGAAAGTACGTCCGGGTCCGGTGGTTACGCTTTATGAATTGGAACCGGCTCCGGGAACAAAAAGTGCTCGGGTTATTGGTTTGGCCGATGATATTGCTCGCTCCATGAGTGCTATATCGGTTCGTATTGCCGTTGTTCCGGGGTCAAACACCATTGGAATTGAATTGCCAAATCAGACACGGGAAATTGTTTATTTACGCGATTTGTTGGATAGTCCCGAGTTTCGGGATTCTAAGAGCGCTTTAACCATTTCTTTGGGAAAAGATATCGGAGGTAAAAATGTTTATGCCGATTTGGCTAAAATGCCGCACTTATTGGTAGCCGGTACAACCGGATCGGGAAAATCCGTCGGTGTGAATTCCATGATTTTATCATTATTGTATAAAATGCGACCGGAAGAGTGCAAGTTGATTATGATTGATCCGAAAATGCTCGAATTTACCATGTATAATGGGATTCCGCATCTTTTGACTCCAGTGATTACGGACCCCGGAAAGGCCGTTATCGGCTTGAAATGGGCTGTTAAGGAAATGGAAGATCGTTATCGTGCCATGGCAAAGTTGAATGTTCGGAATATTACCGGATACAATAAACGCTTGGAAGAATTGCGTGAAAGCGGTGAAAAGGTTATGCGTACCGTGCAGGTTGGTTTTGATGCCGAAACCGGAAAGCCGATTTATGAAGATCAGGAACTTGATCTGACACCGTTGCCGTATATTGTTATTGTGGTTGATGAGATGGCTGACTTGATGTTGGTGGCCGGAAAAGATGTTGAGGCGGCTATCCAACGCTTGGCCCAAATGGCTCGTGCGGCCGGAATCCACTTGATTATGTCAACACAAAGACCTTCGGTTGATGTGATTACCGGAACGATTAAGGCCAATTTCCCGACTCGTATCAGCTTTCAGGTTACTTCTAAAATTGACAGTCGTACAATTTTGGGCGAACAGGGGGCCGAACAATTGCTCGGAATGGGGGATATGCTCTATATGCCGGCCGGGCAACGTCCGCATCGTGTTCATGCTCCTTTTGTAAAAGACAGCGAAGTTGAAAAAATTGTTGAATTTTTGAAAGCTCAGAAGGAGCCGGAATATGTTGAAGCGGTGACGGAAGGTGAATTAAATACCGATGCAAAAGGGGCTGTTTTTGATAAAGGTGATTTTGGTGGCGGAAACAGCGATGAGGATCTTTATGCTCAGGCCGTTGCTATTGTGCAAAGTGATCGTAAAGCATCGACCAGTTATATTCAACGTCGATTGCGTATCGGCTATAATCGAGCGGCGACGTTAATTGATCGGATGGAGCAAGAAGGAATTATTTCGGCAGCCGATCATGTCGGAAGAAGAGAGGTTTTATAAAACCATGAGAAAAAAGGAGCCGCAAGGCTCCTTAAGATTGAGGGGTGTTTTTCTTTTCTTGATTCTTTTGATGTTTGTGTGTATATATAAAGCAAAAACAGGAGATAAACATGGCGGAAAATAAAGAACCTTCACAAAGACAGTTGCGAGTTGGGCAAGAGATTAAAAGAATTTTGGCCGGATTTATTCAAAAAGGCGAAGTTCGAAATTTGGAGGGAATTAATACTATTGTGACCATTACGGAGGTTAAGGTTTCTCCGGATTTGAAGTATGCCTCTGTTTATTTGATGACCTTAAATAACGACCATTTGCAAGAAGTTATCGGTGGGTTGCAATTGGCTGCAAATTATTTGCGTAAGCAGATTTCGGCTCGAATGCAGCTGCGGTATACGCCGGAATTGGTGTTTAAGGTTGATAAAAGTTTTGAGCAAGTCGAAAAAATCGAAAAATTATTGCGAGATCCAAAAGTTGCAAAAGATTTGCGGGCTTAATGCCGTTTTTATTATAAAAGCTCTTTCGGTAAAATCGAAAGAGCTTTTTTCTTGAAATTTTGTCTAAAATGTTTTAGCTTTAAGGTTAGCAGAAATATTTATGTTTAATTTTTAATTTTTTTATTATGGAAAAGTCAGAACAAAAAAGTCCGTTTCGGGTTGTTAAGGAATATTCTTTGCAGCTCTATGACGAACAAAAGAAAAGTTGGAGTGTTTCTATTTCTTGTCCCTATTTTGAACAACAGAAAGATACCTGTGTCTTTGGAAAAAACAAGAGAGAGAATCAACTTGTGACATATGATCGAGCAAAGAAAAAGTTTGTTCTTGGTCCGAGAAATGTGCAAGATTTTGAGCATGCTGAAGGTGCTTTTGTCTTTTTGCAAAAGGGTATTTGGTGGGTGCAAGTTTTTGAAAGCTCTAATCCTCGTGCCTTTAAAACACCGGATTATTATTCAAGCGATGGTGGGCTTTTGTTTATTCCAAAAGTAAATGCTGAATTGTCATCTCTTTCTTGGTATGATTTTGAAAAGCGAAAAATCTATGACATTACGGAAAAATGCTCTGATTATGAAGTGCTGGAAAGTGGCGATGTTTTGTTTTCTTATCAAGGGAAAACATTTGTTTGGAGGTTTGATCTTAAAAAGTCAATTTTGCTTGGGAAAAAGATTGCCGTTAGAAATAACGAAAGTGTTTACTACTATTTTAACGGAAAACACTTTATTGTCTGCGGCTTTTATCCGGACAAGGGGCTTATCCAGTGGAAACATGTTTTTGATTTGTGTCGAAAACAAAAAGCTTATTATGATGGAAGATCCGGTTCTGTGATGGTCTTTTGTGATCAAAAGGATTTGAATGTTATAACGGTTTATTTTCCTGAAGTAAGAGACGAAAAGGCTTTGTGGTTGATTGACGAGAACAATCTAAAGACCTATTGTTATCCTTTAGAGGGAGATTGTTACCAATCTTTTTTTATAGGAAAAGTCGAGTGGTATGAGGGCAATCTTTATATTGTCGCTGTCGTTGATGAAGGTAAAGATTTATTTGCTTTGTTTCATATTGACGGAGAGGGAAACAGCAAAATGTTGTGTCGTTATGAGAGTGTCCCGACCAACTATGAGGATATTATCGCAGATGCCCAAAAATACGGGTATCAAAAAAGATGTCCGGAGGTGTTGAGAGAAATGAAGGTTTCTACCACATCTGAAACACAGCAACCGCACAAAAAATGGTGGCAGTTTTGGAAATAAAAAGAAAAGGCTTCGGATGTTTTCCGGAGCTTTTTTTGTTTTTTATAAGAGGTTGACAAGAAAAGCTCTTTCTTTTATCAACAAAACAGAAAGGAAAGCATAATGCGACACAAAAACGGTAAAAATATTCACGGGTGGTTGATTGTAGATAAGCCAAAGGGAATGGGGTCAACCCAAGTTGTCAATTTGACACGACGTTTGTTTCAGGCAAACAAAAATGGCCATACCGGAACGTTGGATCCTTTTGCGACGGGCGTGCTCCCAATTGCCTTTGGTGAAACGACAAAATTAATTCCTTATGTTACCGATGGCCCAAAAGAATATGAATTTGTTATTCATTTTGGGATTGAAACTGAAAGCGGTGACACGGAAGGTGCGGTGGTTCGTCAGTGTGATTATTTGCCTTCTGAAGAAGAAATTCAGCAAGTGTTGCCGCAGTTTTTAGGTAAAATTGTTCAAGTTCCGCCAGCTTTTTCCGCTATTAAAATTAATGGGCAAAGAGCCTACCATTTGGCTCGAAAAGGAGAAGATGTTTCTATACCGGAGAGAACAGTTGAAATTTATTCTTTAGAGTTGTTGGAAAAAATATCCGAATCGAGAGCAAAATTTCGGGTTGCGTGCTCTAAGGGAACTTATGTTCGAACTTTGGGACAAGATATTGCCAAAAGACTCGGGTCTTTGGGGTATTTGGAGGAATTAAGACGCACAAAATGCGGTAATTTTGACTTGAGTCAAAAAATTTTACTGGAAAATTTGCAAAAGATAGATTATGCTGACGACCTAATGAGATTTTTGCTTCCGTCAGTAACATGTCTGCGCGACATCGCGGTCATTGCCGTAACGGAAGAAGATGCCGCTAAATTGCATATGGGACAAGGCTTGCCTCCTAAGGCTTACGATGTTTGTAAGCTGATGGGAAAAGAGGCGGTTGCTCTATGCGGAGAAAATTTGGTGGCAATAGTGCGAATCGATGAGCGAAAAATTGCTCCGGTTCGGGTTTTTAATTTTATTTGAAAAGGAAAAATTTGATGTCGATTTCTAATGAAGAAAAACAAAAATTAGTTAAAGCTTATGGCTTGAATCCGAAAGATACCGGTTCTCCGGAAGTTCAAATTGCTATTTGGACTGCTGAAATCAATAATTTGATTGAGCACTTCAAAACACATGCCAAAGATAATCATTCTCGTTTGGGCTTGATGAAGAAGGTTAGCCGTCGTCGTCACCTTTTGGATTATTTGAAAGGTAAAAGCGAAAGTCGTTACCAAGATTTGATTCAAAAATTGGATTTGAGAAAGTAATGACGTTTGGTTTTGGCGAAAGAAAAGGAAAGTTCTTTTTGTTGATGAAGATTTATACTTTGTTTATCTTGAAGGGCGTTCTGGGGGCTGGTTTTGCCCCGTTGTTTTCTGCTTTTGCTAAAATCAAAAATTGAATTTGAGCTGCGGGGCCATGGGGTTCCCGCAGTTCTTTGTAAATCCTGTATGGGGCAGGTAGAGGTTATATAGATGTTGAAAAGGAAAAAATATGATCGATTTTAAAGTGTGCCGCAAAGAAATGGAATGGGGCGGACGTAAGTTAGTATTAGAAACAGGTAAAATTGCAAGGCAGGCCACCGGTGCCGTAATTGTTACTTATGGCGAAACTCAGGTTATTGCAACGGTGTGTGCTGCAAAAGAAGTGAAATCCGATCAAGATTTCTTTCCTTTGACCGTTAACTACCAAGAAAAATATTATGCAACCGGAAAAGTTCCCGGCGGCTTTATGAAACGTGAAGGAAAACCGAGCGAACGTGAAGTTTTAATTTCTCGTTTGATTGATCGTCCTATTCGTCCGCTCTTTCCGGATGCTTTCAAAAATGAAGTGCAAGTTATTTGTACTGTTTTGGCTCATGACCAGGTTACAGATTCGGATATTCCGTCAATGATTGCGGCTTCTGCGGCTTTGACGATTTCGGGGATCCCGTTCTTGGGCCCGATTGCTGCGGCTAAAATCGGTTATAAAAACGGGCAGTATATTTTGAACCCAACCCTTGAACAATTAAAAGATACTCAGTTGGAATTGACCGTTGCCGGTACTAAAGAAGGAGTCTTGATGGTTGAATCCGAGGCTCAAGAACTTTCAGAAGATACCATGCTCGGTGCGGTTATGTTTGGTTTTGAAAACTTCCAATCTGTTATTGATTTGATTGATCAATTAAAAGCCGAAGCCGGAAAAGAACCTTGGGAAATGCCTTCTTTCCCGCCAGAGTTTGATGCTTTGTATGCCCGAATTGAAAAGGATTTCGGCGATAAGTTTGTTGAAGCTTTCAAAGAAACCGATAAATTAAAACGGGGTACTTTGGTTGGGCAAGCCTCTGAAGAAGTTAAAGCTTCTATTGATCCGGAAAATGAATTGGAAGTTCGCTATGTTGGAGATGCTATTGAAAAATTGATGCACAAGATTGTGCGTGAGAAAGTTTTAACGACGGGACATCGAATCGATGGTCGAGACACTAAGACCGTTCGCCCGATTGAATGTCAGGTTGATGTTTTGCCAACAGCCCATGGTTCGGCTCTGTTTACCCGTGGTGAAACACAGGCTTTGGTTGTTACAACCTTGGGAACAGGCGAAGATGCTCAAGTTGTTGACGGGTTGTTGGACGAATATAAAGAAGATTTTATGCTTAATTATAATTTCCCGCCGTTTTCGGTTGGTGAATGTGGACGTATCGGTAGCCCGGGACGTCGCGAAATCGGTCACGGAAAGTTGGCATGGAGAGCTATTCACCCGATGATGCCAAAAGATAAGGATGCTTTTCCTTATACGGTTCGGGTTGTTTCTGAAATTATGGAATCAAATGGTTCTTCTTCAATGGCTACCGTTTGCGGAACAACCATGTCTTTGATGGCTGCCGGTGTGCCGATGGAAAAACCTGTTGCCGGGATTGCCATGGGCTTGATTAAAGAAGATGATGGCCGTGTTGCCGTCTTGACCGATATTCTCGGAGATGAAGATCATTTAGGCGATATGGACTTTAAGGTTGCCGGTACAAAAGATGGTGTTACGGCTTTGCAAATGGATATTAAAATTACCTCCATTACAAAAGAAATTATGAAGACTGCTCTTGCCCAAGCTCATGAAGGACGTATCCATATTTTGGGTGAAATGGCTAAAGCTATTGCTGAGCCTCGTCCTCATGTTTCGGATCGGGCTCCGAGAATTGTTGCGATTAAAATTCCGGTTGATAAAATCCGTGAAGTTATTGGTACCGGAGGTAAAGTTATTCGTGAAATCGTTGATACTACGCATACAAAAATCGATATTACCGATGATGGTGTGGTTAAAATTGCATCCATGAAGAAAGAAGATGGAGATGCCGCTTTAGAATGGATTATGGGAATTGTTGCCGAACCAGAAGCCGGAAAAATTTACCATGGTACAATTACCAAAATTATGGATTTTGGTGCGTTTGTTCGTTTCCTTGGTACAACAGAAGGGTTGGTCCATATTTCTGAAGTTAAAAACGAAAGAATTGCTTCTGTTTCTGATTTTTATCGTGAAGGGGATCAAATCTGGGTTAAATGTTTGGGAACAGATAACCGAGGCAAAATTAAACTTTCGGCCAAGAGAGTTAACCAAGAAACCGGGGAAGACTTGGAAAAATAGTTTTATTTTCGGTTTGAACCGGATAAAAGGGAGGCTTTATTCAAAGCCTCCCTTTTTGCTTGACTTTTCTTTGTTTTTGTCTAAAATCCTTGTAAAATGACTTATTAAAATATTATTTACTAAGAAATTTATCATTATGAGTACTTTTGAAATCATTGCCGTTGTGTTGTCATGCCTTCATATCTTTTTATGGGATGATGACTTAATTCTTTCGGCTCGTAAGATCAGAAATCTTCAAATTATGGAAGTGATTTCTTTGTTTGTTTTGGCTCTTGCTTTTTGGAAGTGGGGAGGACAATGGATTCATGGAGCTCTGTGGTTGTGCATTGCTTTGGTAACGATTAAAAGCGTTCGTTCAAAGTTGAATAAACTTCTGAAGAAAAATTCACATGCTCTTTTTATTCCGTATTCTCTGAATACGAAAAAAGGCACAAAAACAAAAGATGCTAAGGAAATGTATGCCTATTGCGGGGTCCTTATTATTGAGTCCCATTTCTTGGATGCTTGGGTCTATCAAGAACAGGATGATTTGAATTTAACAAGTGAGTATAAAGTTAAATCAGCGATGTATTTTAAGAATAAAATCGTATTAGCCATTGAAAAAAATAACTTACCACGTAAATGATTTCCCGTTAGGGAGAAGGGGTTCTTTTCTGTGAAGAAAGGGGCCTCTTTTTTTGTTGACGTTTTATGCTTTTTTGTCTAATATTGTAGGAAGTTAAGAATTATTAAAAAATTATCGTATGGAAACATTAAATTGTTTATCTCCCCATTGGGGAGAACTGGTCTTGTGTTTCATTGGCTTTGTTGTCATTTTATATTTGATTTTCAAACCTGATGAATATACAAAAGTTGAAGCGGAAGTTGTGAAGATTTCTCCTATTTCTTGTGAATGTGTTTTTGAATTTTCGGGAAATCGGTTTGAGGGAGAAATTAAAGATGTTCCAAAAAATTTATCTGTTGGAGATAAGCTTGTTTGTGTTGTTGATGATTTTGATCACAAAACAAAAAAGTGGGTGTTACAAATTGTACAAACAAAAAAATAATATTGAATATGATTACCGTTTATTTGGAAATTGCTGTTTTTGCTTTGGCATTGCTTCCGGTTGTTTTTTGGATACATCCTCGCTGGATGTCGGATAAAGCGAATAAAATTGCTTTTTGGTGTTCTTCTGTTTTTGGGGGAATTGTGGCGATTGTTATGCTTTGTTACGGAGGATCGGTTGGTTTTCTTGTTGCACTCTTGTTTATGTATGTTGCAACATGGTTCTTTTTGTATAAAGACAAAAAGCGAATGTACCACTAAATTAAAAAAGGTTTTTCGAATAAGAAAAACCTTTTTTTGGTTTAAAAATCTTGAAATTTGGAAAAATCTGATGTAATAATAACCTTGTTTTGTCAGCACCCCTGGAGGCTGATAAAGTTTTTAACAATGAAAAGGATTAAAAAAATGGTTGAAATTACATTTAATGCTCAAAAGCGTGAGAAAGCAGGTAAGGGGGCAGCTCGTGCATGTCGTCGTGAAGGACGTATCCCTGCCGTTATTTATGGTGGTAAACAAGAACCGGTTATGATTTCTTTGCATCCGGTTGAGTTGGAAAAAGCTTTGGATACGGTTGGCTTTTATGAAGCAAATATTACTGTTGCTTTAGATGGTAAAAATTACAGTGTTGTTTGTCAGGATGTTCAGTTCCATCCGGTTTCTGACAGACCGCTTCATGTCGATTTTTTGCGTAAGTAATTGGGCTTGTGCTTAAAATAAACAATTCAAGTCCGGGGGACAATTGTCTTCCGGACTTGTTTGTAGGGTTTTAGATATGTTTTTGATTGTTGGTTTGGGAAATCCCGGTGCAGAATATGTCAATACTCGCCATAATACCGGTTTTATGGTTATTGATGCGTTGCATGAAAAATATAAATTTTCGGCTTTTCGGGAAAAATTTGATGCCTTGATTGCTGAAGGAGAAATTGACGGCGAAAAGGTCTTTTTGCTCAAACCACAAACTTATATGAATTTGTCCGGAAATGCGGTTGTTAAAGCGGCTAATTTTTATAAAATTTTACCGGAAAAGGTTATTGTCATTCACGATGATATGGATCTTCCGGTTGGTAAATTGAAGGTTAAAAAAGGCGGAGGTGCCGGTGGGCATAATGGTTTGAAATCAATTGATGCGGCCATTACGCCGGAGTATCTGAGAATCCGTATGGGAGTCGGCCATCCGGAAGGTAAAGGGGATAAAATTGTGCATCATGTCTTGTCCCGTTTTGGTAAGGAAGATGCTTGCAAAATTAAGGAATGTATGGATTTGGTTGTGCAAAGTATCGGGTTGTTAATGAAAAACGGAGTGGCCAGCTATTCTAATTTTATCGGAATGACTTGTAAAAAGTAGAGCGTTTTTATTCAAAATTATTATGTTATAATTTATATATTATGGAAAATTCTGAACAAATTAATGTTATTCAAAAAGCTTTGAAAAGAAAGGTCTTTAGTTTTACTTCAAGATCTTCGAGGCTTTTGGGAGTGTTAGAAAATCATTCTGGTAGTTTAAGTGAAAAAGAACTTATCGCATTACTACAGTTTTGTCGTAAGCTTTTTTTCAAAAGAAAAGGAAAAGAAAAAATCAGAAGTTATTTTCTACTGTGTTATCATCAGATGTTAGGCTATCCGAACGTTTTAAAATTTATTGAACGGTATTGGTTCTTGTCTGATATTTTGGTTGATGTATTAGGAAAGACGGCTGAATTAAAAGAACAAAAGGTTATTTTAGACTATGCCGGAATAGCCATTACTTTTCATCGAAAAGTAGGTTTTGCGGAGGAAATTTTGACATTGCTTAGAGGCAGTGAGAGTCGAAAATATCTGGTGGTCAAAGAGGCGATTCTTTCTTAACAATGAACGCTGCGAATTTTTTTCGCAGCGTTTTTTTTGAGGAGAGAAAAACCTTGAAATATCAAAGTTTATAAGCTATAAGAAAAACAATTTTGATTTCAAAAAGGAGCTTTGATTATGGGATTTAATTGCGGAATTGTCGGTTTGCCTAATGTCGGAAAATCTACGTTGTTTAACGCCTTAACACAAACAATTGCTGCACAGGCGGCAAACTTTCCGTTTTGTACGATTGAGCCCAATACGGGACGGGTTGCCGTTCCGGATGAACGTTTGCAAAAATTGGCTGATATTGTGCATCCGAAATCTTTAGTTCCAACCCAGTTGGAATTTGTTGATATTGCCGGGTTGGTTAAAGGTGCTTCAAAGGGAGAAGGTTTGGGAAATCAGTTTTTGGCAAATATTCGAGAAGTTGATGCGATCATTCATGTTTTGCGGTGTTTTGAAGATGAAAATATTACACATGTTGAAGGCTCTGTTGATCCTATTCGAGATGCCGAGATTGTTGAGACGGAACTGATGATCGCAGATTTAGAGTCTTTGGAAAAACGTTTTGATCAGGCTCAAAAGAAAGCTCGTGGCGGGGATAAAGAAGCACTTGTAAATGTTGCTGTCATGTCTCCGATTATTGAGGCTTTGAAGGCTGGAAAGCCGGCTCGTAGTGCCGCACCGGATGAAAACAATAAAGATGCCGTTAAGGCCTATAAAATGTTGCAATTATTGACATCTAAGCCGGTTTTATATGTTTGTAATGTGGATGAAGCTTCGGCGGCAACCGGAAATGATTTTTCGCAAAAGGTTTTTCAAAAGGCTGAAAAAGAAGGGGCAAGAGCCGTTATTATTTCGGCTGAAATCGAATCGGAAGTTGCTCAATTGGAATCGGAAGAAGAAAAAAAAGAATTTTTGGAATCTTTGGGCTTGCATGAAACCGGATTGGCAAAAATTATTCGTGAAGGTTATAAGCTTCTTGGTTTGGAAACGTATTTTACCGCAGGGCCAAAGGAAGTTCGTGCGTGGACGTTTTTGAAAGGATCAAAGGCTCCGCAATGTGCCGGAATTATTCACTCGGATTTTGAAAAAGGTTTTATTCGTGCAGAAACAATCTCTTATGAGGACTATGTTCGATTAGGGGGAGAACAAGCTTGCAAAGAAGCCGGAAAAGTTCGTTCCGAAGGCAAGGATTATGTTGTGCAAGATGGGGATTTGTTGAACTTTCTTTTTAATGTCTAAGTACAAAATTCTTGTTGACACACAAGGGATTTTGATTATGAATAAGGATACTAAAATTATTATTGTTAAATTAAATATTGAATTGCTATGTGGGTTAACGAAATTAAGAAAAATGTAGAGACGCTTTTTGTGCAGATTACTGGTGTCAATGTTTCAGGTGAGCGTTTGGAGATGTTAAAAATCCAACCTGAAAAAAAACCGTTGTTGAAACAGGCTTTACGGAAGCGTTATCCAAATTTGCGGATAGAGTTTTCTTCCGATATTCAGCGTGTGGAAGATGTTGTTGATTATCTTCGCATTCAAAAAAGCCGAAGAGAAGAGTTTTTACAGGAATTCCTTTTAGATGTTCAGAAACTTTCTAACCATGAGGAATATACTTTAGACAGTATTTTGTTAGAAGAGCTTGTGCCCGTTTCCAAAAATCCGGCAGAACATCGAAAAGAAAGTATTCGTTATTTTTTGGTGGCAGGTCGAATTATCCAAAAATTGGAGCAAAAGTATCATTACTCTCCGCAGGCCAGTTTTTACATGAGCTGTAAAAATATTGGTGATTTGGCTGAAATTTATTACCGCCGTGGAAAATTTTGAATTAAAAAAAGACTTATCTGTTTGACGGATAAGTCTTTTTTTATTTTGTTGAGATTTTGCAAAGATGTGTTAAAAGATATTCAAAAAGGAGGAAAAATGAGATTAGCCCTATTTCAGCCGGATATTCCGCAAAATACAGGAACTTTATTGCGTTTGGGAGCCTGTTTGGATGTTGAGTTAGATATTATTGAACCTTGTGGTTTTATTTTTTCGGAACGGACGTTGAAACGTTCCGGAATGGATTATCTGGATTTTGTTAAATATCGTCGGCATGATTCGTGGCAGGATTTTTTGCAATATCGTAAAGAACATCCTTTGGAGTATGGACGAATTGTTCTTTTAACAACGCATGCAACACAACCCTATACGGAGTTTAAGTTTTTGCCTAATGATATTATTTTAATGGGGCGGGAGAGTGCCGGTGTTCCCGAAGAGGTTCATCAGATGGCCGATGCGAGATTGTTGATTCCCATGAACGAAAAGGCCCGCTCCATTAACGTTGCCGTATCCGCCGTTATGGTGGTTGGGGAATGTTTGCGACAGACGAATGGTTTCCCAAAACCAAGGGCTTTGTCGGATTAGCGACTGCGATTGTTAAAGGTTTCTAAGAATTTGGCGAGAAATTCTTTGTTTTGATTTTTTATGTTTTTCTCCGCTTGTTCTAAAAGGTCTTTTTTCTTTTCGTCTGTTTTGCTGTTGTAAGTATCCAGATGTTTTTTTATAAACTCTTGCGGATTATGATTCGGGTCCAAGAGTTCCATACTCCGAATCTCTAAAATCCTTCTTAAACGCTCCTCATCTTTAGGGGAAGAATCATGAATGTAAAAATCAATCGCCTCTCGCATAACGGTTTTTCTTTCCTTTGAGGAGGCTTCTGCGGTTTGGGTATAGGAGTGCTCTTTTAGTTCACGCTGAGCGGTTTGCAGATCGGTCCATAAAGTTTGATAAGATGTGTATTCCGGAGAGCCTTTGAGGGCTTGTATTTGTTGTTGTAAATTGCGTATGGTCGCGTGATTTGGAGATGGTTTTTGTTGCTCTTCTTGGAGATCTTTTTCTAATTGAGCAATTTGCGTGAAAATTTCTTGAAGTCTTGTTTTGTCTAAAGTTGGAGCAAGAGGGGGTGTTTGGGTATTGTCGCCATATAAAGCGGTTTCGTATTTTTTGCTGGCTTCTTGTTTTTTGTTGTAAAGATTTTTATAAGATAATTCTTCCGCTGTTTTTTCTTCATCCGCAATGTTTGTATCAAGTGCATGATTTATCTTTTCTTTTATCTCTTGATATTTTTTATCGGCTTTTTTGAAGCGATTGGCATATTGGAGTTTTTTGATGTCGGAATATTCGGGGAGGTCTTTCAGGCTTTCTATATCCGGAGCGTTGCTAATCTCCAGTCCGACAGAAAAAGCTGCTTTTATCATTTTAGCGGCGTTGCCTCGGTCTGCAAAGTCAAAATCCAAGGTTTCATAACCATTGCTTTTAAGGGTTTTGGCTAAAATTAGGTAATCTGTGTATTCCGTACTTTGGATGTGCCCGCTGTTTTGTGTAAAAGCAATGGTGCGATTTTCATATTTGTAGGTTATGGCATTTTGATTGTTGTCGTTGATTTCCTTAAACGGAACGCCATATTCATCCAGAGCTTTTTGAACGTGAGGATCAATGCTGTCTTTCCATATTTCGGCAGGGATTCCGGCATGGCTGTTTGGCATGTGGTCGCGGACTTCTGCTCGGGTGTCATCACTGATACGGTAGTTTTGGTAATTGAGGATTAAATTTTCCAGCGTTCTGGTATCAATATTTTCCCAATCAATGTCTTGACCGGTGCTGTCTTTGGCATATAAACAAAAGAGAGGATCGTTTTTATACATTAAGGCAAGACTGCTTAAAACGCATTTTTTATCTTCAGCGTGCTGTTGGTCAATGATTGTTGGATCAACCAGAGGAGAGCCATCCGGCAAAGGTTGGTTGGCAATGATTTGTTCGGTAATATAAGAGGCAAAGACCGAACAATCTTGGCGGTTGTCGGCAAGTTTTTGTGAATTGGATGTTATCTTTGCTTCTTCATAACCAATGTTTTGTAACATTGTTTTGATTTTTTGTTTATGTTCTCTTGATTCCGGAGCATCTCCTAATTGGTCAATGATTTGAATTTGTCCGTCATTATTGACAACTAAGTTTATAACGTGTCCTTGGTTGTTGGGGTAGGATAATCCCAAAGGAATAATGGTGGTTGCAAATTCGGGATGTTTTTTGAGAGCGTTGAGAAAGTCTTTTAATATTTTGGGTTCATTTTCTCCGTCTACTCGGATCATACCGGTTAGCAAGATGGGGTTGGAAGCACTTTGGCGTTGCAATTGACGATTAAAAACATCATCAACGGGGCCGTGTGTCCCGGCCAAGAGGTAGTTAGGGTCCACAAACCAACAGTCTTTCTTTTGAGCTTTCATTCGGGTGACATAGTCAATTTCCATGGCACTAAAGCCATTGCTTCCATAGTCATTGTCGTCCTTGTTGTAATATTCCCAAAGGTTTTTATGGACATTGTGCAAACGTTCAATATTGGGGCCGAGTTTATCCGGATTGATGTTGGGGGAGACGGTTTGATAGTTGGCTAAATCTGCCATAAATTGTGTTTTATCAAAATTTAATTCAAATTTACGGAAAATGCGTTCATAAAACTCAAGGTCCGTCGTGTCCGAAAATTTAATGCCGCGATTACGAATGTAGGTAAAAAGCTCGGCTTCCGGTGAGATTTTATTGTTGATTAGCTGACTTGGTTCATTTCCGGAAAGGTAGTCTTGGGCCATTTTTTCTCTTTCCAGAGTATCAAGCGACCAAAATGTATTTACCAGTTGGAAGGCTTTATCATCTGCGACTTGATTTTCATCTATTTTTTTGAGCAATTCTTTGAAAAGCAAAATATCATTTTCCATGGTTTTGGTCCTTTAGCTATCTTTTTTTATAATTTAGCATAAAAATACAAATTTGTCTAATATTTTGTCATATTCTAGCGGAACAATTTTGTGAAATTTTCTAGAGTGTCGGCTCTAAGGTAGGGATTGCACTTTTTTTCAATTCCGAGTGCTATCGGTGCAACGGGCAAGTGTTGTTGCAGACGTTCTTTGGCTCGTTGGATATAAGCCATAACTTCCTTACTATCAGAGGCATTGTTTAGAGCAAAGTTTGCTGAAGGCAGGGTATATTCGTGTCCGGGATAAAAAAGGACATCTTCGGGAAGTTGACGGATTTTTTGTAAAGCGGCAAACATTTCTGTGGTTGTTCCTTCAAAGAGTCCGCCAATGCAAAGATTGAAAAGCGTGTCACCGGTAAAGACGATTTTGTCTTGCGGAAAATACCATAAGATATGTCCTTGTGTGTGGGCCGAAACATCAATAATGTGGGCTTTTGTTTGCCCAAAATCAAAAGTTTTTCCGGGTTCTACACCTATGTCAAATCCGGGAATACGAGGACTGTCATTTTTGTTGGCGACAACTTTTGCCCCATAAAGTTTTTTTAAGTCTCGATTTGAATCGGTATGGTCAAAATGATGATGTGTATTGAAAATATAGGTCGGAGTGACCTTTAAGTGTTGCAAGGCGGCGACAATCGGCTCCGTTTCAGAAGGATCTAAAACCGCCGTTAAATTTGATTTGCTTTCTGTTAGAATATAGCTGTAATTGTCCATATAACCAGCACGACAAAGTACCGGATAAACTTGTAAAACCATTATAAATAATCCTCCGGTTTTATTTCATCAATTTGACTGCTTTTGAGGTATTGCAAAGCGTACTCCATATATACTTTGGAGTTAATGAAAATCTCATATAAATCTGGGTCAATGTGACCGTTGTTTTTCATGTCTTGCATGATTGTCAAGACTTCGGATAGTTTTTTGGGCTCTTTGTAGGGGCGATCCGATGCCGTTAAGGCTTCAAAAATATCGGCAATAGCCATAATTTTTGCCGGGACGGACATTTGCGACCCTTTGAGACCGTTGGGGTATCCTTTTCCATCAACACGCTCATGGTGAGCTCCGGCATATTCGACAACGTTTCTTAGTTCTTTAGGGAAGGGAAGAGCCTTTAGCATGTTGATTGTTACCACAATATGTTCGTTAATCTTTTCTCGCTCTTCTTTATTGATTGTTCCCTTTAAGGTGCTTAAGTTGTAAAGTTCGCCATAGTTGTAAATGCCGACATGCTGATCCGGTCGGTTTTGCAACAAATATTCCGTCCCGGGGGCACTTTGTTCATCGGGATTATCTATTCTTTCTCTTTCTGACCAAGAAAGCCCCAACATGCGATTAAAATAACGTGTATAGGTGATTTTTGAAAGCTTTTGCAAGCGTTCCACATCTTCATCGGTTAGGCGATTGTCGCCGATATTGCAACGGGCGATAAAGGCAAAATCATCTTCCAGTTTTTTGACGGTTTCGATAAATTCGGTTTGCAGGTTTTCTTGAGAATCGGTATTTTGCAATCTTTTTTGCAGATAACGAATGTGTGCATCACGGCGTAATATTTCAAAACGATCACGAATCTCGTGAATGCGATTGAAAATCCCTTCTAACTTGCTGGCTTTATCTACAACGTATTCCGGAGTGGTAATTTTGCCGCAATCGTGCAACCACGATGCAATGTGGAGGGCATAAAGATCATCTTCATTCATGTTAAAGTCTTTGAGCTTTCCTGAATTTTGCTCAATGGCTGCCGTGGCCAGCATTCGCGTGATAATGGGAACGCGTTGACAATGTGCCCCGGTATAAGGTGATTTGGCATCAATCGCTCGGGCTAAGACCTCAATGAAAGATTCTAAGAGGCGAGAGTAATCTTCGTTGCTTTTTTTGTTTTCCAGAATAAGGGTTATCAGGCGGCATAATGTTGTTAATTCATTTTGTACTTCCGTACTGAAACTGATGCTCCGACCGCTGGTGTTTTGATTGTTGACAAAGCAAATAACGCCAAGAATATTATCTTTATGACCAATTAAGGGAATGCCAAGCATGGATACCGTCGCGTATGATGATAATTCGTCAAAACTTAAATAGGCCGAACTGTTAAGATCTTTTTCAATATAAAGATTGGCTGTTTTAACCAGATCTTTGTTTAAAAAACAAATTTCTTCGGGAGTTCTTATTTTGCGGGCTCTGATTTCATTGATGGAACGGCTGGGAAAAAGAGCGGAAATTTCCGGGGTAATGGTTGTTTTATCCAGACTGCGTATGGTTAACCCTTCCAGATTCAGAAAATTATCGCTGCACGTAAAATAAAAACATCCGTCGGTATCGGTTGTTGTCAAGGCAAAGTTAATGACTGCAAAAATGGCATCTGTATATTCTTCCGTCATTAGATTTTCGATGACGGACAGAAGGTCTTTGTAATTGTTTTGATTTATTACCACGTTTCTAATCCCATAATTTTTATGTTTGGGGTTAGATTAACAGATATTTATTAAGAAAAATATAAGGTTAACTGATTTTAGAAATCAGGTATTTGATATCTTCTTCGTTTAACTCATCGCTGTTGTAATTGTTGGTCAGAATCCGTTCTATAACTTTATGGACAAAGGCTTTGCGATTGTCTTTGCGGCAATCAAAGTGGATGTCTTTGATGACTTTTAGGGCTGTAAATACAGCAGGAAAAAGTGTTTTGGGAATGTAGGCTTTACGAAGAAGATTGCGAACCATAAAATCGGCTGATGTATTAAACAGAATCTTACGTACTTCCATGATGGGGGTGTTGGATAAATAAACCAACGCATATTCAAAAAATTTGAGATCCCCGAAACAAATTGAGCGGACAATCAAATTCGGGGTCAGACGATTGGCACTGTAAAGTTGGTGAACCAATTCTTCGATTTGTTTGTCGGAACTGTATTCTTCGGAAATCATTAAGGTGGTTTTTTCCTTAACCTCTTCCACAATATCGGTGGCCAGATTGATGGGAATATTGTGATTTAGGATAAGACGTTTTTTTAATTCTTCCGAAAGTGAATAAGCAAATTTTTCAATAATGGAAACCGGAACATCATTTCGATCAACTAAACGGCGTTTAATGTCCTCATCATTAAAGTATTTGATGAGAATTTCATTATATGTTTCTTCACGGATTTCGGCAGATTCATTTGAGATTAAGACCCCAACAACTTCCGGTCGGCATTTTTCAACAATATATTGCGATATTTCATGGGGAAGATTCATCCTTCCGGCCACGGCTTTTTGTTTGTGGATGTTGGAAAGGTTGATGATTTGGATGAGCTCTTCGTTGGTTAAGTCTTGATAATATTTAATAAAAGGAAGAGAAACCGAATCGGTATCTCGGATTAAATCGTTTACAATATCTTTTGGTAAATCGCGGCTGTTTTTTAAGCTTTCTGCTAAAACTTGACGGACTTTTAGTTCAATGTCTTTGATTAATATTCGGAAGATGTCTTCTGCCAAAGATGCCTCAATTGTCTTTAGGGTTCCATTTTCTTTGGCAAGGTTGTAAAAAGCGGTTAGTTTTTGAGTCACATCAATTTTATTCTCGGCTCTATGGTCTCGGGAAAGTTTTTCGACATCTTGACGGTCTAACTTGTTGCTTTTATTCATTGGCAAAATCTTTAATTGTTATTGATAGTGCTATCATAATAATTTTTTTGTCTATTTTGGATGACAATTTTGTTACATTTTTATTTTTTGCAGTTCTTGCGGAAGAGGTTTTTTAATTATTTTACTATCTAATCTGGATTTGTCAATTACATTGAGTTCATAGTAAGCGATGGTGTATTCTAAGATTCCGGCATAGTTTTGCAGAGGAGAGTTCCATAAAAGCGTATGAGCAAATGTTGTACCGCTCAATTGGCTGTTAAAATAACGAATTTTTTGGCGATAGCCGCGTAAATGTTCAAAGCTTACGGATGAGTTTAATTTTAAGGCAAAATTTTGCATGGATGTGTATAAATCTGGATAGGTGGCAATCCGGTAACTGTTATCTTCGTCTTCTCCTTGGGGCTTGAGGCCTTGATTGGTGTACCAGGTTAATTGTTTGTATAGAGCATTGCCCTCTTTAACTATTCGTGATGTTCCCCAGTTGGTTTCCATTGCAGCGATTGCAATTAAGAAAGAAGGGGGGATGCTATCAACTCGTTTTAAAAGCTCTTTTATTAAATAACGATTTCTTTGGTATCCTTGTAGGCGAGTAAAAATGTCGTATTTTTTTGCTTTATCTTCAAGCAAGAGGCTTTCTTGTTTGCTTAAATCTTTTTCTTGGCGGAAATTGGTTGCGATTTGTTCGATTTGGGTACGTTCTTTTTGGATTTCTTCATTAATTTTCATTGCTAAAGGGGTAAGAATTTTAATGAAAAGAGCATTCCGTTTTTTTTCATCTTGCACGGACGTATAGTCTGTTGGAAACGATTTGAGATAAATTGGCGGATAAGTGTATTCCGGAATACGAAGGTATCCTTTTTCGCCGGTGTAATTGTAAAATTGATAGATTTTTTCTAGTTCCGCAACGCTGATTTTATCCAAAACGATTTCTTGAGCGTTTAAGATCGTTGGGGCTAAACTTAAAAACAAAAAAAGAATAAATATGAAGCGTTTGTTCTTGTTCATTATTTTTTGAGTTTGAGGTTGCGAACTTCTTTAACGGCTGGAATATAGGTCTTGAGTATTTTCTCAACGCCTTCTTTTAAGGTAACGGCGGCATAGGGGCAGCCAGAACAAGACCCGAGCATCTCAACATAAACAATTCCGGCATCAAAACAATGAAATTTGATGTCTCCGCCATCTTGTTTTACGGCCGGTCGGATACGTGCGTTTATTAAACCAATGATTTGTTTTACAATTTCTTCTTCCGTTGGTTGTTCGGCCGGAGCATCAATAACTGCCTCTTCTCCGGTTGCCAGGTAATCCATGATTTCTGCCAAAATTTGTGGTTTGAGGACATCCCACGCCATGTCGTTTTCTTTGGTGACGGAAATCATGTCTTTGGTTATGAAAACCGATACAATTCCGCCAATATCAAACAATTGTTCGGCTAAAGGAGATTTGCGAATGGATTTTGCATCAATAAACTCAGCACTCCCTTCTTTCAGAATAGGGCGGGGCGGAAAAAAATTTAAGACATTTGCTTCCGGTGTTTCTTGAGTTTCAATTAGCATGAGAGTATCCTTTTGATGATTTTTCTAGTTTATCGGTTATTCTTTGGGTAATGAAAGCGGCTTTGGTTAAGTAATAGCTTAAAGTAACCAAAGAATTTGGGTGGACGGAACTATCTAGTGTTCCGTTACGAATAAGCGAAGGGTTGAGCAAAGTGGCGTCTTCCAGATATTTGATAGCTCGTGTCCAATCCTCGTAGAGCTCATGAGCGAGAATTTGTTCTTTATAATCGTTTCCAAGTGTTTTTAATAGTAAAACATAGGCGTAAGCTTTGCCCTGATTGTAGTAAAAGACACTATCCGAGCGAAAATCAAAACAGTCACTACTGTGTTCGCGAATATGGTTTTCAAGGCTCAAGACACCTCGCCAGAGGTTGTCGGTTATGGATTGGGTCAGGGCGGCTAAATCGTCCGAATTTTTGTAAAATAAGTATTCTCCGTCAGCAAGGGCTTGATTATATTCGTCTAAAAAGCGTGCGGCTTTCCGGTATTGGCTGTTGGCCGAAGGAGCTGGGGTTAAATGATTTTGTGGAGAAAACATCCAGATCGTTCCGGAGTAGCGAAGGTGTTCCGAGGCTTTTTTTAAGGTGTTAAGGCTTTCTTTAGAGGCAGAAGGTTGACGTTTGGCAAAGACAAAGGTGGTGCGACTTATGGCATTCATTAGGCCCATTTGAAAAGCGGGCATATTGTCCAAAAAGTAGGACGGAAAAATAAATGGTAGATTAGGTGTCCATAAGTGGTCATTTACTTCTCTTTTAATTAAGAAGGACATCATTTCTATGATTTGGGATTGTTGGGGGGGGACTTTTAATTCATAATCCGTTGTTTTATCAATCTTGTTAACCAGGTAGCCGCCAATGGGGTAATAGAGAATAATAAAACAAAACAACAATGTTCCTAATAAATGACTCCATGACCGGAAAAAGGACAAAAGATGCCCTATCTTTGATGTGAAATCAATTTTGCTGAAAATTTTTTGCAGAGATAAAAATAAAATTTTGGCAAAGTTTGTTATTATTTTGCTGGTGTCTTTGAACATTTGCGGTTACCTTTTTTTAGTAAGACAGACATGATTTCTTTAATGTCCAATACATTTGTCAGTTTAGCCGTTATTAAAAAACTTGCAACACCCAAAATGCATAAAAATCCAAAAATAGCGAGACGGGGCAAGATTCCTAAAGACAGCCAATCGTTAAACTTAAGATTAACGAAGCATTCTGCGAACAGCAAACACATGGACATGATGATGGAACAAAAAATAATTTTTCCTATTTTAATTAATAGTTTTTGCGGACAATTCCAGTAGCCTCGTTTTTTTAGACCACGGTAGTATTGCCATAGGGATACAAAAGCGGCGATAGTTGTCGCTCCGGCGATCCCAACGTGTCCGAATGGTCGCATCAATAAAATTGAAAACAACAAATTTGTTACTAGAACCACAATACTATATTTGACGGGGGTCTTGGTGTCTCCACGGGCAAAAAAGTTTGGTGCCAGTGCTTTGACAAAGACGTAGGCCGGGAGTCCGATTGCATAAACAATAACGGCTTTGGCGGTCATTTGTGTTTCAAAAGAGCCAAATTTTCCATGTTGGAACAAGATGTTGATGATTGGTTCTGCCAAAATAACCAAGGCTGCAGCAGCCGGAATGGACAATAATCCTCCGTATTCTATGGCTTTGTCTTGAACCTGGCGTGCTTCATCATCTTGTTTGGCTTTTAGGTGCTGTGATAAAATCGGAAGAACGGCAACGCTAATGGCGGCCCCGACAACTCCTAGGGGAAGTTGCTGAAGGCGGTTGGCATAATAGAGCCATGAAATCGCTCCCGTACCAACCAAAGAAACCAATATTGTATCAACGACCATATTGATTTGGTAAACGCCGGCCCCTAAAACTCCCGGGGCAATCCTTTTGAACAAGGTGCGGATATCGGCATCTTTTATAAGAGTAAAAATATTGAACTGAGGGCGGAGGTAGACTTTTTGGCAATGTAAAAAGTAGGTGAGCCATAAAATTTCAATGAAACCGGCAAAGGTTACCCCGACAGCGATCCCGTGTGCGGGAGTGTCTCCGAAGGGTACAAAAATGAAGACAGAGGCAATCATCATTAGGTTGAGGATAACCGGGGCTGCCGCCGGTGCGGCAAATTTGCCCAGAGAGTTTAAAATACCGGATTGAAATGAAACAATGGAGATAAACAATAGAAACGGAAAAGTTATGTGGGAAAGAGAGGTGGCCAACTCGATTTTTCCATGGTCTTCAATAAAACCCGGAGCCAGAACCTCTACCACCAAGGGCATAAAAATTTCCATCACAATAACAAAAATCCCTAAGAAAAAAGTCAAGACCGAGATGGCTTGTGCCGCAAAACGAAGAGCTTTTTCTTTATCTTCGCAAACAAGTTTTTGGGAGAGCATTGGAACAAAGGCTGTGGTAAAAGCCCCTTCGGCAAACAGACTGCGAAACAGATTGGGAAGTTTAAAGGCCACAAAAAAAGCATCGGATACAATTCCGGCTCCTAAAAAGTTTGCCAAAACCATATCCCGAAAGAAGCCGGTGATACGCGAAACCAGAGTAAATCCGCCAAAGGTTGCAATTGATTTAAATAAGCTCATCTTTTGTGCCTAAGTTTTTGTTAAGTTGATTTTAAGAGATTATAGGTTATAAATTATTAATAATGTTAAAATAAAATGCTTTTTTGTGAAGATAATTGTTGACTCTTGGATAAATGCTGCTACTTTGCTGTTGACAAAAAGATTTTTTATTGCGATAATAGACAAAAGAGAAAAATTTATTAACGGAGAAATTTAATGAATAATCAAGAAAAATATAAAGGTTTTTCCAGTGTTGCGGAAGGAAATTTGGTAGAAGCTTCCGATATGGATAAAATTAATGGTTTTATGCAAAAAATAAGTCATTATCTTGAAAATTTACGGGCTAATCGTCAAGAAAAGTGGAAAAGTTTAGCACAAGGTAATACGGAAGATGCTCAAGCTGATGTTATTGCTTTGCGTTTGGACGAACAATATAAAGAGATTAGTAAAAAAATTGAAGAAACGCGTGCTCAAGCGGCGGCGTTAGTTAAAAAGACAAAAGAAAAAGAAGAAAAACAACGCCAAACGAAAAATACTAAGGTTTCTGTTGCTAATAAAACAAGGGAAGGTGGACGCTAGTTTTTTTTGATGTCGATTTCTCCGTGGCTTTCATTTTTTTGAAAGCCTTTTTTCTTGCTATTTGTTGAAATTAAGAGTACCCTTTTACCTATATTATCTTAAATATAAATTATTATGAAAACATTTGATTTTTTTGCAATTACCATTCCTTGGTGGGGTGTGTTGCTGGCAGCTTTTTCTGCTGTTTTATTATTTATTCATGTGTTTATTGGGCAATTATCGAACAAAATGAAAATTGTTTTGGCTTTTTGCTTGACCGTTTCTTTGATGGCTTGTTCGTCTGATGTGAAATGGTTGATTGCCGGCGTTCTTTCTTGGATGGGGCTTATCTTGTCCTTTGCCCTCCTTCTTTTGATATTTGATCGGTTGTTTTATGCCATCTTTTGGCTGAAAGATCGTAAATATCGAGCCAAAAGGAAAGAATATCTTGAAAACACGGAACGTGCTGTTTATGACGGCACTCTTTTTGATTAAAAAAAGGCCTCTTAAAGAGGCCTTTTTTTAGTTGATAATATCCGGTTTTGCCCGCTTTCTGGCAATTGGGTCTAAGATGCGTTTCCGCAAGCGTAATGTTTTTGGCGTTACCTCAAGGAGTTCATCTTCTTGGATATAGGATAGACCTTGTTCCAGAGATAATTTGCGTGGCGGAATAAGATCAATTGCTTCATCTTTACCGGCGGCACGAATATTGGTTAATTGTTTGGCTCGGCACGGGTTAACCTCAATATCATTGGGTTTGGTGTGTTCGCCGATAATCATTCCGACATAAACCGGCACTCCGGCATCAATGAACATGGGACCACGATCTTGCAACTTCCACAAAGCGTAAGCAACGGCCGTTCCGGCTTCGGAAGAAATAATCACGCCGTTGCGACGACTCTCAATCTCTCCTTTATGCGGTTCGTAATCTTTGAAGATACGGTTCATTACCCCGGTTCCTCTTGTGTCGGTTAAAAATTCTGAGTGATAACCGATTAATCCACGAGACGGAGCATTAAAAATTAAACGAACTTTGTTTCCGATTTGTGAAGGAATCATTTCAATCAACTCGGCTTTACGGCGGCCGAGTTTTTCAACAACGGCACCGGAAAATTCTTCATCAACATCTACGACGACTTCTTCAATCGGCTCTAAAAGGTGACCGTTCTCGTCTCTTTTCATTAAAACTCGCGGACGAGAAATTGAAAGCTCAAAACCTTCACGACGCATGGTTTCAATCAATACACCAAGCTGGAGTTCTCCACGGCCGGCAACCTCAAAAGAATCGGAGGTATCGGTACGGGATATTTTGAGGGCAATATTGCCTTCGGCTTCTTTGCATAAACGGTCCCAAATCATACGGGAAGTTACTTTGTCTCCTTCGCGGCCGGCAAGAGGCGAATCGTTAATCGAAAAAGTCATGGCCAAGGTTGGAGGATCAATCGGTTGAGCATGAATGGCTTGAGTGACCTCCAGAGCACAAATGGTATCGGCAACCGTTCCTTTAACAATACCGGCAACCGCAATAATATCTCCGGCGTGAGCCTCTTCCAAACTTTCACGGTTTAGACCGCGATAGGCTAAGATTTTGCTGATACGGACACGTTCAATTTCTTTGTTTTCGCCGTTTAGAACTTTTACGGTGTCATTAACCTTTAGTGTTCCGGATTGAACTTTTCCGGTTAACAAACGACCAATAAATTTATCCGCTTCCAGAGTTGTCGCAAGCATCGAAAAAGGTTTGTTTGGTTCACAAGCCGGTTCCGGTACAAAGGAGCAAATCAATTCAAATAAGGGGGTTAAGTCTTTTTTCTCGTCGGTTAGCTCTTTGACAGCCCAGCCGTTGCGGCCGGAAGCATAAAGAACCGGAAAATCTAATTGTTCATCATTGGCATTTAAGCTGACAAAAAGGTCAAAAACCTCGTTTAAAACTTCATCACAACGGGCATCGGGCTTGTCGGCTTTATTGATAACGACAATCGGGCGTAAACCGAGTTTTAGTGCTTTCCCGGTAACAAATTTGGTTTGCGGCATCGGTCCTTCAGAGGCATCAACCAACAAAACAACCCCGTCAACCATGGATAAAATACGTTCTACCTCTCCACCAAAATCAGCGTGCCCCGGTGTGTCAACAATGTTAATGTGGGTGCCCTTCCAGTTTACGGAAGTGCATTTGGAGAGAATGGTGATCCCGCGTTCGCGTTCCAGATCGTTGCTGTCCATAACGCAGGTTTCTACTTTTTGATTGTCACGGAATGTTCCGCTTTGTTTAAGAAGCCCGTCGACCATTGTGGTTTTACCGTGGTCAACATGGGCAATAATGGCAATATTTCTAATTTGCTGCATTTTTGTTTCTTTCTTGTTCATAAAATTTGGAAATTCGCTTTACAATACTCTTTTGATTTTAAATTTCAAGAATTTAGTCGTAAAAAAATCTTATGGGAGAGCTTGTTTTATAAAAAAACGGAGGTGAACCTCCGTTTTTTTTCTTAAGGACGTTTCCCGTAAGCTAAAAGTTTGTTGCGGACCAAACCTCTTAAGCTGACTTCCGGTCTGGCTCCATAGTGCCCGATGATTTCTGCGGCAACGATGGAACCGATTATGGCACAGGTACCTAAGCTGCGTCCGGCTGTGTAGCCGTATAGAAAACCGGCAGCGTATAAGTCTCCGGCTCCGGTACTGTCTACAATATTTTCAACCTTTTCTGCTTCAACAAAGGTCTTGGTCCTTCCGTTTACAACGACCGAACCTTTGGCACTTCGGGTAATGGCGGCAATTTCAACCTCGTTTTTAATATTATCTAAGGTCTTGTAAAAATCTTGTTCTTCAAACAAGGCTTTAATTTCTTCTTCGTTGCCAAATAAAATATCAACGTATTTGTTTATGAGTTTTAGAAATTCACGCCGATGGCGTTTGACACAAGAAAAATCCGATAAGGTAAAAGCAACTTTTCGATTGTATTTTTGAGCAATCTTGCATGCCTTTAACATGGCTCGTTGGGCTCCGAATGTGTCCCATAAATAGCCTTCCAGATAAATGATTTTAGAGGCTTTTATTAAATTTTCATCAATATCGGAGGCGGAAAGACGTTTTGATGCTCCAAGGTATGTAAACATTGAACGTTGAGCGTCCGGGGTTACTAAAACGATGGATCTTCCGGTAACGGGGCCTTCATTGAGCGGAGTGGTAAAAAAGTCAACTCCGGCGGCACCGATATCCCGAGCAAATTCTTGTCCGAGCTCATCATCATGGACTTTGCCGATAAATGCGGGAGCCCCGCCTAGAGAAGCTATTCCGGCGACCGTATTGGCGGCAGAGCCTCCGGGGACTTCTCTTTCCGTTATCAAGTCGGCATAGATTTTTCCGGCATCGGCCGCATCTAAAAGAACCATGCTCCCCTTGGGTAAATCACGTTCTTTGAGAAAGCCTTCTCCGACTTTGGCTAAAACATCTACAATGGCATTGCCTATTCCGAGGACGTCATAATAAATCGAATCCGGTTTGGAGATCATTTTTTTTCCTTATCTGGTTAATTGTTCTTTGTTCTTTTTAAATTATTTTTTATTTTCTCGCAACAAAAAAACCTCCGGAATCGGAGGTTTTTTTACTTTTTGGGTAGGGATTATTCATTAGCACCCGGGCAAATTTTTGCCTGTTCTGCATTAAATTGAATCCATTTTTCATCGGCATCGGCATCATTGCAGATTGCTTCTTGCGGGCATTCCGAAATGCATACGCCGCAGTCAATGCAGGTATCCGGATCAACAACCAATTGTGTTTCACATTCATGGAAGGCGTCAACCGGACAAACGTCAGCACATGTTTTGCATTTGATGCAGGAATCATTAACAACAGATACCATTACTTTACTCCAATTTATTGTTATAAAATCAGCTTAAATTTACTCGGTTTATTTAATAAATCAAGTCAAAACTTGCATCGGCGATAAAAAGTTCCCATATATAACTCAGCTTTAATTAAAAACGGGAGATTTTTGTGATGTCTGAGAAACTTGCCTTTCAGGCCGATGTCAGCAAAATGCTTGATATTGTGATTAATTCCTTGTATTCGGAAAAACAAATTTTTTTAAGAGAACTGATTTCCAATGCATCGGATGCTTGTGATAAATTAAAATATTTGGCCCTTTCGAATCCGGAAATTACCAAAGCCGGAGGGGCTTTTAAAATCAAAGTTATTCCTAATGCCAAAGACAATACGTTGACGGTGGCCGATAACGGGATTGGTATGAATCGGGATGATTTAATTTTGCATTTGGGAACAATTGCAAAATCCGGAACGGCCGAGTTTGTTAAAAACGTAAAAGATAATGGATCGGCGTTTGATTTAATCGGGCAATTCGGGGTTGGTTTTTATTCGGCTTTTATGGTTGCCGACAAGGTTGAAATTTTAACTAAAAAAGCCGGCGAGGAAAAGGCTTGGAAATGGGTTTCAAACGGTGTGGACGGATTTGAGATTACAGAAGCCAAAAAAGAGCTAAACGGGACCGAAATTAAATTGTTTTTGAAAGAAGATGCCAAAGATTATACGGATACAATTTATTTGCGGCATATTATCCGGACCTATTCAGACCATATTGATTATCCGATTGTTTTGGATTTGGGTGAGGCCGGAGAAGAAACCGTTAATAGTGGATCGGCTTTATGGATGCGGCATAAGTCTGAGATTACCGAAGATCAGTACAAAGAATTTTATCGCCATATTTCTAAAAATTTTGATGAACCGTGGATGACGTTGCATTTTAAGGCAGAAGGGAATATTGAATATACCGGTTTGGTTTATATTCCCTCAGAAGCTCCGTACGATTTGTTTCAACCCGATAAAAAGAACGGCTTGAAACTTTATGTCAATAAAGTCTTTATCTCAGACAAAGTTGAAGAGTTGATGCCAAATTATTTGCGTTTTGTCCGTGGTGTGGTTGATTCCGCTGATTTGCCGTTGAATATTTCTCGGGAAATGTTGCAACATAATCTTTTGATTGAAAAAATTAAGCATGGTCTTATCAGCCGAATTTTGAAAGAATTGAAAAAACGTACCAAAGATTATGAAGACTATATGAAATTTTGGAAAAATTTCGGGATTGTGTTTAAGGAAGGAATTTATGAAGATTTTAACAATCGTGAAGAAATTGCTTCTTTGTCTTATTTTGCTTCGACGCATGATTTGGATAAATTGACAACGCTTGATGAATATATTGAAAGAGCCGATAAAGAACAAAAGACCATTTATTATATTACCGGCGATAACTTGGCGGTGTTGGCCAATAACCCGCAATTGGAAGCTTTTAAAAACAAAGGAATCGAAGTATTGCTTTTGGTTGATCCGATTGATGAATTTTGGACACAGGTTTTGGTTAATTACAAAGGATTTGCTATTAAAAACGTGGCTCAGGCCGATACGGATTTGAAGTGGAAACGCAACGAACAAAAAGCCGACGAGGGAAGTTTGAAAAAACTTGTCGATTATATGCAGGAATTGTTCCAAAATGAGGTCGGAAAAGTTCAAGTAACCGAAAAACTTGATAAATCTCCGGCCAGCTTGATTGTTGAAAACGGGCAAATGAGTTTGCATTTGGAACGTTTGATGCGGACACATCAGCAACAGACCGCTTTTGCCAGTACGCGAATCTTAGAGATTAACCCGTATCATCCGTTGATTATAAAATTGGCGGATATGATGCAAGATGAGGCCTTAAAACCTCAGATTGAAGAAGTGGCAAAGTTGATTTTGGATCAAGCAAAAATTGCCGAAGGCGAAGCCATTAAAGACCCGGCTTTTTATGTGGAGGCGTTTAGCCGCTATATTTTGAAAGCAATTTAGAGCGGCTGAAGTTCTTTTGAGAAAAGCGTATGTTCAAATTTTGGGACATACGCTTTTTTTCAAAAGATGAAAGCTTAAAGGGATTTTAATTTTTTTTGTATAAGGTAAGGGTATTTTATAAGGAGAATCGAATGCTTTATGCTTTTTACGGTTTGGTTTGCGGGCTTTTTATTCCCTATATTGCCCGACGTTTTGCAAAGTTTATGCCGGCAACCTTTGCGTATGCTCTATGGCAAATTGTCTCTTTCCCAAGAAAAAAAAGTAAAAAAAAATCGGCACAATATTTGGTGTTGCGAAATAAGTTTCGTTGGCGTTCCGTTATGAGTGCCTTGATTACGGCCGGACTTTTTTTTAGTGCCTCTTTTGTTTTTGGAGAGGCTCATCTGGTTTGGTATTGTTTGTTTATTTGGTTGTTGCTGTTGTTGGCGGAAATTGATTGGCGGATGTTTTTGCTGCCGGATATTTTAACCATTCCTTTGTTGTTGTGCGGATTTTTTGTTTCGGCCTTGGGGTGGGGATGGATTTCTCCGCAAGAAAGTGCCATTGCCGCTTTTATCGGGTATTTTTTACCGGTTGTGGTCAGTTTGCTGTTTGTTTGGAAAAATAAAGATGCTTTCGGCGGTGGGGATATTAAGTTGCTTTCGGGGCTTGGTGCTTGGCTCGGATTGGAAAAATTGTTGTATGTTATTGTGTTATCCAGTGTCCTTTTTTTGCTGTATGCTTTGTTTGCCCGCAAAAGAAGCGGTGCTTACGGACCGGCGTTGGCGGTTGCGGGAATAATGGTTGCATTCTGTTTTTACCAAGGGTAAACTAAGGACTGTCTTTAACGGAGGATTTTATGATGGCTAAGGAAAAAACGGTTAAAAAGGCTAAAATATCAAAAAAAAGCGTTAAAAAAGTTTTGATTAATGATGATCGGCGTTTGTTGAATAAACTGTTGACGACGCAGAGTTTTGATCTTTTTATCATGGGGATTATTTTGGCCGATGCGGTTGTTTTAGGCTTAATGACTTCTGATATTATGAACGTTTATTTTTACCAAGGCCTCTTTTTGTTGGATCGCTTGTTTATGGGGATCTTTATTGTGGAGATGCTGTTAAAGCTTTATGCGTTCCGTGGGTCCTTCTTTAAGTCTGGGTGGAATGTTTTTGATTTGATTATTGTCGGAGCGTCTTCTTTTCCGTCGATGAGTGCTTTTATTATTCTCAGAACATTCCGTCTGTTTCGGTTGTTTAAGTATATTAACAAGTTTTCCGGTGTAACCGGCGTGATTGCCGTTTTTATGGAATTGTTGCCGGCATTGGTTTCTTTTTGTGCGGTGTTCTTGGTTTCTTTTTATGTTTTTTCAATTATGGCCGTCAGTATGTTTGGGGATGTCTTTATTAGTTTTGAAAATGTCGGATCGGCCATGTTTACGCTGATGCAGGTCTTTACTTTGGATGGTTGGGCCTCAACTATTGCTCGTCCGGTTATGGATATTTATCCAAATGCTTGGATATTCTTTGTTGCGGTTGTTCTCTTCTCATTCTTGCTGGTCATCAGCTTTATTAACTGTACCTTTATTCGAATTTTGAAGAGTAATCTCAAAACAAAATAAAAAATTAAAGCTCCGGGATCGGAGCTTTTTTTTTAGTTTCATTAAAAAAATATTTTTTCTTGCTTGACTTTGCGGTTTTAAATAACTACCTAACCGAATAGATAAAATTGTTATAACTTTTTAGGAGTTTTAGGAAATGAAAATTAGACCGTTATATGATCGGGTTTTGGTCAAAAGACTTGAAGAAAACGCTAAGACAGCCGGCGGAATTATTATTCCGGATACGGCCAAAGAAAAACCAAGCGAAGGGATTGTTGAGGCTGTCGGAACCGGAACTCGTACGGAAGACGGTAAAATTATTCCCTTGAATGTTAAAGAAGGGGATAAAGTGTTGTTTAGTAAATGGTCCGGAACCGAAGTTAAGGTTAACGGTGAGGAAAGATTGATTGTTAAAGAATCTGAAATCCTCGGAATCATTGAAGAATAATTGTCATTTTAAAAATTTATAAAGGAAAAAACAATGGCTGCAAAAGATATTGAATTTGGAACGGACGCTCGGGCTAAAATGCTCAAAGGTGTTGAAACTTTGGCAAAGACTGTCAAAGTTACTTTAGGCCCTAAAGGTCGTAATGTTATTTTGGATAAGTCTTACGGGGCTCCAAAAATCACAAAAGACGGTGTTTCAGTTGCTAAAGAAGTTGAGCTGGCTGATAAGTTTGAAAACATGGGAGCTCAATTGGTTAAAGAAGTTGCTCAGAAGACGGCAGATAAAGCCGGTGATGGTACAACAACGGCTACCGTTTTGGCCGAGGCCATTATTAAAGAAGGTTGCAAAGCCGTTGCTGCCGGAATGAATCCGATGGATTTGAAACGTGGTATTGATATGGCGGTTGCTGCCGTTGTTGAAGATATTAAGTCTCGTTCAAAAGAAATTAAAACTTCTGAAGAAATTGCTCAAGTTGGTACAATTTCGGCTAACGGAGATCGCTCTATTGGTGAATACTTGGCTCGGGCAATGGAAAAAGTCGGTAACGAAGGTGTTATTACGGTTGAAGATGCTAAGGGTTTGGAAACAGAATTGGATGTTGTTGAAGGAATGCAATTTGACCGTGGTTATTTGTCTCCGTACTTTATTACCAATGCCGATAAAATGACTTGTGAATATGAAAATCCGTTGATTTTGTTGTATGATCAAAAGATTTCTAATTTACAACCGTTAATCCCGGTTTTGGAAAGCATTGTTCAATCCGGAAGAGCCTTGGTTATTGTTGCTGAGGATATTGAAGGCGAAGCTTTGGCAACTTTGGTTGTTAACCGTATTCGCGGCGGCTTGAAGGTTTGTGCCGTTAAGGCTCCTGGCTTTGGTGACAGACGTAAAGCAATGTTGGAAGATATTGCTATCTTGACCGGCGGACAAGTTATTTCTGAAGAATTGGGCATGAAACTTGAAAATGTTACCATGGATATGCTTGGTTCTGCGAAACGTGTTGATATTTCTAAAGATGAAACAACTATTATTGACGGTAACGGCGAAAAAGATTTGATTGAAGCTCGTGGTCAACAAATCCGTAAACAAATTGAAGAAACAACGTCTGATTATGATCGTGAAAAATTGCAAGAACGTTTGGCTAAATTGTCCGGTGGGGTTGCTGTTTTGCGTGTCGGCGGAGCTTCTGAAGTTGAGGTTAAGGAGAAAAAAGACCGTATTGACGATGCTTTGAATGCAACTCGTGCAGCTGTTAAAGAAGGTGTTGTTGCCGGCGGTGGTGTTGCATTGCTTTATTCGGCTAAAGCTTTGGATAAGCTTAGTGTTGATAATCAAGATCAAAAAGTTGGTGTCGATATTATCCGTAAAGCAACTCAAGCTCCGTTACGCCAGATTGCTGAAAATGCCGGTGTTGATGGTGCTGTTGTTGTCGGAAAATTGTTGGAAGGCAGTGATACCAATTTTGGTTATAACGCTCAGAGCGGAGAGTATACCGACATGGTTAAAGCCGGAATTATTGATCCGACCAAAGTTGTTCGTACGGCTTTGCAAGATGCCGCATCGGTTGCCGGGTTGTTGATTACAACAGAAGCTATGGTTACCGAACAACCGCAAAAAGAATGCCATTGCGGTGGTGGGGCCGGAGCTGCCGGTGGAATGCCCGGAATGGGTTTCTAAGCCATTGAGCTTTAAAAGAGGGGCTTTTGCCCCTCTTTTTTTGTTGTTTATTTACTTTGAATTATGGTGTAAAAAGCTTATATTAAATTATTATAATAGGAGCTTAAGATGTTAGATATTGAAAAATTAAAGGAACTTCGTAGTTCCGGTGCAATATCGGAACAAGAATTTTTAGAACAAAAACATCGGTTGTTTCGACAAATTGAACGAGAAAATGAATCTGTCGGAGCAAAGAACGGAATCCTTTATATTTTGTTGGCTTGGTTTTTAGGAACAATCGGGATACATAATTTTTATGCCGGGTATGTCGGCAGAGGGGTTGTGCAAATGCTTTTGACTTTAACTTCTTGGCTGTTTTTGTTTATTCCGGTTGTGGTGGTGGCTTTGTGGGTTTTGTTAGAAATCTTTTTTGTTAATAAGGGAGCTAACGGTGTTTTTTTTAAGGGCAGTCGGAAGTTAATTTGGTTGTTACGAATAGGAGCAATTATTTGGTTGGTAAGCGCTTTTTATTATAGCGATTTAGTTATTTATGATCAAAGTTTGGTTTTGTTATAATTTTTTTTGAAAAAAATATAAATTAAGTCTTGCTTTTTTTTTTGAGTATGGTATTAAGTATTCCGTTAAATCAATGCGGGTATAGCTCAGGGGTAGAGCGCAACCTTGCCAAGGTTGATGTCGTGGGTTCAAATCCCATTGCCCGCTCCAATTCATAACCTCCTTTTGCGGAGGTTTTTTTATGTCCTTTTATATATACATTCTTATGAGTAGGATATTTTTGTTGCATTCAATCTTTTATCTTTTATAATCATTAACGGAAGATATTTGAGGTGGTGAATATGAAACATGTTATTAAAGTGATGCCGTTTACCTATAATAAGATTGCCGAAGGTAGCAAAAAATTAGATGTTCGGCTGTTTGATAAGCAAATACAACAAATCCGCCTTAATGATATTATAGAATATGTTAATGTTGAGACGGATGTTAAAATTTTATGCGTTGTCCGAGGAATTGCGATTTTTGAAAATTTTGATATGCTGATTGACACTATTCCGCCTCAATTGGTGGGGTACGATGATAAGGAAGAAATTCGTGTTCGAGTAAATCGGGCGTATACGAAAGAACAACAAAAAGATTGTTTTGCTTGCGGATTGTTTATTTCGGAGTTGGATACCAGCTTTTTTGATAAATTTAAATATTTAGAACGATGATATTTTGGAGGTTGATTTATCGGCCTTTTTTCTTTATTCTTTGTTTTAGCTATTGTTGTTAATAGTCAGAGCCTAGGCTCGGAGCCGTCAGAAGCTCTACAAACAGCGGTATTAGGGATAGTATCGTCATTTTGTTATATGTAAAAATACTATAACAAAAATATATCCCCGATTGTGATTGTCATGGTCGGGGAGCTTTAGCGTATGTTCAGGGAGTTTATCCCAAAGGCTAAAGGATCATTTCTGTTTGTATGATTTCTGAACTCTCCGGCCACCTTTAAAGGGTGGCTTTTGTTGGTTAAATTAAAAGGAGTTCAGTTAATGGAAAAATATTTTGTTCATGATTATGCCGATGTTCAAACCTCTCAGATAGGGGATAATACCAAAATCTGGCAGTATTGTGTTGTTCTTTCGGGAGCAAAAATTGGAAAAAATTGTAATATTTGTTCGCATTGTTTTATTGAAAATGATGTTGAAATTGGAAACAACGTCACAATTAAGTGTGGGGTACAATTGTGGGATGGAATAAGAATTCAAGATAATGTGTTTGTTGGACCAAATGTTACTTTTTGTAATGATAAAAAACCTCGCTCGAAACAATATCCTGAAAAATTTTGTGAAACTATTGTTGAAGAAGGCGCATCTATTGGAGCTAATGCAACAATCCTTCCAGGCGTTTGTATTGGAAAAAATGCAATGATAGGAGCTGGAGCCGTGGTTGTAAAAGATGTTGCTGATAATCAGACCGTTGTTGGAAATCCGTTGAGGGTTTTGTATTAATTTTGCCAGGCTTTTAGGTATTTATTTATCTAAAAGCCTGAAAAAAGACTTGCAAAAAAATATTAAAACTTTTATTACATAAGTGTTTGTTCTGGATGAGTGGCAGAGAGGCTGAATGCGCGCGACTCGAAATCGTGTATACGGGGAAACCTGTATCGGGGGTTCAAATCCCTCCTCATCCGCCAATAAAAAAGTGCCCCGGTAAAGGGGCTTTTTTTTTGTAGGTGGCAGAATCCGTTCAAACTTCGCTAAACCTTGTTTTCACGGGGAGGGATCCAACCTTTTGTAATTTCGCGTCGGTTGCTGTCGCTTTCCTAGCTCAAAAACAAAAGCTAGGGATACGTGCCAAAAACCTGACGTTGGTCAGCTTTTTGTCTCTATCCCGGCTCCTCATCCGCCAACAAAAAAGAGCTCCGGTAAAGGGGCTTTTTTTGTAGGTGGCAGAATCCGTTCAAACTTCGCTAAACCTTGTTTTCACGGGGAGGGATCCAAACTTTTGTAATTTCGCGTCGGTTGCTGTCGCTTTCCTAGCTCAAAAACAAAAGCTAGGGATACGTGCCAAAAACCTGACGTTGGTCAGCTTTTTGTCTCTATCCCGGCTCCTCATCCGCCAACAAAAAAGAGCTCCGGTAAAGGGGCTTTTTTTGTAGGTGGCAGAATCCGTTCAAACTTCGCTAAACCTTGTTTTCACGGGGAGGGATCCAAACTTTTGTAATTTCGCGTCGGTTGCTGTCGCTTTCCTAGCTCAAAAACAAAAGCTAGGGATACGTGCCAAAAACCTGACGTTGGTCAGCTTTTTGTCTCTATCCCGGCTCCTCATCCGCCAATAAAAAAGTGCCCCGGTAAAGGGGCTTTTTGTTTGGTTAAATCTATTTCTTTTTTATATCAACAATTACAAACTCGGATTGAGTGCCGGTCTTGAATTTTATGGCCCAATCAGAAATTCCCGATGTGACGATAAAGTTTGTCTGTTGGCGTTTTTCTAGCCCGTATGTTTTGTCATTTGCACCAATCCATTCCCCGACTTTGTTTAAGGGAAAAAGTTGTCCGCCGTGGGTATGACCGGAAAGAACTAAATCTACCTTGCTTTTGATTTGTGCGTTATAGTCGTTTGGTTGATGGTCAACGACAATTTTATATTTTTGCTCTTCTAAATTTTGTGTCAGTTCTTTCATGTCTTTTCTTGAGGTTCCGCGATATTCTTCCGAGGCATCTTTTCTGCCGATAAGGTAATAATTTTGATCTATTTTTATAATTTCATCTTGTAACACCGTAATGTTATTTTTTCTTAGTTCGTTGAGTAAATCTGTGGAGCTGTAGCCTCTTTTTTGCGGATTATGGTATCCTTTATCGTGGTTGCCGTAAATAAAGTATGTTCCATATTTTGTTTGTATTTTTCCAAGAGCTTGGCAAGCCAAAATCATCTCGGGGCGAGAGGTTCCGTCGTCTACAAAATCTCCGGCAATAAGGAGGATATCCGGTTTTTCTTGTTGGATGGTTTTCAAATGGTTGGCAAAAGTTTGGCTATCAAAGGTGCTGCCGATATGTGAATCGGCAAATAAAGCGATGCGAAGAGGAGAAACCTCTTTGGGGGTTTCTATTGTATAGTGAACCGAGGAGATCTGATGAGCTTGATGCCAACCGATGCTTAAAGCAATTAGGCTTAAAAAAATGGCACATATTCCGGCGTAATATCTTTTGAAGGTTATTTTTTTCCATTTTGAAATTAAGAAGAAGATGAGGTCACAGACCATTTGGAAAAACACAAAATGAAGTAGGCAAATAACGGCATTCATTAAGTTTATGGCAAGGCTGCAAAGCAAGAAAATACTTAAGACAATCATAAGAGAAAAAAATTTTTTCTTTGTCGGGTTGGTGATAATCTTTCCAATAAAGGCAAATTTGGCAAAACGAATACTCAAATACGCTAGGCCAAATAAGGTTGAGCCAATTAAAACAAGCAGGATGATATACCACATTGTCATTTTTGTTTTCTCCGGATTTTGTGAGTCTTTTTTTTGTTTTTGTTGTAAAAATTTTTCTCAAAATGTTCTTTTTACAAAAAAGAATAACATTTTGAGTTAACTCTAGGTCAAGAGTTTTTTCAATATCTGTCAATAAATAAACCTCTTACTTTTGGGTAAGAGGTTTATTGTCTTTTTTTAAGGCATTATTCTGCTGCCAAATATTGTTCTTGGCAATTTTCAAAGGCATCTCGTGTAAGATTGAGAGCATAAATACAACACCCGTCGTTATCATCGTAATACCCCGGAAGAACCGCTTGTAAACGGAAACCGCATTTTTCGTAAAATCGACGTGTCGGAGCATATTGGTCTTTACTGTCGGTTTTTACGTAAATTTTTTCGGCTCCTTTTTTGCGTAATTTGGTTATTAAGTGGTTGATTAAGTGACTGCCAATTCCCAATCCCCGATATTCATTATGGGTGGAAAGCCAATAAATTTCATATGTCCCGTCTTTGGCGTCGGGAACTTTTCCGTAACAAACATAAGCAACCGTTTGGTCTTTATATTCTGCAAACAGAAATTTATGGCATGTGTCTTTATGGCATAACAAATCTTCGGCTATATCGACATTGATACGAACGTCATTTTCATCAAAAAAGCCTGTCGAATTTGCAATATTCCGAATGGTATTAATATCTGTTTTGGTTAATCTGTTTCTAAAGGAAAGCATAATTACACCTCCTTCAGAACTGATAAGCCCTCACTATTTCTTGTAAAAGAAAAATCAGAATCTTGAGTGAAATAATTGTTATTTTTTAATAACCAGAACCGATGACGGCCTGAATCATTGTTGCAGTCTAACGCCGTAACACGCGTTTTTCTAAACATAAAAACTCCATCGTTGTTAACCCGATGTACAAACGTATAACGCTTATACATTTATTATTATATGATGATTTTTATATTATTTCAAGAGGGGGAAACTTTTATTGTCATTGTTTTGTTGAGCGCTTGCTTTTTCTAAAACATCGTTGTACCTTAGGGTATTCGTTTATAAAAGCAGGTGCAAAATTTAAAAGGAAAAAATAATGAGCAAAGTTATTACGATTATGCCGGTACGTTTGGCGGCAACAAGACTTCCCAATAAACCGCTCTTAGATGTTAACGGTAAAACCTTAATCCAACGGGTTTATGAAAATGTAAAAAAAGTTATGCCTCAAGATATGGATATTGCCGTTGCTGCCGGAGATCAGGCGATTGTTGATGAATGCCAAAAATTTGGAGCGACGGCAGTATTGACAGACCCTAATTTACCAAGCGGAACCGATCGTATTGCCGCTGCTTTGAAAGTTTTGGATCCTGAGGGGACAAAGTATGATGTGGTGGTCGATTTTCAGGGAGATAATCTTAACGTTAATCCGGCCGTTTCTTTGCCGTTGGTTGATATGGTCCAAAAAACCGGATGTGATATTGCAACGTGTGGTATGGTTATTAAAAATGAGGCCGATAAAACGAATCCGGCCGTTGTAAAAATCATTATGGGGGTTAAGGAAGGTGAAGATGAAGCTCGGTGCTTGTACTTTACACGGGCAACGGCTCCGTTTACGCGGAATCCGGAAAAATGCAAAAATCAAGACCTGTACCAACATATCGGAATCTATGTGTTTAAGGCAGCTTCTTTGCAAAAAATGGTTTCTTTGCCGGTAGGTGTTTTGGAGGCCAGAGAGTCTTTGGAACAGTTGCGGGCTTTGGAAAACGGAATGGTCATTCGGGCAAAGCTTATTGATAATATAAAATTGGTGCAAGAGGCTCCTGCGGATATTAATACTCCTGAAGATTATCAAGAATCCTTAAAGTGGATTAAGTAGTTTGTTAAAGGCTCTGCAAAGCGGAGCCTTTATTTTTTTCAAGATAACGGACAATTTCTTCGGTTATTTTTTTGGCATCGCCATAAAGCATAATGGTATTGGGAGCATAAAATAAGGGGTTGTCGGTTCCGGCGTATCCGGTTGATAAAGACCTTTTTACAAAAAAGATGGTTTTGGCTTTGGCGACATCTAAAATCGGCATGCCATATAAGGGAGAAGACGGATCATTTTTAGCTTGCGGATTGGTGATGTCATTGGCTCCGATAACATAGGCTACGTCTGTGTCGGCAAATTCGTGATTGATTTCTTCCAGACCATAGACATTGGCATAATCTACGTTGGCTTCTGCCAGCAGAACGTTCATGTGTCCGGGCATGCGTCCGGCAACGGGATGAATGGCAAACTTGACCTCAACATCATATAGAGAACGTAAATCTTCGGCCATTTTTTGTAAAACATGCTGGGCTTGAGATACGGCCATGCCATATCCCGGAACGATAATGATTTTGCGGGCATTTTCCATAATAAAGGCCGCATCTTGAGGGCTCCCCGATTTTGCGTTTTGGGAAGTTGGGGTAGAGGTATTGTGATCTTGCGTTGAGCCGAATCCTCCGAGTAAGACATTTAAAAGTGAGCGGTTCATGGCTTTAACCATAATGTAGGACAGAATAGCTCCGCTGGCTCCGACCAAACTGCCAACAATAATTAAAAGGACATTTCCGATGGAAAAACCAATACCAACGGCGGCCCAACCCGAATAAGAGTTTAAAAGAGATATGACTACCGGCATGTCGGCACCGCCAATCGGCAAAACAATCATGATTCCCAAAATAAGGGCTAATCCGCTCAGGAGGTAGAAAAAGAAGAATTCTCGTTGTGAGAGAAAGCAAAGTGCTAAATAGATACAAAAACTGATTAAGATGAAATTAAAAACGTGTTGATATTTGAAGGTTAAAGCCCGTGACGGTAGGATACCTTGCAATTTGGCAAAAGCAATTAAAGAGCCGGAAAAAGCAATTGCTCCGATGACCATCCCCAAAGTGATTTCTAAAAAAGCGGAAGAACCGGTTATTAATTCGGAAAAAGAAATAAAAACTGCGGCTAATCCCCCTAAACCGTTTAATGCGGCAATCATTTGCGGAAGAGCGGTCATCTTTACTTTTAAGGCTGTATAAATTCCGATTATGGCTCCGCTGATGATAACAAGCAAAGGAAGTTGTTTGTCTTGCATGTAGGGAGAAAATAAAGTTATAAGAACCGCGACAGACATGCCGATCATCCCAAGAAGGTTGCCAACAACAGCGGTTTTGGGCGAGGAAAGACTGCGAATAGAGAAAATAAATAAGACGGAAGAAAGGAGATACGTCAGAGGAATTTGCCAATCATACATTATTTTTTCTCCTTTTTCTTGAACATGGATAACATTCTTTGTGTGACCGTAAAGCCTCCGAATATGTTGACAGAGGCAAGAAAAACACCAATTAAACCGAGTGCTTTGGCGGTGGTGTTGGTGTCTGTTCCGGCTGCAATTAACGCCCCGATAAGAACAATTCCCGATATGGCGTTTGAGACACTCATAAGCGGAGAATGTAAGGCCGGTGTCACTCCCCAAACGACAAAATATCCAACAAAGCAAGCCAGAACAAATATTGTTAAGAAACTCCAGATTTCCATATTTTAATCTCCTGTTTGGGTTTGGTTATGGGGATGGACTGTTTTGCCGTTATGAATAATGCAGGTTGAGCGAATGATTTCATCGGAAAAATCCGGTTTGAATTCGGTTTGAAGATTGAGCATCTTTACAAAATTGAATAGATTTTGTGAGAAAAGACGACTGGAAGAGTTGGAAAGTTCTGCGGCAAGATTTGAGCAACCGATGATGGTTCGGTTTTGGACTTGTGTAATCTTTCCGCTTTGGGAGCCAAAGATGTTGCCGCCAAGGGGTGCGGCTAAATCGGTCAGTACGGCATGTTCGGGGAGGGCGGATATTTGTTCTTGGTCTAAAATAAGCGGTGCTTTTTTATCCGGAAAAAAGGCTGATGCAATAACAATATCCGTGTTGTTTAATAGGGTTTTATTTAATTCTGTGGTAAATTTTGCTCCGACGGATTGGGCTTGTTCTTTTGTTTCGGGGCGGATATCGTATGCTGTTACAATCCCGCCTAAACGTTTGGCGGTCGCTGCGGCCTGAAGTCCGGCAACGCCTAACCCGATGATTAAAAATTTTAGGGGCGGAATGGTTCCTCCGGCCGTCATTAAAAGGGGAATTGAACGGTTGATAAAGGCGGCGGTATCTATGACGGCTTTGTAACCGGCAAGAGTGTTTTGGGAAGATAGAATATCAACCGATTGGGCTCGAGAGATCCGAGGAATTAAGTCTAGAGCAAAACAGGTTAGATGTTGTTTTTGGTAAATTGATAGATCTGTTTGCGGAGAAAAAACATGAAAATCGGCTATCAGGATACTATGGGGATTAATCATTGTGAGTTCTGAGGACAGAGGAGCGTTAATTTTAAGCACAATATCGGCTTGTTGGTAAATTGCCGTGGCGGTAAAGAGAATTTTTGCTCCGGCTTGCTGATAGGCTTCATTGCTAAAGCCAGCAAGCTTTCCGGCGTCTTGTTCCAGAATAATTTCGAATCCGGCGTGGAGGTATTGTTGTGTGTTTTCCGGCGTAATGGCTACTCTTTGTTCTTGGGATAAGATTTCTTTAGGAATACCGATTTTCATTTTTTTCTCACTTAATTTTAACGATATGTAAAACTAACGTTGTTTATAAACGAACTAACTAATGTCAGATATAAGCAATGAATTGCCAATAACAACGGGGTGTTTAATGCGTCAATTATGGAGATTGTATAAACTTTTTTTCAAAATCGGTTTGTTTACGTTTGGCGGCGGGTATGCCATGTTGCCGCTTTTGCAAGATGAATTGGTTCGGAAAAGAAAATGGTTGAGTGAGGAAGAGTTACTTGATCTTTATTCTATTGGGCAATGCACGCCGGGGATTATTTCTATTAACGTGGCAACATTTGTCGGGTACCAACAGGCGGGAATCCGTGGAGCTGTCTTTACCACAATGGGGATGATTACTCCGTCCATTTTGATTATTACTTTGATCGCAGCTGTTTTGTATAAGTATATGTATAATCGTTATGTGACCTATGCTTTTGATGGGATACGCGTTTGTGTGGTCGCCTTGATTTTGGATATTTTATATGGATTATGGAAAAAAAATGTTACCGATAAAAAGGCGGCTGTTATTTTTGCAGGGGCTTTAGGATTGTTGGCGGTGTTTAATTTATCTGCCGTTATTCTTGTGATTTTGGCCGGAGCTGTCGGATGGTTTTGGCACGGAAAGGTTCAGCAATGATTTATGTGATTTTGTTTTTGGAGTTTTTTAAGGTCGGCTTGTTTGCAATCGGCGGAGGGCTGGTCACACTGCCGTTTTTGTTTGATTTGTCAGAGCAATATGCTTGGTTTTCGACCAAAGAGTTGGCGGATATGGTGGCGATTTCCGAATCAACGCCGGGGCCAATCGGTGTTAATATGGCAACATATGCCGGTTATCATGCGGCCGGTTTGTGGGGCGGAATTATTGCGACTTTGGGCTTGGTTACGCCGTCGGTTATTGTTATTGTTCTGTTGGCCCGATTGTTGGATCGGTATAAACTTAATCAAAATGTGCAAAATATTTTGTCCGGTATTCGTCCGGCGGTGGTAGCCTTGATTTTGTTTGCCGGTTTGGAAATTGCCAAAATGGCGATTGTGGATCTGAAAACCGTCATCATGTTGGCGGTATGGTTGATGATGATTCACTTTTGGAAAAGAAGTCCGATTTTTTATCTTATTTTAGCCGCTGTTGTTGGTCTTGTGTTTCAGGTATAAAAAAAGCCTCCGTTACGGAGGCTTTTGATTTAGATATCCAGTGCTTTACGGTATGTTTCAAGTAAAAATTCTTGTTCATCACGATCGGCTGCGTTCATTTTACGCAATTTTATAACGGCACGCATGATTTTTACATCGAATCCGGCAGATTTGGCTTCTGCAAAAATATCACGAATATCAGAAGCAATTGCGGCCTTTTCCTCTTCAAGGCGTTCAATACGTTCAATTAAAGAACGCAGGCGATCAACGGCAATGCCGCCAACTTCTGGATTGTTTTCTTCACTCATCATTGTCTCCTTGTTTGTCTTGATAAATTGGTTTGAAATTAGCAAAATTATTTGTTTTTTACAAGTAGTAAAATTTGTTAAGATGATTATAAAAATAATATCTTGTTAACTTATTTTCGTGTATAGTAAAGCAAAAATTTTGAGTCAAAACTTAAAACTGAATGGGGTTTTTATTATGCCAATTGACACTCATACTAAAATTTTGGCCACAATCGGCCCTTCTTCTTCCACTAAAGAACAAATCGCCAAGTTGATTGATGCCGGAGCTGATGCTTTCCGTGTTAATTTTAGTCACGGAACGCATGAAGAACATAAAGAACGTATTAAAATTATTCGCCAGCTTGAAAAAGAAAAAGGAAAGTTCATTTCTATTTTGGCTGATTTGCAAGGGCCGAAATTAAGAGTCGGAGAGTTTGCCGATAATAAAGTTTTCTTGAAAGAAGGACAAACGTTTGTTTTGGATATGGACCCGAAACCGGGAGACGATAAACGTGTTTGTTTGCCGCATAAAGAAATTTTTGCGGCTCTGAAACCCGGAGATGATTTGTTGGTTAATGACGGATATATTGTTTTGCATGTGGAAAGTTGCGATAAAAGCAAAGCAGTTACAACCGTTAAGGTTGGTGGAGAAATTTCCAGCCACAAAGGCGTTAACCTTCCGAATACCCAGTTACCGATTTCGGCCATTACGAAAAAAGATCGGGAAGATTTGAAATTTGCGTTGAAGGTCGGTGTTGACTGGATCGGCTTGTCTTTTGTGCAGACCGCCGACGATGTTCGGGAAGCTAAAAAATTGATTGACGGTAAAGCTTGGCTGATTTCAAAGCTTGAAAAACCCAGTGCCATTGATGAGCTGGATGATATTATTCAGTTGTCTGATGCGATTATGGTTGCTCGCGGGGATTTGGGGGTTGAATGCCCAATTCAGACCGTTCCGGTTATGCAAAAAAGAATTGTTTCTTGTTGTCGGAAACATGCGACTCCGGTCATTATTGCGACCCAAATGTTGGAGTCGATGATTAATAATCCGAATCCAACCCGAGCCGAGGTTTCAGATGTGGCAACGGCTGTTTATGATGGTGCCGATACGGTTATGTTGTCTGCCGAAACAGCTGCCGGAAAATATCCGGTAGAGGCCGTGAATATGATGCATAAAATTATTGTTCAGGTCGAAAATGATCCGCTGTTTTTTGAAATGATGCGAAATTCTCGCAAAATACCTCATGATGCGACCGAGGCCGATTCAATTTCCTTTGCGGCAAGTGAATTATCAGGTGTTTTGAATAATGTTAAGGCGATTGTTTCTTATACCTCTTCGGGGCGGACAACTTTTTTAACGGCAAGAGAACGGCCGTATTTGCCGATTTTGGCTTTGACCCCCGATTTGGAGGTTGCTCGGCGTTTGGCTTTGGTATGGGGTGTCCGTCCGTTTATTAATAAGGAAAGCTTTAAGAGTTTTGACAAAGTTGAGGTTAGTGCCGTTAAGGTTGCTAAAACCAATGGTTATGTTAAATCCGGAGAGCATATCATTATTACAGCGGGATTCCCTCTTAATACAAAGGGACGAACCAATATGATTCATACGGTCTATATTGAATAGATGGTCTTTGGTGATGTTGCAAAAAAAAGCCGTTGGTTTGAAACCAGCGGCTTTTGAGTATAAAAAAAGCTCCGATAACGGAGCTTTGTAAAACGCATAAGCAATTAACCCTGACGAGCCTTTAACTTCGGGTTCTTTTTGTTAATGACATAAACACGACCTTTACGGCGAACGATTTTGCAGTTTTTGTCACGAACTTTTTTAGTTTTTAATGAGCTAAAAATTTTCATCTTCTTCTTCCTTATCATCAAAAGTTAACCGCAACTTATGATAAATATTGAGCGTTGTCAACATTTAAATGATAAATTTTGGTAAAAAAGTCAGATTGATTTTGCTTTTCCGCAAGATTTTGGTTATTATAACGGCAAAATGGGATAGGAAAAGCAAAATGAAATCTGTGATAAAATCGGTAATGGTAATTTTGGTGTTGTTTGTTTTGGGAGCAAGCAAGACTAAAGCACAAATGCCTTATATGGAAGAGGTTAAAGCTTTGGGGGCGGTTTCAGGGCAGGGGCTCGCCTGCGGGGCTTCAAAGTTTGAGACGTTTGAGTTGTTGGCTCGAGCTATTTTGTTAACCAAATCTCCGACCGATAAGTTGCAAAATGATGCGATTTATGCTTACTCTGAGGCAAAGGCTAATGCTTATATGTCTAAAGAAATGGACGGCTTTTATGATTGTGAAACAATTAATCGGCGTTTTGATAATCAAGAAATTTTTAAGGCTGTTTTATATGCCGACGGGAGTATTAAAATGCCCGACGGAAAACTTTTGACCCCAAGACGTCCGTATGATGCTCGGATGATCTATAAGAAAAATGCTAAAGTTCGGGAAAATGCTCAAGCCATTTATAATGGGAGCGGCGAAGCAAAAATTTTAGAAGTCAATGTTAAAGACTCGACCTTAGAACAGGCCCAAATTGATAAAACACAGCGGAATCTCAATGTTCCGGAATATCAGAACCAAGCCCCGGAACCTAAGAAAATAGATAAAACCTATGTTCCGGATTATCAAGACTCCGGAATTAAGCATATCAGCCGTTCTAAATAAAACTTTGTTTTTTTCTTTTTTAATAATAAAGATTGCAAGTTCTATTGCTTGTCTATATACTCCGATGAGATTAATAATTGTTGAAATAGGGAGATAAATATGGCTGCCGTCCAATATGTTTTTGTTATGCAGAATTTAACCAAGGTTTTTCCCGGAGGCCGGGAACTTTTTAAGGGAATCACCTTGTCTTTTTTGCCCGGGGCAAAAATCGGGGTCTTGGGTGTGAACGGTGCCGGTAAATCAACCCTGTTGAAGATTATGGCCGGAGTGGATAAAGAATTTAACGGTGAGGCTTGGGCTGCCGATGGCGTTAAGGTTGGCTATTTGGAGCAAGAACCGAAATTGGATCCTTCCAAAAATGTTATGGAAAATGTGATGGATGGTTTGTCTGAGGTTCGGGATTTGTTGAAACGCTATGAAGAAGTTTCTCTTAAATTTGGAGAAGAAATGAGCGATGAGGAAATGAATCGCCTGATTGAAGAACAAGCCGAATTACAAGAACAAATTGATGCTTGCAACGGATGGGATTTAGAAAGAACAATAGAAATTGCCATGGATGCGTTGCGTTGCCCTCCGGCAGAGGCTGATGTTACAAAACTTTCCGGTGGGGAAAAACGTCGGGTGGCTCTTTGTCGTTTATTGTTACAGAAGCCCGATCTGTTGTTGTTGGATGAACCGACCAACCATTTGGATGCCGAATCGGTTGCGTGGTTGGAAAACCATTTGCGTGATTATAAAGGAACCGTGGTTATGGTCACACACGATCGTTATTTTTTGGATAATGTGACAGGATGGATTTTGGAATTGGATCGCGGTCAGGGTATTCCGTATGAGGGAAATTATTCTTCGTGGTTGCAACAAAAGCAAAAACGTTTGGAGCAAGAATCTCGAGAAGAAACGGCTCGGCAAAAAACATTGGCCAATGAGTTGGAATGGATACAAAAGAATCCAAAGGCTCGTCAGGCAAAATCAAAGGCTCGTATTAATGCTTATGATGAATTGTTGGCTCAATCAACTAAAGAAAAAATTACAACGGCTCATATCAATATTCCGATGACGGAGCGTTTGGGAGATTTGGTCATTGAGGCAAAAAATATTTCTAAAGCTTATGGGGATAAGGTTTTGATCGATGATTTGTCTTTTCGCATTCCTAAAGGTGCCATCGTTGGGATTATTGGACCGAATGGAGCCGGGAAAACAACTTTGTTTCGGATGATTACGGGGCAAGAAAAGCCCGATAGCGGCGAAATCCGTCTTGGAGATACAGTCGATTTAGGGTATGTTGATCAATCTCGGGATGAGTTAAATGATAATAAAAATGTTTGGGAAGAAATTTCTGATGGGTTGGATATGATAGAAATTGGTAAAAATACCATTCCTTCTCGAGCTTATGTCGGACAATTTAACTTTAAGGGGGCGGATCAACAAAAGAAAGTCGGGCAACTTTCCGGTGGTGAGCGGAATCGTGTCCATTTGGCTAAGATGTTGAAAAAAGGTGCCAATGTTATTTTATTGGACGAACCGACCAATGACTTGGATGTTGATACGTTACGTTCTTTGGAAGAAGGAATTATGGAATATCCGGGATGCGTATTGGTAACCTCACACGATCGGTGGTTTTTGGATCGTTTGGCAACCCATATCTTGGCTTATGAAGATGAAGGGCATGTTGAATGGTTTGAGGGTAATTTTGAAGAATATGAAAAAGATAAACGGCGTCGATTGGGCGATGATGCCGTTAATCCCCATCGTATTCGTTATAAAAAATTGGAACGCTAAAAAGAAAAAGCTTTGGGTTAAATCCCAAAGCTTTTTTTGTTTGTTTCAACGATTTCTTGGATGCGTTTTCCATCTGCTGTTCCTTCCCAACACCAATAGTTTCCGCAGAAATAGATTTTTCCGCCCAAGATTTGGTGAAGAGCTTTGACCGTTGATTGTTTGGAACCGATGTAGGCACTTTGTTCTTTGAAATCACTTTCTAAGATAATTCCCGGAACATGGATGTTTTGGACTTGGCGGCAAATTTGCGGCAAAGTCTCAGGCGCAATTTGAAATTTGAGTATTATTCCGGAATTTTGTTGGTGGATTGTGGAATAAATTTCGCTTAAGCTTCCTTTTCCCATCCAGTGGTAAAAATGTTTTCCGTAAAATACTTCCCCTCCGTGTTTTTCTTTAATTTGGCAACAAATTTCTTGCGGGCCAAGATAACACAGAGAACCTTCCTTGTCAGTTCTTAGGACAATGTGTACCGATGATCTTTGAGCGACTTTTTTAACACTTTCACTAAAAACGGTTTCCGGTGTTTCTACGGGAATGTTTGTGTGCCCCATGTTTATTGAATCGACTATTGATTCAATAATTTCTTTTGTACGGTTTGTGTTCATAGTTGTAAAAATTATTAGAAGAATAATTAAGTGAATGATGTTATTTTGCCTTTTTTTGCTAATTTGTCAAATTTAAAATTTTGTCATTTTCTCTTTAAATAAGATTTCCGAAAATTATATGAGTCTATGTTTGGTTCTTGAAATGTTTTTTATCAGAATCAGTTTACGGTTAATTTTTTTAGAGAGGTTTTTATGTCAAAAGGTACGGTTAAATGGTTTAATAATAAAAAAGGTTATGGCTTTATTGTTCCCGAAAGTGGCGAAAAAGATGTCTTTTTTCATGTAACGCAACTGGAAAAAATCGGTCTGCATAGTGTTAGTGAAGGACAAAGAATGAATTATGAAATTTATGCCGATCGCGATGGAAAACCAGCTGCCGGGAATCTTCGTCTCATTTAGAATTTATTATTAAAACAAAAGCCTCTTTTTTTTAAGAGGCTTTTGTTTTATAAGTCTTTGACCATTTTGGCAAAGGTAATGCCTTTTTCTTCAAAAATATCCCCTTCTTGATGATAACCGTTTTTTTCATAAAAGTTGATGACCGTTAGCATGGCATGCATAACAATACGGCGGTACCCGATATCTTTGGCTCTTTTTTCGGCATATTTGACCATGTAGCTTCCTACGCCTTCCCCCTGATATTTGGTGTCAACGGCAACTTGCATCATACGAATAGTGTCATGATCAATGGGGACCAGCATCATTCCTCCGATAAGTTTGTCATCTAAGTTTTCAATGCAGCCGATGTGGAGGTAATTTGCTTCTTGATTACGGTGGGAATCCAGAAATTTCAATCCCAGAGGTTCAAGCAAAATCTTATAGCGGAGTTGTACCAATTCGTCATAACGGCTTGAATTAAAGTCAATATCAATCATTTTTTTCATGGCACACCTCCTTATCATGTAGACATTTTGATTATAGCCCTTTTTATATAGTTCCGTCAATGAGAATAGAAAGGGGCGTGGAGAATAATCTTTGCAGAATTTAGTAGTTGCAGATTAAAAAATTTTCTTTATCTTCTAGTATAAAGAGTTTGAAATAAAAATAAGAGATAAATAAATGAATCATGATTTAAGTTTAATCCGAAATTTTGCGATCATTGCTCATATTGATCATGGAAAATCAACACTTGCCGATCGTCTGATTGAGGCTTGCGGCGGTTTGGAAAAAAGAGAAATGACCGAGCAGGTTTTGGATAATATGGATATTGAACGTGAAAGAGGAATTACCATTAAGGCTCAGACCGTGCGTCTTAATTATAAAGCCAAAGACGGTAAAACCTATCAGCTGAATTTGATGGATACGCCGGGGCATGTGGACTTTTCTTATGAGGTTTCGCGTTCTTTGGCCTCTTGTGAAGGGTCGATTTTGGTTGTTGATGCGACCCAAGGTGTTGAGGCTCAGACTTTGGCCAATGTGTATTTGGCCATTGAAAATAATCATGAAATTATTCCGGTTTTAAATAAAATTGATTTGCCTTCGGCTGACCCGGAGCGTGTTAAACAACAAATTGAAGATGTCATCGGGTTGGATACGCATGATGCGATTGAAACTTCCGGCAAGACAGGCTTGGGGGTTGATCAATTGTTGGAAGCTATTGTTCAAAGGCTTCCTGCTCCGACAGGGAATGTTGATGCTCCGTTAAAAGCTTTATTGATTGACAGTTGGTATGACAGCTATCTCGGGGTTATTATTTTGGTTCGTGTTCATGACGGAATTTTAAAACGCAAGACACAGATCCGGATGATGTCCAATAATGCAACGTATTTGGTTGATAAGGTTGGGGTCTTTTCTCCTAAGATGACTGATGTTGAGGCTCTTTATCCCGGGGAGGTCGGCTTTATTACGGCCAGTATTAAGTCCGTCAGTGATTGCCGTATCGGAGATACCATTACCGATAATAAGTTGCCTTGTGATAAGCCCTTGCATGGTTTTAAACCCTCAATACCGGTTGTTTTTTGTTCTATTTTTCCGGTGGATTCCAGCCAATATGAGTTGTTAAAAGACGCCTTGGCAAAACTAAAGCTCAATGATGCCAGTATTGATTATCAAAATGAAAATTCCGCGGCTTTGGGACTTGGTTTTCGGTGTGGTTTTCTTGGTCTTTTGCATATGGAAATCATTCAGGAACGGTTGGGGCGAGAGTTTGATTTGGATTTGATTACGACGGCACCGTCGGTTGCTTATAAAATCCATTTGACCAACGGTAATGAATTGGTCTTGCATAATCCGGCCGATATGCCGGAACCGACCCAGATTAAGTCGATTGAAGAACCGATGGTAAAGGCAACTATTTTAGTGCCGGATACTTATTTGGGCTCTGTTCTTAAGCTATGTACCGAACGCCGAGGAGAACAGCTGGAGCTGACTTATGTCGGAAGCCGAGCGATGGTTATTTATAAAATTCCGTTGAATGAAATTGTTTTTGATTTTTATGATCGGTTAAAGTCAATCTCAAGCGGGTATGCCAGTTTTGATTATGAGCTTATCGGGCATGAGGAAGCGGATTTGGTTAAGGTCCAAATTTTGATTAATGAAGAACCTGTTGATGCTCTGGCTTTTTTGTGCCACAGAAGCGAGGCCGAATCCAGAGGACGCCAAATTTGTGAACGGTTAAAAGATTTGATTCCGAGACATCTTTTTAAAATTCCTATTCAAGCGGTTATCGGGGGACGAGTTGTTGCTCGAGAGACAATTTCGGCTTTGCGGAAAGATGTAACGGCAAAATGTTACGGTGGAGATATTACTCGTAAGCGTAAGCTTTTGGATAAGCAGAAAAAAGGAAAACAACGGATGCGTCAATTTGGAAAAGTTGAGGTTCCGCAATCGGCATTTATTGAAGCTTTACGTATCGGGGATAATTAAAAGTTTATCGGGAGGAATCTATGAAGGGACGCGTTATTATTCTTATGATGGATTCTTTTGGTATCGGCGGGGCCCCGGATGCTCGTGCTTATGCCAATGAAGGTGCAAATACGTTAGGACATATTGCCGAAAATTATCCCGGACTTAAAATTCCTAATATGAAAAAATTGGGCTTATGTCAGGCGGCTTTTGAAGCAAGCGGATGTTTGGTTAAGGTCGATGAAAGTGAACAGGGGAAGATAAATCTTCCTTGTAAATTTGGGCACGCTAAGGAGATCAGTAAAGATAAAGATACGGTTTCCGGGCATTGGGAAATGGCCGGTTTGCCCAATCTGGATGGATGGGGACATTTTAAGCCGGATTATCCGTCTTTTCCTAAAGAAGTCATTGAAAATATTTGCAGAGACGGAAAAATTGACGGCATTTTAGGAAATAAAGCTGCTTCAGGTACGGTTATTATTCAAGAACTGGGGGAAGAGCATATTCAAAGCGGAAAGCCGATTTTTTATACCTCAGCCGACAGTAATATGCAAATTGCCGCTCATGAAAAATATTTTGGTTTGCAACGTTTGTATGCTTTATGCGAAGTTGCGTATCGATATGTTCAACCTTACCATATCGGGCGGATTATTGCTCGCCCGTTTGTCGGAGAAAAAAACGGTGAATTTGTACGGACGAAAAATCGAAAAGATTATGCGGCTTTGCCTTTTGGCGAAACTTTGTTAGATAAGGTAAAACAAGCCGGGGGAAATGTGATTGCCGTTGGAGCCATTAATGATATTTATGCTCATCGGGGAATTACAAAACCTGTCCATGCGGCCGGTTTAGAAGACTTGTGGAATGCAACGTTAAAAGAGGTTCAAGAGGCTCCGGATTTTAGCCTTGTTTTTACAAATTTTGAAGATTTTGATATGTATTACGGGCATCGACGCAATGTTGTCGGTTATGCCGAAGCTTTGGAATATTTTGACCAACGGCTTCCGGAGCTGGTGCCGTTTTTGCAAGATGAGGATATTGTTATTCTTACGGCCGATCATGGAAATGACCCAACCTGGGAAGGAACGGATCATACTCGGGAGCAAGTTCCGATTTTGATGTTTGGGAAAAGAGTTGTGGCCGAAAATATTGGGCAAAGGGATACGTTTGCCGATATTGCTCAGACGGTTGCCTCGTATTTTAAGTTATCTTTATTTAATTATGGAAAGAGTTTTCTATGAGTTATTTTGCACCAAATCTTCCAACAGATAAACATTGCTTTTTTGGTCGTGAAGGCGGTGTTTCTAAGGGAATCTATCAAGGCTTAAATCTTCATTTTCGGGGTGGAGATAATCCCGAAGATGTTAAAAAAAATATGGAGATTGTCGCCTCTTATTTTGGATTGACGGCCCAAAATTTGTTGATGCTGGATCAAGGTGTGAGCAATAAATGTATTTATGCAACCAAGCCTTCTTTGTATCAGGTTGAGGCGGACGGAGCGGTTACGGATGTTAAGGATTTGATTTTATGTATTCGGACGGCTGATTGTGCTCCGGTTTTGATGGGCGATTTTGAAAACGGAATTATTGGGGCCGCACATGCCGGATGGCGAGGTGCTTTTGGCGGAATTATTGAAAATACATTGGATATGATGCTTGCCAAAGGAGCAAAACTTGAAAATATTTGTGCCGGGGTGGGACCTTGTATCGGGCAAAAATCTTATGAAGTTGATGAAGGGTTTTATCAACAGTTTCTGGCTCAGAATTCCAAAAATCGTCAATACTTTATCCCTTCTGTTAATGAAAACCATTATCAGTTTGATTTGGAAAAATATTGCGTGGATAAGCTTTGGGCTTATGGGGTTAAAAATGTGTCGGCCTCAGGGTTGGATACGTATGCTTTGTGTGATCAGTATTATAGTTTTCGGCGCTATACGCATTTGGGCTTAATTAAGGCACCAAAATGTTTCCCGGTTGAAGTTTCAACAATTGTTTTGCCGAGGTAAAAAAGCGTTATTGTGCTTTATTTTCCCAAAGAATATGTTTATAGTTAAAAATATGTTTTAACGATGACAGGGTTCTTATGTCTCCTTTAGGAAAATTTTTGTTGGCAATTGGCGGGCTGCGTTTTTTTGGTGCAGAAGGTTTGGTGTGCGGCTTGCTTTTGGGGCATGTGCTTATTGACCGGACGATTGTTATTAAAAAAATTGAGCAGATGCTTGCAACATTAGATGACAATATTCGTATTATGTTGCCCTATAAGTATTATCGTTTTTACAACCGAATCGAAGGAAAAATCCGCGGAAAATTAATTTGTGCCTTAATCGGTCTGATTTTTTTCGGGTTTGATGGTTTTATTGCCATGTTTTTGGTTGGACATTGTTTATTTGATTGGGCCGATGGGCAAAAAACACATGCGGCACGCAAGGCTATTGATATGTGGTTTGACCGGAATTTGGCAAAACTTTGCGGTGCGGTTTTGGGGTTTGTTTTGCATAGCGGTATTTTGGTGTTTTGCGGAATCCTGATTGGCTTTTTTATTGACTATTATCGGGTTGAAAACGCGGCTATTTTACCATGGCACCTTTCTAAAGGGTTTTGGCAAAGATGTAATCCCTTAAAATGGTGGTTTAACTCAAAAGAAGCGAGACATGTGGCGTATATTCGTGCCGTTGCCGGATTAGCGGCTCAGACAGCTCAGGCCGACGGAGATATTACGGATAATGAAATCCGTATTTTTAAAAAACTTTTTGTGATAACAGAAGAAGAAAATTCTAAGGCGGCACAAGTTTTTCGGTCGGTAAAAGGTTCTCGAAAAGAGTTGGAAAATTATGCCTACCAAATCCGCTTGATTGCAAAAGATAATTTGCCGTTAAAAGAAAGTGTTGTGGACAATCTATTTAAAATTGCCGCGGCTGATGGATGTGTTACGGAAAAAGCTTTTGCGTTGCTCCGTGAAATTGCTCGTTTGATTGAGCTGCCTGAGGGAAATTTCAGAGTTATTGAGGATATTTATAAACCCAAAAGCTGTAATGATTCCCTTGCCGAATATTATGAGGTGTTGGGGGTGGAGGCTTCTGTCAGTGATGATGCTATTAAAAAACGTTGGAAAGAATTGATTATCCGTTATCATCCCGATAAGGCACAATCACTCGGAGCTTCGAGTGCAGAAATTGAACGGGCAACCTTGAAAATGGCAGAAATTAACCATGCGTACCAAACGATTATGAAAAGTCGTCGATGTGCGTAAAAGAGGTAAAACGGAGATGAGAGAAAAACTTTCGGCTTATTATGAAGAACGACAAACCCCTGTTGATATGTTAGTGTTTCATTGCAGTGCTTTTGAGGGAGAAAAGCTTCTTCAAGTGTTGGATGAATATCATTGCAGTTGTCATTATATGATTGATGAAAACGGAGAGATTATTCGAGTGGTTGATGAGGGGAAGGTGGCCTATCATGCCGGAAAAAGTTGGTGGCGAGGACAGGAAAGTCTTAACCGTAATTCTATTGGAATAGAGATTTGTCATCCGCTTTTGGGGCAAAGTCCCTATTTGGAAAAGCAAATTGAAAAAGTGACGAGTTTGGCTCAAAATATTATACAAAAATATCAAATTAGCCCTAAAAACGTTGTCGGACATTCTGATATTGCTCCGGAGAGAAAAGCGGATCCGGGAAAGGATTTTCCTTGGGAGAGGTTGGCTTGCCAAGGTATTGGGTTGTGGTATTCCCCAGAAGAGGCCAAACACGTTAAGGAAAATGATGTTGCTTTGTTGTTATCTGAAATCGGGTACAATGTCAGCCGTTTAGAATTGGTTAAAGCAGCGGCTTATGCTTTTTGTCGGCATTTTGCTCCGCAGTTTGTTGCGGTTGAACCAGATATTTCCGCTTTAATTGAAAATGTTGGGGCGAAAGATTTTTCTTTTATGGAAAAAGATGAGTTTTTGCAGATTTTAAAAGCGGTGGCTTTTGCTTACAGATAGCTCAGGGCGTCTAAGGCGCCTTGCAAAATGTATCCGGCAGAAGAACTGTCGAGGACGTTTTTGCGTTTATTGCGAGACATGTCAACTTCTTTGATCAGGAAATTTTCCATAGCTTTTGAAGACAGGCGTTCATCCCAAAAAGTATAGGGGAGCGGAATTTCTTCAGCAATTTTGGCTGCAAAAGCTCGAACTTCGGCCGCAATCGTTCCTTCTTCTCCATTCATTTGGAGGGGAAGCCCGTAAATGATTCCACCGATTTCTCGTTCTATAACTAAATTTTTGATGATTGCTAAATCTTCTTCCCATGAGGTCCGAAAAATTGTTTTTTGCGGAGTGGCAATGGTGTGCATTAAATCGGATATGGCAACGCCTAAGCGTTTGGCTCCGTAATCAAAGCCTAAAATTGCTTTTTTGGTCTGGACCTGTTGTTTAAATTCTCTTAAATCCATTTTCCCTCTCTTTTGCAAAACAGCTTAAAGTATTATTTACAAGAGTCAAGATTTGCCTTTAAGTTAAAATTACTTTGCTAATCGAATTTTAAGAAAGTTTGTGTACGATGAGGTATCGTGTTTATTTATGAGGGTGTAAAAACAATGAAATTTAAGCAACTTTTTTTGGTTATGGCGGCTGTCTTCTTTGCTCTTCCGGCAAAAGCCGAATTGCGTATTGATGTGACTGGAGCCACGCGAGACCCAATGCCGATTGCTATTCCGGAATTTATCCATGAAGGTTTTTTTGTGGGACAATTTGGGGATAAAATCAGAGGCGTTGTTGTTGCCGATTTGGAACGTTCCGGTTTGTTTCGCGTTATTAACGACAGCAGTTATATTCAAGAGTTTAAGTCTATTGATGAAGAACCAACCTTTGTTGATTGGAAGGCCATAAAGGCTCAGGCTTTGGTTCAGGCTGCTATTAGTGAAATCAGTGAAACAAAATTAAAAATTGAATTCCGGTTGTGGGATGTCTTTTCCGAACAACAACTGAAAGGGCAATCCTTTACAACAACAAAAGATAACTGGCGGCGTGTTGCCCATGTGATTGCAGATGCTATTTATGAACGTTTAACCGGGGAACAAGGATATTTTGATACCCGTGTGGTTTATGTTTCAGAAACCGGACCGGCAACCAAGAGAGTTAAACGTTTGGCAATTATGGACCAAGACGGTGAAAACCATAAGTTTTTAACCTCTGGGGTTACCATGGCCTTAACACCGCGTTTTTCTCCGAATTTGCAAAAAATTACGTATATGTCTTATAGCGGAGAAGTTCCGAAGGTTTATGTTTTGGATATTGAAACGGGACGGCAAATCTTATTGGGAAATTTCCCCGGAATGACCTTTGCTCCGCGTTTTTCTCCGGATAGCAAAAAGGTTATTATGAGCTATGCCAATAATGGTAAAACCAATATTTATGAGATGGATTTGGCAACACGTCGGAGCAAACAACTGACTTTCAGTAATGCGATTGATACTTCTCCGAGTTATTCTCCGGATGGCTCTCAGATTGTCTTTAACTCCGATCGTGGCGGAAATCAGCAGCTTTATATTATGAATGCGGATGGAAGCGATGTTCATCGTATCAGTTTTGGGTCCGGAAGATATGCAACGCCGGTATGGTCTCCGCGTGGTGACTATATTGCCTTTACAAAAATGGCCGGAGGGCAATTCTACATCGGTATTATGTATCCGGACGGAAGCGGGGAAAGATTGTTGGCCAGTGGTTATTTGGTAGAAGGTCCGACATGGTCGCCGAATGGTCGTGTACTGATGTATTTCCGTCAGGATAAACCAAACGGAAGTCGTCCGGCTCCGGTTAAGCTCTATTCGATTGATTTGACCGGTTATAATGAACGGATGATTGTTACCCCGGCTGACGGATCTGACCCGGCATGGTCTCCGTTGTTGCCTTAATAAACCAAAAGAAAGGCCCCTTAAATTGGGGCTTTTCTTTTATGTAGGATTTTATAATTTTCTGACAATAAGTTTAGGCAATTTTTTCAATAATCGGTGAAGAAAGATGTGGCTTTTTGTCACTGATGGAAATTAAGCGACAAAGAGTATCGGCTGTTTTTTGATAATCTTCTTCATTTTGAGCATGGATGACCGCCAGAGGCGTTTGGTCATCAACATAATCTCCGATTTGGCAAAAGTGCGTGTAGCCGGTGGCGTAATCTAATTTTTGTTCCGGCGTTATTCTTCCGCCTTTTAGCTCAATGATGCTTAAGCCGATATCGCGAGTTTTCATGCCGGTAACAAAGCCTTTTTGTTTGGCGAATACCGGTTTGATGATTTTGGCTTGAGGAAGATATTTTTCGGGCTTTTCACAGAAGTCTTTCGGGCCTCCCAAGGCGGCTATCATTTGGGCAAATTTTTCAAGTGCTTTTCCCGAATCCAATGCTTTTTGTAATTTTAATCGGGCATCTTCCAGCGATTTTGACAGATGTGTATTGACCAAGATTTCTTGGCAGAGTTCCATCGTGACTTGATGCAATCGCGGATCAACATTTATTCCTTTGAGATAATTAAGAGCTTCGGCAACTTCAACGGCATTTCCGGCTGTTGTTCCGAGGACTTGGTTCATGTCGGTTAAAACGGCTTTGGTTTTGGTGCCGGCTTGGTTGGCAACACGGACGATTGATTGTGCCAAAAGGCGAGCATTTTCCATACTGTCCATAAAGGCCCCATTGCCGCATTTTAAATCCATAACTAAAGCATCTAATCCGGCGGCCAATTTTTTGGATAGGATTGAGGCGGTAATTAATTCAATTGATTCAACCGTTCCGCAAACGTCTCGGATGGCATAAATTTTTTTGTCGGCCGGAGCCAGATTTCCGGTTTGGCCGATGATGGCACATCCAACTTCTTTGACGGTTTTTTTGAATAGTTGATTGTCGGGAAGTGTTTGATAGCCCGGAATGGAATCAAATTTGTCCAGTGTTCCGCCGGTGTGTCCTAATCCTCTTCCGGAGATCATGGGAACGAATCCGCCGCATGCGGCAATCATGGGGGCTAACATGAGACTGACTTTATCGCCGACCCCTCCTGAGGAATGTTTATCCGTAATCGGGCCATCAATTTCGGGCCAGGTTAACACATCCCCCGAATCTCGCATACTGAGGGTTAATTGTGTTACTTCATCGGTGTTCATGCCGTTGAGAAAAACAGCCATGGTAAAGGCTGCTGTTTGAGCATCTACAATAGAGCCATCGGTTATTCCCTTAATAAAGAAACGAATTTCTTCTTGGGTTAGGGGATTGTGATTACGTTTTTTGCGAATGATTTCTTGAGGAAGCATGGCTTAATATCCTTTTTTGATTGTTTCAAAGAGGCTGTTTAAGAGAGAACTGGCTCCAATCCGAAAATGTTTTGGCGTTACCCAATCCGGCCCCATGATTGAGGTTGCCAAAACCAGATATTTTTTGGCATCTTCCAGCGTTTTTATGCCGCCGCTGGCTTTGAAACCAACCTCTTGTTTTGAGGCTTTTATTGTTTCAAGAATGGCATTGGCGGCTTCCGGAGTGGCGGAAGTTTTGCTTTTCCCGGTAGAGGTTTTTACAAAATCGGCTCCGCAATCAATACAGAGTTGCGTGGCTGCTTGGATTAAACGAGTGGTGCTAAGCTCTCCGCTTTCAATAATAATTTTAAGGGTGTTGTTTTGCGGACAATTTTCTCGGATGTTTTGTAAAAATTCTTGGCAGAGGGTGATTTCTCCTTTGAGAAAACGTTGGTAAGGAAAAACAACATCAATTTCGTCGGCACCGGCATTTAGGGCTCGGATCATTTCTTTGCAGGCGGTTTGAGAATCGGCTTTCCCTGTCGGAAAATTGATGACGGTGGTAATTTTGGTTTTTCCTTCTAATTCTCTTAAAACCAAGGGAACAAATTTGGGATAGATACAAACAGAGGCAACATGTCCGAAAGGCGTGGATGCTTTTTTGCAGAAATCGATAATACTCTCATTGGTATCCGAATCGTTTAGTGAGGTTAAATCAAGCAGTGGAATTAAAATTTTGGCGGCAGAAACGTCATCCATCTTAAATCTCCTTGATGATGCTCGAAACTAAACGGCACATATTTGCGGCACATTTGTCAGCTTGTTCCAGTGTTTCTTCATGGGAGGGGGTATTGTTTTGCATGCCCGCTCCGTAATTGGTAATTGCGGAAATCCCTAAAACTTTCATTCCGCAGTAGGCGGCACTGATGACTTCAGGGACGGTTGACATGCCAACCGCATCGGCTCCGAGAATTTGAAAAGCTCTGATTTCGGCGGCAGTCTCAAAATTTGGGCCCAAGACCATTAAATAGGTCCCGTCATAGAGGGGAATGTTTTCTTGCTTGGCGACCTGATGAGCCGTCGCAATCAGATCCGGGCTATAGGCTTTGTTCATGGCCGGAAAACGAGGCCCGAAATTGTCGTCATTGGGCCCTATTAAGGGGTTTTGTCCGCTGAGATTAATATGGTCGTTAATTAACATCAGATTACCGGGAGCAATCTCTGAACGCAAGGAGCCGGCGGCATTGGTCACAATCAGTGTTTTTATGCCAAGCAGTTTTAAGGATTTGATGACGGTTGCAATGACTTGGGGCTGATGGCCTTCATAGAGATGAAAGCGTCCTTGCAAACAGAGAACGTCTTTTCCGTTCAATTTGCCCAAAATTAAGCAGCCCTTATGTCCGGAAACCGTTGTTTGCGGAAAACCTTTGATTTCGGAATAGGGAATAACTTGTGCCGCACCGATTTGTTTGGCTAAAGAACCAAGTCCGCTCCCCAAAATAATTGCTATTTGTGGTGTAATTTTGTTTATCTGAGTTTGAATTTGTTGTGCAATGGAAAAAGCATCTGTTGTTTTATCAGTCATGTTTTAAACTTTCATCAAAAAAGGCTAACGGAAGGAGTTCTGTTAAAGTCAGAGTTTTTTGTATCCCTTGCGTGGTTGCCAGATGGATTAACGTTTGTGGTTTGGAGAATTCGGCAATCCGTTGGCGGCATGCTCCGCAGGGTGTAATCAGATTTTGACCGTTGCCGAGGATAAGAATTTCTTTGATTTGCCGCGCTCCTCCGCAAATCATGGCTGAAATGGCTCCTTGTTCGGCACAGCTTCCGCATGGATAGGAGATATTTTCCACGTTGCAACCGGTATAAATTTTATTATCATCGGCTAAAATTGCGGCTCCGACCGGGAAGCCGGAATATGGAACGTAAGCCTTTTTTTGGGCTAAAAGAGCTGCTTCCAATAATTGAGTTGTAAGATCCATTTGATGTCTTTCCATGTTAAAAGTTTTATTAATCATTCTGTTATATTATTACACTATATTCGTTTGTAAACTGCAAAGATTTTTTGTTGCTCGAATCATTATCATTAACGAGGAGACGCTCTCTTGAAAAAATTTTTAGCCATATCTTCTGTTTTGGTTGTTATCGTAATTGCCGCATTGTTTTTTTATGTTACCAATGTTGATTGGGAAAATTATCGGCATAAAATTGAGCAAGAATTTTATAATGCGACCGGCAAAGAAATCGTTTTTGCCGGCCCGGCTACGTTGAAACTTTTACCATCTCCGTATTTGGCAGCCTCTAATGTTAAAATCTATAACCATCCAATTGCTAAAGGGGATATGCCGTTAATGGATGTCGGACGTTTAACGGTTGATCTTTCTTTGCAAGAATTAATTAACGGTGAATTATATGTGAAACATATGGCTTTAGAAAATCCGCAAATAAACGTTACAATCAATGAGAATGGTAAACTGAATTGGGAGAATTCTTTAGCAAATCAACAACGAGAAAAACTTCAAGATGCACAAATTCGGTTGAATAGTATTACTTTGGCAAATGCTTCGCTCACACTTGATTATCCTTCAAAAGCGTATCATCTGAAGTTGGATAATTTGACCGGAGAACTCATGAGTGAAGATGTTTTGGGCCCTTATCGAATCGAAGGAAATTATATGAAAGGAGCAACACCGGAAGGTTTTGCCATTTCAATCGGGCGTTTGTCGGATAATATGCCGACAACATTAGATGTGGCAATCACGCATCCGTTGTCGGAAAGTTATGTTCGCTATGATGGAAATTTTCAACTTTCCAATAAAATATTTAACGGGAACGTTATTATTGAATCAAAAAATTTACAAAGATTTGTGGCCGATAATTTTAAGGGCTTTTCTTTAGATAAAGCTTATGACTATCCTTTGGCATTGACGTTTGATATTAATACGACGGATCAACAAATTAATCTGTCTAATATGGTTATTAAATATGGAGATACTCAAGGAGCCGGAACAGCTCAAATTCCGGTTGAAAGTATTTTTGATCTTGGAAATACCGATGAACGTCCGCGGGTGGCTATGGCTTTTAATTTTACGGATTTGGATTTGTCTCCGCTTTCTTATGCCGTAACCAAGTTCTTAAAAGACTATAGTGGTTCTGAAAATGCTTATAATCCGAATTGGCCGATTGATTTGCAGTTAGATGTTAAATCTCTTAGGACGTTATATAACAATCAGGCGGTTAAAGATTTTGATGTTAGTTTAGATGTTATTGGCGGTACATTAAATGTTAATCATATTTCTGCCGTCCTTCCCGGAAATACCGAAGTTCGCGTTAAAGGGGATTTGGCTGAGTTGGATATGCAGCCGTTTTATAATGCGGATGTAACGTTTAAGGCAGATGATTTTGCAAAATTTTTGGAGTGGATTGGTTATGCTCCGGATATGATTGTCCCTTCAACTTATAAAAAAGCAAACGGTAATATTAAGCTTTCCGGTTCTCCGGGAAAAATTTATGTTTCTCCTTTTTCTATAACACTTGATAAAACCTCTTTTTCCGGAGAGGCCGGAATAAAATTAGACGGTCCGCGGAAGGATATGATGATTTCTGTTACAGGAGATAGTGTTAATTTTGATAATTATGTTCCGCAGATACCGGTGGAAGAACAAGAAAAGACTTGGTGGAATCGAATGAAATACCGCTTTGAAAAATTGTCTTTTCTTAATGATTTTGACATGCAGTTGACGGCCAAATTGGATTTGGCAATTTTTCAAAGTGTTCCGTTTGAAAATATTGATGTTCAGCTTTCTATGTTTGACGGAAAGGCGGATATTGAAAAATTGCATATTGGGTCGGTGTATAATTCAACGGTAGATGTTGATGGTTTATTGCAAGGGTTTGGCGGTAAGCCGAAGTTTGAAAACTTTAATTATAAAATTGTCAGTGAAGATTTTAAAAATTTATCGGAAAAGTTGGATCTTCCGCTTTCGCATCTTGATTATAATCAAATCAAAACTTTTCGTGCGGAAGGGGCTCTTAATGGTACCATTGATAAAATGGCAACCCAGAGTGTTTTTAAGCTTGGGGATTTAGATGTTCAATATAGAGGACAAATTGATAACACCAAACCCAATTTGTTTTTTGATGGTGATCTGGAAGCAAAGCATCCCGATTTTGTAAAAATGGTTAAATCTTTTGGGTTTAATTATGATCCTAAAGTGTACAACCTTGGTTTATTTGATTTGAAAACCAAATTTATCGGCGATCAAAATCTTTTTGTGGCAAAACCTTTTGACATGCATATCGGGTTTAATAATTTTAGCGGAAGTGTTGATTATGATACGCAAGGAGAACGTCCCAATGTTTTTGCCGATTTGGTAATTAATAAATTTGAAATTGAAAAGTTTTTCTCTTTTAATGATAACGATACATCACCGTTGATTAATGTTAATTCTTCCGAAAAAGCTGATTTTTTGGCAAAGCCGTATTGGAGCAAAAAACAATTTGATTTTGCGGCTTTGAAAAACTTTAATGCGACGGGGGATCTTAAAATTGCCGAGCTTAGTTTTAAGGATAAAGTTTTTGCCAATGCAGAAATGAATGTGGCCTTGGTCAATGATGTTTTGACCGTTAATAATTTTAAGTCGACTTATAAAGAAGGTGAATTAACTTCTAAGTTGGAATTAAATATTAAAGATACTCCTCAATTAAGCGGGTCTGTTGAGGTTAAGCATTTGAATGTTGCTCGACTTGGAATAGGAGGAACCAAATATGCTTTGGCTTCCGGAAAATTGGATGGGGAAGGATCTTTTAACGGGAATTTTGAAAGTGCGGATGCTTTTATGAATTCTTTACAAGGGCAAGTCAAATTTACATTGGAAGATGCGGAAATTAAAGGATGGAATTTAGAAAATATTTACCGTGATATTTTAGAGCGAGAGCAAGCCGAAGGTTTGATGGATGTTTTTATGTCTAATTTAAGCAGAGGTATTGTGCGATTTTCTTCTATTGAAGGAAATCTTGAGGTTAAATCTCCGATATTTACCTTAATGGCAACTCAATTTGTGGGAAATAATGTTAAATTGACGGCAAGCGGTGAGGCTGATTTGCTTAATTGGACCGGTAATCTACTCTTTAATGTTAAGTATGATCAACCCCAATATCTACCAGGCTATTCGTTTGAGTTGAAAGGTCCTCTTAATACTCCGGAATTGGTGGTTAACGTCCAGTCGTTGTTTGATATGTATAAAGGTCGCCAAGAACGGATAGAAGAGCAAGAACGCGTTATTCAGGAAGCTGAAAACAATCGCATTCGTCAATTGGTTGTTGAACAACGTCGGCAAGCCGAATCTTTATTGGATGAAGCCCAAAATAAACTGGGAAAAGAAATTTCAGATATGTTAGGTAATGTTGAGGGTGTTGAAGCCAAGAAAAAATATCAGGATTTACAGGTCTCTTTACAAGATGAAGTGGTACAAATTTCAGATTTGATTAACCGGTCTCAGGCCCTTCAGCAACCAACGGAAAAAGATGTTGAAGATATGGAGAAAGAAAACGGAGAAATTACGGCATTTTTAGAGAATATTCGACGGTCTGTTCAGGATGTTTATTTATCCGATTTGAAATATCAGATGAATAATCTTTATGAAAAATATGTTGCCGAATCCAACCAGTTTAAATCCTTGGCGGACGATTTGTTAAAGGACAAACCTTCTTATTTGGAACGTTTGAGTGCCGTGTCATCTAATTATGATTTGGAAAATGACGGTAAAATTATGGCCTGGGAAAACAGCATTAATGAATTGAAAGAAAGCAACCTTAATAAAGATAAAAATATGGAGAAAGCTTTTTCTTCCTTAAAGACGACAAAAAGTCAAGATGAAGTGCTTAAATTGACCTCACAATTGCGAGATGAAATCCAATTGTTGCAGGAAAATAAGGCTAAGGCAGAAGATATGATGAAACAATATCAGGCTTATGCTTTAGAAAGAGTGACGGCAGAAGAAGATGCATATCAAAAGGCAAAAAGAGAAGAGGAAGTTGAACGAAAATTAAAGGAAAATACCGGAAGTATTCTGATTAAAAAATCCGGTCGTCATATTATCATGAAAAGAGATATTGATGAGATTGAAAAAGTGGAAGAACTTACTTCTCAGAATAAATTAAAAGTGCTGGATTTTTCAAAACCGAAGGTACAAGAACCTGAAAAAGAACAAGAAAATACCAAACATAAAAATGTTGTAAAAAGAGGTAGGTAATTTCTCTTATAAGCTTGTAGAAATATTTTTTCATGATATATTCCAAATATAAAAATTACTTTTATTATTTGGAGTTATGAAATGAATAAAAAACCAGAAGTATGTATACTTCCTGTGGCCGGGTTGTCTACCCGTAACCTTCCTTCTACAAAAGCGATTCATAAAGGTTTTTTGACCTTGCACAGCAAACCAATTATTCAATATGCGGTCGATGCTTGTGCTGAAATCGGTATTAAAGAAGTTGTTTTTATCTATAGTGATCAATCTTGTAAATATCTTTTTGAAAAACATTTTTCTCCCTATCCATGGTTGGAAAATCATTTGCGGGAAAAGGGAAAGCTCGATCTCTTAAAAGTTTTGGAAGATATTATTCCGCGGGGAATGAAGTTTTCTTTTGCCGAACAAAAAGAGCCGAAAGGAAATGGACATGCCGTTTTAATGGCTAAAGACATTGTCGGTGATCGTGATTTTATTGTTATGTGGCCGGATGATGTCTATCTTAATACCAAAGGCGGAAAAGGGATTTTGGCTCAGCTGTTAGACGTTTATAATCAATACGGCGGGATGGTTGATCATGTACGCGTTTTCCCGGATGAAGAAATTGTTCGTTATGGGGTTTTAGAAGGGGCCGTTCGTGAAGGAAATGTTGTTCATGCGACCGGAAAAGTTGAAAAACCTGCCAGAGATAAAATTCCTTCTAATTTTGGCAGCTTGGGACCGTATATTCTTCCCAATGCGTTAATGGATATTTTACCGGAAGTCAGCAAAGGGACGAATGGTGAAATTAATTTGGCGGATGCCATGGGCTTGGCTGCAAAACGTGGTATTAAGTTGACCGGAGCTATTTGTGATGTTGAACGCTTTGATTGCGGAACAAATAAAGAATTGGAAAAAGCTAATTTGCGTCTTTGTCTGTTAGAAGATCCGGCCCTTCGGAGTTATTGCTGTGAGGTCTTGGAATCTCTTAAACAATAAAGTCTAAATCAAAAGGCCTCAAGTTTTGAGGCCTTTTTTGCACTTTGAAAGAAAACCCCGAGATGAATTCTCGGGGTTTTGCTTAAACTTGTCCGTGACAATGTTTATATTTTTTACCGCTTCCGCAAGGGCATAAGTCATTACGGGCAACTTTCCCCCATGTGGCCGGATTGTTTGGATCAATAGCCCCTTTGTTGTATTGAAAAGGTGTTGCCTTTTCGGGTTCCGGTGCTGTCGAATTTGTCATCCCGCTCGGGGTCTCGTGGATTTCTTGCAAATTGGTATGTTTTGTTTGCTTGTTTTGCAATTCATCGGCAGAGTTATTTTGAATAACGGTTCTCAAGAGAATAAAGGTCACTTTTTCTCCTAATTGATTGAGCATATCTGAGAAGAGATTAAAGGCCTCTTTCTTATATTCGTTCAACGGATCTTTTTGCCCGTAGGCTCTTAAGACAATCGTGTGCCGCATATAATCAAGGGTTGCGATATGATCTTTCCATAAAGCGTCAAGTTCTTGCAGGAGAACTGATTTTTCTACTAAGCGAAGAATAGTTTCCGGAACGTTGGCATTTTTTTGTTCGACATGTTTATCAATCGCTTCAATAATATGATCTTTTAGCTTTTCGGTGTCCATTTCTTCTTCAGAGGCCCATTGGCTAATCGGGAGCAAAACACCGGTCATGCGAGCTAGTTCTTGGGTGAGCCCGTCTATATTCCAATCTTTAGGAGAGCTTCCGTATTGTAAGAAACGGTATACTGCGGCTTCCAGTTGCTCATGACGCATATCTATAATTGTTTCTGAAACATCGGATGCTTCCATCAACTCTTTTCTTTGTTCATAAATGACTTTGCGTTGGTCATTCATGACATTGTCATATTTGAGCAAATTTTTACGGATATCAAAGTTGCGTGCCTCGACCTTTTGTTGGGCTTTTTCAAGAGCTTTACTGATCCAGGGGTGAACCAAAGGTTCTCCTTCCGGAAGACCAAGTCTTTGCAACATTACCGACATGCGATCCGAACCGAAAATACGCATTAGGTCATCTTGTAAGGACAGATAGAATTTTGAGGTTCCCGGATCTCCCTGACGGCCGGAACGTCCGCGTAATTGGTTGTCAATACGGCGGCTTTCATGGCGTTCGGTACCGATGATATAAAGGCCTCCGGCTTCAATAACTTTTTGCTTTCCTTCTTCAATTTCTTTTTTGATTTTGTTTTTGATGACTTCAATTTCTTCAGGAGTTTCCGTTCCTTTAAGGATTTCTTTCAGACGCATTTCAACATTACCGCCGAGCTGAATATCCGTACCACGTCCGGCCATGTTGGTTGCGATGGTAATGGCTCCGGGAACACCGGCTTGGGCAACAATTGCGGCTTCGCGTTCATGATGGCGAGCGTTTAATACCTCAAATTTTACTTTTGAACGGGAACGTAATAAATCGGCAACCAGTTCGGATTTTTCAATTGATGTCGTGCCGACCAAGACCGGTTGTCCGCGATCGTGGCATTCCAATATGGTTTTGATAATGGCATCGTATTTTTCTTTTTCGGTGCGGTAAATTTCATCATGTAAATCTTGACGCAATACCGGACGATTGGTCGGTATTTCAACGCAAGCAAGGTTGTAAATATCGTTAAACTCCGCTTCTTCGGTCATTGCCGTACCCGTCATACCGGAAAGTTTGGGGTAAAGGCGGAAATAATTTTGGAAAGTGATAGAGGCAAGTGTTTGGTTCTCGGATTGAATGGGAACGCCTTCTTTGGCCTCAATTGCTTGATGTAACCCATCAGAGTAGCGGCGGCCTTCCATCATACGGCCGGTAAATTCATCAATAATAACGACCTTGTTGTCTTTGACAATATAGTCAACATCTTTGATGTGCATTTTATGAGCACGCAAAGCTTGGTTAACGTGGTGGACCAAGCTAACATTTGCAATGTCATATAAACCACCTTCTTTAATTAATCCGACCTCTTTGAGTAAGGCTTCTACATGCGTCATTCCACATTCGGTTAGAGTGACGGTGCGTGCTTTCTCATCTTTTTCATAGTCGGCATCAATTAAGTGGGGAATGATTTTGTTGACAAGAATATATTTTTCGGAACTGTCTTCAGCGGCACCTGAAATAATTAACGGGGTTCTGGCTTCATCAATCAAAATAGAGTCCACCTCATCGACAATGGCAAAATTAAACGGGCGTTGAACCATGTCAGAGAGCTCAAACTTCATGTTGTCGCGTAAATAGTCAAACCCGAGCTCGTTGTTGGTGGCATAAATAATATCACAATTGTAGGCGGTACGGCGTTGTTCGTCATTTTTTTCGTGGACGATGTAGTCAACGCTTAATCCTAAAAAGCGATAGACTTGTCCCATCCATTCGGCATCGCGTTTGGCCAAATAATCATTGACGGTAACAATATGCACGCCTTTCCCTTCCAGAGCATTTAGGTAGGCGGCTAACGTGGCAACCAATGTCTTTCCTTCACCGGTTTTCATTTCGGCAATCTGACCACGGTGAAGAACAATACCTCCAATTAATTGGACATCATAATGACGTTGTCCTAAAGTTCTTTTGGCCGCTTCTCTTACAACGGCAAACGCTTCCGGTAAAAGGTCATCTAAAGTATAGCCATCGGCTAACCGTTTTTTGAACTCAACGGTTTTGGCTCTTAGTTCTTCATCGGTTAGTTTGGAAATACTTGGTTCAAATGAATTAATTTGTTGGACGATTTTATTTAATTTTTTTATATATCTGTCGTTGGCACTACCAAAAATTTTGCGTGCGATTGTTCCTAACATATATCTTGTTCCTTATTTCAATGTAATCATTAGTTTACATTTAGTGTTTTAATCCTGATAAGTCAATACATTGATACCAAGTTATGAACGCTCTGTAAAAAAAAGTTGGAAATTTTGGCTTTTTTATATTATATTTTGAAACAGATTTTTTTAAGGAAGGAGATTTAAGATGCAGAAAAATTTTGTTGCGATGGCGGTAATGGGCTTGGCGGTTTTGGGTGCCTCTTCTGAGGCTTTTGCTGCCGGTAAAGACGGTGTGGCCGCTGTTGTTAATGGCGAAAAAATTACCGTTGCCGAGGTTAAAAAAGCTTATAATGATAATCCTGCAATTAAGGAAAAGGTTAAGTTTGACGATTTTTATCCGCGTGCCGTAGATATTTTTGTTAACAGTAAGTTGGTTGCACAGGCTGCGGATAAAGCTAAAATTAAAGATTCTGACGAATATAAGCAACAGCTTGAAGTTGCTAAAGATGAAATTGCTAGCAAAATCTATGTTGAGCAACAAGTCGACAAGAAAGTTTCTAAAAAAGAAATTCAGAAGCTTTATGATGAATATAAGAAAGATTTTAAGCCGGAAAAGGAAATTAAGGCAAAGCATATTTTAGTTGATAATGAAAAACAAGCTAAGGAAGTTATTGAAAAATTAAATAAAGGTGGAAAGTTTGACAAGCTTGCCAAAGAATATTCTCGTGAACCGGCTGATTTAGGCTATTTTACAAAGAATATTATGGTACAAGAATTTTCAGATGCCGCCTTTGCTTTGAAAAAAGGCGAATATTCAAAAACTCCGGTAAAATCTCAGTTTGGATACCATGTTATCTTGGTTGAAGATATTCGTGATACCAAACCGATGAGCTTGAAGGAAATTGAGCCTCAACTTAAGGCTATGTTGTCACAAAATGCCGTCGCCAGTGTTTTTAAAGAAATTAACGATGCTGCAAAAGTTGAAAAGTATGATTTAAAAGGAAATTTGATGAAATAAAATTTTCATTGCTTGTAAAAAAAACTCCGTCAATTTTGACGGAGTTTTTTTATTAATCTTTATGACGGAAAGTTATTCGACCTTTGGTTAAGTCATAAGGTGTCATCTCAATGTCAACTTTGTCTCCAACCATAACGCGGATGCGAAATTTACGCATCTTTCCAGCCGTGTGGGCAAGGATTTCTACCCCATTTTCCAGACGGACACGAAACATGGCGTTAGGGAGTTTTTCAATGACCTCTCCGGTTAATTCAAGAAGTTCTTCTTTACTCATAAAATATTCCTTTGTTTATTTATTTTTTTGCTATTAATAAACCGATATTTAGTTTTTGGCAAGTTTTTTTGTTAAAGGGAGTAGAATTGTAAATTCTGTCCCTTTGTTTAGAGTGCTTTTGACATTAATGTTACCGCCAAATTTTTCTACAATCGATTTGACAATCGGAAGGCCCAGACCTGTTCCCTTGTTTTGGGTGTCGTGTCCTTCAGAAAAGAAGGGTTCAAAAATTCGATTGATTTTTGTAGAAGCAATACCGCAACCATTATCAATAACCGAGAATTTGACTTCTTTTTTTCCTTGAAGAGAAAGATCTATTTGAATTTCTCCGTGATCCGTAATTGCTTTGATGGCATTTAAAATAAGATTGATAAAAATCATTTTAAAATCCGCTTCATTTCCTTTGAGTGTTAGGGTTGGATCTTGGGAGTTAAAGAAAATATTGATTCCTTTGCTTTTGGCCTCAAAATCCAATAAACCGATAACATCTTTGATACTACCGTTACAATCAATCGTTTGGTTGTTATTGTCGTTGGTGCGGCTTAGTTTGAGAAGCCGTTCCGGGACATCAATGCAGGAAATGAGTTCGTTGTAAATCAGCATTAAATGTTTTTTATCTTCAGCATTATCGTCTTTGTCTTTGTAGTATTTGTCAATTAATCGTTCCGTGATAATTCGGAGTGCTCCAAGGTGATTCTTCATTTCATGAGCAATTGAGGTGGAAAGAAAACCAAGAGAAGATAATTTTTGTTGATGTGAAAAATTAATTTCTTCACTTAAATCGCGGATTGATTCAACAATATAATTTTTTTTGTAGCGAAGTGGAGCTGCGTTTATTGATAAATGGCGGGTCGGATAATTATGAAATTGCTGAACAACCTTGATGTTTGTTTTTTTGTTTTTATTAATTTCATATAAAGGACAATTAATCTGGTGTGTATTGCACGGTGTTTTTCGATTTTGTGAAGCTTCATAACATTTTTGGCAGTTTTTGAAACGTGTCCCGACTTGTTTGTAATATGCTTTGTTGGCAATTATAATATTATAATCGGCATCAATAACGCGGATCCCATCCGGAATGCTATCAATCAAGGCTTGTAAGAAGTTTTCTTTATCTTTTACTTCCGATAAAAGAGATTGCAGGGAATCTAACATCGTGTTGTATGTGTTAATTAAGATATCCATCTCATCTACAAAATAGGATAAATGTTCTTGTTGAATGCGAGAATCCAAATTGCCTTGCGAAACTTTCATGGAAACGTTGGATATTTTGTTTAAGGGGGTCAAAATCCAGTAGGTTATGAGGTAAGATAGAATAATGATGGATAAAATTAGAAGAATTGATGAAATTCCGATAATCTTTAAGCCTTCCTTAATGGCCTCATAACGTTCATCATAACTTTTGGTGACTTCGGCAATGCGTTTTTGAATGATGTTAACTTGCTCGGAAGAATTATTTTGGATGCGATTAATCAGCGTTTCTTTTATTTCTTTATTTTTAAATTGGTAGTTGGGATTTTTTTCTAAAACGTTTTGCAGCTCTTTGGAAAAAGAAATGTTTTGTGATAAAAGTTCAAGAAATTGTTGGTTTTGTTGAATGCTGTTTTGTTGTTCTTTTTGAATTTTGGTGCCGTAAATAAAGTAAAACGTGTAAACAAAAATGATTGAAATCATTAAAAAGAACATCAAAATACTGTAGATAATTTTTTTGTTTAAGCTTACAAACATTCTAAAATCCTTTAAAATCCTATTTCGTCAACTTTTATTTAACCATATTACTTTATAAATGTTTCTAAATTATAAATTGAGGAAGAAAAATGAAAAATAAGACCGTAGAATTGTCTTCGGAACTCTTGTTGGAACTTAGCGCTTGGAATGATGAAAAAGCGGCATTTATTAAGCACGATATGTATGACGGTAAAATGATGTGGATGGTTTTTGATGCCGATGGGGAAAGAATAGCCGCTACGGATGATCGAGATTTTGCTTTTGTGGTTGCCAAACAAAATAATTTAACTCCCTATAGTGCGCATTAAGTTAAAGGGTAGGCTAAAACAAAAAAAAAGAGGGAAAATTCCCTCTTTTTTTAATTTAGATTATTTAGTAAAGCAAAGATTTCTAACGGAGTGTTCATTTGACGGAGTTGTGAGCATACTCCTTCGTCTTTTAAAATCCGAGAAATTTGAGCCAAAGCGGTCAAGTGATCTGCTCCGCTGTCTTCCGGTGAAATCAAAACAAAAAGCAAATCGACCGGTTTGTTGTCAATTGCTTCAAAATCAACCGGAGATGATGTTTTGAATAAGTAGGCTTGTACTTTGTCTAAACCTGAAAAACGCCCGTGCGGGAGAGCTACTCCACTCCCAAATCCGGTAGAACCAAGGCTTTCTCTTTCTAAAAGAGTATCGAAAATCGTTCTTTCATCCAAACCGGAACGTTCGGCAATTTTGGATGCGATTTCCTGAAGTAAATCTCTTTTTCCATTAACTTTTAAACCGATAAAAATATTTTTTTCGGTCATTATATCCGTGATATTCATAAATTGAACCTCTGTGCGTTGTGATTATTTGTCAGCTTTGGGTTCAACCCAGCCGATATTCCCATCTTTACGACGGTAGACCATGTTGAAGTTGCCATTGGCGACGTTTTTAAACATTAACGCACATTCGTTATTCAAATCCATATACATAACGGCTTCTGAAACCGTGCATACCGGTATGTTTGCTTCCAGTTCTGCAATGGTTAACGGAGCATCGTCAATGTCAATCTCTTCGGCATCTTCATTAAGGGCAAAAACAGCTTCATTGGCGATTTCGGCCAAACCGGTTTTCCCTTTGTGGTCGTTTAATTTGGTTTTGTGACGACGTAAACGGGTTGCAATGTGTTCATTGGCATCGTCAAAGGCAGAATAGGGGTCTCCTGCTTTACCCGTACCTTTTAAGATAATGTTTTTCGCAGGATGAACCGTAACTTCAGCACTGAAGTCATCCCCTTCTTTGGTAAAAGAAACGCTGCAGCTGACAGGAGCCGGAAAATACTTATTTACAGCATTTAATACGTTTTCTTCGACATGTTTACGGAGTCTGTCTCCAATATCAACTTGATTACCAGATAATGTTATTTTCATGATTCTTCCTTGCATATAATTAATTAAACTTTTCGTTTTTATAATAATATGAAAGCTTTTAACTTTCAATCTAAATTCTGAAATAATACCAAAAAGCCTAAAAAGTCAACACAAAATGTTAAACCTCAGCGGCGTTTAAGGCGTTTACGTTCGGCGGATGTCGGGATATTGAGGCTTTCGCGATATTTGGCAACCGTTCGGCGGGCTATTTTGATGCTTTTTTGTGCTAACAACTCGACCAAATTGTCATCGGAGAGAATATGTTTGGGGTCTTCTGCCTCGATGAGTTCTTTGATTTTGTATTTGATGGATAGGGTCGAAGTATCTTCATTACCGTTAAAGGTGGAAGCTGCCGCCGAGAAGAAATATTTGAACTCAAACAATCCGTTTGGGGTGTGCATGTATTTTCCCGTTGTTGCCCGACTGACCGTACTTTCGTGCATCTCAAGTTTTTCGGCAATGTCTTTTAGATTGAGGGGTTTTAGATAATCAATTCCATATTCAAAAAAGTCTCTTTGGGTGCGGACAATTTCCGTTGCTACCCGTAAAATTGTTTCGGCTCTTTGGTGAAGGGCTTTCATCAAAAAGTTTGCATGACTTATGTTCTTTTTTAGGAATTTTTCTGTTTCTTTGTTTTGTCGTGTTAGATGGGTGGCATATTCTTGATTGATTAAAAGCCGAGGTAAAGAAGCATTGTTTAGTTCAACCAGATAGCTTCCGTCGCGATTGCGGCGAACAAAAACGTCGGGCAAAATGTAGCTGGGTTTTTCTTGACGAAATTTGGCTGCCGGTTTGGGGTCTAAACTTTTAATCTCGGCAATCATTTCTTGCAAATCATCATCGTCAATTTGGCATATTTTTTTTAGTTCTTTATCTTTACGCAGAGCCAGTAAGTCCAAGTTATCCAGTAGTTTTTGCATTGCCGGATCAAGGTGGTCCTTTTCTTTTAGCTGTAGTTGCAGGCACTCTGCAAGATTTTTTGCAAAAATTCCCGAAGGCTCAAAACTCTTCATGAGGTTAAGAACCGTATTGATTTTTTCCGGTGTGGTCTTGAGTCGAAGGGCTATTTGTTGCGGATTACCGCGAAAATAGCCTGCATCATCTAAATTTTCACACAATACATGGGCAATTAGGCGATCTTTGGAATTGGTAAATATAAGCGAAATTTGTTCAGAGAGAATTTGTTCAAGAGATTTTTCTCCGCTTAGTTTTTGTTCAAAATAATCAAAATCTTCGGAGGCTTCTTTACTTTTATCGGGGTAGTAGGAATCCCAGTTGTTGGTTTCGTATCCTTCGCGATCACTGCCATCATCATCGCAAGTGTTGTCATAATCTGCAGGAATATCTTGAAAATCTTCGTCTTGAGAGGATGGAACGGTATCGTAATCATCAATTGTCGGAAGAGCGGTGTCTGGTTGATTGTTTAAATGTTCGTCTTCTCTTTCCAGTAAGGGGTTGTTGGTTAGTTCTTGCTCTAAGAGCTCGTTTAGTTCTACATTGGTGAGTTGAAGGAGATTGATGGCTTGACGTAATTGAGGCGTCATCAATAAAGATTGCGACTGCCGTATTTCCAATTTTGGGGTCAGAGCCATTGATTATTCCTTGTTAAACGGAGAACCTTACAGCGAAAAACTGTCTCCGAGGTATACTTTACGTACTTCCGGACTGGCGACGATTTCATCGGGGGTTCCTTCCATCAGAACCGTCCCTCCGTGTAATATATAGGCTCGGTCCGTAATATCCAAGGTTTCACGGACGTTGTGGTCTGTAATCAATACGCCTAATCCGCGGTGTTTTAATTGTGAGACCAAGTTACGAATCTCACCAACGGCAATCGGATCAATTCCGGCCAGAGGTTCATCCAGTAAAATATAGTTGGGTTGGCTGGCTAAGGCTCTGGCAATTTCAAGACGTCTTCTCTCGCCTCCGGATAAGGCAATTGCCGGACTTTTACGCAGGTGAGCAATTGAAAATTCCGAAAGCAGTTCTTCTAACATGTTTTCTCTTTTGCTTTCGTCCTCAATAACAACCTCTAAAATGGCTTTGATATTGTCTTCAACGGATAAGGAACGGAAAATGGACGCTTCTTGCGGAAGATAACCTATTCCCATTCTGGCACGGCGATACATCGGAAGATTGGTAATATCTTGTCCGTCAATGTGAACATCGCCATAGTCCGGAGTGATTAATCCGGTAACACAATAAAAACAGGTCGTTTTTCCGGCTCCGTTCGGGCCAAGCAAACCAACCGCTTCCCCACGGCGAACATTTAAGGATACGTTCCGTAAAACCGGTCGATTTTTATATTTCTTTCCAATGTTGAAAATTTCTAACTTCGAATCGATGGGATATGCCGTATTATTCATTTTCTTTCTTTCCTGTAGATGGCGATTTTTCTTTTTTCTTTTCTTTGAACACACCGGTTACTCGGCCGTTTTTGGCTGTTGAAATCAGGGTGCTGATCCCAGTTTTGATATCTGTTTCCGCTTTGTCCCCTTTTAGGATATTTCCGTCTTGTTCAAGGATGATGTTGTTGTATAAATAGACTTTTTCTTCTTTGGGATAATAAACGCCTTTATCGGCTTTTACCGTTGCCGAAGGGGTTGTTATCAAAATATTGTTAAAAATTTCGACTTTTTCAAGTTCGGTTGTTTGGGTGGAATTGTTTTTGTTAAAATATGCAACCATAATATCGGATTTAAGGCGATTGTCTTCGCTCGTTGCCAAAACATTTCCGGTGGCAATTGCCTTTTGTTCTTGTGGGTAGTAAGTAATGTTGTCTTCAGCCGTAATTGTTTCTTTTGGGGTAGTTATTTTGGCGGGCGTCCCTTTAAGAACGGCTTTTTGTTCTTGTAAGTTATAATCTAAAGAATCGCCAAAAGCCGACGTATCTTCCGAATTCATTTTGACGTTACCCAGAGCTTCCACTCTTTTGATTTTCCCTTTTTGATTTTGGCTTCCGTCTTGGTAATGGGCAATTAATTTGTCGGCACGAATTTTCATATTTTCTTTGCTTGCAACGGCATCGCCGATGGCAATGATTTGTTTGCTTTGTGAATGCCATTCAACTTTTTTTTCGGCGGTAATGTTTACATCAGAAGCCTGGAGAGAATGACTGATGAGTACTAAAAACAGGGTTAAAAAAGAAATTTTTTTCATGTTCTTATTTTTCCTTAAAACTTTCTTCATGAACCGTGATATCACTATGGCCGGTAAAGGTTAGTATTTGATTGTCGCTGTCAAAGATAAAACCTTCGGCAAGCAAATTTCCAAAGATCCCTTCCGCCGCAACGGGTTGGTTTCCGTATCCTTTCCTGGAATTAAAGTCATAAAACAGTTCTTGCGTTTCAACTTCCATTCCTTCGTTGTAATACATTTTTACATCTTCGGTCAGCTGGATGATGTTGGTGCTTTGGTTAAAATATCCTGTCGGAGATTTTATGTTAATCCAATTTTCTTTGCTTAAAGGCATCATCCCTTCGGGGTTATGTAATTTAACCAACTTTGATCCCGGCGCGGTTTCATCAATGCTTTGGGCCGTGAAATTATTGACTTGATTTTTACTGTCCGTTATGTACAAAACCGTGTTTTCGACATGGAGTTTTTCCAGCTCTCCCTTTTTGGGCATGGTAATATCAAGTTTGAAATCACGAACGTCTTTTTTTAAGGAAGGGAACACCAAAAGGACCCCAATTAGAACGGCGGCAATACTCGGCAAAAGTAGCCTGAAAAGGCGGACGATTTTTGTTCTTTTGGTAACCTCATTTTGCTCTTTTAGCTTTGGTTTTGCAAAAGATGTATCCGCAAAGTATTGGTCTATTTTTTCTTTGTCAAACAAATTTAGGCAACCCCCGCACGTAAACAATCGTGCATATGAATAATTCCGATTGGTTTGTCGTCTTCAACCACAAAAAGCTGGGTTATTCCTTTACCAGTTGTGTTCATTGTGTTAAGAGCTTCAACGGCTAAAACATCCGGAGCAATGGTTTTGGGGTTACGGGTCATGATCTCCGTTACCTTCTTATTCATTACATCCGGACTTAAACAACGGCGTAAATCTCCGTCGGTAATAATTCCTTCCAAAGTCCCGTCGGCTCTTATAATTCCAACACATCCCAACATTTTGGAGGTCATGACCAGAAGGGCTTCTTGCAGGCTTGTTTGTTCATTTACCAAAGGCATTTCGTCCCCTTTATGCATTAAGTCTGAAACTTTGGTCAGGAAAGAACCTAGCTTTCCACCAGGATGGCGTTGTTTGAAATCCATCTTTGTAAAGCCCTTTCTTTCCAATAAGGCAACGGCTAAAATATCTCCAAGTACCATTGTTGCGGTGGTGGAAGAAGTTGGAGCCAATCCTAAAGGACAAGCTTCTCCATCATCAGGGAGTTTAAGTAAAATATCTCCGGCACGTCCTAAGGCACTTTCGGGATTTTTGGTAATTGCAATCAGCGGAATCCCGTATCGTTTACAATAAATGATAATGTCTGAAAGCTCTTTGGTCTCTCCGGAATTGGAAATAGCAACGACACAATCTTCTTGTGTTAACATTCCTAAATCTCCGTGGCTGGCTTCTCCCGGATGGACAAAGAAAGAAGGTGTTCCCGTTGAGGCCAAGGTTGCGGCAATTTTGGAGCCAACGTGTCCGGATTTTCCCATTCCGGTAATAATAACACGCCCTTTGGTTTTTTGCATGAGATCCAAAGCTTTGGTCAAATTATCGTTTAGTTCATCCTCCATCATGCGAAGGGCTTCGACTTCTTTGTCAATTGTTCTTTTAGCGGAGACAATATCGGTATTAGGGTTGTTCATATCATCCTCATGATTAAAGTAAAATAATGCTCAAAGGTTAGTCTTTTCTTGTCAAAATGGCAAGATTTTTTTCGTGCTTTTCACATATGGTTCATAGAAAATACTTGTCTTTATTATGGTGACACCGTTACTTTCATCCAAAGCCGATGTTGTCCGTACTCTTCATCAAGTTCGGATGATTTAGGTATGGCTGTTTTCTTTTTTTGGTATGGATTGGTATGGTTATTTTGCTTTATTGGATCCGTAGGAATAAGTAGTTTAATGCCCATAAAGGGAGCTTTATTGAAGCTCCTTTTTTTTGTTTTGGAAAAGGAAAAGCTTTGAATGTCTGTATCTAAATGGACTCAATTTGACCAAAAAATAAAAATAAAGCCCGTTAAGGCTTCTTTTTTATTGCGGAATCTTTATGAGACTTTCCGAATCGAATATTGCGAATCGTTAAGAGATTCTAAATCTTTTTTAGACTCAAATTTTTACAAAAAAGTATTGACTTTCATTGTTTATGAATCTAGTATGCCGAGACTCTTGAAAGAAAGACAGAGCTATGAATCTGTTCTGCCACACGGCTTAATTTTAAGAGTTTTTTGTAATTAATTTAATACTTAAGGAAATTTGTGATGCCTACAATTAATCAGTTAATTCGTAAATCACGAACACCCAAAGTGAAGAGAAACAAAGTTCCGGCTTTGAAAGCTTGTCCACAAAAACGCGGTGTTTGTACAAGGGTTTATACAACAACCCCGAAAAAGCCAAACTCAGCTTTGCGTAAAGTGGCGCGCGTTCGTCTTACTAACGGCTTTGAAGTAATCAGTTATATCCCTGGTGAAGGTCATAATCTTCAAGAACACTCAGTGGTAATGATTCGTGGCGGCCGTGTGAAGGACTTACCTGGTGTTCGTTATCATATTATTCGTGGTACCTTGGATACTCAAGGTGTATCTAAACGTCGTCAACGTCGTTCTTTATACGGCGCTAAGAGACCGAAATAGGAGTATAGAAGATGTCACGTCGTCATACAGCTGAAAAAAGAATCGTACTGCCTGATGCCAAATTCGGTGATAAGGTAGTCGCTAAGTTTATTAACAATGTTATGGAGCATGGTAAAAAAGCCGTTGCAGAAAAAATTGTTTATTCTGCCTTTGATATCATTGCTGCAAAATCTAAACAGGATGCTCTAAAAGTATTCAGTGAAGCTATTGATAATGTTAAACCTTTGGTCGAAGTTAAGTCGCGTCGTGTTGGTGGTGCTACTTACCAAGTCCCGATGGAAGTTCGTCCGGACAGACGTCAGGCTTTGGCTATTCGTTGGATTATTGAAGCGGCTCAAAAGCGTTCCGAATCCACAATGACCGAAAGATTGGCCAATGAATTGTTAGATGCTGTTGCCAATAAAGGTTCTGCCGTTAAAAAACGTGAAGATACCCACAAAATGGCTGAAGCTAACAAGGCTTTCTCTCATTATAAGTTTTAATTATAATATAGGAAAAATACAATGGCTCGTACACATAAATTGGAAATGTATAGAAACATCGGTATTATGGCTCACATTGATGCGGGTAAGACCACAACAACCGAGCGTATCCTATATTATACTGGTGTAAACCACAAAATTGGTGAAACCCATGACGGTGCCGCTACCATGGACTGGATGGAACAGGAGCAAGAACGTGGTATTACCATTACTTCTGCAGCCACAACTTGTTTTTGGAAAGGGCATCGTATTAATATTATTGATACGCCGGGACACGTTGACTTTACCGTTGAGGTAGAACGTTCATTACGCGTCTTGGATGGTGCCATTACCGTTTTTGATTCAGTTGCCGGGGTTGAACCGCAATCTGAAACCGTTTGGAGACAAGCTGATAAATATGGTGTTCCGAGAATCTGTTTTTGTAATAAGATGGATCGTATCGGTGCTAATTTTTATCGTTGCTTGGATATGATTAAAGATCGTTTGGGTGCAAGACCTTTGGCTTTGCAATTGCCAATCGGTGCCGAAGATACTTTCCGCGGTATTGTTGATTTGCTTAATATGAACGCAATTATTTATACCGGGGACACGGCTGATGCTCCAATTGAAATTCAGGAAATTCCGGCTGATTTGAAAGAAAAAGCCGAAACTTATCATCATGAATTGATTGAAACGGCCGTTGAAGAAGATGAAAATGCGATGAACGATTATCTGGAAGGAAAAGAGATCTCCGTCGAAACATTGAAAAAATGTATTCGTAAGGGGACTTTGAGCCAGTCTTTTGTTCCGGTCTTCTGCGGCACAGCTTTCAAAAACAAAGGTGTTCAACCTTTGTTGGATGCGGTTATTGATTATTTGCCTTCTCCGGTTGATATTCCGGCGATTGAAGGTACAAAACCGGGTACAGATGAAGTTATTTCCAGAAAACCAAGTGATAACGAGCCGTTGTCAGCCTTAGCTTTTAAGATTATGAACGATCCGTTCGTTGGTTCTTTAACCTTTGTTCGTATTTATTCGGGAACAATGTCGGCCGGTTCTTACATCTATAACTCAGTTAAAGATAAGAAAGAACGTGTTGGCCGTATGCTTTTGATGCATGCAAACAAACGTGAAGATTTGAAAGAAGCAAATGCCGGTGATATTATTGCTTTGGCAGGTCTGAAAGATACGACAACTGGTGATACGTTATGCGATCAAAATCACCCGATCGTTTTGGAAAACATGGTGTTCCCGGATCCGGTTATTGAATTGGCCGTTGAACCAAAAACAAAAGCCGATGTTGAAAAAATGGGCTTGGCTTTATCGCGTTTGGCGATGGAAGATCCTTCTTTCAAAGTTTCTTCTGATCCTGACAGTGGCCAAACCATTATTAAAGGTATGGGTGAGTTGCACCTTGACATTATTGTCGATCGTTTGAGAAGAGAATTTAAGGTCGATGCAAATGTCGGTGAACCGCAAGTTGCTTATCGTGAAACCTTTACGAAACCTTGCGATATTGAATATACCCATAAGAAACAATCCGGTGGTGCCGGACAGTTTGCAAAAGTCAAAATCAAATTTGAACCGATTGAAGGTTATAATGGTTTTGAATTTGTCAATACGGTTGTTGGCGGTAACGTTCCTAAGGAATATATCCCGGGTGTTGAAAAGGGCTTGCGTTCAGCTATGGATGCCGGTGTTATTGCCGGATATCCGGTTAGCGGTGTTCGATGCAACTTGTATGATGGTGCTTATCACGAAGTTGACTCGAATGTTATGTGCTTTGAAATTGCTGCTCGTGCCGCTTTCCGCGAGGGTATGCGTCAGGCTAATCCAAAATTATTGGAACCGGTTATGAAGGTTGAGGTTGTTACTCCGGAAGAATATATGGGAGATATTATTGGCGATCTTAACTCTCGTCGTGGTATGGTTAATGGTATGGATCAAAGAGCAAATGCTCGAGTAATTGATGCCCAAGTACCTTTGGCCAATATGTTTGGTTATGTTAATACTTTGCGTTCTCTGTCTCAAGGGCGTGCTCAGTTTACAATGGAATTTGACCATTATGCTGAAGTTCCTAAGGAGATTGCTGATAAAGTTAAAGCTAAGAACGCTTAGTTTTGTTTATTGTACGGATGTGGTACAAGGAAAATCCTTGTACCACGGAAGTAAAAAATGTTTAATTAATTTTATTTGTTTTATTGGAGAATAAGATGGCAAAAGAGAAGTTTGAGCGGACGAAGCCGCACTGCAATATCGGAACGATTGGTCACGTAGACCATGGT
>CALXWA010000003.1 GCA_944392275.1 uncultured Alphaproteobacteria bacterium
TTTAAGAAATATGGGCATGATATGATTCTTAATGTAAAATATGATAAAGATTGTTGGTGATTTTTATTGTATTTAAGATAAATGCTGAATATACTTTGAACAAATTTAACCGAAGGTGCAATTATGAAAAAAATCAAACTGATACCGTTTTATCTATTGTCAATTATAAATTTTTTGGCAAGTGTTGTTGTGGCTACGGACTATCCTAGTACGATGAGCTATGATATGCATTTCCCGTTGTCTGCTAAAGCTCTCTTTTATAACCGACAGTTTTTAGACTGTCGGTTATTTTTTTACTTACACTCTGTTCGTTAAGCATCCGCAATAAAATGCATTTGTGTCATCATAATTTCATTGCAATAAAAAACTAAGCTTTTGCTCGCCGAGATATTTTTATGACCCTATATTGTTTTTGATTTACTTCTTTGATACACACCGATATATTAAAGATATTCTGAATTATTTTTTTGAAAGATGTATAGATTATGATTTTTGATGATATATTTAAGCACAAAACCCCAATATATGAAAAACTTCTGGATTTTGGTTTTATCTTTAAAAATGATCAATATATGTATCATAAAAAAATTGTAGATAACCAATTTGAACTCCATGTGTCTGTTTTTCCTGATGGAAAAATTCAGACAAAAGTTTTTGATTTAGACACCGGAGAGGAGTATCGCCTGCACTTGATTGAGGGGGTGAGCGGTGAATTTGTTGGAAAAGTCCGAACCGATTGTTTAGAAATTTTACACTCTATTTCTAACCAATGTTTCAAAACAAAAATTTTTAAAACAGAGTATGCCAATAAAATAATAAATTATGCAAAAGAAAAATATCATAGTGATTTAGAATATTTGTGGGAAAATTTTCCCGAATATGCAGTCTTGCGTCGAAAAGATAACCAAAAATGGTACGCTGTTTTGATGATTGTTGAAAAAAACAAACTCGGATTGAGCGGAAACGAAAAAATAGAAATTATTGATTTGCGGGAAGAGCCGCAAGAAATCATGAATCTTGTGGATAGGAAAAGATTTTTTGGAGGCTATCACATGAATAAAAAATCTTGGATAACCCTTGTGTTAGATGGATCTATTGATTTGCAAGATATTTATGATCATATTAATGTCAGTTACCTTTTAGCGGGAAAGAAGAAATAAACTTTTCCGTTGACAGATACCCATACCAGGTATATGTATATGAATCTATTCACTCTTTTTTCTATATTTAAGAAAGGGAAAATAAATGGAAAAAAATAAAAATTGTTGCTGTTCCTCAAATTGCCATTGTGGCGAAAATTGCCAATGCACCGAAGACAATAAATGTTGTCCGGAATGCACTTGTTATGTACAAAAGAACAAAGAGCTTGTTCGCAAATTTTATGAACTAATTGCAAGTCGCCGTTATGACGAAGCGGCAGCCTTGTGTGGTGATGATTTTGTTTATTATCCGGAAGTGCACACCAAATTGCAAGGAGTTCAGGCTTTTATTGATTTGGAACGTAGTAATATGGATCCTTTTGGCGATTTTAAAATGACCAATCAATTTATGCTTGCCGATGAAGATAGAGTTGCTGTTTATCTTACCTTTGAAGGCGAATTACAGCAAGACAATTGGCATGGCGTTCCGGTTAAAAACAAAAAGGTTTATATGGATTTTATGTGTATGTTAAGGGTTAAAAACGGAAAAATTATTGAAAAACGTGCCAAATATGATCGTTATGATATTTTCAAACAATTGGGTGTAACGAATTTGCCTCTTAAATAAATTTTTTTTTGGTATTATCTTTTAATACAAAAGTTACATCATAATCTTTTAAGGAAGGGCAACCTTGGTATATTTTTTTATCAATGTTGGTAAGTTATTAAAATTGGAAAGGAAAAGGATATGCGTATTCATCAAATAAGAAATGCTACGCTGATTATTACCTATAATGAAAAAAAATTTTTAATTGATCCGTGGCTTATGCCAAAAAATGCGATGCCTGGCTTTGATGTTGCTGTCAATGCCGAAGTACGTCAACCAAGAGTTGACCTTCCGCTTCCGATTTCTGATATTGTGAATGTTGATGCCGTTATTTTAACGCATTTTCATCCAGACCATTGGGATGATTTAGCCGTTGAGGCACTTGATAAAAATATTTCTTTCTTTGTACAAAATGAAGAAGATCTCCATAAAATCAAAGCATTCGGATTTAATAATGTTCAAATTATTTCTGAAAAAGGTACTGTTTTTTGCGGGACAACTCTTTATAAGACTTATGGACAGCATGGGAAAAGAGAAATTATTAAACCCCTATGCGAGCAAATCCACATGCCCTACGATGCAATGGGGGTTGTTTTTAAGGCAAAGCAAGAAAAAACTCTTTATATTGCCGGAGACACAATATGGTGCGAAGAAGTCATGACGGCAATCAAGCAGTTTTCTCCGGAAGTGATTGTTGTTAATGCCTGCGGAGCCACCCTTCTTAACGGAGAAAGAATCATTATGAATGATGAAGACGTTAAAATATTGTCTTCTTTTGCTCCAAAATCTACTCTTGTTGTTAGCCACATGGATACGGTAAGCCACTTAACCGTAACAAGAAATGATATTAGAAAAATGAAGCTCAATAATGTTGTTGTTCCAGAAGATAATGAGATTATGGAGTTTTAGTCTTTCCTAAAAGAAAGTATTACAGCAAAAGAGGAAACAACACTTGAATTTTCTTTTGCTGGGGTTACAATTTGTGTGTAATGAGACCTCCGATTATGGTCGGGGAGCTTTTGACGTATGTCCAAGGTTTTACCTAAAGGTCAAGAGGTCATCACTAGTAGTATGATTTACGAACTCTCCGACCACCTTTGTGCAAAAAGGTGGTCTTTTTTTATTCCGGTTTTCCCTCTTTTGGTCTGTTGGTAGGGCTTTTTTAGTTGAAATTTAACAAAATTCTTTTATAGTCAAAACAGGCTGTGCAAATAGCATAGTCTAGCACTTAGGTGCGAGGCTGTCGTAAGCCTTTATGTAGCTAGTGGTGTATGGCAATACATCATTATGTTGTTGTGTTTAATAACAGCAAATATTGCCCCGATTATGGTCGGGGAGCTTTCAGTGTATGTTCAGGAGCATTTTGTCTCTAAAGACTGAAAGAGTCATATCTAGCTACATGATTTACGAACTGCCCCGACCACCTTTGTGCAAAAGGTGGTCTTTTTTTTCGTGCCAATAAAACTCTAAAAAATGGTCCGCCGTTTTGTTTTGGTCCTGGCGGTTTATGGATATACGCTTGGTAAAAAACAAAAATTACTTTTTATCACAACCTTGTTAGGAGTAGATTATGAAAAATACCCTCATTCGGACGACAGCTCTTCAATCTCGCGGTAAAATGGTAAATGGTGAGGCAAACCCAATTGATGTGTATGTTGGAAAACGGGCTCGCCTCCGACGTGAAATGTTACAGATTTCACAAACACAATTGGCGGATCGGTTGGGAATCACTTTTCAACAGGTCCAAAAATATGAAAAAGGTATAAACCGAATGGGGGCAAGCCGCCTTTGGGATATGGCTGTGGTTTTGAAAGTTCCTGTTAATTATTTTTATGACGGGATTGGCGAAGAGCTTGACCAATATAGCCCACGGAGACTATACGGCATTAAAGATAAAAATATTTTGCTTGAAGAAAAAGCCGACCCGCTCCTTAAAACCTGTAATCTTGAATTAATCCATGCCTTGGAAAAAATCAAAAACTCTCAACTTCGACAAACTATCTATAACTTGGTCTTTTATTTGGCAAACGCAAACGCTGAGCAAAACGACACGCCTGCTGACAAAGAGTTTGAGGGACACCCCCTTTGAGGTCTCCTTTGGCCTTTTATCAAATTCCTTGACATTTGACAAAATTTTTTGACAAATAAAGAAAGTTCATTATTATTTTGTTATCTACAGAGGATCCGGTCAAACAAGCCTCTTTAAACATTCCGGTATTTTTATGGAAGAACGAACCATTTGCTTTATCTTGATTGGTCTGTTTGTATTTTTGTTTTGTTTTGCCATTATTGTCGCCCTCTATTATGGTCATAAGACCCAAAAAGAGCTATCCGGACAAAGTGGTGTGTATAAAGGTCCGGCCGGTGAGCCCAAGTGGAATGGAATATTGCCCAAAAGGGTTGATGATTATGTTCGGCCTCGCTATGTTTATGAAAATTTGGTTGAAAGTGTCGATTATGTGCCGGAAAACGGACGTATTATCGGTTATCGTATCAGTCCTGAATTAGTTATTCATAGCCGCGTGCAATCTCATGTCACTCCCCCGACTTTGTACCGTTATCTTCAACGTTTAGGCGGAAGGTTATTGTCTCCGGATGAGGTAGCTATCTTATTAGATGCCTGGCATGATCTTTCTGATTTACGCAAAAAAGCCGGTGATGATGCTCTTGACTGCGTCAAATTTTGGTGCTGCTCAAAAGAAGGATTGCCCGTTTGTGCAAAAATACATAATAACAGAGCCTTGTTGCAAGATATGATTGGTTTTGCAAAATTTGACGCTTCTCTTATTTTAAAAAGATAAGATGAAACTTTGTCAAAGACCTTAAACGACAGTTGTTTTTTTACGACTGTCGTTTTCTTTTATTATAACATGCTCTATTTTTTATAAACCTCTTGTTTTTTTGTCTAAAATATGATATTTGTGTTTTTTGATATTAATTATTTTATATTTATTAACCAAAACAAAATTTAAATTTAATAATGGTGGTATTGTTTAAGTTTTTTTTAATTTATTCACGCATTGTCTTCAATCAAAGAGCTGTCGCTTAGCCGCCCGCCGTTCTTCGGTTTAAAATTTCGTATTTTAGGGATCAGAATATAAAATTGAAGTTCTATGGTTAAAAGATACTAATGTTATTAAACAAAATTTGTTTTTATAAAAATTTTTGATTATGGAATATTATCATGAAAAAGCGAAAAACAAAAACTGGGATGCCAGTAAAATTTTGAAATGGATTGGACTGGGAATCCTAGCTCTGTTTGTTTTGATCACACTGTTTTCTTGTTTTTATTACATTGCTCCCGGGTATCGAGGTGTGCTGGTAACCCTTGGAAAAGTTGATCAAAAAAGTTATCTGAATGGTGTCGGATTCAAGCCTCCCTTTGTTTCCAGCATGGTAGACATGGATATAAAGACCCAAAAGATGAGCGGCAAGGCTTCCTCTTACACCTCGGATATTCAGACAGCCGATCTCGACTACAATTTCCAGTACGAATTAGTTGCTGAAAATGTTTATAACCTTTATGAAAAGGTTGGATTGGATTATGAAAACAAATTGATTGTCCCAGCTTTGAATGACGTTTTAAAAGATGTCATCGGTAAATGGCAAGCTCAAGAACTCATCTCAAATTTGGACAAGGCCCGCATTGAAATTACCGAGCACTTAAATAATCGTTTGGATAAACGTTATTTTAAGAACGCCCAGTTCCTTTTTGTTAATACGGACTATTCCGATGCTTTTGAAAAAGCAATTGAGGATAAGGTTATTGCCGATCAAAAAGCTCAAGAGGCTCTCAATAATACAAAACGTATTACGGAGGAGGCTAATCAGAAAAAGATTACGGCTCAAGCAGAGGCTGAGGCGATGAAAATTAAAACCGAAGCCTTGTCTAAAAACAAAGACCTTATTGAGTATGAAGCGGTTAAAAAATGGGATGGTAAACTGCCGCAATATATGTTAGGCAACAGTACGCCTTTCATAAATCTTGGCAGTAAGTAAGCTAAAAAAACAGAGGCTTTTTTAAGTCTCTGTTTTTTTATTGCCGTTAGGCTTCTACAAAACAATACTCCCACCCTTTCAGCAGCAAAATAAGTTTTGCTTTGGAGTCAAAATCGGTTGTATGGTAGCCGTTCGGAGTGCGTACCTTAAACTTTTTATGAAGCTTCTCATAAGCCTCTTCCACACTCCAAGAAAAGCGTTTCCACCCGGTGTTCCATCCCGTCTCAACACTCACTGTCCAGTAATTTTCATTTTGCGAGATAGGCTCCAACCCCAGAGCTTTAAGATAAACATTAATGATATCTTTGTGCTCCAGAATATATTCCAGCTCGTATGGAACCGTAATGTAACGCCCCGTTCCCTCGTAACCGTAGCAGGCCATGCTTATTGCATCCAACGGAGTTTGGGCCATAAACATTGATTGGATGTGATTTTCTCTTTTGAGGCTGATTTTTATATCACCGACTTGTAAAATTGCCGGCAACTTCGGATGATCTTTTTCAACCAGAATTTTGATCAAGCCTTGGTATTTCGGCGGTAGTTTTGCGTTACATTCTTGGGCAAGATAGTGCAATTTTGGATTAACAAGATGCTTGTCATCCACTAAAGATTTCTCTTTTGCAAGCGGCTTGGTCGGAATGAGACCAGACTTTTTGCAACGTTGCCAAACAATAGCTCCGCCTAAAACAACATTGAGCAATAGGCTCAAAGAAAACATTTTTTTCATAATAAATAAAATTTATTGTAAGACATAATTATTTAATTTGTTGTTATTATAGAAAAATTTTGACAAAAGGCAATTAAAAATTTCTTTTTATATCTTTAATAATAAATTTTGTTTTTTTTGCAAAAAAAGCTTGACCTAGAGTTACCTCTAAAAATTATACTATGTTTCAATAAAGGAAATTTTTGAGTGTTGAGGTACAAATGAAAAATCGGTTTGCTTTTTTATTTATTGCTTTTCTTTGTTATTCTAACCCTGTATTTGCGGAGGATGCCAGTATGTCTAGATCTAAAAAAGCCGATGTTGTTTTTAAGGAATTGTTTCAGACGGATCGTACTTTGAATCCGACTGATCCTGAATTTATGGAAATTTTACAACGTAATATTTTTGGAGAAGTCTTTTATACGGGAAATCTTTCTCCTAAAGAGAGAGAGTTAATTACCGTTGCCGCGTTATCAACCCTGCAGACTCTTCCCCAACTTAAGGCTCATATTCAGGCGGCCTTAAATGTCGGGAATTCTCCTTTGGAGATTAGAGAAACCATTTATCAATGTGCTCCGTTTATTGGGTTTCCTCGCACCTTAAATGCCATTGGAGTTTTTAATGAGGTTGCTCAGGAAAAAGGAATAAAACTCCCTCTTGAAAATGCGTCTAACACCAATGATGATAATCGCTTTGACAAAGGGGTTGCGTTACAAAACAAGCTTTATGGAGACGAGGTTAAGCAAGCCATGTCCTCCTTACCCGGAGATTATAAAAATATTGTTCCCGATACGTTAACCACTTTTTGTTTTGGGGATTTTTATACGCGTAACGGCTTGAGCCTTAAACAAAGAGAACTTTTGTCTTTGGTTGTTTTGACAGCCTTGGGAGCAAAAGAACAACTGCCGGCTCATATTGTCGGGGCCCTTAAGGCCGGAAACGATAAGGAAACCCTTTTGGCGGCTATGGTTCAGGCTATTCCGTACATCGGTTTGCCCAATGCCCTAACCACTATTAATTTGATTAAAGAAACAACGCTTGAGAATTATGAGCCCATTTATCAATAAGGATATGTTTGATGAAAAGAATCTTGACATTATTTCTCATCTTTTTAATGGGTTTTAATATTGCTCATGCTGAAAACAAAAAGGATTATTCTGAAATGAAAATTAAATTGATTTTAGATAACAACCAAGAAGTTATTATTAATATGGCCGAAAATTCTGCCGTTGAACAATTTTTAGAGATGTTACCGGCTCATTTTAATTTTTCTGATTTTGCCGGAGAAGAAAAAATTACCCAATTTCCAAAACCGATTTCTTTGGAAAAGGCTCCGCGGGGAATGATTGCTACGGCCGGAAAAATGTTTATTTATGCGCCGTGGAAAAATTTGGGAATTTTTTATAAAACGCACAGCCTTATACCGGACAAAGATCTTATAGAGCTTGGTGAAGTTGAAAGCGGATTGGATTTTCTGGTTCATCAACCGCGGAATTTTTCAGCCCAGATTGAAGTTATGAAGTAAAAAAAAAGCAAACCATTTACAAATTTACCAAAAGAAAGTAAACTTTTGCCGTTGGTTTGAATTTTTTAAGGAGCATTCAGACAAGTATGGGATTTTATCTTAAAAAAGGGTTTAACATTGGTCCGCTACGAATTAATTTATCAAAGTCAGGCGTGGGTTTTTCTTTAGGCGGGAAAGGTTTGCGTCTTGGTTCGGGACCGCAGGGAACTTATGTCCATGCCGGAAGAAAAGGTGTGTATTACCGCAAAAATCTTTCCAATCTCTCCGGTAAAGGATGGTTGCTTGTTTTGATTGCGTTGCTTGCTCTCGGACTTTGGGCCTATCAAGCCGGGATTATTCGTATCAATTGGTAAAGAGAAAATAGAATTATTCTCTATTGGCCTTGAAACCAACGTTGAATATTTTCCATTACCTTGATAAAATATTGATCCGTGTGCGGGACAAACTCGTCTCGTGTAATGTTGCCGGCAAAAGGTGTGTATTTTCTGTCTGTATTTAACTTTAGGCCGTTGACGTAAATCTTGTCTACTTTATGTTTGAAAAGATTTAACATATCTTCAACATCTGCAATAAAGAGACCTTCCACCCGATCGGGATTAAGCTTGTAGTCCAACAAAGGGGTTGAATCTTCTAATAAATAAGTCGGGTTAAATTCATGATTGATGTATCCGTCTTTTTGAAAAACGTGATTGGCCGTAAAAAGCTTGGTTAGTTTTGCAAAATCAACTTTTAATCCTAATTCTTGCTCAATGCTTTTTATCCCGTCATGCGGAGTTTCTCCGCTCAATAAATGTCCGGCCGCCGAAATGTCTATTAAGGAGGGGTGGTTTTGGGTTTTGCCTCGGACTTGGAGTAAAACCTGCGGTCTTCCCTCGGGGGAACGTCGGACAATCCAACAATGAAAGGACATGTGCCAAAGTCCTTCTTGATGAGCCTGAGATCGAGTGGCTTGTCCTAATAAGTGCATTTTTTCATCATAAACATCGATAATTTCTTCCGCCATGATTTTTCTCCTCTTTGGTTAATCGGATTGTGTGGACAGGTTCTTGTATAAGCGTAAAAGATATTGGTTAATATTTGTATAATCTTGTTTTTGCACCTCTTTTATATGTTTTTTGTTCCTTGATTTTTGGGCAAAAATGAATATCCTTAAAATAGATTTACTTCTTGGGAGGAAAAAATGTTGAAAATTGTCTTGTCTGTTTTGTTATTAGCGTTATTTGTCGGATTATCCATCGGGGGAATTCACTTGTACAAAGTTGCCAAAAGAAATGCTCAGGAAATGGCCCAATTTGAAGGAGAAAAAGAAAGCGTTCGACCTCTGCCGGGTAAAACACTTATTGTTTATTATTCTCTGAGCGGTCATACCAAAGATATTGCCGAACGGATTCAGAAGATGACAAATGCCGACCTCTATGAAATAAAAACAGCCGAAAAAATAAACCAGACTCCGTGGTTTTACCTTACGCTCAGAAAACAACTTAAAGATAAATCTTATCCGAAACTCAGTGGTAAATTACCCGATTTTAGCCGATATGACACTGTTTTTGTCGGGGCTCCGGTTTGGTGGTATACGGTTGCAACACCAATGCGTGCTTTTTTGCAACAGGCCGATTTTGCCGGCAAAAAAGTTGTTCCCTTTTCTACTCAGGGGAGCAATTTTGGGACTTATTTTGAAGATTTTGCACAAATGGCTCAAAATGCCAAGCTCCAAAAAAGTGCAGCTTTTAACAATTTGCCGGACAAATATAATCAAGCCGTGGATAATAAAATCGCAAGGTGGATTAATTCTTTATAACTTTATGATCTTCTTGCATAAAAGGCAGTTTTTACTGCCTTTTTTTATTTTTAAAATATTTTTTTGTTTCCCTCTTGCGAATGAAAAAAAGATTTCCTAAATCAGTATTAGAAAGTTGGAGATAATAAAATTTAAGGAGATTAAAATGTCTGATTTAATGAATAAAAAAGAAAACAGTCATAATACTCCGATGCGTTATGGCTATCGTCATGATTTTAATGATTTGGTAAACAGCTTCTTTGGTGGTTTGTTGGATTTTCCGCGGGAGATGAATCGTGATCTTGTAAATTCAACTCGCCAATTGTCACCTAAAGTTGAAGTTGAAGAAAATGAAAACGATGTGGTTGTCTCTGCCGAATTGCCGGGAATCCCTGAAAACAATATTGACTTGGAAGTTTCTTCTGACGGATATTTAACAATCAGCGGGGAGAAAAAACAAGAAAAGAAAGAAAATAAAAAAGGAAGTTATTTTTCTGAATTTTCTTATGGCTCCTTTACAAGAACCGTTCCTCTGCCTTGGGATTTGAAATTTGAAGATGCCAACGCCGAGTATAAAGACGGTATTTTGAAAGTTGTCTTCCCAAAATCTCAAAATGAGCAAGGTAAAAAGAAAAAAATTTCTATCAACCACAAATAAGTTCGAAAAACTCTCCCTTAAGCCCTCTTTTGATGAGGGCTTTTTTTTATTATTTTTATTTTCTTAACCCTCTGCTAAATATTTTTAGCTTAAACTGCTTTTATCTTTAATATTTTTTTAGGAGGCGTTAACTATGAAAGGATTAATGATTATAATTGTTTTAGCGGCATTGGCTTATGGCGGGAAATGGCTTTATGATAACCATTATTTTGACAGCTTTCAGGAATCTTTTAATAATACGGTTGAAAGAACTTCTGATTTTGCAACGGATAAAGCCGTAAAAGAAGCTAATTTCTAATCTTTTTGTTCCAGGGGCGGAGACCGGAAATATCTTTGACCGAGTAAATTTGGTTGGGCAAAAAGATTGCTTTATTTCCGTCTTCCTCCCTTAGAGAAAGTTCTTTTCCGTTTAAGATAAATTTTCCCGATTTAGAAAACTTAAAAATGTTGCGATATACACACTCTTGTTTTTGACATTCTAAGTCTATCCAGTTTTTATCTTGTTTTTGTCCTTTATAAATTTTTCTCAATTTTGCATATTGTTTTTTTGAAAGTGTTTTTGAGGCGGTTTTATCAAGCCAGATTTTTTTGGTAAAGGCATCGCCCCGATGAGGCATAATGACAATTTGCCCATAATTGTCCTTTAGAGCAATCAAATCTCCTTGTGAATTGATTAAGATATCCGGAACTTTGATAAAACAAAAGCTGAAAATTCCGCCCAAAATCCCCAACATCCCTAACAAACGAATTTTTCCTTGCCACAAGCACAACCATAAGCCGCCCAAAACCATGGCAATAAGTCCCCATAACGGTGGGGATAATACCGGCATGTTGGCATTTGGCATTGAGCTTACCCACGCTGTAATCTCATTTACCCAATGAATACCAAAGCCGACAATCTTCAAACTCAATTCATCCAACCCAAAAGGCATCAGAAGTAAGGAGAGCAGTGTAAAAGGCATAATCACCAAGCCGATAATCGGACCGGCCAATAAATTTGCCAAGCTTGTTAACAGTGCAATTTGATTAAAATGGTAGATGGAAAAAGGCAGGGTTGCTAAACTGGCAACCAGGTCTGATACCAATATTCCAACAACATAAAGTACGATTATTTTTAGGGCTCTGATTATAAAAATTTGTTTTGAGGTTGTATCTAAAAAATGCTGAAGCTTGCCGGAAAATTTTTCATAAAAAGCAATTAAGGCTATTACGGCCGCAAAAGACATTTGAAAACTGGCTCCGATTAAAACTTCCGGATTGATTAACAGCACCACTAAAGCCGCCAAGGCTACCGTGTACATTGAGATGGCTTGTCGGTCCAGCAAAACGCCAAGCAAAACAATCAAGGTCATGATAAAGGCTCTTTGGGCGGGAACCGCATTGCCGGAAATTAATAAATAGATCAAGCTTATCAGGATTGCAAACCATGCCGCTATCTTTTTGGAATTATATCTTAAAGCTAACGGAGGAATTAAGGCCATGAGAAACCGCACCAAAAAAAACATTAATCCGGTGATCATACTCATATGCAAACCGGAGATGGATAAAAAATGAGCTAAACCTGAATTGCGGTAATGATTTATCAGTTCGGAAGAAATTCCGCCTTGTTCTCCGGCAATTATGGCCGCGGCGACAGAAGCTTCATCGGGTGGTAAAATTGATTTGATATGTGTAATAACATCGGTGCGTATTTTTTCAATATAAAAGCCGATTTTTTCTCTTATTGTCGGTGTTTGTGAACAGGTTATGCCCCAAACTCGGCTATCGGCATAGCCACTTCCCGACAACCCAAGAAAAAAGCTTTTGCGATCATATTGATAGCCTCCCGGCAAAGATGCCGGAGCCAAGGGCAGTAGCTTGACCACCATTTCAACACAATCTCCGGATTGAAAAATATTTTGCTTATCTCGGTAGCTGATACGGAATTTTCCGGGAATTTTATTTTCATCAAAATCACGAAGGTTATCAATTATAAGACGCGGATTGCCCTTGCTGTTGTAATCGGATTTTATGACGCGAGCCTGCACATATAATTTGTCTTGCGGAACGGGAAACCTTTTTCCGTCCAGATACAATGTCCGCAACTCAATGGAGGTAAAACCCAAAACCACCAATCCCAACAGCATCAACACATAAAGGACTTTTAGGTGGTGTCGAAACAAAAACGCACTTAATAACATCGCCTCTATGACCAATAATGTTATCCATTTTGACGGCTCAAACGGCAATAAAAAATAAAGACCAATTCCTGTTGCAAACAATACCGGATACCACAACCACCAGCGTTGTCGTTCCGCTAAAAAAGATTGTTGTAACCGGTACCAAAATAAGTGCATCTTTTTCTCCTTGTACCGAAGGTAATTCATTTCTCTTTTATTTGCAATAAATTAACTTTTTTATCATTAAAATATCTGTAATCTGTTTTTTTAGGGGAAGGAAAAATGAAATTAAAATTCTTGCTTTTTATGCTTACGTTTTTTGCCGCTGCAACGGCTCAGGCCGGCGTTACCGCCATTACACGTTGGGACGGTGCTTTACCAAAATATAACGAAGATGACGAAACGGTTAAAACCACATGTTCTCAAGCCTGTGCCGAATATAGCCTGATTACGCTGGTTTGTCCGGAAGGAGAAATTTTGGTTGATTGTCCGGAAGACGGATGCAGCTACTATCACCGTTGCGAAAAAGACTCTTCTTCTCCGCAAGAATAGTGTTGTTATTTGTTTTTTGAGGTAATCATTTCTAAAACAATATCTGCGGCGTTTTGGCTCGGTGTTTGGATGCCACACCCTAAAATTTCTCTTACCTTCTGAAAACCTTTCATTTGCTTTTCATAAAGCTCATCTTTATTTAAAAGATGCTCGATGTATTGGCAGATATTTCCGGCTTTGCAACGTTCTTGCAAAAGTTCCGGAATTATCTCTCGACCTAACAAAATATTAGAAAGATTGACAAATTGTATTTTTAACAATTTTTGTGCCAAAAATGCCGTCAGCGGAGAAACAATGTAACCGATGATATGCGGAATATTACAAATAGCCAATTCCAAGGCGACCGTTCCCGAGGCGGCTATGGCGGCCGAAGAAGCCTTAAAGGCATCGTAGCGTTCTTTTTCCGTCTCAACTAAAATAAGCGGTAACTTTGTGTCCTTTACCATTTCTTTGACACGAGATGAAACGGTTTTTACCGTTGGCAAGACAAAAAATAAATCCTGATGTTTTTGCAACAACTGTGAGGCTGCCTCCAGATAAACGGGAAGCAAACGGCTAACCTCCGTATGCCTTGACCCAGGCAGGATGGTGATAATCCGTTTATCTTGCGGGATTTTATGGGCTAATCTAAATTGCTCACTGTCGCCGTGGACAACATTACTTTCAATAACCGGATGTCCGACAAAATCCGTCTTTAGATGATAGGGGATAAAATATTTGGGTTCTTGCGGCAAAAGTGTCAACAAACGATCAATGTATTTGTACATGGTTTTAGCTCTTTTTTTCTTCCATGCCCAAACTTGCGGTGCAACATAATGCAGTTGCGGAATTTTTAAACCGCTTTTGCGTAAAGCTTTATGCACCCGAGCCGAAAAACTCCAGCTATCGATTGTAATCACAATGTCCGGATTGATTTCTTTGATATTGTCTACGGTTTGACGGATACGTTTTAATATTTTGGGAATACTCGGAATAACCTCGGCAATCCCCATTACCGATAACTCGGAAATATCAAACAGCGATTTTAAGCCTTCGGTCTCCATGGTATCACCACCCAGACCATAAAAATGAATGTGTCCTTGGGTCTTTTCTCGTAAGGCTCGCATTAGTCTTGAACCCAACAAATCACCACTCGGCTCTCCGGCAATTAAATAGATTTTTATATCAGCAGAACTCATTTGGATCTATTCCCATCACAAAAATTCCATATTTGTCTGCCAGGCGAATGGTCTCTTTTTGATTTACAATCAAACCATTGCCGGCATGCAGAGCTATTCCTTGCAGCCCGGCTTCTTTTGCGGCTAAAACGGTTTTATCCCCTATGGTCGGGAGGTCTATACGCATGTCTTGTTGCGGCTTGCGAATTTTGACCAAGACACCCCCTTCGCCTTTTCTTTTATATTCCTTGCAGCGACGGATTAATTCTCCGGTCCCTTCAATCCCTTCAACACCAAGAACCAGACCTTGTTGTACTACAACTGCCTGTCCGACATCCAAACGGCCAAGAGCCAAAGCAACTTCTACGCCGCGACGGATATCTTCCAGAGCTTGTTTGGTGGGGGTAACTTTCCCCAAAATGCCACTTGGGATCAAAATTTCCGGCATAACTTCGTGAATCCCTTTCACATAAAGGCCTTCACTCTCCAATTCTTTGACTAAAGCTCTTAAGATACCATCATCCCCCAAGGCTTTCATACCGATTTTGGCAAAAAATGCCGTCGTCCGCATATCGGGAACCAGATCAAAGAAGCTCGGACGCTTTATGGTCCCTATCATGACAACATCTTGCACTTTTTCTTCAGCAAATCGCTTAAAACCTGTTCCGGCCTGTCCAATCCGAATCCATTGATGCGGAATGTTTTCTTGATTGATGAGATTTTTATCGGCATTGCCTTCTATGGCTAAGACAAAAAAATCTTTTCCTTTCGCAAGGCATTGCTCTATCAGCTGTCGGGGAATATCTCCGCCTCCGGCAATAATCCCTAATTTTCTTTCTGTCGGCATACGTCTCTCGTTTGGATTAATCTGCTACCATGACATTACGTCTTCCGGATAGTGCTTCTTCTATGAATTTTATTTGTTCCATTACCATGGCATTATCTTGGTATTTTTGACGTGCTTCTTGCAGACGGCTTTCAAAATTTCCCTCTTTTCCTTTGAAAATAAACATAAAAGCTCTTTGGGCTGCCTTTATCACTTCACTTTCAATTCCGCTTCTCTTCATACCGACAACATTAAGACCGCGGAGTTTTCCTCTTTCTCCGGTAACAATTGCAAACGGAATAACATCTCTGTCAACCCCGGACATTCCGCCAATCATGGCCTTACGCCCAATGCGGCAGAATTGGTGGACAGCACTGTTTCCGCCAATGATAACGCCATCGCCTAAGCGGACATGACCGCCGATAACCGCATTATTGGTCATAATCACATTATTTCCGACAACACAATCATGAGCAATATGCGAGTTGATCATAAACATGCCGCCGTCGCCTACCGTGGTGGTAAAATGTTCTTTGGGGGTTCCGGCATGCATGGTCACATTTTCACGAATAATATTATTTTTTCCGATAATTAATTTGGCTTCTTGTTTAAATTCATTTCCATGGTCTTGCGGACCTCCGCCAAGAACGGCCCCCGGAAATACAATCGTTCCTTCTCCGATGGTTGTATCCCCCATGATGGTTACTCGGCCCAACAATTTTACATTTTCACCAATCTTGGCTCGAGAACTTACCCAACAAAAAGGTCCGATTTCTGCACTGTTGGCAATTTGAGCACCCTCTTCAATAACGGCTGTGGAATGAATTTTAGACATAGACAATCCCTTTCTTTTTTTGTTTTTAACTTTGATTTGATTGTAAGTATACTTTTCTGCTTTGGCAATGTAAAAACAAAAATACTTACAAATTATTTCCTAAAAAAAAGCTCCCCATTATGAGGAGCTTTGGAGATTGTTTATTCAACAATCATGGCCGTAAATTCGGCCTCGCTAACCACTTGTCCGTCGACTTTGCTTTCTCCACGGAAAACAAAAACATTGCGACGAGCTTTAATCTTTTCTACATGCATCCGAAGTTGATCGCCTGGTTTTACCGGTTTACGGAATTTTACCCCATCAATGGACATAAAATAAACGCCAGCCTTTTTCTCTGCATAATTTTCCATAGAAGACAAAACCAAGGCTCCTGCGGTTTGTGCCATAGCTTCAACTTGCAAAACACCCGGCATTACCGGATTACCCGGAAAATGTCCTTGGAAAAATTCTTCATTCATGGTCACATTTTTCAAACCAACGCCTTTTTCTCCAGGAACTTCAACTTCCAGACGATCTACCAACAAAAACGGGTAACGATGCGGAAGCATTTGCATAATTTCTTCTACATTATAAATTTTATTTTCAGACATCTTATTTTTATCCTTTTCTTTTGTTTTGTTTCTTATTTTTTTCCTGCTTTAATCAAAAATGCCGACTGACGCATAAAGTCTTTGAACGGCACAGCCGGACTACCCATAACGGTCATTCCCGGCTCAATATCTCTCATTACTCCGGATTGTGCGGCAATTTGAGCTCCACTGCCGATATTTAAATGATCCGCAAAACCGCTCTGCCCACCACAAACAACATAATCCCCAAACGTGCAACTCCCGGCTATTCCGGTTTGTGAAACCAGAATGCATCCGCGGCCAAGCTTAATGTTGTGGGCAACTTGTACCAAATTATCAATCCGGCAACCATCGCCGATAACCGTATCATCCATCGCACCGCGGTCGATGCAACTGTTGGCTCCGATTTCAACATCATTTCCTATAATCACACGACCAAGCTGCGGAATTTTTTTATGTTGTCCTTCCATAAACATAAAACCAAAACCATCCCAACCGATGCGTGCTCCGCCATAAATATAGCAATTATTGCCCATCAGGCAGTGTGAAATATGTGCCCCGACGCCAATTCGGCAGTTGTCCCCGATTTCACATCCGCGGGAAATGACACAGCCGGGTTCCAGAATACAGTTGTTGCCGATTTTAACATTATCTTCCAAAACAACATGATCCCCGATAAAACAATTTTCGCCAATACGGGCTGTTTTTGCAATGACGGCACTGGGCTTGATTTCGGCTTGCGGCCGCGGTTCACTATACATGGCATAATTTAATTTTAAAAAAGCCAACTTAGGATTTTCGGCAATTAACACAATTACCCCTTGCGGAAGTGATGCACTTAATTCTTCCGTTGTTACACAAGCGGTTGCCTTTATCTCTGCGGCCTGTTGCTTTTTCTTTTTATCGTAAAAAAAGCAAATTTCATCCTCTTTGGCTGATGTAAAGGTTGCAATCTCCTTAATCATTACCTCTTGTTTGGACGGATCTTTTAAGGTCGCTCCGCATATGTCGCAGATTTGCTGCAAACTATAGGGACCATGATTTTCAAAAAATCTACTGTCAGCCATATTTTTACTCCTTAATTTATAGGCGAGTACCAAAATTCAAACGGAATATTTGGGTTTCATCATAATCTTCTTTAACAATCGGGAAACCAAAGTCTATGTCAATTTGTCCCATCGGGGATAACCATTGGAACCCAAAACCAACCGATACTCTCGGGCTGGAAGAATATTCTACATATCGGCTATCCATATAATCCGGTTTTCCGAGCATACCGACATCGACAAAGGTTCTTCCTTTCAAGCCGATTTCATCCAACCCAATCGGGAAAATACTTTCGGCTCCCGAATACAACATCCAGTTACCTCCAAGAGCATCATCGGTGTACTTATCTCTGGCACCAATACCGGCAACATCAAAACCTCTCAGCGTTGAGCCCCCTAAATAATAACGGTTTGACAAGCGAACATCTTGACCGTTATAGCCGGTTATATAACCTCCGTTGATAAAGAATTTAAAGGTATAATAATCAGCCAATGTAAAGTATTGATAAGCTTTTGCATCAAACTTCAAATATTTTTCATCGCCCCCTACTCCGGCAACATCATTACCAAAGGATAAGAAGTAACCTTCTTTCGGGTTTAAGGCACTGTCTCGTTTGTCATAAACCAAAGTTTGTCCAACCGAGGAATCACTGTAAGATCCTTCTTCTTCTTTAATGTAAATTGAAGCATCCTCATCAACATTGCTAATTTTATCTTGACGCAACGTGTAGCGGACTTGTTGCGAAAGATCATCGGTATAGTTCCATCCTAAACGCAAACGACCACCGGTGGTTTCGCTATCATAAGACCCTTCATCCTGATAATCCGTTTCACTGCGGAAAAGATCAAATCCGGCCCGCAAGCGACGGTCTAAGAAGTAAGGTTCGGTAAAGCTCAAATCGTATTCTTGAGCTCGTTGCGATACACTGGCATCAACTCCTAATCTTTGCCCAACACCGCGGAAATTGTTTTCAACGACTCCGGCACGGACTAAAGCTCCGTTTACCGTTGAATAGCCAACACCTACATTGAAATATCCGGTCGATTTTTCTTCAACTTTGACATTAATGTCGGCTTTATTGTCATCTTTTGCTTCCGTTTCAATATCTACTTTGCTGAAATAATCCAAGTTTTCGACATTCCGTCTGGAATCTCTTATTTTTGATGCATTAAAGGCATCGCCTTCTTCAATACGGAATTCACGACGAATAACCTCATCATGCGTGCGTGTGTTTCCGGTAATGTTAATACGATCAACAAAAACGCGACTGCCTTCTCGAATATTAAAGGTTACATCAATTTTGTTATTGGTGGTATCTTTGTTTAAAACCGGCTCAACATCCACAAAGGCAAATCCCTTACGCCCTAAGGCATCGGTTAAAGCCGTTATGGTTTTATCTACCAATTCCGAATTATACCAATCTCCGCTTTCAAGCTCCAACTCATCTTGATAATCATCAACATTCACTTCGGCAATTTCTGAGGTAATGTTAACGCTGTTGACTTTATAACGTCCAGCCTCGTCTACAACAAAGGTTAAAACAAAAGATTTTTTATCCGGACTGAGTTCTGCAATAGCCGATTTCACATTAAAATCAGCATAGCCTCGACGATAATAGAAACGCCGCAGCAATTCTTTATCATAATTGGTCTTTTCGGCATCATAATTTTCTGCTGAAGAAAAAATTCTGTACCAACGACTTTCTTTACTCATAATTTCTTCTTGCAAATCATCATCGCTGTAATGAACATTGCCGATAAAGTTGATTTTATCAATAGTTGCCAACGGCCCTTCATCAATATTAAAAATCAAATCAACTCGATTTTGATCTCTTTTGATGATTTGCGGTTCAACTACAACGGCATAGCGTCCCGTTCTTTTATATAAATCAATAATTCTTTGCACATCTTCTTGTACTTTTGAGCGAGAATACATTGATCTCGGGGTGAGTCTGACCTCACTTTCCAACATCGAATCGTCAACCTTGTCGTTCCCATCAAACAAGACTTTGCTAATTACCGGATTTTCAACCACTTTAATGAGCAGTAAACCATTCTCTTGTACATCCAGTCGGACATCGTTAAATAATCCCGTGGCGTAGAGCTGCTTTAAGGATGTATCCAGGCGGCTTTGACTAATAATGCTGCCTTTTTTTACATCAACATAAGACATAACCGTTTCAGGTTCAACACGCTCCAACCCGTCTACTTTAATTTCTCTGACATAGACTGAGGAAGCTTGTGCCGTTGACGACATCAGTGCCGCCGTCATAAAAGTCCATAGTTTTAAGTTTTTCATTCTAAATATCCTTAAAGTTTATGAAAACCATCTGTGAAATAAACGTGCAAAATCATTATACGTTGCAAAAACCATTAATGATAAAATTAAAAACATTCCAAACTTGAACATGTAATCTTTAATTGTATCATTGAGTTCTCGACCGCTGATTATTTCCAGCAAATAAATCACCACATGCCCACCATCCAAAAGCGGAATCGGGAAAAGATTGATTAAGCCCAAGTTAACAGACAATAAAGCCATAAAAATGACAAAGTCAATCACTCCGCTTTCACGGGTAATGTCTCCTGACATTTCGGCAATGCGGATAATTCCGCCTACCTCATCGGCATTGCGGCTACCGGAAAAAATTTGTCCAACGCCTCTTAGGGTGACAACCGTCAAACGCCATGTTTCTGATGTTGCATCCCGAAGGGCTACCCAAAACGGAATTTGTTTAGTTTCAATTTCAACAATATTTACGGAATGAATACCCAACATCGGTTTTGGGGCATCGGTCAGATTTCCTTCTCCTTCCATCGGAATAACTTTTAACGGAAAGCTGAGCTTGATAATTTCTTCTCCGCGTTGTAATTCAACTTGAATTTTTTCGGAGGTATTCATGTCTACTTCTTGGCGGACTTCACTAAAGTTTTTTACCTCTTTGCCATTGATTTTTAAGATGCGGTCCCCTTTTATGATGCCGGCTTGCTCAGCGGCTCCGCCTTTAACAACATCTCCGACAATCGGAGGAAAATCGACTTTCCCAAGAAAATAAAAAACTCCGGCAAAAACCAAAATGGCAAAAACATAATTTGCCGCCGGACCGGCAACAGCAATGGCTAATTTTTTAAATGGATTTTGGAATGCAAAAGCCTGTTTTTTATCTTCTTCCGAAAGAGTGGTCTCGCTCCCGGAGGTGCTTGAAGAAGCATCTCCGTCGCCCAAAAACTTGCAATACCCGCCCAAAGGAATAACGGATATTTTCCATTCGGTCCCAGACTTGTCGCGAATCCCCCATATTTTTTTACCAAAACCAATGGAAAATTCATCCACTTTTACACCACAAAATTTGGCCACCAGATAATGACCAAATTCATGTACAAAAACCAAAATTCCTAATAAGACAATGAACGGAACAACATAATACGTCGCATTAACCAACCATTCCATGACAACATAACCTTTTACATCAAAAATAACGCGTATTTAAATAAAACAAAAACTAACGGAGCTGAAAAAATTAACCCGTCAATCCGATCAAAGACACCTCCGTGCCCGGGAATAAGATTGCTGGAATCTTTAATCCCAAGAGTACGTTTGATATGGGACTCAACCAAGTCGCCAATTTGTGCCACAACGGCAATGACAGCGGCTAACCCGCCATAAAACAAGTTATGCTCCGAGGCTCCGACAAAATAGCAAAAAATAACACTTGCCGTTACCGAGAACAAAACACCGCCCAATAATCCGGACCAAGTTTTGTTTGGACTGATTTTGGGAGCTAGCTTGGGACCTTTTACCGAACACCCCACAACATATCCACCGATATCAACGCTCCATACAACCAGTAAAAACCACAACGTTACCGAAAAGCCAACCAATTCATATAACCAAACAAGAGCCCCTATTCCGATGGAAATATAAGGAACCCCCAAAACCAACAGGCCACGCCATTGTTCTTTTCTGGCTTTGTAACGGACCAAGAGCATTCCGCATACCAGAGCAATAAAAAATACTTCCCAAATCCCGGTTAAAATGGAGGTTACCAAAACAAAAGTATAAACCAAAGCATAGACAACCGGATTGTTGTTTGGGGTCATCTTTGTCCATTCCCAAGCCAGCATTGTACCAAACAACAAGGCCAATAAATGAACAAACGGATAACCAACATAAAGAGCCGCCGCCACCAACGGAACCAAGATAATACTGGTTACCGTCCGTTTGACAAATGAGTTGAGTTTAGACTTTTCCATAGCGTCTCTCCCTGGTCTTATATTCTTCGATAATTTTTACCAACTCGGCTTTTGTGAAATCCGGCCACAACGTGGGCGTAAAAAACAATTCCGAATAGGCTATCTGCCATAATAAATAATTGCTGATGCGGCACTCCCCGCTGGTACGAATCAAAATATCCGGATCCGGAATATCTTTGGTGTACAGCATATCAGAAAACATTTTAATATCAATATCTTCTAATTCAATATCCCCTCGGCGGAATAAGGTCGCTATTTTTTTGGCCGTTGCAACAATTTCTTGTCTGGAACCATAGCTCAGAGCAATGCATAAGGTCAGATTGGCGTTGTCCTTGGTCTCGTCCTCTATCTTATACATTTGTTCAACAATATCTGAGTCCAACATTTGTCGTTCGCCGATAAAGAGAATCCGTACGCCTTTTTCTTGCAGTTCCTTGATATCGTTGTGCAAATATTCCCGCAGCAGTCCCATTAAGGTAGAGACCTCTTCCGGACTACGTTGCCAGTTTTCGGTTGAGAAAGCATAGAGTGTTAAATATTTAACCCCTAATTCTCCGGCGGCACGGGTTATTTCTTGAACGACTTCGGCACCTTTTTTATGCCCTGCCGACCGAGGAAGGCCTCTTTTTTTGGCCCAACGTCCATTGCCATCCATAATAATGGCAATATGCGAAAGTTTATTCTGTATCGAATCTTCGGCTGTCAACGTCTTGTCCTCGACCTATACCTGTAAGATATCTTTTTCTTTTTGTGCCAACAAATCCTCAATTTTCTTAATTGATTCATCTGTCAACTTTTGAATCTCATTTTCATATCTTTTTTCGTCGTCTTCTGAGATCTGTCCGTCTTTTTTCAAAGCCTTAACCCCATCCAGAGCATCCCGACGAATATTACGGATGGCAACTTTTGAGGCTTCGGAATATTTACCGGCAACCTTTACCAACTCTTTACGACGTTCTTCACTCAAAGGCGGAATTGGAATCCGAATCAACTGTCCGTCCGATGACGGATTTAACCCTAAGTCCGACTCCATAATGGCCTTTTCAACGGCTTTGGCCAAACTTCTGTCCCAAACACTGACCGAAAGCGTGCGAGCATCCGGTGTTGATACCGTACCAACCTGTGATAAAGGGGTCATGGAACCATAGGCCTCAACCATAATACCATCCAGCAAGCTTACATGAGCTCGGCCGGCTCTCAAACCGCCAAACTCCCCTTTCAAAGATTCAATGGTTTTTTCCATTCGGGTTTTGCTATCGTTTTTTATTTCGTTAAAATCTGACATTTATTATACCTCTTGTTTTATTATGGTGTAACTTCCTTCGCCGCAAACAACTTTAGGTAACGAATCCGCCTCGTGTTGCGAAAAGACAATAATCGGAATATTATTTTCTCTTGCTAAAGCAACGGCCGCCGTATCCATAACCTTTAACTGACGAGCAATGACATCATCAAAACTTATGGCGGAATATTTTTGTGCCGAAGGATTGTGATGAGGATCCGAATCGTAAACCCCATCCACTTGAGTTGCTTTTAAGATCACATCGCACTGCATTTCCGATGCCCGAAGAGCGGCTGCCGTATCGGTCGTAAAATACGGATTTCCCGTTCCGGCGGCAAAGATAATCACGCGGCCTTTTTCCAAATGCCTTAAGGCTCGGCGATAAATATAGTGCTCACACACATCGGGAACATTTAACCCGGAAAGAACTCGGCTCGGAACAGACATGGCCTCCAGAGCACTTTGCAGATGGAGGGCATTCATAATGGTTGCCAACATACCGATTTGGTCCCCGACAACCCGTTTCATATTTGCCGGGGTGTCTTTTGCTCCGCGATAAATATTACCGGCCCCGACCACAACACAAACTTCTACGCCGCTATCACAAATCTGCTTGATTTGACCGGCAAGATTATCCACCACTTTCTGAGAGACGCCGAATGCTTTTTCACCCATTAAGCCCTCGCCGGAAAGTTTTAGCAGAATTCTTTTATATAAAGGTTTCATTCTCTATCCGCCCTTGTTTATTTTTTTTCAATATTAATGATTTTAATGCGTTTGTCATTAAATATTTATTACTTACGCAAAAATTCTTATTCAATGCTTGCGTGTAACTTTTATTTGATGGTTGCCAAATTGGGAAGGAAAGATTAAAAGAATTGATAGTTGCAACATTAAATAAGGTATCTAAACGATGAATATTACTGCAGATTTTTCTTTATGGGCCGGAATCGGCTATCTTTTAGGTTCTATTCCTTTTGGGCTTGTTTTGTGCTTTTTAGCCGGATACGGCGATATTCGTAAAATCGGTTCCGGGAATATCGGTGCGACCAATGTTTTAAGAACCGGGAACAAAACTTTAGCTCTTTTAACCATTGTTCTTGATGCCTCGAAGGCTGGTATTGCTGCTTATTTAGCTTATGCCTTGGTTGATGTTTTGCCTTACCGAATTTTTGGAATAGAGACAACTACCAATACGATGGCCGGTTTAATTGCCGGAAGCATGGGGGTTATTGGTCATAATTTTCCGCTGTGGCTAAAATTTAAGGGCGGAAAAGGTGTTGCCTCGACCTTTGGTTTTATTTTGGTTACCAGTCCGGTGGTTGCCCTTGCTGATTTTATTACATGGATTGTGGTTGCCTTTACTTCCAAATATTCCTCTTTGTCGGCTCTTACGGCGGCTGTTTTGACTCCGGTTTATGCGTTCTTTTGGGCCGATAAAATTCATGTTGTCTTTTATGGGGCTATCGCTTTATTGGTTATTGTTCGCCACCATGCCAATATTAAAAGGCTGCTTAAGGGTGAAGAAAGTAAAATTAAATTAAAAAAGAATTAGGATATTCCTTTGCAAAACAAAGAAGAACATCTTGCGGATTGGATCCAACTTATTAATTCGGAAAATGTCGGACCGATTACTTTTTATAAATTAAAAAATCGGTTTGGGAGTGTTGGCGAGGCTCTAAAAGCCTTGCCAAAATTGCAAAAGTTTCAGTTATTTCCGCGAGGGAAAGCTGAATTGGAAGTCGAATTGGCTTGTAAAAAGCATATTTCTCTTTTGAGTTTTGAGGATCCGGATTATCCCGAAAATCTTAAATGCCTTGAAGATGCTCCCCCTGTTCTTTATGCTTTGGGAAAAAAAGAGTGTTTGAAGAATCCGCTTAGTCTGTCTATTGTCGGGGCACGAAATGCCTCCATAAACGGGCGAAAGACTGCGGCCAGAATTGCTTTTGACTTAACCAACAATCATGTCTTGGTTGTGTCCGGCATGGCCCGAGGAATAGACTCTTCTGCCCATAAGGGTGCAATGTATGCCAATCAACAACACGGGCAAACTATTGCCGTTTTGGGAACCGGAATTGATGTTCCCTACCCTAAGGAAAATACCGATTTGTATGAACAAATTGCTTCACAGGGGTTAATCTTGTCGGAGTTTTTGCTCGGAACGACGGCACAGCCTAACAACTTTCCGCGAAGAAATCGCATTGTCGCAGCCCTGACTTTGGGAACATTGGTGGTGGAAGCCTCAAGTGCTTCCGGCTCTTTGATTACGGCTCGCTTAGCTTTGGAACAAGGTAAAGATATTTTTGCCATTCCCGGGGCTCCTAATGACAGCCGTGCCGCGGGACCGAACAAACTTATCAAAGACGGGGCCGTTTTAGTTGAGAATGCCGATGATATTTTAAGTGTTCTCGCTTTGAACAATTCTGCTGAGCTCAAAAAACAAATCCATTTATCCAATCGGCAAAAAGAATTGCCTTTAATTGATTCTTCAGCCCTTGCAAAACCAGAAACACTTTTAAATTCTGCAGAAAAAACAAAAATGATTGACTATATCAGCTTTGATGGAGTATATGTTGACGAAGTTATACGAGCCAGCGGGAAAAGTGCCTCGGAAGTTGCTCTTGATTTGCTGGAGTTGGAAATGTCCGGACAAATTGTTCGTCAAGCCGGAAACAAAGTTGCTCGAATTAAGTAGGAAAAAACATGAAACTAGTTGTCGTAGAATCCCCTGCAAAAGCAAAAACAATTAATAAATATCTGGGTAAAGACTATCAAGTTTTGGCCAGTTTCGGGCATATTCGCGATTTGCCCAGCAAAGACGGCTCGGTTAATCCGGATGAAGGTTTTCGCATGACATGGGAACTCAGCTCCGGCGGTAAAAAACGTTTACAAGATATTTCCAAAGCTCTTAAAGATTGTGATACGCTTATTCTTGCATCCGACCCGGACCGCGAAGGAGAAGCTATTGCATGGCATATTTTGGAAGAGTTAAAAGCAAAAAAAGCAATTAAAGATAAAAAAGTTGAACGTGTCGTCTTTCATGAAATTACAAAATCTGCTATTTCTGAAGCCATAAAAAATCCTCGTGAAATTGATGATAATTTGGTTTCGGCTTATATGGCTCGTCGTGCTTTAGACTATTTGGTAGGGTTTACGCTGTCTCCGGTCTTGTGGCGTAAGTTGCCTGGTTCCAAATCAGCCGGACGTGTACAGTCCGTTGCTTTACGCTTGATTTGTGATCGTGAAAACGAAATTGAAAAATTTAAGTCTGAAGAATATTGGACCATTGATGCGGAACTCTTTACCAAGCAAAAGGCTTTGATAAAATCACGTTTGGTACAGCTTGATGGTAAAAAGCTTGAAAAAATGGACCTTAATAGCGAAGAAAAAGCTCTTGAAGCCAAAGCCAAAATTGAGGCCCAAAACTTTAGCATTGCCAATGTGGAACGAAAAAAAGCCAATCGTTATCCGGCACCGCCGTTTACCACCTCTACTTTACAACAAGAGGCGGCAAGAAAGTTGCGTTTTTCGGCTAAAAAGACGATGCAGATTGCCCAAAAGCTCTATGAAGATGGGTTTATTACCTATATGCGTACCGATGCCGTTAACCTTTCTCAAGAAGCTATTCAGGCTTGTCGAGATGCCATTGTAAAATATTTTGGCGAAAGTTATTTGCCCAAAACGGCCAAAGAATACAAAACAAAATCCAAAAATGCCCAAGAAGCTCACGAAGCTATTCGTCCTTCTGATGTTATGAATACACCAAAAAAGATGGAAGCCAAGTTAGACAGTGATGCCCATAAGCTCTATGAACTGATTTGGAAACGGACCGTTGCTTGCCAAATGAATCCGGCCGTGTTGGATAAAGTTGTTATTGATGCCGAATCTGAGGATAAGAAAATTATTTTACGAGCAAACGGACAAGTTATTGAGTTTGACGGCTTTTTACGTTTGTACCAAGAAAGCAAAGATGATAGCGATGATGATGATGAAAATCGCATTTTGCCAAACGTTGAAAACGGTGAACAAGTTGATAAAGGTGAAATTACGCCCGAACAACATTTTACGGCTCCGCCTCCCCGTTTTACGGAAGCAAGTTTGGTTAAGCGTTTGGAAGAACTCGGTATTGGACGCCCGTCAACTTATGCGACGATTATTTCTGTTTTGCAAGAAAGAAAATACGTTAAAGTTGAAAAATTGCGTTTTATTCCGGAAGATCGCGGTCGAATTGTTACCGTCTTTTTGGAAAATTATTTCAAAAAATACGTTGAATATGATTTTACCGCACAAATGGAAGAATTTTTAGATGATGTTTCTGCCGGTGAAATGGAATGGAAAAAACTTTTAAGCGGATTTTGGGCAAAATTTATTAAAAATGTTGACGCGGTTAAGCCTTTACAAATCAGCGATGTTATCAACAAAATTGATGAAGTTTTGTCTTATCACTTATTTCCGCCTCGGGAAGATGGTTCTGATCCAAGAGTTTGTCCGGAATGCGGAAAAGGACGATTGAGTATTAAATTGGGTAAATTCGGTGCATTTATCGGTTGTTCTAACTATCCGGATTGCAAATACACCAAACCTTTGGTGGATACTACTGATGAAGAAGCGGCTGATAAGGCTCCGGTTCGTTCCGGTGAAGATAAAGTTTTAGGCGAAATGAACGGAATGTCCGTTTACCTTAAAAAAGGGCCTTATGGTTTTTATCTTCAACTTGGGGAAGATGCCACCGCAACAACAGAAAAGCCCAAACGAACTGCTTTACCCAAAAATATTACACCTGAAGACGTGACCATGGAGCAAGCGTCTAAACTGCTTAGTCTTCCTTTTGATTTAGGGGAAGGAATTCAGGTAAATATTGGCAAGTTTGGACCTTATATTAAACAAGGTAATAAGTCAAAATCCTTAAGCGGAGAGGATAATATTTTTAATATTACATTAGAGAGAGCCAAGACTCTTCTGGCTTCTGCTCCGGAACGTCCACAAGGAAAATCGCTTGGGATAAACCCTAAAAATAAAGCCGATATTTTGCTTATGAGCGGACGGTACGGACCGTATTTGAAATGCGGAAAATTTAATTATGCTTTACCGAAAGAATTTAAGGAAAAAGAGCCAACTTTAGACGAAGCACTGAATATTATCAACGCCAAAAAAGCATAAAACTTTCGTTTTTGTAAAAAAAGCCATCCCTAATTGGATGGCTTTTTTTGTTACTTTGATGAAAATTGAGAAGCAAATCGGTATTTATCTTCTCCATTTATGGTTGAAATATTAGGATTGCTTAAGATACTCGGCAACTCAAGACTGCGAAAGACACTCCGTTCATCCGCCCCTTTGACAAAGGCGGTAACGTTGCCCTTTGCTTCGTTAATCAGTCTTTTGGAGGCTTCTTTCCAGATTAAGACAACTTCTTCATCTGAAAGTCCGCTGTCTGAGCTGGCCATCCCAATTTCAACTAATTTGGCTCCGCAAGGGGTATGTTCCATCATCATTGTTCCCGGGTTTTCGGCAACATATTTAAAGGCCTTATCCCGATTTTCTTTTGTCGGTAAATAACTAATGCTGTACACGACCAAACCGTTTTCCGGGGTGGTGACATCATCATATTTGGCAATCTTTATTGCTTTTTGAAACAAATCAGTCATTTTTGGCTTTTTTACTCCTTACTATTTCCAGTCCTTGTCCATCAGAGGATACGATAATGTCTGCCGTATCATTATCTCCGATTTCGCCATCCAGAATCTTCAAAGCCAACTTATTCTCAATTTGATTTTTTAGCAATCTTTTTAATGGTCTTGCACCGAAATTTGCATCATATCCGTTATTGACAATCCAGATAAAGGCCGCATCGTTAACATGAAGTTTGATGTTGCGAACCGCCAATCTTTTTTCAATATTGGCTATTTGAATCTTGGCAATATCTTTAATATTGGACTTATCCAATTTATGAAAGATGGTTATTTCATCAATACGGTTGATAAACTCCGGACGGAAAGATGCTTTAACAACATCCATTACCCGAGCTTTGACTTTTGCGGTGTCGTCTAATCCGCTTGCCGATGAAAGAATCTCAGAGCCAAGGTTTGATGTCATGATGATGATGGTATTTTTGAAGTCAACCGTCCGCCCTTTACCATCGGTCAAACGGCCATCATCCAATACCTGAAGCAAGATATTGAAGACATCCGGATGGGCTTTTTCAACTTCATCAAACAAAATTACTTGATATGGGCGACGACGTACTGCCTCGGTCAAAAAGCCGCCTTCTTCATAACCGACATATCCCGGAGGAGAACCGATTAAACGGGCTACCGCATGCTTTTCCATATATTCTGACATATCAACACGAAGCATGGCTGTTTCATCATTAAACAGAAATTCTGCCAAAGCTTTGCTTAATTCTGTTTTTCCGACACCGGTCGGTCCCAAGAATAAAAAGGAGCCTATGGGTTGTTTGGCATCGCTTATTCCGGCACGAGAACGTCTGACGGCATTGGATACGGCGGCGATTGCCTCTTTTTGCCCAACAACTCTTTTGGCCAAAAAGTCTTCCATATGCAGTAATTTTTCTTTTTCTCCGGCCAGCATTTTATCTACCGGAATTCCTGTCCATTTTGATACAACGGCGGCGATACTTTCTTCGGTTACGGTTTCTTGCGAGGTGTCTTTTTTAGAAGATTTTTCTTCTGCCTTGCTGATTTTGTTTTCCAGATCCGGAATGATACTGTATTGCAGTTCTCCGGCACGTTCAAAACGGCCTTCTCTTTTGGCAATTTCAACTTCTATTCTGGCTTTGTCTAATTTATCTTTCAGGTCTGTTAAATCTGCCAGTCCTTTTTTATCTTCAAGCCATTTGTCTTCCAAGCTTTTGGCTTTTGCCTCGAGGCCGAAGATTTCATGCCCGATTAACTCAAGACGCTCTTTGGATTTGGCATCATCTTCTTTTTTCAGAGCCTCGCGTTCTATTTTTAACTGCAAAATTCGCCGATCCAATTCATCTAATTCTTCCGGTTTTGAATCAATTTCCATACGCAAAGAACTGGCGGCCTCATCCATTAGGTCGATTGCCTTATCCGGCAAAAATCGATCACTAATGTACCGATTTGATAAATTAGCCGCTGCAATTAAAGCAGAATCCGATATTCTGACCCCGTGATGGAGCTCAAATTTTTCTTTAATTCCACGTAAAATAGATATCGTTTCCTCCACATTTGGTTCATCTACATAAACCGATTGGAAACGACGTGCCAAAGCAGCATCTTTTTCAACATACTTTTTGTATTCATTCAGAGTTGTGGCTCCTAAGCAATGCAGTTCGCCACGGGCTAATGCCGGCTTTAACAAATTGGAGGCATCCATTGAACCTTCTGAGGCTCCGGCTCCGACCAGAGTATGCATTTCATCAATAAACAAGATGATGTTTCCTTCCGAGGCCTCAACATCTTTTAAGACCGATTTCAGACGCTCTTCAAACTCTCCTCGGAACTTGGCTCCGGCAATCAGGGCTCCTAAGTCCAGAGATAAAATTCTCTTGCCACGTAAGCTTTCCGGAACATCATTATTGATAATACGAATTGCCAAACCTTCAACAATAGCTGTTTTACCAACGCCCGGTTCTCCGATCAAGACCGGATTGTTTTTGGTGCGGCGGGACAAAACTTGTATCGTCCGACGGATTTCATGCTCTCTGCCGATAACTGGATCCAGCTTTCCTTCTTTGGCTTTTTGGGTGATATCTATGGTAAATTTTTTCAAAGCCTCAAAATTATCTTCGGCGGTTTCGCTATCGGCTAAACGTCCTTTACGGTATTCTATAATTGCTTGATTCAATTTAACCGCATTTAAGCCCGATGACCTTAGTACCTCATAGGCATCCGTTCCGGCGGTCATACTAAGAGCTTGAAGAATCCGTTCCACCGTAACAAATTTGTCTCCGGACTTGTCAGCCAACTTTTCTGCCTCCATCATAACGGAGGTAAAATCTTGTGACATCACGCTTTGTACCGACATTCCTTCCACCTGAGGCAACTTTTGGACCCCAATATCTGTTTTTTCGCGGATCTGATTGATGTCTCCTCCGGCTTTGGTGATTAAATTTGGTAATAATTCATCTTTATCATCCAATAGAACTTTGAGCAGATGCAGTGGTGTGATGTATTGATTTTTATGAGAAGCGGCAAGGTTTATTACCCCTTGAATAATCTCTTTTGATTTTGCTGTAAGTTTTTCGTAATCCATAGATCTTAATCCCCTTTCCTTCTTTTTAAAAATATAGGAACCGGTTAAATAAAAAATCAAGTTTTTACAGAATTATTTTTTGCTTTTAAGGTTGATAACCGTAATTTCAGACGGAGCCAATAATCTCATTGTCGGGCCCCATGTGCCGGCTCCCCGCGATACATACAATTTAACATCATTAACCTTATATTCTCCGGCTAAGTATTTATTGGCGTGAGCGGCTAAGGCATGGAACGGAAAAACTTGTCCGCCATGGGTATGACCGGAAAGCTGCAGACCAAAGTTGACACTGGTAATGTTGTCAACCATATCCGGATTATGCGAAAGTAAAATTTTAAAATTGTCCGGTTGGCTTCCGCGTAGAGCTTTTACAAAATTAACATTAAATGTCGGGTGAAAAATTGCCGTATGATTATCCGGAATACCAGCAACAAAAATATTAGAATCTTTTAACAAAACACCATGATTAAACAGTGTGACTATTCCCATTTTTTTAAACTCAAACAACCACTTTCCCAAACCATTGTAAAATTCGTGATTACCCGAGGAGGAATAAATCCCTTGCGGAGCTGATAAATTTGACAGAATTTTAAGATGATCCCGCAAAAAATTAACATCATCGTCAATAATATCTCCTGTCATAAAAATAACATCCGGTGTCAGCAGGTTCACCTGATTGACAATATCTTGTAAACGTTGCAAGGATGTAGAACGAGAGATATGCAGATCGGCTAACTGGACAGCTTTTAGGTCTTTTTTGATGCGACTGCTTTCAACCGTAATTTCTTTTACCTCCGGAACTTTTGTCCCTTCCTTGTAGGCATAAAAACTTAAAGCAATGGAAAAGAAAAAGACTAAAACATTTGCATAATCCAAAGCCGTAATGTTTTTCGGATTTAGATTCCACGTATGAATCCTTAACAGCTTTGCTATCCCATAAACGCCGTACCAAATAACGTCACGGAGCATAAGCATGGTAAACAAAATAAAAACAAAACCAAATAAAGCGTAGCCACCGGTATATATGCGATTGTATGTTTCCGGTGATATGTTATGAATATTTCTTAAAACACAAACCAAAACCGGGAAAAACCAGCCGCAACAGATAACGACAGATAACAAAACTTTATAAACCAGTTTAATATTGCTATAGCCTACCAATGTTCGGATTGAAATCAAGGAACATGATGCCGCGATAATCAATATACCTATATAAAAGAACAACTGTTTTTCTCCATTCTTCGTCCCGCCATAATAATATTTTTCTTGCTAGACGGAAGCGGCTTCCTGAACTTTTTTGCGGGTACGTGTTTTGGTCATTTTTTTAGCTTCCGGTTTTGTTTCAACAATGCCGGCATTGGCACTGCTGATTTCAATTATTTTAAATTCTTTTTTTACGGTCGGTGCCGATGCTCCTTTTGTTTCTTGCATATTATTGTCGCTTAAATCTTCCTTTTCAGCAATCTTTTTTTCACCAGATTGTGCATTATCTTGCGGTAAAGGTGCGTTCTCCGATGTCATTGTATTGCCCTCCGGGTCAGAAGAAGAGGAGGAAACCGCTAGACCATTTTCGTCGGTTTTTGGTCGCATTTGATTTTTTCGTTCATTGATTTCCGTAACGATTTTGCGATAATGCTCTGCATATTGGCGAAAAACCTCTGCGTTAACATAATCCCCGTTACTTTGCGAATCTTTTGCCAATTCATTGTAACGTTTAATTAAATCCAGAGCCGTTCCGCTAAACTTTCCGGCAATGCTGGAGCTATCAAATTTGTAATTTAAGGAAAAAATTTGATTGTTATTGTTATTTCTGTATTTATTATTTTTTTTCATATAGGTAACCAACAAATAGCGTTCAGACCAACGAATGCTGAACCGTGTTAATACAAGTGCAAAATAAAATTTGTTTCTTGAAAATTAAACCAAGGCAACGCTATAAAAAAACAACAAAAATTGCCTGATCTGTGGCTAATATTACATAACAAATATTTAAATGCAAACTATTTTTTCAAAATTATACATCTTTCAATTCCGCCATAATCTTTGCGGATTTCACATAGATGAAATTTTTGTTTTTCAAAGATCCGGACAACCTCTTGTGCTTGTCCAATTCCGACTTCCAAAAAAATTTTTCCGCCTTTTTGAAGGGCCTCGTAAGCTTTAAGTGCAATTTGACGATAATCCTTTAAGCCATCTTTGCCTCCGTCTAAGGCCAGATGCGGATCATGTGCTTTTACTTCTTCTGTTAGAGATAAAATATCCGCACTCGGGATATACGGCGGATTAGAAACAATAATATCAAAATCTTTACCCCAGAGATTTACACAACCCTCGTCGAACCAACTGGAGTGCAAAAATTTAACCTGTTGCGTTAGACCAAGCTTTGACGCATTTTTTTGTGCGATTTCTAAGGCTGAAACCGAAGCATCTATGGCCACACCTCTTAAATGCGGACATTCGGCTAACAAAGATAAAATAATACAACCAGACCCCGTCCCTAAATCTAAAATTTTTTGACAAGGGCGACTTTGTATTTCTTCCAGAGCCGCTTCTACCAAAATTTCTGTATCCGGACGAGGAGATAAAACATCTTCCGAAACCACAAAATCAAATTTGTAAAAACCGCGACTACCGAAAATTTTATCAAGAGGGAAATGTCGACACCGCTTGGCAACAACTTTTTGCAAACTTTCTTCTTGTTGAGCCGTCAGGTCTTTGGTATAGCTTGACAACTCTCCCAACTCTATTTGCAATAAGGAGGCAATTATGTAGCGAGCTTCCCACCTAGCATCCTCTATGTCGGCCTTTTCCAGCTGGGTTTGTATTTTTTTGATTTGCTCTTCTAACTGAGGATGCATCTTTTTTTTCCAAAAAAAACAGACTTAAACTTCTTTAAGTCCGTAAAATCTTAAAGTTCTAGAAAACTCTAATAAACCCGAGACTCTTCTTTGCTCGGAGACAACGTTTTGCGTTCAGCCTCTTCTTCCGGATGAAGTAAGGCATAAACTTTTGATAAGCGGTCAGACATCCGTTCACGAAAAGCGACGTAAACCGATGCTTCCATCTCGGTTGTTTTAGAGTCGTTTAGCTGTATGCCGTAATCTTCAGGCATTTTACTTCCCCCTTATTCTTTTTGGTGTCTTATTATTATATATTAATTAATTTTTAATTTCAAGCAAAACCATTGTTTTTAATTTATTAAAAGCCTTCTTTTCAATCTGACGAACCCTTTCGCGGCTAATATCAAACTTGGCTCCGATTTCTTCAAGGGTTATCGGGTTATCCGTTAACATACGATTTTTTACAATGTATTGCTCACGTTCATCCAAACGGCTTAAACACCTTTTTAAGACTTCGGCTTTGACTTCGGCTTCTTGACGACGAGAAATTTTTCCTTCCAAATCTTGGGTTTTGTCAACAATAAAATCTATTCTTTCGTCTTCATCCTCGTCTGAAACCGTTACATTCAGAGACTTATCACCGCCCAGACGACCATTCATCTCGCGGACTTCGCTTTCATCGACAACCAATTCCTTGGCAATTGACTTTACCTCATCGGGGGAAAGCTCTTTATTGTCATAAATCCCTAAACGAGCTTTAATACGGTTCAAATTATAAAACAATTTTTTCTGAGCGGCTCGTGTCCCGATTTTTACCAAAGACCAAGAACGCAAAATATAATCATTGATTGCGGCTTTAATCCACCAGATGGCATAGGTTGCCAAACGGACTTTTTTAGAAAGATCGAATTTTTTAACAGCCTGCATCAAACCGATATTACCTTCCGAAATGATATCTGCCAACGGCAAGCCGTAGCTACGATAAGTAAAGGCAATTTTTGCAGCCAGCCGCAGATGAGATGTTACCAAAATTTGAGCAGCTTCCATATTCCCGTTTTGTTGAAAATCCGAAACAAGACGAGTTTCTTCTTCTTCACTCAAGACCGGAAATTTTTTGATTTGTTCTAGGTAGGAAACTAAGCTGTTATCACTGATGACAGCCGGAAGATTTGATGTTTTTTTAAGGATCAGTTCAGAACCGATAGCCATTATAATTCAACCTCTTTTCTCTTCATAAATTGTTTGTGAATCTTTTCTTATTCACTCGCACACGCTTTTCCCGTGCGAAAAAGTATATTAGTCTTTTTAGAGATAAATTTCAACTGCTTTTTTAAAAATATTAGTCCGTAAATGTTAGAATATTTTCTTTTTCCGAGGTCGGAATATAGTTGATGATTTCGTATATTATTTGCGGTTTCTTTTTTATCATTAGCAGATAAACCGTTTTGTTGATAATCGGATTAAAACTTGCACAAAGCCTTAAATCTTCATCTGAGAGACCATCGCCTAATTTATGCATAATCATTTGCGTTGCGACCTCTCGATTATCCGAAGGTTTAAAATCGGCCAAATCTATTTTGGAAAAATCCATATCTTTTTTTGCAGCCAACGCCCTTTGCCGCCGGTCAATCGGCGATTTTTGCGGATGGAGTTTTTCATACATGGCGATGACATTTTTAATTTTCAGCTTTAAAACGGCATCGTCACACAAAGGAAAATTGGGATCTTGTGCTGAATTTAATAATACCGATGAACCTTCCGACCGGCCGGGTGTTACAGGTTCCATTGCTGCTGAACCTTGGGCAAAGGCTACTGCCATGAAACTAAAATAACACCCTATGAAAACCTGCCGAAACTTCATCTTTCTTTTCCGTTAAAAATTAATGGAATTTGGTGTTCTTGGGAACGGAATAACATCACGAATATTGCCGATACCGGTTACAAGCATCATCATACGCTCAAAACCCAAACCGAATCCGGCGTGCGGTACCGTCCCGTAACGTCTGGAATCCAGATACCAATTATAGTCTTCTTCCGTCATTCCCATTTCATGAATCCGTTTAAGAAGAACATCATATCTTTCTTCACGTTGAGAGCCCCCTATTAATTCTCCAATTCCTGGAACCAATACATCCATGGCGGCAACGGTTTTTCCGTCATCATTCAAACGCATGTAAAAGGCTTTAATCTCTTTGGGATAATCCCGCACAATTACCGGACGTTTAAAATGTGTTTCGGCCAAATATCTTTCATGTTCGGTTTGCATATCAATCCCGAATTCGGGGGTATATTCAAACTTATGACCGGATTTTTTCATGATATCAATTGCTTCCGCATAAGTTATACGGGCAAATCCTTTTTCTACGATATTGTGTAATTTATCAAACAAACCCGGTTCTACAAAACGGTCAAACAACTCTAAATCTTCATGCGAATGTTCCAACAAATGATTGATACAGAATTTAACCATATCTTCGGCCAAATCCATATCATCGTAAATATCGGCAAATGCCATTTCCGGTTCAATCATCCAAAACTCAGCCGCATGGCGAGTGGTATTAGAGTTTTCTGCACGGAAGGTCGGACCAAACGTATAGATATCGCCTAAACCCATGGCGTACATTTCACCGTTTAATTGCCCTGAAACCGTTAAGTGAGCCTCTTTGCCAAAAAAGTCTTTGCTGTAATCTACTTTTCCGTCTTTGGTCTTGGGAATATTATTCATATCAAGCGTGGTTACACGGAACATCTCTCCGGCGCCTTCACAATCTGATCCTGTAATCAACGGAGTGTGGACATAACGGAATCCTCTGTCATGAAAAAATTTGTGAATTGCATAAGATAATTCCGAACGGACACGGAAAGCCGCCCCGTATTTGTTGGTCCGCGGACGCAAATGGGCAATGGTACGCAAATATTCATCGGTGTGTTTTTTCTTTTGCAGTGGAAAATCATCGGGTGCCAAACCATAGACTTCGATCTTATCGGCAACAATTTCATACTTTTGATTTCCGCCTTTTGATTCTACCAATTTGCCACTGACGGCCAAGGAAGAACCTGTTGTCACTTTTTTTACTTCTTCATAATTATTGAGGTTATTATTTGCTATAATCTGGATATTTTTTAAGCATGAACCGTCATTGAGTTCAATAAACGAAAAATCTTTGGCATCTCTTCTGGTTTTGACCCAACCTTTGACCAAAACTTCGGGAAGTTCACTTTCCGAGGCAAGGAGTTTTACAATTTTAGTTCTTTTTAACATTATTTTTTCCTTAAAAAAGCTTATATCCTATGATTATATTTATAACCGCGTTGAAATATATTACAACTTTTGTCTCTTGTCCAGAGCATTGACAATTATTACACTATAGAGTAACTATTTTAAATAAAATTAATTTTAGGAGTTAAATCTATGAAAAAAGCTGTCTTCTTTTTATTTTTTCCTTTGGCTCTGGTTTTGTGCAGTTGCACTTCCAGAATCGGGGCAAACGAATATAGCGTTTCGGGAACCGGACAAGTTAATCGTGCTTTAAGAGGAACGGTTATCAGTGTCCGCCAAGTTAATGTGGAAAGTGAAAATGGAGCCGGAACTCTCATCGGGGCAGCAGCCGGAGGTGTTGCCGGTTCTACCATCGGAAGCGGAAGTACGGCGAATATTTTAGGGGCTATCGGCGGTGCTGTTGTCGGCGGAATTGCCGGTGATGCCGCTCAAGGGGCCTTATCAAAACAAATGGCTTATGAATATGTTATCCAGCTTGATAACGGAAGTTTGGTTACCATTACGCAAGGAACCGACAATTTGCTAACACCGGGACAAAAATGCATCATTATTTATGGCAATCCATCCCGGGTTATTCCCTATAACGGCATTTAGTCAAATAAAAGAAAAGCCCCGTCAGATTGGGGCTTTTCTTTTATTTAAATCAAACCCATTTTTTGGGAAAGGATGACGGCTTGGGTACGATTGGTTGCCCCGACCGATCGCAACAAAGCGTTGATATGTAATTTGACCGTTGCTTCACTAACGCCCATATTATAGGCTATTTGTTTGTTTGATAAACCTTGGGCAACATAACCCAAAACCTCTGTCTGCCGTGGAGTTAAAATTTTTGATTTACGATATTCTTCTTGCGAATCCGAGTATCCGCCGCTATGAGAATCTTCCAAGATTTCCGGCGGAAGGTATGTTCCACCCTCTAAAATCAAGCGGAGGGCTGAGGTCAAAATTTTGGTATCCGAACGTTTGGAAATGTAACCGCTTATTCCCAATTCTAACGCTTTTTTGATGCTCCGTCGATCTTCACTGGCCGAAATAACAACCAACCTGGATTTGGGAGACTTTTGACGAATGGCCTTTAGACCTTCCTCCCATTGAATATCTGCCATGTCTAAATCAACAATAATCAAATCCGGACTCTGTTGTCCGTCTAAAAACTTAAGTGCTTGAGAAAAATTTCCCGCCTGTGCTATGGAGGCTTGAGGCATCAACTTCTCTATATGCATGCTTAAACCGTCCCTGAACAAAGCATGATCGTCCGCAATCAGAATTTTCATCCTTTTCTCCCGCATCAGTGTTTTGGTGCTTTTTTATGTCGGTGGAAACATTTTCTTTGACATAAACCTTTCGATTAATGCTTATATATAGTCGGTATCTTTTATTTTAAAGGGTTGCCAATCCTCATTTTTTTCGGGGCAGATATTTTACCTCCACTCCGGCTTCTTTGAACATTTGTTCCGAATAACAGAGCTTATCCCGCCAAGTGTTTTGCGGCGTATTGCTGTCAATTTCGACCGCATGGGTTACCACCATCTTTATCCCCGATTGGATAATGGCTCGGGCACAATCGGTGCATGGGGCATGCGTTGCATACAATACACACCCTTTTAAGGATGTTCCGGTCAGACAGGCGTTGTAAATGGCATTGCGTTCCGCATGCTCAAAAAAGTCATATTTCGTCGGGCGTTCCATCCGTTCCGGTTTATCATCATCAACACCACGAACCAATCCATTGTAACCCGTTGCCCGAATTTCTCGATCCGGACCGACAACAACTGCTCCGGTTTTGGTGGAAGGATCTTTTGACCACGATGCAACCAGCTCCGCAACATCCATAAATCTTTGATGCCATTTTTCCGAAAACATTTTTTTCTCCTGTTTTGTTTTTTATGAGTGTAGCGGGATTATTCTTTTTATACAAGACCTTTTTAAAAAGCAAAAGCCTAAAGACTTTTTTGTCTTTAGGCTTTTGTTTAAGATTTTGCCGGAGTATTTGTTAAGACGCGGTGTAGACCGACAATACACAAAACTAATCCTATAAAGTCTACGGCAAATCCATACATTTGGCTGTTACAATAGCCTGCTCCCCATATTCCTAAAAAGCCCAAATACGTTAAAATCCATCCGCCACAAATTTTAATATTTACCAAGTCCGGATGTGTCTTGTACATTTTTTTGGCCTTTACGTAGGAATAGATACTTTTTACCAACAGTAATGTCGACATTACCATAATGATTGCTCGTGCACCTTCCTTGTAAATTTTGAAAAAGCACATTACCATGGCAATTACGTTTACAACCGCCATAAAAAAGGCAATCAGATCTAAATACTTTTTGGTGTTCATATTCAATAATTTTTAAATAAATAATTTTTGCTGTTTTTTAATTTACTATTTTTTTGTATTTTTGTCAAAAGAAAATATTTAAAACAAAGAGTCTTTCTCTTGACATTCGGCTTAAAATATCCCACTTTATAGCCAGTGCATTTATATAATTTATTAGGAGAAAAAAATGAGTGCTATTATTGATATTCATGCCAGAGAAATTATGGACTCTCGCGGTACACCGACCGTAGAAGCCGAAGTTGTTTTGCAAAGCGGTGCTTTTGGTCGTGCGGCTGTTCCTTCTGGTGCTTCTACCGGTGTTCATGAAGCAGTTGAGTTGCGTGACGGTGATAAAAAACGTTTTGGCGGTAAAGGTGTTTTGAAAGCCGTTGAAAATGTTAATGAAGCAATTTATGATGCTTTGGCCGGTTTAGATGCTGAAGATCAAATTGAGATTGACCGTACCATGATTGAACTTGATGGTACGGAAAATAAAGGAAAACTCGGTGCTAACGCTATTCTTGCCGTTTCAATGGCTGTGGCAAAAGCTCAAGCCGAAGAAGCCGAGCTTCCTCTTTATCGCTACCTTGGCGGTACAATGGCTCGCACTCTGCCGGTGCCGATGATGAACATCTTAAACGGTGGTAAACACGCAGACAACCCGATTGATATTCAAGAATTTATGATTATGCCGGTTTCTGCCTCTTCTGTTAAAGAAGCTGTTCGCATGGGGGCTGAAATTTTTCAAACCTTAAAGAAAAATCTTAAAGCTGCCGGTCATAATACCAATGTTGGTGATGAAGGTGGTTTTGCTCCGAATTTGAAATCTGCCGAAGAGGCTTTGACCTTTATTGTAAACTCTATCAAAGATGCCGGTTATAAACCTGGTGATGATGTTGTTTTGGCTATTGATGCCGCTTCTTCCGAATTCTATGAAAACGGTAAGTATGAAATGAAGGGTGAAGGAAAATCTTATACCAACAAACAGATGGTAGAATTTTACAAAGATTTGTGCAGCCGCTTCCCGATTTTCTCTATTGAAGATGGTATGGCTGAAGATGATTGGGAAGGTTGGAAAATGTTGACCGATGCCCTCGGTGATAAGATTCAACTTGTCGGTGATGATTTGTTTGTTACAAATCCGAAACGTTTGGCTATGGGTATTGAAAAAGGTGTTGCTAACTCAATTTTGGTTAAGGTTAACCAAATCGGTACTTTGACCGAAACAATGCAAGCCGTTGACTTGGCTCATCGCAACAAATATACGGCTGTTTTGTCTCACCGCTCCGGTGAAACCGAAGATACCACCATTGCCGATATTGCTGTTGCAACAAACTGTGGTCAAATCAAGACCGGTTCAATGTCTAGAACAGATCGTATGGCAAAATACAACCAACTCATCCGTATTGAAGAAGAATTGGGTGATATGGCTGTTTATGCCGGTAAATCTATTTTGAAAAAATAATTTACCACATCTTATACAAAAAAGCCGTCTTTTTAGGCGGCTTTTTTTATAACTTTTTTTAACACTCTTGGTTTGGCGTTATTGTTAAATTCTTCCTGTTTGCTTTTGTTGCATCTTATTTAAGGACATAGTTTTTTTCCTGGCCTCTATTAATGCTCGAGAACGAAGTAAATGCTCGGGAGGTTGCGTACAATCAATTTGCAAAATTTGATTGCGGGCATGCTTGTCTAAATCTTTTGGATCCGGTGCTCGCCAATAACCACTCCCGCCGTTTAGGATGCTCTTATCTTTTCCATCAACCGAGCAGCCCGTAATCTCAACACTATAATCTTTGGCGTTTAGAACATTTTTCCATTGCTCTATGGTTGCTACTCCGTCAAAAATTATCGGGTCAAAGACATAGGTTTCTTTGCCGGATTGGATACACATTGCAACATGATAATTATGCCAACCGACTTCTTGATATTCTGTCATGTTTTCTGTTGGACGAATAAGGGTAATGGCATAATTTTCATCGGAGGGATGAATGGTAATCGGACTATCTTTAGGAAATTCTCGTTTTGATGATTGCAGACACCATGCTTTCAGCGGAACTAAGCCGGCCTCTTTTGCTTTTTTGGCCAAACCGTGGGCAAAGGCATAGCAACATTGGTTGCGATATTGATATTCTCGCTTGGGGAAAAGTTCCTCTTTCCAGCGACTGAACATTTTATTGAGTTCTAATATTTTATCGGCTTCTGTTTTCATCTTCAACTTCCTGTCTTTTCTTTTTATTCTACCACATTTTTTTGAATTTGTATTGTCTTTTTTGCCAATAAAAAAAGCCCCTCATTTCAAGGGGCTGTGGGTTAAAAGTTTGCTATACGAGCCAGGGCTTTTTCCACTTTAGCTTTGTTTTCTAAGGCCTCGGCTTGGCGGCGTTTTTCTTCTTCTACAACCGCTTGCGGTGCTTTTTCAACAAAGTTTGGATTGCTGAGTTTGCGTGCATAGCCTTCCAAATTTTTGTTAAGTGTTTCCAGCTCTTTTTTCAGGCGATCCCGCTCTGCGGCAAAGTCTATAACGCCTTTCAACGGCAACAACATGGTACATTCTTTAAAGACCGACTGAACCATATCCGGTGTTACCTCTACGTTTTGGCAGCTTAAACTTTCAAGACGAGCCAAAGAACAGATAATGGTATTAAAGGCTGCGGCATGTTGGCGAGAATCCTCTCCGGCTCCGCTCAGCGTGATGTTTAGTTTGGCAGAAGCCGGTAAGTTCATTTCGGCACGTAAAGAACGAATGGCCGAAATTAAGTCGATTGCCCAATCAATATCATTTATTGCCTCTAGGTTAACCTCTTCTGCCATCGGCCAAGCCGCGTGGATTAATTTAACCTCTCTTTGTTGCGTATTATTCCATAACTCCGTCGTGATAAATGGCATAAATGGATGCAAAATAACCAAAATACGGTCTAATACCCAAGCAAAACAAGCTTTGGTTTCGGCCTTTTCGGCTTCGTTGTTACCATAAAAAATCGGTTTTATCATCTCAATATACCAATCGCAGAATGTACCCCAAACAAACTGGTATACAGCATTGGCCGCATCTGAAAAACGATAATTATTCAGATTATCGGTTACCTCTTTTGTGGCTTGTTTGGCTTTGGCGACAATCCACTTATTGACCGGGTGTTGGACGGTCTTTTCATCAAAATCTTTGCGACCTTGGCAGCCGTTCATTTCTCCAAAACGAGCGGCATTCCACAATTTTGTGGCAAAGTTACGATACCCGGCAATACGCGATTCATTTAGATTAATGTCACGACCTTGCGTTTCCATCGCAGCCATGAAAAATCTCAGTGCATCAGCTCCGTATTTTTCAATTGTGTCCATCGGATCAACCGTGTTGCCCTTGGATTTTGACATTTTACGACCTTGTTCATCTCGAACTAAGCCGTGGATATAACATTTTTTGAACGGAACCTTTTTCATCATATACATGCTCATCATCATCATTCGAGCAACCCAGAAAAAGATAATATCAAAACCCGTAACCAAAACCGATGTCGGATAAAAGGTATCCAAATACGATGTTTTGTCCGGCCAACCTAATGTTGAAAAGGCCCACAAACCTGATGAAAACCATGTATCCAAAACATCTGTTTCTCGCGTTAATGCTACGGATTTTCCATAATGTTTTTCTGCTGCGGTTTGCGCTTCTTCTTCACTTTCTTCACAAAAGATGGTGCCATCAGGCCCATACCAAATCGGCATTTGGTGGCCCCACCAAAGTTGGCGAGAAATACACCACGGTTGGATGTTTCTCATCCATTCAAAATATGTTTTTTCATAAGATTTGGGGACAAATTCCATTTCCCCTTGTTCAACCGCACGAATCGCCTCTTTGGCTAAAACCGGAGCATCTACAAACCATTGATCCGTCATTAACGGCTCAATCACAACACCGGAACGATCCCCATAAGGAATAACCATCGGGTGATCTTCAATCTTGTCCATCAACCCCATTTGGGTCAGGGTTTCTATTGTTTTGGCTCTTGCCTCTTGAGTTGTTAACCCGGGGTAAGGCGTATTTTCATTTAACGTGGCATCTAAATTTAAGACATTTATCATCGGCAGATTGTGACGTTTGCCTACTTCAAAGTCATTAAAATCATGAGCCGGCGTAATTTTTACCGCTCCGGTTCCTTTTTCCGGATCTGCATGATCATCGGCAATAATCGGAATGGCTCGATTGATAATCGGGATAATACATTTTTTACCGATGAGATGTTTTAACTTCTCATTGTTTTTTGAAATTGCAACGGCCGTATCCCCAAACATGGTCTCCGGACGAGTGGTGGCAATATGAACGTATTGGCCTTCCTCTCCTTCAATCGGATATTTGTAATAATACATTTTGCCGACGGTTTCTTTTTGAACAACCTCCAGATCGGAAACGGCCGTCCCAAATTTAGAATCCCAGTTAACTAACTTTTTGGCCTTGTATATTAATCCGTCTTTATACAGATTTACAAAAATGCGGCGAACGGCGCGGCTTAAGCCTTCATCCATGGTAAAGCGTTCACGGCTCCAATCACAAGATGCTCCCAAACGGCGCAATTGTTTACAAATCGTTCCTCCGGATTTTTCTTTCCATTTCCAAACGGTTTCAATAAATTTTTCACGGCCTAAATCGTGACGAGAAATTCCTTCTTTGGCTAAATTTCTCTCAACAACCATTTGAGTGGCAATCCCGGCATGGTCCGTCCCCGGTTGCCACAAAACTTTTTTCCCGAGCATGCGATTGTAACGGACTAAAATATCTTGCAACGTATCGTCTAAGGCATGTCCCATATGGAGAACACCCGTAACATTTGGTGGCGGAATAACAATTGAAAATGCATCCTTGGATGAATGCATATCCGGCATAAAATCTCCGCTTTGTTCCCAATCGGCATATATTTTCTCTTCAAAATCTTTTGGATTATAATTCTTTTCTAACATTTTATTTTTCCACTTTTTTATTTTTTTTGTAAGGATCCTTCTTTTGACACAAAATTGCCCTCAATAACGATTGGGGGCAATCTTTTTTTAGGTCGGCATGAGCCTTGGGCTAATTGTCGCCAACCTTTACCATCACTCGTCTAATCTCTTTTTTGACCATGTCTTCTACCATATCCGGTAAATTTTTATCCATCCAATTTTTCAATTCTTGACGTACAATCTCATCATAATCCAGGCTGAGATTCCAACGACGTTCAACCTCTTTGCCAATGATTTCATGAATGACGTCTTTGATTAAATCCGAAATTGTTTGAGTGCCGTTTCCGATTTGCCGTGACAAGGCATCGGTATCTTCTTTTGTCGGAGCAACGGTTTGGACGGTATCCAAGCTATAAAACGCCTCATTATCCAAAGGTCTGTCTTCTACTTTTTGCTCCGGCTCTTTTTTATCTTCAGATTTTGAAAACATTTTGGCAAAGTTATTGATAAGGGATGCCGAAACGTCTAAAGTATTGTTTTTTTCTTCAGAAGGTTGATCTTTTGAGGTTTCTGCTTGCGGAGTTAAAGCTTCAACATCTTCTACCGCCGGCAAAATTTCATGATCCAACATAATGTCAATCGGAGCTTCATCTTTCGGCAAAGTGCTTTCTGCCGGAAGTGGTGTTGTCTCCGGAATATTGAGTGCATTTTCTTCTTGGGCAAAAATATTCGGGGTCACATCCTCTAAGGTCGGAAGGGTATTTATATCAATTTCCTCTTCAATCGTTGCTGTCGAATCTTTTGCTGTTTGAGAATTTTCTTCCAGTGCAACCGGAGCCTCCACGGATTGTACCTGAGACTCTTTTATCGGATTTGTGGTTTGGCTCAGAGTTTCTTGCGGAGGTGTTGAAAGTTTTACCTGTTCATCGACCGAATTTAAAACTTCTGCAATATTGGTATTTATATCTTCAAAATTGATAATATCATCTTCTTGCGGAGTTTTAATCTCCTCATCTTTTTTTAGAGGCTCTGAAGAAGATAAGGCATCTTCAAAAAATGGATCGGACTTTTCATCAAATACATCTATTGTTGTATTTTCATCCGCGGGCATCGTAACAACCGGATCCTTATCATCTAATATAGGATTTTCGGGTAAACGAACTTCGGGTTCTTTGGGAAAACTCTCAGCATCCGGTGTTTTTACTTCAGCATTTAGGGTATCAAACGTTGGAGCATCTTCTACCCGCATCTCCGGAGATAAGTCTAATATATCTTCTTCGGGTTCTGCGGCAGAGGCGGTAACCACCGGTGTTTCCACGGCTGGCGTATTATTCTCTTGATGAGACGAAGTTGCAGAATCTTCGGAAAGAATATTTTTTATTGATGATAAAATCTCTTCCATGGAAAGATCGTCATTGTTGTTTTCTGCCATTGTGTAACCCTCAAATAATTTTCACTGAGCTTATCTTAGCGAAGAATATTTTTTTTCGCAACCATTTAGATATTTTTTTCAATAAAAAGCTCTAATTCAGTGACAGCCACTTATCTCTTGTCTCTTTATAATATTTTTTTGCATTATACAAATCGACACCAAGTTTTAAGTCTCTGGCTGTCAATTTGCCCATCGCTTGTAAAAGATTCATTGCTGACACATAGTAGTTACGACGAGCTTTAACCTCTTCAACCTCTGAATTCAACAATTCTTGGTAAGCATCCAAAACATCCAAAATTGTACGGTTACCCAAAGCCTCTTCCTTTTGAACTCCGTCTAAGGCAATTTGGTTTGCTTTTACCTGATCAATAATTGCAAAAATTTTACTATTATTGGACTGCATGTATTCCCAAGCACTTGATACGGAAGCATGAACACTGCGTTCTGCCTCTAGAACCTGTTCTTGGGCTTGCCATTTTTCATATTTGCTTTGACGAATTTTGGCACGACTTTCGCCACCATTATAAAGCGGCAAACTTAAATTGACACTCCATTCATAATTGTCTGTTTCCGGACGTCCGTCATAATTATCCCCTTTATTTTTAACTTTGGAGGCTGTTCCGTCTAAACTGACTTGCGGTCCTAAAGCTCCGGTATTGGCACTGATGTTATAATCCTTTGCTTTTAAGATATGTTTGGCTTGTTGAATCGTATAGTTGTTGCCCATTGCAACCTGCAAAGCCTCTTCAAATGTTTTGGGCAAAAAATCTTTAATTTGTTTTGGCTCTTCCAGATTTTCCGGTTTAGAACCAATCAATTTCAGATAAGTCGCTTTTGATGCTTGAAGAGTTCCCTCTGAAGAAATTCGATCCGAACGAGCTTGGGAATAACGAGCTTCTGCTTGAGAAACATCGGTACGTGTTACCTCCCCGACCTTAAAACGCTGACGTGTTTCATCCAAACGTTTTTTCAACAACTCTTCATTATTTTTTTGCAATTCAACAATTGCCATATCTCGAACAACATCTAAATAAGCCGTTGAGGCATCCAGAAAAACCGTCTGTTCAACATTATAAAGATTGTTTTGTTCTGCACGAACCAAACTATCTGCCGATCTGACCGAATTAACCGTGCTGAAACTGTTGAAAATCGGCTGTGAAATTGTTGCCGCCAGTGTTCCTTGTTCACTCGATCCATCCATTGAAACAATATCGCTGTTTTTGTTTGCATCATTATAGCCGGCACTTAAGGCTATGGTTGGACGGAATCCCGATTTGGCAATTGCGACATTTTCATCAATTCCTCTTAAATAGGCTCTTTGAGCTTGCAAGGTCGGATTGGTATTATAGGTTTGGCTTAATGCCTCAAAAATATTATCGGCCTGAGCCGGTGAACTCATTCCCAACATGGTAGAAAACATTAAACCGGCAACAAAACTTTTTTTCATAAATTCACCTCAAAATCTTAATTTTTATTTTTGTGCGATTATATTACATCGTGTTAAAAATACAAGATTATTTCTTAAAAAACTCATAATCTCGCCTTTGTTTACGTAAAATTATCAGGGATTATTAACCATATTTCAATCAATTGTATTTAGGGTTGAGTATAAATGAGTATCTTTACCCAGAAGGAGAGAATTAAAGTGAAAAAAAATGCAACGATTATCAGTGAGATTGATAAAGCAAGATTGAAACTTTCAATTGAACATTACATTAAATATTTTATCGGCAAAAGAACATGCGAAATTAACAAAGAAGAAGCTTTGCACGCTATTGCCTTGGCTGTGAGAGAATTTGCCATGGATAAAATGTATGAAACCATGGCTCGCTATAACAAATGTAATTCCAAACGAATTTTTTATCTTTCCATTGAATACTTAATCGGACGCTCTTTGGAAAATAACCTCCATAATCTGGAACTGTTTGATATTTTAAAAAGTATTAAAATTGATGGATTTCCTGACCTTTCTTTACAAGAAATTTTTGATGCGGAATATGACCCTGCCCTTGGTAACGGCGGGTTGGGACGTTTGGCCGCTTGTTATCTTGACTCGATGGCCTCTTTGGGAATCCCCGGCTTTGGTTACGGTATTAACTATCAGTTCGGGTTGTTTAAACAAAAATTTGAAAACGGATATCAAATTGAGCAAGCCGATACTTGGAGAGGTGAAAACTCTCCTTGGCAATTTGCTCGGGAAGACCGGACCGTTAAAATTCCGATTTACGGTGAAGTCGAATCGATTAATAACGGCAACGGCGAACCTAGCTATATCTGGATGAATACCAAAACCCTTTATGGGGTTCCGTTTGATTTTCCGATTGTCGGTTATGAGGGAAAATCCGTTAACTATCTGCGTTTATTCTCTGCTAAAACCGATGACGAATTGGATATCAATATCTTTAACGAAGGCGGTTATATTGAGGCGATGAAGGAAAAAATCGAAACCGAAACGATTTCTAAGGTTTTGTATCCGTCCGACGCCGTCGAATCGGGAAAAGAACTACGCTTAAAACAGCAATACTTTTTTGCCTCTTGTGCTATCCAAGACATTGTTCGTCGCTTTATGGAAAAGAGCAATGACTTTAGCAAACTCCCTGAAAAGGTTTGTATCCAACTCAACGATACCCACCCGGCTATTGCCATTGCCGAATTAATGCGGCTATTAATTGATGTTCATGGTCAAGAATGGGATAAAGCTTGGGATATTACAACAAAAGTTTTTGCCTATACCAACCATACCTTATTGCCGGAAGCTTTGGAAACCTGGCCGGCCAGATTATTTGCCCGTATGTTGCCAAGACACTTGCAAATTATTTATGAAATTAATCGTCGCTTTATTGAATTTGCCAAAACAAAATTTGGGGACGATCACGAAAAACTCGAGAAAGTTACCATTGTTCAAGGAGATGGAGATAACCAAATTATCCGCATGGCAAATTTGTCTATCGTTGGGTCTTTCTGTGTCAACGGAGTAGCTAAAATCCACTCTGATTTGATTAAAACTTCTTTGGTCCCCGAATTTTATGAGCTATGGCCCGAAAAGTTTACCAATGTGACAAACGGAATTACGCCTCGCCGTTGGTTGTTGCATGCCAATTCAGCTCTGGCTAATCTTATTACCTCTAAAATCGGAAACGGTTGGGTAACCGATTTGACCGAACTCAGAAAATTGGAAAAATTTGTTGATGATAAAAAATTCATCAAAGAATTCAGCAACGTCAAAATTGAAAATAAAAATCATTTGGCTAAATACATCTTTAAGACAACCGGTATTATGGTTAATCCGGAAAGCATGTTTATTGTTCATGCTAAGAGAATCCATGAATACAAACGCCAATTGATGACTATTTTACAAGTTATCGGCGACTACCTGGATATTATTAAAGACAATAAAAAACCAGCTACACCTAAAACGTATATCTTTGCCGGTAAAGCCGCTCCTTCTTATAATTTTGCAAAATTAATCATTAAACTTATTTTGAATGTGGCCGATGTTGTCAATAATGACCCCAGAGTTAATGATATGCTCAAAATTGTCTTTGTTCCGGATTACAAAGTATCTGTTGCCGAAGTTTTGATTCCGGCGGCAGATGTCAGCGTTCAATCTTCAACCGCAGGGTTTGAAGCCAGCGGAACCGGAAATATGAAGTTTGCCCTCAACGGTGCTTTAACGATCGGAACATTAGATGGTGCCAATATTGAAATCCGCGAAGAAGTCGGAGACGAAAACTTCTATCTCTTTGGCTTAACCGAACAAGAAGTTCATGATCGACGGGCTACTTATAATCCCCGAGAAATTTATGAAAACAACAATTACATTAAACGCATTATGAATGCCGTAAACTCGAACATGTTCTGTGAAAGAGACTATGTTTTGTTGTTTAAGCCGATATTTGAGGAATTGGTCAACCGCGATTACTATTTTGTTTTGGCTGATTTGGAAGCCTTTGACAAGAGAATGGAAGATGTTGAGAAAGACTTTAACAACAAAGAAGTTTGGGCTCGAAAGGCTTTGCTGAATGTTGCTCGTATCGGCAAGTTCAGTTCTGACCGTGCCGTTATGGAATATGCTAAAAATATTTGGCATATTAGTCCGTGCTAAGTTCTTTTGTGTTGATTTGATGTTTTATCGCCCCTGAGATCCATACCATTGACGATATGTCATGGTCGGAGATTGTGGCTGGGGTTTTTGATAATTATTTGGATTTTTATAACGATTAAGATCCGGTTCTCGGCTCCCGGCTTGGCGTTCAAAATATTTATCCGAATCATATGTTTTTACCGTACGGAACCCAGTCCAGACACCAAACTTGTCATAACTTAATTTAATGTTTTCTATTTTATCATTTAAGGAAATTTTTGCTTCATCAAAAACATCCTTGATTGCATCGGCTCGTGTATAACTGCCATTCCGACCGTTGTCTTGGTTGTTGGCCAAATAAGTTTCAATGTTGATGGCAACATCTTTCTTATATTTACCAATTTTTGATTTATATATTTCTAGAAGTTTGTCACCTTTTTGCGGAAGATAGGCACTATACGTATCTTTATTCTCAACATATTCTCCTATAAATTCTTCATATGCTCTGACGGCAGCAATACAATCCACGGCGTCCCATTTTCCAGATTCAGAATAGCCGAGAATTCCTTTGTTAATAAAGGAGCTAACCTTACTTAAAGTAAAATCTTTTAACTTATCGCTTTGCGGTCCCATTTGCAGCTCCACCCTTTTACCATCTAAGGAAGAATTGGCTGCAGGATGATTTCCTGTTTTCGCAACAAATTCTCTTAATTGGTCCGCATCCGGATATTTGCCGTATTGTTTTTTATAGGCCTCCATATTACACTGACGTTGGAGCTCTTTCCCTAAAACAGCACGAAACCGGTTCTTTTCATCATCGCTGAATTTTTTCTCTCCGTTCATGGCCTCTAAAATATCATTGATATGTCCGGCATCTAAAACAAATTCCGGAGGATTTACTCGCGGACACATCAATGTTTTGCCACAGTTTTTCAAAAATTCTCCTAAACCTCCACCACTAATTACCATGGCTCCGGGAGGAACAACGTGGGTACAGCCAACCGCCTTTAAGGCCTCAATCGCATAGCGGGTGGTATTTTTATCAACAAGACCGCTTGGAGTATAAATTTGTGCTGTCGGGACACCATTGATAATATCAACGTATATTCCGCAGGTTTTGGTGTGAGAGACGTGTCCTTTTTTATCAATCAGGCCATCTTTATCGCGAGCTTCTTCATTTTTATAAACGTAAACATAATAACCACTCCCGCAACGACACGTTTCAATCAAAGACTTATCTTCTCCGGCAATATCCATGCGAGCTATAACTTTATCTCTCATCATCCACGCAGAGGGGACTATTGCTTGTGAAGAAGACTTTGGCGGTTGACCACCATACCATAAATTTTCTTTACCATCACCTTGGCGTCGAGCTTGCTGCTCGAGCAAAACATTGTCCATATTTTCTTGAAAATATTCAGAAAAATCACGGCTATTTCCCTGATTATCCTGAGTTTCCGGCTTATTTCCCTCGTCAAAACGGAAGCTATCCAGCCCGGAGGTTTCTATCCCCTGCATATAAAAGAAACGAGCCAGTTCTTGAACTTGAGACGGGGTTAATTTGGCATCTTTGTCAAAAACAACGGTTTTTCCTTCTTCAATATTAAAGTTTAAGCCGGTTCCGCCAAGATTTTTAATGACTAAAATCGGTTTTTGTTTTTCATTTATTTCAACATGGGCTTGGTTTTTATCCTCTTTGGTTTGATAAAAACTGTTTACGTTCATCATATCTTTGATAGCGGCGTATTCTCTGATGTCTGCTAGAGATTTTTCATCGCCTTTGCAATCATCATAAGCTTTCTTTACATCGCTAAAAACAGGATCATTTTCTTTGTTTTGAAAAAAATCATCGTTAAATTGCTCATCTCTTGCATATTTAACCGCAGAAGGAAGATAAAAATCCATTGTATATTGATCTTGGTTTGCCATTGTTTCTGTCCTTAGATCCTCTTTCTTTTACTTATTTTTATCATAACATAATTGAAAATAAAAGCAACAACATTTGACAAAAAAAATATTTTAGCCAAAAAAATCCTCGGGAAAAATTCCCGAGGATTTTTAAGCTTTTTGGTGAGTTTATTTTTTCAAAACAACAACACCCGGAAGCTCTTTGCCTTCCATCCATTCCAAGAAAGCCCCTCCGGCGGTTGAAATATAAGAAAACTTATTTTCTACACCGGCATTTGCCAAAGCAGAAACCGTATCTCCGCCGCCGGCAACGCTGGTTAATTTTCCGGCTTGGGTTAATTGGGCCGCGTGTTGAGCAACTTTGTTGGTTGCGTTATCAAACGGTTTCATTTCAAATACACCCAACGGACCATTCCAAACCAAAGTTTTAACTTCATCTAACTTGGCATTGATTGCGGCTATTGTTTTTTCTCCAACATCCAACAAGCTCCAACCTTCGGCCGGGATGTGTTCTAAATCAACGGTTTTGTGTTCAGCCATTGGCTTAAATTCTTTAGAAACGACGACATCAACTGGCAAAATAATTTCACAATTGTTGGCTTTGGCCGTTGCCATAATTTCTTTTGCGGTCTCTAACATATCTATCTGGACTAAAGAGTTGGCCTCGTTAATGGTATTGATGCCGTTTGCTTTCATAAAGGTATGAGCCATACCGCCGGAAATAACCAATTTATCAACCTTTTTGACCAAATTGTTTAATAAATCTAATTTGGTTGAAACTTTTGATCCGCCGACAATAGCCATCAACGGACGTTGCGGATTATTTAACCCTTTGGTCAGGGCATTAACTTCTTCTTCCATCAAACGACCAAAAGCAGCCGGTTTGGTTTTAACAGCGGCTACCATTGAGGCATGAGCACGGTGTGCCGTAGAAAAAGCATCCGAAACATAAGCATCTACCGGTTTGGTTAACTCTTTGGCAAAATTTTCATCGCCTTTTTTCTCTTCATTATAATAACGAAGATTTTCCAATAACAAAACCTCATCGGCCTTCATGGATTTAATGGCATTTTCAACTTTCGGACCAATACAATCATCCACAAACACAACCTTTTTTCCCAAAGCTTTTTCTAAGGGTTTGGCAACATGGCTGAGAGAATTTTTAATATCTCCTTTTCCTTCCGGACGACCAAAGTGGGAAATGACAACAACCTTTGCTCCTTTTGACATCAACTCTTTAATGGTCGGAACCGTACGGTCAATACGGGCGGTGTTGGTCACATTAAAATTTTCATCCATCGGAACATTTAAATCAGCACGCAACATGACAACTTTGCCATTTAAATTTCCTAAATCTTCAATTGTTCTGTATTCACTCATGTGTTTTTCCTCTTACAAAAAAACAAAACCCCCTTGGAAAACCAAGAGGGGTTTGCCTTGATTTATTAGCCGTTTACTTTAGCCATGTGGGCAATAAGGTCTAATACCTTATTTGAATAACCCCATTCATTGTCGTACCAGCTTACAACTTTAACAAAAGTCGGTGTTAATTGAATACCGGCCTTAGCGTCAAAGATAGATGTACGAGAATCGCCCAAGAAATCAGAAGAAACAACTTGATCTTCCGTGTAACCTAAAATACCTTTGAGTTCACCTTCAGATGCTTTCTTCATTGCGGCACAAATTTCTTCATATGTTGCTGCTTTTTTCAAGTTAGCTGTTAAATCAACAACAGAAACATCCAATGTCGGAACACGGAAAGACATTCCGGTCAATTTGCCGTTTAAGGACGGAATAACTTTACCAACAGCTTTTGCAGCACCGGTTGATGACGGGATAATGTTGCCAGAAGCGGCACGGCCACCTCTCCAATCCTTCATGGACGGACCATCAACAGTCTTTTGAGTTGCTGTTGTTGAGTGAACGGTTGTCATCAAACCATCTTCAATACCAAAAGCATCATTCAAAACTTTGGCAATCGGAGCCAAGCAGTTGGTTGTGCAAGATGCATTGGATACAAATTGTGTTCCCTTAACATAAGAATCGGTGTTAACACCGCAAACAAACATCGGTGTATCATCTTTTGACGGTGCAGACATTACAACATATTTGGCACCGGCATCAATGTGGCCTTGAGCTTTTTCTTTTGTCAAGAACAAACCTGTTGATTCAACAACATATTCGGCTCCAACTTCATTCCATTTCAGGTCAGCCGGGTTCTTTTCTGCGGTAACGCGGATTGCTTTGCCGTTAACAACAAGCTTGCCGTCTTTAACTTCAATTGTTCCGTCAAATTGGCCATGCATTGTGTCATAACGCAACATATATGCCATATATTCAACATCAATCAAATCATTGATACCAACAATCTCAATATCATTTCTTTTTTGAGCAGCACGGAAAACCAAGCGGCCAATACGTCCAAAGCCGTTAATACCGATGCGAATTGTCATATTATTATCCTTCCTATAATTGTAAAACATGTGCGGACTGCCCCGCACGGGCATCGTTTTAATCGATGGTAATTTAGCACGTAATCATATTTTTTCAAGATAAATTTAAGGTTACTCGCAAAACCTTTCTTTTTTTTATGAAAAATTTAACAGCTATTACTCTGCCGGCGGTTTTGTAAATGTTACCGATTTGGATGATATTTATGGAATTGCCGAAGCTGAGTTCAATTCTACCTACAAAGAGGTGGATGAAAGCGGTCGCTTTATCTGATTTCGGTCTTATTAATTACGGCAGGGCATCTTTCAAAGATGCCCTGTTTTTTATTACCACTTACCCCAATGAATTTTAGCCGGATCAAAACGATCGGTCGGTTGTTTTGGGGATTCGAGCGGATAGCCCATTGGAACGATTGCAAACGGGCGAATATTTTCCGGAAGATGCAATCTTTCACGAAGAGCATCTACCACACGCTGCATCGGGGCAGCTCCGCAATAACAGGTTCCTATTCCTTTGGCCCAAGCCGCTAACAATAAACTTTGTGTTGCAATTGCACAATCAACGTCGATGAAACTCCATTTTTCATCTTCTTTATTGCGGTTGAATGATTTTTCAATATCTCCGCAAACAATAACAACACAGGAAGCATCTTTGGCAAAAGATGTCCAACGCTGAATATGACGCAATTCTGCTAAAAATTCGCGGTCTTCAATCACCAAAAACTCCCAGGGTTGTTTATTGTGTGCCGTGGGGGAATATTGAGCGGCTTTGATAATTTCTTGAATTGTTTCTTTATCAATTTTTTTGGTGGTATCGTACTGACGAACCGAGCGACGGGTCAAAAGACCTTCCATTAGTTCCATTAAATTTCTCCATTACCACAAAGCTAAACGAGATTTTTCTGGTAAAAAACGTCGTCTTCTTTGCAGCCGGTTAATTAACAACTCTTTGCAAACTTTCAATACGGGGAAGGACGGAATTTTCTATAATAAAAGAAATCGTCTTTTCGGCCATAGCGTCCGTATGCTCAAGAGTGGTTTTAATTTCCGCCAATTTCTCTATTGAGTCAAGTTTTTTCTCTAATTTATTGTAAACGAGGGCAATATCGCTCAGCGAATCTATAACTTCTGCCAGATAGGCCGGAATCTTCAAATCCTTTTTGCCACCCCAAAAACCTTCGACAAACCCCAACTCTACTTCGGCATAACGCAAGGCACATGCCTCTTGGAGGTTGTTTTGGCTATATTTCACGGAGGGAAGTTTTACTTTATTTTGCTTTACTTGATGAAAAATTTCATCCCACAAACCCATAAAAAACTTAAAAAACAAATCCGCTTCTTCTTTGGTCTCAAGCCGAGGACTGCGTCCTTCCGGCCAAAAGGATGATATAACATCTGAGGGACGCAAATCCAGATTAGGACTGCACAAAGCTCCCGCAAAACGCATTTTGATGACACTCAACGGCGTTTCGCAATGATAATGTTCTAACATTTTTACAAATTTATCATCACCGATATATTTATTTTCAGTTTGCATTTTTTTCTTCTTTTAGTATAGTGTGTTTAAGTTTTAAATTAAGTATAATTTAGTGGAGTTTTTTTAATTGTCTAGGCTAAAATTTATCAGCTTGTTGTTTTTGGTGTTCTTTATCGGAGGGTGTTCCCTGTTTAAGCCTTTTGTGGACCGAAGAAGAGAAGCCGGAGCCAAAACACCGGAAACGCTTTATGTCGGAGAGTCTACCCCCGAAAATCCGGCTATTTGCTATAATAAATGGTTTGCTTCTTATGCCGAGGTCAAAAAGCTCGCTGATGAAGAATGTGTTAAAAACGGTACCGGAACCAGAGCCGAGCCGGTCAAACAAACCTATTTTACTTGTCGGGTCTTTTTGCCGACACATCTTTATTTTAAATGTGTGAAATAATTTTTTTAAGGATACCCTCATTATGAATTTATCTTTAGATAACTTGATTAATCAAAAGCTTTTTGCTGCTTTTCAAAAGCTTGGTTTTGACACAAAATATGCCGTTGCCAAAGTATCAGACCGTCCTGACTTGAGCGATTTTCAGTGTAACGGGGCTTTGGCTTTGGCAAAACAAGAGCACAAAAACCCTCGTGAAATCGGGATGGCTCTTGGTAAAATTTTAGAACAAGATGAAGATTTTGCAAAAGTATCCGTTGATGGACCGGGGTTTATCAACCTCACGCTTAAAGATGAGTTTCTTGGCAAAATTATGGATCAGACCGCTGAAGATAAACGTTTTGGGATTCCCGAAGAAGAAAATAAACACTTGGTTGTGATTGATTCAGGCGGACCTAATGTTGCTAAGGCTCTTCACGTGGGGCATTTACGCTCTGCCGTTATCGGAGAATCTATTCGCAGAATTGAAAAGTTTGTCGGTAATGAAGTAATATCCGATGTCCATTTGGGGGACTGGGGAACGCCGATGGGAATGATTTTGTCTGAGATTATCCTTCAAGACGGGAATTTAGATAAAACTCAGACTTATAATATTGATGAAATTTCGGCTTTTTATAAACGAGCAAATTTACGTTGCAAGGAAGACGAAAGTGCAAAAGAAAACGCCCGCTTAATTACGGCCGGTCTGCAAGATGGAAATCCCGAATATCGCAAAGCTTGGCAACATTTACGCCAAGTTTCCGTTGCGGCGATTAAGAAAAATTATGAGGTTTTGCAAGCTCACTTTGATTTATGGCTTGGGGAAAGCGATGCTCACAAAGCCAGTGGAGAAGTTGTTGAAAAAGCAAAAGCTCTGGGCTTGGCCGAAAAAGATGACGGAGCCTTGATTATCCGTTTGGATGAGGGAAACAAGCCCAAACCTCCGGTTATTTTAATCAAAAGTGATGGCGGGTTTGGCTACCAGATTACCGATATTGCCACCATCAAAATGCGTTATGAGGACCTTAAGGCAAAAGAAATTATTTATGTGGTCGATAAACGCCAAGCCTTGCATTTTGAGCAGGTTTTTGAAGCTGCTGAAAAACTTGGCCTTGCTCCGGGTGTAAAAATGGAGCATATCGGTTTTGGGACCGTTAACGGCAAAGACGGAAAACCGTTTAAAACCCGTGACGGCGGTGTGATGAATCTGGAAGATCTTATTCATCTATCCAAAGAAAAAGTACGGGAATCTATCCCAAGTGCTGATGAGGTTGAAGGATATACGCCGGAAGATATTGAACGCTTGGTTGAGCAAATTGCCATCGGAGCGATTAAGTTTCAGGATTTACGCAACACAATTGGGTCCGGATATATTTTTGAGTTGGAAGATTTTGCCAAATTTGAGGGGAAAACAGGTCCCTATATTCAATACGCCATTGCTCGTATCAACTCCATTATCCGCAAAGCCGGAGAAAACGGAATTGTTGAAAGCAATATTGTTATTACCAACAAAGAAGAAAGAGATATGGCTTTGAAAATTGCCCAAATCGGGAACGTGGTCTTTCGTGCACATCTGGAAAAAGAGCCAAGCATTATTTCTGATTATGCTTATACTTTGGCACAAACTTTTTCCAGCTTTTATAATTCTTCTTCGATTATGAATGCCGAAAGCAAGACGATTGCCGGTTCTCGGCTCAAGTTGGCTCGTTTGGTCAGAGATATCTTAAAACAACTTTTGTACTTGTTGGGAATTGAAGCTCCCGAAGTTATGTTGAAAAAAGCATAAAGTAGAAGTTATTTAGAGGCGAAACACCATGTCTAAAATTAAAGATTTTTTGCAATCTCTCGGGGCACTGGCTTCGCCTTTAAGTGCTTTTTTTTCGGGAACGGTTTTAACTTGTGCCGCCTATGGTCTGTTGTCTTCAACCTTGGCTTTGCGGTTAAATGAGGCTAATGTTCCGACGTCTGATATCGGAATTATTTTGGCGGTTTATTATGTAGGGTATATTGCCGCCTCTTTATCTTCGTCCAAAATTATTAACAAAGTTGGGCATATCCGAGCTTTTTCCGCTTATTTATCAATCTTATCGGGGTTGGTTTTAATGCATGCTTTGTCTCCAAACCCTTGGTATTGGGCGGGATTGCGTATTGCCGAAGGCTATTGCTTGGGAGCTTCTTTTATGTGTTTGGAAAGTTGGCTCAACACCCGTGCAAAAAATGAAAATCGCGGCATTATTATGTCAATGTACATGGTAACGACTTATTTGGGCTCGGCTTGTGGTCAGCTTATGTTAAATATTCAAGATGAACGACCCTTTGTTGTTTTTACGCTTATCTCGATTATTTATTCGATTGCTTTGGTCCCGATTTCTTTAACGGCATTGCCGGCACCCGAAATCAAGCTCCAAAAAAGTATGTCTCTTAAAAGATTATACAAAATTTCTCCGGTTGGGGTGATGGGGTGCGTTATCAGCGGGGTCATGGTCGGCTCAATTTATACGTTGGGAGCTTTGTATGCCACTGAATGCGGCTTATCCATTGAAAGAACTTCTTTGTTTATGTTTTTTGTTATTATCGGCGGGATGCTGGCCCAAATTCCGGTCGGCAAAATTTCTGACCGCATGGATCGGCGTTTTGTCTTGCTTTGGGAAGCCGGGTTGATGTTTTTTATTGCCCCGTGGATGCATTATTTTTTGGATGAAAATTTAGTGTTGCTTATTATCGGGGCTTTGATTTTAGGGGCGACGATTTTTGTTATGTATCCGGTTTGTGTCTCCCATGTAAATGACCAAATTGAGGATAGCGAAAGGGTTTTGGCAAGTGGATTATTAATTTCTTTGCAAAGTATCGGTATGGTCTTTGGGCCGATTGCAATTTCTTTTGCCATGCAAGAATTTGGCAGTATCAGCTTTTTGATTGCTTTTTCTTTGGTCAATGGGGCGTATGTTCTATTTACCTTAAAGCACATTACGTTTCGTCCATCGGCCGGATATGTTTCTTCTACCCCGACGGCTCCGATTCCCGTTGCCCCGACACATATGTTTAATGAATTGGCGAAAGATGATTCCTTGCTTGATAAAGCAAAGAGTTTTTTAACAACTAAAAATCATTAAAAAAAATACCGAGTTTGCACTCGGTATTTTTTTTGTTTTTACGTTCCCGATTAGAACAGGTTGAGAACAGCTTGGCTTGCTTGAGAAGACAAAGACAATGCATTAATTGCAAGTTGTTGTCTGGTTTGCAAAGCCAACATGTTGGCTGATTCTTCGTTCATATCGGCCAAGGTCAAGTCATCGGCACCTTCGGTCAATACGTTAATCAAGTTTTCTGTAAACTCCTGACGAGTTTCGATTACGCTGTAAGAGCTACCTAAGTCCGATGCTACTTCACGAAGCTTGTTGGTGGCTGTTTCAATCTTGATCAACATATCATCAATTGCTACGTTACTTGAGCTCAACTTTCCTTGGTTTACAGTAGTGTTGAGTTCGCTCTCGGAAACAACTTTGTAATTGTCGCCGTCTTCAACATAGTATTGTGTTGCACCGGTTGTATCTAATGTTGAGATGTTTCCGGCATCTGTTGCCGTGCCTTGAAGCTTATAATAGCTTGTAATATCTGTTGATCCGTTGACGAAACTTGCCGTATCAACTTTGGTATAAGTTGTGCCATCAGCACTTAATTCATACAACTTATCACCTGTTGTGAATGTTCCTGTTGCTTTTTCAATGGTTGCTTTTTTGTAACCGCTAGGACCATCATATTTTGTATCAAATTCAGCATCTCTACCCCATTTTTCAGCGGCATCAAGACCTAAACCATATTCAATTTCGTCATCGGCACCGGTTGAGCCAGATACCAAGTTAACACCTTTAACTTCAATAAAGGTACCATTGTCACCCATGTATTCGTTAAAACGAACTTTTAAGGTATCCGCTTCGGCTTGTGTACCGGTATTGTAAATCAAGTTAATACCTTTGTAGTTGGCATCTTTAGCCAAATCATCAATCTTGCGGCGAAGATCATTCAAACGTGTTTGATATTTTTCACGTTCTTCCAAATCGGTTGTGTCACGAGCGGAGTTAGCAATTGATTTTGCTTGCTCTACCAAAGAGGTAATTGCTTCAATACCTTCGTTGGCGGCTTTAATCGTTTGAATACCTTGGGTCATGCTATCCATCAATGAAGAAAGGTCATTGGCACGATTGTTCAAAGACTGTGCGGTATAATAGCTTGACGGGTTGTCAATTGCGGAATTAACTTTCAAACCCGTTGACAAACGGTTTTGTGTTGTACTCATCAAATCCGTGGTGTTTTTTAATGATAACAAGTTTGAACGCATGCTTGCGGTCAATGTAATTTCTGCCATGTTTTTATCTCCAATACTGTGGATGCAGTCTTTTCGACTGCGGTTAATCCTTAACTCTTCATATTGTCTTAAAGAGCCGCTATCGTTCTGTCTAGAGAACGAGTTAGCTTAATTGTGGCACAATAGAGTTAATAAAACCTTAAATTATTTCTTTTTTATATAAAAAAAACGCCTTCTGAGTCACAAAAGGCATTTTTTTTGAAAATAATTATCCTAGGATAACTTTTTTATCGCATCTTGCAGACGCTTTAAGGTCTCCGTCTTGCCTATGATAACCGCAATTTCTGTTGCTCCGCCGGGGGTTGTTTCCTTCCCGCTGAGAGCTATTCTTAACGGGTATAAAACTTGACCGTTTTTAACACCTAGCTCTTCGGCCAAGTGTTTTAGGCTAGCAAACAAGGCCTCATTGCTCCAATCCTCTTGAGATGATAAAGCTTCTAGTACTTTTGGCAATACCGACTTGGCAACTTCGGCATCCGTTTTCATTTTTTTATTGCTATATAGCTCGACCCCAAATGGCAAAACCGAACGGATAAAATCGGTTTGTTCGGTAATGTCTTGCAGGGTTTCTACTCGCGGCTGCAAGGTTTTGCTCAGAACTTTCAAGTTAACACTTGGTGACATCCCCTCATAATAGGGCAAGGCGAGCTCATGGAATTTTTCTTCACTTAACGCACGAATATAACACCCGTTCATCCAGGTTAGTTTGGTTATGTCAAAAATTGCCGGAGAACGATTTAATCTTTCAACCGCAAAGCACTGCTTTAACTCATCCAAAGAAAAAATTTCTTGTTCCGTCCCCGGATTCCAACCCAAGAGAGCAATATAGTTGATAATGGCTTCCGGCAAATAGCCTTTTTTTACCAAATCTTGGAAAGAGGCATCGCCGTTTCTTTTGCTCAACTTGTGTTGGGCATCCTTCATAACGGGAGGAACATGGACATAAAACGGATGTTCCCAGCCAAAATCTTCATAAATCAAATTATATTTCGGGGTTGAAGAAATATATTCATTCCCGCGGACAACATGGGTAATTTGCATTAAATGGTCATCTACCACATTGGCAAAATTGTATGTCGGTAAACCGTCTGATTTTAACAAAACGCCTTCATCCAACTCGTCATAATCAATTTCTATATCCCCGTAAACTTCATCATGATATTTGGATTTTCCGGTTTTGTTAATGGTTTGGCGGATTACATAAGGCTCTCCGGCCGCAACACGCTTTTTGGCCTCTGCCAACGGAATATGTTTGCAAGGATCCTTAAACTTGATGTTTAGGGTTTCATCCTTTTCTTCTTCCGTATCATTCTTGGCACAAAAACAATAGTGCGCCCCGCCGAGCTCAACCAATTTGTGGGCGTATTCGGCATAAATGTTCCGCCGTTCGGACTGAATATATGGTCCGTAATTGCCGCCGATATCCGGCCCTTCATCCCAATTCATGCCAACGGTTTTGAGAGTGGCATAGATAATATCCGTTGCCCCTTCAACATAACGTTTTTGGTCCGTATCTTCAATCCGGAGAATAAAATCACCGCCATTGGCTTTGGCAATTAAATATTCATACAATGCCGTACGCAAGTTACCAATGTGCATATAACCTGTCGGGCTGGGAGCAAATCTGGTTCGTATTTTCATTCTTTTTTTACCTCTATCGTTATTTTGCTTGAGAGTAAAACATTTTCCCTTAACTGACAAGAGAGAACTCGACAATCCCCCATAAAAAAAGCCCTTATCTTTTTTGATATGGGCTTGAGATAGAATTTGTTATACCTTTTAGGCACTGAGTAAGACTTGAGCGGCGGCCCGAGCTTCTGAGCTGACTGTTTCGCCGGCTAACATGCGGGCAATTTCTTCGCGACGCTCTTCTTGACTCAATTCTTGTACCGTGGTGGTGGTTATATTCTCTTTTGTGCTTTTTTGGACTTTGAAATGCTGTGTGCCTTTGGCGGCAACTTGCGGTGAATGCGTAACAACCAAAACCTGAACCTTTTCGCCTAAGCGGGCTAGTCTTTCACCAACGGCTTGTGCCGTGGCTCCGCCAATACCGGCGTCAACCTCATCAAAAATCATGGTCCCGACACCGGAACTTTCGGCTAAATTGACTTTTAAGGCAAGCATAAACCTTGAAAGCTCCCCACCGGAAGCAATTTTGTTTATCGGGCCTTGCGGAGAATTGGGGTTGGTGGATACCGTAAAACATACCTCGTCAAAACCCTTTTCACTCCAAGAATTTTCCCCTTGTTTGGTTATTTGGGTCTGGAATTTGGCCTTTTCCATCTTGAGCGGCGGTAACTCTTGCATAATTAATGAATCTAAGCGGGAGGCGGTTTGTTGCCGCAGCTGATGCAATTGATTGGCCGTTTCAAGATAAATTTGTCTTTTTTCTTGTTCTTTTTGGCGGAGGGCCTTGATTCCGTCCTCGCCTAATTCAATGGTATTTAATTTTTGTTTGAAATCAAGCAAGGTGGCGGGCAAATCATCCGGTAAAACACCATGTTTACGTGCCAAATCTTTGAGAGCAAACAATCTGCCGTCTATCTTTTCTTGTTCATTGCTGTCTAGGGAAACTTCCGAGGAGGCCGTTTCTAATTGATCTATGGCATCTGATGCTTCAATCAAGGCCCGGTCTAATGTTTGGTACAGCTCATCGAAACGGCCGTTAACATATCCATTGGCTCTGTCTACTGCCGCTTGTGCCTGTCTTAAGGCCGATGTAATATCCTTTCCTTGCGTGAGGGCCGCATACGCATGATCTAGGCTTTCAATAATTTTTTCCGCATTCATCAGCTCATGACGACGGCGGCTTAGCTCTTCCTCCTCGCCTTTTTGCGGGTTGATTTGCTCTAATTCTTTGACCCAGTGACGAAGATTTTCCTCTTCATCTTTGGCACGACGGATGTTCTCTTCTGCCTCCTGACGGGCGTTAATTGCCGCTTTATATTCCCGATAAGCCGACTTGACCGCACAAAGTGCTTGCTCATAATTGCCGTAAGCATCCAAAATATCCAGATGATTGGCCGGGTTTAACAAACCTTGGTTGTCAAACTGACCATGAATTTCAACTAAGTATTTGCCAATTTCTTTTAATAATTTGGCACTGATAAGTTGATCATTGAAAAAGATTTTGCCTTTTCCATCGCGGGATAAAACTCGCTTTATGATAATTTCGTCCCCACTTTCCAATTCGTTTTCCGCCAACAGTTCTTGCAACGGCTTATTGCCCTTTGGGGAATCAAAAATCGCGGTGACCGCTAATTTTTCCTCCCCTTGACGGATTAAAGATGTTTCGGCTCTCTTTCCTGTTACCAACCCAAGAGAATCTAGTAAAATTGATTTTCCGGCTCCTGTTTCTCCGGTCAAAACACTAAAGCCGGGATTAAAATCTAAATCCAGACGGTTGATTAAGACCACGTTTTGAATGGAAAGAGATAAAAGCATTGCTTATTTCTTCTCCGTCGGAAGCAATTTGGCGGCGTATGCGGTCCACTTGCTGTCCGGATAGTTGTGTGCCAATACCTTTTTTGCATCCTGAGCTTCTTTTGTGAGACCAAGTATTGTATAGACCTCAACTTGGCGGTAAAGTGCCTCCTCAATATAAGATGTGGTTTGGTAGTGGTTAACAACTTCTGAAAAACGATTTAACGCCGACAAATAATTCTTTTGTTGTAAATAGTAACGACCAATTTCCATCTCTTGTCCGGCCAGATGATCATCTACCAAATCTAATTTCAAACGAGCATCCGTTGCATATTCCGTATCCGGAAAACGAATGATAACTTGACGAAACGCCTCTAAACATTTTTGAGTGTTTTCTTGGTCTTTTTCAACACCGGCAATTTGCTCATAATAACACAACCCCTTCATGTAGTAAGCATAAGCAATATCTTTGTTGCCGGGATGGTATTTAATGAAGCGATCCAAGCTTAAAATGGCATCGTCATATTTTTGGTCTTTGTAGTATGCATAGGCTCCCATTAGCTTTGCTTTGGTTGCCCATTTGGAATAAGGATGCTCCAACTCAACTTTTTCAAAAGTCTCGGCGGCTCTTTGGTAAGATGTTTTTTCAAGATAATTATAAGCTTTATTGTAAAGCTCTTCGGCACTGAGTTTACTGTCTTCATCCTTGGAGGTGGATGCGCATGCAGACAAAAACCCCATACCAATCAGACACAAAAACAAAAGCGTATATTTTTTCATCTTTTTTCCTTATCTAATTTCATAATTTGAAGCATCGGCAAACAAAGCCCTTAACACCATGTTGTTGTGGTAATGTCCGGTTTTGGATGCCACAACCCGTCCGATTATCGGATAACCGGAAGTATACATATCTCCGATGGTGTCAATAACCTTGTGATTGACACATTCGTTTGCCACACGAAAGCCCCCTTCATTCAAGATTTGCTCTCCATCTAAAACAACGGCATTTTCAAGGCTGCCGCCTTTTATCAGACCAATTGATTTCAGGTAGTCGACCTGATACTTTTCACAAAAAGTACGACAAGGAGCAATCTCTTTGGCAAAAATATCTGCCGTGACTTTACCCGAAAAATTTTGACGGCCAACAATCTTTGACGGAAACTCAATTGTAAAATCTATCGCAAAATCATCCGCCGGATAAAGATCAATCTGATTGCCTTTATCATCCTTGAAAGTTACTTGTTTTTTTATCTTTAAAACCCTTCTTGGTGCCTTTTGCTCTTTAACTCCCGTTTGTTGCAGCAATTTCAAAAACGGATAAGCCGAGCCATCCATAATCGGCATTTCTTGATTGTTTATCTCGATCAAAAGATTATCGATTTCCATTACCGATAAAGCGGCCATCAAATGCTCTATCGTGGCAACAACATTACCTTTGGCATCGGCAATGCAGGTGCAGTTTCTGGTATCTGCCACTTGGCTATAGAGTGCTTTTATCTCCGGTTGAGACGGAATATCCGTTCTTTTAAAAACGATTCCGAAGTTTTCGGGAGCCTGCTTTAATCTCAAGGTGGTTTCACACCCTGAATGCAACCCTATCCCTTTAATTTCCGTTTCTTTGGCAATGGTATGCTGCATGCTCAATTTGCTCCTTAAATAAAACTAAAAAGGCAGTCTATAAGCCGGGTTCTGTCCCCTAAAAAGGGGGATAGCTATTCATCTTGGCCTTCCATTGCTGAAAGGCTCATCGCGACCTACCTCTGGAGAGGGGAGAGAACGCCCCATCTATTCCGTTTGCGTAAACGCACGTGAAAACCCCTAACTTGGTCTTGCTTCAAACAGGGTTTACCTTGCCGAGATTGTTACCAACCTCGCGGTGAGCTCTTACCTCGCCTTTTCAGCCTTACCGGAAATGGTTTCCGGCGGTATTTTTCTGTGGCACTTTCCCTTGGATTGCTCCAGCCAGACGTTATCTGGTGTTTTGTCCTCTTGAAGCCCGGACTTTCCTCACAAACGGATTTTCCTTTCCGCCGTGCAGCTATCCGACCGCCTTTATGGGGGTTAGAATAATCAGTTTACCGAATTATTGCAAGTGCTTTATGGCTTTCGTAAAGAGTTTTTCTTTTGTGGTTTTGGCGGCTTAAAAATCTTGTTAAAAATTATCCCCATTTTTTATTTTTTTCTTTTCTAAGAGCCAGAGCGGGCAAGGAGCGAATCCTTTTATTTTTTTATAGAACAAAACAAGAACAGTTAATAATTTACTAAATTTTCCCATTGATTCCCATAAAATCCCATGTTATACCATATTTATTGACGGATGATGCAAAGGAACCCAAAAGTTGCGTAAAACTTTTTTGTTTATGGATACGGTTATTAATAAGGTAGACGCCAAAGGTCGCGTTTCCCTTCCGTCAGATTACCGTGCAATTGTTAAAGAAACGTCAAGCGAAATTGTTTGTTACCGCAGCCTTACCTCCCCTTGCATTGAAGGATGTTTGGAAGATTTGTTGGATAAGCTTGCCAGTGATATGGAAAATTCTTTGGACTTTTTCTCCCAAGAGCAAGATGATTTAACCAATCTGGTTTTTGGAGATGCCAAAAGATATCCTTTTGATTCTACCGGAAGAATTATGCTTTCGGATAAATTATTAAAGCATGCGGGCATTACCGATTCTGCTGTTTTTGTCGGCAAAGGGCGGAAATTTCAGATTTGGAACCCTCAAAACTGGGAAAAAGAAGAAGCCCGCATCCGTTCTGAGGTTTTGAAAAAACGCCCCTCCTTAAAAAATAATCGGGAGGGCGAATAATGAACCCAAATTATAAAAAACATTTTCCGGTAATGCTCCCCGAAGTGCTGAAAGCCTTAAACCCGCAAAAAGGAAAGCTTTATGTGGATGCTACCTTTGGCAACGGTGGTTACAGCGAAGCTCTTTTGCAAGCAGCCGACTGCCGCTTGATTGCTTTGGACCGTGATCCGAGTGTCCGCCAAAGGGCTGAAGAACTTTCTTCTCTTTACGGAGAGCGTTTTGAGTTTCGGGCCGGATGTTTTGGAAATTTTGCAATCTTAGTTCCCGAAGAGATTGATGGAGCCGTTTTTGATATCGGGGTCTCTTCCATGCAGTTAGATGAGGCTTCTCGCGGATTTTCTTTTAGTAAAGATGCCCCTTTGGATATGAGAATGTCCCAAAGCGGTGTTTCTGCGGCGGATCTTGTTAATACCCTTAAAGAAGAAGAACTGGCTGACTTAATCTACCAATACGGAGAGGAAAGGAAGTCGCGTGCCATTGCCCGTAAAATTATTGAGGCTCGCAAGCTTTCTCCCATTCAAACAACCAAAGAACTGGCTCAGCTCATTTATTCCGTTATTCGGCCGACACAAAATACCATTGACCCGGCAACACGCACCTTTCAAGCTTTGCGGATCGCCGTTAATCATGAATTGGACGAGTTGAAAAACGGACTGGAAGGGGCGACAAAACGCCTCAAAACCAATGGACGGTTGGTTGTGGTCGATTTTCATTCCCTTGAAGATCGTATCGTCAAAAATTATTTTAAAGAAAAATCCGGTAAGACGGCTCATGTTTCCCGTTATTTACCGCAAAATCAACAAAACTTAACTCCCGCTGTTTTTGGAGAATGTTCTAAAGTGATTTTACCCTCTGCAGAAGAAGTGGTGCAAAATCCTCGTTCTCGTTCGGCAAAAATGCGGTTTGGTATTAAACAATAAAATCGAAGTCTAGGAAAGGGTTCGAAAAAATGAATAGCACAAAAATTGCGACGGCTTCTCTAAGCATCAGTTTGATTTTTCTTTTGGCTTTCAGCTCATTGATTATGAAAAACAAGGTGCAAGAACTCGAAAAAGAATTGAACGCGATTAATCGTGACATTCAAGAAGACATTAAAAGTATCCATGTCTTAAAGGCCGAATGGAGCCATTTAAACAATCCTTCTCGCCTGAGAAAACTGGCCAGCAAACATATTTCTCTAAATCAGATCCAAGCTGAACAAATTATTAACTATTCTGCGTTACCATTTCAATATGAAAATGGCGAATCGAGAAAAATTGCCGCCAGAAAAAACATATCAAAATACGCTGAGCAAAATAAGGAATTAAAACGCCTGACAAGTGCTCATCGATAATCAGAATTTTTGAAATAGGCAGAAGCGAATTATGTTTGGAAAATATTTTTCCGGAAAAGGAAAGGAAGATTTTTACCTACCCGGAGAAGAAATTAAAATTGATAAAAGCTCTTCTTTCGGGAATTTTTCTTATGGTTCCGACCCTCTGCTGACTTGTAAGAATCGTCTTATCTTTTCGATTGCTTGTTTTGCTTTTGCTTATCTGATAATTGCCGTACGGCTTTTTGATGTTTGTGTTCTTCCCAATCTTAATCATGTCGAAAAAACAGATAACGAACTCTCTATTTATACACGCAATCGTATCAAAAGAGCCGATATTGTTGACCGCAACGGGACAATTATTGCAACCTCTTTGCCCACCGTTAATCTCTATGCTAATCCAAAAAAAGTCTTAAATGCCAAAAAAGCAGCTCAAGAATTAGCTACCGTCTTAACCGATATGGATGTGGACGATCTCTACCAAAAGCTTACTCATAAAGGAAATTTTGTATACTTAAAACGCAACCTTACTCCATCGCAACAATATCAGATTAACTATCTCGGAATTCCCGGATTGGAGTTTGAAAACGGTGAAAAACGCGTCTATCCTCACAAAAATCTTTTTGCCCATATTGTCGGGATGACTAATATTGATAATGTCGGGGTTTCCGGTATTGAAAAAGAATTGGATGAACGTCTAACGCAATCCGATATTCCCTTGGTTTTATCTATTGATGCCGGAGTTCAAGACACTATTCGGGTTTTGCTTAAAGAGGGAATGGAAAAGTTTAAAGCGATTGGGGCGACAGCTACTCTTATTGATGTTAATACCTCTGAAATTATTGCTATGGTTTCTTTGCCTGATTTTGACCCGAACGGAAAAATTGAACATCAAAGCGATCTTTTTAATATGGCAACCAAAGGAGTTTATGAACCTGGCTCTGTGTTGAAAATTTTTAATACGGCAATGTCTTTAGAAAGTGGAAAAGTAAAAGTATCGGATCGTTTTGATGCTACCGAACCGCTCCGCTTAAAAAGAAACGTTATTAAAGATTATCGTGGTGAAAATCGTTGGTTGTCTATTCCTGAAATTTTAATTTATTCTTCCAATATCGGCTCGGCCCGCATGGCTCTTAAAGTTGGCGGAAATGAACAAAGAAGCTTTTTGGAAAAATTAAACTTTTTTGATAAACTCAATATTGAGGTCGCTGAAAAAGGAAAGCCCATTGTCCCCAGACGTTGGGGCGAAGAAACGATTGCCACGGTCGCTTTTGGTTATGGTTTAGCCGTCTCTCCTTTACATGTCGTTTCCGGATATGCGGCTATGATAAATGGCGGGGTTTACCATGACCCTACCCTGATTAAGGATAGTGCCAAAATTAAAAACGGGCATCGGGTTATTTCTTATAATACTTCAAAATCTATGCGAAAGCTTATGCGTTTGGTCGTAACCGACGGCTCTGGTAAAAGAGCAAACATTCCCGGTTATGAAGTAGCCGGCAAAACCGGTACCGCCAATAAACTTTCCGAAAACGGAAAATATGTTGATAAAAAAGTGCGTACAACATTTGTATCGGCTTTTCCGATTTCTAATCCTAAATATGCCTTGATTGTTATGTTGGATGAGCCTAAACCCCTTAAAGAAACTTTTGGATTTGTTACTTCCGGTTGGAATACGGTTCCGACGGCGGCCAAAATTATCACGGCAATTGCTCCACAGCTCAATGTAAAAGCCAATTATGATATTGATGAATTACGCCGTAATCGTATTATTGAAGCCTCTTATACCCGTACGACGGGGGCGGCTCGTACGACGGGGGCGACCCGTGCGACGGGGGCGACCCGTGCGACGGGGGCGAAAAACTAAGCGGCTAATCAACTGCGTTACTCTGTTTTTATTTTCCTTTAGGTTCGGATTTTTATCTATCTCTTTTCAGAAAAGAAAAATTGCATAAACAACGTCATAAAAAAAGCCCTTCTTTGCGAAGGGCTTTTCTTTTATTTTTTACCTTTTTTGGCAACAATTAAAGCTTTTTCAATATCAATTTCACTACACAAGCCGACTGTTACAGGATTCTTGGGACGAATCGTGGCACTATCTTTGTGTGTTCCGTTACGGATGGCTTCAATTGTGGGTTTGGTTGTTCCGATTAATTTACAAATTTGGCTATCTTTCAAATCCGGATAATTTTTAATTATCCATAAAATTCCGCTTGGCTTGTCTTGTCTTTGAGACGGAGATAAAACTTTTTTAGCTTTTGCATTACGAGCTTTAACATTTCTTTCCATCTCATTTGCCTGAAGATTTGCCGAAGCATCTGCCTCGCAACGGCGAATCTCCTCTAGACTGAGTTGTCCGTTATCTATCGGAGAAAGCCCACGGATATTGCCGGAGACATCACCATCGGCTATCGCTTGAATTTCCAACTCGTGAAGCTCACAAAATTCTGCAATCTGACGAAAGGTCAGTGTTGTATTTTCGACCAACCATACTGCCGTTGCTCTTGGCATTAAAGGTGCTGTCATTCGTAAAATCCTTTCTTTATTATCTTTATATAAAACAAAAAAACTATCCCTAAGATAGTTTTTTTGAAATTAATATACAAGCATTTTTTTAAGCTTTTGAATTTTTACTATAAATGTTAGCCATATTTTGGTAACCTGCACTCAACATACTTGCAGCCCCTTGATCGGCCGAGGCCATGATTTGCAAAGCACTCGATGCCGAGAGAATCGATGTTCCATAGGCTGATGTTGTGCTTTCTGACGGGGTTTTGGATGTTGTTTCATTTTTGGTATCTTCTGATTTTTGCTCAATGGCAATATAGTCATGCTTAAAGCTTGTTCCCATCATTAATTGAACAGCATATTGAACTTTATCTTTATCCGTTACCGTGTCATTGCGGCTGACCTTAATATAATATTCTCCGGCAGCGGCTGCATATTCCCCGCTCATCATTTGTTCTAGAGCTTGATATTCTTTACTGTCTTTGTCTGCCGTACTGTCAGCTATCAAAACCTCTCGACCGTATTTATCCATGGTATAAACTTGGATATTTAGCTCCGGTGCTTTATCTTCCAAAAGGCCTTTTTCAGCTTCCGCTTTCTGTTTTTCTTCTAATTCGGCATAATATTCATCCGGATTAAACTCTTTTTTCAGTTCATCAATATAGGCTTGATAGGCGGATAAATCTAATACCGTATCATCTCCGCCACCGGATTGAATACTTAAGCTCAACTTTCCTCGGTTTGAATCAACCGTTGTTTTATAAATGTCAAAACTATCATTATTTGAGAGCTCGCCAACCGCCGTAATACGAGAATAATTCAATCGTGTATGACCAAGATCTCTTGCATTGGCAAAGGTCTCGTCAATGTCATTGACGTCAGTAACATTCTTCTCCCACGACTTTGCTGTGGAAGTACCAATCACGCTGCTTTTTAAGCTATCAATCGTTGTTGACATGGCTAACCCCTCCCTCTTATTTGTTTAGTATATCATAACCTTCGTGCAAACACAAGTTATTTAACGACATCATCATCTATCAATTTGTATAATTCAACATTTATATCCAATTTGTTAAACTTTTTTTCTCCTAAATATTCAAAATGATATCCGGCATCTTGCAACGCATCATATACGTCTTTGGTTAATACAATTTCGTTATTATAAATATGCTCAAAAATATCACTCCAAAAATCATTCAAATTCGGTTCTAATTCACTATCGTATTTTGCAATGGCACAGCAATTTCGCAAAATCAAATTGTCATTATTCGTATCATCTTGAAAACTACGTATTTCTTGAACAGCCGTTTTGGCAAATATCATTCCTAACGAAAGTTTCTTAAACTTAATGGTCGTAATCCCTTCGGCCTCAATCACATCCATTCCTCGGTATTGATCAATTAAACCCGAAAGAATTTCTCTGATACGACCACTGGTTTCTGTGGCAATTTGCTCTTGATTAGGAATGGAGCTATCTAAAAACTTCAAATCACTTTTTACGCTGACTAGAATTGCTTTAAGTCCACCGTTTCCTTCATCTTCCTCTTCTTGTGGTTTCGGTTCGGGCTCTTGTTCATCTGTAGTTTGCGGTTCTTCTGTTTCCGGAGGAGTGGGTTCAACATCGTCAACCTTATTTTGTTCTTCCCATTTGGCAAACCCCAAATTTAACAGCTCTGTCGGCATTGGACTACCTTTTATAACATGCCCCATTAAATAGGCTCCCAGACCCGTTAAAAATACAGCGACCTTATTGTCTTTATAGGTCCGTTTGGCCTCATAAAAACTTTCTAAATCCGCATCGTCTCCATCTACTAATTTTAAGGCTTCAAATAAAATGGAGTTAGCTTCCGCTATATTTAAACGACTATGTTTGGCTACCTCTAAACACCCACCATAAACAATCAATTTAACACCAAATTTTGAAAAACTGCTTTTCAAAACAATATCTGATTTTATTTTTCCGATAACGTCGCTTAAAAAACTTATGATGTATTGCTTAAACTCCGTTGATGCTTCCGGATACACCGGTGTTACTATCGGATCAACATCGTCATTAAGGTTATATAAATCAAGCAGATTTTCGGTTTTTTCATAAAAATCTTTGCGAAAGATTTTTTTGGATGCACTGCTTCTTGAGGTAAAGACATACCATGGAACATGTTTTAAAATTACCGGGATTGCAATCAACATGAAGATGGCAAAAAAGATAATAAAGGTTGCGGTGCGGGAATCTTCAAAGGTTATAAAATTTTCAACAATCGGATAAATAAGTGTCGTTAAAAAGTTCGTTACCGCCAAACACAGAAAAATTAAAACTACAAAACGAAATAAGGCAATAAATATTTGCGATGCTTGACCAGAATTATTTTTATTGGCTTCTTGTACAATTTCTTCTTCATCTTCGTCTTTTAAGAAATTTTGAAAACCTAATATGCTGTTTTTATCTTTTTTTCCGTTTAAGTTGCTTACATATTCGACGGTTTCTTGATAGGAGTTGTCTAAAACATCATAAATTTCTTTGATGATTTTGACTGTAACTTTGCTTTGTTCCAGCTCTTTTGCCAGATTAAAAGCCTCGTACCGAGATTCTTCATCAAATCTGTTTTCTAACTGCCAACCGCGACCTCTGTCCGTGTAGACTTCAAAATGTGAAATTTTTACCATTCTATACCTTTGTCTTAACAAAAAAACCTGCATCTATTCTAGTAGATGCAGGTTAATAAATGGTATAAGCCCGGTAATAATCTCCGGTTAATAACAATTAGTCTTCAGTTTTAAGACCAAATGCACCAAATTTATTCTTAAATTTAGACAATTGACCACCTGTGTCAACCAAACGGCGAACACCTGTCCATACCGGGTGAGATTTCGGATCAACTTCGAGGTTGATAACATCACCGGCTTTGCCCATGGTGGAACGTGTTGTAAACTTTGATCCGTCTGTCATGACGTATGTAATTTCATGATAATCGGGATGAATACCTTTTTTCATCTTTAAAACTCCTGAAAACTTCAATTAACGCATAATTTTTATGCTCTTATACATTAGACTCTTTAATTAAGCAAGCATTATTTAAAGATTTTTTTAATTTTTTTATTTTAGCTCTTCCAATTCAACTAATCCAGCCTTGTCAGAACCCTTATCAACATTAATTACTTTTATGCTGAAGTTCTTATATCCTTTTTGCAGTAGGTAACCTCTAACTTCTACCGCCCGATTTAGGCAAAGACGTTTTTTCTTGAAGGCATCAACGCCATCTTCTTCATTGTAGGAATAGATTGCAATTTTGTTTTCTTTGGGGTCGCTGAAAGAAGCAACGGCCGAATCTATCTGCTGTTTTTGCGCAGCGGTTAGCTCATATTCCTCTCCGATGAATTTAACTTGCAATAAGGAATCCTTTGCTTTTGCGGATAAATTTTCGTCTTTGATTGTTTTATCAGAAGGGGTTTGCACTAAGGGACGGATCGGTTGTTCCGGAGCGGTCGGTTGAGCTGACGTTTCTTGCTTTCCATCAGAGGATTGAGCTTCCGGAAGCGGTTGCGTCTTTACTTCTTGTGTATTTTTATCTTCTGCTTTTGTTACGACCTCTACCTTTCCGATGGCTTCACTTTGCGTTACCGACGGAGAAACCTGATCGGCATTTGCGGGGGCCGATTTTTCCTCTACGGAAGTGCTCGGTTGTGTTTTTGCAACCGAAGCCTTATTATCAACCTGGGTTGGCGTTGGTTGTGGACTTGCCGGTTCTACATCAACCACAACGACCTTTTCTTCTGATGGCTGCGGAGCAACTTTTATTTCCGGAGCCTTTGCGGTTGATTTTACCGGTTCGTCTTTTTGGACTTTTACGACTGCCTTTTTCTTAACCGATTTTTTTGGTGTTTTTTTCTTTTTTACGGAAACGGTCGGAGTTTTCTTTTCCGGAGCCTTATATTCCGGGAAAAGAGGCATTGTTGCGGTATATGTTGTGTCTGACAAAGAATCAAGAGCTGACAAATCGACATAAACATCGTCTGCTTTTGCATTATGAAGACCACCTAAAATCATTATTCCGGCGGCAACAGCTACATATATCCGCTTTTGCATTTTTTCTCCTTCTTTCCTATTTATTCATCAACTCGTGAATTTTTTTACCTAAATCGGCATTAACGGCAATGATATTTCCGCTGGCAAGAACTGCGGACAAATTGTCCGTACGAATATCTTTTTGATTCAATTCATAGACATATCCGCCGGCTTCTTTTACCAATAACATTCCTGCGGCAATAACGGCCGGAGCATTGCCCTTAGATACAGAAGCATCTAATCTACCGGATGCAACCAGAGCCAAATCTAAGCTAACGCAACCGCTCAAGCGTTCTTCCACAGCCATCGGCAATACCATTTCTTTGTTGCGACCAATTAATGCTTCTGCCAAATCTTTACGTGCCGAAACACGTAAACGTTCATGATTTCGGAAACCTTCTTTGAAAGCCCCCTGTCCTTTCTCGGCAAAATACAAATCCGAGGTTGCCGGATTATAGATGACACCGGCCGTTATTTGGCCTTTTTCAACCACGGCGATTGAGATGGAAAAACATGGTATTCCATGAATAAAATTGGTTATTCCATCTAATACCGAAACCAAGAAAAAAGGAGCATCGGGCTGTTTTTGGTCATCAAAAACAACCGCATAATTCGGACGCCCCTTTTGGAGCTCCATCCGAATATTTTTAGCGGCTCTTTCCTTAGCAGCAGCAACAAACTCTTTATGCCCTTTAACGGATGTTTGCAGTTGTTCAATTTCGCTAAAATCGCGGGAAAGCGGCGTTCCGATCTTTTTGACCGTATTTAACAAAAAATTTAAATTGGCAGAAACATAAGACATTATTTTGCTCTTTCAACATAAGATGCATCTGAAGTGGCAACAACAATTTTATCCCCAACACCAACAAACGGAGGAACCGTTGTTCTGACACCGTTATCCAAAATTGCCGGTTTATAAGAGGATGATACCGTTTGACCTTTAATAACCGGTTCTGTCTCAACAACTTCACAAATTACTTGCAACGGGAGTTCTACAGAAATCGGACGACCATCAATTACACTTACTTTAACTTCCATTCCATCTGTCAAGAACGGACGAGAATCGCCTAAAATATCAGATGGCATGGTAAATTGCTCAAACGTTTCACTTTCCATAAACGTTAAGCCGGAAGCATCTTCAAACAGAAATTGGCAATCTTTGGTTTCAACCATCATTTTTTCGACCATGTCTTCTGTTCTGAATCGTTCGTTGGTTTTGGTCCCTTCTTCAACGGACTTCATCTCTACTTGCATAAAAGCACCGCCTTTTCCGGGTTTTACAAAATTTGTTTTCAAAACCGTCCATGGTTTATTTTTATACTCGATAACCCAACCAACTCTGATTGAACCTGCTTGTTGTTTCATTTATTTATTCTCCTAAATTTTTCTATTTTATCATTTTTTATAGGCAAATTAATCCAAAGTTTGTTTTTTAGCAACCAAAATTTTTATAATCCTGCGAATTTATAATCAAGAAATCCATCGGATACGAGGCAATATCTTGAAGGGAAGAATCATAGATAAGGGCTGATTGGATTAAGAAAAGTTCATTATACCAACGAATAACGTCTTTTGCTTTGGCCTTTTCCTCTGCCTTAAACTTAAAGGCGATAAACTCCGGTTCCGCCTCTCCGGCAAGCATTGCCTCATGCCGGCGTGGACAGATAATAACGCCGAGTACTTTTTTGTTGCCGATAAGCTCACGCGACTTTTTGATTTGGCTCTTGAGCGGTTGTTGCAAATCCGGCTCGGTCACAACCCCGTCAAAATTCAGACGGCGGCAAAGATCTTCTGCCCCTGCTCCGATAAGCAACACCAGCTTATCTTTGCGGTCAAATCGTGAAAGATAGGTTTCGCCCAATGATGTTTCAAGCAGATAACAACAAATTTTGTCATCTTCATAAACTTCATCCGAACAGGTATTAATTTTGAGGATAATTTCAGGCATAACTATGATTTTCGCTTGTAAAACTTTTACCAGTTATTATTATGTTTTGAATAATAAGCGAATATTTTAATTTTAGGAAGAAAAATTTGCAAATGAGTGATAAAAATTTTGATTTACCGCAAATTAACCAGGCTCTGGCCGATCTCAGCGAGGTGATTATTGAACTCAATAATGCCGTCGCGGCTAAAAAAGCTGAAATAAAAAACAGTGCAAAAGCAACTGAAAATCAGCTTAAAGAAAAAGATGCAAAATTAAATATTTTGCGGGAATCTTCACAAAATGTTTTAGACAATATCGGAACAATTATCACAAAACTTGATAAGGTATTAGAGAACAATGGCTCAAGTAACAATAACAATTAATTCTCGTGAATATATGGTCGCTTGCGAAGACGGGCAAGAACTCCGTATCATTCAATTGGCAAACCTTTTGGATGAAAAGGCAAAAATGATTACCCAAAATGCCGGACAAGTTAATGAAAACATGCTTTTGGCCATGGTTGGTCTTTTGGTTGCCGATGAATTAAGCGAGCTGAAAAAAAACGCAAAAGCATCAACTCCGGTTGTCGAGAAAAGTCTTGATGATGAGCGAATCCGCGAAATTGATACCCTTGTCGCCGACAAAATAAAATCGTTGCAAGAACCTTTAAAAACACTTGCCAAAACAATAAATATATTATAGGATATCCGCATAAAGGGGAAGCTGAGTGATGCGTATTTCCGCAGGTCTTCCGAGCCAACATTATTTTTTAGGGAGTTGTCACTGTACAAATCGTGGTTTGTATATACGATGCCCACTTTGTTAGCCGCGGTTCGATAAGAATGTAACTAGTACGGTCATCCGGCCTCTCCGATTTCTATAACAAACCCCGTTGACTTCAACGGGGTTTTTCTGTTATGAAATGATAAGATTTTATTGAAAGGACAGAAATTGAAAATCATTTATTGCGGAGATATTGTTGCCCGGCCGGGAAGAGAAGCCGTCTTAAACAACATCAGAAAATTACAAGACGATTATAAATACGATGTGCTTATTCTTAATACCGATAATGCGGCTCATGGATTTGGCACTACTCCCGGAATTTGCCGTGATTTTTTAGAAAATGGAGCGACCGCTCTTGTTACCGGAGACCATGTTTGGAACCAACGCGAGATTATTCCTTTTCTGGATGAATGCAAAGTTATTGTTCGTCCCTTAAATATGCCCGAAAACCTTCCCGGAAAAGGGTATCGGGAAATTGAGCTGGCAAACGGCAAAAAAATCTTGGTCATTGAGGTGGTCGGACGATTGTTTATGGAAGCGGTTGATTGTCCGGTTCAATGCATTGATAAGGTCTTGAAAAATTATACCTTAGGTAAAAATGTTGATGCCATTTTTGTTGATATCCACGCGGAAGCTACGGCCGAAAAAATTGCATTTGGGCATTATTTAGACGGGCGGGTTTCTGCCGTTATCGGCTCCCATACCCACGTTCCTACTTCGGATATCATGATTTTTCCAAACGGAACGGCTTACCAAACCGATGCCGGAATGTGCGGAGATTACAGTGGCGTTATCGGTTTTGAAAAAGAGGCCCCGATTGAGCGTTTGTGCCGTCGTTATACCGGAAATCGACTGGTCCCTTGTAAAGGAAAGGGAACCCTTTGCGGAACCTTTATTGAAACCGACGACAAAACCGGTTTGGCAACCCATATTGAAATGATTAAAATTTAATGATGCAAAATAATTTCGCTATAATCCGGTATCGGATTACCGATTCCTTGAGTTAGTTCGTCTGCTTTAACAAAACCCATCTCCCCGTTGTCAATCATTATCCGCGACCAAATTTCATCCGGACTTTTTCCGGTCAGGCGGACCGTAGTTCCGGCCGGAGCTTCTTTCAAGACATCAAAATCTTCTGACGGGCCATACATAATTTTTGTTTTTTGGTTAAGATGATACAGTTTTGAATCATCTCCTTTATCAACGGGAATACTCAAAATTTTGCTGACAACAACATCATCTACCGTTTGTCCGCGACTGCCAAAATCGACTTCTTGATAATAAATAATTTCTTTAGGTGAAGAAAAATATTTTAGTAAAATATTTTTATCAATCGCGGCGGAAACTTTTGCTAATCCCAAAGCCATCAGCAAACAAAGAGGGACTATCAGTTGCACCCCTTTTAAGGCCGAAAAATTCCACTTTTGTGTTGATACGGGACGAGCATTTGCCAGAGTTATAAATTTTTGCAAAAGTCCTTTTTGTTCTGCATCGGCATAGGCAAGAGCCAATGAGGCTGACTGTACCGCCAGCGGAATATTTTGTTTTTGCCAATAAGCTACCGCGTTATGGGTTAATAATCTTAAATTGTCCGTTTTTTTATTGACCTGAGTAAAATTTTGCTTTAAGGCTCGACAATTTTTAATCCAGGCTGTCGGAGACCACCACCCCAACAACCAGTTGGCAGCGGCTTTTTTACCTTCTAATTGAAAAGCCTCTTGATAATTGCAAATATATTTTTCCGTTTTAACTCTAGTTTTGTAAAACAACCCGCGGACATCCGTTATTGTTAAAACACGAATATTCCCCTCTTGGCTTTGTGACGTGAAGGGTTCTATTAATGCAATATCCGGGTATTCGGATGCCGGATAAACCATTGACAGCATATCATAAATTAGGCGTTTTTTTTCATCTTGCAGAACTTCATAGGCTGTTGACAATTTTTGAAAAATTTCCATAGCCTGTGGGGAATTGTTGTAGTCCGGATGCCATTTTTTGGCCAGTTCTCGATAATTTAATTTTAATTGTTCGGCACTGGTTAAAGCATCCGCATTTAAGATGGAATAGTATCCCAAAGCATCTTTCATCATATGTATATACCGTCTGCGATTTTGGCTTCTGTTGCCTCATGAATATTGATAAATTTTTCTTGTTGGTTAATTTTGAGAGTTCCAACATAATTCATGTTATATAACGAAACCTTAAATAAATTCATAACTTCTGAACAAAAATCTTTATCCATTGCTCTGCTGGTGCGGATGACTAAATCCAAACGGCGTTGTTTGGGGAGGGCAAAGCCATCAAACTGGAAACGTCCCAGTTTAGAAAAATCTGTTTCAACCAGAAAGCGACGCCCTGTTTTTTTAGAATCGGAATTTTGGTTTTGTTCTTCTTCCTCTTTATCTTTTTTGACGGCAAGGCTGATTTTACTTAACTGGCTTCCGTCAAAAAAGGGAATTTCCACACTCCGCCAAAGCTGATTTTCTTTTACGGAGGTCGTCAGAGATTGAGTTAATTGCGAAAGAACCTCTGTCCCTTGAGGGCTACGGGTTGTTATTTCTTCAACAAGATTGTGCCCCAACCATTTTTCAATATTGCCGGAAGTCGCCGCTTTGTGAAAATTTATTAAATTGGAAAGCATTGACCGATTTGGCATCGGAATTTTGTTTTGGATTTTTCCCATCAGGTCCGAATTTTTCAGCAATGCAAAAATCTCAAAAATCCCGTTTTCTTTTGAGGCAACACCTGATGTCGCATTGGTGTTTTGCATTAGCGGAAGTGTGGTGGAAAGAAGGGGATTTTCGTCTCCTTTTATACGATTAAACAAATTCAATTTTTCAACCAATCCGCTTAAATTTTGCATAAAATCTTTGCTTGGTTCCGGAGATGGATTTTGCAAAAGAAGCTGATTATAATTGTCCTTTAGTTCCAGAATAAATTTTACGTTTTCGGGTAATTTAAGATTTGTTTCGGGCAAGAGCGTTCCTAAAGGGGTTTGCAAAACCGTTGTTTGGTTTTTGACAACCGAAACCGCCGGAAAAAGTTGTTGTAACAACGTCTGTTTTAGCTCGGCAATTTTACCGTTTCGTGTTTGAGGATCGGCTGAGACAAGAGCTTTCAAACTTTGGTGCAAGGCAGACATATCTATTGATTTTTCTGCTGAGGTCGGGATATCAATTTGCTTTAGATTGACATCGACACTTATTCCCGAAAAGCTTTGCAGAATTTGGTTTCTGGCTTCTTCTGTCAGTGGGTAGGGCTGCAACAATTCTCGAATGGCGTTTTCCATTTTGAGCGGAACAATACGAATATTTGATACCGATGTGTTTAGCTCTTTAATAATCGGAGGCTCTGATTTTGAGAGCGGCAATGGATCCGTTGATGCTCCGGATTGGGAGGAAAGCGGCAGGTTGGGACGTGTATTTTTTATACCGGAATTTTCTAAAAAAATTTCGGGCTTTTGATTATCAATGGAAGCGACTTGAAATTGTATTTTGCCGTTTTCGGGAGTTGAGGTGATTTTTGCTACCAGGACATGTTCTAAGCCGGCGGTCAATTTTAGTCCGCTGTTTAGGCGTATATCCACAGGAATTTCCGTTCCGCCAATGTTTAAGTTTACCGGAAGCTTCGTATTAATCTCCAACAAGGAGGTATTATTTATGATTTTTAAAATCAGGCTATCGCCTTTGGTCAGTTTTGCTGCCAATTCCGGAATCTCAATAATATGCCCGGTCAGTGTTTTGTCCGAACTGATTAAAGAAATATTTTGACCGGCAATTGAGCTAATTGTTGAATTGTCCATCGGCAAGCAGCCTCTTGGCTATGGCTATCACATCCTCTGCCGCCTCAGAAGCCGGATAGCGGTTAATGATTGATGTCTGATTACGGATTGAATCTCTGACCCGTGTGTCTCGTCTTATTATACCTAAGAGCGGAGGATTGATTTTCAAGAAGTTATTGCAGGCTTTGAGTAATGTTTCATAAGTTCTTTGCCCTTCCCGAAGCGAGTTGGCTTGGTTAATTACCAAGTTAATTTTGCTTTTGGGGTACTGCAAAGTCATAATTTTTATAAATGCATATGCATCGGTTAATGAGGTTGGCTCATCGGTACAAACGACCAAGATTTTTTCGGCCATCCCGGACAAAATCCGGACCGGCTTTTCAACTCCGGCCCCCATATCTAAAATGATCTTGTCATAATTGGTTGCCAAAAGATTGAGGTCTTCTCCCAAAATTTGCAAACGTCCGACCGGCATAGATGCCAATCCCGCCGACCCGGAACGCCCGGCTATAATATCAAAGTTCCCCTTATCATAGTGATAGACAACTTGGTTAAGACTGAGTGCCCCGCTGACCACACTGCCTAAATCATTTTTTACCATGAGACCTAACTGTATATCAATATTGGCTAAGCCCAAATCGCCATCAAACAACAATGTTTTTTGGCGTAAGGAACTTAATGCATGGGCCAGCGTAATTGAAAACCACGTCTTCCCGACCCCTCCTTTTCCGGAAGCAACGGCAAGCATATTTTTCCCTTTATGCAAACTTCGGGGAGAGATGCTTTTCGGGGCTAATTTTAATTCTTCGCTATCTTCCATCTTTTCCTCTTTCAGGCTCATGCCAAAATCAATCGAGCCAAAGACTTGCTGTCAACTTGGGCTAAACCGGCCGCTATTGACGAACTGACACTGGCTCCGCAAAAACTAAATTTACAATAATCGGCAACGGTTATCACGCCACCGATACGACGTGTTAAATCTAACCTTGTCGGCATTAAAAGCGTTGCTCCCAAACCGGCAAAAATATCGGCACTCTCCAGAGCATCTCTTACATTTCTTCCGGCATCCATGGTTAAAACCTTATCGGCTTTTATGGATTCTGAAAACGGAGCAACTTTTTCAACTTCTCTGTCTATAAACGGATTAATCCCCGGCGTATCTATAAAAAAATAATCATATTCATAGGGTGGCATCCGGATAAACTCATACAAAGCCCTAGCCTCTTTGAAAAAGAAGAAATCAACATTCAAAATCTTGGCAAATGCCTCTAGTTGTTGATTGGCTCCGGCTTTGGAATTATCGGTACTGACAATTACCGATTTGTTTCCCCGCAATTTGGCTTTGGTGGCCGCTTTGGCTATTGCCGTTGATTTTCCGCTGCCGGGAGTTCCCATAAACATTTTAACTTTGCTTTCGGTCCCAAGCATTGGCAAAAACTGATATTGCCGATCTAACGCCACTTCCAAAACTTGTCTTTCACTCATTCCCGGATTATTTCTTCCGACTTCGCGACAATTGGCTAAAATCTTTTCGCGTACCGCCTCCAAAACGTCATGATATTCCAAGGCATCTCGCAATGCCGTTTCATTAAAATGGGCTTTGACATCAATGGGCTGGATTTGATTGTCCTTGTTAAAGTCAAAATCTTGCGTTTCATCAACTCCGGCCGTTAAAAAAACTTTGCCGTTTAATGTATAATTTGAAAGGATAACGGCATCACCGCCAAGCTGTTGCCGGACTAGTTGCATGGCTTCTGTCATGTTGGCGGCTTCAAAACTCTTAATTCTCATGCCCTATATCCCCTAAATTTGCCCAACTGTTTTGATTTTTGCTTTAGGGTGAATTTCATTTTGCGACATAACAACCGTCATCGGGCGAAAACGCTCAATAATTGACCGAACAAACGGACGAATTCCCGGGCTGGTCAACAATACCGGGGTCTCCCCTTTGGCGGCCAGTTCTTCCAATACTTTACGAACTCGGGTGATAAAGTTTTGTAATACACTCGGGGCCATTGCCAATTGCCGATCATCCCCTTCGCCGACAATAGATTCCGCAAATGCCTGCTCCCATTCCGGAGATAAGGTTACCAATTGTATTATGCCCAGTTCATTGGCATTCACATAAGAGAGTTGACGAGCCAATCTTGCCCGAACATGCTCGGTAATCATCATGATGCTCCGTGTTGAAGCTATCGCCTCCGAAATACCTTCCAAAATTGTCGGCAAATCACGAATGGAAACTCTTTCTTGCAGAAGATTTTGCAAGACTCGTTGCAAAGCTCCAAGGCTAATTTTGCTCGGAATAAGCTCTTTGATAATTTTTTGATTTTCTTTATCAAGCTCATCCAATAATTTTTGCGTTTCGGCATAAGATAAGAGTTCCGGCATGTTATCTTTTACCAGTTCGGTAATATGTGTAGTTACGACCGTAGCCGGATCAACCACCGTGTATCCGCGGAACATTGCTTCTTCTCGGTAAGATGGATCAACCCACATGGCTCGCAAGCCAAATGTCGGCTCGGTTGTTTTCTCTCCGGGGAGTGTTATCTCTTCCCCTCGCGGATCCATAACCAGCAATTGAGTCGGACGAAGCTCTCCGCTACCGGCTTTTACCTCTTTGATATAAATGTTATATTCATTGGCCTCTAACTGCATATTATCCTGAATACGGATGGAAGGCATTACAAACCCCAGCTCTGCTGCAAGGGCTCGCCGCAAGGCTTTTATTTGATCGGTTAATTTGCGATTTGTTTCTTCATTAATTAACGGAAGGAGAGCATAGCCGATTTCCAGACGGATCAGGTCAACCCGAAGCGTATTGGCAATTGGTTCTTCGGCGGCTTTGGCCAATTTTCCTTGCTTCTTTTCTTGTTCCAGTATCTCTTGAGCCTGTGCCATCGCCTCCTTTTGTCGCTTGTCCAAATAATAGGAGGTTGCTCCGGTTAATGAGGCTAACAGGACAAACGGAAGAGCCGGTGTTCCGGGAAGCATACCTAAAGCTAATGCCAAAAAAGAACTCAAGCCTAAAGCTTTCGGATAATTGGCAACTTGCTCAAACAAAACTTTATCCGTGGAATCGGTCATACCGGCCTTAGACACCAAAATACCGGCCGCAACCGAAACAATTAAGGCCGGGACTTGGGATACCAGTCCATCACCGACGGTTAAGCGAATGTAAGTTTCTCCCGCATCGGCAAAGCTCATATGATTTTGCACCATCCCGATAATAATTCCGGCAACGATATTAATAAACGTAATTAATAAGCCGGCAATGGCGTCTCCACGTACAAACTTTGAGGCACCGTCCATGGCTCCGTAAAAAGAACTTTCTTTTGATAAATCTTCACGGCGTTTTCTTGCTTCATCCTCATTGATTAGACCGGAGGATAAATCGGCATCGATGGCCATTTGCTTTCCGGGCATGGCGTCTAATGCAAAGCGGGCTGCAACTTCTGCAATACGTCCGGAACCTTTGGTAATAACAACAAAGTTTACCAATACCAAAATCGCAAAAACGATAACACCGATCACAAAGTTATTGCCCATAATAAACCCGCCAAAGGCCTTAATAACCTCACCGGCGGCATCCGGCCCCAAATATCCTCGCGATAAAATTAATCGGGTGGATGCCAAATTTAAGGACAGTCGATACATGGTTGTTATCAATAAAACGAGCGGAAAAGCACTAAACTCTGTCGGCTTCTCAATAAAAATGGCCGTCATTAAAACCAGACACGACAAGGTAATTGAAAAGGCCAAGGCAATATCCAATAACCATGCCGGCATCGGCATAATCAAAATAACCAACATCAAAATGATGGATAAAGCAAAAAAGATATCTCCTCGTTTGGTCGCACCGAGGAACATTTCCTTAAAGCTCTTACCGCCGAACATATTTGGTGTTTGATTTGCCATGTATTCTTTTTATCCTTAATGAGAATCGGGAATCTCTATCCCTTCCTCCTGATATTGTTTTAGTTTGTTTCTTAGCGTTCGGATGGAAATTCCCAAAATATTGGCCGCACTGGTTCGATTACCCATTGTGTGCTTTAAGGTATCAATAATCATGCGTCTTTCCATGCCGGCTAATGTTCCGTCCCCTGCAGGAGCCTGCACGGCCGGCCCTGTTTCTGTTGGCGTTTCTTGCTTGGTTTCTTTTGGCTCCCGAACAGCCGTCGGATCGGTTAGAATAATGGCATCGGTATCAATTTGATCGGATGTGCTCAATAATACGGCCCGATGCATTGTATTTTCTAACTCACGGACGTTTCCGGGCCAGAGATAATTTAATAAAATTTTTTCGGCTTCAGGTGTCAAATCCTTCATCGGCAAATCATTTAATTCGGAAAACTTTTTGATAAAATGTTTGGCAAGTACAATGATATCTCCGCTTCTGTCTTTGAGATCCGGAATATTGATATTAATCACATTCAACCGATAATATAAATCCTGACGAAACGTTCCATTTTTGACGGCCTCTTCCAAATTGCGGTTAGAGGTTGCAATAATACGGGTGTTGACTTTTATTGGGGCTTTCCCTCCGATACGGTCAATTTCTTTTTCTTGTATGGCACGTAACAACTTGGCCTGAATTCCAATATCCATTTCAGAAATTTCATCCAGTAAAAGTGTTCCGTCCGAAGCCTCCTCAAACTTTCCGATGCGGCGAGCAACCGCCCCGGTAAAGGCCCCTTTTTCATAGCCAAAAAGCTCTGATTCTAAAAGAGTTTCCGGGATTGCGGCACAGTTTACCGCAACAAACTTTTTATTGGCCCTTTTGGAATTGTCATGGATAAAACGAGAAAAAATCTCCTTACCTGTTCCGGAATTTCCGGTTAACAAAACATTGGCTTCTGACGGAGCGACTTGTTTGGCCATTTTTAAAATTGATTCGGTTTTTTTGTCCCCGTATATTAGGGCATGATTTTCTCGCGTTGCGGCCGCCAAAACGGCTCCGATTAACTCCGGATCAGGAGGAAGAGGGATATACTCCTTGGCTCCGGCTTTAATCGCCTTAACCGCTAAGGTCGGGTCATTGGCAACCCCGCAAGCGACAACCAATACATTGATTCTTTCCTGCTCAAGGGAAGAAATGAATTTGTAGACGTCTAACTTGACGTCTATCATAACCAATTCAACAGATTTTCCTGAACGGAGAATTTCCAACGCCGTTTCGATGGTATCGGCAAGCGAAACATGTCCGCCATGCTCAACCGCAATTTTGCTGGCTGCTCCTATTTGTCCGTTTAATGTTCCGACAATCAGTAATTCCATTAAAATCGGCCTCTATCTTATTTGGTTACACTTTTAACAATTTCTGTCATGGTAATGCCAAGTCGGTCGTCGACAACAACGACTTCTCCACGGGCGACTAAATTGTTGTTAACATAAATATCGATCGCCTCTCCGACTTTTTTATCCAGTTCTATGATGGCTCCTTTATTCAGCTTCATTAACTGGCTGACTTTAATTTGCGTTTTTCCCAAAATGGCAGATACTTTTACCGGTATGTTATAGACCGCTTCCAAATCACTGGAGGAGGTTGGCAAATCAAAATCCTCTTGTTCTTCATGGGTCCGTAATACGGCTTCTCCGTCTGCTCCGGAGGTATCTTTTAATTCATCTAAATGTAAGTTATTGTCCATTTTCCCTCTCTTCTTGTTTTTGTGTTTTATCTTCCAGCATATTGCTTACTTTTTCAAGCATTTTATCGGTATTTTTTTCGACCCCGCCGTTTTTCCACTCAATTTTGCAATCCCCACGGGCAATTGACGCATCTTTATGCAAAGAAATTTTTCCTTCAAAATCATTGGCATTGGCAAGTTTGGGTAATATATCCGCTGCGGTTTTTATATCCTCCGGATTAAAGCTAAAGACCAAATTCTCTTCTTGTTTAAAGCTGGAAAAATTTTTTTTCAAAAATAATTCTAACTCTTCTTGAGCTTGTTTTTGCGATAAACTCGGAATCAGTTTACGAATCACTTCGGCAACAAAATGCAAATTATCTTGCTCCAATTTTTTTTGAAAATCGGCAACATCACTCAATAATGCCATTAATCGGTTGTTGAGGTTTTGCAATTGTTCGGTTTGTTGATGTTCAAACTCTCCGTAACCGTTTTTAAATCCGTCTTCATAACCGCTTTCTTTGGCTGAGGCTATGGCCGCATCGTATTGTGCTTGAGAATAGGTCGGTTCCTTGGGTTGCTCCGGAATGGGATCAACTTTGGGAAGAGGAATCGGCTCCGGTTCAAGAAGCGAAAGTTCTTCTTCCTCTTTTGCAACCGGAGTATCTTGTTTCTCTTCTTCCGGATTTACAAGCGGCTCAATAACTTCTGCCTCCGGTTCCGGCAAAATATCGACAGACGTTTCTTCTTCCTGATTGTGTTCGTTTGTATCTTTCCAATCAAGAACAAAGTTGTCAAACATATATTTTTGATACTCTGCCAACTCTTCTTCCTTAATATACTAGCTCGTCGCTATCTTTGCCTTCGCTGATTACAATTTCACCGCTGTTTGCCAAATCTTTGGTGGCACTAACAATGTATTGTTGAGCCTCTTCAACATCGCGTAAACGAACTGGTCCCATTGCCTCCATATCCTCTTTAATGATTTTTCCGGCACGAGAAGACATGTTGTTAAAGAACAGATTCTTAATTGTTTCAGAGGCACCCTTAAGGGCAATCGCCAATTTGTCTTTATCAATATTACGCAACAAGATTTGAATACCTTGCGAATCAACTCTGGACAAGTCTTCAAAGGTAAACATAAGAGATTTAACTCGCTCGGCACTTTCACGATTACGCTCTTCCAGAGCTTCCATAAAGCGGGTTTCCGTATTCCGATCTAAAGAGTTGAAAATATCGGCAATCAGCTCATGAGAATCGCGTCGCGTAGACTTTGACAAGTTGCTCATAAACTCTTTGCGCAAAACATTTTCCAATCCGTCCAAGACCTCTTTTTGTACTGAATCCATACGCAACATACGCATTACAATTTCCATGGCAAAATTTTCCGGAAACAAAGAAATAACTTTTGCTGCGTGCTCTGCTTTAATCTTGGAAAGAATTACCGCAATCGTCTGCGGATATTCATTCTTTAGATAGTTGGCCAAAACGTGTTCATTAACGTTTCCTAACTTATCCCACATGGTACGACCGGCCGGCCCTTTTATTTCTTCCATAATTACTGCAACACGGTCTTTATCCAGAGCTTTTGCCAATAATCTTTCCGTACTGTCATAGGTCCCGATTAATGTTCCCGTATCTGATAATTTTTCGGAGAACTCTTGCAATAATTGCTCAACAACATTGGAATTAATTTTGCCAAGGCTGGCCATGATGACCGATAGTTCTTTTATCTCTTCATCATTCATTAAGGCAAAAAGTGAAGCTGAACGTTCTTCATCTAATGAAAGCATTAAAATGGCTGCTTTTTGTTGTCCGGAAAGGACTTTATAATCATCTATAACGTTTTGTTTCATATCCTTTTACCTTAATTAATTATCGCTGTATAACCATGAACGAATGACATTGACGGCAACATCTGGATTTTTTTCAACCATGTTATTGAGTTTTTTAAGTAGGGAAACTTTTACTCTGCCGTCTACTTTATTCATATTGACAAACTCATTATTGTCTTCTTCACTGTTTAAAAAGTTGGAAAGGAGCAAATTATCATCTTCCGAACCACTGATTAACTTGTCATTTTCAGAGGAGGAACCCGTGTCAAAGGCATTGTTAATCAAGGGGCGAATTACTAATAAAATAACCAGTATTGCGACAATTGAAACCCCAAGGCCTTCTGCCATCCGCAATAATTCATCCTTGGTAAAACCAAAGTACATAATTTCTGGTTTCTGAACAAAGGTTTTGCGATTGGCGGCAAACTGAATATTTTCAACTTGTACACTATCTCCGCGGTTGGCATCGTACCCAACGGCCGATTTTACCAATTCCGTTAACTTTTCCATTTCGGCCGGTGTCCGACTACGATAGACTTCTTTTCCTTCCTCATCCAATTCATAGATACCATCCACCGCAACAGCTGCCGTTAACCTTTTAATAACACCGGAATTGCGAACCTTGTTACGAACAACCTTTGAGATTTCATAATTAATTGTTTCTTCCGTTTTGGAATTCTGGCTGACCGCACCTGAATTATTGAGGACTGCATCTCCGTTTGGAATATTTTGATCCACCGTTACCGGATTTATCGAATCGGTCGACGTACCTTCTTCCGAGATAGACGATTGAGAACGTACAACCTTACTATCGGGATCATAGATTTCTTCATTGGTTACGACTTGGTCAAAATCCATTTCAATATTAACTTGAGCTTGGACTCTGCCTTTTCCGACCGTACGTTCCAACATGTTTTGCAACTGGTTGGTCAGCTTGCGTTCTTGTTCCAAACGCATCATTTCGTTTTCGGCGTTGATAATGTTTTGTTTGTTGGTAGAATCATCTTCCGAGAGAAGATTGCCGAAACTATCAACAATCGCAATATTTTTAATATCAAGCTTAGGAACGGCGGCAGCTACCAATTTTTGGATTGATAAAATACTCTTGGCATCCAACGGACCATTTACCGTCTTAATCATGACCGAAGCCGAAGGCTTTTGCTCTTCTCGGGAAAACATTTCTCTTTTAGGTAAAACCAGATGGACTCTGGCTGATTTTATGTTATCAACCGAACGAATAGTGCGAGCAAGCTCTCCTTCCAAAGCTCGAATCAAATTAACGTTTTGCACAAAGTTGGTACTCCCCAAAGCATCCGTGTTATCAAAGATTTCATACCCGACGTTAGATCCTTGTGAGGCCATGGCCAATTCGGCCGTATCAATTCTCATTTTATTGACAAATTCTTCGGGGACTAGAATTTCCGTTCCGTTTTTGGTCAGTTTGTACTCGACATTGGCAGTTTCCAGTTCGGCAACAATTTTTTTGGCATCTTCAAGTTCCAAGTCCTTATAGAGCACTGAATACGTACCGGAGTTCATCCGCACCGCGATATAGATAAAAAAGCTGATTAAAAAAATGATAATTGCCGCTATGGCTGCCAACCGACCAGGCGATAACGACTTGAGTGACTGCAGTAAATTATTCACTTTATTCCCCAATATAACTTAAGTTCAGCCAAAATCATGTCTTTTGGCTTTAAAATAAATTTCCCCATTTATTTTTAGTTCTAACTTAAATTTATTCTTTAGGAAATTGAAAATTGAGATATTCACAAGAAAGATTCTTTTTTTCAAAAAAAAAGCCCTCCTAATTGCGGAGAGCTTTTTTTCCCTTTGTTCCTATTTCTAGGTCATTCTGGTTAATTCATCAAGCATCTCATCGGCGGCGGTAATAATCTTGGTTGCTGCCGAATAAGCTCTTTGTGTCACAATCATGTTTGAAAATTCTGTTGCCAAATCAACGGTGGATTGTTCCAAGGAGTTAGCCGTTACTTTTCCGGCTCCGTTGGTTCCTCCTGTTTTTAACAAGGCTTGTCCGGAATAGTCAGTCTCAATCCAGGCATTACCCGTTAAAGAGCTCAAACCGTTCGGATTGGCAAATGTTGCAATCGGAAGAATTGCGATCGGACGGGTTTCACCATTATCAAACTGAGCCGTTACAATACCATTTTCATCAATGCTAACACCGGCATAGCTTCCAAAAGTAGCTCCGTCTTGGTTGATGTAATTGGTGTTGAAATCTCCGGCTAAGCTTGTCAATCCATCATTTGTACCGGCATTTCCCATAATCAAGCTGATGGAAGTTCCTTGTTTTTCTCCGTTATCCATATTTTGAGCACCATTTGCCCATTGGATTGACATATCATCAACAAAGAAATATTTCGGCGTACCATCGGCATTGAAACGAACCGCCGGAACAATTGAACCTGTTTCAACATCAACCGTATTAACAACAAATTTATTATTCATGGTAAAATTTGTTGCCATAGCATTATCCGTTAACCAAGTGGAAGTGATCGCTCCATCCGGACCAATAGTTGTTTGACGAGCCTGACCTTTGATTAAACCGTTCAAATCCGTAAAATCAAATTCAATTTCACCTCCGGTAGATGACGGATTAAACTCAAGAGTCATACCGCTGGCATTCAAATCACCTAAATCGGCTATATCGGCTTTTGCTAAATCAACCAGGGCCGCAACAATATCAGCAACGGTTTCGCAATTATCCAAATCAACATCGGCACCGGCACCAATTGTATAGGTTTTTCCACCAATGGAAACTTCTTTTCCTTCATAGTCATCGACTTCTCCGGTAAAGGTAATGCTGGCCGTGTTTTTGATATCATTACTAATGGATTGGATTGTAAAGATACCTGTCGGGATACCGGTTTCCACAACCGGATTTGCAGCAGACTGAACACAAGCCAAAGTCTTGCTGGCATCAATTGTTAAAGCAGCACCTCCGGTTGATTGCTCAATCACAACGCGGGAACTATCCGCCGTAAAACGATCTGCTCCCGGAAGAGCCTCTTTCATTTGAGCAACCAAATTGGTCACAACGTCACTTGCCGAAGTAATTCCGTTTTTAATTTCAACATAACGGTGAGTGGCCGTATTATCCAAAGGAGGAATTTGCCCGGCAATATTTTCCACAAACTCAAAAGTTACTTCTTGTCCTGTGGAAGCATCCGTTATCGTAATGGTCGATCCGTTTTTAGGAATAGTCGTAAACTCTAATTGACCTGCGGCATAGTATACATCATCGGTTGCATTGGTTGTTTCCCGTCCGCCCGAAAGAGTAATTGTTGCCGCACCACTTGGAATAGAGGTCGACATTCCCCATGAGTTAGAACTTTGTTTAATATAGTTCATACTTACGTTGCTGGAATTCCCTAAGCTATCATAAATTAAAGCATTGAAGGAATATTTTCCACCAGAACTCGGAACGGAAGGATCATAGACATTTGCATCGGCCGGCAAGTTTCCGCCCAAACTGATTTGCTGGGTTGCTGATGCCGTCCCACCGATGGTTTTTAAGTTAATCGGTTTTAAGTTATTGGCATCAATGGTGTTATCATTGACTAAAACCGTGTTTCCGTTGGCATCATAATATGCTTTCATATAATTAATGCCATTAATGTTAACAACCGTCGCATTCGGATCGTTATTCCAAGGCAGTAAAGACCATCCCTGCAAGTAGAAACCACTGCTGTTTTTCAAATAACCTTGGTTATCTACATCAAAATCTCCGGCACGGGTATAAGCCCAGGTATCGCTTGCTCCAGGATTGGCCGATGTATTAACAACAAAGAAACCACTTCCACTAATACCTAACGCCGTGGATGAAGAATTTGAAGCCAGAAGCCCTTGAGCATCTACATATTGCTTAGAGTTTGGCTGTACACCACCTGCAGAATAATAGTGACTGGAGGTTTGTTTGGTTACCAGTGTTGAAAAGCTTACATTGTTGTTTTTATAACCAATTGTATTGACATTGGATATATTGTCAGAAATTGATGCCATCGAGTTTGACTGAGAAGCCAACCCCGAAATTCCTGATTGTAATGCACCAAATAAACTCATCTTTTTTCTCCTAAATCGTTCTGAATATTACCATGCAAAATTCATGCCAAATTTGTTTCTTCAGATGGTTTTTCTTCAGCCTCTTCATCTTTGTCGCTTGAACTTCCCCCACTGCCGACATTAGAAGAATTATTTTTGTCAAAATAATTATCTTCTCGCATGGTAACAATATCTCCCAGAGTTGCCGTGACGGCGTCGCCTAAACCGATATAGATGTTATTACTATCACTGGCTACACCCGTTACTTTTCCAAAGACGGTCGTTGTTACCGTTGCTTCGGTTTCGCCGCTCGGAACTTTGGTTGAGACAACAATTTGGTAAGCCCCGTCTTCTAACTGGTTACCGTTAGAATCTTTACCATCCCAGTCAAATTCATGTGTTCCGGACGTTGTTTCTCCGGTTGTGGTGTAGACAACTTTTCCGTTCATGTCTTTTACCATAATACTGACCGAGGTCACATCTTTATTCAAAGTATAGGCAGCCTTGGCCTTTCCGTTTTGCAAAGGCATTACATCGCCAAGAACTTGTGCCGTTTTTCCGATATACGAAACTGCCTGAGCCCCTAAATTAGAAATATTCAAACTCAACAAATCATCTAACTTAGAGTTGGTTTGAATTGCTTGTTCAACGGAAGAATATTGAACCAACTGATTGGTAAATTCTGCCGTATCCATCGGATCCAACGGATCTTGATATTTCAATTGTGTTGTTAGCAAAGTTAAAAATGTATTCATATCCGCAGACAAATTTTGGCTAGCGGTGTTGGTTGTACTGGTCGTATTTGACGCCATTCCGGTAATTGAGCTAATATCTGTCATAATCGTTCTCCCCTAAACTAGACGCGAATATTAAGGCCCTTGGAATAGTTCCAATTATCATTGGCCATTTCTTCGGTATTTTCGCCTTCCAACATCTCACCAATAAAGTGGCGAAGACGTGTACTTTCTTCTTTTTCGTTTTGGCTGGCTTGATCTCTGTCATTAAAGCTAAACGTCAAACCACCTTCATCCATTTCAAAGCCGGCATCCGCAAACGCACGTTCCAGGCTTTGCATTTCTTTTTGCAACATTTCCATTGTCTCCGGACGGCTGGATATAATATGAGCTTGTAGTTTTCCGTCCTTGGAAATTTGCATTTTAACTTCAATATGTCCTAAGTCTTCCGGTTTGAGACTAATATCAATTTTATCAACCCCTTTTATGGCTGATTTGGTGATATTAACTTTAACCTGATCAACGACCTCTTTGCTCATGCCTTTATAGATGTCCTTGAAAGAATTATCACCAATTCTTGCCGAGGTTTCCGTTTTAGACATTTGAGCAAAGTCATTTCCGGCAACGGATGCGCCCAGAGTTGTTCCACTATTGCTTACGCCATCAATTTTAGCAACCTCGACCGTTTTAACAGCTATGTTTTCAACCGGAGCTTGCCCGTTTGCAACATTTGCCGCTCCGCCTAGTTGCGGTGCAATATTTTGTTGATTTTGCACCGTATTCGGCTTGACTTCTTGAGTAAGGGTTGTTTTGGCATTTTTCAAAATCAACGGTTCAGAGCTTTCTTTTCCTTCTGATACTTTTTGCATGGTTTCACGCAGAGCAATATCTTCTTTCACAAGTTTTTTATCTAATACAGCTTCTTGTTCATTTTGCACATTAACAGAAACCTTGATTGCTTTTCCGTTTTCTATTTTTTCATCCAGAGCTTCAGCTTGTAATGCCAAATCAATATCTGTATAAATATTATCCATCGTTCCCTTTTCATCAGGTACAGAAGCTTTAAGATTTGCAGATTTTGTGATTTTAACTGCCTCTGACAATACATCTGAGGAAACCGGCAAATCTTCTACCATTTCAGGAAGGGAAATCTGTGTTAAAACCTCTCCTTGTTGAGATAAATTTATTTGCTGAGCCAAATCCTGCCCGCTCATTTTTTCGACAGCTCCGTCTGGCATCAAAACCGTCACCTCCGGTTGGGCCAAGAGATCAGACAACACAATATTTTCATCTGTTAAAGCAAAAGATCCTTCCGCCAAAATTACATCAACCCCCAAGGCATCCAGAGCATCTACTATCGGCATTACATCTCCTGTATTTTTTGCATTTTCGAGAGATGCAACTTTGCCATTTTCTGCTACATCCGCTGACACATTCGGCATTTGGGTTTCCTCAGCATTTTGCACACCTTCAACCGTTGCCGGTTTTTCTGTCCCGTTTTCCGATACCATTTTTTCTTCCGGACGGGTTTCTGTCTTTGTATCCGCAACCGTCGCCGATGCATTTACCTCTGATGCATCCGTATCCTCTGTCATATTTTTCTTGCGATCCGAGGCTACTTTATCCTCTTTATGAGAAGACGATGTTTTTTTGTTTTTCTCTGTTTTAGTCTTATCTTCTCTTGTGCTTTCCGGACGCTCTGTTTTTTCCGCAACATCTCTTTTATCATCGACTTCTACAGATGTTTGATTATCAACCACTGTAGAGGTTGTTTGTTGCAGTAAATTTGCAAACCCGGCTCCAAGGGATGATGTTGCCATATTCACCGCTTGTGTTTTATTAAAAAAGCCTTGTAAAGTTTGGTTATTTACATCTTTTATTTCCATAGCATTCTTCCCATAAAATCAAATTTTATCTATCCATATGCAATTTATGTGCCATTTTTGTTATTTGCAAAAATTTTACTTTAAAAGCTTTTTTTATCCCTTTTGAAAAACAACTAAAAATTCACAAAAAACGTTGTTTTTGATTAAAAAAAGCGTTTTTTGGGGAGAAAATTGATAATTTTTGTTGTTTTTTTATCAAAAACGAGGTATCAGAGAACAAGTGTTTATATGTAACTTAATCAGAAAGTGAGAAAATTTTATGTCAAATCCTTTAGATACTAAGACCATCGGTAAATTGGCCGAAATTTTAGATAAAAACAACCTGACCGAATTAGAATATGAAGATGAAGGTTGTCGTATTTGCCTAACCCGTGAAAATAAAGTTGTTGCTCCGGCTCCGATGATGGCTCCCGTTGCTCCCATGGTTAGTACTCCGGCCGTTGCGGCATCGGCAGCTCCGACGGCTTCAGCCCCTGCAGCTCCGGCTCAAGATGAAGATTATTCTAAGAGTCCAAACGCCGTTAAGTCTCCGATGGTTGGTGTTGTTTATCTTTCAGCCGATCCGAATACTCCAAATTATGTCAGTGTCGGGGATAGCGTTAAAGAAGGAGACATTGTTTGCCTGATTGAAGCTATGAAGACTTTCAATCCGGTTAAAGCTCACAAATCCGGTACCGTCAGCAAAATTTTGGTAGAAGGCGGTGATCCGGTTGAATACGGTGAACCTTTGGTTATTATTGAATAATGAACTTAATTAACTAGGATTGCATTATGTTTGAAAAAGTATTAATTGCAAACCGCGGTGAAGTTGCTTTACGAATTCACAGAGCTTGCCGTGAAATGGGGATTAAAACGGTCGCCGTACACTCGGAAGCCGATGCCGATGCCATGCATGTTCGCTTGGCAGATGAAGCCGTTTGTATCGGACCGGCCCGCTCTACTGATTCTTATTTAAATAAATCAGCAATTATTTCTGCGGCTCTTATTACCGGAGCAGACGCTATTCATCCCGGCTTTGGTTTTTTGTCTGAAAATGCCGACTTTGCCGAGATGGTTGAAGAACATGGTATTACCTTTATCGGCCCCAGTGCCGAACAAATGCGTTTGATGGGCGATAAAATTACCGCCCGTAAAGCTGCTGAAGAAGCCGGATTGCCGGTTACCCCAGGATCTCCGGCTTTGGAAAGCGTTGAACACGCCATCGAATGGGCTAACAAAATCGGCTATCCGGTCATTGTCAAAGCAACTGCCGGCGGCGGCGGAAAAGGTATGAAAATTGCCTTTAACGACGAGGAAATGAAAGAAGCCTACACCATGGCTCGTGCCGAAGCTAAGGCTGCCTTTACCAGTGACGTGGTTTATATGGAAAAATATTTGCAAAAACCCCGCCATATTGAAATGCAGGTTTTGGCCGACAAATACGGACATGTTGTTCATTTAGGCGAGAGAGATTGTTCCATCCAGCGCAACAATCAAAAAGTTATTGAAGAAACCCCTTCTCCGGCTTTGAATAATGCTCAGCGTCAAGAGATTGGGGAAATTGTCCGCAAGGCTATTGAAAAAATCGGCTACACCAATGCCGGAACGTTGGAGTTTTTATATGAAGACGGTCGTTTTTATTTTATGGAAATGAACACCCGTTTGCAAGTAGAACACCCGATTACGGAAGCTGTTACCGGTATTGATATCGTTCGCGAGCAAATCCGAATCGCAAGCGGTGCTGCTTTAGGGTATACGCAAGACGACATTACCTTTAATGGCCACGCGATTGAATGTCGTATTAATGCCGAGGATCCGGAAACGTTTACGCCTTGTCCGGGTAAAATTACCGAATGGCATGCTCCCGGAGGTCTTGGAATTCGTGTTGATTCGGAAATTTATTCCGGCTATACCATTCCGCCGTTTTATGACAGCATGATTGCTAAGCTTATTGTTAGCGGTAAGACTCGTAATGCGGCCTTAATGCGCTTGCGTCGTGCTTTGGAAGAGTTTGTGATTGAGGGGGTTAAGACCACCATTCCGTTGCAACAAGAGATTATTTCTCAAGCTGAGTTTATTGACGGACAATACAACATCCATTGGCTGGAAAAGTTTATGGAAAAGAAAAAACTTTCTGAAAATAAATAGAAAAAAGGCGGGAAAATTCCCGCCTTTTTATTACTCCTTTCTTTGGTTAGAATAAGCTTAATACGGATTGGCTTGCCTGAGAAGACAAAGACAAAGCGTTAATAGCAAGTTGTTGTCTGGTTTGCAGTGCCAACATGTTGGCTGATTCTTCGTTCATATCGGCCAAGGTTAAGTCATCAGCACCTTCGGTTAAGACGTTAATCAAGTTTTCCGTAAAGTCTTGACGGGTTTCAATAATACTGTAAGCACTACCAAAGTCAGATGCAACTTCACGTAATTTTGAAATTGCCCCTTCAATTTGCTCTAAGTATCCATCAATTGCTGTATTTCCTTTTTTGATGGCAGCATCTTGAGCCGTGGCTAAGGTTTCTTTAGCCGTCTCTAGTGCTTGTAATTTTTCTTCTTTTTCATCCGGACCTGCCGTATCATAGGCTTGTTGAGCGTTTTGAACGGCTTTTTCTTGCGTACTTAAATCCGCACTCCAAGCCTTATCAGCAATTTTATCCAACCCAAGACCATAACCATCATCTGCATCAGATGAACCGCATACCAGGTTGACACCGGTAACAGTGATTGAGGTTCCCTCAGCTCCCATATATTCGTTAAAACGAACCTTTAAGGAATCTCCCTCAGCCGTATTTCCGGCTCCGTAAATTAAGTTAATCCCTTTATAGCCCGAGTCTTTCGCAACCCCATCTATTTGGTCCAAAACTTCATTTAATCGAGTAGCGTATTTTTCACGTTCTTCCAAATCGGTGGTATCGCGGGCCGAGTTGGCAATAGATTTTGCCTGTTCTACCAAGGCAGTTATTGATTCAATACCTTCGTTTGCGGCTTTTACGGTTTGAATCCCTTGAGTCATACTATCTAGCAAAGATGACAAATCGCTTGCTCGGTTGTTTAAGGATTGTGCCGTGTAGTAGCTTGAAGGATTATCAATTGCGGAGTTTACTTTCAAGCCCGTTGATAACCGGTTTTGAGTCGTGCTCATTAACTCGGTTGTATTTTTTAGTGATAGTAGGTTAGATCGCATACTTGCGGTTAGTGTAATATCAGCCATTGCTTTTCTCCCAAATTTCTGTTGGTTATAACCTTCTAAACGATTGAAATCTTGATTCCTCCTTCCTCATTAGGAAGAAGGAGGGAATAAAGATTAAAACTAGAACAAGCTCAATACGGACTGGCTTGCCTGAGAAGACAAGGACAATGCATTAATAGCAAGTTGCTGTCTGGTTTGCAGAGCCAACATATTGGCTGATTCTTCGTTCATATCGGCTAAGGTTAAGTCGTCGGCACCTTCTGTTAAGACGTTAATTAAGTTCTCTGTAAATTCCTGACGAGTTTCAATAATACTGTACGAACTACCAAAATCGGAAGCAACTTCGCGTAAGGTAGAAATTGCAGCTTCAATACCTTCTAATGCTGTATCAATTGCTGTATTACCTTGACTTATATCTGCGTTATCCCAACCATCTGCTTCACCAATCGCCAAATCTTCACCACAAGTTAGGTTTACACCTTGAATTTCGATTGATGTACCTTCTGCTCCCATATATTCATTAAAACGAACTTTTAAGGTATCATCACCGTCAATCAAGTTTACACCTTTATAGCCAGCATCTCCGGCCAATTCATCAATTTGGCTTCTGATTTCATTAAATCTGGCTTCGTATTTTGCTCTTTCTTCAACGGTTGTTGTATCGCGGGCCGAGTTGGCAATAGATTTTGCTTGCTCAACTAACGAGGTAATTGCTTCAATACCTTCGTTGGCAGCTTTTACTGTCTGAATACCCTGGGTCATACTATCCATCAAGGCAGACAAGTCGTTGGCACGGTTGTTTAAGGATTGTGCCGTGTAATAGCTCGAAGGATTATCAATTGCGGAGTTAACTTTCAACCCTGTTGACAAACGGTTTTGGGTCGTGCTCATTAATTCTGTTGTATTTTTCAATGACAACAAGTTCGAACGCATGCTTGCGGTAAGTGTAATATCAGACATTGTTTTTCTCCCAAAATTCTGTTGGACCACGATCGTTTTACTAACGATACATTATGAACTATAGCATATTTTTAACCGTTTTTAAACACTTTTGTAACAAATCTTTAACATTTCTTAAAAAAATGTTAATAAAAATCAATAAAAAATTATTATTTTTCAATAGGATAAAATAAAATTTAAAAACACTGTATTTTTTGTATTGACTCTTTTAAAAATATCTATATATTAGTTTATTTTTACTTTTATTAATAACGAAAACACCAGAATCGACAAAGAGTCGCACCGATTCTGTTTATCTTTTTCTTTTTTTTTGATGAAAATTAAAGCCGGATTTTATATTCCGGCTTTGTCAATGTAGCTTTTTATATTTGGACCAAAGGTCTTTTTTATATAACTTGTCAACTCGGAAGGCTTTTCTTTGAAGTTTTCTGCCTCCGTTTGGGCTTGCAAAAGCTCATTCATTTTTAATTTTTGTTCAATCATATCTCTTTTTTCAACAGCATTGTTTGCTCCGCGTACCGCTGCTAGGTTAAATAAGATATGTGCCGAAGCCAAATCTTTGGTATATTTTTCTCCCAAAGCATAGATATTTCCCAATTCCAGCATGGCGGGAACGTTCCCCTGTCCTGCTGCTTGATGCAGATACTTGACCGCATTATTATAGTTTTGCGGTACTCCCCAACCGTTCAAATACATTTGAGCCAGGACATATTGTGCTTCATCGTAATTGTTTTGGGCTGCCACACGAATCAAAGGAAAAGCTTTTGCATAATCTTTCGGCCGAAGTTTTCCGCTGTAATATGCGTACCCTATCATAAAAGAGGCCGTCGGGTTGCCTTCTTTAGCCGCCTTTTCAAAAAGATCCATGGCTTGAGCGGAGTCTTCCTTCACACCATTTCCGGTTATGAGAATAAAGGCAAGATTAACCGCTGCTTCCGTATTACCCAGATTGGCCGCCTTTTCAAACAAAACAGCCGCTTTAGGGATACTCCGTTTGATGCCAATACCGCTATAATATAAGCTCCCAAGGTTATTCAAACCGACATTATCATTTTTCATTGCGGCCTGAGCGTAATACTCAAACGCCTTATCATAATCAACTTTAACCCCGTTATCGCCATAGAGATAGGAATAACCTAAGGTCAACATGGCATTAACATCCCCGGCTTTTGCCTGTTGCGTCAAACGTTCAATTTCAGAAAGGGTTTGGTTGGAAGACGTTATTGTCTCGATTGCCTTTTCTTTACTAAAGCTAAAGTTAAGAAATGAAAAAATTCCTTCTTTTTTATCTTCTTCTGTTTCTTTTACCTTTTCCTTTTTATCGGATGCTTGCGGTGTGCCGTCAAAAAGAGAAATATAAGGTGTTTCATCTGCCGCTTGAGCCATAGCCGGAACAAGAACCCCTAATCCCAGCAAAATGATTATCAAATTTTTCATATTTTTTTGCCTTAGACCAAATTGATTTTTGTTTTATATTATCTTTTCAGCTTTTTTTTGCAACAAAATTTAATGATACCCCACAAGACATAAAAAAAAGCGGTATGTAAAACATACCGCTTTTTAACATTAACTTCCCGATTAGAACAGGTTGAGAACAGCCTGGCTTGCTTGAGAAGACAAGGACAATGCATTAATTGCAAGTTGTTGTCTGGTTTGCAAAGCCAACATGTTGGCTGATTCTTCGTTCATATCGGCCAAGGTCAAGTCATCAGCACCTTCGGTCAATACGTTAATCAAGTTTTCCGTAAACTCCTGACGGGTTTCAATTACGCTGTAAGAGCTACCTAAATCTGATGCAACTTCACGAAGCTTGCTGATTGCATTTTCAATTTTAATTAATGTTCCATCAATTGATTTATTACTGCTGCTGATTTTAGCTGAATTTAACTCTGCTTTTGCAGCTTCTGTTTTGGCTTTGGTATATCCGGTTGCAGCATCACCACTGTAATAGGTACCGGTCAAACCCGTATCGGCAGCCAAATCATCATAAGTAACAGCGGTTTCTGTCAAACTTACATAAGTCTTTCCATCATCAGGAATATCTGTTCCAACATCACCTTCCATTGCAAAAGTATAGCTACCATCAGCATTTTTAATGTAGTACATGGTACCATCTGTTGATGCAGTTCCACCAGTTGCAGCAGTTTCTTGCAATGTGTACAAGCCGGTTTCTTCATCACCTTTTTCAGCAGAAAGCTCTGCGTCTGTGCCCCATTTTTCGGCAGCATTCAAACCCAAACCATATTCAATTTCGCCATCGGCACCGGTTGAACCGGATACCAAGTTAACACCTTTAACTTCAATAAAGGTACTATTGTCACCCATATATTCGTTAAAACGAACTTTTAAGGTATCAGCTTCGGCTTGTGTACCGGTATTGTAAATCAAGTTAATACCTTTGTAGGTAGCGTCTTTTGCCAAGTCATCAATCTTGCTGCGAAGATCATTCAAACGTGTTTGATATTTTTCACGTTCTTCCAAATCGGTTGTGTCACGAGCGGAGTTGGCAATTGATTTTGCTTGCTCTACCAAAGAGGTAATTGATTCAATACCTTCGTTGGCGGCTTTAATCGTTTGAATACCTTGGGTCATGCTATCCATTAACGTGGAAAGGTCATTAGCACGGTTGTTCAAAGACTGTGCGGTATAATAGCTTGACGGGTTGTCAATTGCGGAGTTAACTTTCAAACCCGTTGACAAACGGTTTTGTGTTGTACTCATCAAATCCGTGGTGTTTTTTAATGATAACAAGTTTGAACGCATACTTGCGGTCAATGTAATTTCTGCCATGTTTTATCTCCAATACTAGGAGCCCTCTTTACCGAGAAGGCTGTTAAACCAACTTTTTTTAGTCTTAAAGGTATACAATTCTCCCTCTACCAAAAAAAGCTTCTTTGACATAATAATTGCACATTAATGGTTAACAGATTATTAACTTTTATAAAAATTTGTTGCTCTGCTAACATATTTTTTTAAATAATCTTTAGATTGTCCCTTTCAAGACTTCTCCAAAACGCTCATCTTCTACTTTAAGGAGCTTGCCGGCTTTTTTTATGGCCTCATAATACTCATTTTTTAAAATCGCCTCGCTAATGGGTACCAAGTATGGAATTAAGCTCGGAGCGGCCGCTTGCAAATCCTTGACATATTGAATATACAAATCTTGAAAATGTTTGTCCCCTTTGGTCAAATACATTTGCTGCACAATAAAGTAAACCCTTTTGGCCGGCGTATTTGCCTCCTTCTCCCGCATGATAAATTTTTCTCGCAAAATTGGGACATTTCCTTCAATATAAAAACGTGTGCGTTCCCCATCATTGGTGATTAAGGATTCCCCAATAATGATACTCTCATGCGGCTTTAATTCTATCTTCAGAGGCATTTTATCTTCTCCTTTTCTTTCTTTTGTTATATGTATAATTGATTTTCTTTTTTTTTGCAATTCTTTATTTTTTTATGTATAACTAATTTGTTTAATGCTTAATGTAGGATAAAAGATGATTGAATTTTACGAAACAATGTCTGATGCCGAGAAAGTTATCTGTCTTCAGGCCTTAAAGTTTGTTCTGCTTCTGGAAAACAGAACCCTCAAAGATAATGAAAAATACTTAAAAAAGAAAATTAGTGAATTTGGCATGAATAAAGCTCTTGTTTCTGAGGCTACAGCCTTTAAGACAAAAGAAGAGTTTATCCGTACGGTAAAAAAGATTACCTCTATCCGCATTAAACGTTTTATCTTACGGGAAATGGTCATGATTGCCGTCTATGATTATGAAATCAAAGATGATGAAATTGCGGCTCTTTATGAACTCGGCTTGGGAGTCGGAATTAACCAAGAAAAAATTAATGACTTTTTCTTGTGGGTTGCTCAGGGTATCGAGTGGCGGCTTGAAGGCCTGAAGCTCGTTGAAGAAGATATTTAAGAGAAAAAAATGGCAGAACCTCCTATTTATGCCTTAAAAGGCGTCAGCTTGGCTTTTGGCAACAACCAACTGTTCAAAAATGTTGAACTCTATATTAATAAGGGCGACAAAATCTCCCTGGTCGGACGCAATGGATCGGGCAAATCAACCTTGCTTAAAGTTATTGCCGGACTTCTTGAACCAGATAGCGGGGAAATTTTTATCCAACCCGGGATTAAGGTTTCTTATATGCCGCAAGAACCCGAGCTGGACCAATACCCTTCTTTACGAGATGTTGTTTTGTCGGGTTTGCCGTCTTCTGGAAAAGATGATGCTTTTAAGGCCGATATCTTAATCGAAAAGCTCAAAATTTCCGAGCACCAACCCACGGCAACCGCATCCGGCGGAGAAAGAAGAAAAGCCGCCTTGGCCAAAGCCCTTATCGGGGAACCGGATATCTTGTTGCTTGACGAACCGACCAACCATCTGGATATTACGACCATTGAAATTTTGGAAGAAATTATTGCCGCTTTTAAGGGAGCCGTCATCCTTATTTCTCATGACCGTATGTTTTTGAACAATACCTCAAAAACGACCTTTTGGCTCGACCGCGGAAACATGCACCGCAACAATAAAGGTTTTAAGTTTTTTGAAGAATGGCAAGAAGAAGTTATTAACCAAGAAATTATTGCCCAACACAATCTCAACAAAAAAATTGAAGAAGAAACCGAATGGTTGCACAAAGGGGTTACCGCTCGACGCAAAAGAAACATGGGGCGTTTGCGTAAGCTCCAACAGCTCAGAATTGAACGCAGAGAGCAAATCAAGCAAATCGGAAATATTAATCTGAATATTGAGGAGGGAGACTTCCGGTCTAAACTGGTGATTGAGGCAAAACATATTGCCAAAAGTTTTGGTGACCGTGTTATTATTAAAGATTTTTCCACCCGCGTCATTCGTGGGAATAAAATCGGGATTGTCGGCCCCAATGGTGCCGGAAAGACAACCTTAATTAAAATCTTGACGCAAAAAATGGCTCCTGACAGCGGCTTTGTCCGTATTGGGAAAAATCTGCAAGAAGCTTATTTTGACCAAAATCGAATGTCTTTAGATTTAAAGAAAACTCTCTGGCAGACTCTGTGCGATAAGGGAGACCATATCTACGTTCAGGGAAAATATCGGCATGTGGTCGCTTATTTGAAAGATTTTTTGTTTAAGCCTGATCAGGCCCATTGTCCGGTCGGAGCTTTGTCCGGCGGAGAAAAAAATCGCCTGATGCTGGCGGTTGCCCTTGCTCAGCCTTCTAATTTTTTGGTCTTAGACGAACCGACAAACGACTTGGATATGGACACTTTGGACCTTTTGCAAGAGGTTTTAGATGACTATAACGGTACGATTTTAATTGTCAGCCACGACCGTGATTTCTTAGATAGAGTCGTTACCTCCGTTATCTATATGAAGGGAGACGGAACACTCTATGAACATGCCGGAAGCTATTCCGAGTTGTTGGAGAAAATAAAATCCGAAACACAACCTCTTAAAAAGATTGAGGCAAAAAAATCCGTTGTTGAAGACAAACATCCTGAGGTAAAAAATCCCGGCAACAAAAAGCTCAGCTATAATCAAAAACGTTTGCTGGAAGTTTTGCCGATGGAAATTGAGCAAATTGAAAAACGGATTGCCGAAATTGAAGCCCTTTTAAGCGATGCCGACTTGTATGCCCGCGACCCTGATGCCTTTAATAACCTTAGCACGGAATTGCTGGAAAAACAAAAAGCTAAAGAAGATAAGGAAAACAAGTGGCTTGAAATCCAAATGCTTAAGGAAGAACTAGAGGGTCTGTAAAAACTTACCAACCAAATGGCGGAATTTTCCTAAAGCAAAGGCCGCCATTTTTTGTATGCGATTTTGCTTTTGTTGGGTACGGACTTTATATTTATTTACCATCGCCTTATAGCCGGAGCTAAGGGCCTTGAAGGCTTTTGCGTAACTGCGTCTTCCGGGGTTTTGGTTATAGATTTTGGCAAAACGTTTTTCTTCCCTTTTGGTGTTGAAAGATTCTAATTTTCCCTGCCATTCTTCATGGATCAGTAAAAAGGCTTTTCCGATCCGGCTTAAGCGGCCAAACTTGTCTTTGACCAAATTGCCGCTGTCAAAGGCGGCAAAATGCACCGGCTTTTTGAGATAGGATAAATCTTTGTCTTCAAAATTAATCCCTTGGCGACGTAAAAAGCTTTGGAAATGTTCCCGAACTTTTTGGCATTCTTCGGCAGAAGAAAAATCAAACCCCTGATTAGCCCAAATATAACCGCCGGAACTGGCTATGCCACTTTGATCATTGTTGGATGTTGCCTCCAACAAAACATGTGACGGATAACTTTTGCGATCCTCTCTTTTGAGGTCTTGAGCATCAATAAAATTTTGTAATTTTTTTGTAACCGTAGCCGCAAAATTGCTCTTGGCGTGGCCGTGCATGCGGTACAAGTTATTAAGATGAATGATGATTTGACCGTCGTCTAAATAATAACTTTGATCGAGAAAATAACGTTCTTGTTGATTATAGATTTCGGTTTGGAGCTGAATCCCTTCAAGATCATAGTCTTGCGGCATTCTGTAGAGAATGCTCCTTTCTATTTTTTTGTAGACGGTTTGATAGCCACAATCTGCAAAATCAAGCGGCCATTTTTCTTGTGCCTGAGGGGATATCTGCGGCAGCATTATCATAACGATTTGGCGACAGGAAGGCAATATACCTTCTTTTCCTTGAAAATTATCACGTATCTGTTGGAGTATTTTATTTGTCTTTTTCATCTTTACGGTTTATAGACTAAGCTTCCTTGTAATATGCCGATTACTTTATCCAAATTATCTTTAACCAAAGCCAATTCTTCCGGCGTTATTCCTTCGGGATTGGCTGATTTTTCTTGCCTTTGAATAATCTCACTTAAGGCTGTCTTGTTTGCCGCATTTTGCTCTTTTAGTTGTTTGTTGGCCGCAATGTTGCGTTGATTATAAGCTGTTTTGACAATTGAGTGCAGACGATCTTCCACAAAAAAGAAACGATCAACATCCCAGCCTTCCGTATAAAGCCATAATTTGAGCCGCCATGGTGCCGAAGCAGATGCTCTTTTGTTTTCTAAAGAAAGAGGCGGCAGTTTTTCTTGACCAAATTTATGCAAATAGATGGACCACAGACGCAAAAATTCGTTCATTTGCGGAGCATCCAACCGTTCATCGGAATGAGGCGGTGTGCGGTAAGAAAGCGGGCGACCAAGAAGCTGCAACGGTGTTGATAAAACCCAAGCAACACCAATAAAAACAACAACTAAAATACCCAGTTTACGAAAATTCATGCACCCTACCAACGCAGTTTTGAAATAACATAGTTTGGTGAGGCATCATAGCTGTTGGACAAATCTCTGGCTTTGGCAACATCGGGAATATAGCCTTCTCCCAAAAAGTTTACATGTATTCCCTTAGAAACTAAGACCGAATCCAGACCTAGCAAACAAGCCCCTTTGATATCCGTTGCAATATTGTCGCCGATGACTAAAACATTGCCTTTTCCCTCAACGGCATCCAAACAATAATTAAAGATTGTGCTGTCGGGTTTGCCCAAGGTGATAATCCGCCCTCCCATAATGGCGTATTGTTCGGCAACAGCCCCCGGAGCCAAGCAGATTTTGCCGTTTTTAAATGTGGAGGTGTCGTTCCCGGTACAAACGAACGGAAGCCCTAAGCTGGCCGCATGCTCTAATGACGGGAGATATTGTTCAATGGTATCTTCGGTTCCGGAAACCTCATTCATGTACATAAAGTGAGCACTTTCAAGAGAGGCGGTTTGTTGATAATCCAACCCATAAAAAACGCTTGAATTTTCAATCCCGCCTAAATGATAATATACGTTCCCTAATGCCGAAAAATCTCCCGAACGAACTTTAAGCTGATAGTGCATAATCTCTCCGGCAGACATAATGCAACTAAACAGGCTCGGCGGAATATTATTGGCTTGTAAAATACCGGCAATGGCCGCAACACGTAAATGAGAGTTGGTCAAAAGAAGAATCTTTTTTCCGCAATCATGCAATCCTTTGATGGCTCCGGCTGCCTCCGGAAGAATTCCTTCCCCTTCCGTCAAAACACCATCATAGCCAAGCAAAAATGTATCGTATCCGTCAATAATTTTATTGAGGTTTACTATCGGTTTAATCATTTTCATCGTGCAAAAATTCCCAAACGTTCTTATTGAGAAAACTTTTGTCAAGACAATAGCCGATTTTATGTTTAATTACAAGAAGCTTTTTATAGTTAACCGACGAAATTTAGCCTTTTTTGACGATTTGCCAATATTTTTGCAAAGCTTGCGGAAACGGCTGCAAGACTCGCGGTAAAACGCCTTTTAATTCGGAAATACAAACCCCATAATTGGTTATCGGAACTTGAGCTTGCTCACAAATATTTATTCTGGATAACATTTCTCGGCGTGTATTCATGCATCCGCCACATTGGATTACTAATTTGTATTCCCTTAAATTTTGCGGAAAATCATGGCCAGACACATGATCTATAACTAAATTTTTACCGGTTTTTGCTTTTAGCCACCGCGGAATTTTGACGGTCCCAATATCATCTTCTTGTGCATGATGCGTGCAAGATTCCGCAATCAATATCTTGTCGTTATCTTGCAATAACGATATGGTTCCCGCTCCTTCAACAAATTTGCTTAAATCTCCTTTTAAGCGGGCAAACAATATTGAAAAAGTTGTGCAAGGTATTTCTTCTTTGGTATTGGCAACCATAAAATCAACCACTTGTGAATCACAAATTACCAAAGACGGAGGTGTTTTCATATTTTCCAGAGCGGATAAATAATCGCCTTCCTTGACTACGGTTATCATTTGCGAATGGTCTAAACAATCTCTAATTGCCTGAACCTGAGGCAAAATCAGCCGTCCTTTGGGAGCCTCATAATCAATCGGAACAATCATGACAACTTGTCCGCCTTTGGGTGCCAAATCGCCGCATAGCGGAGGCGGAGTCAAAAACTCTTCGGGACAAACTTTTATTAATGCGGCTTTTAATTTGTTTAGAAAATCATCTCTTGCCGATAAATCAGAGGCACAAACGCTTATTCCATCTTCTTTTACCGGGTAAAGGTCCGCTTTGTTATATATTTTTATTAACGGGATTTGACGGGCTTGAGCTTGGGCTATAATTTCCTCTTCAAATTCGCCGATTTTACTACCTTCACAGACCAATAAAATGACATCGCTTCGCTTAAAGACTTCTTGGGTTTTGATCATTCTTTGGCGGCCAAGAGAACTCTTATCCCCTAGACCGGCCGTGTCCATCCATGTGACCGGGCCAAGAGGCAAAAGCTCTTGATTTTTTTCAACAACATCGGTTGTCGTTCCTTCTTGAGGAGATGTCAGAGCAACTTCTTGACCGGAAATTAAGTTCAATATTGTTGACTTGCCGGAATTTACTCGCCCCATTAAGGCAATGTGTAAGCGAAGGGCTTTGGGTGTGGTTAGCATTTTTGTTCGTCCTGTTTTGTTGATGATGAGAGTTCTAAAATAACCTGATTGGCAATTATTAAACCAAAAATTGCCGTTATGGTCGGCAAAGAACCTAAAATATGGCGGCTTCTGCCATTGTTGTTTTCTCCTTCTTCGGCTAATAAGGCATTTTCCGGCAAGGAGATTTGCTCATCCGAAAAGACACAATTGATCTTTGAGATATCAACCCCTCTTTTGCGTAAACGTTTGCGGATGAATTTGGCTAAGCTGCAATTTTTGCTTTGACTTAAGCGTCCGTATTTAATATGTGAAACATCTTTTTTTAAGGCCGCCCCCATGGAGGAAATAAAGGGAATTTTTTGCTCATATAAGGCCTGCATTAAGCAACATTTTGGGTTGAGAGAATCTATGGCATCGACCACAAAATCAACTTTTTCTGACAATAAATGAGGGATTGTTTCTTGATTAACAAACATCTCTTTAATCTCAGCTTGGCATTGCGGATTAATCTCTGAAACGCGTTGGCGGGCAATTTCGGTCTTTTTGTGTCCAATAGTTGAACTCAGTGCTAAGATTTGGCGATTGATGTTGCTTTCATCAAAACAATCAAAATCAACCAAAATTAAATGCCCGACACCGGAACGAGCTATTGCTTCTAAGGCATAGCCACCGACGGCACCCAACCCCACAATCATCACGGTAGATTGTTTGAGTTTTTCTATCCCTTCCTCCCCTAGTAGCATGGTGGTTCGGAGCAAACGCGGGTTTTTATTTTCCATGGATAAACCTCTGAGAATTTTGATAAACTTGTTGGCTGAAATGCTCTATTGTTTCTCCCCTAATTGCGGCAATTGTTTCGGCAAGATTTGGTAAATTATCCGGATAATTTTCTTTTTTCTCTAATCCTTGGTAGGGGCCGTCTGTTTCTAAAAGCAATCGCTCGGACGGCACTTGTCTTATAATTTTTTCTTTTTGAGGGTGGCGTAAAATAGAAAAAGAAAAAGAAATATATCCGCCCCATTGCAAAATTTGGTGCATAAATTCTCCCTTTCCATAATAGGAATGGAGCACAAAAACTTTGGGGAGTTGAGAGTGAATGTTGGTTAGCATTTCTTGTGCCTTTACACAATGGATAATCAACGGACGATTGTAGTGTTTGGCTAAAGAAAGCTGTGTTATAAAAATTTCTTGTTGTTTCTCCCAATCGGAATTTTTCAGACGGTCCAGCCCACATTCGCCAACAATTGCCTGCGGAAATTCTTCTAATTTTTGGGCTAATTTTTTTTCCCAGCCCGGACGAACTTGTGCAATCGACCACGGATGGATTCCAAGTGCCGGAATAATGGACACATCTTGTTTTGACAAATTGATGATGGTCTCCCAGTCCTCTTCTTGTACGGAGGCACAAACAAATCCCTCAACCCCGACCGCTTTGGCGGAGGCGAGGATTTGCGGTGTATTCTTTTCCTTATAGTCTTGCAAATGAATGTGGGTATCGATAAATTGCATTGTATAAACCTTTATTTTGATGAGGATTGTAAGGAATTATGAGTATTTTGACAAGACCAATTTTAGAGATTAATCTTTCTAATTTATTGCAAAATTATAAAAGTTTACAAAAATTGGCTCAACCTTCTACTGCCGCGGCCGTTATTAAAGACGATGCCTATGGTTTGGGAGCCGATAAGGTGGCCGAACTTTTGTATGAAGAAGGCGGATGCCGTCACTTTTTTGTTGCCCATGCCGTTGAGGCTCAAAAACTTGCACAAAAACTTTCCTCTGCGACTTTTTTTGTTTTGCAAGGAATCGGTGAAGATAACGCCCAAATTTTTGCTGAAAACAAAAATATGATTCCGGTTATTTCTTGCCCGGAAATGTTTGCTTTTTGGAAAGAACAAAAAATTCAAAATGTTCATCCCGTTATTCATATTGAGACCGGCTTAAACCGGCTGGGTTTCCGAGAAAGTGAATTGCAAAAACTTTCGCTTGCAGATCGTAAAGAATTTTCAATGGTTATGTCTCATCTTGCTTGTGCCGATGAAAAAGACCATTTTATGAACGAACATCAAATCCAAAATTTTGACCGTCTTAGAAAAACCTATTTTCCGGATTTACCGGCTTCTTTATCGGCTTCTGACGGTGTGTTTTTAGGAGCAAATTTTCATAAAGATATGGTCCGTTTAGGAGCGGCGATGTATGGGATTAATACGGCTCCGTATCGGGAAAACCAAATGAAGAATGTTGTTCGGATTTTGGCTCCGGTTTTGCAAATAGAAGATTTGCCCAAAGGGGATTTTGTCGGCTATTCGGCCACTTATCGTGCAAGCAGTAACCGCAAAATTGCCATTGTTTCCATTGGCTATGGAGACGGGCTACCCCGTTCACTTTCTAATGTCGGAAAAGTTTTCTTCCCTAATAATGAGCATTTGTATGAGGCTCGGATTATCGGGCGTGTCTCCATGGATAATACAATTTGTGATGTTACGGATATTCCAAACTTAGAGGTCGGAGATATGGCTTATCTTTGTGATGCCTTTTATACGCTCGATGATATGGGCCGAGATGCGGGAACAATTTCTTATGAAATTATGTCTCGGGTCGGAAAGAATCAACGCTACTTACGAAAATATAGCAAATAATAAAAAAAGAACGCCGAAACATTCTTCGGCGTTCTTTTTCTCCTTGAGATGGGTTATTCCCTTCCTCCGTTTTGTTTTATGTTTATTGTTGTTGTCGTTTTGACAGAGGATTTCTGTTCTACAACTTCAGAACTCTTTGTTGACACGCCTTCTTGGTATGTCCGTTTTGCTTCTTCCAAACGCTTCCGAACCTCTTCCAATTCTGAAGAATTACCTTCTTTGCGGAGAGATCTTAATTGTTCTTTCGCTTGTTGGTACATTTCTTTTTGTTCTGCTTCCGGAAGGTTCGGAGCTTGTCCGTATTTTTCATATGTTGTGATGGAAGAACTTACTTTTCCGGTTTTTTCATTCACACTCATCTCTACGACACCTTTGTCTGTCGGCATAAAGTAATGCGACTTATCTCCGCTGGTGTACCCGTAAAGATCCGTATTAGGATATTTGGTAAAGTCTTTGTTATCCAACTTTTCCTTAAATCCGTTTACTTGATCCGAGGTTGCCTGATAGGTGTCTGTCGGAACGGCGGTTTTTACTTCTTTGACTTCAACCGCGGCACTCTTTAATTCTCCGGCCTTGTTAAAGCGGCCAACCAATTGCGGTTTTGCTTCTTCCAGCCCATTATTGTAGTACAAGTACATTTTATTTCCTTCACGGTAGAAGTATTGGTTTCCGCTACGTTTTTGACCTTCGTCAAAGAACGGAAGTTTTTTCTCGCCATTGGCAGAATTATCTAACTGACCTTTGTAGTAGTATTCTGTTGTGGCGGCAGAAGATGAGGCTTGGTATGGTGTGATTTTTTCATCACCAAAGAACAAAGTTGGTTTAACTTCAACTTGTTCAAGTTCTACGACTTCGGGTTTTTGTTCTAATTTAACTTCTTCAACCTTCACTTCTTTGACTTCTTCCGCTTTTACTTCTTTGACATTAACCGGTTTGGCCACTTTGGGTTTAGCCCCTTCCCGGCCGACCCCGTATCCTTCACTTCTTTCATCGCAATCAACCTTGTCAATACGGGTAATGCGATTTAATGTACGAGGTCCGGATAAATCGGTATCCCCACGTGTATCAATATGGTTTAAGATTCCATTGATTTTGGCCGCTTCTTCTTGTGTAATCTTTTCATTACACTCAAGTATCTTTTTGTAAATGGTCATTTCTTCTTCCATTTGCCAACGCGGTGCATCTTTTAGAGGAACCAATTTATATTTTCCGGTCGGATGATTATTGGCATCCAACACCTTAACCTTTTTAACGCGAATGGTCCATTCATCAAGTTTATTGTATTTGAAAATAACTTGTTCTCTGGTCATTCCCGGAAAATAGGTTTGCATTTTTTCAGGTGTCAGGTTCATATAAATATTATCAATATTCTCTTTTCCACGAACACTAATCATATGATTGTATTGTTTTTTGGTAATTCCCATTTCTGATTTGTAAGCCGGAATTCCGTCTGCTTCCGAGTTTACCGGATCAACGGCGTTTTCGTGTACGCTTTGGTGTTCCGCTACTTGTTTTGGAGCTACAACGCTGTCTTGCGGTTGGACAACTTTGTGTGCCGCAACAGTATCACGGACAACACTGTCTTGCGGTAAAACAACCTTGTGTGACATATCTCGAGCAACGCTGTCTTGTGGTAAAACCACTTTGTGTGACATATCTCGAGCAATGCTGTCTTGCGGTAAAACAACCTTTTGAGACACAACGCTATCTTGAACAATACTGTCTTGAGCAACACTATCTTGAGCAACGCTGTCTTGCTCCATAACAATCGGTTGAGGATTTTGCGGGACTTCCGGTTCAACAATCTGGTTACCTAAATTATTGGTCGGGGTTTTTGCCTGCAAAGTTTGAACGTTATCATAGCCGCCGTTGGACATTTTCCAACCAAAGCTTAATGCAGCGGCAGCCGCACCAAACCCTGCGGTCATTGTTTGGGCTTTTTTACTGCTCAACGGACGCATAAATGCTCCCAATTTGCCCATAAAACCTTTAGCTTCCTTAATACCATCAAGCCATCCGACTTTTTTGTCCCCATACAATGCAACACGTAAATCTTCTCGACCGGTTTTTTTGTATAAATCTTTGGTACGGTTAAAGTCTCTTTGCTTTAAGGCATAGTTACCAATTGCAATGGTGGCTGCGGTAACGGCTCTGGAACCCAAAGGTCCTAAGCCGACAATACCGGCAATTGTACCGGTGGTTAAGGCAATAGCCGCATTGGCGGCTCCGCCGTGAGCATCTTTGTTTTCTGCTTTAACTCGGCGGAAAGCAACCTTCCATTTTTCTTGCCATGTTAATTCGTTATAAGCCTTATATTGTGGCTCTTGGCCTTCTTTGGCAACATTAATCTCCTTTTCCGCTTGCAAAGCCTTCATTTTGCCAATAACCGGATAGATGTATGATTTTGCCGCATTGTGAACGACCAAAGCTCCGGCAACAGCCCAACCGACCGGTTGAGAAACCAAACCTGCCGTTACCAAAACAGAGCCGGCTGCTGTTCCGATTGTTCCGAGAGCTTCCAAAGCTTTTCCCGGATCATTTCGAGCCCAACGGGTTATTCCTACGGCAGCCCCGTATACTTTGCCGTAAACCTTGGTTCCGGTCTCACGCAACTTATTGATTTGTTCTTGGACTTTTTTGACTGGTTGCGAAATTTCTTGTGATTGACCTTTTAAGAGAGATTTTTGCAGTTTTTCCAAAGCAACTTCTTGTTCGGCATGTGCGGCCATAACCATCATCGGATTAATTAACGGACGCTCTGCCATCGCTTTGCGATAATCCGCAACCAGTTGATCTCTAACTTTTCCCAGTTTTGTCAACTCGTTTGTCTCGGGATTGTATCCAAGAGCTTCGTTGCGAAATGTTTCCGTGACCTCGTTTAAATAACTTTCATATTCCGGAGACCCCGGAGTTTCTCCTTTATCAGGATCCGGTTGACGCAAATCAAATGTTTGCGTCATATAATTGAGATTTGTCTCAATTAACTTTTTACACTCATCCCTGTCTCTTAAAAACTCCCAAACCTCATTCTCTACTTCTTCTTCCGTCATATCCTCTCTAAGACCGATTGCAGCCCTTAGATCGCCACGCAGAGGATCTTCCATCAAAGATTGTTTAAACATTAATACCGTCACGACAGGGTCAGAATATTTATTTGCAATTTTTTCTTGAGCTTCTTCTTGATAAGCTAAATATTCTTTCGTTCCCGGAACTTGTTCTTGTCCTTCCGGTCTTCTCAGGTCAAATTCTCGGGCAATTTTTTCGCTCAAATTGCTGGCTGCATAAGCCGAAAGAATATTCATCCCCATTTTCGTGGCTAAACGATCTTGAATCTCTGGCAGCGTCAGTGTTTTTGCATTCGGATCTGAAGATAATTCTAACAAAAGCTCTGCCATAGCCGTTTCATAAATACTGTCAAGATAAGCTTCTTTTTCTTGATCTTGAGCAATAATCGGCGTTCCGTCTTCCTCAAATTGTAAGACGCCTTTTTCATCATTGGGGTTCATTGCTTGGAAATCAATTCCAATAGCCAATCTTTTTAACGTATAATTGTTATCAATTACCGTTTTTCTTGAAAAAGAGGCAAGCTGTTGTTGCAAATATTCAAGATTGGACTCAACTAATTCTGGATTGATGTTTTCTTCCTCACTGCTATTAACACCATTTTCGGCAGAATTTTCATTACTTAATTGATTGTCATCAACACTATTGTTTTGATCTTCTCCTGAAGTGTTTGCATTTTCTTCCCTCAATCTTTCTACTTCTTTTTTTATTTCTTCATCTTCTTTAAAAGAATCATATATACCCATATCTATTATATCTAGGGAAACAACACCGTCTTTGGATTCCTCATAAACCTTTTTGGCAATAGCATTATTTAGCTTATTCCAAGCTTGAACATTTATATCTTTGTCTGTTGCTAAAACATCCCTAACTTCTTTTAACTGAGCATAGCTCATGTTTTCTAAGTCGGCTTGTTCAATAAAATCTCTTGCCTCTTGTGGTGTCATTGCCATTGTAAAACTCCTTATCTTTTTTAAGGTATAGTCATTCAGTTGTTTACACTATACAACATATTTTTCTTTCACGCAACAAATTTTGTCAAATTTGGCTCTTTTTCATAAAAATGTCACAATTGAGGTTATTTTACTGGTAATTCGTTAAAATTTCGTCAGTTTTTTATGTAAAAAAATCCCCGCCAAAGAAGATTCTTTAGCGGGGATTCTATTGTTTTTTTCTAGGCGGCCTGTCCGGTACAAACTTTTGCATCAAAGCAAATTTTTGCCCCTTCAATATCCGCCGTTGTCCCATCCGGACAGCCGGAAACAACCTTAAGAGCCAAAACCTGATCGGCAATATAGGCCTGGTTTTCCGTAATGGCCTTGGACAAATCCGTATCCGATGTTGAATAATAGAGCTCAATCCGGTCTGAGATATTAAAGTCTTTCTCTTTGCGTAATGTTTGTACCAAACGAATAAAGTCTCGAGCCATTCCTTCACGTTTTAGCTCTTCTGTCACGTTTGTATCTAACATAACAATTGCTTTATTATCCGCAAAAGATCTTCCGGCAATTCCGTCCTTCATCTCCAGACGAACCTCAAACAAATCCGGAGATAGGGTTTGTCCGGCAATACTTAATGTTGAATCGGCATTCAACTCCCATTTGCCTTGTTTGTAGGCCCCCATTACGGCCCCCATATTTTTACCTAAAGCTTTTCCCAGTAAAGGTGTATAGAGGTAAATCTTGCGGTCGGCATAATGGTTAAGATTGTTATCAAAGTTGATTGTTTTTACATTCAACTCATCTTTGACAATTTCTTGATACTGAGGGCTCAGCTCGTGTCCAACCAAAGTTAATCCGGCCAATGGCAAACGGTTACGCAGATTTTTCTCTTCACGAATGAATTTTCCCGCAGAACACAAATCCTGTACAAAGTCCATTTCATTCATTAAAGTTTCATCTTCTTTAATCTCATTTAACAAGGGGTAGTCTGTCAAATGGACGGATTCTTCTTCCGTTAAGGTTTTGAAGGTATATTCGGCCATAAACGGCATTAACGGAGCCAAAATTTTGCTCAAATTTACCAAAACCGTATACAAGACATCAAAGGCTTGACGGTCACCTTCCCAGAAACGATCCCGAGTACGGCGAATGTACCAGTTGTTTAAAATTTCCATAAAGGAAGCTGTTTCATTACAACTTAAGGCAACATCATAAGTCTCAAGTCCTTGTTTGACCATACGGCTTAACCTTTTGAGTTTGGATAAAATATAATTGTCCAAACTTTCTGTTGAAGAATAAACTTCTTTGGCCTGATAATTTTCCGCATTGGCATAGAGGGTAAAGAAGTATAAGGCATTCCACAACGGAATCAACGCAACACGTGCCGCTTTGGCAATCTCTTTTCCTTCTTTGTCTACGGCAAGGTTGCCGCCTTTTAATACCGGAGAGGAGACTAAAAACCACCGTAAAACATCGGATCCGACCGTTTCTAAAACATCATTAGGATCAGGATAGTTTTTCAAACGTTTGGAAAGCTTTTGTCCGCCTTCGGCCATCAATAATCCGGTACAAATGCAGTTTTTAAATGCCGGACGATTGTGCAATGCGGTTGACAAAACCGTTAATGTATAAAACCAACCCCGTGTTTGGTCCATCGCTTCGACAATAAAATCTGCTGGGAAATGGCTTTCAAACCATTCTTTATTTTCAAACGGATAGTGGACTTGGGCATAGGGCATGGATCCAGATTCGAACCAACAGTCAAAAACATCGGAAACACGGTGCATCATCGTTTTTCCGGAAGGATCATCCGGATTAGGATAAACAACCTCATCAATATAGGGTTTGTGTAAATTTTTTACATCAAAACCCGTTTTTTCTTTAATTTCGGCAACGGACCCGAAAACATCTATTCTCGGAAACTGCGGATTATCTGACTTCCAGACCGGAATTGGCGTTCCCCAAAAACGATTGCGGGAGATAGACCAATCTCTGGCTCCTTCCAGCCATTTTCCGAAACGTCCATCCTTAATATGTTCCGGAACCCAATTAATTTGCTGATTGTTTTTAACCATTTCCTCGCGGAAATCCGTTACTTTTACAAACCAAGAGGACATCGCTTTGTAAATCAACGGCGTGTCTGTTCGCCAACAAAACGGATAAGAGTGTGTGTATTGTTCTTTTTTTACCAATAAATGATGTTCTTTGAGCCACTGCATAATCGGTTCATTGGTCTCAAAGACTTGTTTGCCCTCATAATCCGGAACTTCTGCGGTAAATTTTCCGGCCTCATCAACCGGGCATACAACCGGAAAATCCTCATCATAAGCACGGCAGGCATCAAAGTCGTCTTGTCCAAAACCCGGAGCAATGTGAACAATACCCGTACCGTCCTCGGTCGATACAAATTCTCCGCTCAATACCTTAAAAGCTCCTTTGGCTTTTAGGTGCTTAAAATAGGGGAACATCGGCTCATAGCTCAAGCCAACCAAATCCTGCCCTTTAAGAGAACCAACCTCTGTTGCCTTTTCTAACTGCTTTTTGTAACGCCCCAGAAGAGCCCGAGCCAGAATATACTTTTCTCCCTCTTCTTCCATAATGACATAATCAATATCTTTACCAACCGCCAGCATTAAGTTGGAAGGCAAGGTCCAAGGTGTGGTTGTCCAGACAAGAATGTTCATTCCGTTTTCAAGTTTGAACATAACGGTAATGGCATTATCGGTCTTATCCTGATAACCTTGGTTGACCTCAAAATTGGACAAAGGCGTCTCTGCGGCCCAAGAATACGGCAAAACCCGATAATCTTCATAAACCAAACCTTTTTCATATAGCTGTTTGAAGTTATTGATGACACTTTCCATAAAAGAAAGATCCATCGTTTTATAATCATGGTTAAAGTCAACCCAACGGCCTATTCTTTTAAACATTTCAACCCAGATGCCGGAATATTTCAAAACATCCGAACGGCAGAAATCATTAAACTTTTCGACACCGTATTCTTCAATTTGTTTACGACCGGAAACCCCTAATTGTTTTTCCGCCGACATTTCTGCCGGAAGACCGTGGCAGTCCCACCCCAGACGGCGTTCCACTTTTTTGCCGTTCATGGTTTGGAAGCGGGCAACAACATCTTTCACATAAGATACCATAATGTGCCCATAGTGCGGAGTGCCGTTTGCAAACGGCGGTCCATCATAAAAAACAAATTCTGCCGCTCCGTCCCGATTATGGACTGATTTTTCAAATGTTTTGTCTTCATCCCAAAAATGAAGGATATTTTTTTCGACCTCGACAAAGTCCGGCTTTGCCTTTACCTCTGCATAATGCTTCGTCATTGATAAACACCTTAATTTGTAATTGAAAATTTGATTTTGAATTGAAATTGGTTAATTATTTTTTATGTGCAAAACGATATCCCCTAAGGGATAATAATGATGGGAACGTTTCGGTAAATATTGCACATGTTAGAATCTTTCTTTTATTAACTTCGGGTTTACGTTAATACAATAAAATCAACGAGTCAAGGCTCTATTCCAGATATAAAAAAAACTCTCGGTTTTCGCAAACGGAGAGTTCTTAATGTTTGATAAGTAATAACTTAACTAAAAGATTTGTATATAAATGCTATGGCTTTTCTGAAAAAAAGAGAGACCCTTCTAAATTTGGGATTTGCAGAGTCTCTCTCGTCAAAAGTATCTTTGCACCGCTTGGTTAAAACAGTGTACTTTATAAAGCGGAATTCGAAAGAAAGGTGCATCTTTCTTAGCAAAGATTTTCAGCAAAATTCAGTCCAATCTCTGGAGGAACGATTGCTGTCTTCTTTCGGAAATAGATTTTAGGTCTCAATTTATGTTTTTAGCCATCCGAAAGACATTTGTTTTGTAGATAAGCTTCGTAGTATTATTCGTCTTAGTATAGTTTTTTTATATCGTAAAATAATTTATTCAAAATTGCAAACGAGAGGGGGTTTTATCACTTTTTCAAATTTTGTCAAGAATTATTTTTAAAAAATATTTCCCCACATATTACGGGTTCACTCACGCCGGTTACCGTTGGGAGCCCTATCGGCAATTGATGAATACGACGCATTGCCATATAAGCAATGGCCTGAGCTTCCATGGTTTCTGCGTTCCACCCTAATTCTTTTGCCGTTTTGATTTCCGTTTCTTCCATCAACTGACGTAAAAAGCGCACCAAAGTCGGATTCCCTGCTCCGCTTCCACAAACAATAACTTCTTTGGGCGGCTGCGGAATGTATAAGGATAACGAATAAATAATACTTTCGGCTACATAAGCGGTTACGGTAGCACACCCATCTTGCAAAGAAAGGCCTTCCAGATGCTCCAACTTATCTTTAAACTGACTAAAATCGGCAGACTTGGGCGGAAATTTTGCCAAATATTTATCCCGCATCAGGGAAAATAAAATTGAGGGATGAATTGTCCCCGTAATGGCTAATTTGCCGTTATAATCTGTCCTTTGGGCTCCATGTTTTTCCACCCAATTATTAATTGCCAAACAACCGACTCCGGCATCAAACCCAGCTATCTCACCATTATCTCCAATCCATACGATACTGGATATTCCGTCAATATTTACCACCACAATCGGTTTTTGGTGAGAGGACAGTAATAAAGCGTAATACGATGCCGACAACGGAGATCCTTTTCCGCCGGCCATGATGTCCGCTTTGCGAAAATTACTAACCACATCAACCTGAAAAGTGTCGCATAAAAGGTAAGGATTGCCCAATTGATGAATGTAATGATTTTCCGGTTGTTGTAAAATTATCGGCCCAGAAAATCCGATTAATTCAATTTTCTCATCATAATCTTCTATCAATTCTTTTGCCGATGCAATGCTAAATGCCATAATCTGTTGCTCAAGCTCGGACCAGAATTGTTGCGAGAAATCTTTTTCTTCTTTGCCGGAGGCTCGTCGCAACATTTGGTACAAACTATCTTCATAGGGAAAAACTTGCGAGGGGCCATAGTCAAAAACATCTACTCCGTCCGTCGTTAAAACGGAGAGTTCCATCCCTTCAAGAGAAGAATTACTTCTTATTCCCAAAACCCGACGGGCTTTAATTGCATCCATTATAAAAAACTTTTACTCCTTTGTTGCATTGTCAAAATATTATGATAAAATGCGTTAAGATTTGGTTATAATATAAAGGAAAGGAAAAATGAGTACATTTAAATCACAGTTTATCAACATTATGGTTGAACGCGGTTTCTATAATCAATGCACCAATGAATCCGGATTTGATACTTATTTGTACGAATGCGAAAAAAGCGGGAAACCGGCTGTGGGTTATCTGGGCTCTGATCCAACCGGAGATAGTCTGCACGTTGGACACATTGTTCCTTTAATGATGTTGCGTTGGTTTCAAAAATGCGGGCATAAACCGATTGCTTTGGTTGGCGGAGCAACGGCTCGTATCGGGGACCCTTCCGGAAAAGACAAGCTCCGTCCTTTTTTAAGTGAAGAAACTTTAGCGGAAAACGTCAAAGGATTGAAAAAATCTTTTTCAAAATTTTTAACCTTTGGGGATGGGCCGACCGATGCCCTTATGGTTGATAACTGGGATTGGTTTAAGGATATTAATTATTTGTCCTTTTTGCGTGATATCGGGACCTTTTATTCCGTTAACCGTATGTTGACCATGGATAGTGTTAAAACACGTTTGGAGCGGGAACAACCAATGTCTTTTTTGGAATTTAACTATATGTTGCTCCAAGGGTATGATTTTTGCGAATTATATAAAAACTATGGATGTCGTGCCCAAATTGCCGGCTCGGATCAATGGGGTAACATTACTTCCGGGACAGAGCTCGGACGACGGAAATATGATATTGAGTTGTTTGGCTTTACCAGTCCGATTATTACCGACTCTGCCGGTAAAAAAATGGGAAAATCCGAGGGAAATGCCGTTTGGATTAATGAGGAAAAACTTTCTTCTTACAATTATTACCAATACTTTCGCAATATTGGGGATGCCGAGGTCGGCAAATGTTTACGCATCTTTACGGATTTGCCTTTAGATGAAATCAAACGTTTGGAGGCCTTAAAAGATCAAGAAATTAATGAGGCAAAAAAGATTTTGGCCTATGAAGCAACAAAGATTTGCCGTGGCGAAAACGAAGCTCGTTTGGCTCAAGAAACGGCCGTTAAAACTTTTGAACAAGGAATCAGCGATGATAATCTGCCTTCGATTGAACTCTCTGATATTGAGGGGCTCGGAATCTTAGATGCTTTTTTGAAAATCGGTTTTGTACAGAGCAAAGGAGAGGCTCGGCGTTTGATTAAACAAAACGGGCTGAAACTCAATGATGCCCCTATTCAAGATGAAAATTATCTTTTAAGCTCTAAAGATATTCGTGATGGGAAGATTAAGCTTTCCCAAGGAAAGAAAAAACACGGTCTCATCAAAATCGCCTAATAAAAAAAGTTTTTGTTTTTTTTAAGCTGAGGAAACTCAGCTTTTTTTATTGCTTTATGGTGTGAAAAGAACTATATTTTAAATGAAAAATATTATTAATAAACTATAAAAATCAATTATATGAAAAAGAATTATCTTACCTCAAGAATTGAGGATGTGAAAGAAAGCGGAAAAGAGTTTCAACTTGTGTTGAGCGGCGGAAAATCTTTTTTTGTTGCAAAAGATAAATTATCTCTTGTTCCCCAAAAAGGACAGGAAATTACCTTATCTTTTTTGCTAAATACCTTGGTCGGAATTGAACTTGACGGCACAAGTGTCTACGGCCTGGATGAAGAAGGTTTGCTGCAAGAGCTCCGTAAGGCAACTCGATTGTTGGAAACTGAAATTTACCGACAAAAAGTAAAAGCCATGACCGCTGAGGTTGACCAAAGGTATGCTAAATTGACACCGATCTTTCGGCATCGTTTAGCTCTTTTTAAGCTTGTATTTCCCAAAAAGAGTGTGGAGCATTGGTTTTCAGAAGTTAAGGCTTTTGAGTTAGCCGAGGCTCTTTACAAAGCTTATGCTAACGGGCAGGTAAAAGAGCTCAGTACCCAAAACATTCACGGGTTGTCTGAGGCCAACGAAATTAAGGGTTATGCTCTTAATTTGGCTATTCAAATGGCTCGGGATCTTCAGGTTCAACCAAAGTTAGAGACAATGGCCGTTGAAAAAAGAATGCTTTTGTTTTCTTGCAGCACGTTACGTCTGGCTGATCTGGACGGAGATGTTTGCGGAATCAAAGATATTGTTTCTTACATGGAAACAATAGCGGGAGAAGCAAAAGCTGTGTAAATTTTTTCTTTCAAGAAAGGGTGACTTTATTGTCACCCTTTTTTATTTGGCTCTTGATATTTGTCATGAGATCTCCTAAATTTTAGATAGTGCGGATTGATAGAAGGGACACGTGTTTATGAACGAAAATTTACCCGAATTAAGAGATATTCATCTTCCCGAAGGAGTTTCCGTTTGGCCTCCGGCTTATGGTTGGTGGGTTATTTTAGGAGGAGCTCTTTGTTTCGTTCTGATTATTGCATTGGTTCAATTGCTCCGCAAAAAATCTAAAAAGCTCTATGCCCTCCATTTGTTGAAAAACATTTATTGCAACAACAGCCTCCGATCTGTTGTTGAGATGTCGGCTCTTTTACGGCGGATTTGTGTTTTTAAGTATAAAGAGGCCATGACCTTATACGGCGAGGATTGGCTAAATTTTCTGAATTCTCATTCCTCTAAAAAACTTGAAGGAGAATCGGCTCAATTATTGCTTGATGCTCCTTATATGAAAAATCTGCCTCAAGATTTCAAAAGCGGAAATGTGGTTCGGCTCCGCCTCTTTTGCCAAAATTGGATCGGAGAAAACTTATGAATCAATTTGCGTATCCTTGGGCTTTTCTTCTTCTGTTGTTGCCTTTTTTATTGCGGATGTTGCTTCCGGCCGTTAAAGGCTTGCATGGCGATGCTCTTAAAGTTCCGTTTATATTTGATTTAGAGAAAATATCCATAAAATCGGGAAGTCTGTGGCATATGGGCAGTGCCAATACGGAAGGGCTTTTTTCTAAATTCTTTTGGTTTTTGTATCTGGTTTGGTTTTTACTTGTTGTGGCGGCAGCTCGTCCGCAATGGGTTGGAGAACCGATACGTCTAAACAACGAAAGCCGAGATATTCTTTTGGTCTTGGATATTTCCAACTCCATGCTATCTCCTGATTTTGCTCTCAACGGTTATCAAACCGACCGTCTCACGGCCTTAAAAAAAGTTGCCGGAGAATTTTTGCAAAAACGTACGGAAGACCGTGTGGGATTGATTTTGTTTGGTACCAGAGCTTATCTGCAAGCCCCCTTAACCTTTGATAAAAAGTCCGTTGGCGAAGTTTTGTGGGCAATGGATGCCGGAATGGCCGGAAATTCAACCGCTATCGGAGATGCCGTCGGTCTGGCCCTGAAAACGCTTAAAGATGCCCCTAATCCTGAAAATAAGGTGATTATTTTACTTACCGACGGGGAAAACAATGACGGAAGTTTAACCTTAGGGCAAGCAACCAAACTTGCCTATGATGAAGGAATAAAAATTTATACCATCGGGATGGGCAGTCCTGAAAATTATGTTTCTTCTCTTTTCGGAATCCCTTTGGGAATGAAAAGTGATTTGGATGAGGAAGGTCTAAAACAATTGGCCAATGCCACCAAAGGCACTTACTTTCGTGCCAATGATACCGAAACTTTGGAAAAAATTTATGCCACTATTGATAAGTTGGAGCCCAGCAAACATGATGAACGGTATATCCGTGAAACAAAAGAACTCTTTTATCTTCCTTTGTTGGCGGCGATTTTTGTTTCTTTTGCTCTTGCCCTTGCCTTAAGGAGAATTAACTGATGGAAGAATGGTTGGTTAAATTTCATTTTTTGCGGCCATGGTGGTTGGTGCTCTTGTTGGTTCCATTGTTTTTTTATGCTCGTTTCTTACGCGGAAAAAACAATAAATCCTCTTGGGAAAAAGTTTGCGACCGCCGCTTGCTTGACTTTTTGTTGATCAAAGGGTCTTCTCTACAAAGAAAAATTATGTCTCATTTTGCTTTGGTCGGTATGGTTGTTGCCATTATTGCCGCGGCCGGTCCCAGTTGGGAAAAAATTGAGATTCCGAGTTTGGAACCTGAGAATCCGGTTATGATTTTATTAAACCTTTCTTCGGATATGAAGGGGACCGATTTGCAACCTAATCGTTTATTCCGTGCAAAATACAAGATTCAAGATTTTGTTAAAATGCTCAAAGGAGCTCAGATTGGTTTGGAGGTTTATAGTCGGGAGCCTTTTGTTATTTCTCCGCTTACGGAAGACGGAGAAATTATCCTTAACCTTTTACCAGCCATTAATTTAGATATCATGCCCTCTAACGGAGATCGATTGGATCGGGCTTTGGACTTGGCTGTCGAGAAGTTCAAAAACGCCGGATTTATCCAAGGAGAGATTGTTGTCTTTACGCCCGATGTCGGCCAAAATTTTGATTTAGCTTTAGCCGCCGCCCAAAGAGCCAAAGCCCAGAACTATCGTGTTAATGTTATAGCAACTGCTGTGGAGCCTTCGGAAAAGCTCCAGCTCATCGCCCAAAGAGGCGGCGGAGATTATTGGAATCTGGCAACATCGGATCAACAATTGGCTTCTTTGGCCGAAAAAATCAGCCACAACAAAGGAGAGCTTAAAGAAAGTAAAAATTGGCAATCCGTTTGGCTGGATTATGGGTATTATTTTTTGATTTTGCCAATGTTGTGTTGTCTGTATTTTTTCCGTAAGGGAATTTTGGTTTTGTTTTTGGTCTTGGGAGCTTTTCCGGCTCAGGCCGGCTTTCTTACCAATGACAATCAAGACGGGCTCAAATATTTTAACAACGGAGACTATCAAAAAGCCGGAGAAACCTTTGCTGATAGTAAGTGGAAAGGGTCTTCTTGGTACCGCACCGGAAATTATGAGCAAGCTTATCTTGAATTTGCCAAAAACAATGATACTACCTCGCTTTACAATCAGGGGAATGCCCTTGCCAAAAGCGGAAAAATTGAAGAGGCAATCCAAAAATATGAGGAAGTGCTTAAACAAGACCCCAAGCACGAAGATGCTCGTTTTAATTTAGAGTACTTAAAAAAACAACAAAACCAGCAACAACAAAATCAGCAACAGAGTGCTCAACAGCAGCAAAAAAACAAGAAAGACCAAGATGAGTCTTCCCCTCAAGAGAAAGACCAAAACAAGGACCAAGGATCTAAGCAACAACCCCAAAATTCTGAGAGTGATAAAAATTCTTCTGAGCAAGAGCAAAATTCTGCCTCGCAGCAACAGCAAGACCCTACAAACACTCAAAATCAAGAAAACGCTCCTCAAAAAGAAAAATCGCAATCACCACAAACGCAATCTTCTTTAGATGAAGAAAAGTCATCCGCTCAAGAGCAAAAGATGTCGCAAAAACCTCAACCTAAGGCCGCCAACAATAATCGCCTTGGGCAAAAAGAGGAGCAAGCTCCCAAATATGATGAAGAGGTACAAGCCAAAGCACAACAGTATCGAGAGATTCCTGAAGACCCAGGCGGATTGTTGAAAGCTTTTATCTTAAAAGAGTATCAAAAAAATCGTTATCGTGAACAACAATAATCGGAGATTTGGAAATGGAAAAAATAATTTTAGGTATTTTGTTTTCGCTTCTTGTGCATACAAGCGTGATGGCTCAGACTTTCTCCGCAAGAGTTAATCGGGATACTATTCCCGAAGGAGAGACGTTTTTGTTGACGCTGGAACTAGATGGAAAGAACGCATCAACTTCTCCGGATTTTAAGGCTTTGGAAAAAGATTTTTATATCTATTCGGTTTCCAATGCTTATCAAACCAATATTGTTAACGGTGATGTCAAAAAATCGCAACAATGGAATTTGGTGATGATGCCAAAGACGGTCGGGAGTCTTGTTGTTCCGTCTCTTACCTTAGATAAGTTGCAAAGCAACCCCATTAATCTTAAGGTCGTTAAGGCCGGAGAGACAATTTCTCCACAACAAACAAATGACCAAGGGCAAAATCGTCCGCGTTTTAAGATTTCGGGAAAAGTTGATGACAACACGCCCTATGTTCAACAACAAATTACCTATACTTTAACCCTTAATGATACCGGTGGTTTGCAAGGAGAAGAACCCGTATTTTTAGCCTCTCCGGATAGTCCGTGGATTATTAAAAGCCTTGGGGCTCCGGTTATTTCTTCTCAGATTGTTAACGGGAAAAGTATTCGTGAAATTGAATTTAAATATGCCCTCTTCCCGCAAAAAAGCGGAATCCTTGAAGTCCCGGCCGTTCGCTTTAACGGATATTATCTTACCAAAGAAAAACGCACCGATCCCTTCGGAAGCTTTTTTAATGATGATTTGTTTATTGCCGGGTTTGGGATGGCCGATGTCTTTGCAACCCGAAATCCCGTTGTGTTAACCACGGATCCCATTACGGTCGATGTAAAACCCGCCGCTCCCGAAAATAACGGACGGTGGTGGTTGCCGGCAGAAAATGTTAAATTATATGCCGAATTCACGCCTTCCCAAAAAGAATATCGGGTCGGGGAAGCGATTAACCGCACCCTTTATCTTACGGCAGCGGGTGTGACGGATACCCAACTTCCGGAAATTAATTTTGCTCCGGCCGATGGCTTAAAGCAATATCCGGAAAAACCGCAAAGTCTTATGAAAGTCCAAAAAGGAAAAGTTTTGGCGGTTGAAAAAATTGCAACGGTCTATATTCCCGAAAAAGCGGGAGCCGTTACTTTGCCGGAAATCAGCGTAGACTGGTTTAATGTCCAAACAAAAAAAATGCAAACGGCTACCTTGCCTGCCGTTACCTTAAATATTACTCCGGCGGATACGGTTAATAATCCGGTTTTGCCAAGCCAATCCCAAGACGAAAATCTTTATGTGCATGATGGCGGAGATGAACCCTCTCCTTCCCAACCAAATGAGCCAAAAGAAATTACGGCTCTTGAGCACCTCAACGATTTTAACATTTATGTTCTTTTGCTCGGTGCTTTTGCCTTGGGGATTGCTTTTAGTTATCTGTTAGTGAAAAGTAATGACCACAAAGCTCATGAGCCGCATATCCGCAATTATAAAAAATATATTATTGAAAAAGCCAAAGCAAAAGATTTACGTGCTTTGCGAGATGGTCTTTTGGAATGGGCCAGAAAGCATTTTCAAAATGATAATATTGCCACTCTTAAGGATATTGAAGATTTGGTCAAACTTCCCGAATTTGAGTGCGAAATCGAAAAATTAACCGAATCTTTATATGCCCGTGATAACAAAGATTGGAATGAAAAGTCTTTTATTAAGGTCTTTGAAAAAGTTTGCAAAAAAAAGGTGCAAAGGAAAAAGAATGACGAACTTCTCCCCAAGCTCTACAAGTAATGTTCAACCAATCTTTTTAGAAAAGATTCAATATCCTCAAGATGATTTTGAGAGCTATTCTCTGGAGGCCGATAAAGTTACCGCTCTTCTTAAAGAGCATCGGCTTCCGGAAATTCGGATTGATTTGCCGGAAGATAATCGCCCGAGAATTGCCGTTATTCTTGCTCAAGAAAAACATCCGCTCCGCGAAAAGGCTGATTATGCCATTCATCCGGATTATGTTAATGCCCTTTTGCAAGCCGGCGGTTATCCGATTTTTGTCAGCTATGAAAAACTCTCTGAGCAGCTCGACAACATTCAACCCCAAGGGATTTTGCTGATTGGCGGATGTTTTAATGTGCCGAAAGAATGGTATAATAAAACGCCTTTGAGTGATATTGACCAAAGGGGGAAAGCTTATTTAGAGCTATGTGATTATGCCAAAGAACATCATTTGCCTACGCTTGGAATTTGTGCCGGACATCAGGTTTTGGCCGGAATTTTTCATGGAAAGCTCAAGCAAAACATTAATCAAGGACGCTCCGAAAAAGACAGCCACAAACAAGGCGGATATGTTTTGGCCCATGAGGTCAACCTTGTTCCCGGCAGTAAGTTATATAACATTGTGCAGAAATCTTGTTTGAGAGTTAATTCTGCCCATAATGAAGCTGTTTGTGACGAAAATACGGATTGTTTTCTTGTTAGTGCAAGAGCACCGGATGGGATTATTGAAGCGATTGAGCCTAAAGCCCCCTGGCATGATTTTGTGCTTGGAATCCAATGGCATCCGGAACGTTTGGTTAAGCTCGGAGATGAAGATAATCTTAAAATTTTCAAGGCCTTTATCGGAGCAATGAAAAATGATTGATCCTAATTTGGCAGAAGTTAAAGGGGATTGTTTTATCATTGATATGATGTATGCCCGTTCTCAGAATATGGTTGGACAACCTGTGTATGAACAAATCGGTTTTGGCAATCGGGCCTACCTCCATCGTGATATGTGGAATATTTTGCAAAAGGCTGAGCCTTGGCTTAAAGCCCATCGTCTTAAGCTAAAAATTTGTGATGCTTATCGCCCACCGTTGGCTCATATGAAATTAAGAGAAATTATCCCGGCTCCGGGCTTTTTTGCCCTGTCTCCGGAACGCTCCCAACATTGCCGCGGAACGGCCGTTGATGTCGTTTTAACGCAGGAAAACGGCGAAGAATTGCCTTATCCCACTCAAGTTGACGCTTACCGCCCAGATTATGCACAAGAGGTCCAGAAAGGAAACACGACCGCTTTTTTTGAATATCTGAAACAAGCCCGTCATGATTATGAAAATCCTGATATGGCAACCGAAATTGCCAACCGCAAAGAGCTAAAAGCTCTGATGGAAAATATCGGCTTGCTTGCCATTGCACACGAATGGTGGCATTATAATCTCCCTGAGGGAAACACGGATAAATATCCGCTGATTGATTTTCGGCCTTAATTATTGTTGGCGGCGTTTTGCCCTTGAGCTTTACGTGATTTATACATCGCCACAAAATCCAACGGACTTAAAACTATCGGGGTAAGCCCTCCGTTATACATCACGCTGCTGATAGCTTCTCTTGCATAAGGGAACAAAAGATGCGGAGCCTCAATCATCAAGACCGGCTCTAGGTGCTCTTGCGGAACATTCAGGCTGAAAATTCCGGCATATGCCATTTCAATTATGAAAAATTTTTGATCTTTAACATCTCCGTCAATACGGAAGTTGAGGGTGACGTTAAAAACGTTTTCTTCCATATGTTCGGCCTTGATATCCACATCTACTTTGACTTTGGGCTGTTCTTTCAAATCTTTGAAAATTTGCGGAGCATGCGGAATTTCAAAAGATAAGTCTTTGATGTATTGGGTATGAATTGTAATGGGCGGAAGCGGATTGTTGACGGTGTTTTCGGCTTTTTTTTCAGCCATGTGAATTCTCCTTCTTTTAATTTATTTTACTTAACGTTTTACACTCAAAATTTGTTAAGGTCAAATTGATAATAACAGTTGATAATAGTTATAAATAAGTTATATTTATCGTAGTTGTAAAAGGATATAGATAGAAATGATGACACATTTGGATATTATCGTTTTGTTGTTGGTGGTCGTGGTTATTTTTCAACGACTCAAATCTTTGCTCGGGACCCGTCCGAATCAGGAACACCGTGTCCAACTGAGCAAAGAAAATGCTGAAAAACTCTATAATATTTTGATGAAGGAAGCCGATCGGCAACAAAATTTACAAAATCAGGCATCTGAAGAAGAAAACGTTCAAAACGGCGGCGAACTTTCCCCTGTTGATGAAGAACTTTCTGCTACGGATAAAGTTTTGGCACAAATTCCTAACTTTAATAAATCAATCTTTTTAAATAATGCCAAAAATGCCTTTGAAGTTATTACGGAAGCTTTTAACCGCGGTGACTTGGAAGCTTTGGAAATGTTGGTTAGTCCGACAATTTTGAAGAAATTTCAGGAAGTCATTGAAAAACGTTCTGCCGATAAAATTTCTGCCGAAACCGATTTTATCTGTTTTGATCAGACGGAAATTTTGCATGCCCAAATTAATGAAAATCAAGTTGCCCAAATTACGGTTAAGTATGTTTCCGAACAAGTTAACGTTTTACGAGATGCTGAAGGTAACGTTATTGAAGGCGACGAAAATTATATTCAAAACATTGAAGATGTTTGGACTTATGAACGTGCCGTTAATTCAACGGCTCCTAATTGGATTTTGGTATCGACTAAAAAATCATGATGAGACTTTTACTTATTCTTCCCTTATTGTTGACTTTGGTCTCGGGCTGCGAAACACGCAAAACCGAAGAGCAAGAGCCTCCTGTTGGCAAATTGGAGCTGAAAAAAACAGAATTTGACGCTTTGTCCGGATGGAAAAAAGATGACATGAAAGAGGCCTATCACGCTTTTATGAAAAGTTGTGATCGGATTTTGGCCTTTCATGCCGAATTTATCGGAAAAGGAAAAATCAAAATTCCAACCCGCGATTATCAAGAACTTTGCCTGCGGGCAGCGGAAATTTCTCCGGCTAATTTTAAAAAATTTTTAGAAAATAACTTTATCCCCTATGCCGTTTTTTACCAAGGAAATGAAAACGGAAAGTTCACAGCCTATTATGAGGCGGAAATTCATGCCTCTAAAAAGAAAAGCGATAAGTACAAGTTTCCGGTCTATGGAATCCCTGAAGATTTGGTCGAATTTAATCCGAAGGATTTTGATGCGTCCCTTCCCTCCAAAAATTTGGTCGGAAGAGTGGAAAATCAACGTTTGGTCCCGTACTATACGCGGGAGGAAATTCATGAAGATTCTTTTAAGGCTCCGGTTATTCTTTGGGCTGACAGTTCAGTCGATGTGTATTTAATGCAAATTCAAGGTTCTGCGGTTGCTTGGCTTGATGACGGGACTTCCGTCCGTGTCGGGTATGCGGCTTCTAACGGAAGACCTTTTCGGGGAATCGGCTCTATTTTGCTTGAAAATAAGCTCCTTAGCCCCGGACAAGCCTCAATGGGACAAATCAAAAAATGGTTGAAAGAAAATCCCGATATTGCCCTAAAGCAAATGAACAAGAATCAACGCTATATTTTTCATAAACTCAACTACCAAGATGGAGCTATCGGTGCTTTAGGAGTTCCGTTAACGGCGGGAAGAAGTTTGGCTGTTGATCCTGAGTTTATTCCTCTTGGGTCTTTATTATGGTTGGAGACTACCTTGCCCGGCAATAAGCCTTTACAAAGACTTGTGAATGCCCAAGATATCGGCGGAGCCATTAAAGGAGGCGTCCGAGGAGATTATTTTTACGGCAGTGGCAATGATGAAGTTTTGGAACAAGCCGGAAAGATGAATTCCGTCGGAAAATATTTTATTTTATTGCCCAAAACGATGAAGGTCGAAAACAATGAAAAATAAGCATCGCCCTAATAAAGCAACGTTGTTGATTTATAATGCCTTGAAAAAAGCAATTGAAAAAGACAAATTGCGTCTTTATCTGGATTATGGGAAAATTAACCGTCCGAGTTCTCCCGTTTATAATCCGTGGGAAAATTTATTGCCGATTTTGGTCCCGATTTTGCTTGGCTTGTTGTTGATTGTGTTTGTCAGCGAAATCTTCGGGCTTTTGTTTATCATTGCCATGATTATCATCTATTCCCACGTGGTTAAGAAAATTTTGTTCCAAAAAATTATTGAGAGAACAAAAAATTATATTACCTCAAGCTATGATAATTTTTGTAATTTGTGGGATTTTGGCGGTTTGGTTTTGGTTAATGCCGAAAATAAAAAAAACGGATGTGTTGCTCCGGAGGGAGACTGGAAAGAATTTGTCGTGAATAATTTTGCGGATTATATGCTTGATGAAAAGCCGCAAGATAAAAAACAAGAGCAAACTTCTGAAGCGGATGTGCAAAATGAAACAGATAAAAAATAATGCATCGCCTCAAGATCTTGATGTATGGGAAGAATTTACCAAAGGAATAAAACCTCTTCCCGTCTGTGAGGTTCCGCCGCAAGCTCCGCTGATTATTGATGAAATTAATCCTAAAATTGATTATGGAGAAGCCTACCACGGTGCTGTTTTAGAGAATTTAACCATCGGCAATTTTCCCAATGTTGATAAAAGAACATCAAATCGTTTTCGAAAAGGAGAAATGCCTCTTGAACGGCGTTTGGATTTGCATGGTTACACAGAAAAAGAGGCTTATGAAAAGGTTCTTGATTTTATTAAGGAAGCCTATCTGTCGCAATGTCGCTGTGTGTTAATCATTACCGGTAAAGGGCTCAAAAAAGATGATGATGAGCTTTTTTCTGAGAAGGGAATATTGCGGGAAAGAGTTCCGCAGTGGCTTAATACACCGGACTTAAGACCTTTAATTTTGGGTATGAGTTATGCCCTCCCCAAAGATGGTGGAGAGGGCGCTCTCTATGTTTTATTGCGGCGAAAAAAATCGCTTAAGCCGTTTTCTTCTTAAATTGGGCATTATATAAAGAACGATAAGCCCCATCTTCAATTTGTAAAAGCTCATCGTGAGAACCTTTTTCAACAATTTCTCCGTCATTGACAACCAAAATTGTGTCGGCGTTGCGAATCGTTGAAAGGCGGTGTGCAATTACAAATACGGTACGATCTTTCATCAAGTTATCGATTGCTTGTTGGACGACGGCTTCTGACTTATTATCCAAAGCAGATGTCGCTTCATCTAATATGACAATCGGTGCATTTTTAGCAAAGGCTCTGGCAATCGCCAAACGTTGACGCTGTCCTCCGGAAAGGAGAGCCCCCCTCTCTCCGATATAGGTATTGATACCGTCTTCGTGTTCCATTACAAAATCAAGCAGGCACGCCATTTCTAATGCCTTCTTTATTTCTTCATCCGTTGCGTCGGGTTTTCCCAATAAAATATTATCGCGAATTGTTCCCGAAAATAAAAAATTATCCTGAAAAACAACGGCAATATTTTGCCTTAAACTTTGCAAAGTATAATCGCGGATATCTTTTCCGTCTATTTCAATGGAGCCAGATAAAACATCATAAAAACGAGGCAACAAATTGACCATGGTTGACTTTCCGCCGCCGGAGTTGCCGACAATGGCTATCATTTGTCCGGATTTGGCCTCAAAATTAATATCTTTTAGGACCAAGGTCTGCGGGTCATAACCAAAATCAACGTGGTTAAAACGAACGGACTTGTGAGCTTTCTTTAGCTCTATGGCATTTTCTTTATCCGTAATATCGGATTTGATGTTAAAAATTTCCGCAATTCTTTCAATTGCCAAGAAAGAAACTTGGACAGCACTAAAATTTTTACCGATATTTTTTATCGGATTGTAGAGCATAATCAACGCCGTGATGAAGGAAACAAAGTTACCGCTGGTGATCACCCCATTTACAATCAAATAGCTTCCGTAACCAATGACCGCACCGATACCGATGGAGGCAACCACATGCAACATCGGTGTCATCCAAGCGGTTCTTTGAATCATTTTAATTCCAAGCTTGAACAGTTTGGTCATGGTTGCATCGTATTTTTTGAAAGAAGCTTCCTGTAAGTTATATGAGGCAATGGTCTTATTGCCGGCATAGGCTTCGTTGTAGTTGGTTAAAATGGTAGAAGATTCATCTACACTTTTTTGGATAATCCCCTTGATCATTCTCCGAACTTGAGCCAGTGGCATTAAACCGCAGATTAAAACAATAATGGCAATAATGGAAAGTTGCCATGAATTATAAATCAGAACACCAATTAAAGATAGCGAAGAGAATATCCGTGATGTAAACAAACGAATGTTGTCAATAAGCCCGTTGCAGGCGGCATCCGTATCCGCTGAAAAGCGTTGGATAATATAACCGGAATCGTTTTTATCATAAAAGGAAGGGGACAAAAACAACAGTTTACGGAACAAAGCCCGTTTTACATCCATGGTAATGCGGGTGCCGACCCAAGAATTCATGTATATTGACAGATAATTCAAAATCCCTTGAACAATTGTAAAGCCAACAATCAACAATGGTATATAGGCCGGAGATTGGTCGGTTTTATCCACCAAAACAATATCCATATACGGCTTAAGGGCCAAGGCGACAACCGCATCCAATGCCCCGATGGGAATGCTTAATAAAACAGCAAAAATTGCCCGAAAAAGATAGGGTTTTACAAAAGGCCACATGACCCGATAATGTTCAAAAAAATCTAATTTTTGGGCCTCAACCCCGCGACAAAGTTTTGTACTCATTTGTTATCCTGAATGTTAGTATCGGCATTATCATAAAACATATTTCAGAAGATGCAAGTCAGATTAATTTTAAATATGACAAAATTAAATACACCGCTATAAACTCAAGAATAATCATAAGTCTATAGGTGTTTTGAAAGCTTCTCTTTTTGGTTTTGTGGTGAAAAAATTTTTGCCCGAGCCAGGCTCCGATCCAGCCACCCAAAAACTCCAACATATGCAGAGAATTTTCGGGAACACGCCACCCTCCTTTGATAGCTGCTCTTTTATCAACCCCATAGGCAATAAACGTGCAAATATTAATCGAAATCGCCTGAAACACCAAAAACAACAGTACCGTCTTTCCGGTAAAGATGCTGGTGCGAAAATAGTGTGTTTCCAGATAATATGCACTTCCGATAATTAAGGCGGCATTTAACATGAAAAACGGATTTTTTTGCAACGGACGCAAAACAAAAAACATTGCCAATAAAATAACCGTAAACGTAATAACCATTTTTTCTTTCCTTCAAATAACGGGGTTTAGGATATCGCACTTGTTTTGTTTGGCAAGTTTTTTATCACAAATTTTATAAAAATGTCCTTTGTCTTTTTACAAAAATCGGGAAACTCTTGTTTTAGGGCGGAAAATTTTGCTGATTTTTTTTGCTCCTTAGGTAGTGAATAAGTAAAAAATTATCGTATGAATTTTTAAAATTAACTTTATAATTATGTTAATATTTATTTTATTTCAGGGTATTTCGATGAAGAAAACGATTGTTCTTATGTTGCTTGCCTCGGTTGTGGCTTGTAAATCTTATCCGGTCCAAGAAATTGAAGTGGATGATGAAGTTTATTACCGAGAGATTGAAGCCAGCATCACTCCGGATGTTTATGCAATTGCTGCGGCACGCGTTACTAATAAAATGCTTGATCAATCCGGTTATGTGTACCAAAAACCCGATCCGGTGTTAATTTACATTACCGATCCTAAAAAGTTAGACGATCGGCTCCCTGACGGGTTGCATGCGGCAAGAAAAGTTACGCGAGATATTATTTCCGGCTCTAAAAATTATAAGGTTACCAATGATATGAACGAAGCCGATTATTATCTGCAGGTTTTGGTTGATAATATCGGGACAGAATTTAATCCAATTATTTCTTATAAGTTGATTCTGTTTGATAAAAATAACGTGGAAGTTGATGAATGGGTTGAAACCTTAAAAAGGGTCAAAAATGACGACCGTAGCTGGTGGTAAATGAAACGGCATTCTCTGAATTTTGTGATTTTGTTTTTGTGTTCGGCTCTTGTTTTTCCGGCAAAGGCCGAATCTTCTTTTTCTGGCGACGAGAATTCTGTTATTTCTGTTTTGGCAACGGCTTGTGAGTCTTTACAAAAAGGAGAAATGCGTTCTTCTGCTCGGATAAAAGCTGCAGATAAAGCCAGTTTTAAGGCGGTTGAACGGATTTCTGATTTAGCAAAATATCGCCAAGCTTTTGCCGGGCATGATTATAATGTTTTGGTCTATAATATTATTGATAATTATTTAGAGGATTTGACCGTTAAAACAATTGAGCAAGATGATGAAAAGCTTTGTGTGGAGGTAAGCGGATTTATTAGTCCGCAAAATATTCAAAAAGCTTTTGATGAAAGTTTTAACAAATTTTCTTCGGCTGTCAGCAACCAAATGGAAGAAAAAATCGTTTACCTTGATGAAGATGAAAATTCTCTATCTCAAGAACCGGAGCTTTTCTTGGAGGAAGAGCCTCAGGCTTTGGTGAAAACCGTTAGCGGTTTGCCCCCCAAACCTAATCCGACTTTTAATCAAGAGATGCTGCAAGATACGGCTGAGGTTTCTGATGCTGTTGCGGATAATGAAAACTCTCAAGAACCAATTAATATTGTTCTTAACAACACCGATAACAATCCTTCCGTAGCCGAAGTTCATTATGAAGAGGACCGTGCTGATGATGGACAACGCGACAGTAATAAAATTTCCGTTTACATCAAAGATACCGAGTTTTATAACAACACGACCACCAGTGACTATTATGATTTATTGCAACGCATTTTGACTTCTCGTCCCGATATCCGAATCTCTCCCGAAGAAGATAAGGCGGACTATGTTTTGACAACAAAAGTTTTGAAAGCAAAAGTTGATCCGATAAACAGTCAAACCAACCGTTTGCATTTGGTCCTTGCTATAGAGTTGCAAGATAAGATTGCCAATGATCTTATTACCGAACATCAAAACCGTTTTGTTTTGTTTGAGAGCAATGAAAATGAACAAACTGTTGCCGCCGATTTGATGGAAAAATTGATTCAAGCCGCCGGAAAACAAATTGTTAAAGTACCGGTAAAGCACAAAAGAGCCTCTTACCAAGAAAACAATTCGGTGATTACACCCGTTCACTCAAACTTTAGACGATCCTAACTCAGAAAAGAAAAAAGATTATTCCTCTTCTTCCGTTTCTTCTTGCCAAGCGGGGTGGCTTTTGATATCGCGAACGGAAACGCTTAAATTATTTAACCGTTCTACGGAAGACGAACTCCAATAAGCCGAAATTTTATTTTCAATTTGGCTTTCAAGAGCCGGAGCCGTTGTATCGGACGGATTGACATATAAAATTATTTCAATTTCGGGGAAACCTCGTTCGGAAAATAAATCATAGTCGTAAGAACAAAGATGTCCGGAATAATTTTCTGCAATAATCTTATGAATATTTTTAAAATGTTCTCCATAACCGGCTCGGCTATAGACGTCGGCCAAGTCAAACAAATCGGCATCTTCTTCCGCCTCTTGTGAAATGCCGCTCAGACGTTCTATCAAAGAAATATTGCCGGTCATTAAAGCAAATTTTATCATAACCGGATAAAAATACTCTGCCTCGGTCTCTACCTCTGCAAAACGAGATTTTAACAGAACCGAAGCCATATCCAATAGCCCAAGATTTAATAGATTGTCGGTATAAAGCAATTCAAAAAACGGAGTAATTGATCCACCTATTCCCCATATTTTATGCCCGATATCTGTTGCTTTATCATGATTACCTAACATGATTTGGACAAACATTAACGTTATCAATCCCTCAACTGATTGCGGCTTTGTTTGCAATTCTTGATACACTTTTCGTTCCATTTCCGTAATGGCTTGCAGCTGTGAATAATCCAAAACAAATAGCTTGTCCAAGATATCATTCCAAATATTTTCCGTTACTTCTTGAGAATTTTCCATTGCTTTTCCTTTGTTTATTTTTCCAGCATAAAGGTTACCGGCCCGTCATTAATCAAACTTACTTTCATATCCGCTTGAAAAACGCCGGTTGCCACAGGGATATTATATTGTTTGAGTTGGGTCACAAAATATTCATACAAGACTTTGGCTTGCTCCGGTTTTTCGGCCGTTTCAAATCCGGGACGATTGCCGCGGCTGGTATCTCCGGCCAACGTGAACTGAGAAACAACCAATGCCTCTCCTTTAATGTCTTGCACTGAAAGATTCATTTTTCCTTCTTGGTCTTCAAAAATACGTAGATTTGCCGCTTTTTTTGCCAAATATTCTGCTTGCTCGGGGGTATCTCCTTTTTGGACCCCCAGAAGAATCATCATTCCTTTTCCGATTGAGGAAAAAACTTTTCCATCTATCGTGACACTGCTCTTGATAACTCTTTGTATTAATGCTCTCATTTTTTCTACCTTTTTTTATATGATATTTTGTTATCTCTTAATATTTGGTTTTTATTGATAAAAAAGATATGATAAAAGTATTGCCGATACAATCCCAAAAATATCGGCTAACAATGCACAAGGCAAAGCCACCCCGACACGACTGATTTTAACCGCTCCGAAATAAACCGCCAAGACATAAAATGTTGTTTCTGTTGACCCTTGAATAACCGAAGATACAAAAGCCGGAAAACTGTCAACACCATAGTGGGTATATGTTTCCAACATCATGGCCCGGGCTCCGCTTCCTGACAGGGGTTTGATAAAGGCTGTCGGCAATGCGGCTACAAAATCCGTGTTCCATCCCAGAAAAGCTATTCCTTTTGCCATGAGGTCAATTAATGCATCCATAATTCCCGAGGCTCGAAAAACCGCTATCCCGACCAACATGGCAACCAAGTACGGGATAATTCTGATTGCAATATCAAATCCCTCTTTGGCACCGGCAATAAAGGTCTCATAAACGTTAATTTTGCGGATAAATCCGGATAAAATAAATATTGAAATAATTGAAAATAACAAACCATTCCCCACAAATGAGGAAAAACTTAAACGGCTCTCTGTCGGAAGGGAACAAAAGTACCAAGCTCCGCCCCCGATTAGCAGCATAAATGATATAAGATATGCCCAAACAATTTTATGCCAAATCGGTAAACGTAGAGCAATCGCCACACTAAAAAAACCCACCAATGTGGAAATAGATGTTGCTAACAATATCGGAACAAAAACGGCCGTTGGATTAAGAGAGCCAAATTGACTGCGGTACATTAAAATTGTAATCGGAATGAGGGTTACCGAAGAGGCATTTATGACCATAAATAATATTTGGGCCGGAGAGGCTTTGTCTTTGTTGGGATTGAGCTCTTGTAACTGTTCCATTGCTTTTAGCCCCATCGGAGTGGCGGCATTATCTAACCCTAAGACATTAGCCGAGATATTCATTATCACCGAATCGAGAGCCGGAGATCCGGCCGGAACTTCCGGCATAATTTTGGAAAACAAGGGTTGCAACAAGCGGGAAAAGCTCCGGATTATCCCGGATTTTTCCGCAATTTTTAATAACCCAAGCCAAAAGCACAAAATCCCGGTTAAGTTTAAGGCAATCTCAAAAGCTGTCTGCGATGACGAAAAAACCGCCGCCACAAGATTGTTCCATATGCTCGGGTTATGGTTAAACAGGGTTTGACTTATTCCCATTAAAAAGGCACAAAGGAAAAACATCCCCCATAAAATATTTAACATTTTCCCTCTCTTTCATGGGAGGTATTATAATCTTTAATTTATAAAAATATTCTTACTTTGTTATTTTATGTTTTGGCTGGCTTGTCTACGTTTTTTCAGCTTGGTCAATTTGTCACTGACGGTTGCCGTGTCGCGACCGGTTTTGGCAAGGCGGTCATACATCCTTTCAATTTCTTTTTCCAAATAGGCTTTCTCAATTTCATCGGCGAGATTTTGTTTTTCTTCTGCCGTTCCGTACAAGTTGATGCGGGTCATTTTTTCGATAATATCTTCAACATATACCGAATTATCCGGCTTGTTTTTTATAAAATACGGTAATTCGTATATTAATTGTCGGGCTTGAGCATAGGCTTCTTTGGTATTTTTGGCTTTTTTGTAGCGTAGTTTTAACAAACGGAAAACAATACCTAACTCGTGACTGTTGTCTACAATAATAAACGGCATCGGATCCGAAAAACCTTTTGCGGAAATGTATTTTAGATACTCCACCAAATGATGAAAGAAACCATCAATATTGTATAAAATAAACGGTTTTACATCTAAAAAGCCATCTTGCATTGCAACACAATCATAAGCCAATTCATCCAGCGTCCCAACACCTCCCGGTGCAAAAACAACAAAATCGGCATTCAATAATTTTTGTTTTCTTTCTTCCAGAGTTTGGGCTACAATAATGTCTTCAATTTGATTTATAATTTCATCGGTTTGGTATAAGCTGTAATATTCTTTGGTGGTAATCCCTTGGATTGGTGTTTCGGTGCATTTTTGTTTGTTCCAACGATCTAAAACACCTCGGGCAACCGCTCCCATTATGCCGGAGCTGGACAGCCCAAAATCTAACTTAAAATCCATCTTGGCAATTTGTTTGCCAAGATTGTAAGCCTCTTCAATATAAATATCGTCATTTCCGGAACGAGAGCCTCCGGCCACAAAAACACGTAGCCCTTCTTGTTTGTTTTCTTTGGCAAAACTGTCAACAACCTCTTCTACCGTCTGGTTTTCACAATTTTCCATATCTAAATCTCCTCAATATCCCCAAGTGCCTGCTTGGCGTAAAAATCCTGCACAAATTCTTGCAAACGATCTTCCGCCAGGGCGTGGCGTATTCCTTGCATTAAACGTTGATAATATCTGATATTGTGCCAGGTTAATAGCATTACGGCAAGAACTTCATTGCACTTTTGCAAGTGGTGAATGTAGGCACGTGAATAATTTTTGCATAACGGACAATCACATTCTGCTTCTAGGGGGCGAGGATCTTCCCGATGTCTGGCATTCCGAATATTTATGGTGCCTCTGGCCGTAAATGCCTGAGAGGTACGACCGGAGCGGGTCGGCATGACACAATCAAACATATCAACCCCGCGAAGAACCGCACCGACAATATCATCCGGACGGCCTACCCCCATCAAATAACGCGGCTTGTCTTCAGGAAGCATTCCCGGTGCATAGTCTAAAACCTCAAACATTTTTTCTTGCCCCTCTCCAACAGCTAAACCGCCGATTGCATAGCCGTCAAAGCCGATTGCTTTCAATTTTTCGGCCGAATATTGTCTTAAATCTTGATAGTCTCCGCCTTGTTGTATCCCAAAAATTCCATAACCATCGCGATCAATAAAGGCGTCTCGACTACGGCGAGCCCAACGCATGGACATTTCCGTTGATTTTTTTACGACTTCGTGTGAGGCCGGAAGTTTGACACATTCATCCATACACATGGTAATGTTTGAATCTAACTTATATTGAATGTTGATTGATTCTTCCGGACTTAAGAAAAACTTTTTTCCATCCACATGTGAGCTGAAAGCAACACCTTCTTCCGTCAGCTTTCTTAAACCGGATAAACTCATAACCTGAAAACCGCCGGAATCGGTTAAAATCGGCTTATTCCAGTTCATAAATTTGTGTAATCCGCCCATTTTCTGGACCAAATCTGCTCCCGGACGCAACATTAAATGGTAGGTGTTTCCCAACAAAATTTGGGCTCCCGTTGCCGCAACGGATTCCGGCATCATGGCCTTTACCGTTGCACAGGTACCTACCGGCATGAAAGCCGGTGTGTCAACAACACCATGTTTGGTATATAGTTTTCCCAGTCGGGATTTTCCCGATGTGTGTAAAATATCAAATTTAAGTGCCATGTTTTATCCTTTCTTTGCCTTGGATATTGCACTAATTTGATGAATAAAGCAAGTTTTAATCTTGTTTAATTATTTGTACGGAAAATCCATCTTCTGTATTTTTAAGAACTAATTGACAATGATGCAGCTCGGCTATTTTTTTGACAATCGCTAATCCCAAGCCGCTTCCGGTTTCTTTTTGTCCGGCCGGACGGAAAAAACGCTCGCCTAAACGCTGTAATGTTTTTTCTTCTACCTCGGTTTGCGAATTGATTACCTCAAGTTTTTTATCATCAATTTGGACTTTGATTTTTGAGTCTTGAGGACTGTATTTGATGGCATTGTCAAAAAGGTTACGCAACATCATGGCGGCTAATACCGGATTGCCGTTTTGAATCGGGCTCCCCGTTATCTCACTTTCTACAACAAGGTTCTTGTTTGAAAGTTTATCCAAATATTCTTCCTTTAAGGTCGATAAGATATTTTTCCAATCAATGTTGCCCAAATAATCTTCTGACATGGCCGAGGTTTGCTCGGTTTTGGACAAGGCCAGCAGTTGTTCTATTAGACGAATAGAACGCTCTACCCCTTGTTCTAACTTAGAAATGGCGGCATCTTGTGCTTTAGGGTCTTCTTGAGACAAACGCAAGACTTCTAACTGTATTTTCAAAGCCGTTAGCGGGGACCTTAGTTCATGAGCCGAATCGGAAATAAAGCTCCTTTCTTTTTGAAGCATTGCCGCTACTTTTTCCAGTAATCGGTTTAGGGCTTCCAACAAGGGGCGGACCTCTGCCGGTGCTGTGCTATAATCAAGCGGAGAGAGGTCATCCGAATTGCGATTTTGCAAATCGCTGCTAATTTTTTTCAATGGTCTGAACTCTTTTGCAACCATAATTATGGTCGCAATCAATAAAATAATTAATCCGCAAAACCATGGAAATAAAAGGGTTTCCACGGTTTCAAGAGCTACATCGTAACGATAATCTAACTCCTGCCCGACGGCAATAACATAATTTTTATCAATGGAAGAGAGCCACAACACCCGCCATTCTTCATCATCAATTTTTTCTTTGCTGAAACGGCCTATTTTATCAAACGACGGAGAGGAAAAATTTTTTCCCTCTTCATTGTCATTAAAAATCATTTGCCCATTTTTATGAAAAACCGCAAAAGCGATGGCATCGTCATCGGCATCGCTCTCTTCGACTTCATCAATAAGATTATCCGTTTTTTTCTGAGTTTGGGCTGTGGTTTTGCTCCAATCTGCCGAGGCAAGCTGTCTGCCAAGCATTAGTTGGTAAGAATCAAAAAACTCATCTATTTCTTCCCGGCATTCTTGCAAAGAAACAACCGCCGCAACACCCCAGGTTGCCGCGGCAATCAGGATAAAAAAGATCATTAATCTTAATTTTAAACTGAATTTTTTCATTCTTCACCTAAAATATATCCAATTTTATTGATTGTTTTTACGATATCTTTTCCCAATTTTTTTCTTAAATGATGGATGTGTACCTCAACGGCGTTACTTTGTACCTCTTCGGACCAGGAATAGATTTTATTTTCGATGGTTTCTTTAGATAATACTTTGTTTTTGTTTAATAACAATAATTCTAAAAGAGCTATTTCTTTAGGAGACAAAACAACATTTTCTCCGTTTTGCATAACACTTCTGGTCTGCGGATTAAAAGTGATATTTTTGTATACAATTTGAGGTGTTCCGCTCCCGCTACTACGGCGTATCAAAGCATTAAGACGAGCCTGAACCTCTTTTAAGGCAAACGGTTTTGCCAAATAATCATCTGCACCGGTATTTAGTCCGATAATCCGCTGGTCTACATCTCCTCTTGCGGTTAAAATCAAAACCGGCTCTTTACGGCTGTCTTGCCGCCAATGGGATAGTATTTCCAACCCATCTTCTCCGGGTAACCCGAGGTCTAAGACAACAGCCGCATACGGGGCCTGATACAAAGCTTCTTTGCCATCTAATCCATTATCAAACCAGTCCACACTGAAACCCAGTTTTTCTAATCCGATTTTGAGGCCATCCCCGATTAGGCTGTCGTCTTCGACCAAAAGAATTCGCATTATCGGGACTCTATTTCTTTATTGTAATGCTATCAACATCAACTTCTGCCGGAGCAAACATATCTTTGTCGACCTCACCGTTAATTTGTACAGTATCTTGCGGAGTAACCGTTAAACCTCTCCAATCATCATCGTCAATCTCTACGGTTATGCTGCCGCTGGCATCGCTGAAAAGATATTTTTCGTGACCAAGACTTTTTTCGATTTTACCAACCATAACAACAGCCGTATCATCTTTCATATTTTTAACATCAGCAACTTTTGAGGGTTCGGAAATTGCAGACGGACCTTGGAAACCACCACCCATCTGAGCCATTGCAGAGGTTGACAATCCTAATACTAAAGCAAAAGCACTAACGGTTAATAAATTTTTCATTTCTAAATCTCCTTGTTTTGGTTAACTTACATTATCATACCAACATTGCAAACTTAAGAAACGCTTAAGGATAAAAAATTTTTTAAAAAAAATTATTCTTCATCGCTTAACGGGTTGATATCTATGGCATATCCGGTGGCACGGACCGTACGGATATAGTCCGGACCATATTCATTTAGGGATTTGCGTAGACGTCTAATATGTACATCAACCGTTCGTGATTCTACATATATATTTTCTCCCCAGACATTTTTCAGCAAAAATTCTCGTGAAAAAACTTTTCCCGGTGTTTCCATTAACATTTTTAATAACCGAAATTCCGTCGGCCCCAAGTGAATATAATTTTCTCCGCGAAAAACTTTTTTCTCAACCAAATCCATACGAATGTCGGCAAATGTAATTTCACTGACCGTCTTTTTTTCCGGAGTCCTGCGGAGCTGGGTTTTTACTCGAGCCATAAGCTCCGGAACGGAAAAGGGTTTGGTTACATAGTCATCGGCTCCGGCGGATAAGCCTTTAATCTTATCTTCTTCTTCCCCTTTGGCCGTTAGAATAATAATCGGAATATTTTTGATATCCGGCTTGGAGCGGATTAATTTACAAATCTCAACACCGGACATTTCCGGCAACATCCAATCCAACACAATGACCGAAGGTTGATGCTTTTCAACTTCTCCCAAGACTTTATTGCCCCGGGACTCAACCATAACATCATAACCTTCTTTTTCGAGATTATATTTAAGAAGCAGAGCCAGAGCCTCTTCATCTTCAACAACCATAATCAAATGTTTCATGCCCATAACCCCTTATTTTATCTAGGATAATATAAAAAATAGCGATTTTGAGTTAATATTACCTTAAAGCCATAATGTTCTTTTGGTAATCCCCTCCGGTAAAGACTGCCGTTCCGGCAACCAAAATATCGGCTCCGGCGGCTACGGCCTCGGCTCCGGTTAAAGGATTGATGCCCCCGTCTACCTCAATTTGAATGTTTCTATTGCCAATCATTTGTTTAATTTTGGTGATTTTTGCCAATTGTGCGTTTAAGAAAGTTTGCCCTCCGAATCCGGGATTGACGGTCATGACCAAAATTTGATCAACTTTATCTAATACGTACTTCAGACTTTCTTCTGATGTGGCCGGATTAAGCGAAACACCCGCTTTGCACCCTAATTTGCGAATCGTATCTAAAGATTTATCCAAATGAGGGCAAGCCTCCGCGTGTACCGTAATAATATCGGCCCCGGCATTGGCAAACCAAGCAATCATAGTATCGGGATTTTTTACCATTAAGTGGACATCAAAGGGTAACTTGGTGTAGGGGCGGATTGCTTTAACAACCGCCGGACCTATTGTGAGGTTGGGAACAAAATTTCCGTCCATTACATCTATATGAATTCGGTCTGCACCGGCCTCTTCTAACCGAATAATCTCATTTTTTAAATCGGCAAAATTTGCGGATAATATGCTGGGAGCCACTAACACCATTTTCTTTCTCCTTTTTTTATTAAGATAAACCACCGTTTGATTTAAAGCCAGAAAAATATTATTTCTTCCCTTGTATTTCTTCCGTTGATGCTTATGTCTGTTGTGATTTTCAACAACAGTGTGGAGAAAAATTATGGGAGAAATGGCTCAAAAAATTGTTAAAACCGATACTAAAGAACTTGTTGAAATGCTCAACATTGCCTTTGCCGAAGAATGGTTGGCTTATTACCAATATTGGCTTGGAGCTCAGCTTATCACGGGACCAATGCGGACCTCTGTTACCGAAGAATTTTTAGAACACGCCAATGAAGAATTAAAACACGCTCAATGGCTTTGCGACCGGATTCTTCAGCTGGGCGGAACTCCGGTTTTAGATCCCGAAAATTGGAACAAAACCGCTCAGTGCAAGTATGATGCTCCGGAAAATCCTTATGTCATGAATTTGCTGGAGCAAAATTTGATTGCCGAAAGATGTGCGGTTGCTCGTTACCAAAAAATTTGCGAAATGACCTTCGGTAAAGATTTTGAAACTTTCCGTATGGCAGAAAAAATCTTAAAAGAAGAATTGGAGCATGAGCAGGAAATCGGCGATTTTAAGGAGGATATTATAGCCGGAATCAAAAACCAAGATAAAATAAAATAACTATTTGATTTTCCTACAAAAGTCGTTCTTTCTTCGAGAGAACGGCTTTATTTTTATTGACATATTTGCGGTAATATTCCAAAATATCGGCAAATAAGGAGTCGCCTTGAAACATTTTTTTAACGGTAATTGGTCTTGAAAATTTTGCAAAACTAACTCCAAATAAGTGTTTTCAAGCGTGGTAAACTTTTACCGTTAAAAAAGAAACCTGAAAGAATATTACTTCTTTCAGGTTTTCTTTTGTTGATTATTTTTAATTAGATTTCTTTATCGGCATAGCGTTTTGCCATTACAGATAACGGAATCGCTTTAATTTTATCGGCATGGCCGGCTGCCCCGAATGCAATATAGCGAGATTCACATACTTTTTGCATTTCTTCAATCGCCGGTTTTAAATATTTACGAGGATCAAACTCTTTCGGTTCTTGAGCAAAGAGTCTACGAATCGCTCCGGTAATTGCCATACGGCCATCGGTATCTACATTAACTTTACGGACGCCAGACTTAATACCGCGAACAATTTCTTCTACCGGAACACCATAAGTTTGCGGGATAGCTCCGCCATAGGCATTAATCAAGTCTTGCAACTCTTGCGGAACCGATGAAGATCCATGCATAACCAAGTGGGTGTTTGGTAATTTGGCATGAATTTTTTCAATCACGTCAATTGCCAAAATCTCCCCATCGGGCTTACGCGTAAACTTATAAGCCCCGTGCGATGTTCCAACAGCAACCGCCAAAGCATCAACATGAGTTAATTCTACAAACTTTTTAGCCTCATCCGGATCGGTAACCAATTTATCTCTGGAGATGACACCTTCGGCTCCGTGACCATCTTCTTTATCCCCTTTTCCGGTTTCTAAAGAACCAATGACGCCAAGTTCTCCCTCTACCGAAGCTCCTACGGCATGAGCTCTGGCAACAACTTCTTTGGTAACGTTGACATTGTATTCAAACGAGGAAGGAGTCTTTCCGTCAACCAAGGAACCATCCATCATAACCGATGAATATCCATTCACAATTGCTGATTGGCAGATGTCTACGGATGAACCATGGTCTTGGTGAATACATACCGGCAATTCCGGATACATTTCAATTGCGGCGGCAACCATATGACGAATCATCGGGTCTCCGGCAAATTTACGAGCTCCGGTGGATGTTTGTAAAATTACCGGGGCATTTACTTTTTTGGCCGCATTCATAACTGCAATGATTTGTTCCATGTCATTAATATTAAATGCCGGAACACCATAATTATTTTCAGCGGCATGATCCAAAATTTGGCGCATTGAAACTAAAGGCATAACTTTCTCCTTATATTATTATTATCTGTGTGCAAATATATTCTTTTGCTCATCCAATGCAAGTCTTTTTTATTTTTTATCAAATTTTGAAAAAATATTTGATTTTGTCTAATTTTTAATGTACTATCTTTTTTAGTTTTAATTTATTTTATTCTATTATTTACTTAATTACTTATGGAAAATTTAATTTTTTTAGCGTATGCATTCATCTTCGGATGTGGTTACAATTTCTCTTACAGATTGTACGCTCGTGGAGAAGCTCGTGATGCTCTTTGGCTTCAACTCGGATGTTCTTTTCTGCTATTTCTGGTAACTCTGGTTGTTAATTTTTGGATTATTTTACCAGTAACAGCCATCGTTTGTCTCGTGTTTCTGCTCTATAAAATCTATGAGCACACGCCTCATGGCTATTTACCAGAAGATGAAAGAAAACTAGCCCTTGCTGTGCGGAAAAAATATTGTAAAGTGTTTATGTTTTCTGTATTGTTGTGGCTTGTGATTTATGTCATTAACGTCTTCTTTCCTATTCATTGACGCCATAAAACAAAAACCCCCTAGGCAATTTTCATTGCGAGGGGGGGTTTGTTTTATTGTACTTACTCTTTCTTTTCTTTTTGGTAGTCATCTTCACGTAAAATTTGGCAGTCTCCTTCTCTTGGAGCATATCGCCAATTTGTATTGATAATTGCCTTAAAGCAATTTCCCGGATGGAACTCCATGACTTTGACAAGCGTTTTTTTAGGAAGAAGAATGGCCTTGCGTGGTTTTTTCTTTTCATTATGAAAAGCTTTTACCACAACGACATATTCGCCCTCTTCATTTTCTTGTGCCGCTTGTTTGGCAAGTTGGCTACCTGGAAGAAAATCGTTTTTGTGGACAAAGGCATAGAACAAAACATATCCGCCGACTTTGGGAAACTTCTCATAATCGGTAATCGTCAAACGCCCCAAACTGATTTGCTCATTCCTAACATTGGCTCCGGCCGCTAACATAATGTCTTTTGCCTGTGAACGCCACATAACATTTACTGTGTCCCCTTTGGGAGCAACTAGTATATTCTTTTCATTTTCCATAATTATAAAATTTTTAATATAAGCATGTGAAAAACGCTATATTTTCTTATGCGTTTTGTCAAGAGACATTTCAAATTCTTTTTTATTTTTGTAAAAGTTGTTTGGTTTCTTGTACTAAATGTTTGCTTGTCAGCCCAAAGTGTGCATAGAGTTCTCCGGCCGGACCAGAGGCTCCAAAACCATTCATACCAATGATTTTTCCTTTTGAGCCAATATATTTATCCCACCCGAAAGGAGAAGCGGCTTCAACGATAATACGCGGAGCTTTTCCTAAAACTTCTTCCTTATATTCTTGAGGCTGGGCATCAAATAATTCTGTACACGGCATGGAGACAACAACCGCTTCAATTCCCTCTTCTTTTAGCATTTGTCGAGCCTCTTCAGCCAAGGATACTTCTGAACCGGTTGCAATGAGGGTTATTTGACGAGTTTTAACATCCCCGGAAATAATATATCCACCTTTTGCGGTCAGATTTTCTTTTGCCGATGTCCGCAACAACGGAAGATTTTGCCGAGAAAGAGCTAAAAGACTTGGGCTTGTTTCTTTTTCGATGGCTATTTGCCAAGCTTCTGCTGTTTCAACCACATCACAAGGACGAAATGTCAAAATATTGGACATACAACGATAGGAGGCTAAATGTTCTATCGGCTGATGTGTCGGACCATCTTCTCCAACACCGATTGAATCATGCGTTAAAACATAGATAACGCGAATCCCCATTAAGGCCGCCAACCGCATGGACGGACGCATATAATCCGAAAAAACAAAAAAGGTTCCGCCAAAGGGAATAATGCCACCATGCAGAGAAAGACCATTCATAATCGCACCCATCGCATGCTCTCTTATTCCGTACATGATGTTATTGCCATTATAGTTATCGGCCGTAATGGTTTTAGAGACAGCGGTTAAGGTCAAATTTGATGCTGCCAAATCGGCCGAGCCACCGATGATTTGCGGAATATTGGGAACAATGCACTCCAAGCACATTTGCGATGCCTTTCTTGTGGCGACTTTTGTCTTTTCGGCAATTGATTTTTCTTTTAATTCCTTTAAATCTTTATCCCAATTTTCCGGTAATCTTCCTTTTATAACATCATTAAATTCTTTTCCTTTGGCCTTTGCTCTTATCTCCCAATCCTGATAGTCTTGATGGTTCCGAGCTCCGGCTTCTCGCCAGTTATTTAAAATAGTTTCAGGAATCTCAAAAGGAGCATAGGACCATTGCAAAGCCTCTCGCATCGCTGCAACCTCTTTTTCTCCTAAAGGAGAGCCATGACATTTACTGGTTCCGCATTTTGTCGGAGCCCCATACCCGATTTTGGTTTTGCAGGCAATTAAGGTCGGCTTTGTTGACTTTTGTGCCTTTTTGATAGCCTTTTCGATTTGGGCGTAATTATGTCCATCAATTTCGATTGTATTCCACCCAACGGCTTTGAATCTTTTTATTTGGTCGGTAGAGTTGGCTTTATCTACCGTTCCATCAATCGTGATATTGTTGTTGTCCCAAAAGACAATCAATTTATTTAATTTTAGGTGGCCGGCTAAAGAAATTGCCTCTTCAGATATTCCCTCCATTAAGCAACCGTCACCACAGATGACATAGGTATAGTGGTTACAAACCTCTTTTCCGTATTTGGCAGCAAGAATTTGCTCAGCCAAAGCCATTCCGACCGAAGAGGAAATTCCTTGTCCGAGAGGCCCGGTTGTCATATCAATACCGGCTAAATGCTTATACTCCGGGTGTCCGGCGGTCTTAGAGCCTAATTGTCTGAAATTTTTAATATCCTCAATGCTGATATCTGAATATCCCATTAGATAGAGCACAGAGTACAGCAACATTGACCCGTGTCCGGCCGACAAGATAAAGCGGTCCCGATCAAACCAGCGGGGATTTTGGGGATCCAATTTTATAAATTTGGAAAAAAGAATCGTTGCGACATCTGCCATTCCTAAAGGCATTCCCGGATGACCTGATTGAGATTTTTCTATGGCATCCGCACTCAAAAAACGAATGGCGTTGGCCATCTGGCGTTCTTTTTTATAACTTTTCGCAAAACACATCTTTTTTTACTCCTTAAACTCTAATTACCACAACTCTTACACGATGATTTTTCTTCTTTGCTTTTAAGACGAACTCTTTCGATATACAACGGATCTCTTTCTATATTGTAACGCGGGGTAACATCAAAAGTCCGTTGATTGTACTGATATTCCGACACCGACAAATCTAACCCTAACAGAATTTCAAACTCATCTTGTTTTTCTGAAGGGAGTCTTACTTTTGCCGTAGGGCCTTTAAATTCTGCCGTCTGTTGATTTTGCGGAATAGCTCCGGAGGCTTGATATAATCGTCTTCCCAAAAATGCCGGGGGACCTTTTCTGGTTTCAACAAAAAAACCGGTATCTACTTGTGTTACATCCGTATCTTTTAATCTTTTGACCAAAAACTTGGGAGTAATTAAAGCAAAATTGCGTCCTTTAGGATCCGTATAGCAATAGCCGTCATACCCGGTCAGCGTTATTTGAAACTCATCCGAATATCCGGCCGCTTGTATTAAATAAGCCGTATCTCTGGGAATGGTTACATTGGGACACAAATGGTCATAACGGATTGATGAACAAGAGGCGATGAACAACAAACTGAGCAAACTTAGCGTTTTTTTCATTTTTATTTTTCCGTTTTTATTTTTTTACAAAAAGGGCAACAATTTCACTATGAGGCGAACGTACAAACTGGTCAACCAACGTTATTTCTTCCAATTTATAGCCTCCGTCCAATAACATGTTGGCATCATTTATAAATGTATGCGGATTACATGAAACTGCAATCATTTTCTCCGGCTTATCTTCAGTTTTCATTGCCGAAATAACTTTTACCTGTGCTGCTGCTCCGGCTCGCGGCGGATCAAATACAACGACGTTAAAGTCCTTAATTTCATTGGCATCCAGTGGATATTTGAACAAATTTCTTTGCATAATTTTAATGTTGGAGATTTGATTTTTATTGATACTTTCTTGAAAGCCGGAAAGCAGTTCGGGCGAAGAATCGACTGCAATAATCTTATTGTGCGGGTTTTGAGCCATTGCGTATGAAAATGTTCCAACCCCGCAGAACAGGTCGGCAATTTTTCCACCCGAAGTCCCCAGATAGTTCAAAACCAATCCGGCAAGAGCTTGCTCCCCCTCTTTGGAGGGTTGCAAAAATGTTCCGGCCGGAATGTAAACATTTATCCCAAAGATTTTGTTGCTGGGCTTGATTTTTTCCACAATAGGTTCTGCCGCGTCGGCATTTTTGCGGCGATGCGATACCCGAATAACGCTTTCCTCTGAAAAAGCAAAATCACTCACGGCCAAACGGTGTTCCATTTCCAGAGGAGCATCATACTCCAAAACAATATCTATTCCGTTTGAGGTTTCGCAGATAAAAGCATCGCCGGAGGTTATCGGTTGATGAAGGACTTTTTTTCCTTTTTTTTCGTTATATCCTGACGAACAAATTTCTGCCAAAAGATGACGCAATGGAGCAATTATCTTATTTAACCCCGGGGTTAACAAGACACATCGCTCAATATCTACCAAGGTGGAACTCTTATTTTGGTTAAAGCCTAAAATTAATTGTTTCTTTTTCCAATTAAAAGCTAAAGAGGCTCGACGACGACAGCCATCTTCAATAAATATCGGTTTTCCTAATTTTATTTTATCTTGATGCAGAGAAGGCAGAAGTTTATTTAAGGCTTCTTGTTTTTGGTGTCGATATTCTTCTTCGGTCAAATGCCGCAGGGAACATCCTCCGCAAATTTCCCGATAGTTACATTCCATCAGGCGTCTCCTTCTTGAGAGAGATTTGTCACCTCCGTTGTGTTTCCTTCCAGGTTCTGAGCTTCTACTCCGTCTAGGAGAGAAATTTCTGCATTATTTTCTTTATCAAAGACGGGATGATGATTTTGACTTTCATCGCGACGCTCTGTTTGCCCTTGTTTGATGAAAGTTTCCATATCGGCAAGGGTAAAGACCTCTACCCGGTTTCTGCCGTTTTGTTTTGCCTTGTAAAGAGCCTCATCGGCGGTTTTAATTAAGGTATCCACATTATCGGATATATCTGATGAAGATACTCCGATGGAAACCGTAAATCTTACCGGTTGCTCTTCATCCGAATAGACAACCGATGCCCCGATGCTTTCACGAAGGCGTTCGGCAACGCCTCGTCCTTGGTCGGCATTAATGTTTGGCAAAAAGACAACAAACTCCTCTCCGCCATAACGTGCAATAATATCATTTTCGCGCAAGGCTTTTTCCATAACATTGGCGATTTCTATTAATACTTTATCCCCTATCTTATGGCCAAAGGTATCGTTCACGCGTTTAAACAAATCGGCATCTAGCATTAACACGCTGAAGGGCTGTTGTTTGGCTTTTGCCTCCAGAATCTTTTTATTTACTTCCTCCTCATAATAACGACGATTGTAAAGCGAGGTTAGAGGATCGCGAATTGCTTGGTTTTTAAGCAAGTTTTCTCTGTTCTTACGGGAAGTAATGTCTTGGAATGCCGAATATAAAACAACGTTGTAATTGTAATCAATAACGTTTGCCGAAGCCAATAACCAAAACGGTGTATCGGACGTCGGAGTTTTGACTAAAATTTCAAAGTCTTGAACTTCTTTTTCTTTTTCCAAACGCTCATTTAATAATTGACGATTTTGCGAATCCGCAAAAAAATCTTTCAGATGGTATCTTTCCAATTCTTGAGCGTTTATTCCAAAAAGCTTTATTGCATTGTTATTGGCCATAATAATTTTATCATCACTCAAACGAGAAATAATAATCGGAAACGGTGATGATTTTAAAATATCTTCAATACGTTTGTTATATTTTTCTATTTCGGCATGGCTTTTCTCAAGTTTTTGCATTAAGGCATTGTTGTTAATTAACATAAAAGACATGGCATAGAGGCTATAACCCGCAAACGGTAAATACCACGGGGTTAATAAGGAGCTGTCTATCCCCGTGAGACGCAAAAATAAATAAAGGGCAACTACGGCCGAAATAATTCCGGCAAACAAATAGCCGCTGTGATTTTTTTGGGTTGAAACCGATAAAAAGGCTAAAGCAACCAAAAGATATGCCGTTAACGGGAAAATTTGCCGCATTTTGTTAACCATATTGCCATCGGGAAAAATAAGCGTAAAGAATGCCGCACCAAAAATCCCCAAACCGGAAATGCATAAAACCAAAGTTGTTCCAGGAATTTTATGGACCAAAACTCGCGTTGCTCCCAGAGCCATACAAATTAAAGCCCCAACCAAGAGCAGAAGCTCTGCAAAGGCATATCCCGTAATTGATGCTCCGGTACTGTATGCCTCAACACTTCTGTCTTCAATATAACCGGCTAAAAATTCAAAAAACATTCCCCAGAACAACAACCAGAGTGAAGAGGATATCTCTTGATTTTTTCCGGTAAGAAAACATGAAAAGAATAAGATAAATAATGCAAATATTGTCAGCCCAAAGTTCAACCCCTGAGCAAAAACCTCCATACTTTCCATAACTTCTCCTTCTAATTTTTATTGTTTGGGATTATTTTATAGAAATATTCTTAATATAAATTAAAATAAAATCGCTTTGAGATAAAAAAATTGATGAATAATTAAAAAATTTAAGGTAGCATGTTGTTATTGATTGGTACAAAACAAAGGATGTTAACATGAACTATAAAGCCGCGGACTATTTTAGCCATGATTTGGAATTTAAGCTTGATAAGCTTCCGGCAAAAGTTTCTGATCGAACGAATTGGAAATTTATTGTTCCGGGGATTTTCTTTGGAGCTATTATGTTTTTAATCGGGCTTTATGAGATGCTTAACGGTTTCCAAAACGGCCATGCCGCCTTTGACAACGCGGCTTTTGCTCTTGCCCCTTCAACCTACAAACCTTTTGTTAGTCCGGTATTTTTTGACAGTGTCTTTATGATCTTTGGCTTAGGCATGATTGTGGCCAGTTTGATTTCTTTGGCTCGGTATCGGAAGTATGTGTTTGATGGTAAATCTTTTACCATCGGGTATCGGAACCCTTGCGAAGGAAAAACCATCTTAAAAGAAAGCCTGAAAAATTATCTTGGGGTTCGTTTCAGAATTGAATTTTTTCAGATTGGGTTTATCAGCAAAAATAAATATATTATTGAGCTTTATCATAAAGATTTTAACAAAAGTATTCCTTTGTATATTTCAACTTCACCAAAAGATATTCGGCGGCGGTGGGAATATTATGCCGGAAAGTTAAAAATGCCGGCCTTGATTAATACCGAAGAAGGATTGATTTCTCGTGATGTGAAGAATCTCAATAAATCGGTTCGTGATTTGGCGGTTTTAGGCTATATTGTCGATGAATTTGATTCTTATGAAGAACTGCCGGCTACCATTGCTTATGTTCGGAAAAGAGATAAAATTATCTTAAAGGCCAATAAAATCATTTGGGACGGGTATAATATTTTAGCGGCCTTTTTGCTTTTTATTATGTTGTGGGTTTTGGTGATTTTGTTGGCCAATTTACCAACCCTTCATGAAAATCTTTCGATTGCCTCTTCTTGCGTTTTAGGCGGCATTATTCTTATTGCCATAATTGTTGCCGGGCTTATCATGTTCCGGAAAGAAAAGTTGGTGATAAAAAAACACAAAATTGTTAATACTCATAAGTACTTGATCTTCTCATCCAAACACTGCGAAATTGAAAAAAATGACATTGAAGCAGTTGAAGTGACCGAAAATCCGGTTACCGGGAGATATTTTGTGTCAATTATCTCGGATGATAAGACAATTACTTTCGGTTCTAAAATGCCCATAAACGACTTGACTTGGATTAAACGCTTTTTAATTCATGAGATTATTAAATAAAAGAAGTAAAAATATCTTTGCTATATTAAAGTTATCGATTATATATAACTTAATACGATTTGCGATAAGGAGATAAACAGGAATGAAAAAAAACGCCATAGATAAAGTGTTAAAAGAAGATGCTTTAATGAGAGAAGTTGCCGAAGAAGCAAAATCGGATCGCCTGAAAAGTCTGTGGGATCAGTACGGAATGTATATTGTTATTGTGGTTGCGGTGATTTTAACCTTTACCGTCAGCTTTGAAACGTTTAAGGCTTGGAAAAACAAAAAAGATCAAGAACTCTCAAACGCCTATGCCGTTGCTCTTTCTTTGCAAAGCCAAGGCCGCTTTGAAGAAAGCATGAATATTTTGCAAAATCTTTCCCAAGCCGGTGGAATTTATGGCGATATTGCCCGTTTGCAGATTGCAAACCTTCGTTTTGATGAAGGAAAAAATGAGGAAGCTCTTGAGATTTTGTCTTTGTTGGCCGATGACGATGATGTTAATCCGCAAATTCGTGAAATTTCTATCATTAAGCTGGCCTCTTATAAACTTGATACAAAGGCTCCGGCTGAAGAAATTAAAGAACTTTTGTCGCCTTTAATGCAAGAAGATTCTTCTTGGAATCCGATTGCTCACGAAATGTTGGCTATGCTTGCCATTCGGGACGGAAATCTTGAGGAAGCCAAATCTGAATATGAGGCAGTTATTAATTCAACCAATGTTCAAGATTCTTTAAAGAGCCGGGCTCAAGACATGCTTGGACTTATTACATCCAAAAAATAATTTTGAATGACCGAGGGAGGCTTTTCTATGCACAAATATTACGGCTCAAAAGTTTTTGTACTGTCTTTTGCTTTGTTGCTTTCCGGGTGCGGATTGTTTGGGAAAGAAAAATTGCAAATTGACGGCGAAAGAATTGATGTCATTAAAGAATCTTCGGATCTGCGTCCGGATTATGATCTTAAGCAATATAAAATTCGTCTTCCTCAGCCTTATGAAAATACACGTTGGGCCCAAAACGGCGGAAATACTCTGCATTTAATGGGGCATTTGGAGGCTCGGGAAAGCTTAAACAAACTTTGGGAAGAAAGTTTTGGCAAAGGCTCGTCAAAACGCGATTTTCTGTTATCAACACCGGTGATTTCAAACAAAGTTGTATTTAATATTGATCGGGAGGCCGTTCTAAGTGCACGCTTGTTGGAAAACGGTAAAGAAATTTGGCATAAACGCTTAAAACCCCTTAATAAAGATGACAAGACCTCTTCCATGAAAGGGGCCGGGTTGGCTGAGTTTAATAAAAAAATCTATGCCACTACGGGCTTTGGTTATGTCTTCTGTGTTAATATGGTAGACGGAGAAATTTTATGGCAAAAAGATTTAGGTTTGCCAATCCGAATTGCACCGACAGTCAGTGAAAATAAGGTCTTTGTACAAACTTTTGACAATACTCTTGTCGCCTTAGATGCCGTTGACGGCAGCGAACTCTGGAAATACAAGACCGACTTTGACAGCACAACGTTAGTCGGCGGTGCCGCTCCGGCTTATAATCCGGAGCTTGATGTGGTTATTGCGGCTTTTTCAAACGGAGAATTACGTGCCTTTAAGGCCAGCACGGGAACTCCTTTGTGGGGAGATATGCTGCTTTCCAAAACGAGAACAAATTCTTTATCCAATATTACGGCCATTAAAGCGAATCCGGTTATTGACGGGGACAAAGTTTTTGCCGTTGGCAACAACAGTGTCTTGGTCGCAATTGATTTGCGTACCGGACGCAGACTTTGGGAAAGAGAACTCGGCAGTACAAATCAACCTTGGATCTCCGGTGAATATCTCTTTATATTAAGTAATGATTTTGATCTCTTGGCGATTGAAAAAAATACCGGAAAGATTGTTTGGAACACCACCATTCCGATTGAAAGCGACGATAAAAACGGGGTCTTTGGTGTGGGTCCGATTTTGGCCGGGAATCGTTTGATTGTACCAACATCTAATGGGTATATCTTTGCTGTATCGCCTTATACCGGGGAGATTCTCAATTACATTACCACTCGTGACGGGATTGAATTGCCGCCGGTAATGGCTCAGGGAATTACCTTGTTTACCACAAATGATGCCGATATGTTGGCTTATCAATAAAAGGAACGTTTAAGATGTCTTTGAAAGTTGCTATTATCGGGCGGCCGAATGTCGGAAAGTCAACTTTGTTTAATCGTTTGGCCGGACGGAAAATTGCTATTGTTCATGATAAACCCGGGGTCACCAGAGACCGACGGGAAACTGCTGCAAAATTGCAAGACTTAAATTTTCGGATTATTGATACGGCCGGATACGAGTATTCCAATGAAGATAACTTGGAAAAAAGAATGTGGGAGCAGACTAAAAAAGCCATTGATGAAGCGGATGTTTGCTTGTTTATGTATGATGCTCGTGATGGCTTGCAACCTTATGATGAACATTTTGCCGATTTGTTGCGAAAAATGAAAAAGCCGGTTGTCTTACTCGCGAATAAATGCGAGGGCAAGCTCCAAGAAGACGGAGTTTATGAGGCTTATAAGCTTGGCTTTGGAGAACCTATCCCCTTTTCGGCCGAACACGGCTTGGGGGTTTTGGATTTGTATGATGCCTTAAAACCTTACTATGAAAAAAAGAAAGAAGAAGAGGCTCGACAAAATACTCCGTCCGAAGAGGAATTAGAGGCTCTTAAAAAAGAAGATAATCAAGACGAAGATGACACCTATAAAAAACGGCCGATTTCTTTGGCTATTGTCGGGCGGCCAAATGTTGGGAAATCTACCTTGGTAAATGCCTTGCTTAATGATGAGCGGATGCTAACGGGGCCGGAGGCCGGAGTAACCCGAGATGCTATTACTTCTGAATGGAGCTATTTGGGAAGAAAAATAAATTTGGTGGATACGGCCGGCTTGCGAAAACGGGCTAAGGTGGATGATTCTTTGGAAAAAATGTCTGCGGCCAGCACAAAACACGCGGCCTTTATGGCTCAGGTTGTAATCTTGGTTTTGGATGCCGATGCTGTCTTAGACAAGCAAGATTTAACTATTGCTCGACAAGTTTTAGACGAAGGACGAGCCTTGGTTATTGCCGTTAACAAATGGGACATTGCTAATCGAAAAGAAGCTTTGCAAAAATTAAATGATAAGTTGCAAACCTCTTTGACCCAAGCCGAAGGTGTTCCGACTGTTACGATTTCTGCCCTAAAAAAAGAAAATTTAGATAAGTTGATGCGAGCAGTCTTTAAGGTTTATGATCGATGGAATGTCCGTATCCCAACGGCTCCGCTTAACCAATGGTTTGCTGATATGATTGATCGTTATCCGCCTCCTTTGGGCAAAAACAAACGGCGGATTAAGTTGCGTTATATTACGCAGGCTAAGACTCGTCCGCCTTCTTTTTATATTTTCTCCAGCAATCCGGAAGGTCTGCCGGATGCTTACTTGCGTTACCTAACCAACCAACTGAGAGAAAGTTTTGATTTACGCGGTATTCCGTTACGGATTACGGTACGCAAGACCAAAAATCCTTATGCTAATTAGGATATTGTCTTTTGCAAAAAAGCCCCGAATTTATCGGGGCTTTTCTTTTTTATTTTTCTTCTTGTGAAGATGTTGTTTCAACCTTTGCTAGTTGATCCGGATTTTTTTGAAAATAAGTAAAATATTGATAGATGTGTGAAAGAAAAGATGCCTTCAAACAAGAATCCAAAAATGAAATTGCAAAGATAAAACCCGTAAAAATAAAGTTGATAATATAATTATCACTGTTAATTAAACCATGCAGCAAAGCTAATAGAATCAACAAAGCTGCCGCGGGAAGCATCATCAAAACCTGTCCCCAGAAAATGCGATTGGCATTTCCTAATGTGACACGATACGAGTTTTTTATGGTCATTTCTTTATCGTCTACCGCAATCGCCGGAAAGATTAAAAAGAATCTTGAAAAATAAATTGTCAAGGCCAACGGAATCAAAATGGTCAGGTTAAAAATGCTTTCCGGAAAATGTAAAAGTTGACCAATATATGCAAAAACAAAAATCGAGAAAACCGCCGTTATGGTAATAATCCCAATAAAGATAATATTAAACAGAATATATTTTAATTCTCTTTTCCCAAACGAAAAGGCAAATTTTTTCAGTTCTTCTTTTAAGATAATGTTACGGCAATAGGCAACAACAACCGCTACCGAGGCAAACGAAATTAAAATTAACGCAACCTTATACTGCCAATCTCCTCCTTGACAACCATCCGGACTAATATTGCATAAGGAAGGAAAACCGGTAAACATTTCATACAACAAAATAGAAAACCAAACGGCCGTTATTTTTACATATGTTTCCCGATTGCGGAAAACATATAAGAAACTGCGACGAACGGTTTCCCAAAAAGGAAGAATAATTTGTACAGGAGTTTCGCTATTTTTACTTTCCATTGTCATTAACCTTTTCAAATAAATAGATTTTCTGAGTGTAAAAATAATTTACCCAGAACATTACAATTGCAAAATAGACAAGTTCATAAATCAATTGAACCATGGTGTTAATATAAAATGTATTTTCGGCGGCGACAAGCTTAAAATTACTGTAAACACTTAAAAGTACCATACCGGAAATGAGAACCAATAAGGATACCGAAACGATAATCCGAAACGTATTTCCCGATGTTTTTGCCCAGACTTCCTTGATGGAAGGCAATTTTTCTCCCGCTAAGATAAAGGCCGGAAAAGAATAAAAACGCATCAAGATAAAGGGCACAATAAAGCCTACGGATACCACCGCAAAATAAGTAATTTCTATTCTCCAATCCGGATTGGGAACTCTGACATAAAGCAAGTACAAGGAAATAAGCGGTAGCAAATTCAGGGCAAAAAAGAACAACGCCGCTCCGAAAACTTTCATATCATGTTTTGTGAGCCGAAAGATAAAAGTATAGCTTAATTTTTGTTGCAAAAAGCAATAATGATACCACCGCGATGCAAAAACGGTTATCAGGAAAAAATTTAATAAATGAACAATTCCGTAAACCAAAGAATTATTATTACAATATCCGTAAAAATCCGGATATTTACACATATATAACTGCCCGCTGCTTAAAGCAATTATACTTAACAAAATTGCAAATACCGCCCCTAATAGCAAAAACTTTTTAACATTATCAAAAAAGATAAAATACGCATTAAACAATATGGGAATCAGAGGAAGCTTTATTGTCGGAATCGGGCTTTGTTCCGTGTGGTTTTCTTGACTGAACTTGCCGTGTATTTCTTGCAGTTTTTTTAAAAATTTTTCCATACCTAAATTTCCTTAATCGTTGTTACTCCGGACAGAGAACGAATATTGCTCAGGATATCTCCGTAAAGGCCATACCCCCCGGAAAGTTCAATCCGAATATCCCAATTTTCATCTTGAGGTTTTATATATATTTTATTTTTGCCATTTCTATCGCCTTTTAAGACCTCGTGCAATTTTGAGACGACACTAACATCGTTTATCGTAATTTCTAAGCCGTTGGAAACTTCGGCTATCGCCTTATCCAAGGTTTCGACCCGTTTAATCATTACCAATGGGCTGGAGTCATCGCTTTGTTTATTGATGACAACACTAACCAACAACGGAAGTCCGCTGTTAACAACCTCTTCATAATGGGTTAAGTCTTCTGAAAATAAAAATCCTTCAAAAGCTGATGTGGTATCCGACATACTTAAGAGGCCATATTTGTTGCCGCTTTTTTTGCTGACACGTTTTTGAAAAGAATTAACACAACCGGCCAATTTTGCACAAATGTTATCTCCGGTTTTAATGCCGAAAAATACCTCCGAAGCCGGTTTTACGCCAAGGCGTTCCATCCCTTTTTGATAACTGTCTAGCGGATGAGCTGAAAGATAAAAGCCAATTGCTTCCGCCTCCAGTTTTAATTTTTCAAGTTCCGGCCAATCCGGCTTATCGGCCAATTTGATTTTTGAATGCAGTTCTTCTACCCCGAAAAGAGAGCTTTGCGTACTGGTTTTGAGCTCTGTTGCCGATGCAATATGCTGAATAATCGTATCAATATTGGCAAACAGCTTACCGCGATTTGACTCCAGACAGTCAAACGCACCGGCTTTTATGAGCTGTTCCAATTGGCGGCGATTAATCTGTTTTGCATCAATCCGGTGGATAAAATCGGACATGTCTTTATAGGGACCATGTTTTCGACGCTCTTCTTCGATCGCCTCCATATTGGCGGCCCCAACACTCTTAATGGCGGCAAGAGCATAACGAATATTTCCGTTCTCTACCGCAAAATCTGCATCTGATTTATTAATATCCGGCGGCAAAACCTTAAACCCTAATTTTTTGCATTCTTCTTTATAGGTCATTAACTTATCAATGTTCCCCATATCCAAAGACATAACGGCACATAAAAATTCTACCGGATAGTGAGCCTTGAGGTAGGCTGTTTGGTATGAGACCAAAGAATAGGCCGCCGCGTGCGACTTGTTAAACCCATAGGAAGCAAATTTTTCCATTTGGTCAAAGATTTTGGTTGCGGTTGCTTCATCAATCCCTTTTTTTACGGCACCTTCCGTAAACATTTTGCGTTGTTTCGGAATTTCGTCCCGCATTTTTTTACCCATAACTTTACGGAGTTTATCCGCTCCGCCCAAGGTATAGCCACCCAGAGCTTGGGCAATTTTCATAACTTGTTCCTGATAGACCATAATCCCGTATGTTTCATCAAGAATCGGAGCTAGATCCGGATGAAGATAAGTAATTTCTTCTTCTCCGTGCTTGCGTTTAATGTAGGTGGGAATATTGTCCATCGGCCCCGGACGATATAAAGACACAATAGCGATTAAATCTTCAAAACGGTCCGGTTTTATTTGCTTGTGAACATCCTTCATCCCCGGAGATTCAAATTGGAATACCGCCGTGGTATCCCCTCTTTGCAACATGGCATAGGTGTCTTTATCATCTAGGGGAATACTGTCCATGTTTAATTTGATGTGATGGACTTTTTCAACCCAATCAACCGCTTTTTTGATAACCGTTAAGGTCTTTAAGCCCAAAAAGTCAAATTTTATCAGTCCGGTTTCTTCAACAAATTTCATATCGTATTGTGTTACCGGCATGTCTGCTTTCGGATCTTTGTATAGTGGGACTAATTGATCCAGCGGACGGTCCCCGATTACGACACCGGCTGCGTGCATTCCGGATTGGCGGTAGAGCCCCTCCAACTTCATGGCAATATCAAAGAGCTTATTGATTTGCGGGTCATTTTGCCGCATTTCTTCCAGCTCCGGAACTTGGTCCAGAGACTCTTGCAAGGTCGGGTTCTTTCCTTGAACACCGGGCGGAATCATTTTTGAGATACGGTCTGCCTGAGAATAGGGCATTTGTAAAACACGTGCCACATCGCGAATCACGTTTTTGGCTTGTAATTTTCCGTAGGTAATGATTTGGGCAACATGATCAAAACCATATTTGTTTTGCACGTATTCAATGGTTTTGTATCGATTTTCCTGGCAAAAATCGACGTCAAAATCCGGCATGTTAACACGTTCCGGATTTAAGAAACGCTCAAACAACAAATCTAATTTTATCGGATCCAAATCGGTAATTTTGAGAGACCAAGCCACGATGGACCCCGCACCGGAACCTCGCCCCGGCCCAACGGGAACACCATGCGTTTTTGACCAACGAATAAAGTCCGACACAATTAGAAAATATCCCGGAAAACCCATTTTTTTGATAACGCTGAGCTCGTATTCCAGGCGATCATAATATTTTTTATCAATCTCTTTTTTTTGCTCGTCGGTCATGCCTTCAAAATAGACATGGACCTTCATTCTTTCATCCAGACCTTTGTAGGCTTGTTCCGTAATATATTCGTCTTGTGTTTTACCATCCGGACATTCAAAAATCGGCAACAGAGGCTGGACTTTTTCCGAAAGAAAATTACATCTTTTGGCAATTTTAACCGTATTTTCGATGGCTTCGGGCAAATCGGCAAACAGTTCCACCATTTCTTCTGGCGTTTTCAGACGATTGTTGGGGGAATATTTTTTGCGATTGTCATTTGCGACATATTCTCCGGCGGCAATACAAATCAAGGCATCATGTGCTTCATACATATCCGCATCAAAAAAGAAAGCTTCATTGGTAGCTACCAAAGGAATATTATAGGCATAGGCCATGTCTATAAATTTAGGCTCTGTTTTTTCTTCCGTTTCCAGACCAATACGCGAGATTTCCATATATAAACGATTGCCAAAAATCTTTTGTAAGTGAAGTAAAACTTCTTTTGCTTCTTCTTCTCGATTTTCCAGCAGCAAACGACCGACTTGACCTTCAACCCCACCGGTTAATGCAATCAATCCGCCGGCATATTTTTCCAGATCCTCCATTTTGAGCTGAGGTTTTTCTGTCGGTTGCGGATTATCCAGATAAGAAATCTTCATTAAATGCATAATGTTGGCGTACCCTTCGGCATTTTGAACCAACAAAATTATCTTGTCCGGATCAATGACGCGTCCTTTTGACTTTAAGACATCGTCGGCATCCGGATTACGCAAATAAAACTGGCAACCGAGAATCGGTTTTATTCCTTCATCGGAGGCATATTTGGAAAAGGCTTTACCCCCAAACATATTGGCTGTATCCGTTACGGCAATGGAAGCTATCCCCAAATCATGCAGTTTATGCATTAGTTTGGGAACCAACATTGCCCCTTCGGATAAGGAGTATGCCGTGTGAACACGCAGATGTACAAATTTTGGCTCGGCCATAAAAATCCCTTCTGATTCTTCTTGGGGGTAATTATAGAACAATGTCTTTCATATACAACTGAAAAATGACAGATTTCCGCCTTGGAATATTTAAAAACAAACCTCTCTTGCGAGAGGCCTTGTTTTTAGTCAAGTTCTGCCAAACGTTGGGCTTGATCTTCAGCAACCAAAGCATCTATGATTTCACCCAAAGCATCGCCGGAAACAACATCATTTAATTTATATAAAGTTAGATTAATTCGGTGATCGGTTACTCGCCCTTGCGGATAATTGTAGGTCCGAATACGTTCGCTTCGGTCACCGCTTCCGACTTGGAGTTTTCTTTTTTCCGAATAAGCCGAATCAATACTTGCTTTTTGCATATCGTACAATTTTGCTCTGAGGTGATTCATGGCTTTTTCTTTGTTTTTGTACTGAGAACGATCATCTTGGCATTGGACGACAACCCCGGTTGGAATATGAGTAATACGAACAGCCGACTCGGTACGGTTAACGTGCTGGCCTCCGGCACCCGATGCCCGGTAAACATCAATTTTCAGATCTGCCGGATTAATATACATATCAACTTCTTCAATCTCGGGAAGAACGGCAACCGTTGCGGCCGAGGTATGAACACGTCCTTGAGATTCCGTTACGGGAACGCGTTGAACGCGGTGGGCTCCGGATTCAAACTTTAATTTGGCAAACACATCCTTGCCGGTAATTTTGGCTGAAGCTTCCTTATAACCGCCCAACTCATTTTCGGTTACATCGTTGACCTCAAACTTCCAGCCCTGTAATGCCGAATAACGCTGATACATCTCAAACAATACCGCGGCAAAAAGGGCTGCCTCATCCCCACCGGTACCGGCCCGAACCTCTAAAATTGCATTTTTTTCATCTTCTGCATCTTTGGGCAAGAGCTGAATTTTTATTTCTTTTTCCAGTTCCGGCATTTTTTCCTTCAGCTCATAATATTCGGCAGAGGCCAAATCCCTCATTTCTTTATCCAAAGAGGAATCTTCCATCATCTGTTGGGCATCTTTCATGTTTTGTTCAACATGATTGTAATTTTTGATTGCCTCAACCACCGGAGCTAAAGCCGCAATCTCTTTGTTCATGCGGACCAAATCTTCCGAACCGACATTTGGAGCTGAGATTAATGCCTCGAGCTCATTATAACGATCAACGACATTACTTAATTTTTCTGCAAAATTCATTTTATTTCCTTAATTTTTTTCTTATTTTTTCTACTAAAAAATTTTGTCTGTCAATGTTTTCTTTAAATAAAAAAAGAAAACAGCCGGTAGAAATACCCGCTATTTTCTTTTGTTTTGTATTTTTTGCTAATGATTACCCGAATTTAAGAATTTATCCAATGGGATATTCATCTTTTTTTCATTGGAAAAGAATGGTGTCAACTTGCCGTTAATATAGACGTTAACACCTTTAACTTTTCCTGCCGACAAAATCATACCTTTTCCTTCCGGAACGGTATATCTTGTTCCGGGTTGCAAAACTTTGCTCAAATATAATTTTTCGGCATCTTTGACTTCAATCCAGGTTTCATCCAATACCTCTACAACAACTCCTTGAGAAGGTATTCCCTCCCCGGCGACAAAATTAGCTGTTGGTTTTACCAACGGCTCTTGCTTTGGCTCTGTTTTGGGTTCCGGCTGAGCGTTTTGTTGAGCGGTCTCGACTTGACTTTCTTCAACCTTGGCTTTTGGTTCTGTTTTTGGTTCTTTGGCTTGAGATGTCGGCTCAACAAAAGATTCATTGGTCACCGTTATTTGTTGAATCTCAGGTGCCGCATTTTCGGAGGGTTGCGGATTAGAGACAACATTTTCATCCGTGATATTATAATCATCAACAACAATCGGTAAGGTCGGATTAAGCTCTTCTACTTCGCCCATATTTTCTTCCGTAGCGACAGGCGTCTCCTCATTTGTTGTTGTATTGTTATAAGAATACCATGCAAAATAAACCGCCGCCAAAGCAATAACGCTAATTAAGATATATTTTTTTCCCGGGACGGTTGCTTCGGTTTGGGGCTCTAAGACATAGATGTTTTTGTCTTGTCCGACATTGGTTTCATCTTTGTACAGCTCAATAATATTGCTGCTGTTTAAGCCTAAAAATTCGGCATAAGAACGGATAAACCCTGCCCCATAAGGAAACTCCGGAATATCTTGATAACGGCTTTCTTCTATTGCTTCAATATAGCATTGGCGAATGCATAATTTTTTTGCAACGTCATTAATTTTTAAGCCTTTTTGAATCCGCATTTCCTTTAGAAGACTGCCAACTTTTTGAATATTTTTTTCAATCATCGGTTTTTCTTCCGGTTCCGTTGAGGATTTTTCAAGAACAACATCTTCTGCGGCTTCTTGCATTTCCGTTTGATCGGTGACTTTTTTTGTCTTTTTCACGTGAGTACCTTTCACTTAAAATTTATTTTGGGTTCATATTACACAGTTTTTAATAAATTTCAATACCATGGTCATTGGCATAGGATATTAATTGCGGACGCAATGTTCTCTTATTTGATTTGAGCAAAATCGAAATGTAATCCTCGATATCCTCCACTTTTAGCGTTCTAATCATGGTTTTTACCCGCCCGATTGAAGAACCGGACATGGATAGATTGCGGAACCCAAGCCCAATAAGAGCCAGGGCCTCTATCGGATTGCCGGCCATTTCTCCGCAGACGGAACAATAAACGCCGGCATCATTGGCTTGGGTTATAATTTTTTGCATCATTTTTAAGAAAGGTGCGGATAATACATCATATCGTTCTGCTAAGCGAGGATTGCCTCGGTCACAAGCAAAAACAAACTGTGCCAAATCATTGGTACCAATCGAAATAAAATCGGCTTGCTTTAAAATTTCTTCCAACTGAAAAACTACCGATGGAACCTCAACCATCAATCCGACATTTACCTTTGAGGGAATTCCGTTGCCGCGACGTTTTTCTTTTTCCAGCTCAAGCATTAAGGTTTCTTTGGCATCTTCAAATTCTGCCAAATTAGAAATCATCGGAAACATAACGTTGAGTTCTTTCCCTTCTGCCGCACGTAAAAATGCCCGCATTTGTTTGCGTAGGATAGCTCTGCGATCCAGAGTAATACGGATAGATCGCCAACCAATGGCCGGATTTTCTTCTCCGGTATTGCTCCAATAAGGTAGTAATTTATCTGAGCCGACATCCAGACTTCGGAAAACAACTTTCCTATCTCCGGCTCGATCCATTAGATCTTGATAATATTTTTGTTGTCGATCAACATCGGGCATTACCTCTGAGGCCATAAACGGAATCTCCGTTCGGTATAGACCGATCCCATCACAATTTGTACTTTCAATATAATCCAAATCAAATGACAGTCCGACATTGATATACAGATTGACTTTTACACCATCTTTGGTAACGGCCGGTAATTCGCGTAGTTTTTCAAGCTTGGCTTGAAGCTCTTTTTTCTCGGCAATTTTGGTACGAATCTTTTCTTGAATTGCTTTTCCGGGGTGGATATAAACAAAGCCCTCATTGCCGTCAATGGCGATTAATTCTCCGTTTTTTACCTCATCAAACAAGCCTTTGATTTTGGCAACAACCGGGATATTCAGAGCTTTAGCCACAATGGCAACATGCATTGTCGGCGTTCCGTCCTCAATCACAAGCCCGCGAATTTTTTGATAATCATAATCCATTAAGTCAGCCGGACCCATCGTTTGGGCGATAACAATAATATCTTCGCTCAAAACTTTTGTTCCACTGCTTTCGCCTCGCAAATATCCTAACAAACGGTCGGCAACATCTCGTAAATCATGCAGTCTTTCTTTGAGGTAGGGATCCTCCGTTCCCGAAAGACGTTTCCACATATCTTCGTAGGATCTTTCGACAGCAGCTTCTGCCGTTAAGCCACTGTTTACGTTGTCGACTATTTTTTTGTACCATCCTTTGTCCTTGGCAAACATCCGATAAGCATCTAAAATATCGACGTGTTCTCCGATCCCGATTTTGGCGGCATCAAACTTTTCATCCAAATCTTTATTCATTTGGGTATGAGCAAATTCAAGCTTTTGTAATTCGGCCTCTTTGTTTTCGGCAAAAATTTTGGTTATGATTTGGCGGCGGCGATGAATGACAGCTTGCCCCAGACCGTAGCCTTTACTCAGAGGAAGGCCTTTGCGTTTTTCTTTGGAGGCTTGTCCTCTTTCCCGGATCAGACGTGTTTTATAAGCATTCATTTCATCTGAGGAGAGAAGTTCACTCATGAACATTGAAATCGTTTCCAAAATTTCGATTTCAAATGCCGTATATTCATGCGTCTCTAAACTCTGCAATGTGATGACACCTATGGTACGCCCCAATCTGGTAACGGGAACCCCGACAAATGACTTGTATTTTTCTTCTCCCATTTCCGGTTTGTAGGAAAATTTGGGGTGGCTCCAGGCGTCGGAAACCGCCAACGTCCGACGGTTGCTGGCAACATCTCCGACCAAACCTTCGTCAAAACGCAACGTCACTTTATGGGCAATATTTTGATTAAAGCCATAGGCGGCAAATAATTCTAAATAATTATCATCAATCGCAACATAACAAGCTCCGGCATCGGCCTGCATTTGTTCTACAATCATGCCCATAATTTTATCAAGCCGAACAGAAATCTCATCCTGAACCTGAGTAATCTGACGCAAAAGACGCAGAATACCCATTGCTTGATTTATTGCCGGAGAAGTCATTTGTTTTTTCAACCTTACAATATTAAAACTTGCACTTTTAGTTATATTCTCTATATTATTTTCATCAAGTAAAAACTTAATTAACAAGGATTAAAAATGGCTAATAATTATAAAAAAGGCGATAAGGATACCCGCCCTTGGGGAACCTGGGAAGTTTTGGATTGCGGTGATGGTTTTTGCGTTAAACGAATCTGTGTAACACCGGGGAGCATGCTTTCCTTACAATCTCATAATTATCGCAGCGAGCATTGGATTATTGTTAAAGGTGAGGCTGTGGTTACTCTCGGAGATGAAAAACTCAAAAAATCTGCCGGAGAAAATGTTTATATCCCGGTTACCGTTAAGCACCGTATCCAAAACAACTCTCAAAAAAATATGGAGTTTATCGAAGTCCAGTGCGGAGATAATCTGGATGAAAATGATATCATCCGTTATGAAGATGTTTACGGTCGAGTTTAGATTAAAAAAGCCTCATTTGAAATGAGGCTTTTTTTCAAATTACATATTTTTTAGAAATTTCTTTAAACTTGGGGTTATCTGATTTTTCGAGCCATTCAAAAATAACCATTTCTGTTGTCACAACTTCTATCTGGTTGTGCAAAAGACGCTGCAAAGCAACAATCCCTTGCAAAGGTTGCCGCGAAGAACAAGCATCGGACACCACAAAAACATCATACCCCATCTGCTGTAAGTCTAAGGCCGTTTGTAAAATGCAGATGTGTGTTTCTATCCCGGCAAGGATAATTTGTTTTTTGCCCGTATTTTTAATTTGACTTATAATTTGGGTGTTGCGTGCACAAGAAAACTCTGTTTTGGTATAATAGTTCTGTTCTTGTCCGGCTATTTGACGCAAATCAACCATTGTCGGGCCTAAGCCTTTGGGGTATTGTTCCGTAATCAGAAACGGAATCTCTATTTCTTGTGCGACACCAATTAAACGACGACAGCCATTAATAACCTCTCGCGGGCTATCCATTACCGGAGCCAGACGCTCTTGAACATCTATGATAAGCAACAGAGAATCTTCTCGTTTCATTAACATCTGTTTATTCCTTTGATTTATTGGGTTGACTATACCTTATAAAATAAATAATATCTAAAAAAATAAAATTAACCATATTAATTAGAAGAAATACCATGAATTTTTTAGATCTAGGTTTGAGTGAACAAACAATTCGTGCCATTAATGAATTTGGGATTACGGAACCAACAACCGTTCAATCTGACGTTATCCCCTCTATTTTAGAAGGAAAAGATGTGTTTACCATTGCTCCGCAAGGATGCGGCAAAACTATGTCTTATGTTTTTCCTTTAGTGGATATCATCAGCACCAAAGGGGCTCAAAATATTTTAATTATTACCCCAAATTCCGAATGTTCCGTTTTGACGTCTGATCGTTTGGCAATTTTTAACAAATATCATGAAATTAACGAGACAACCATCAAAGACAGCGAAGAAAATATTGATGAAGAGGCTAATGTTATTATTGCCTCTCCGGATTTGTTGGTTGATATTTTGGATAATGGAAAACTAGACCTTTCCAAAACAAATATTTTGGTCGTTGATGATATTAATCTTATTAAGAAAAACAAACAATTAGATAACTTAAGAAAAATTTTGGATCTTTTGCCCGCGGATAAACAAAATATTGTTTATACCAATCGGCGTTCTCGTGAAACTCAAGAAATTTTGGAGAAAATCTTAAAAGCTCCAGAAGAAATCAAAGTTGATAAAACAAAAGAGCAAGAGGCTCAATTATCGGCTCAGCAAAGTCAAGCTCCCGAAAAGAAAAAGGCGGCCAAATCCCGTGGCACAAAACCTCAGGAAGAACTTTTGGACCAAGAAGCCGTTGAGCTTTCCAAAAAATACAAATCTTTTAATGGCTTTACACCAAAGTTTGTCTTGGTTAAAGGTGTGATTGTTGAAAATGAAGAAAAATAAACTTTTAGTTTTTCAGCTTTTATAAAAAAATCCCCCCTTTTTTAGGGGGAATTTTTTTACCAAGGAATACCATTGTGGCAGCGTTCCGGCGTTTGTTCACAGTTGGGAACGTTTTTGTTATGCAAAGCCAATCTTTCCTCCGGAAAATCTCCGACTTCGCAAGCCGACAGCATTAAGCATATTGAAACAATTAAAATACGAAGCATGTTCTTTCCTTAAAACAGAGGTCTAAATTGAATTGAATCCCAAACCAAAAAAACAGCCAGTGCCATAAAAAAGCGGGCTAAGTAACGCAACCAAAGACTTTTATTGTATTCGGCAGAACTTTTCCATAATCCAATCAGGATATTAACGGAAAACCAAATTAAGAGCAAAATGCTGGACAAATAGCATAAGGTCCACAAAATTGTGAGTTTGGGCGTATAAAACGGATGGAAGTGGTGCGTATAAAAATACAGAATACTCATACCGTTAATTTTTTTAAGCAACAAACTACCAAAAACGCTTACCGCTATTTTTAAAATAATCAGCCCCGGTAGCCCAAATACCCAAAATGTTTCCCTTAAAGATAACTCGCCTTTAAAAAGTTTTGCTAACATTTTTTCTTCTCACACTGTTAAAACAATGTGTTTTTTATATCAGTTTTCAACTTTCTTTACAAGAACAAACTCAATGTTTCTAACAATTTGGAACATGAATTGCCAACCCGCCCAGAGATGTTTCTTTATAATTACAGCTCATGTCGCGACCGGTGTCATACATCGTTTTAATGACACTATCTAAACTTACGAGATGTTCTCCGCTTCCTTTCATGGCAATGCGTGCCGAGTTGACCGCCTTAACGGCCCCCATCGCATTTCGTTCAATACACGGAACTTGAACCAAGCCGCCAATCGGATCACATGTCAGCCCCAGATTATGTTCCATGGCAATTTCGGCCGCATTTTCTATCTGATGATTGCTTCCGCCCATTGCGGCAGCAAGGCCACCCGCAGCCATTGAACAAGCAACGCCGACTTCTCCTTGGCAGCCGACTTCGGCCCCTGAAATGGATGCATTGGAACGATACAAACTACATATTGCCGATGCGGTTGTTAGAAAAATTGTTACGCCTTCTTCCTTGCTAAAGGGCGATTTTTCATAGGCAAAACGTTCATAATACCTCATGACGGCAGGGATAATCCCCGCAGAGCCCATGGTTGGAGCGGTTACGATTTTTCCGCCGGCGGCATTTTCTTCCGCTACGGCAAAGCCCCATAAATTGATCCAGTCAACAATCATTAACGGATCCATGTCGTTGTTTCTAAATTTTTCTTCCAGTCGGTCATACATATCCGCCGCACGACGTTTGATATTTAATCCGCCGGGAAGTGTTCCATGAGCTTCCATGCCCCGATCAATGGAACTTTGCATAATTCCGTTTAGTTTTGCGATTCCGGCTTTGACGTATTCTTCTCCATAAATTGCGTTTTCATTGGCTAAAACCAGCTCAGAAATCGAAAGATTGTTTTCATCACAAAGAGCCATTAACTCTTTGCAACTAGAGAAATCATACGGAACATTAAACGGCTTGCGTTCAATACGCCTTGCAATTTCATCTCGACGGGCGATTGTCCCTCCTCCGACCGAAAAATAAACCTCATCCAGCAAAACCTTTCCGTCAGCGTCTTTGGCTACAAAACGCATCCCGTTTGAGTGTTCCGGCAAAAAAACATCTTTGGCATAAATAATGTTTTTGTTCAAATCAAACGGTATAATCTTTTGTTGGTCAAAGTGTAACAGCCCATCACGGCTGACGGCGTTAACATATGGTTTATACGGGTCAACATCTTCGGGGTTAAAGCCCATTAAGCCGTATACTATTGCTTTGACCGTACCGTGCCCTGCCCCCGTGAGAGCTAAAGAGCCGTACAAGGTTACGTCGACTTCTTGTACTTGGTCAAAAAGACCTTTTTCTTTAATGTTTTCAAGCCATCTTTTGGCCGCACGATTTGGGCCGACCGTGTGCGAACTCGACGGTCCGACACCTACCGAGAAAATTTCAAACAAACTATAATACATTACAAATATGTCCTGATATCTTTATAAGGTTTAATACCTAATGTTTTTTGCACCGAGGCAACATGTTCGTGAATATCTCCCCATGTGCCGTATTTGTCAATAAATGCTTTTGCTTTTTCAGGAGATTTTGATAACTGAACGGCTATGGTCTCTTCTAACAACCGGTAAATAACCGGATGTATCCGAGCAAAATCTATACGTAACTTTCCGCTTTCGCTAAAGGAAATGGCTCCCTTTTCAAGCAATGCATTAAAGTGAATCAAATCTCCTAAACGATGCGGTTGAATTAATTTTGGACGCGACTTTAACAACAGGCGGACAATCCAGGTGGTGTATATCTCTTTTAAGGTATTTTCCGTTATAATTCCGCTTTTAACATATTCGGGCATAAAGGCAATGGAAATTATATCGGCTTTATTTTCTTCAATCACGTGTTTGTAAACCCCTAGAGCATTTTGGTAAGAGCTGTCCGGCCCCAAAGAATGCCCATTTTCATGGCCAATGACAAAAATGTGTTCAGCCTCTGGATTAAAATAGGCGTGAAACTCTTGATCAACCAAGGCTTCCAATAATTTTTTATTTCGTTCTTTGTCTTGGGTGTTTCGAACCTGACGATGATAAACGTTGCGACGCCCGCCGCCGGTTTTGACAGAAAGTTTGTCATTGTTGGGAAGATTTTGTGCCGTTGTTATTCCTCCACGACACATTGCATAATCCCCAAACAGGCCCGACAAATCAACATCGACCATTGTTTGTTTCAAATCTTTTCCGGAGACAACAGATTGGCTATATTGGTCGGCAAAAGGCATTTTGGTCGCCAATTGACTCATATGCTCTTTAAATTTTAGAATCAAATTGGTTCCTTCAGGATTGTTTATTCCGACACGAACACCTAACATGTCTTTTGATACGGCTTCTATCCCATAAGATGCCAAAAGATCCACCAACTCTTTGTTGTCATAAACGGTTGGTGTCAGCTCATCCTCATAGTTTTCGCGGCTGAGCGTAAACTCTAAATTGGTGTTTTGCATTTGTGCCCAATGCCGATCTGCCAACATATCCATATCTTCATTATTCTGCAATAAAGCTTGAGCTTGCCAACCCAAATAATCTTTTAGCAACGAATCTGTTGCGTAGTGAGCCGCAACCTCCAATTCATTGGCCGCTAAGGAAAATTCTTTGGCAAAATATTCGGTATAATCAATTGCCTTTAGTTCCTTTCCTTGACGGCGAACCATTGTGCGGGCACTGAGTATTTTTTTGACCTCATCCTTTTTCCCTGACAATAACATCTGTTTTAGAATCTGATGGAACTCTTCCATACTCAGGTCTTGCGGGTAAAAATTTTTGCCCTTAAAGCCTTTGACTCCCTTAAAAAGTTCTATCGGTTCCGGATCAATTCCGTTCAAACCTTCTACTCCGTTTAAGGAATTGAACATTTTTAAGGTCTTTGCCGCGATTGCGGAATGCAAAGCCGCCTCTTCCAGCCCGGATTTGATTGTTCTGTTCAAAGGATGGTCTTGCTCCAATGCCACCTGATTGATGATTCTTCCCGCATTCATTAAATGGGTCAGGGCTTTTTTGTCGTTTTCACTCAGATTTTGGTATCCGGGAAAATTTTTATCTATCATTTCTATAACCAACATCTCGGAAAGCATTTTATCCAATTGCTCTTCCGAATATGCCGTTTCATATCCGTTAATTTGCATTTTTCTTAATCTCCACTACTCGGAAACGATATACCTTTATGTTGTTTGACCAATAACTCGGGCTTAATCCGGCTTTGATTTTTAAGTTATCCAAAAATTCTTCCGGGGTCGGAAGTTGTTTCCAGACCGATGGCAAGAACAGCCCTTGCCGATCTCCGTCACGGATAACCAAGCCATCTACCCCCGGCTGAAGTTGGCGACGTAAATCTTGTTCGTCTTGGTAAGACATTTCTTCATAACCGCTTAATAATGAAATGGTAATTTCAATCTGAGGGATTTCTTCGGCTCGTAACGGCTCAAAACGACTGTCTTCACGGGCGGCTTTATAAGTGTTTTCCGCAATATCCAACAAAACGGCTTCTCTTGGGAAAAGACTACCGATACACCCGCGAAGATTGCCGTTTTTCTCTAAGGTTACAAAACTTGCTCCTTTGTTAAACAAAACATCGGCGTAGTCTTGTCGAGATGGGCGATATTTTTTATTCTCAACCGCTTTTTCCAAACTTTGGACTGCGACTTGGTACATTTCTTCTCCGTGATGGCGGGCAAAATTTTTCAGATTTTCTACTTCTTGCTCTAACGGCGATTGTTTTTTGTCCGCACTATTTTCTTGTCCGTCAAAAATCCATGAGGCATATCCGACAACACTATCCCTTTCACCGCTGATATCTCCGGAATTGGCAATATCAATCAATTTTGGGCGTAAATTATTTTCTTTGGCCAAGGCTATTGCCGCATTTATCCCGATTGCTCCGCAAGAGCGATGCGCTTCAAGCGGATCTTTGCGAGAAACTTTTTCTGCCGTGGCGGCATCTACCGCTTTGGCACTGTCATAATCTAAATAATGGGACAAATCAGCCGATATGACAATTAAAACATCCGGACGATTGATAAACGGCTTTAAGGCATCGGCAATCTTTTGCGGATTAACATCCCCATAGACTAAAGGCACAATCGTAAAATCTTGGAAAATTTTTTGCAAAAACGGCAACTGAACTTCTAAGGAATGTTCCTTTCGATGAGCCTCATTGTTATAAGAAAAACCGTCAAAGCCTGTTAACATATGTGTAATTTCGGCATCGGTCGGAATATCCCCAAAAACGGTTTTAAAGGACTTTGCATTTGACAAAGCTACCCCTTTAAAAGCTACGTAATGTGATGGCCCTACCAATATGATTTTTTTTATGTCTTTTTGAAACGGAAGAAGTTTTTTATAAGCACCGGCAGCAATTTGGGCCGAATATTTATAGCCGGCATGGGGAACAACAACTATTCGCGGACGAGAAATTCCCCCGGTTCCCGCCTGAGACAAGTACCCGTCCACCGCATTGGACAGTTGATAAATATCGGCCGGATAAAACAAACCAGCAACGGCTGGTATTCTGATATTATTCAAATCTTCATCCCTTAATGAATAGTTATTAATAACTTCGGTGTTTGAGGAAGTATGTTCTTGAAAATCCATATAGTTTAGAATCAAGAGCATTACAACGGCCACCCCGCCCCATAGGTAATAATTCAGATTATTATCGTTTTCATTGTTTTTCATGAAATTTGTCTCCGGATTGCTCTTAAAAAGAGCATACTCAACGGGCTGTTAATTTTTCGCTAACATTGCATAAAATTCTGCAAAATCTTGGTAATATTGGATGGCCTTTGAGTGGGAATTTTCCTGTTCTTCCCAGATTGGTTTTCCGATACGTATCGGCAAGACATTTGCCGCCTGTGCACAGTGACTGTCTTGCGGAGAGTCACCAATCATCCAAACTCGTTGCGGCGTGATGTCCTCAGGCTTTAACAGACCCTGCAAAGCATAAAAAATTTGTTCCGGATAGGGTTTGTCTTTGGGAGCCTCATGTCCGCAAACCACACGCAAAAACCAATCTTTATCAAATAAATGTTGCAGTTCTGCTTCCAGCAAGCGGCGGTCTTTATTACTCAAGATTATCAACGGAATGTTTTGTGCACGCAAAAAAAGCAACGTTTCTTTTACCTTTGGGAATGTGTGAATTGTCTTTTTTATTTCCGGCAAATATAATTCCACATATCGTTCATAAGCTTCGGTTGCTTTTTTAGGACCGAAAAAATGCGGAAAATTGTCCCGAAAAGATAAATCTTTATCCCTTTTTTGTTTGGTTTCTTCCCAATTGGGCAAATGATATTCTTGCAAAACTCGATTTACCGTCTGAACCAACAACGGGCGGCTGTCTGAAAGTGTATTGTCCCAATCAAGTAAAACATATTCAAGTTCTGAAAGGTTTGGTATCATCTTAATCTCCATAAAAATGCCCGGCAAAATTAAGTGCCGGGCATAGGCTTAAATTCTGAAAATTATGCCGCTTTGCCGATTTTCGTCTTTCCGCCCATATAGGGTTGAAGTTTTACCGGAATATTAACCGTTCCATCGGCATTTTGGTGATTTTCTATAAACGGAACCAACGCACGCGGGGTGGCAATGCCGGTATTGTTTAAAGTATGAACATACTTCACTTTACCGTCGGCATTGTCCCGATAACGCAAATTGGTGCGGCGAGCCTGCCATTCCGTAATGTTTGAGCAAGAGTGTGTCTCACGATAACAATTTTGTGACGGAACCCATGCTTCCAAATCATATTGCCGATATTTGGGAGCTCCCATGTCGCCGGTACAAACTTCCAAAACTTGGTAAGGCAACTCTAAATCTTGGAGAACTTCTTCCGATATTGCCAAAAGTTTTTGATGCCACTTTTCGCTTTCGGCAATGTCATTTTTGCAGATAACAAATTGCTCTGTTTTCATAAATTGGTGGACACGAATCAAACCTCTGGTATCTTTTCCGGCAGCTCCGGCCTCTCTCCGGAAGCAAGGAGAAAATCCGGCATAGAGAATCGGCAACTCATTTTCGGGTAAAATTTCATCAGCACGCAGAGAATTTAAAATCAATTCTGCCGTACCGGAAAGATAAATATCATCTGCCGGAAGGTAATAAACTTCATCCCGAGAAAACGGCAGATACCCTTGTCCATACAAAGGTTTTTCTTTAGAAATGGAGGGAACGGTAATTACCGTAAATCCATAACCGCGGAGTTTATCCAACACCATCATATGAATGGCTAATTCTAACTTGGCCAAATCATTTTTAATGGCATAGGTTCTTGAACCAGAAACTTTGGCAATACGCTCCATTTCTGACCAATCGTTCAGCTCCATTAACTCAACATGGTCTCTGGGCTTAAAATCAAAAACACGCGGTGTTCCGACTTTACGACGAACCACATTGCCCGAATCATCCGGACCAACCGGGCTTTCCGGTGAGGGCATATTGGGCATACGCCACATGATATTGTTGTATTTTTCTTGTTCTGCCGCCAGTTTTTCTTGTTCAACCTTTAGTTCTTCCCCAATGGCTTTGCTTTTGGCTATAATGGCCGGGCGTTCTTCTGCCGAGGCGGATTTTATTGAATTGCTGAGTTTGTTTTTTTCTTCAGACAGAGATTGTGATGATGTCTTTAACTTGTTGATATCCTTGTATAATGCAATCAATGCATCAATATCTATATCCTCTTTTGTATAGCCTTTTTTCGCTAATCCTTCTTTTATGACATCCGGATTTTCCGCAATATATTTTATATCCAACATCTTTATTCTGTCCTAATTTTATTATAAGTTTTAGTTTTTAATTGATTTTCAACAGAGCATAGAGTATCAATTTTATAAATAAAAACAACAGAAAATTTTAGGATTAAGCACAATGTTTGAAGGAAAAACTGTTTTAACCGGTGTAAAGCCTACCGGAAAACCTCATCTCGGGAATTATCTCGGGGCTATTAAACCTGCGATTGAGCTGGGACACGAGGCTTTAGCTCAAGGTGGAAAACATTATATGTTTATTGCGGATTATCATGCCATTAATGCTGAAAAAAATCCGGCTATTCTTAACGAAATGACAAAAGAAATTGCCTGTATTTATTTGGCTTGCGGGCTGGATCCGGAGAAATCTTATTTTTATCGGCAATCCGATATCCCCGAAATTCCGGAAATCACAACGATTTTATATGCTTATACCCCCAAAGGATTTATGAACAAAGCCCACGCCTATAAGGCTCAGGTTGACAAGAATCGAGAAGCCGGAAAACCTGACGATGACGGAATCAATATGGGGTTATACACTTATCCGACCCTTATGGCGGCCGATATTTTGGCTTATGACTCCGATATTGTTCCTGTTGGAAAAGACCAAGTACAGCATGTGGAAATTGCTCGGGATATTGCCGGAGCCATCAATGCTCATTATGGAAAAGAGTTGCTCAAACTCCCAACCTATAAATTTGATGACAATGTCGCCGTTGTTCCCGGTCTTGACGGACGCAAAATGAGTAAATCTTATGGAAATGTTATTCCTTTATTTGAAGATGATAAAACTATCAAAAAAGCTATCTTTTCCATAAAAACAGACTCTCGTCCGATGGAAGAACCCAAAAATCCGGATGAAATTTTGGTCTATGAAATTTATAAAGCCGTTGCCTCCCCGGAACAAGTCAAAGAAATGGCGGAGGGTCTTCGTCAAGGAAAACTTGGCTACGGACATATCAAAAACATGCTTTTAGATGCGGTTATTAATGAAATTAAAGTTGCTCGCGAAAAATATGACTATTATATGGCTCACTTCAACGAGGTTGAAGACATGTTGCAAAAAGGAGCCGCAAAAGCTCGTCCTGCAGCCCAAGCAACGCTTAAACGCTTAAAAGACGCTGTCTTTGGTAGATAATAAAATTTAGATTAAAAAAAACGCAGATTTTTATCTGCGTTTTTTTGTTGTTTATTGGGCTGTTTTTTCAATCTCTTCAAACCCAAGTTCTTGCCCGTTATCGGTTATCAGGACCAGAGTGTTATCCTCAACCTTCCAACTTTTGATTCGCGGCAATATTTGCAGAAAATTAGCTTCGGCTTCCATCATATCTTGGGGACCCATCATCATTGTACTGGCGGCCGGAGGAAAAGTAATTTTTTCACCGTCTTGTTCATAGGTACCAAAATAGTTATTGACGATTTTACCAAAATACCGATTTTCTTCCGGAGCAAAGCCCAAGGTAATCAAAGCATCATTTTGTGCTTGAAGAAGTTTGTACTCCTTTCCTTTGAAGGAATATTCCGGTTGCGACGAGCACGCCCAGAGCCCAAAAAGTAAAAACATGGCCAATACTTTTTTCATTAAATTATCTCCTTTGTGTGGTTAATTTGCTTTTAATATACTTGGTTTTAAAACTTTTTCCACCTAAATCGACGTAATCCTGAAAAAAATACTTGATTTTTTATTTAATTATTATATGTTGCCTATCAGTTGATTGTGCCGCTATAGCTCAGTGGTAGAGCACACCCTTGGTAAGGGTGGGGTCGTAAGTCCGATTCTTACTAGCGGCACCATTTATCAGTTTCTGGCGTTTTTAGTAGTTCATCGAATGGCTTAACTATTGAAAACGCTATATTTTTTCCTTCAGTTTTGCAGTCCGATAATATTAATTTCAAAATGTCTCTTTTTTCAGAAATAATCGGACTTTTTAAGAATTTTCCTACATTTGCAGCTATTTCCGCGATATTTGCTAGTATTTCATCAGTTTCAGCATCAATCTCAAGGTATTTATCCATATCTTTTTGTAGTTTTTCTTTTTCCATTTCAATTTCAGTTTTTAATTCATTATACATTTTTTCATCGCATTTGCCTTTCATATAGCCGCGGAATAAGTTTTTTGCTTCTTCATCAAGCTCATTTAATTTAATGGTAATGTCTCGTTTGAGATTGGTTGTATTGATATTTTCGGCTTTGAGTTGCTTTTTCACTTCTGCCTTAATATTGTTTAACATAGTGTCACTAATGTTAATAGGTAATGACAATTCTTGTTCAAGCTGTTGTAAGATTTTTGCTTCATTGATTGGTTTTTGTGAACATTTGGAGCGTAATTTGTTGCATTTTAAATAATTGTAAGAATGTTTATCGTCTTTTACTTTAGTTTCACAAGTCATTAAACTACCACAACAACCACATCTGACTAAACCTGTAAAAATATATTGTTTATCACCATAATATAATTTACTTGGTGCTCGTTTTCTTCCTTCCATGGTATCTTGGACAATTTGAAACAATTCTTTATCTATAAATAAAGGATAAGGATGTTTGTAAACTTTGCCTTTTTGCGTGAAATATCCAATGTAAAAAGTGTTTTTCAGTATGTTTTGAACTTGAGCACGACTAATTGTTTTATTTACACGACACATTTTTGAAGATAATCCTAAGGTTCTGGCTAGATTGGTAATGTCTTGCAAGGTTCGTCCACCTTTGGCATATTCTTCGAAAAGTCTTTTAACCTTTGGTGCTCGTTCTTCATCTATAATTATATTTGCCGGAGTCGATTTGGTTTTTGATATATTTAAATATCCTACCGGTGCACAAGATTGCCATTGTCCTGCTTCTCTTTTATATTCCTGACTGCGTAAAACATTGTCTCTTAAAGCACCTACATACATTTTAGCGGATAAAACTCCCATATCCCAACGTAAAATATCAGATGAATTACTATCTCTGTGCAAATAGAAACCTTCTTTATAAAAATGTATCTCAATCCTTCCTTGTTTACGCAAATCGTCTAATTCAACACATTCCTTATATCCTCTTTGCAATCTATCGACACAATTTACAACAATAGCGGTTTTGTGTTTTTGAGATTTTACAAATTCAAGCATTTCATAAAATTTTAGACGCCCGCCTCGCGTTGAACTTTCTACAATAGAGAATTTATCTAGAATCTTAAATTTGTGATTGTTACAATAATCAACAACCGTTTTAAGTTGTGCATCAATGGAAGCACCTTTCTTTTGTTCTTCCGATGAAACTCGAGCAAATATAACAGCTTGTTTACATTCTTCATCTGCAATATTTTGATATTTATTTCTTTTAGACATGATATTACTCCTCAAAATTAGTCCGATAATGTTATTATGTCGTGTTATTTTGGGAAAGTACGCAGTTATTTTCAGATTCTTGCAATTTTTTCACTAACAAATTACTGATATTTCAAAATGTTAACCTAATTCCCAATTGGAACGAGGTTATAAAAAGTTATTGTCGTTAACGTCACAAAGTTAAAAAAATAACCTCTGCTAAAATTTACAGAGGTTGGGGTATTCAAGTTGATTTAGTGACGTTGATGTCCGTTAATTGTTTTTCAGATTGCTTTGCATGATAAACAGCCTTTGCTCCTAAATAGAAAAAACGGATTAATTTGTTAGTCATTTCAGTTAATTCATCATCCGTAAAATCGGGATAATAAATCTTTAATTCTTCTTTTATTTCATTAAACGTATCAGTCATAATAATTATATGTCGGGATTGAATAAATATGTAAAACAGGAAACGAAAATTAAATTTACATTTATTCAAAATGCAAATAGATTAGAATTGATATTTATCAAAATGACATAGTTTCGGGATTTTATAATAATCTATGAAGCACTTTCCATAAAAGTTAGTAAGAAATCTTTTTTTATTCCTTTTATTTTTCCTTCATGTCTACTAGTAAAAGAATAAAGCTCCTCTACTTGCGAATATGGAAAATAGAGAGCATTCAAATCTTTAAACTGTTCCTTATGGCATTTAGTAATTACGTCTTCTCTATCATTATCTGGGGCAACTATCACATAATGAGTATTTAGATGCTCTGCAGCGTTTTTAAATTGTAACATTCTGCTCAAACCACTAGTAACTCCTGTTGTGTGCTCTACTTCAAATGCAAAAGGCAAACCGCCATTAAAGTATAAACAATCTATATGTTTACCTACTTGAATTGCATCTGGAAACTGTGATATTGTTGGCTCTTCAGTTAATTGTTTAACAATATTGGGATATTCAATGATTCTTTTTTGATTATATATAATTCCGTGATCTTCAACAGCAATCCAACTTCTCATATCTAAAGCTCTAGCAATTTCAGAAAGAGCAACTTGAATTTGAGAGTGTCTACGTTGTATCTCAATAGACATTCCTTCTTTATTAATTTTTGCGGGTACAACATCATACATCATATCCATTGAAGGAATTTCATTAATTACACAACTTTCCCCTAAATCAATATATTCTATTTTACCTAATTTGTGAGTCTTATCAGGAAGCCATAAAATATGTTTATGTCCCTTTTTGATTGAAACAATACCACCTATAGTCTCTTGTCTGCCAGGGGTGCAAACAAAAATTTCAGGAGTGTGTGCTAATAAGCTTTCTAAAACAGAACGCGTATTATAACTACCAGCCAATACTCTATCTATATTGATTGGTATCCGTGAATTTAATGCATTTGCTACGCGCCAAATCATTTGACTACTAATAGTTTCATATTCTCCCCACTGCTCTCCAATCTTTCTACGTCTAATAGTTATAGGTCCTTCAGGCATAACAACATTTACTATTTGTATTTCACCTTTATTTTTGGGATTTACATAACTATATAAAATGTTCTTATCTAAACAATTTATTGCTCTACATATATTTGAGGCAGTATATATTTGCATAAATTTACTCTTTCAAAAAATTTATTAAACTTAAAGCGACCCCTTTAGCAGCTAAATACGGAACTCCATTTCCAATAGTCTTAAATTTGGCAGATAAAGACAAATCTTTTGGTAGTTCAAACTCAGCAGGTAAAGATTGAATAGCAAGAGTTTCAGCCACAGAAAGCCTTCTAGCTTTATATGGATGTAAATGAACTTCATTGTTTCCATATGCTGCTGTTGGAGAAAATCTATAACGATGTAATCTTTTATAACATTTTTTTGAAACATCGCCTTCACTATAGGTTTGCATTTTTTTCAACCCTGATCGAGGAGTAAAAAAATCATCTGAATTAGGATGTGACTTTACATTATTTTTTTCAAACCAATATTCCACAGTTAATTCCGGAATTATATTTTTAGGAATCTGTATCACAGAGTTTTCTTTAAATTCTGTTATTTCAGGCCATGCAATCTTTTTTATATCTTCAAGATTATATGTCACATACTTACTCCAAGGAAAATTGTTTATATTTTTTTCTTTTTTGCTTAAAATTTCTTTTCTAATACCAATTAAAATAATTCTTTCTCTGTCTTGAGGAGCACCATATTCTAAGGCATTAATCAATTTATAAGTTAATTCATACCCAGAATTTTTTAACTGTTCTACAAGAGAATCAAAAAATTGCCTATGGCGGGCAGTTTTCCATAATCCTTTAACATTTTCAAATACAAAAAAATCCGGAGTTTCTTTACAAATTAAATTTACATAAGACAATGATAATCGACCATGTATTCCTGTTGCTCCCTTATTTTTTCCTGCGACAGAAAAATCCGGACAAGGTGGTCCGCCTATAAAACCGACGTAATCATAATCTATTTTAGCCGACTTTATAGAATTTTCTAAAAATTTGATATCATCTTTACAATTTAAATAATCATCTATACTGTTTATATGTAATCCAAATTTTAATTCCGATTTATGTAATTTCTTTCTTGCATACTGATAAACATAACTAAAATCGGTACTTATTTCATTTGCGAATACAATATCAAAGCCAGCGTCTTCAAATCCCAAATCAAGAAAGCCCGCTCCTGAAAAGAAAGAAAAAACAGCAAACTTGGACATAACAAACCCCTTATTGATAGATAAATTATAATATAATTTTTATCATATATAAACTATATATCTTAATAATTTACAACAATTTTATAAAAAATCACATCACAATTAGAATCGTAGCAAAATGTTACCAAGAACGTGAGTTTTAGGGGCTCGCGAATGGGAAAATATACCGCATAATATAAATAGTTAATGAGTGAAACAACTATTTATGAAAGGAAAAACAATGTGGTATGTAAAATTAAATAATACAATTCTTCCAACGCCTTATCAATATTTTAGCGATTGTCTTAAGGAATGCAAAAGACTGCAATGGGTTATGGTTGCGGTGTGTACTGAACCTGTATTTGTTGACTAATTTGGTATCAAGGAGATTTGCTATGCTAAAAGATTTTGAAAACTGGTTGTTAAATAATAATTACAGACCTACCACCGCTTTTGATTATCAAGGAAGAATTGAAAGACTGTGCCGCAAAGAAGGTTATACTCTGTCTCATTTGATTGAAAATATTACCTCAATTTTGCCTGAATATGAGATTAACGGTAAACAAAGTGCTTATGGTAAACGTTCTCACACCTCAGTTAGACAAGCCTTAAGACGTTTTAAAATGTTTTTGATATCGAACAACCTTATTGAAAGTGCAAACTAATGACTGATATCAAAACCTTAAACGATAATTTTAGAAAAACCTTTAGTGGCGGAAGAGTTATGTTAACTTGTGGAATTAGAGCAAAGAGTCAAAGTGAATTAGCTGAAATTCTTAATCAAGTTAGATGTTTTAATAATTTTACCACCGCCAATGATCCATATAATGAGCATGATTTTGGAAGTTTTTACTATAAAGGAGAGCAAATTTATTGGAAAATTGATTATTATGATAAAAATTATCAGTTTTGTTCAGAAGATCCAAGTAATCCAAATATAACTAACCGAGTTATGACGATTATGCTATCTCACGAATATTAAAATTAGTCCGATTTGAGTAATATCAAGTCGGATTTTTTATTTTTGATATTTTAACTTCGTAACCTCAATGGCAATAAGTTATTTTAATCATCTCATTTTTTAGCCCATGGATACAATCGTTTTATTTGGTATAGGTTTTATTACTTTCATCAAATTCGGTTGACCACGGGTTGTTTATGGAGATATATGATATAATTTTATAAGATATTTATGAAATTTCAAATGATTAACCTAATTCCCAATCGGAATGAGGTTGTTTTTTATATCATACTAACTTTAAAACACGACTTTTGCAAAATTCAGCAGAAGTTAAACATAATAATACCTATTTACAATGTGTTATAACTTTTCAAAAGAATCTGATATAAATGTATTGTCGTGTATTTGGGGATTTGTAAACGGTTAAACTTCCATTATGATATTTTTTTATAATTTAGTTTCTTTGAGGATTAAGATTAAATAAGTCTTCAGAAAAAATCATATGGTCACTATCAAATTTACCATTCCAATATATTTTAATTTCTTTCATACAATAATAGGTAACATTTAACAATCTTGGTTCAATTGGTTTTAAATTCATGCAATATGACGGTAAGTTTTCTCTCATCATTGCTTGAAAAATAGCATCTTGGAGTTCTTGTTCACTAAATCTTCCTCGATTAAATAATATATGAAAATGCCAGTCCGAACTTATTCCATTTTCAGCAAATGCAATAAACCGAAGATGGTGATGCTCCCAATTGTTCATCAAACTCTTTTCAAATGCTTTCATAATGTTTCTTAAATGACTAATTGAGTTATATAAATCTTTAGTCTTCTTGTTTTCTGGTAGTTGTACGGTTAAAAAATGAGTCGGTTTATATTCTTTAGCAATCCATTTATTTAATCTTTTTTTTATCGTGGAAGAATTTGTTGCCTTTTTTCCTTGAGACACAGATTTTATGATATTACCCATTTTTTGACTGTAGGAATCAGTATTTTTATTTGGTATAGGTTCGATTGCTTTTATATCATTTTGTAGTTCATGGGTTGTTTTAGGCTTGTTTATGCTCGTGTTTTGGTTAAGATTTTCATTATTAGCACATCTGGAGATATAAAAGAGTATATTAACTATTTTCTGTATATAGTTTATTTTATTTTGCTTGAGTTTTTCATTATAAATACTCTTAAATTTATTATAAAAACCATTTAATAAAGAAGAATTAACCAAATAATCCTTAAAAGAAATACCATATTCAACAAGAAAAGGACTCAATTTTACTTTATCAATAACAGAAATTAAACCATATCTTCTTATAATACCTAAGACATATACATAATCATCAATACATCTTGTTGCATGACTTATTGACAATTTTAACATCTTGTTTTCTGTCATTATCTCCTGCAACCATACTCTTTCATATTTGTATTTATTCATTTTTATCATCCAATTAGTATTTATTTAAGTGATTAATTTTATTTATTTTTTTAATAATAATTAAGTTATTTTTTGATATAAAAATAACAAAGGCCGCATGAATAAAAGCTTCCTCGTATCCCGAACTGATAAAACAGTTATACCAAGATTATGGTGGATTTTGGTAATCGGTTTATAATGATACATTTAAATAGAATTGTTTTTTTCACAAAATCTAATGATAAAATTTCTTAAAGATAAAAATTTTTTGGTTTTACCTTTTTGTTTTCCATGACATCATACATATAAAATCACATAAAAATAATGAGTTAACTTCATTCCAAATAAGAATTAGGTTGTTGGATTATTTTATAAAAAAGTTATTGTCGTTAACGTCACGAACTTTTAACATCTGAATGTCAAAGGTTGAAATCATTAAATGACATTGATGTCGGTTAATCAACTTTTGTAAAAATTTGCAGAAGTCTATTTGAAAAATAAAAATCAAAGAAGCTCTCTCACACGTAAAGGCCTTGACTAAAATTCGCTTAACAAAAAAAATTAATCTTATCCTGTATGGTACGGCATGGTGTGGCAGTATGGTATCCATGGAGGGTGTATATGTCGGGCATCCTTTATGGCGGTGGAGCTATCCCGTTATGCTTATGCCAGTCCGATATTAAAATAAAGAGACAAAGACGGTTAAATCCTTGCCTCTCTACGTGTCTGTCTATGCAGTTTTTGAACTCCAAAATTATATTGTCGTGTTATTCATCAAATCGGAGCGGTAAAAACTTAACCTGTGCGTAAGTTTAACAATCTACATAAGATTAATATTTAGTTAGACGTTAAAAACTTAGGAAGTTTACCGCACTCTTTTTTTATAATTTTATCGAATTCATCATTAGAATATTCTGTATTTTCATTTGAATGGATATTTATAAAATATTTCATAAACTGATCTGCATAGCAACTACAAAATTTAGGGTCTTCTGTACCGCTAGCCTTAGAATCATATAAGCAAGCCTCATACATTCTATTATGTTTATCTTCTAAACGATCTAAAATATCTTCTTCTGTTTCTGGGGCATTTTGATATTCAAATTTGATAACAGGAACAGTTTTAAGAGTATTCTGAGTATTAGTATATTTATAAACGCCGTTTTGGACAGCACATTTATTGGAAGGAACTTCTACAATCATATTATCATAATAATCTATTCCAGGTTGCCAATCTATGTATACTAATTGATTAAATGACGAACAACCATCTAAAAATGTGCATTCATAAGCTAAAGCTCCACCATCATTTAAAGCCTGAAGGACCTCAAATTTTCTAGTGCTAATACAATTTTTGTTGTCACTAAATACAGTTATAGTTGCACATCCTGTCAATAAAACAGATAAAAACAGACAAATTTTCTTCATAGTAACCTCTCTTTTTAGATATACTATAAAAATAACTTTTAATTTTCAAATATATTCTTTCATTTCAAACATATCAATTTTCCTACTCAAAGTCTTAAAATCGTCATAGAAATTAGTCCGATAATTGCACAGTATCTCGCACCATTTTTAAGAACGCACCGTTAAAGGTGCTTTTTTTGTATGTATTCCAAGGCTTTTTAGTTTGTCAGATTTTGAGATGGTTAAATCCTTATCTCCCATATCATTTAACTAGTATAATTGATGAACTCTCACATTTATATTGTCGTGTTATTCATCAAATCGGAGCGGTAAAAACTTAACCTGTGCGTAAACCTATTAAATATTTTATATTTATCAAGTTCAAAGCAACAATTGTTTATAATATTTAATATTTTCATCGTTTTTATCAATGCTAATCTGTTGAATTCCTTGAGTATTATCTGTAATATTGTTAGAAAGGACATACAACATATAAGGCATTACCTCATTAAGATCTCCAGAACTACCTACACTTGTAATTACAGTATTCCACAGCTGTTCTCCAGCTTCTTTTTTATTTTTCACAATTTTTCTTGCATCCATATACAGATATCTTATATACAACAATACCGTTTGATTAATCGGAGTATATCCTGTAATTCCATATTGAGGTGTATATTCAGTATGGGAGGAAACGTTTCCTATATAATTACCATAACCTACATTCTGAAAATGAACATTTCCTGATGTAGTTGATGATGAAATACCTGTAACACCATAATTTGGAATAAAAGATGTTTGGTTTATAGCTTGCGGCTTGGATATTCCATAATCAAAAAAGACCACACAATTTGCTTTATTATGTTTATCTACAATTTTAATATTATTATTCTCTAAAACTTTAATCAAAGACAAAATATAACGTTTATGAATAATCATGTCCTCATCTTTATCTGTAATTGGCATTAGAATGCAATTATTATAATTGACCAATTCTTCATTAGAAAGAGCTATAGAATTTACCTTTATTTCGTAATGAGTCATAGAACACGCGGTTACAAACAGAAGCAAAATACTTATAATCTTTTTCACTAGAAATTCTCCTAATCTTTATGTTGGATAGAATTATAAATATATTTTATGAAAAATCAATAAACAAACGAATTAACTAGCTAGCATTAATGTCATAAAGTGCTTCAATTTTATAGCAAAGTTGTTTAAAATTATCATAGTTTTTAGTCCGATAATTGCATAGTATCTCGCACCATTTTTATATTTCCAACCGTTTGAGGATTTATTCTTTTTTATCTCTGTAGGCTTATGGTGGTGGAGATGGTGTGTTTTTTGTGTGGAGCGAGTTTGACACCATATTCTCCTACGTTTGATGGCTCCACACAGATAAAGGTTTTATACTGATTTGGGCTCATCTCGGCTAAATCTTTTGCCGGGTTCCAGACAACCGTGGTTTGCGAGCCTTGCTTTTCCAGAACAATTTTTCTGGCAAAGCCTTTATCGACGATTGTGATGGGAGCAACTTGGTTTTGAAAAATTGAATCAAACTCACCCTTTATCTGCAAATCTTTATCCAAGGTGTAGAAATTGCCGTCTAATGAATTTTTATAGCGATGACCGCTCAACCCCTTAATTATAACATTTTCAACCGAACTAACATTAAAATAAGCGTGCAAAGCTTCGCTGAAAATAAATTCTTCATCCCCATGATTGGTGGTTTCAAGAGCGTATTCCAGTCTATCGGTAATTTTAATATAAACTCTGGCTGACAAATTTAGATTGTATTTGGCATCCGGGGTTAGGGAAAGTTCAAGTTCTATTTTATTTTCATCAACATAGGCTTTTTGTAAGTCCCATATTGAAAGGCGAGCAAAGCCATGACGCGGAAGATTATGACACCGTTGTTCTTCTGCAAAGCGAGGCCAACAAACAGGGATTCCTCCGCGGATTGCCTGAATGTTGTCAAATTTATTCAAATCGCCAAGCCAGAAGATATCGTGCTCTTCCGTTAAGGGACGATAGGACAACAAATTGCCACCCCAAAGAGAGATTTTGCATTCTGCCTGATTGTTCCGTAAATGAATAACTTTGCTTTTTTCCATTATGGGTATCCCCTTTATTTGATTGAATTTATCTAGAGGTAGCATACCCTTGCAAAAATAGCAATATTAAATAACCGGCATTGTTTGGCAGAATATTTTTATTTTGAAAATTTTGAGTTTTTAACAATAAAAAATTAAGATCTTTGCTTTAATCTTTGGAATTATTTTGGTGAAACAAATAATTATAAAGGACAAAGATAAGATGAAAAAAGTTTGTTTGATTTTGGGAGCTTTGATGCTTTTTAGTGCGTGTTCTTCCTTAGACCAATATATTAATGTTGGGGCAAATGCCTCCCCAAAAGAAAAGTTTCGAGCTTGTGCCTTAAGTGAAGCCCAAACTAAGTTAAAAAACGGAACGCTTTTTGCTCAAAACATTTCTACAACCAAAGATGAAATTGTTAACACCTGCATTAAGAAAATGGCTTTAGAATCTGCCGGTATTGATGAAGAAGCTCAAACCATAACCTCTAATATCATCAATAGTTTGCGTAACTTACAATAAAAAATAAAAAAAAGAGGTAACTTTTTGTTACCTCTTTTTTTTATTAAAGCTCTATTGCCGGATAAAAAGCCGCTTTGTTCTTTTCTCCGATAAATATTGCTACTTGATTACTCAAATTTTGCGGGTTGACGCCGCAAAGGCGTTCATCCAAATTCCAGGTTTCTCCGTTAACCCATTTATCATTCTTGGCCATATACCATCTTGAGGTAAATGGTTTTCCGCCGATTTCTTCCAAAAGATGATTTATGTCTGCAATGTCTTTTGTAAGGAGCCTTTGCATGAGCGAATACGGTGGAACGGTGTAGGAAATTCCGGCAAACGTGTTATTTTTACAATAGTTTGGGACTTGGCTTGGTAGCATCAGTTGTGTCGGCATTTTGCGGATAATGTAATGACGATAAATAAATCCCCAAGCTTTATCCTTGTCCAAAACAGACTTTAAATAACTGACTTTGCCATCCAAATAGACAATCGGGTATTTAAAAACCTCTTGTCGGCTAAAAAGTCGGGCAAAAAATCCACAACTTTTATCAAATTGGAGTAATACATCCTTTTTCATAAAAATATTTTTTAAGTTCGACATCATAATTGTTTTATACTTTTTTTATAAACGATTTTGTCTAAATTACAAGTTTTATTTTTTTAATTCTTGGCATTAACTCTTTCACAAGCTTTTGAATGTAAGCTATTTTATCAAAAATGTATTTTCTCCGGAGGTGGTAATGCTGAAAGCTATTTTAATTTTGCCATTTAATGTTTTAGTGACTTTTCCGTTTTTATTGTTGTGGGGCTTTGGGTATCGGGTGATTGCTTTTGAAATGTCTTATCCGTTTTTCTTAATGCTGATGCTTTTTGCGGGAGGCTTATTTTTAATGATTTGGACCATACGCCTTTTTTCTGCTTTGAAAAAAGGGTCTCTGGCTCCTTGGAATCCCGTTGAAAAACTAATTATTAACGGCCCCTATGCCTATGTTCGAAACCCGATGCTCATTGGTGTTTTTTTATGCTTGGGAGGAGAAGCCCTTTTCTTTCAGAGTATGGCCTTGTTTTATTATCTTCTTTGTTTTATCGGAATTAATATGCTTTACTTTCCTTTATCCGAAGAAAAAGGACTAGAAAAACGCTTTGGCGAAGAATACCTTCTTTATAAAAGCAATGTGCCTCGGTTTATCCCCCGATTAACGCCGTGGAGAAAGTGATTTTTGCTGTGCCAACAAAGACATTATCTGACGTTGGTTAAGGCGACCTTTTTCTCTTTTACTGGTCATAATCACATAGGAATAGGGTTTGAGAGCATATTCTTCTCCGGCTTGGAATTGTCGTTCTTGTCCCGGAAAATCTTTTTCCGATGTATCTAACACCAATTGCCATTTGCCTCCGGACGGCGGGGTTGGTAGTTTGTACGAGATAGTATAGTAATTGTCTCCCGATGCCATAATTAAGAAATCATCATCTGCCGGGCGTGATGAGGTTGCCGCTCCGTTTAGCATATAAGCTCCCGTCTTGTGATAAGGAAGCGTCCATTCGGCAATGGTCATCTCTTGTCCGTCCGGACGAAGCCAGGTAATATCTTTCACTCCGTTTTCGGGGTTTTCTTTTCCGTCATAGAGCTTCAAATCCGTAAAAATCGGATGTTTTTTTCTTAACGCATTTAAACGGCATATTTGTTTAAATAACCTTTTTTCATGTTCATCCAACTCATTCCACTTTAACCAAACACTATGGTCATCAATACAATACGGGTTATTATTCGGGCTGGCATAGCTTCTTTCATCTCCGTTACGCAAAAGCGGAATTCCCTTACTTAAAATATTTAGAGCCGCAGCACTGGAGGCACGCCGATAAAGTTCTTCTACATCTTGAGATTTGGCATAATTATCCGGGCTCCCATCTCGGCCTTGCTCCCCGTTGTCTGTGGTATCTTTGTGGTATTTGAAAGCCCCAACAAGACTAAAACCGTCATGCGTAAAGGCGGTTCCGACCATGGCACTTTCTTTGGTATTGGGATCGGTAATGGCGGAACCCGATACCTGATTGCCAAACTCTCCGGCCGTGTTTTCCCTGGCACTGAAAAAATCAGCCGTAAATTCTCGGCGTTTATCGCTCCACTCCTTTACCCCAGGAACAAGGCGAGAAAATCTACCGGTATAATTTCCGCCCATGGCACTCCATGGTTCGACATACATTTCCATCTTTAATTGTTCGGTAGCGTATTTCAATTCTTGTATGAAAGCCCCTTGTTCTTGAAAAATTCCATAATTGTCTAAAGCATTGTCTCCGCCTAAGTCCCAACGGATTCCGTCAAAACCGAGACGGTGCATTTGTTTGATATAGTCATGGAGCAATTTATGCCCGAGTTCCGTATCTAAATTAAAATTGTTATGGCATCCGGTTGAATTCATGTAATCGGCCTTATTATCGCCTGCGGGTCGATAATAATTCGGGCTGTCTAATAATTTGAAAGATAGGGCTCTGTTCCAATAACCCCTGGCCGCATGTTCTCCGGTATGGTTAAACACGGCGTCAATCGTAATTTTTATTCCATTTTGGTGCAATTTGTTGACAACTTCTGCCAGGTCTTGCAAACTTCCGTAACGAGGGTCAACCGCAAAATAACAATAAGGATTGTACCCCCAACTGTCACAGCGGCCCTCTTTTTCCGGAATCTGGCGTCCCGGACAAGTCGGATTAATCGGCATCAACTCAATATTGTTTATGCCTAATTGTTTGAAATATTCAATACTCCAATCCTCTGCCAATGCGGCAAGTTTTCCTCTTTTTTGTTCTGCAATATTCTGGTTGAGGTATGAAAAATTTTTAATATGGGTTTCATAAATTGTGTTCTCTCCCATTTTGAATTGCGGACGGCGATTTAAGTACGGATACTTTTGCAAATCAAAAATCTCTTTTGCATCAACCAATACGGCTTTGGGCATTAAAGAAGCCGTATCCATATCATTTTCAACACTTAAAGCTTCTGAACGCCAAAAACGAAAAGTGGAAGATACCGCTTGAGCATACGGATCCATCGCCAACTTATGCGGATTAAAAAATAATCCGGCGGAAGGATCATATTCCCCATAGGCACGGTACCCGTACTTTTGTCCCGGTTTTAAATTTTTGACCTCGGCTTGCCATATCTTTCCCTCTCGTGTCAGGGGAATGCGTTGCTCTTGCTTTTCGTCTGGCGAAAACAAGCAGAGTTCTATTTTTGTGGCATGTTCTGAAGCAACCGTGAATTTTGTTTGGGACGGAGAATAGTGAGCTCCGAGTTCTTCCGAGAAAAACATTGTTTTGTCCTTTGTTATTTTAGTTTATGCTTTATCTTATTCTTGCTTTCTTAAAATAGCAATTTTTTTATCCAAAATTCTTGGTTTTCTTAGAGATTTTTTAAGGTTATTGGATTACACTGTCGCTACATTGAAAAAAAAGGAGCAAAATCATGCCCGATAAAGAAAATAAAAAAAGAGAATCGACCCGCTTTGAAAAAGAAGCAAAAGCTTTGCAAAAAAATCTGGAAAAAAGAAAAATCCAACAAAAGAAAAGAGAAGAGTTGAAACAACAAAAACAGGCCCTAAAAGCCTGAACTTTATTTTTATGAACTCGGCAGTGGAAACTATTTCTAACAAAGGAGGACGGCTATGGATAAAATCAAAATCATTGGTGGAAAAAAATTAAAAGGTAAAATCTATATCAGCGGGGCAAAAAATGCCGCTCTTCCGTTAATCTGTGCCAGCTTGTTAACCGAGGATACCGTTACCTTAACCAATATGCCGATGCTCTCGGATATTAAAGCCATGAATGCTTTGTTGACACAACTCGGAACGCAGATTGATGAATTTAATGATTTTGTCGACGGACACCCCACCAAAACTTATTCTTACAGAACTCCTCAGGCAACCAGCTTGACCGCGGATTATGATTATGTACGAAAGATGCGGGCTTCTTACTATGTTTTAGGGCCTCTGTTGACCCGTTACGGAAAATGCGAGCTTTCTCTTCCCGGCGGTTGTGCTATCGGGGCCAGACCGATGGATATCCACCTTTCCTCTTTGGAACAAATGGGGGCTCATATTGAAATTAAAAACGGTTATGTTCATGCTTCGGTGGATGGGCGATTAAAAGGATGCAAAATTACCTTCCGTACCGTTTCCGTCGGTGCGACGTGCAATTTATTAATGGCTGCGACCCTTGCCGAAGGAACAACCATTTTGGAAAATTCTGCCATGGAACCTGAAATTGGTGATTTGGCTACTTTGCTTAATGACATGGGAGCAAAAATCAGCGGTATCGGGACCTCTGTCTTAACCATTGAAGGGGTTGAAAAGTTGCACGGAGCCACCCACAAAGTTATTGCCGACCGTATTGAAGCCGGCTCTTATGCGGTCGCTGCCGCCATTACTCGTGGCAAAATTGAATTAATCAACGCTCAGGAATGGACTCTCAGCCGCCCCTTGCAAATTTTAAAAGATATGGGCGTTTCGATTGAAACAACACCTCATTCCATTATTGTGGATGCTCAAGACCGTGACTTGGTCGGAAAAGATATTATGACGGAACCTTTCCCTGGCTTTCCTACCGATTTACAGGCTCAATTTTTAGTTTTGATGTTAACGGCCAAAGGAGCCTCTATGGTAACCGAAACCATTTTTGAAAATCGGTTTATGCATGTACCGGAATTGTTGCGTATGGGGGCGGATATTAATGTCCACGGCCATGCTTCCGCCATTGTCCGTGGGGTGGAAAAACTTTCCGGAGCCCAAGTTATGGCAACGGATTTGCGAGCCTCTTTTGCTTTGATTTTAGCAGGGTTGATTGCCGAGGGAACCACCATTGTTAACCGAGTCTATCATTTGGACCGCGGTTATGAAAAATTGGAAGAAAAATTAAAAGGTGTCGGAGCCCTCATTGAAAGAATTAAAGAAAGTGATGAAGAGTAAAACAAAATTTCTATTTAATTTTATCTAACAGTAAAAGCCCCAATTTTGGGGCTTTTACTTTGTTTTCCGATTAATCAATGATGCATCAGCTCGATTATGGATAACCAAAGATACAAATCAAACATTTTTTGTTTCCCGAATTTTGGCTACCATCGGCATTTGTTTGATAAGCTTCTTTACTGGTTGAAATTAGTGTTCCGGGTAAATATGCCCCTTCATCATCTTCCATACGAGCTTCTCGCATTGATTGACATTGTTCGGTTGCATTGATATTGCCATCGACTTCTGCACAATAGATCGTCTTCTCTCCGTTTGTAGAATCTAAACTAAATATTGTATTGGAACACCAACCAATATTTCTCACGCGAGTCATCGTTTCTTCATCATATTCATATTCAATAATTACTTCTGACATACATCTGTTCCATTGGCATGATTTACATGTCAATTCCGGACAAAGGCTGCTCACTTGTACCTCTTCGCATATTTGATCTCCAAATCCATCCTTTTGGTATCCAAAATCGGAGCATTTTAATTTTGAGCAATTCGTTTCATCAAATTTCTGAAATGCGATAACATCTTCTTTAGAACCGGTTCCATCTAAATATGTTCGATCTTTTAGCTCCTTATAGAGCCCTTCTATAACACCCGAGGCATCGCCAACCATTGTTAACTTTCCGGATATTTTCTTGTCCTCTGTATAAGTGAGAGGGCTATTGGAAGTATGAAACTGTTCAAACAAATTGTTTTTTGATCTTCCAATCCAATCATTAAAAGTTACCTCTACGTTTTGATCCCCTAAGGTTACTCCTGTCCCTATATAGTCATGTTCTCCGGGTGAAATGTAAAGTTCTGAAAAGACAGGCGTATTTTCTGCATTATATCCATTAATTTCAACCGAAGACATGTCTCGAATATCTATTAACATTGCTCCTTGTTTAGAACCTTGTTTATAAAATGCTGCCGGACGGGCTAGGCTACCAATTGTCACTTTTCCTTCATTATTCTCCGGTTGGTATCTTTGGGCTATAATTGTTGGATTTGTGAAACCGGTATATTCATAAATATAATTTCCCCCATTGGTCCTGGAAGTCCACCTACCATCATAACATTTTAAGGGTATTGTTTTGTTACTTTGTTGAATAATTAAGAGTGCATTTTCTCCAACATAGATTTCATCTGCTAAGATTGTGCTGTTATCTAATATAATTTTTCCATCTAAGTAGAGTTTGGGTGTATCAACTTTGGATTCTACGAGAGATACATTATTTAATTTTAAGAAAACTGTCGCTGTCAAATCCACAAACATAAAGGAATCCCCCTTATCACTACTTGTAAAAGATGTTACATTTATTTTTTGATGGTCAACAGCTGTTCTTTTTCTTTCTTTACATGAGGCTCCCATACAGTTTTGACACAAATCCTGATAGCAGCAATTTTGTGGATAATATTCAATTCCTGTGTCTGTGTGACAGGCCATGGAACGACCTCGGGAATCTATGAATGTTTCACATTTTTGGCTGTAATCTTCTCCTCTTGTAACAAAGAGACTACGGCCCTTGTTACTACTTAAATCAAATTTGTCTCCACTAATATTTCGGTCTAAACCGTATCCACAAAGGCCTTCTTGGCATTTTTGAATATTTTCATTTGTAATGGCCGTTCCCGTTAAATAGAAATTAGGAATATAAGACTTACCGCCATTAGCACGATCATCATATTTATAGTAATCACCTTCTGAAAGAATTGATCCGAGAACTACCTCCCTTTCTACATTAAGAGACCCGTTTATGGGTTTGGAATATGTTTCCCCTTTTTTCTGTCCTGTTCCATTCCATCCTGTCTCTGTTTCTGAATTTCCCAAAAAATAATATCCAATGCTATAATTATTATCCTTATAGCTATACTGTGCTGCTTGGCAATAACCATCAATATAAATTTTTCCCATTTCACATTGAGTTTGGTTATTGTTTTCTTCGCATCCGCTATAGCATTTTTTGCCATTTATGGCGGAAATTTCCGTACATGTCTGCCCTGAAGGTTGCGAAGTTAAATACCCCATTTCTTCACATGTTTGAGCAATACATTGGTCTCCTAAAAGTTTATAACCATTCTTACATGCACTTATTTTATAATGTGTATTGTTGTTTTCACAATTTTTCGGCGTACATTCTTCGCATACCGCATTCATCGGACAAATCAATAAATCATATCCATCACAAGCTATACAAGGTAATGTACATGCTTGGTCTAAACTGGTTGCTCCCGTAATACCGGATATTCCACTATATCCCGTTGGGCATGCAATGCATTGGGAAGAGCCTTCCTTTTCTTTGTAATATCCTTCCGGGCAAGCCTCACACGCTTCTGTTAATGAAGTTGCCCCTTTTACTCCAGTTTTAGGCTGATAACCAGCCGGACATTTCTTACAGGGATTGTGGTTGTTATCCGTATAATGCGTTCCTTCATTCTCATTATACGTTCCTTCGGCACATTCCCGACATGTTTCTTTATCTGAATTAGGATCCTCGGGAAAGCCATAGGTTCCTGCCGGGCAAGCTTTACATTCATTATTGGTACCACTTCTTTGCCCCGGAGGACAAAGTTTGCATTCTTGTTGCGGCGAACCATCCTCTATATATGAACTTTTATAATACCCATCCTTACATGTGATATCATAGAAGTACCAACTTATATCATCATAATAAAAAATAGGACCACAAAATTCTATTTGAGACAGCGTATTCAAATCTAAGGGACATGTTGTTTCATCATCGGTTTGACATTCCCCCCAACCCGATGGACACTCACACTTGTAGCAGTCACCTATTGTGCCATCTTCTTTTTTTCCTTTAATTCCTGTTGTTGAACATGTTGGACAAGAAACACTTCCCCCGCAAATTGACTTTATCTTATTTACTGTATCTGATGATATATATCCCTGATCTTCACATGGCTTTACTATCTTTTCACATTTTTTATAATACGAAACCAATATCGTTGATATTGGTCCCTTTTCTTTTTGTCGGCATACATCTCCACTAAGTTGGCAATTGTTTTGTCTTGCATAGGTATTGTTAAATTGGTAACAACCTGCTCCTGTCTTACAGGTTATGGAAGCACAGCACCATTTTCCATTAACTTGTTGTTTTTCATTGCAAACTTTACAACTGTCATTATCCCAGTCAACAAGGCCTACAGCTGAACATGTTAAGGAAACCGGAGATCGTCCACGCAAATTCATATCTCCTGTATATCTTGGCAAAGATACTATTGAAGCTTTGGTTATAGAAAAGGATAATATCTGAAAAAAAACAATCAATCCCAACAATAATTGCTTCTGCATGGCTCATCCTCCGTATTTTAATTACGGTAATGGCGGAAAGAATGATTATTTATAAAAGCTGTTGTAGATATGTATGTGTGTGATATATAGATCGCTTTTATCTTTCCGCACATTACATATCTATTTTACCCTTATTTTTCAAACTCGTCAACAACTTAAGAGAGAATAAGGACAAAATTATTTAGAGCCTTTTTTTCTTTACCTCTTTTTTGAAGAAATATTTGTTGATGTATCGTATTAAATAACGCGGGCAACGGTTAACGTGTCTACAGAATTTGCCCCCGCTTGCAAAAGAACTAATGCACATTCTTTTAAGGTTGAGCCCGTTGTCATAACATCATCAATCAAGACGATTTTTTTACCGACAATCTTTTCCGGATGTGTTACGCGGAAAGCTCCCTTGACATTTTTTAGCCTTGCTTTCCCTGAAAATTCAACTTGTGGCTTGGTTTTACGGTAGCGTACAAGCGAGCGGTTATCCACCTCAATTCCTATCAAGTGTGATAGTTTTTGGGCTAACAGGGAAGCTTGATTGTAACGCCTTTTTATTAATCGGGTATAGTGTAACGGAACAGGAATTAAAACATCAACTCCGCTTGCCCAGATATCTTTGCCGCTTTGGTATAGTAGTTTACTTAAATATCCGGCGTTTTCCGTTTTATCATAAAATTTTAAGCCAAGAATAAGCGGCTTTGATTCTTCATCATAGATTAATGCAGAACGGCTATAGCGAAACGGGGATTTTTGCTCCCGTAGACATTGCGGACACAACATTTGCCCTTGCTTTGCTTCGGCAAGGGGGCGACCACATTTTTGGCAATAGGGTTCCGTTATAAACGTAATTTGGCTAAAACACTGGGCACATAAACCCTCCGTACCAATAATTGTCCCGCATTTTTGGCACCGAGGCGGTAAAATAAAATTAAGCAGATGGTTTAAGAAATCCATTTTTTTATTTATAATTTTTGCAGTTCCGTATGAATATCGTTAATTTTATCAAACACAATAACACCGGCATCTTCCAAGGCATCTTTTTTGTCTTGAACCGAGACATAACCATTACTGATAATTTCTCCGGCATATCCCATTTTATGACCAAACGGGATGGCATTTCCGGCCACAAAAGCATAGAGCGGTTTTTTGCGTGATAAATTTTTATAATAGTGAGCGGCTGTTTCTTCAAACGTACTTCCGGACTGCCCAATCATGACAATCGCTTTTGTTGCCTTATCTTTATGAAACAGCTCCAAAACATCAACAAAATCCATTCCGATTAATAAATCATCTCCTAACCCGACAACCGTTGATTCGCCAAGCCCGGCTTGATTAACTTCCAAAATGGCTTCATAGGTTAAGGTCGAAGAGCGTGATATAATGCCAATATTACCACTTTGCATAATGTTTTCCGGAAACGTTCCTAATCTGGCTTGAGCCGGAGTAATAATCCCCGGTGTATTGGGGCCAATTAAACGCGTTTTGCTTCCTTTTAGCATTGCTTTTATTTCAAGCATGTCTTTCACGGGAACGCCTTCGGCAATACAAACGGCTAAGTCAAGCTCTGCCTCAACGGCCTCTTTAACGGCATCTTTCACATAGGGAGCCGGAACATACATAATGCTTGCCGTTCCTCCTGTTGCGGCTTTTGCCTCGGCAACACTGTCAAATACCGGAAGACCTAAATGCGTTTCTCCGCCTTTTCCGGGTGTTACTCCGGCAACAACATTGGTTCCATAATCAAGAGAACGACGAATATGGAAGGTTGCTTGAGTCCCCGTTATTCCTTGGCAGATGACTTTTGTTTCTTTATTCACTAAAATTGACATCAGTCACTTTCCTCCATCGCCTCGATTAATTTATCAACAGCTTCTTCCATCGTTTCGGCAATAATAATCGGGAGCTTTGAACGTTCCAAAATCTCTTTTGCCTCTTCTTTATTGGTTCCCTCAAAACGAACAACTAATGGAACATTCAGCCCAACTTCGGAAGCGGCAGAAAGTATCCCGTCGGCAATTAAATTACAGCGCAAAAAACCACCGAGAATATTAATTAATATGCCCTCTACTCGCGGGTTGGTCATAATGATTTTAATACCGGAGGCAATATTATCTTTATCTACTCCGCCTTTAACATTTAGAAAACAAGCTGTTCCGACTCCTTTGCTCCGCAATAAATCCATCGCCGCCAGAGCAATCCCATCGCCGTTAACAATACAGCCAACCGAGCCGTCAAATTCACTGTAGGTAAAGCGATACTTTGCGGCTTGAAGTTCTCTTTCCGAATTTTCATAATCATCTTTTAGGCGAGAAATGTCTTTATGCCGGTACAAAGCATTATCATCAAAAGAAATTTTGGCATCAAGTGCGACAATCTCCCCGCTCTTTTTAACACCGGCCGGATTAACCTCTATCATGGTAGCATCTTTTTCGATAAAGGCTTTGTGCAATCCGTTAACAAAAATTTCTAAAGCTTTTGCCGATTTGGGGCTGAGCTTTAGGTAATCCAATATTTTTTGTACCTGCTCCGGACGCACTTCTTTTTTTAATTCTAGCGGTATTCTTAAAATTTGTTCCGGATTGCTTACTGCAATTTGCGTAATTTCTTTATCCTTTAGGCGGGAAATGAGCAAAGTCAACGTGGCCTGAACCCGATCCACGGCTATTCCGGCATAAAAAGTTCCGATGACTTTTTCAAAATTTTCTATATAAACACGGCTAACCGGTTTGCCTTTGGGACCCGTTTGGACCGTCACCAAAGTTGCTCCCAACATTTTTTCCGTTTGTGTAAAAACGTCTTTACGGCTTTTGACAATACGGATACCTCCGCGAGAGCCGGCAGCCTTTTCAATAAAGTATCCGTCTTTACGGGCTCCGGATTGTATTTGTGCCTTCACGACCCATGGACCGCGGAGAGAGCTTCTTGCCGCAATTTTTTTTGCCTCTGTCGGAGTATAGGCAACACCGCCTTTAGGAATTTTAATTCCATATTGGCTTAATATTTTTTTTGCCTGATACTCATGAATATTCATTCAAACAACCCTTTAATCATAAAATATCCGCATAATAGTTTATTTTTTCCGTCATGGCAATTAAACCATTACGGCGGCTCGGACTGAGATGCTCACTTAATCCTAGTTTAGCAAAAATATTATCAACTGCAACGGATTTAATCTCGGCTGGGGACTTATCGGAATAAATCAGCAAAACAATCGCGATTAGGCCTTTTACAATCAAGGCATCGCTGTCTCCGTAAAAGTGTAACTTTTCTCCTCTTTTTTCCGGGACAAGCCACACTTGGGATTGGCAGCCTTTTACCTTCCATTCCTCTGTTTTATAATTCTCCGGCAAGGGTTCCAATTTTGAACCAAGGTCTATGATATAACGATATTTATCTTCCCAACTGTCTAAAAACTCAAAATTATCCGTTAATTCTTCTATATTCATTTTTTGCCTCAATGCTAAATTTTCTTATGATTTAACACCTTACATTTCTTTAGTCCATAAAAAAATTGCCGATTGACGAATATCAATCAGCAATTTTTTTACGATGTAATTCCGCCGCCTCAATAAAAGCGGTAAAAATTTTCAAAGAATCTTCATCTCCTATGGCAGCAAGCCTTTCCGGATGCCATTGGACTCCTAAAACGAAATCCGACCATGGATGATAAAATTCTATCACCTCTGCTTCACCATCGGGGGATCGACCACTTACCAAACAATCACTTTTGGGATTTTCTATTAAAACCGAACTGTGACATGTATTGGTAATGGTTTTTTCCGAATGCAATATCTTATAAATTAACGATCCTTTTTGCAAATATACCGGATGTGACAATTCATAAGGCCTTTGACGATGGCTTTGCTCAGCGTTCAATTTGTCGTTTACGTGAGTGTTTATTGAACACCCTTTATAAACGCCCATCATCTGCATTCCCCCACATATTGCAAATGTCGGCAAATTTTTTTGCATGGCGTATTTCAGCATACATACATAAGTTCGCGGACGTCGTTCATAGGGAGATTGAGGATGTTTACGCATTAAGCGAAAATTTCCGCCGATAAGAAGTATTCCGTCTGGAGAGGTTAGATCCAATTGTTCATAAACGTAGTCATAAACAATAAAAACCGGAGCTCCTTTCGCTTTAATAACCGCATCAACATAATCGGGGAAAATCGTATAATCTTCTATTTCACGATCTGGATGTTTATCCTGAGCCAAAATAATTGCTATTTTGGGCTTGGAAGCGGTATAGTCAAAGCCGGGAAGCAAAATCTGAGGAACTGCTCCTTTTCTAAAGGATTCTTCCACAGCTTGTGCCGTAATGGCCCACAGAGGAACTTTTTCTTGCGGATAAGCCTGTTGGCTCAAATAAAGTGTATCCATATCTTAATAATTTGTTTCTAAGATATTATGTACACTTTTCTTTAAAATTTGGCAAGAAAAATATTAAAATAGTTCAATCATTGCTCGGGCTTCATCACTCAAATTGGCAAGGCTCCAAGCCGGCTCCCATACAATTTTTACCTCAACGCTCCCAACACCGGTTAACTTTGAAACGGCGTCGGCCGCTTGTTGCGGTAATATTCCCGCTACCGGGCATGTCGGGGCCGTTACCGTCATTTCAATAAAGACATTTCCGTTTTCTTTTTGCTCAATCTTGTAGACTAAACCTAAATCCCATATATTAATCATAATTTCCGGATCGGAAACGGTTTTTAAGGCTTCTATTATTTCTTCCCTTGTTGCAAAAGTTTTTGTGTCTGCCGGCAAAGGTTCCCCGGCATGTGCGACATAATCTTTGGGAACAGGAGGTGTGTCTTCAATGCTCATGGCACTTAACAATTGCAGCTCGTTGCTGTCGATTTCTGTTTCTTCTTTGTCTTGTTTCTCTGAAGTCATCTTTTATCCTCAAATTCAAAAAAACGTTTTGGCTTTTTGCAGAGCGGCAATAAAGCGGTCAATATCTTCATGATTGGTATAAAGACCGAATGAAGCCCGAGCCAGAGATTCATACCCCATTCTGCGGACTAGCGGAGCCGCACAATGGTGTCCGACACGAACCGCAATCCCTTCTTTATCTAAAATAAAGGCTAAATCTTGCGGATGCACTCCTTTTAAGTCTATGGAAAAGACACCTCCTTTGTGCGGTGCCGTTCCGACTTCGGTTACACCTTCAACTTCTTGAAGGCGTTGGTGCATATAATCAACCAATTCATTTTCATGGGATGTGATTTTGTCCATGCCGATGTTTGTCATGTACTTTAAGGCTTCTCCCAAACCGATTGCTTGGACAATGGCCGGAGTACCCGCCTCAAACCGTGCGGGAGGTTCATCAAACGTTGTACTTTGATAAGTGACGACATTGACCATATCTCCGCCAAATTGGTACGGGGGCATGGCTTCTAAAATCTTTTCTTTTCCGTATAAAACGCCTATTCCCGTCGGACCATAGGTTTTGTGCCCCGAAAAGGCAAAAAAATCACAATCTAAATCTTTAACATCTGTTTTTTGATGGACAACATACTGACATCCATCTACCAAAACTTTGGCTCCGACTTTATGGGCCGCCGCAATTATCTCTTTTAACGGAAAAATTGTTCCTAAAACATTGGACATTCCGGTTACGGAAACCAGCTTGGTATTCCCGTTTAAATTTTGTTGAAAGTCATCCCAATTAAAGCTGCCGTCATCATTAATCTTAAAAATCTTTAATACAAAGCCTATTTCATCCCGAAGCATTTGCCACGGAACCAAATTGGCATGATGTTCCGCCTCCGAAATCAAGACTTCATCCATTTTGGTCAGAAATTTTCTTCCCCATGTGGCGGCAACCAAATTAATTGATTCCGTTGCATTCCGGGTAAAGACAATTTCTTTTTCACTTTCGGCATTAATGAACTTTTGCACGATGCGGCGAGATTCTTCATAAGCGGAGGTAATTTCTTCGGATAAGAGATAGGAACCACGGTGAACATTGGAATATTCCTTCGTGTAAACATCCATCATTTTATTTATAACGCAGAGCGGTTTTTGGGCGGAAGCTCCCGAATCCAAAAAAGTATTGGGTTTGCCGTTAATTTTTTGCCCCAAAACTGGAAAATCTTTACGTATTTCCTCAATCCAATCCATGAGATTCCCTTTTATTTTTACCTTGATTCTTTTTTATAAAAAGCTTTTTATCCACGTTTTTACATTTTCATTTTCTATTTGACTGATAACATCGTCTAGATAAGCATCAATCAGAATTTGTTTGGCTTCTTCTCGATCTATTCCCCGCGACTGCATGTAGAACAACTGTTCTTCATCCAGTTCTCCACTGGCGGCTCCGTGAGAACATTTAACATCGTCTGCAAAAATTTCAAGCTCCGGCTTTACATCTATTTCGGCCGTATCGCTTAATAACAAAGCCTTGTGGAGCTGAGAGCCTTGGGTTTTTACCGCATGTGGGGCAATATGAATTTTACCTTGGAAAACACCGCGAGCCTCCCCGCCGACAACCCCTTTTATCAATTGTGAAGAATAGGTTTCTTCTGATAAATGCTCAACATCCGTTGTGGTGTCCAACGTTGCCCACCCATTCATCATATAGGCGGCATTTACCGTTGTTTTTGCCCCTTTATCTTTTAACAACACTCTGGTTTCGTTGCGACCGATGTTGGCTCCTCTTTGCAAGCAAAAAGCTTTATATGTTGCCTCTTTTTCAACCTCAACACAGTTATAAGCCACATGATTGGCCTTAAAAGCCTCATTTTGCATTTTATAGTGTTGCAACTCTGCACAGGGGGCTAAAAATATCTCATTCACAATATTGGCAAAATACCGCGATTTCAAAGCTCCGTTATAGTTATAATACTCAACAATCTCGGCCTTGGCTCCCTTGTCTAAAACAATAACATTGTGCAGATTAAAAAACAAATTTTCCGGCCCAACCGAGCTATGATTGATTAATACAATCGGGCGATCGAGTTCGACATTAGATTCCACTTGAATGTAGACACCTTGTTTGAGGTAAAAGGTATTTAGAGCGGCAAACGGATGCGTTTCCACCTCTAAGTTGCTCCCCAATTTTTCTTGTATCTCTATTTTTTGAAATAAAGCATCCACCAGCGGCATAACTTTTAATCCGGATGGAATCTCTTTTGCTTGGCTATAGAAAATGCCATTTTCAAAAATAATCGGATAGCAAGGAAATGGGATTTGCTCTTCTTGTTGTGAGCAAGTGATAATCGGCAATGACGTACTTAATACAAAATCATCCGAATTCAGGTCTCGCGGTTTGGTATAACGCCAAGCTTCCGTTTTGACGGTTGGAACACCTTGCTGTTCAAAGGCTTTTTTGCCTCTGTCTCGCCAGTAACGCAGAATCGGTAAATCCGGCTGCATTAAATCAATATCTTGAACCAAGCCTGCCATTATTTTTCCCTCATAAATTCGGCATAGCCTTTTTCTTCCAGCTCAAGGGCCAAATTTTTGTCCCCCGATTTAACAATATGTCCATCGGCAAAGACATGAACAAAATCCGGTACAATATAATTTAACAAACGTTGATAATGGGTTATTACCAAAAGTGAACGTTTTCCGTCACGAAGTGCATTAACCCCTTCGGCAACGACTTTTAAGGCATCAATATCCAACCCAGAATCGGCTTCATCTAGAATAGAAAGAGAGGGCTTGAGAATAGACATTTGCAATGTTTCCAGCCGTTTTTTCTCCCCCCCGGAAAAGCCGACATTTACAAAACGTTTTATCATCTCATTGTCCAGGCCTAGCTTTTTGCCTTCTTCTCGCAAAATTTTGATGAACTCCATTGTGTCAAGCTCCGGAAGTTTTTGGTGCTTGCGTTGAGCATTAACCGCATGCTTTAGGAAAGTTGCCGTCGGAACACCCGGAATTTCTACCGGATATTGCATACACAAAAACAACCCTTCTCGAGCTCTTTCTTCCGTAGAGAGGGCGAGCAGATTCCGTCCTTTGAACTTAATACTACCGGAGGTTACTTCGTACCCGGGTTTTCCGGCTAAAACATAGGACAACGTTGATTTTCCGGCCCCGTTTGGCCCCATAATGGCGTGGACCTCTCCCTCATTGATGGTCAAGTTAAAATCTTTGATGATTTCTTTGTCGCCGACTTTTGCGTATAAATTTTCTATCTCCAGCAATACGTTGCTCATTTTGTTTCCTCTCCGGTTAAACCGCTTTTTTATCCCATTCATTCAATCGTTGTTCAATTTTTAATACTTTGGCGGCTTTATATTTTTCAACTTCGGCCTCAATATCATAGCAGATCTTTAATTGCTCCAACATAATTTCAACATCTGCCGTTTCTTCAATTAATTCTGCCTTGTTGTCTTTTTTGCGGTTAATGTTTTTGAGAATCTCTTTAATCAATTCGCTCATTTCTTCAATAACCTGCATCATCTGCGGTTCTTTGCCCCATGTCCTTAAAGCTCGGCATAAGATGTCTCTTGCTTCCATTATCCAACACTCCCCTCTAAACTGATATTAATTAACTTTGCCGCCTCTATTGCAAATTCCATCGGCAACTGTTGCATTACTTCTTTGCAAAATCCGTTTACAATGAGGCTGACGGCTTCTTCTTCGGAAATACCTCTTTGGCGGCAATAAAAAAGTTGTTCATCACTAATTTTTGATGTGGTTGCTTCATGCTCTAGGACGGCACTTTTATTACGGTTTTCAATATATGGAACGGTATGCGAGCCACACGTGTCGCCAATGAGCAAACTATCACATTGGGAGTAGTTTCTGGCTCCTGAAGCCGACGGAGATACCTTCACCAAACCGCGATACGTTTGGTTGGAGAATCCGGCCGATATCCCTTTGCTGATAATTTTTGAACTGGTATTTTTCCCGATATGCAACATTTTTGTTCCGGTATCGGCTTGCTGATAATTATTGGTTATGGCAACGGAATAAAATTCTCCGACAGAATTGTCTCCTTGCAAAACACAAGACGGATATTTCCATGTAACGGCAGAGCCGGTCTCAACCTGTGTCCAAGAAATTTTAGAATTATCTCCGCGACACGCTGCTCTTTTGGTTACAAAATTGTAAACACCGCCTTTTCCATCCTTGTCTCCGGGATACCAATTTTGTACCGTTGAATATTTAACCTCGGCATCTTTTAAGACAACAATTTCAACAATCGCGGCATGAAGTTGATTTTCGTCTCGTTGCGGAGCGGTACACCCTTCCAGGTAAGAAACATAGCTGTCCTCATCGGCTACAATCAATGTTCGCTCAAATTGTCCCGTATTTTTGGCATTAATCCGAAAATAGGTTGACAGTTCCATCGGGCACTTGACCCCCTTGGGGATATAAACAAAGGAACCATCCGTAAAAACCGCAGAATTTAAGCACGCAAAAAAGTTATCCGTATAGGGAACAACGGAGCCTAAATACTGGCGTACCAAGTTCGGATGTTTTTTTATTGCTTCTGAAATTGAGCAAAAGATAACGCCTTTTTCCGCCAATTTTTCCCGATATGTCGTTGCAACGGATACGCTGTCAAAAACCGCATCCACAGCCACCACTCCGGCCAAAACTTCTTGCTCTTTCAGCGGAATGCCTAATTTTTCATAGGTTTTTAATAATTCCGGATCAACCTCTTGCAAACTTTGCGGTGCAACCTTTTGTTTGGGGGCGGAGTAGTAAGATAAGCCTTGATAATCTATTTTATCATATTTGAGCTTGGCCCAGGTCGGCTCGCTCATGGTTTTCCAGAAATTATAAGCTTTTAATCGCCATTCCAACAACCATTCCGGCTCCTCTTTGATGGTTGATATCAGGCGGATAACATTTTCATTTAAACCGGAGGGTACGGTTTCCGATTCAATATCCGTCACAAAACCGTATTTATATTTATCGCCCCCCTCATCTATTATTTGAGGTTTGTTTTTCATATTCATTTAATTTCCCCTCGATCTTCTGAAAAACAAATTAGTGTTTTTTGTTAGAAATTGCAACTTCTTTATTTAACCTTATTTTAGTTTTATTTTGTTAGATTGAACTTTGGAATAAAATATTAGGGGTTGCTGATATGGTTAAGGCTTTAATTGTTTTGTTATCTGTTCTTGTTTTGGCTTTGATTGCTCTTGTTTTTGTTTTACTGAATAAAATAAAGCAAACCAATCGCACTTTACGAGAGCTGATTAAAGAAAATGACGGTCAACAAAGTAATCCCGGCAAGACCAGCGGAGACATCTATTTCAAAATCAATAAAGATTTTGTTATAACCTTTATTAATGAAAACGGGGCCGATATGCTTGGGTATGAAAGCCGCGAGCTCTTAAACCGTTCGGTTTTTGAAACCTTGATTGAAGATACCGAGGGTAACCGCGAAACCTTAAGCAATGCCTTAAGTAAAATGTGCCGCAATCAATCTTCCATCAATACTCAAATTGTTTTAATTCGCAAAGACGGAAAAAAACAACTTATGCAATGTCGGGAACGCCCTCTTTTAGATGAAATTTTGGAATGCGAAGGGATTAGCTTTTTGTGCAAAGATTTATCCGAAGCAAAAGCTTGGAAAGAAAATTTATCGCAGTTTGAGAATCGAGATATTTTAATCTCCGGCCTTAATGAAGATGCTTTATTTGAACGTTTTGAGCATGATTTTAAATTAGCTCAACGCTACAACAAACCTTTTTCTTGCCTGATTGTTGAAATGAAAGATGTTTATGACTTTATCAGCCGCGGAATTGATTTTGAAACCGCCGATAAAATGCTCAAAAATGTCGGCGATATTTGTTTTGCCAACCTAACCCCAAATGCTAATATCGGCCGTGTTGATAAAACTAAAATTGTTTTGGTTTTGAATGCCACCGCGGCTGACAAAGCTTTCGGAATTGCCGAAAAAATAAGCGAACAAATTCTGCCGGCGGTACGGGCTCTCGGGATTGATGAATACAATGCGGCGATGTTTGTTATTGCCTATGCGGCCAAAAAAAATTACACCGACACCTCTGATGCTTTGTGGACCAGGATGCGGCGGCATGTGAAACAAGCCCTAAAAAAGAAAGAATATCGGATTATTGATGCCGATAATGAACGAATCTAACGTCTTTTAAAAATTTTTCTTTATTAATGACTCCTTAATTAAGTCCGTGATAAATTCAGGCTAGATTAGTTTAACCTGTTGAGTGGACAATGTTCTTTAAGAAATTGTATTTTTGGCTGTTGGCTTTGTCTTTTTTCTGCAGCGGTTGCGTTTCAGACGGCGTACCGCTGTTTAACTCACGGTTAAGCCTTTGGGGAAGCCGTCCGGATTATGTGATTATTCAAAAAGGAGACACCCTTTACAGTATTTCTAAGGCCTTTGACGTTCCGATGCGCGAAGTCATTGAGGCCAACAACCTTAAGCCGCCTTATACTCTGGCAATCGGGATGCGTTTAACCCTACCTCATGCCAAATATTATGTTGTGGAGAAAGGGGATACGGTTTACAGTATTTCCAAACGCCACAATATTGACATGAATACTTTTTCAAAGCTCAATGATCTTGAACCTCCTTATGCCTTGCGTATTGGACAAAGGTTGTTGCTGCCCGATACCATTGTTGATTATGATGATCCTCCCGCGACCAAAACTTATGCGGCAAAAAAATCGACAACAACGACCGCAAAAACCAAATCCAGTGCCAAAAAAGCAACGGCTAAAAAAACATCAACTTGGAAATCTTCCAGCAAATCAACCGCTGCCAAAAAACGGAGCAGCAAATTTTCTTGGCCGGTTAAGGGAAAAGTTATCTCTAAATACGGGGTCATTGCCAAAGGACGAAACAACGACGGCATTAATATTAAAGCCCCACTCGGAACGGCTGTAAAGGCAGCCGACAGCGGGACGGTCGCTTATGCCGGAAATGAGCTCAAAGGCTTTGGCAATCTTATTCTCATCCGGCATAATGACGGATGGATTACGGCTTATGCCCACAATGATCGCTTATTGGTCAAAAAAGGGCAAAAAGTATCTAAAGGAAGTAAAATTGCCACCGTGGGCAGTACGGGCGGGGTTAATACGCCTCAGTTACACTTTGAAATCCGTGCCGGTAAAAAAGCCGTCAATCCCCTTTTGTACTTGAAATAAATCTACATTTTCTTTTTAAACTTGCCCGCTTAAATACTTAAAAATTAAAAAAATACTTGTGAAATAATGCAAATTCCCCTATATAAGCAAAAGAATTTGTTTTATAGTGATGCTGGTTATTAATATAGGAGAATGAAATGTTTATAAGTCCTGCATTTGCTCAAGCCGGAGAAGCTGCCGCTCAAGGTTCCGTTTCCGGTTCGATTTTTCAGTTGGTTTTAATTTTTGCTATTTTTTATTTTCTGCTTATCCGTCCGCAGCAAAAGAAAATCAAACAACATGAAATTATGCTGAATGCCATCAAAAAAGGAGATACCGTTATTACCGGCGGCGGCATTTATGCGAAAGTTGTCAATGCGGAAGATCCTATTGATTTAACCGTCGAAATTGCTGACGGAATTGTTGTTAAAGTTAACCGCGGAACCATTCGCGATGTGGTTGATGTTAATGCCGTCGCTGCAGCTAAAAAAGAAATTAAAGCAAAAAAAGCTGCCAACTCTAATAAAGCTAAAAAATAAAAGGCAAAAAAATGTATAAGTTATCAAAATCAAGAATTATTGTCATTTTGGCGATTTGCTTTTTAGGCATCTTCTTTGCCGTTCCCAATCTAATCGGGAATGCCGATGCTTTGCCAAAATGGTGGCAACCTGTCAACCTCGGTCTTGACTTGCAAGGCGGATCCAATTTGCTCTTAGAAGTTAAGGTTGATGATGTTATTAAGGAACGCATGTCTTCGATTGAAGATTCGGCACGCCAAATTTTGCGTGACAATAAAATTCGTTACAAGAATTTGCATGCCGGAGAATCTTCTGTTTCCGTTATGATTGAAAATGCCGGTTCTCGGTCCAAAGCCGCCGCTCAATTTGCAAAAATTGATGACGGAATTACGGTTAATGAAAAAGAAGACGGCAGTTTGGAGATTGCTTACAGTGAGGTTGCTCTCAACCAACTTAAATTGAAGATTGTTGACCAATCTATTGAAATTGTTCGTCGCCGTATTGATGAACTCGGGACGAAAGAACCGGTTATCCAAAGCCAAGGTGTTGACCGCATTGTCGTTCAATTGCCGGGATTGCAGAATCCGGAATATGTTAAAACCTTGCTCGGGAAAACGGCAAAGATGTCTTTTCACATGGTTGACAGCCGTTCTAATGCTGCCGATGCCAGAAGAGGAAAACTGCCGACCGGTACCCGCTTGATTCAAAGTGTCGACGGAGAAACATTGGTTATTTCCCGCAAGCCGGTTGTCGGCGGAGAAAATTTGGTTGATGCTCAGGCCGCCTTCCAAGAAGGGCAAGCCGTTGTCAGCTTTAAGTTCAACTCTTTAGGCGGTAAAAAATTTGGTGAAGCCACAAAAGAAAATATTGGTGAACGTTTGGCTATTGTTTTGGATAACGAAGTGATTTCGGCTCCGACAATCCAAAGTGCCATTATGGGCGGAAGTGGTGTCATTACCGGAAACTTTACCGTTAAAAGTGCCAACGATTTGGCTTTGTTGCTCCGTTCCGGTGCTCTTCCCGCTCCGTTGGAAGTTTTGGAAGAAAGAACGGTCGGGGCCGGTTTAGGGGCTGATTCCATTCGAGCCGGAATTATCGCATCCGTCATCGGATTGATTGCCGTTGTTGCCTTTATGGTTGCGGCTTATGGCTTGTTTGGCGTATTCACAACGGTTTCCGTCTTTATGAACTTGTTCTTGTTGCTTGGAGCTTTGAGCTTGTTAGGTGCAACCTTAACACTCCCGGGTATTGCCGGAATTATCTTAACCATCGGAATGGCGGTTGATGCCAATGTTTTGATTTTTGAAAGAATGAGAGAAGAAGTTAAAAACGGACGCTCAACCAAAGATGCTGCCGAAGCCGGCTTTACGGAAGCTTGGGGAACAATTATTGACTCCAACCTGACAACTTTGGTTGCGGCTTTGGTTTTGTTCTATTTCGGAACCGGTTCGGTCAGAGGATTTGCCGTTACATTGGCTGTTGGTATCGCAACTTCAATGTTTACATCCGTAACCGTAACAAGACTGATTATTACGGCATGGCTTAACAAATACAAGCCTACTCGTTTGCCCATTTAAGAAAGGAATAAATATAATGATGAAAATTTTCAGTTGGGTTACAAAAGATACAACGATTGACTTTATGAAAGCCAGAAAGTCCACTTATGCTTTATCGGCTCTTTTGGCGGTCGTTTCAATTGCCAGCATTGCTCTAAAAGGCTTTAACTACGGAATCGATTTTTCCGGCGGAATTTTGCTTGAACTAAAGAGCGAGCAAAAAATTGATTTGGAAAAAATGAGAAGTATGTTGAGTACTTTGGCTCTTGAAGATATTAATCTACAAACCATCGGAGAAACTGGTGATTCTGTAGTTATTCGGGCACAAGCCGAAGGGCTGAACGAAAAAGAACAGATGCGTGAAGTCAATAAGATTAAAGAAACTTTGGGCTCGGATTATGAATACCGCAAGGTTGAATTGGTTGGTCCTCAGGTTGGCGGAGAATTGAAAAAAGCCGGCGTTATCGCTTCTGTTCTCGCTGTTTTAGGGATTACGATTTACATCTGGTTTCGTTTTGAATGGCAGTTTGCCCTTGGTGCAATGCTTGGTTTGATTCACGATATTTTAATTACGGTTGGTTTGTTGTCTTTATTGGATTTTGATTTCAATTTGACAACCGTGGCCGCCATTTTAACCTTAGCCGGATATTCGGTTAATGATACGGTGGTTACTTATGATCGTATTCGTGAAAATCTTCGTAAGTACAAAAAAATGCCGCAATATGATTTGTTAAACAAAAGTATTAACGACATTTTTTCCAGAACGATTTTGACCGGATTAACAACTTTATTAGCTACCGCTGCTCTCTTTGTCTTTGGCGGAGATGCGTTAAAGAGTTTTTCATTTACCATTTTGTGGGGTATTATTGTCGGAACATATTCTTCCATTTATGTTTCCGCCGTTTTCTTAAATCTGTTTGATTTAAGAGCCGCACAAGAGGAAAAAGTGATTAATCCTTTTGGAAATGTTGAATAAAAATTATTTTATCTTTCTTAAAAAATCCCACTCTTGAGTGGGATTTTTCTTTTTATTAAACTTCATTTAAATCTTTTGCGTTTATGCTCCTAATTAATCTTCATTAAATTTAGAATAAGGATAAAAAAATGACTAAAATATCATGGAAACCCGGAACAATGTTAGCCCCCGTACCTCCGGTTATGGTAACTTGCGGAACGATGGAAAAACCTAATGTATTGACCGTTGCATGGACCGGAATTTTGAATACGGAACCGCCCATGACTTATATTTCGGTTCGGCCTTCTCGCTTTTCACATGATATTATTAAAGAAAACAGCGAATTTGTTATTAATATTCCCACTTTGGAACTGGCTAAAGCGTGTGACTATTGCGGTGTAAAAAGCGGGAAAAATACCGATAAATTTAAGGACATGGGATTAGAAATTGAGCCTTGCCTCAAAGTTAAAGCTCCGATGTTGGTAAAATCTCCGATTTCTTTAGAATGTAAAGTTCTTAATATCCAAAGCTTTAAAACCCATGATATGTTTGTGGCTGAAATCGTCAACGTCAATATTGATGATAAATATTTAGAAGAAGATGGACGTCTTGCTTTGGAAAAAGCCGGCTTATTGGCTTATGTTCATGGAAGATATTATACGTTGGGAAGAGATCTTGGGGCTTTTGGTTTTTCTGTCGACAAAACAAAAGAAAACAAGACCAAACCCAGAAAATCAAAATTCAATGATTTGTTAAAACTGGAAGAAGAATTAAAAGAATCGGTACAAAAAATTAAGGCCGCCGCTCACAACAAAAAAGAAAAAGACACCACCCTTTCTTATGATAAACCTTTTAAGAAAAAGATTAAGAGCAAACATTCTTCATCCAATACGGCTTCCCGTGCAAAGAAAAATTTTTCATTTCGTGACAAAAAGACGAAAACTTCTTTCCATGGAAGTACCAAAAAAGCAAAACGATAAAAAAATAAAATCCCCCTTTTTTGGGGGATTTTATTTTGTATTTTAGAATTTGTATCTTACACCAACGGTAACATCGTGCATTCCTTCCACAAATTCTCCGCCAATTTGCGAATAATGGTACATGACGCGGAAGTTAAGACGATTGGTTAAAACAATTTGAGCCCCGGCACCATAACGGAAAATCGTTTTGTTTTCATTAACCTTGTAGGGAGCCGAACTGTACCCGCCTTCGGGTGTACCGCTGTTGTTACGATAAGCACTGAATTTTGCCGTTGCATCAAATTCATAATGTGCAATACCTCCAGAGACAAGAAGTTCTAATCTTGTTGCAACCGGAAGATAAACAATGGCGTCCAAACCATAGGCTTTGTATTTGATGCTGTATTCGGACTGAGCAAAAAGCGGATAATCTTTGTAGTGTTCTTGGTGTTTTACCTCATTATCGGATAAAGACTGTTGATAATAAGCCTCTAATCCAAAGTAGCGAAACGGTCTTACCCCAAAGCTACCGCTCAAAGAATGGATACTATCCTCAAATTGATCATTATTTCCGGTATAATCACTTCCTCCGGGTAGCGGGCTGGATAATGTAAAAGTTCCATCCTCCATTGAGGTCATACCGGCAACATAATCCAGACCGAGTGTAAAATATTGCGGAGATATTTTCTTTTTTTGCGGAGTACCGTAATAATAATTATAATTTCCGTTACCGTTGGTCCCGTATACCTGAGCCTGAGCGGCTGATGAAAAAGCGATTAAAGATGCTGTTATAAGCCATAATTTTTTCATGTCATAATCCTTGCATTATTAGAATAAGAAGCGGACACCAAGAGAGTATTCCGTAATTTCATCAATAAAATTACTCTTGATGGATACATATCGATACATTGCACGCAGGGCAACCCCTTCTGCAATGTTTAACTGTCCTCCGGCGGCAAAACGCCAGCCCCACTCTTTTTCATTAAAATCACTGTTAACCGTTTCTATCTCATAAGCGGCATCGTTTTGGAAAACCGCAAACGTTACTTTATTTTCAAAATCATAACGACCGACACCAACGGAACCGACAAAATCAAAATAAGCGCTAACCGGAAGGTAACCAATTAAATCCAAACCCCAAGCACTATAGGATGTTGTATATTCATTCATTAAATAGTGTCCGCTCGGATCGGCGTTTAACGTACTATAGTCGAGCTCTGAAAAATTGTTGTCTTTATAAGAACTCTCATAAAAACCTTCCAAACCAAAATACTTGCTGAGTCTTGCCCCTAAAACAAAGGAAAGGCTGTCTTGATCATCAATAATATGGTCCGGTGTTACCTGAATCGGGCCATTGGCAAAACGAATATCATCAAACGAATATTGAGTCGATGCGGCCTTTTGTTGTGCCAAATTATAGTCCATACCAATGTAGTATTTGAAATAATTTAATTTGCGAAGTTGTTTTTGTGTGGCTTTTTTAAGATCCCGCATATCTTCTTCAAAACCTTTTTTATATCCGGAATAAAGCCCGTCACACGGACACATTACCGTTTTACCCAAGACAACCGAACCATCGGCATTATATGGTTCTTCCGGATTGCAGGGACACCACTGAACATTATATAAATCACCGTACTGTGGCACATCATTTTCGGCCAATGCCACGTTACTATTTACACTTAGGCACAAGGCCCCAAATGTTAACCAAAATTTTTTCATTGAATATACCTTATCATGATTTTATAGCTGTTTTAACGATAAAAGATTTCCCATGACATTGCAATTATCTCCCTTGGTTATACACATAAAATTCTTTGTTAAAATTTTGTGAAACATGCATGTTTGCTCGCCGAGTTAATTGATTCTTAGGAGAACATCGTATACAATTATTTATATGTTAAATTTGTCTGTACGGAGAACAAAATGGCTCAAGAAGAAAATCTTCTTAAACGTTTTAGGGAAAATGAAGAAAACAAATTTTCCGATGAAGAAGTTTTTCAGTTTCTAGAAAACTTTAGGCAAGGACTTTTAGACCTTCCGCAAAATGAGGAAAATTTTAAAAAGTTATACTCCCTTGCCCAAAGAAATGCCGAAAGCCGACACCCCCAATCCGGTCTCTGGCAGAAGGCAAAACAACATATCCAAAGCCTTGTCTCCGACACAAAAAGAACAAATGCCACCAAAAATCTTATGACCAGTCTGATGCGTCTGGAATCCTTAAAGACCGATTTGGAAAGAGCCTCTGCCGAAGAACGTTTGGCCGATCAAAACCGCGACCTATCACAAATCCTCCAAACCAAGCTAAGCCAACTGCCCAAAGAATCTGATTTTCGGATGGAGACGGCTGATTTACAAATGCCCCTCCAGAAAAGAAAAAAAGAAAGTTTGGAAGATGCCTTGGTTGTTTGTGACTATGCTAAAAATCGGGATAACCTTTCTGCCCAAACAAAGCTTTTGGAGGTTTGCAAAAAAGGAAAATTTGATTTTATTGAAAATTTAGAGCAGACGGAACTTGGTGTTCTTGCCGATTTTTTACGTGAACAAAAAGACAGGTTATCCCATCGTCTGGAGACACAAACGCTGTCCTCGCAAGAAAAACAGCAATTGAGCTTAAAGCTTAAAACCTTTGACCAACTTTCTGATGTCGGAGAAAAACGGCAAACACAACTTGCTACAGAAGCTCAGAAGAGCGGAAGTGCCAAAATTTATCTTGATTTGCAAAAAGAACAAGAAAATTTTCAAAAACATCTTAATCAGATTAAAAACCTTACCGTCGATCTAGAAAAAAATTCACCGTATTATGCGGTGTTGAAAAATTTTGCGGCTAATGCCGGTATATCTGATTTGGCGTTGCAAAATTTTATTGATCAAATGGCAATGGATAAATGCAAAAAAGTTTATGGTAAAGTCCTCTCTTCGCAAACGGCCGAATTAAATCTTCACCTGCCCGTTGATGATAATGTCCTTAAAGCTCAAGAAGCAAAAATCCTTAGTGCTCAAGATGCTGATAGTGCCGCAAAAGAAGAAAAAATCTTAGCCAAAATGAAATTTATTAAAGTGAATGATTCTTTTGAAAAGTTCAAAGAAACCGCCCTGGCTACAAAAGTTTTTTCCAATAGCCCCAATAAGGTTTTGCATGATATCCGGTCGGCAAAATCTGATGAGATTTTAAAATCAGAACCTTCTTCTTTTACCAAAGATGAAAATCAACAAGAACCTGAAGAAAAAATTTCTACTTCTCTTAACGAGAAAGAACAAAAACCTGTTGCCGATACGACGATACAAAATTTTGAACAAGAAGAAACATCGCGTATGGAAAACTTATTGCAAAAAGAAGATTCCCAAAAAGAGACTGTCCTTTCGGCTCTTGAAAAAAATATTACGCCGGAAGAAAACTCACCTCTGCAAGAGGCCATAGATGAACTCCCTCTTGCTGACCAAGAAGAACTGAGCTTAGAAGAGAAACAACGGCAAGAAGAACTCAACCGAAAAAAAGAATCCGAAGACCAGCTTTTAACCTCTGACATAAAAACACAAAATTATGATTTTGAGGCAAACGGATACCTGTTATCGGGAGCAACTTATTATAAAACCGAAATCGATGATTCCGGCAAAAAAAATGTTCATATTGGCCTGATAAACGGCGAAGAACCTCGCGTTGCCGATTTGCAAAATATTATGCTTGAATCGAAAACAAAATCTCTCTTGGTCAATGGTCAAGACGAATTTAAGCTTCGTGTTATGGAGGCCGCTCTCCGCCAAGGCATAACAATCATAAACAATTCCGAAGAAGACAAAGTGCTTTTGGCACAAGCTCGGGAAAACGCAAAAAAAGAAATCGGCTGGCAAGAAAAAGAAAACAAAAACAACGTAAGTGAAGAAAAATCCGAACAAAATGTTCCTTTACAATCTTCTTTACAAAACCCCAAAGATGAAAAAGAATCCATCTCTTTATCCTCTAATCTTGAAGAAGCCCTCCTTTCTGAAAAACAAAAAGCGGCTTTGGTTGCAAGCGGAAGACTTTCTGGCCTTGGGGAAGAACAAAAAGTTGATTTGAAATGGAAAGACCTCCATCAGGAGGATAAGACTTTTTTGAGTGAGCAACATCAATTTGGAAAAGAATATTTGAGTTCAGAAGCGTACCAGACTGATTTGCAAAAAGAACGTGCCAAAGATTTAACCGATTTGTTCCACGGGAAAACACAAGAGCAAATTGCACAAACCTTAGATATTGCCGATAAAGCTTTTGATATGGATGATAAAACTTTTCGCAATTTTCAAACAAGTGAAACCTTTAAAAAAGCACAACTGAATTCTGAAGAAGTTAAACTCATTGATAATGCCCGTCGCAACAATCAGAAAAACAAATCCGCAAAGGAGCAGCAAGATAATTCTCTTGGCTCGATGGATAAGGTTAAAGCTAAAAAGATTGGGCGTTTAATTTCGGAATTGCGAGGAACACGACAACGTAAAGGTAAGAAGGTCTCATCACAGACGATTGCACGTGTTATCTCGCAACAAATGGATAAATATAAAGATTCTGACGGGCGTTAAAACCGATTATCAAAGATTGGAAATGTTTCTTTTAAGTATTTTTGCAAGGCTTCATCGTGAAAAAATTTTTCACAATCAGCATCGGTGCTTTCTGTATCTGAGGGAATCGGACGATATTTTTGCAAGTAATACTCTTTAACTCCAAGACGGCTCAACTCTTTACCAATATTATAGATATCTTCAATCTCTAAATGTCGAGGATCACACGTTGTACGACACTCAAAGGCTTTATGGCTTGCAATTAATTTTTCTAAACTTTGCATTACCTTGGTAAAATGAGTACTCCCGGTTAAATGATTGTATTTTTCTTCGTTAAAAGATGTTTTTATATCAAAGCCGACCCAATCCACCAGCGGTAATACTTCCGCAAATAAATCCGGACGATATCCTCCGGTGTGGAGCCCAATTTGATAGCCCAGCGATTTAACCTCTTTTATTGCATCCGGCAAAGCATTTTGGGCCAAAGGTTCCCCACCGCTAAAAACAACGGCTTCTAAAATTCCTTGTCTTTTCTTTAAAAAGTCAAGAAAGTTACCCCAAATAAAATTTGTTGACTGATTTAAGGGTTGGAGTTCTGTATTATGACAGAACGGACAACGCCACGGACACCCCTGCATAAAAACAACCGCAGCGAGCTTTCCAGGAAAATCGACGGTGCTGAAAGTTTCAACACCGCCGACAATAATTTCACTCATTTGTGTAACACGCAGATTATTCTGCCGCAACGTTAAGGGCATCACAACCGCATGTTCCTTGAACGGCTTTGGCCTCACTGAAGCATTTACGAGAATAAAATTCAGATTTCTTTCCGACGTTAAATTCTGATACCGGACGGAAATAGCCCATAACTCTTGTCCAAACTTCACATGGTTGTCTTTCTGAATCTTCTAATTTGATGTCTTCAATATTAATTACGGTCATAATAACTTTCTCCTGAGTTAAAAAAATTAAATCTTATGCAACTTCTTTTCTGGAGGCTGCGGCTCTTTTTTCTGCCTTCAATTCTTCGTCACAAATCGGGCAGTACTTGTGTTCTCCTGAAATATAACCATGCTTTGGGCAAATGGAAAAAGTAGGAGTTATGGTAATGTACGGTAAACGATAGTTCGTCAGAACTTTTCTGACAATGTCCCGGCAGACTTTTGCCGAAGAAATTCTTTGTCCCATATAAAGGTGAAGAACGGTTCCTCCGGTATATTTGGTCTGCAAGGTAGATTGTAAATCCAGTGCCTCAAACGGATCATCCGTATAGCCAACCGGCAACTGAGACGAGTTGGTATAGAACGGATTTTCCGGAGTTCCGGCTTGGATAATATCCTTAAATCTCTTCTTATCTTCACGAGCAAAACGAGTGGTAGCCCCCTCGGCCGGTGTTGCTTCAAGATTGTACATATGTCCGGTTTCTTCTTGGATGGTTACTAATTTTGCACGGATGTAATCCAAAAACTTAACGGCAAAATCTTGTCCCCATTGGTCGGCAATATTGTGTTCATCATTCGTAAAGTTACGAATCATCTCATTGATACCATTTACGCCAATGGTAGAAAAGTGGTTACGCAATGTTCCCAAATAACGTTTGGTGAAGGGGAACAACCCATTGTCAATCAATCTTTGAATAACTTTACGTTTGATTTCCAATGAGGTGCGAGCAATATCCATCAACTCGTCAACACGGGCAAACAAACCAGCTTCATTGCCTTTGTAAACATAGCCCAAACGAGCACAGTTAAAGGTAACAACCCCGATCGACCCGGTTTGTTCTGCCGAGCCAAACAAACCGTTTCCTTTGGCCAACAATTGACGCAAATCCAATTGTAAACGGCAGCACATTGAACGAATCTGTCCCGGCTTCAAAACAGAGTTGATAAAGTTTTGGAAATAAGGCAAGCCGTATTTAGCCGTCATTTCAAACAATAATTCGGTGTTTTCATCTTCCCACGGGAAGTCCGGCGTCATGTTGTATGTCGGAATTGGAAATGTAAACGGACGACCTTTAATATCACCTCTCATCATAACCGTAATGTAGGCTTTATTAATCATATCCATTTCTTTTTTCAAATCGCCATAGGTAAACTCTTGCTCTTCGCCGGCAATAATCGGATGCTTGTCACGCAAATCTTCCGGACATACCCAGTCAAAGGTAAAGTTTGTAAACGGTGTTTGTGAACCCCAACGAGAGGGAACGTTCAAATTATAAATTAATTCTTGGAAGCATTGTTCTACTTGATCATAGCTCAAATTATCTTTCCGAATATAGGGAGCTAAATATGTATCAACCGATGAAAAAGCTTGTGCTCCGGCCCATTCATTTTGCAAGGTGCCCATAAAGTTTACCATTTGTCCGACAGCGGAAGACAAATGCTTCGGAGCTCCGGCTTCAGCCTTACCGGGAACGCCGTTAAAACCTTCATGTAACAAGTTTTTCAAAGACCATCCGGCACAATATGCGGCCAACATATCCAAGTCGTGAATATGGATGTCTCCGCTCCGGTGTGCTTCTCCAACATTAGAAGGGTAAACGTGGCTTAACCAATAATTGGCCATAACTTTTCCGGCTACGTTCAAAATCAAACCACCATTGGAATAACCTTGGTTTGCGTTTGCATTAACACGCCAATCTAATCTTTCCAAATATTCATTAATCGAACTTTCAACGTCGACCATAACTTTGCGGTCACCGCGAGCACGTTGCCGCTGATCCCGATACAAAATATAAGCTTTTGCCGTTGCAAAATAGTTGGACGAAATTAAAACCTGTTCAACAATATCTTGTATGCTCTCAATGCTCGGAAGACTTTCGGCATATTTATGCTTCAAAACTTTTAGAACTTGAGCGGTCAGCAACCAACTCTCCGGTTCACCAAATTCTCCGGTTGTGGTCCCGGCTTTGAGAATCGCATTAAAAATTTTATTGCTGTCAAATGGTGCTAACGTTCCGTCTCTTTTCGTTACGCTCTCTATCGACACTTCGTAGTTTGATTTAGACATTTTCTTTCAGCTTCCCCTAATTTATTTATTGTTTTTGTTTATGTCGTCGCTAAGACTATGTATACAATATATAGCATTAATAAAAAGTAAACACCCAATATATTGTATCCACATTTTTTAATAATTCTTTTTTTTGGGACTTTGCGCAAGCGCCTGTCTTATGTGTATATTGGTCTATTATCCGTCTTGTCTCAAGTGCAAAAAAGCAAATTTTTATCATTGACAAGACTATCTATTTAAAAAAGCATATAAAAAATTTTTTCCCCTCGTGGATAACCTTATTAAGAATTATGATTCCTGAAAATACCTCTAATTTTCAGCGATTTGGGCTATAAATTATCCACATTTTTATACACAACATCGTCTATAAAAAAAGACTCCGCATTCGCGAAGCCTTTTTTATCCTTTTTGAGTTTTTTTATCGATCCGGATGAGAGACGGCCACATCTTCTCCGATTATCGTTTCCTCAATATATTCATCCGTACACTGAGATCCGACGCATCTTTTTAAGACAGTTGCTCGACGCCCCGGAGTTAATCCCTTTACTCGAATCGATGGAACGTAAACATCAATAATTTTTATTTTGAAGGTTACATATCCCGTTGAGCCTTCCTCATCCGTGATATAAACCTTGATGTTATATTCACCGATATTTCCCGGCATTGCCGTTCCCGTAAATCGGCCCGTATTTTCATTGAATTCGAGCCATTCTGGCAACGGACGATCATCTTTTAATCCGGCTTTATATTTTACTTTTCCGGTAAAGTCCATCTTGTCGAGTACGGCTTGCGGAATTTGAATATCTATCTGCTGGCCGGTCTCTAAATTAACATCCGGAAGAAGTTTGGATGAAGACAAATTAACCGGAGGTCGTTTGGTCGGGACATCCAATAAATATGGACGGTTATCGGGCAAGAACTCGCCTTTACGCCACTTCTCCAAAACACCACGTAAATAAACCGCAATCCGTGACGGCTTTTCCGTTAACATATAATAAGGAATCGCATCCATACCGATTGTCGAATACAAATTTCCTAAAGAATCTTGCAAATCAACATAGGCCAGCATGGCTTTTGCTTCATCCTCAATGGCACGAGCGGCCTCCAACTGACTGACCTTTGCCTTGCTTCCGTCTTGAATGGTTGTGTCTTCGGCAATATCTTCCGACACGTTGGCCAGTTCATGAGAAATTTGGTAATCCTCCAAAGCGGACATGTATCTTGCCCAGGAAACATAGACTTGAGTCAAGATTAAGGTCGTCATTCTTTGGCGACGCAAATTCTCCAACTCCGACTCGGAGGGATTTTTTACATCCTCAAAGACACTCATACCAATTTCTTTTGCTTTCTTTGCCCAGCGACGATTGTAATAAGCCGGATCTTTTTGATAATTAGCTCCCGGATCGGTAAAAATACGGAAAGAAGATTGAACCTCGCTCACATCGGTTACCAAATCCCGAACCCGAAGCTCCGGACGATTGGTCAAAGCCAACCATTCCATTTCGCTTAAAGAACTTTTAAGCTCCGGAAGTTCAAAATTGCCATACTCTTTCCCGACTAAAGTAAATTGGGTGGTCGGATGAAAGCCCATTAAGCTTGCCAAACGGACTTCCGAGGTCTCTAAATCTCTTTTGATGGCGGAGAGCTTTTTGATTGCTTCCATAAATTCTCTTTTCTTAACCAGTTCATCCATACTGAGGCTTTTACCGGTTGATGCAAGCTCATTGCTTTTGGCGTTTAGCTCATCGACATCCAAGGTCATGTATTCAATCATGTCATCTATAACGGGAAGAAGTCTTTGGGCGGTTAAACTCTTCCAGTATAAGACTCTTGTTTCTTGCAAAAGGTTATGAATAACTTTTCGACTTTGTTCATAGGCAACACTGGATTTATACCAACTGTCTTGGGTTTGATAATAAACCGTTCCCACATCCAAAATATTCCAGGCCAGTTTTAACTCCGAATCCATGGCATTGCTGTTTTCGGTATTAACATAACCGGCGGAAGAAAAAATCTCCGGCAAACGGTTAATCGGAGACTTGCCAACTTCTAACAAACTCTCCTGATAATTGATAACGCGACGCGTGTAGTTGTATTTTAAGGCTAGTGCCATTGCCATATACATATCTATCGGTTTTTCGATTTTTCGCGGAGTGGAGGCATACATTGTTTGTAAGTCCACATCAACACGAATCGCCCGATCCCAATCTGTATAGGAAACGGGAGAGGTCATAACCATTTCATCATCCGTATGGCTGGAACATGCTGTTACCAGTCCGATACCGACCAATAAAAACGCCCATATTTTTTTCATTCTGTTATCCTTAAAGTCATATGTCTTTGGGTATACGTTATATCAATAATTTGGATATTAACAGTATTTATTTGCTTTTATTCAACTTTCATGTATAAAATAACGATTGAAGGGAACAAAAGGGTGCAAAATGTTCGATATTTTTCAGACAATTTTTAAGTATAAGGAAAAAGCCAGCCCTGACAAATTAGGCTTCTTTCCCGAAAAAGTACATGTTGAGGCAATGCCCGAACGCCGTTATTTGTGGACTTCGAGGATTTTGGTCATTATTTCTTGCATGAGCATTTGCTTTAGCATGATTTTGGCTTGTACCATTTATCTTTTGCTCCCGCAGCGAGGGGCCTATCCTCGGCTGTTGCAAACCAATCCTCATTTTAGTCAGCTCGAGTTGACCGAACGGCAAGAACGCAGTATCCCCGTTCAGGATTTGTTGGCAGAAAAATATATTGAAGAGTATATCATGCTTCGCCATGTTATCGGAAATGATTATGATGAGCTAATGTATCGGTGGGCTCCGGGGTCAAAATTGTATTGGTTATCTGCCAAACAAGTTTATCAAGGTTTTGCCTCAACCGATATGCAGACACAAATTTCTCAGTTCCGTATGACATCTTTGTTTCGCTTGGTGGAGGTGGAGTGGATCCGTCCGATGACAAGAGGATTGTGGCAAGCCCAATTTATTACCATGGATTATTATCCGGGGAGAGAAATTCCGATTGTCAGTATCTGGCGGGCTTATTTGCGTGTTGCCTTTACCTCTCCTAAATTTAAGGATAAAAACCAACGAATGTTTAATCCCTTTGGCTTTATGGTTTTGAATTATTCTTTGGCTTATATCGGTTCTCCCGATGAGCCGGTCAGCTACCTTAACACGGCTAAAGAAGTTCGCACAAAAGTTTATGAATATTAGGGCATAACACACGCATGAGAGGAATTTTTGATTTAATCTTCCGATACCGTGAAAAAGAAAGCCCGGATAAACTCGGCTTCTATCCGGAAAAGGTCCATATTGAGGCAATGCCCGAACGCCGTTATTTGTGGACTTCCCGAATCTTGGTCATTGTATCTGCCCTTAGCATCAGTCTGACGATTGTTTTAGCCTCTACCATCTATATTCTTCTGCCGCAAAGAGGGGCTCGCCCACGTTTGTTAGAAGAAAAAGACAGCTTTTGGATTTTAAGAGATGTTGAACCTTTGGAAAAAAATGTTTACGCCTCAGAGTTGTTGACCGAATCCCTTTTGCAAAAATATGTTCTTTTACGTCACGAGATTCCCGATCAACAATATTTATTGGTCGACCGCTGGAGCGAAAACCAAGCTTCCGAATTTTATGCCTTGTCTGATGAGCAGGTTTTCCAAACCTTTAAGGCTAAAATGGATGATGCCATGATCCATAATTTTATTACCAAAAACATGACCCGAGAAATCCGTTTTGAACAGAGTCTTGCCTTGCGTCCCAATTTATGGATGATCCAATTTCGTACCGTAACACGACAAGGGGACAATGTTGTCCCCGTAATTGATCGCTGGCGAGCGTATATTCGAATCCGTTTTGATAATACCCCTGAAGGAGGACGCATCAGCCGTGCCAATCCTTTTGGAATGGTTGTCAGCCAATATTCGTTGGCTTATGTCGGGAAACCCGTTGCCGAAACCGATAACTATTTGGATACCATTAAGCGTCTTCGCGGCAATGCCTTGGAACAATAACTATTTTAATTTTAGCTTTTTATCCAGCTTTTCCAACTCGTCAATATAATGTGAAATCAGGCTCAAGCCTTTATTCCAAAATTCTGCCGTCCGTGCGTTTAAGCCAAACGGTTGTAACAAACTGTCGTATTCGGTAATGGCGGTTTGTGACAACATATTTAAGTACTTATCCGCAAAATCTTTTACCTTACCTTCACAACTTACTTGGTATAACGAATTGACCATACAGTCTGCAAACGAGTAAGCATAAACATAAAACGGCAAGAAGTAGAAATGTCCGACTTGCGACCAAATGTAGGCACTGTTTTTATCGACCTTAACCCATGGGCCTAAACTTTCTTGCATTTCCTCCAACCAGATTTGGCACAACCGATCTTCGGATAATTCTCCTTGCTTTCGCTCTTCATGGGCTCTGGTTTCAAAAAAGTGGAAGGCAATTTGGCGAACGGCTGTGTTAATCATATCGCTCACCTTCATTGCAATCAGACACAGTTTTTCTTTGTCATCTTTAGTGTGGGCCAGCATCGACTGAAACGTTATCATCTCACCAAAAACAGAAGCTACCTCTTCCGTTGTCATGCGAGAATATTCGTTCAGATCACCATTTTTGTTACGAAGCTGCATGTGGCAACCATGACCAAGCTCATGAGCTAAGGTCAAAATATCTCGGTTACTGCCGGTAAAATTCAAAAATAAATAGGGATGATTTTTTGAGGTTGTGCCGGCGGCAAAAGCTCCGCTTCTTTTTCCATCCCGAGGAGGAACATCTATCCATGGATGGTCAAAAAAGTCTTTGGCGATATTGTATAAATCCGGAGAAAAACTTTTATAAGCATTTAACACAATATCAACCGCTTCCGACCATTGGCATTGATTATTGCTGCTAAAGGGCAACGGAGCATTTCTATCCCAATATTGGATTTTTTTAACACCAAGCCATTTGGCTTTTAACTTATAAAAGCGGTGTGAAATTTTTTTATAATTTTCACGAACCGTTGTTGCCAATGTATCAACAATTTCATCAGCAACATTTTCGGACATGTTGCGTTCGGAAACCGGACGAGCAAAACCTCTCTTGGTGTCCTCAATCGCCTTGTCCTTCATAATCATGTTATAAATGAATGTGAACAAATGCGCATTTTCTTTACTGACTCGGTTAATCTCCTTTCCGGCCTTTTCCCGAATCAGTGCGTTTTTGTTTTCCAAAAGATGCGAGATTTCAGCATCATTATACTTTTTCCCGTCTACCGTATAGACCAGACGAGAAGCCGTTTCCTCATACAATCGAACCCATGCCGAGGAAGAAGTTACGGATTTTTCGAGCAAGATTTCTTCAACATTTTCCGGAAGCTCATATTTTTTGAACCGACGTACTCGATCCAACCACGGCCGATAGAATGAAACTTCTTTATTGTTTAACCACGTATCAATTGTCTTTTGCGGAATTTTATTTATTTCCAAGCTAAAGAAAACCGTTGGCTTGGAATATTCCGTCAATTGTTCGGAAATGTTTTGATAAAACGCAACCGCAGCTTTGTTTTTCATTTGCGTTGACATGTTGAGGTAAGCGTATTCGCCAAGTTTGCTCCCTAAGGTGGTCAAAGACTCAAATTTTTGCAACGCTTTTGCAAATTCTTTTGCTTCCAGGTCTTTTAATTTTCCTTTGTAGCAAAGAGCAAAATCCGCACTCTCTTTTTGATATTTTTCTAAATCTTTACTGATTTGCGGATCCTCAATCCCCTTATATAAATCACTCAAATCCCAGGCGGGAAGTTGCTTATTGTTTTGGGTTGAAGATAATGTTTTTTTGCTCATGTTCCAACTCCATGTGTTTTTCTTTTAATTGTTGCATTTCTGTTTGAAAATCCGGATTTTTTTGCAGATATTCTTTTCTGGCTTCCGCATCAAAATCTTCATCTTGCGGCCGTGTGGGAATAAAAATATAATTGCTCCATGGGAAGGTTTGTTTTCCATGAATCCAATTATTTATCCCTTTAGCAATCACAGACATGTCACACCAACTATTTTTTAATATTGATGTTAACATACACGAAAATTTAGACTCTTCTTGGCAGTTACTCATTTGTTCTACCATTTTTTCCGTACACGGAATAAAGCCTCTTTTTTGAGTGTCCTGACGCGGAGACAGTAAAACTAAAATAAACATAACCAGAAAACAGAAGATCAAAAAGCTGCAAATAATCCCGAGCCAATGTTCTGTTATGTATTTCATTATTTTCCTTGTCTTTTTTGATACAAAACTTCCAGCTGAGCCAACTCTTCTCTGGTATTGGCGGCAGCGGCTTCTTCAACCGCACATTCTACCGCACTGCATTTATACCCTTTACGCAAGGCAATGGCGATTGCATCTGTAAGATAATATTCGCCGGCGGCATTTTCATTACTGATCTCGGCTAAAATTTCAAACATTTTTTCGCCATCAAAGCACATCATGCCCGAATTGCAGAAATTTACGGCTCTTTCTTCTTCCGTTGCATCTTTATATTCAACAATTCTTTCCAGTTCCCCGTTTTTCATAATCAAACGGCCATAACGAGCCGGGTCTTCCGGACGAAAGCCCAAGCAGACAACCGCATATCCTTCCCGGCGTTTGCTCAATAATTTTTCAAACGTATTTTTGGTATAAAGAGGTTGGTCGCCAAAAACTACAAAAATATCGCCATGGAATGTATTTAATAACGGGCGAGCTGCCAATACCGCATGGCATGTTCCCAACTGCTTTTCTTGAACACAAGTCGGATACGGGGCGACCTCTTTTTTTACCAAATCTCCGTCCGGGGCGATAACGGTCACGATTTTTTCAACGTCCATTTCTTCCAAAGTGTCAATAATGTGACGTATCATCGGTTTTCCGCAGACGGGCATTAAGACTTTCGGCAAGTCTGATTTCATGCGGGTTCCTTTTCCGGCACCGAGGATAATTGCGGCAATTTTTTGCTGATTCATAAGAAAACTCCTTTATAACTTTTTAACATCTTTGCGTTATAATAACAGATATTCGTTATTTGTTAATAAAGAGTGTCTTTTTATGAAAAACTTTTTTCTTTCGTGTCTCTTATTTTGTCTGTTTTACTCTTTTTCTGCTTCTGCAAAAATTAATGAGATTTTTGATATAACGCAAATTCCGCAGCAACAGAGTCAAAAAAACGGCGTGAATAAACAGTTTGATGTTCCGGAAAATATCTTTTCTGAATTTTTGAAGGAACGCCTACAAAACGTTGTTAAACAAGACCCCGGCCAGGTTAAAAGTAATTCCGTTTTTGTTGAACCCAGTGAAGAAGCTCGAAAAAATCAACAAAAAGAATCGAAAGGTTTTTTTGAAAAAATTTATGACAATGCCTTGCAGCGTGCTCTCAATTCCGCTCCTCTTCCAAACACGGAGCGTAGAGACATTAACACCCATGCCATTAATGCCGAAAATATTCGTAAACAACAAAATGACTGGGAACGACAAAGCCCCGATTTTCCGAGTATCAACGTTACGATGCCCGACGGGAGTACCGCTCTTGTTCCCGCACAAGAGCATATTCCCTTTTTTATGAGCGAAATCCAGATTTTGACCAATGGTATGGTTAAGTTTGATGAAACAATTGTTGTTGTGGCAAACGGCGAAAAACTCAAAAACGGATTGTCCAAACCTTTACCGCAGAAAATTGTTGATAAAAACGGAAAAGAATCAAAATTAGACTATTCAATTTTATCCGTCTCGGCCAATGACCAAATTTTAGATTATACAATTGTTGAAAAAAATGGCTTAAATATGCTTGTTCCCAATGGGGAATATGTTTTACAACCCGGTGTTTATACGTATAAATTGAGTTATGTTGTCAGCGGAGCTGTGCTTGATTATCAAGATTTTAGAGAATTTTACTGGAATATTACCGGAAATGCCTGGAATTTAGTCATTGCTAAAATTGCGGCCAAAATTTCTTTTCCGGCTGGTTTTCCCCCTTTACGGGTAAATTCTTACAGCGGCTATGCCAATCAGTTGGAAATTAATAATGTTTTACCGGTCAATGAAGGGAGCGATGCTTTTGGTTTGGTTCTGACACGCCCTCTTTTTGTCGGCGAAGGCTTTCATGTTATTGTATCGCTTCCTGAGGAAAGTATCATGCCTCTTGGCTTGGTGGATCGTTTCTTTTCTTTTTTAACCCAACATTCTGATATTTTGTTTAGTTTGGCGGCCTTTATCGCTATTCTTCTGTCGTTTATCATTTCTTGGTATTATATGAAACAAAATAAAGATGTTTCTAAACTTAACCTCAAAAAAAACGGGGTTATGTGCCGTTACTTAAACCTTAATCGTTTTGATGCCACCTCTATTGGATGTTTCTTGCTTGAGATGTATAAGAAAAATATTATTGATATTCAAAAAGCCGATGAGACGGTTTTGCTTATCAAAAAAACCGACAACCTCAGTGCCTTAAATCGATATGAGAAGAAAGCTATAAACAAGCTTTTTGAAAAAGGAGATGCCGTCCTTAATGCGTGTAAGCAAAATTGGCTTAAATTTAAAAGGGCCGCCTTCTTTATTGAAAAAAATCTTAAAACAAATTTACGGACCTATCTTTTCAAAATAAATTTTGTTTATTTGCTCTTTAGTTTTGGAATGCTTCTTTTTGCTGAAGCTTGCATTGCTTTGGAAAAACCTGCAACCTTTTATACTTTTCTTTACATGCTTTTGAGCAATTTAATTATGATTTTAGGTGTGGCGACCTTTATCTTAACCTTGAGAAATTTAATTGCTAAAATTGTTATCCGTTTCTTTGGAATACTGTTCCTCGGAGCATCCGTCTTAATGCTTTGCGGATTGGTTCACCCATCAGCAGCTTTTATCATTTTACTTTGCATCATTACCATTAATCTTTACACAAACATTTACTCCCAAAGAAATGGATTGCTACGCCTTCAAATTAATGATGTTAAAAACATACGCCTTAATCTTTTACAGCAAAAAGAACATTTACTCTTTGGTAAGGGAATTATTAATGTTCAAGAAAATATTTTAGCTCTGGATCTTGTTGAAGAATATTCTCAAGCTCATGTTAAAAATGACTATAATAAATTAGATGCAATGGTTACAATGTTGCAAAATCTAAAAAAATAATCCTTCTCAATAATAAGGCTGGTCAGCTCGTTGAGTAGACCAGTCTTTCTTATCTTTTTTATTTTTTCTTTTTTCGCTTGATATTTCATAATAATTTAAGGTTACCGGCGGCGATACGGCCGCGATCGGAGTAGGTGTCGAAATACAATTTTTGGCCTTC
>CALXWA010000004.1 GCA_944392275.1 uncultured Alphaproteobacteria bacterium
AGGATTTGATAAAATAGCAGAATATACATCTAACCATGATGTAAAAACATTGCAAAACAGGCTTAACGGTCTTTATCGGGAAGATACTTCTTTACCTCAATTAAAAGAAGATAGAATTCTCGGTAAAAAAACGACATCTCGTATAAAGAAAGCTCTTGTTGAATTTGGTATAAATAAAATTACTCAAAACTAAAATTATGCCATCAAATAATTTTTATAGAATAGGCTGTGATAAAAACACAGCCTATTTTATACCATAAATTTCTCCACTACGCCTAAAACTATTATTATCACATTCAACTAATCTATGATAATCTGAGCTATGGAAAATTATAAACAACATCAAACAAAGTAACCTATCGTCATTGAGGTCATTAAGTCCAAAATTCAAAGATTATTAGCTATAACTAATAATCTTTTCAAGTCTCATTGTAAACAACCACATAAAAGTCAGGCGAAATATTATTTGTAATTTTGCTTAAAACTTTTTAAAATTTCCAAATTGAGTTCTCGTTTTTCAAAAATTTTTTCAAATTCTTTGATATTATAATTATGTATTGTTCCATCAAATATACTAATCTGAGCATTATCAAATTTATATGCATCCTTTTTTATTTTCTGTATAGCTCTGTAAGTATCTTTTGCTGTAGGACAATAATGTCCGCTAAAATTAGCCAACTGAGCAAGTTGACCATTGTTAAATTGCGCTTCTCCGGCAAATATTACCGGACGCCCATAGCTGAAAGATGTGTGTCGCAAAAATTTATTAGGCATCCCTAAATAATATCTTCCTTGTTCATCAATAACAAAACAACTCAAATTATGAGTATGGGCTAACTGCCCTTTTTGATAAAAATTTCCATTATATATATGCATTTCATATAAATTTTTTTCTTGATTGGGAATATACTGAATTTGCGGAACATTGGGCTGAATTTTATCTTCCAACCAAAGGAAAAAAGGTTGTTCTTTAGGAGAAATTCCATTTTCCAACCAAAATTTTTTATATGTCTCCATATACGGACGATGGCAAGGGTCAATTGTTTCAAGCCAATATTCACCATACTGTCGATTGAGTTTTGCATTATATTTTACTTGATTTCCCAAAACCAAAAGCTCATTTTGAGCTGAATATTCTGTAAAAAAGGGGCTAATCAGTTCTAGGTTATATATTTGACTATCTTTTGTTAAAATGCCGAGGTCATAGTTTTTTTCAAATAAGATAAATAATTTTTCTTATGAGTTATATGTTCTTTTAAATATGTTTCATGCAAAGTTTCTTCATTTTCAACATATGTAAGAGCTGCATTCAGAAGAATAATTCTTTCTGTTAAATCATATATTTTATTTTTTGAGCACTTATTATATGATTTTAAGACATTAAGAACTCTTCTGTTAATATTTAATGTTTGCAAAATCTCATTTTCAGGAACATCGATAAATGAGATTTCTTTGCCCTTTGCGATATATTTTTCAAAATTTTCCATTTTATTATGCAAGTTTCTTTTGCTGATAAATCTTTATCAGAGCCATTGGCGTAGGTGTCGGCTTTAAGATGCCATCTTGAGGAATATCAATCTCGGTAATGATTTCAACTCCTTTTTGTGTGGCCTCATTTATGCTCATTCCATTTTCCATACCATATAAAGCCATTTCCGGAATTAAAATAATAGCTGGATTATCAATAGGATGCATCTCGATATCGTTTTTTAATATTGTATCATAAATAAAAACATTTGTTTTGCTTTTTCTACCCGGTTCGCTTCTCTTGTTTTGAAAGATAAGACGAGGTAACGGATTTTTGTTTGAAGGATAAATATTTTTGCATTCAACGCTTTCCTTGGTTACCCACGGAATTGATTTTTCTCTATTTTCTAAAAGCACAAAATCGCAACCAATTTCTTCCAAAGCTTCTCGATGCAAAGCCTCCATCAATGTTTCTCCCGGTTTTACTTTACCACCAATTCCCCCAAAAAAGAGAATATCTTTTCCATCTTCTGTCTTTCCCCAGCGATTTTGCGGCTGTATAACAAAACAAAATTTATCTTTGATTTTGGTAAGCATTGCCACGGAAATATCCGTATCATCTTCCGTTAAGATTTCTTCAATACTAATCATCTTTTTTCCTTTCTTTGTAGTGGGCATCTGGGATCCGTTAAGGTCTTAGTCATTAATCTGACGCTAGGACATCCTCCTTGACAAGAGTTAACGAAAGCACAATTTGCACAAGGACTATGTTGATTCTGCTCATTAAAAAATTTTCTTATTTGCAAAAAGCTATGACCACTATGCCATAAATTTTGCAGTGTATTTTGTTCTGATAGAACAACACTTGGAAAATATTGTTCAATAAAACCACACGGGCAGAATCTACCATTTGCATCAATATATGCAGAACGCGTACCGGCAGCACAATCTAATTTACAACCATAAACAGAATAACCGGTCGGCTTATCATAAGAAAGCATTTCTTCTATATTAATGAGCGGATTTTTTTGTGCCAGCAAACGAAGATGATCAAAAAACTTCCAATATGCTTCTGTCGGATATAAAGCAGCACTTTTATTTTTAATGGCTCTACCTTTGGGCTTTACGGTCCGGATACGGATTTTGGTTTTAAGATTTTGGCTTAAATCATTAAGAAATTGAATCTGTTCATATGACGTCGAATTATTGGCAATTGTTGCTCGAAGTTCTACATTATTTTGTGCTTTTTTCAAAACTTTTACGGCATTAACGGCTTTTTGAAAAAGCCCCTGCTTATTTCTCAATTTATCGTGATATTGTTCATCACCATCAATACTGATAGAAATTTTGACTTTATTTTCTGCAAAAAACTTAAGTTCTGCTTCGGTAAGTTTGTCAATTAAAATTCCGGAGGTACTGCAAGAAACAAAAATTCCGGCTTGGTGCAATTTTTCAACAATATCATAAAAATAGGGATAAACAAAGGGTTCACCGCCTCCGACTTTAACACGCAACACACCCATATCAATAATTTGCTGAACATAATCTAAAATTTTTTCTTTGCTAATGGATAATGTGCTTTGTTTGGATGAATCTGACAGGCAAAAAGGGCAAGAAAGCGGACATTGCGTTGATGGATCTAAAAATATTTTTATTGGAGCAGAAAAAGCATCAGGAACTTTAGGATTGTTAATTATTCTGGTAGAAGAAGGTAATTCTGGTTTTGGTTCACCTTTTTTAACAATAATCAAATCCCCATTATCCAAAATTCCCAATCCTTGGACATTGGCATAATCATATTCTTGACGATAAATTAAAATTTTTGGCATTATATAGATCCTGTTCTGGCTTTTATGGCAAAGATGGGAATACCACATTGAGCCATAAATTCGTTTATATGTATTCCTTTCAAATCAAAACCGCCGCGGCTGAGCATTGATTGAGATATAAAAATAGCATCAACATTTTGTTTTTGCGCTTTTAATTCATTAAATTTTTCGAACAAATCACCAAAAGTTAATAGTCCGGCAATGCTGACATTGCCTCCAAAATACTTATTTTCAACGGCATTTAAATGTAAATTTACTACTTTTTCATCATTCTCCAGTTTTGAAAGAGCTTCTTCAAAAAAAGGTTCAATAACTTTTCCGGTAAAAATATGTGGATATTTCAGATTGTGCTTTTTTTGCAATTCGGCAATTTTCTCAAAAATGCCAAAATCAACATCATCATGCATCAACATGCCAAAAAGCCCGACAGCTTTTTCTCCGGCCATGCGCGGATTATTTTTCTCAAGTCCTTGTGAGATTTGATATGTTTGAAATTTTCCGCTGTTTTTTTTGATTTCCATGGAAATATTTTCTTTTTTCTGATACCAGGCGCGACTTAAAATAAGGTTTGCTTCGGTTCGAGAACGAACTTTGCATCCATCAATGCTTATAATTTCATCCCCGCTTTCAATTCCGGCCAAATCTGCGGCTGAATTGGGAATAACTTCTTCTATAACCGCGTTTAATCCGCTTCTGTTTTCCAGCGCAACCGTTGTAATTATCGGTGCCTTCACGCTTGGTCTTAAACTTGTAATAATATTATCAATTTCACATAACTCTTCTTTTGTGCGAAGCAATTTCGGATCATGATGTTTGGTTGCCGTCGGTAAGGCAACTCTGATATATGAATGAGGTGTAAAATTATCAACATATTTTATCGTTTCAACAATATCACTCATCGGAATAATATTGGTTGCGGCAACAATTGACACATCAAAATTAATTTTCATTTTGTCCATTAACTCAATAGATTTTATCGCCGTTTGATGTTCTTTCAATTTGGCACCTGGCATCAGTTTATGCCGATAAAAGACATTAGCACTATTCAAAGAAACTTGAAACAATACATTTCTCTTTAAAATTTCATCATCAGCAATTTTAGAAAGCAATTCCGGAGTTAAAGCTCCCCCATGCGTAACGATAGGAATTTGTTGGGTTGGCCGGTGTGAGCAATTTTTTGCAAAATTTCAAAAAATTTAGGATGTTCCGTTGGTTCCCAATCCATCATTGCAAAACGAAGAATGGGATGGCTTTTGCCTTCTTTAACATCATAATCTTCCAAAATTTTATCAATATCTTCAAGTTTGCGGCACCAATTATGCGGATATCTGATGGCGGACAATCCCCGATCAACATAACAAAACCGACACCCTTGTTTACAATTATTAAAAACAAAAGGCGTTATGGCACGTTGCACGGTTGAGGCTCTGATTTTTATATATTCACGATTATTAAGTTTTGCGGTTTTACGGGTAGTATCTATCGTAAAATATTGTTGAAAATATTGTCCGAGTGTTTGCAAAAAATTATATTGATTATCATTGTTTGTTGCGGCATCTGTTTCATTAATAAAAATACTTTCAAGATTGAAAATATTCTGCGGGTTAATCGGTTCTTTATTAATATTATACAAATTCACTTCGTTGAGTAGAGCATTAATAACATTTTTCCATGATATTTTTTTGTCTGATTTCAAAATCTCTTTTTCATTAACACACAAAAAATCACTCAAAACAGAAACAATCGGAACATCTTGAGAAAAAAGAATTTCAGTTTGAGAAGATGCATCTTGATGCGAAGGTCTTTCAGGCATAAGAGATACAAGCGATGAAGAACTTTTAATACGGAAATATGACGGAACAATAATATTATTTGATTTATCCCAAAACTGTGTTAACCGAAGAACAGATGAGATTAACTTATTTTGATATTGTATATTTTGTTGAGGATGAACCCGAATTTCATCAATATATGAAATAAAATTCGGATCTTTAATTGATGTTGTCATCGATTTTCACGCCATTAACTTTTTATTAACAAATCAAATGTAATTGAAAAAAATATTTTGTCAATACAAATAGTTGTTAAATAGAAATTTTCACCTATTGTCATTGAGGTCAATAAGTCCAAAAATTTGTACTAACTTTTTTGTTTTGGCTCGGGTTTTACACGTCGTGCCCATTTGTTCCGGAGATCCCGAAAAAAGTCTACATTTTCTTCACAAACCATTGTTTACACTGCTTTTATTATCAATCACATTTTCAAAAATATTATATCTATCATTTTAAGGATTGTAAAACAAAAAAGATTAAAAGTTGTTAATATAATTAATTTATATCTTGAAAATTGCATATATATTTGTTATAGACTAATTATCTCTTGCTATAAGTGTATCCAAAATCCGAAGATTTAGTTCTTCGGATTTTTTTTATTTTAAATCCCTAAACATTATCATGAAAGGTAAAAAACATGAGTAACTTTATACGTTATATCATTCAGGAAGATCCTGAAAAACAAATGAAGAAAAAGCAAACAAACAGAAATAATAAAATGACTAATTTACTAGAAACACCTTTTGCTCAAATTTTTGGTGCTGCTTCTGACATGTATAAAAATTATAATGATATGAAAGAAGATAATGTCATTGGAAACGATGACTATTTTCATTGCAAAGCGAATTATGAAGCAACCCAAAGAGGAAAATGGGGCGAGAAAACGGCAGAAGCTCTTGGTGATGCTAAAGAACGAATTGACTATTTCAAAAATAGGATTATAAAAGGAACATCAGCTATAGATGCTTATGCTGATTATGAACACGATAAATATATTAATTCGCTTGGGCGCCATCAAGCAAAAAGTGGGCTATATACAAATGCTAAAGATGGTTGCGAATTTAAAAGAAAAAAATCAACAAATAAAAAATATTAGGCAATGACAAAAATTATAAAAATATTAATGATAAGCTTTTTTTGCTTATGTTTACTGGGTTTAAGCATTTCCTTTATTCGCAATCCTTATTGGTTGAGTATCGATACTTGTTTAGATAACGGACAAGTATGGGATTATCAAAATAATATTTGCCGAGATGATTGCTTAATTTGGAAAAAAGAATTTGGCTGTATCAAACTTACATCGGAACAGACAAAACTTTTGAAACGATGTAAAAATTTATCAAATTGCCCAGATAATCAAACGCTTAAAGAAATTTGCTTAAACAATCAAAAAGCATGGAATATTGATGATAATAATTGCAAATTTGACTTTGTTTCTCAAGATTGTTCTAAATTATCAGGAAATTGGGAATATCCGACGATTTGCAAGAAAAAATAATTCTTTGTTTTAAGCCTTATAAAGGAGAGGTTAAACATACCTCTCCTTTTTTATTTATAATCTTTAATAAAATTAGTATGGTTAAATAGAAATTTTTACCTGTTGTCATTGAGGTCAAGAAGTCAAAAATTTATGCTAACCCCTTTGATTTTGGCTCGGATTCCGCACGTCGTCTCCAGGCATCATCATTCTCCTAAAAAAACTTAGCCCCAGATTAAAACATCTAGGGCGAAAGTCAAATGAAAGATAGATATTATAATTAAATATCGACTTCAACTTAAAGTCCCCAACGGCAGAAGATAGAAGTCGAAGATTTTTTTACCAATCAATAATAATTTATAATCATCACAATAACGGACTGAGACACGTTAGATTTCATCCCATCCTTCTACAGCCGTTGATTGGTTATACGAAGAAACATTTGCCTCAAAGAAATTTCCTTTAACATTTCCTTCCCCGTTCGTATCTGAAATTTTTTCCAAGTTCTTATAAGGTGTCTCGTCAAAACCTTCATAAATCGGCTGTAAACCAATTTCTTTAAGACGTTTATTGGCCATAAACTTTGTATATTGTTCAATGGTCTGCGGAGTAATACCCAAAACCTGATCCCCAATAATATGATTACTCCACGCAATTTCTTGTTGTGTTGCTTTTTTGAACATTTCATAAATTTCATCATCAACAAAAAACTGAGGCTGCTCTTTTCGAATTTCTTTAATAATATTGGCAAAGATTACACAGTGAGTTAATTCATCACGATTGATATATTTTATTTCATCCGCCGTTCCGATCATCAAAGAACGAGCCGCCAAATTATAAAAGAAATTAAAACCGTTATAAAAATACAAACCTTCGAGCAAAAAGTTTGCAACCAACACTTTTGCAAAATTAACATCACTACGATCATCCACAAAATTTTGATAAATTTCCGCAATATATTTATTACGTTCAAACAAGACCTTATCATCACGCCAACGATCATAAATTGTGGCCCTTTTCTCCGCCGGAATAATACTTTCAATGATATAAGCATAACTTTGGGAATGCACGGCCTCTTGATAGGTTTGAATAGCCAAAATCAAATTTACTTCCGGTGCCGTAATATAATCGGAAATATTTGGTAAATTATTAGTTTGGATACTATCTAAAAATACCAAAAAAGATAATATTCCGTCATAGGCATTTTGCTCGGCCGGAGTTAATTCATCATACGCACGTTTATCATCATAGAGAGAAACTTTTTCAGGAATCCAGAAGTTTTCCATCATCAGACGATAAAGCTTATTAGCCCATTGATATTTAACATTATTCAGATTAAAAAGGTTGGTGCTGTTACCTGCAATCATTTTTCTTTGCAAAACATCATCATTCCCCTCGACATTAAAAAGTTTTTTTCTTTTCATTTTTTTACCCCTTTCTATCCGGCACAACTAACACATTCTTCTTTAGCCACGGAAGAACCATCTTTTTGAATTGTACGTGTATAATACAAGGTTTTAATCTCTTTTTTCCAGGCTTGCATAATGGTCTCATAAATATCCTTAGCCCGAATATCTCGATTAAGATTATACATAAGTTCAATAGAAATACCGGTATCAATCCATTTATTAATCCGTGCCATAATCTCTACAATTTTTCGTTGATCAATATTACGATTTTCCTGATAAAACCAAAATTTATCCTTAATAAACGGAGGACAATTGGGAATACTGCCTTTACCGTGCGTTTCAACAAAAAATTTACTATATATTGGCAAAACCGAAGCCGTACACCCTTGAATTAAAGAAGAACTTGTATTAGGAGCAATGGCTGATATTTGAGAGTTGCGAATACCGTATTTTTGCAAGTTTTCATAAATTTCATTCCATTCTTTCTTATATTTAGAATTAGCATTAAACCAAACCTGCGTTTTTCCTAAAATAATACCCTTTTGCCACTCTGATCCCTGATAGGCTCCAAAGGGACCTTTATGTTTGGCAATTTCAATACTGGCTCTGATGTTATAGATTGCCATTTTTTCAAACAAATCATCAACCACATCGGCCGAAGCGTTATAGGGAACATTATTTTTGGCCAAATAATCAGCCAATCCCATAGCCCCAATACCAATTGTTCTGTAGCGTTGATTATGCAAAGTCCCTTCCAAGATCGGTACTCTTGTCAAATCTATAGCATTGTCCAAAATCCGAACAGAGGTCTGGCAAATCGAATTTAATTCCTCATCATTCTTCACATTGGCCAAATTAATTGACAGCAAATTACAAACATGGACCAAGCCATCATAAGTCTCAGAAATTATCTTGCCGTTTTCTATTCTTTTGGGGCCAAATTTTGCCGGACGAACATTACTGTGAGATTCCGTACAAAGATTGGTTCCCACAATAACGCCATCATGTTTGTTGGGATTATACCTGTTTAGAGTATCCTTAAAAGCAATGTAAGGCATTCCGGTTTCAATTTGTGACTTCATCAATCGCTTTAAAAGCTCCTTAGCCGAAACAAATTTATACATTTCTAATTTTCCGAACTGAGCATCAAAATAAAGCTGATTATAAAGTTTTTCAAAATCAGTTCCCCAAAGATCTGCAATTTCTTGATGATATTTTGTTCTAACCTCGTGAGGGTCAACCAACAACCACTTTTCATTATTTTCAACTTTTTGCATAAATAAGTCTGGAATAACCACCTGAGGAAAAATATCATACGCTTTCATCCGTTGATCTCCGTTTTCGGTACGCAATTCCAAAAAGTTTTCAATATCAAGATGCCACATATCTAAAGAAACCGTAACAGCTCCTTTGCGTTTTCCTTGTTGATTAACGGCAATCGCCGTATCATTAATAATACGGATCCAGGGAATAACTCCTCCTGAAGCGTTTTTGATTCCTTTTATTCTGGCACCTTTTGCACGCACTCTTGAAATATTTACTCCAACACCTCCGCCAAATTTAGAAATCGCAGAAATCTGGTCAATCACATAGAAAATAGAATCTCGGCTATCATCCATAACGGTAATAAAACAAGAGCTCAAATTTCCGTTCGGACGACGCAGATTCATCAATAACGGAGTACCCAATGAGATTTTTCGGTCTGCAAGTTTTAAATACGTATCTTTTACCCGCTCCATACGGACCGCTTTATCTTCATTTTGTTCAATCAACAAAGCAATACTTAAAAACATTTCTTGCGGGAGTTCGACCACATGGTCGTCAAATTCGCACAAATACCTTTTAATCAACAAATTGGCTCCCGCATAATCATAAACAAGATCCAATTCCGGAACAATAAAATCACCCGCTTTTTGAATCTCTTCGGGAGAATATTTTTCTTTAATATCGGCAGAATAAATATTATTTTTTATGGCAAAATCTAAAAATTTAACATAATCATACGGAACCGCATTTTTTTCTTTTCGATACGTTTTGATATCTTTGTACAAATCAAAGATTCTTAATCGCCCCGCTGCGTTTTTCCAATCCGGCTCTAAAACAGAAGTTAAATTTAAAGCACTCAGAATTAAAGCCTGATTAATCTTTGAGGTCGGCATATTTTCTTTATAAAAACTAGGAATAGTGTTCAAAAGCTCATTTTTATCAAGATCAAACCCCTGCAAGGCACGCTCAATCGTCTTGTTAATCTTTGAGAGATCAAAATCACAAATTTGCCCATCTCTTTTAATAACTTTTTGATTTTCCATAACGACTCCCCAACATATCAAAAAACTACATTCTGTGTAATTATTTTTTCGAGAATACTATATATAGTACAAAAGATGTGTAAATATGATTTTTATCTTTTTTTATAATAAATTGAAAAAACAAAAAAATCGATGTGTAAAACTTTCTTAACAGCTCCGGCAAAGATTTATTTTTTTCAATCAAGCCCCAACCCATTTTTTATAAAACGCAAAAAATCTTCTCCATCAAAACAAGCACAACGACATACCATCCGCAAAGTTGTTAAACAACATCATATCAGTCAGGTTGTTGTCCATCATGAGCTTTCCATTGACACTCCAAAATCTGCATATTGGTAAAAGTCGCTCTAAAAGAAGAATCTTCGGGACTACAAGCATATATGCCAAAACTTATTTTATCCATAGCTCGCGTCATATGACAAATTCGCATTTGCTGAAAACATTTACCGTCGACCGAATTTTCAAGACAAAAATCATTATTACGCCGGCTTAAACGATACCACATTGATTTAATATTAGCACCAATTTCCGTTGTTGCCCAATCAGAATAACCCTCATTGGTCACCACACTACCCAAATGCTGCATAAGCTCATTTTCATATTCAATTGAGGCCTTGAGCCAATTTTCACTGTCCAAATAAACCACAACCCCACACTGATCAAAACGATGTTTGCTGTCAAATTCCGTTTTCACAAGGAAAGAAAAAAATCTTTCGTCCGTTTCGGTTTGTAAAACAGGAGCATTGTCATTTTGAAAATTATAATAAGTCCTTTGCCACAAATCGGTATGCGGCAGTGTCACAATCTCAATTTTTTCATCCGAAATATTGTACTCTTTGGGCTTTCTTGTCCAAATCAGCTTTGTTGATGTAAATTGCATTTTTTCCTCTATAGAATAGATGTAAGACAAAGTAACCTTACCGTAATATCCTTAATATTATCCTAAACATAAATTTTCTTTCACAAAACAACGGCAGAGCTCATACACGAAAAGATAAAAACAAATTTTGAAATATTAGACATTATTTAACTTCTGACAGTTATCCTATTTTAGGGATTTTAATATATTTTTCAAACAAGAAAGTCCTCAGAAACTAACTTCAAATAAAGACTTTCATAAACAGGATCAAAACAATGTTTGAAAATATGACAATGCGATGACTTTCATTTAAGGAAGACACGGGTTATATTTGTTTAGCTGCATAGGCTTTTTTCTCAACACACATAAGGACTTAAAGAGATGAGAAATGTTAAAATTTTTATTTTAGGAATAATAATCTTCTTCATTATAATAATTGGGATAATAAAAATGAGTACCGCAAATTCGTTCAAAATAACCAGCACCGATATAAAACAAAATGAGATAATGTCTCTTAAACAAGTCTATAATGGCCACGGCTGTTCCGGCAACAACATTTCTCCACAGTTATCATGGAGTGGTTTTCCGCAAGACACTCAAAGCTTCGCGATTATTTGTCACGATCCGGATGCCCCACGTGAAAATGGTTGGTACCACTGGTTGGTCGTCAATATTCCTTCATCAATCACAAACATAAATAGCGGAGAAAAAATCAAAGGCTCTCTGGAAACAAAAACAAGTTTTAATGAAAATCAATATGGCGGAGCATGCCCTCCGATTGGACACGGAGTACATCACTATAATTTTACAATTTACGCACTTAATACAAAAAAACTTGAAATCAGTGAAAACACTCCTCCGGTAGAGGTTGAAAAAATGATTAAAAAGCACAGTATTTCGCAAGCAACGATTACCGGATTATACGAGCGAAAATAAAAATTTTCACTCTCCCGTTCAAAATATTGATGAGGGGCATCGCAAAAAAACATTGTATTTTTAGACGAAGTCATATACGTTTAGGCAAATGCATAAAATCGTTACGGAGAATTTTCAGATGATCATAAAAAATATATTTTGGGATGTTGACGGTGTTTTAGCAAACCTCAATTTTGCTTATTACAATTTCTTAACCAAACACCCAAAATACGCACCAAAATACGGAAACATCAAATGGGAGGACTTGCCCAAAGTACTTCCCATTCAACCCAAATATGGAGCCCTAGAATTAAAGACACATCCGGAACAAGGTGTTGAAATGGACTATGATTTTTGCCATTCTCCCGAATTTTTTACCAACCGCCCGCTTTATCCGCATGTTATTGAGACTCTAAAAGAGCTTCATCAAAAAGGTTACAAACAATTTACCCTCTCGGCAACCTTTGATGTTGAAACAAAAAAACGTTTTCTCAACCAACTTCTTAGTGAAGTAACGGATTTTTTGACCATTGAATGCGTCCAACACGGAAAATTCATGCATGATTCAGCAAAAGAAGATATGCTTAAACACTGTTTCCAAAAATATGGATTAAAAGCCGAAGAAACAATTTTGGTTGATGATCGAATTTACAATCAATACGCCACAATCAACGTAGGGGCTCATCCTATTCGCTATCGGTGTGAGTTTACAACCGACTTACCCGAAGACTTAAAATGGATCCCTGAAGTCAAAAGTATGGAAGAGTTAAAAGATTGGCTCGCAAACAACACAACCATGAAATAAATTTTCCTATAAAAAAATCCCGCAATTTCAAAATTGCGGGATTTTTGATTAATCTTGTAAAAAGCTAAAATTTATATTTAGCATTTACAAGACCTGTGTGGTCTTGGTAATCTTCACGAAACTTTCCTTCATATCCGACGGAAAATTCAACATTTTCGTTGACATCTGCCGTAACACCGGCACCAAATTCCACACCCAAACGGTCAAGAGCCTCCCCTTCAATGTTATAGGCGGAACCGTTGGCTAAAGTAACAACCGAATTGTTATCATCGTTAAACAAATCATAAGTCAAAGCGGCTTTTACTTCTGGTTTAAGAGTTATACCCTTGTCCAAAGCAACCGATTGACTAACTTTAGCCCCGATGACCCCGGTCAAGATATCGCTATCATCTGCCGAAACACGTTGATCTGCAGAATCTGTATACCCATCTTGTTTAATATGGACATAACGCAAACCGGCCTCCGGAGTAACAAACAAATGATTTAACTGCATTTCATATCCGGTCATAGCCTGCAAACCAAAAGTTTCGACATCATAATCCGCATCAATTCCTACTCCGGCAACATTCTTATTTTCAGAATAATCAGACCAACCGTAAGAGGCAATTCCATTAACAAACCATTGGCTCGGCTTATATTCTCCATAAACAAGAGCGGTGTGCGTATCAACGCTGGTGTCCCGCATAAAGCCGTCAATGTCCGTATTGGTATAAGCATACCCCAAACCAACTTTTGTTACATCATTGATATACTTTTCAACTCCCATAGCCACACCGGAACTATCAGCATCAAAACCTTTAATATTGGAATGATCATCTAATTTTGCCTGGTTATACATTCCCTGTACCCAAACAGCGGCTTGTTTAAGCACCTCATCACCTGAAGACATTCCCTCTCCGCTTAAAGACAAAGCTCCTCCGCTCAAACGAGTACCGACCGCCCCAAAAATCTGATTAGCCGTTTGCGTTTGGGTGTGCTGAACAATCGGAGCCGCTTCCGGAGCCAAAACCGTTGCCGCATCAATACCGGACTGAATATCCTTTTTATCCGAAGATTGTAATAAGGAATTGATTTGATTAGCTGCCGCATTAAAAGTTTCATTCTCCGTATTACCGCTTGTTACCGCCGTAATGGTTGCGGCTTGATTCAAACTAGCCCCTGTGGCAGCGGCAATTTCTTCGGTAGCCTTTTTAACAACATTGTAAGTTCCGTTGGTATCGGTCTTTTCAATGTTAAACAATCCGTTCTCAAGGTTTGTAATGCTAAATTCATTATCAAGGTTTCCGGAAACTAACTGATAACCTTCTTGTCCATTAAAACCGTTTGCAAAAACCATATCCAAACTTGCCCCTTCATTATAAACATCATTGGCAATTGTGGTAATACCGGCATTAACGGTTAAACGAGTACCTTCTTTAAAGGTAATACTTCCCGTTTCTCCTTCGGCTTGTGAAATTCCTCCATCTAAGGTCAAATGTCCACCTTCTTCAACCGTAATGGAGCCATTATTATAAATATCGTTTAATTGACCATTGGCTGTATTTTCAGAAAAGACATTATCTCCGCTAAAGCTTAACTCGCCTTCTTTCATATTATGAATAGCTCCACCGGCGGTAACGGCCTCATTTCCGATAAAAGTTGAATCCGTAATGGTAATTTTTCCGGTTGCACTGGTTCCGGCATTTGCAATAGCTCCGCCTTTATCCGCTCTATTGGCACGAAATGTTCCCTGAATATTAGAAACCGTCCCGGTACCGGAATTATACAAGGCTCCTCCTCGATTAGACGCGGTATTATTCGTAAAAATACCCGAAATCTCAGAAATATTACCACCATTTCCGTTATAAACGGCACCGCCGTCTTTGGCCGTGTTTCCATCAAACGTTGTATTAGAAACCGACAATTCACCTCTATTATTGCTGATGGCAGCTCCGTTTTGAGAGGTAATTTTATTATTCAAAAATTCAGCATCCGCAATAACGGTTGTTCCTTGATTATGAAGAACTCCTTTGGCTGAATCACTTTCATAGCCGGAAAAAACTTCTCCGGATATCTCTTTTTTCTCACCGGATTTAACATTGGTTTGTTCAAGAGCCAAGGCCTGAGAAGCTGAGAAGACAGCAATCAATGCCGTTGTAAATAAAAGTTTATTTTTCATACGATTAAACATCCTTTTTTCAATTAGTTAAAGAAAAAGCCCGCTAATTAAGGCGGGCGGATGTTCAGAAACCGTATAAGCTCAAACGGCTCGGCTTATTTGGCTGAGCCTTATTCGCCGACATCCGTCCAAAAGAATCAGAAGTCGGCACAATTTTAAAGTCGTGTGCACACGACTAAGCTTATAAAAGGGTTTCTGACGCCCTAAGCAGCAAACTGCTCAACTTAACCATACAAAAAAAATAATTGATAATCAAGTCAAAACATCAAAAACCCTCATAAATATAAATAAGAGCATTTTTTCAAAATCAAAGTAAAACAAAAGACCTAAAAAAAATATCCCCATAAAGATGGGGATATTTTATGACAAGAGAATTCAGGAAACATACATCATTAGCGTCTTCAACACATCACCAACGGTATGCCAATTTCGCGTTTCTTCATCTTTCAGGTTGAACTGATATTTCCGTTCCAGATCCATTGCCAAAATGACAACATCCAGGCTATCTAAGCCCAGATCATTTTCCAGATCAGATTCTTCCGTAATATTGACTTCCTCAATATCCTTGGTCGAATAGGTGTCAACTACACGAGCAACCTCAAATCTAAGTTCTCGCAATAACTCTTGTTTTTCCATAACCATAAAACTTAATAATACACTTTGTAAAAAAAGTACCTCAAATTTGACAAAATGTCAATCATTCTTCATCAAAAAAAGATTTTTTGTCAATTTTTTCATCCTTAGCTTTATAACTAATCGTCATAAAGCTAATACCTTGAGTTATAATACAAAATATATCTGAAATATTTTTATATCATGGTTATATCAAAAGAAAGCTCCGTTAAACATTGAGAATAAAAATCATGATAGCTCCGATAAACACGGTCAATAGTTTACCGATACAAGCAACACCCACATTACAAACCCAATCGATACAAAGTGTTAGCCAAAGCACCAATAGTATTTCCACACAAAGTGTAACTCAAGAAGGATTTACCGACGTCGGATTAGCCTTTTTGGCTCTTTTAGCATTAACCAAAAATGACGATGAAAACAAATTAGAACTCTACCAAAAAGCAGCCCTACTGGCCATTGCACTCAACTTAGCAACCTCCAATCAGTATACGGAGATTTCTTCAGCATCGCAGATTTCAACTTCTGAAAGTTTTAACGCCACACTGCTAAACAACAGCTACAACGCAGGCGGAAACAACATTAGTTCCTCCCCTAAAGGAATGTTATATAATTCCTCCATATAATTTTTATCAAAATTTCTAGAGTTAGCTCTAGATTTAACATTTTTATTGACATTTTCCCATTTCAGATTATAACCTCAATCAACTAAAGGCGGACAATCAAGGAGGTACAAATGGGATATTCAATCGGACAAGTCTCTAAAAAAACAGGTTTAGGCGTCCATACTCTGCGTTATTATGAAAAAGAGGGTTTGCTTCCTTTTGTCAGCAAAACCTCTTCCGGCCTACGCACTTATTCCGACAACGATTTAGGCTGGATTAAGATGATTGAATGCCTAAAAGCAACCGGAATGCCGCTTAAGGGCATAAAACAATATATAGATTGGTTTATTGAAGGAGATTCCACACTAACAAAACGTCTGGAGATGTTTGAAAAGCAAAAACAAAATCTGGAAAACCAATTATCCCAAATCCAAAACAACATGCAAATGATTGACTACAAAATCAGACTTTATCAAAAAGCCGTTCAACTGGGGAGCTTGCAAAGAGCCAATCAAGACAAAGAACTCCAAAAAGAAAAAGTAAAACTTTTTGCAAATGAACAAATAGACAATTAATCTTAAAAACAAACCGGATAAAAGATTGATTTTTGCATAAAAGAGATTACATCCCAATAAAACTGGGTAAGGTAAAAGAATGCAAAAATCATTTTTTTTAATCGTATTTCTCTTGTTTTTTCCTTTGTCGCTTCCGGCACAATCCATCCCCGACAGCGAAGCGGATTCTGCCTTTATGCCATCGCAAATCAATAAAACTTTAGATACCATAACCAACCGCCTAAACAAGGGAAATACGGATAAAGAACAGATAAACGAAATCTCGCAAACACTCAATCAAATTCAAAGCACTCTTTCTCAAATCCGCTTAAGCTATAATACAAAACAAGAAGCCATCCAAAAAAAGATAAACACTCTCGGCCCTCTTCCCGACAAAGATCAGGAAGAACCCGCCCCCATCGCCACACAACGCCAAAATTTTAACCAAGAAGCCGACCAAACCAAAGCAACAATTATCCAAATTGATTTACTCTTGGCAAAAATCGATGAACTGAACAATCTCATTCTCAAAAAACGCAATCAACAACTTCTCAACAATATCTTAGTCAAACAAAGCTCTATTTTTCATCCGCAAGAGTTTAGTCAATCTTTAAGTGTTTTTTCTCAGTTCGTAGTTGAGCTTTTAACTTCTCCTTTGCAATGGTATCAACAATTAAATCATCTTCAAAAAACCGAGGTAAACAAAAATCTCTTTAGTATTCTGGCCGGGATAATAAGTGCTCTCATCATAGCCTATGGCATTAGTCGGTATATTTCTCACTGGTTTGGCTACAAAAAAACAATTGAACATCCGCACTATTCACAAAAAGTTCGAGCCGGAATTTGGTTTTTTATTGCCCAAGGAGTTATTCCTGCCACCACAATCGGGGCGTTTATCTTATGGCTAAAAAATTGTGCAATTATCAATCTGAGTTCTTTTGGAATCTTATTAAATTCTGCCGCAATTTATTTACTCTATTATTATTTAATCAAAGCGGCCGTAAAAACGATTTTTACCCCGCACAACGGCAAATGGCGGATTATTGAAGTTGATAACGACCGTGCCAATGCAATTTGTTCTTCCTTAATTTTTGCGGCAGCGGCCATTTGTTTTATCTCTTTTTTGTTAGAACTTTCCAATCTGATAAAAAACGATATCTCCATTACTTATTCTTTGAAAATTATCTCTAATGCCGTCAAAGCCTTTTGTATTATCTGGATTAGTTATAAAGCCTTATACGATACAAAAACCCTGACCGATGCCGACCTTACGGAAGAAGCTTCCATAAGTGACCTTTCGACATCTTCCAAAATCAGCCTCCTGGTAACTTTTACCATCACTCTGGCATTTCTCTTATCCTTTTTAGGCTATATTCGACTTTCAGAATACATCATAAATCGTTTCATCTTTTCTGGAATTAGTATCGGAATAATTTACATCACGGATAAATTGATACGTACCGCCATTCATCGCCTTTTACTCTTGCGGTTTTGGATACGGACGTTCAGAATTCATCGTCGAGCTTTAGTCAAAACAGAGTTTTGGCTTGGTTTAACTTTAACCCCGATAATGTGGCTATTGGCGTTTTTGATTCTTTTAGCCGTTTGGGGTGTTCCGGTTGACCTACTTTTGGCACGGAGCAAAAGCTTTTTGGTTGGGTTCAATATCGGGGGCGTCCGTATTTCAATTAGCTCCATATTATTGGGCATCTTTTGTTTTTTTGTTGCTCTATCTTTCTCAAAAATGCTCAAAAACAGCTTTATCAAAGGAAAATTAAGTAACATTGAGATGGAAGACGGCATTCGCAATTCCATTGTCTCTTCAATTAACTTTTTGGGCTTTATTTTTTCGGCCCTGTTAGCCATTGCCGTCATGGGCGGCAGTTTAAGCAGCATTGCCATCATTGCCGGGGCTCTATCCTTCGGGGTCGGCCTTGGGCTGCAAAATATGGTCGGAAACTTAGCTGCCGGATTAACCATCTTATGGGAAAGGCCGATAAAAATCGGGGATTGGATTGTCATAAATGACTTGGAGGGAATTGTCAAAAAAATCAATATTCGCTCTACAGAACTTGAAACCTGGGATAAATCCGTTGTAATTATTCCCAACGCCAGTATTCTTTCCCAAAGTCTAATCAATTATACCTATACCGGAAAAACAGGAAGAGTAGTCATTAAAGTCAATGTCGGCTATGACAGCGACATAGCCCTCATCCGCCAAACATTGCTTGAAATTGCCCTATCAAATTCTGAGGTACTAAAAAATCCCGCTCCATACGTCTTGTTTAACAACCTTGGGGACAGTAGCTTGGAATTCCAACTAAACTGTTATACCGCAAATGTCTTCAACCGAAGTCTGATATCTAATGATTTACGAGAAAAAATCATCAACCGCTTTCGCGATTTAGCAATCAACATCCCGACCCAAAAACAAATTTTTTATATGGAAGATCTTTCTAAAAAATAAAAAGCACTAACCAAGCTCAAAATCTTCCTCAAAGTCAACATTATGACGAATTCCGCGATAGTGATTTAAGCCCAAAATTCGTGACGCATAATCAATAACCTTAACCTGAGAAACATACATGTTAATTGCTTTTTTCTTGACCTCCGCCACATCGGAAATATCAATAAAATGCGTTGGACAACTCATTGCTGCCCAGACCTCATAATAAACCGGACGAGCTTTAATTGTCTTTTTTTCTTTCCGCAAACGTTCAAAAAATGCCTGAGGCACAACATGATCTTTGTGAGCATCGTATTTATGAGGCATTAAAACATAATCATACAAAGAAAAATCAATTTTTGAAAAATCTTGATACGCATCAATCAAAGAGTTATCAACGCCCCCCAAACAAGAGTATTGATGAATCTTAAAAAACTTCATAACCTCGACAAACTCATGTTCTCGCAGTTTTCGGACATCTTCGGGACTTCCATCGGCTCCATAACGCCCGTCTGTCAATAAAACAACATCACATTGCGGACCAAACTTGGCCAAAAAACCACCGCAACCGATTGTTTCATCATCGGCATGCGGAGCCAAAATACAAATTTTGTCCTCCGGCTTAATATTCCATGGCTTTGGTTTAATCGGATTAATCAATTCATAACCATGCAACTTACTTTTGACCCATCGATTAAATTTTTTTAACCCCATAATCTTTATGCTTCCGATTTAATTAAAAAAACAAAACGCGATTTTTTTGTCGTCTGGACCGAGAACAATACTTTTTCATCTTCCGCAAAAGGCATTTCTTCCCCATCGCGATTTTTTTTGTATTTCCGTAAAATAAAACAAATTTTACCAAACTTTAGAGAAAATTTATCCGTAACCTTCCAAAACGGCTTCCAACTTCCGGAATAATGGTGGATGGCATAAGCCTGCTTATTATCCGTACAAAAATAATAATACGGATAAATATACGAGTTTTCAGTTATCTTAACCCGCCCTTTTGTAACAAAAGTATCTTTAATACCATATTTTTCATCTAAAACACGACAAAAATAAGCCGGATTAGTGGTTAAATTATACGTTCCGTCCGGATTAAGAAAGACTTCATGATCATAAACAGAAAAAAGATTTTTAACAATTTCATTATGAGCCGTCGCCCCGATTAAAGCCGGAGAAATAACGCGAGCACTTCCGCAACGCTGAGATCCGATAAAAAAATCATGATCCATAAACTCATCTAACGGACGCACAATTTCCTCATCGGTATCAAAATACAATCCGCCTTCGTTCAGCAACGCATACAAACGCACATAATCTGAAACAAAAGCCCATTTTTTAGCTTGAACCGCCTGTCGCAAATACACATTGTCAAACTTATCCAAACAATCATTTCCCCAACACTTAAGTTCAAAGTCGGGAAAAAACTTCTTCCATGAGGCAATACATCTGTTTTCCAACTCGCCGGTAGGCTTATCGCCAAACCAACAATAATGAATAATCTTAGGAATCATATTTTTCTTTCTGCACTATTTACAAATCAACTGCAAATATCATATTACAGTCTTAAAAAAAATAAACAGAAAAGTCTTTCTATACACATCATCCCTTAATTTTCTTCAATGGTTATAATTTTATCCTGACGATAAACCATGAAGAATTCAATAATTTCAATAATTCCGTATAAAAAGATATAACTTCCCATTAAAACCGTTAACGTAATTGTCCCAACCAACGGATAAGCTAAGATCCAAAATCCGAACAACACACCCAAAAGCCCAACCGTCAAAGACCACCCCCACGGCAAAGCAAATTTTCTCAAATTCAAAGCTCCGACAATCTGCACCACACCAACGGCAATACTCCACAATGCAAAAATAACCGGTAACGTTGCAGCACTCACGCCCAAATTAGAAACAAAGACCACCCCGACCAACATGTCCAAAAGACCGACCAACAAATACCAGCCGGATCGATAAGAAAAAGAAGCCATAAAATAACCGGCCCCGACAACAAGAAAGACAATTCCCAAATACAAGGCCAGAGCCATTAAAGTTGCCACCGGATTAAACCAAACAAAAATTCCGAACACCGCCATAATAACACCGGCCAACAAATGCCATAAACTGGCATTATGATAATTCATATTAAATATCCTCATTGCTTTCTCCACATTAAAATTAAAGATACTTATAAAATAATCGTTCAAAAAACAATTCAAAGAGAACACAAGAAAAAAGTCCTTCAAAAAGAAGGACTTTTTTTAAGTTTCAACACCGCAGAAGGCTTAATCAACATAAATAACTTCCGTATCTTCGTTATCCGCGGCATTGACACATTTTTTTGTAACTTTTCCGCTTGATTTAGAAACCATCACAAAACATTTTTTATCAATTTCCGGATAATACTGGTTAGGTTGATAAACCACATCTCGGGCTTGGTTAGCCACAACATAGCTGCCAAGAGCCACACCGGTTACACCGGCCAACACACCCCAAGCCAAATCATGACGAGGATGATGCCGAACAACATGCACGACCGGGGGATGAGGCGGATGATGCCGAACAACATGCACGACCGGGGGATGAGGCGGATGATGCCACGGTCTGGCATAAGCAAAATCCGGACACATCATCAAAACAGCTAAAAAAGCAACCCCAAAAATTTTCATAATCCACTCCTTTTAGAAAGAGGTGCTTGCTTTTTATATTCACAAGCACCAAATTGTCTTAGTCAATCGGTTTTGGTAAATCTTCAGGTTTTGGAGCACCTTCAACCGGCGGCAGTTTAGGATGGTGCGGCCCTTTTTTCATCCCCAGACGCGGAGCTTTAGGACCTCTTGGACCTTTATGCTTATCCATTTCTGCTTTAATTTTGGCAAACTTTTCTTGTTGTTCCGGCGTAAGAATTTTTTCAAATTCTTTCATATTTTCTTTTCTGAGTTTATCCATCTTTTCATGAAGTTTCCGAACCTTTTCCATTAACGGCTTAATTTTTTCTTGCCCATCTTCACGAATTTTATCGGCTTTTTCTCGTTGTTCAGCCGTCAGTCCTAAATCATCGGCAAGTCTTTTGGCCATTTGCTCGTGCCGAGGAGGTTCTCCGACCGGTCCGGCATTTTTATGGACACGGGCATTTGCCGTTGCCGCAAAAACCATAACGGTTGAACACATTAAAACACATAAAACTTTTTTCATATTATTCTCCTTTTAAGATTTGCAATTTTTCACTCAGGATTTTCCGAGCATTAAATAATCTTGATTTAACCGTTCCGACAGATACGCCTGTTTTTTTTGCAATCTGTTCATAGCTCATATCCTCAAATTCAAACAAAACCACAACCTGTTTCATCTTTTTAGGCAAAGCATCAACAGCCTTCAAAATCATTTTTTGCCGTACTTTTGCATCGAAAACTTCTTCTTGCGAAGATTGAGCCGGAAGATCATTCAAAGTCTCTTCGTCATTGAGTTGTCTGGCTTCCATTTTATATTGTCTGGACTTAAAATAATCCCGACAAACATTGGCCGTCAAAGCACTGATCCATTGGGTAAACTTTCCTTCTTCTTTATAATTACTGAGATTTCGCCATGTTTTAATATAAACTTCTTGCTCAATATCTTCATTATAAGAACCGGTAAGTTTTTTAATAATCGCCTTAACGCGGCTTTTATTTTCCAAAATTATCTGTTTCATCTAACCAACCATCAATAATCCGTATTCATCTGTAGGCAAGCCCATGTTTTCAATAACCGATGTATTGGTTTCACTCACATACCAATTATCTTGAGCATAATTGGCATAAAAGCTATAATCAATATCTCTCGGATAGAAGCTACCAATCCCGATAATACAAACCAGCATCGCCAAAACCGTTTTAATTTGATTATTACGGCGTTTTCTTGCCAGATACAACGGCTTGGCTTCTTTCAATAACTGAGATACTTCTTCATACATGTTGTTCTCCTCCTTACACTTCTTAAAACGACATCGGTATCTCAAAAGTTCAAAAAAAAAATAAAAAAAATTACACAAAAGATATTTTATGAACACCCAAACTTTTCATCAAGTAATTTTTTAGCATAATCCAAAACAACTCTAATCCTTGGATTATCCTTCGTATCACGATGGGCAATCAAATAAATTTTACTGGTAAACTCAAAATGCAAATGATCCAATGGCATTAAAATTCCTTTATAAGAATACGGACAAATACCAATCCCGACACCGGATTTCAAAACAGATTTTAAGGCCATAATCGAATTTGTCGTATAAATAATATGCTTAGCCTTGCTTAAAAATTCTCTTGGCTTTTTCAGATTCATCAGATAACCGGTTTTATAACAAACCCGATGATTTTCATAAAGATCATTCATATTCTTCGGAATACCAAACTCTTCCAAATATTTAGAGGATGCAAACAACCCAAAGCGTACATCTTTTTCAGCAATAATAACCGCATCAGCTTCTCTTGGCGGAGCATAATCCACCAAAATATCCGTTTCCATCATAGCAATACTTGGGCGTTTATTTCCGAGAATAGTATATAAATGAATTCCCGGATACTGCTTAATAAAATCAAACAACTTTTTAGAAGAGATATCTCCGGCCGCCGAATCATTTACCGCAAAACGAACAATTCCCTGATAATTACCAACCTCATCGGCAATATCATCCAAATTTCTTAAACACTTGATGATATTATCCGCAATACTTAAAAATCTTTCTCCTTCCGGCGTAATAATGCTGCCGCGACCATTGCCGCTCAACAAAACAATTTTTAACTCTTCTTCCAAATCTCCGATATATTTGTTAATCGTATCAACCGAGACACCCAAATGTTTAGAAGCCTCTCGTTTACTGCGACATTCCGTAAAAGCGTCCAAATACAATAAAGCGTTTAGTCGTGCAATATCTTTCTTTGTAACCATTGTTTTTACCTTTGCACCAATGTTAAAAAAGGAAAATAAAAAAACTTGCTAAGAATAGTGAATATGTTATTTTAATATAAAAATACACCATTAAAAATTTTTAATAAAATGCACATACTACTTTAGCTTATATCTTAAAAAGACAATATTTTCAACAAAAATAATAAAAAACAACGATTTTACAAATAAGAGTCCACACATGAAAACAACAAAACTATTTTTGCTATTACAAATTTTTATCCTAAGCAGTTGTGTTGCCGCCAACACACCACCAGACAATTTCCACTACCAAGAAATTCAAACATCAACCTTCAAACTGGCCTCTTGGCAAAAAATAAGCTCAAACAATGCCCCCTACAAAATTTACATTGAAGGAGACGGATACGCCTTCAACCACCGAGGAAAAGCCAGCCACAACCCCACTCCCAGAAGCACAACCCTACGTGATATTGCCTTCAAAGACCCCTCGCCCAATGTCATCTATCTGGCTCGCCCCTGCCAATTTGTCAAAAACGATCCGATTTGTTCCACTCGCCATTGGACAACAGCACGTTTTGCTCCCGAAGTGATAAGAGCAACTTCCGAAAGCGTTGAGAAAATAACCAACAATCAACCAATTATCTTAATCGGTTTTTCGGGAGGGGCTCAGGTCGCCGGATTAGTTGCCACAACCAACCCTCGCCTCCACATAAAAAAATTAATTACCATCGCCGGCAATCTGGATCACCAAGCCTGGACCAACTATCATCATCTCCCTCCTTTAAATGAGTCCTTATCTTTGGCCGATTATCAAGAAAGCTACCTCCATTTTCCACAAACACACTATGTAGGGGAAAAAGACAACGTGATGCCGCCACAATTAATCCATGACTTTGTCGGGACAGCCCATAAACAAGATGTTATTCTTGTTCCCCAAGCCGAACATAATTCCGGTTTTATGGCAATAGCCCCTCAAATTTGGCAAGAACAATAAAAAATCCCCTGAATAAAATTCAGGGGATCTTACCATTATTCCACAGTAACCGATTTTGCCAAATTGCGGGGTTGATCGACTTCTCGTCCTAAAGCATCGGCAATAAAATAAGCCAGAAGCTGTAGCGGAATATTTGCCAGTATCGGAGACAACGCCTCATCAATTTCTGGAATACGGATAATTTCATCAAAAATCGTTACTAAATGTTCATCTAAAGAAGACGTAACAGCAATCATTTTTGCATGACGAGCCTTAGCCTCTTCACAATTTGACAACATTTTATCATACGTAACGCCTCCGGGAATAAGGATTGCTAAAACCGGCATATTTTCATCCAACAAAGCAATCGGCCCGTGTTTTAACTCTCCGGCGGCATAACCGGTAGCATTAATATAGCTGATCTCTTTGAGCTTTAAGGCTCCTTCCATAGCTGTTGGCAAATTAACCCCTCTGGCCATATAAACAAAACTTTTATATTGAGCCAAACGTAAAGCCTGCTCTTTAAGAGCGTCCGCCTTACTCAAAACCTCATCCATTTTAGCCGGTAGTTCCAATAATTGTTGCTTTAACTCTTTTAGCTTTTTAAGATTAGAACCTGTTTGGTGTTCGGCCCAGGCAATGGCAAACAAGTATAAAGAAATCAACTGTGCCGTATAAGATTTTGTTGCAGCAACACTCACCTCAATACCGGCATTTAACGGAATAATATTGTCTGAATATCGGACAATGCTTGAATCAACACGGTTGGTTAATGTAAGAATATGAGCTCCTTTGGCTTTTGCTTGTTTAACCGCCGTAATGGTATCCGCCGTTTCTCCGGACTGTGAAATACCAATCGTTAGCGTATCGGCCCCCGTAATAGTATCCCGATAAATATATTCGCTGGCTGCCTCTACATTAACACTGACTTTTACCAGAGATTCCAAAAGATACTTGGCCACCATTGCAGCGTGCAAAGAAGTCCCGCAAGCAATAATCTCAACCTTTGTTTTTTTCAAAATCTCATTCCAATTAATTCCTTGCAAATTCAATGGGCTATCAACCGAGGATATTCTTTCGGATAACAGATTCCGCACAATATCAGACTGTTCATTAATCTCCTTAAGCATAAAATGTTTATAACCGCGTTTACTGATTGCCTCCGGACTAAAATTAACCACCTCGGGATTTTTGTTTAAAATATGTCCGTCAAAATCCTTAACGGTAACTTGGTTTTGCGTCACAAGAGCCATTTCGCCATCATCTAAATAAATAATTTTTTGTACTTTGCCGATAATGGCCGGAACATCACTGGCAATAAAATTTTCATGATCCCCAAGCCCGATAATTAACGGAGCATTCTTTCGGACCGCCACAATCTTATCCGGCTCGTCCTGATGCATAATACAAAAAGCAAAAGCCCCCTTCAAAAGCCTGACAGCTCTGGCTACTCCTTGCTCTAAAGATTGAGCAAGATGATATTCTCGATCCACCAAATGCGTTGCCACTTCCGTATCCGTTTCTGAAACAAAATGATACCCTTGTTTGATCAGTTCTTCCTTTAATTCCTTATAATTTTCAATAATCCCGTTATGAACCAAAACCAACTTTCCATCATTGGAACGGTGCGGATGAGCGTTTTCAACCGTCGGGCTTCCATGGGTTGCCCAACGGATATGACCAATTCCCCGTGTTGAAGACAATAACTGTTTTTTATGTTGTTCTAAAACATCGCATAAATTACAGAGTTTTCCCTTAGCCTTAAAAATATCAATATTTTCATTATCATTCAACGCAATACCGGCCGAATCATAACCTCTGTATTCAAGATTTTTCAGACCATTAATCAACTCTTCGGCAACCGCGTTGTTGCCGATATAACCAACAATACCACACATTTTTAAAATCCTTTAAGTTAAATTTGCCCCAATTCCTTCAACACGCGAAGGACGTTTTCCTTATTCCGTTTTTTTATCGGACGAATAGGTCTTCCGGCATAAACCGTCCACGGCTCAAACTTATAATTTGAGGGAACAAAACTCAAAGCTCCGATACTCACTCCTTCCGGAATATGATTATTTGGCATAATAACGGAATTGGTCCCCACTCCGGTATATTTTTCCATAGTAACATCGCCCTGAATCTCCTTAACATTCGGAACAGAGTGCGTCACCAATTCATTAACATAGTCATTAGAACTGAGCCAAACCTTAACCCCGGCGGCTAAACTGGAATAACTTCCCATTTTAAACTTATACTTACCATCTCCTCCGGAAATATAAGTACCGCTTGCTATTTCACAATCAGACCCAATTTCACAAGCTGAGGAGATCCGGCAAAAATCCGAAATACGTACATTATCACCGGCAGAAACAAGTTCCGGCTTTTTAATAATTACGTATTCACCCAAGATAAAATTTTTACCACACTTCATAAATAAACCTCATAAGTAGTCACTTCTAATAGTTTAATATTAGAAGAAAAAAGAGTGATAACGCAAATCACTTAAAGTTTATTTATATTTCAAAAACCCTACACCCGAGAATAAGAACGACCGGAGTACGGAACCTCTCTTGTACTTTTTTTCTTTTGTGGAGCAAGCTTTTCCTGAAGTTTTTTGATTTTTGCCAAAGGCTTAAATCGATCTCCCATTCCTTTAACTAAATCAGAACTTAAAGACAAAAAATTAGAAGTTTTCAACAGATATTTTGTAGGATGGCGTTCTTGACGGTCCCGAAAAGAATCTAAAACAAAATTAGCACTCTCACCTTTGTGCTCTTCCGCGTGAATATCTACCCCGTCTTTGTTGTACATAATCATAATTCCAAAATTTTCCAACAAATTCTTATCAGCGGCAATTTCATCTCCGCTCGCAGCCGACAAACGATCCCAGTGGTGAATATCAATTTTATAGGGGATAGAAGAACATCCTGAAACCAATTTTGGATTAAAACTTTTATTTTCCTTCAAACTATGCGCCCATTGACAAAGAAAATCAGGATCCATTCCATTTTCAACAAAATCTTGTTGCAATTTATTGTATATTGTTGAAACTTTTCGCATACAGAGTTGATAGTCGACCTTACTTCCGCTATCATTCCAATCCTCAATTTCACTTTTAGAAGCAAAACGTTCGAGCCATATTTTTTGTTTTTCCCGTTCAGTCAGATTTTCAGCCCCACCCAACATCAAAATATCCCCCATCTTGGACGCCAGTTCCTGATAAGGACTATCACAAACATCGGGAACAACATCAACAAAAGCAACATCTTCCAAATTTTTTGGATCGCGTTGCAAAATATAAGCTAAATCATAACTGTTAAATTGATAAGCCTTTTCCGGAGCAATTCCCATTTCCGAAAATTTTTGAGCAAAAACCTTTGCCATTTTATGGAAATTAGAACTCCCGTTCACAGCGTTCCAAAGAGTACTAAGTGGTTCTCCTTTGTCATTTTGACCAAAGAAATCATAATCTTCCGGAGCATATTGTTTAACCTTTTTTGTCTTTTGCCAAGATCGAAATGCCTCAGATAACAAACGTTCATTCAATTGATGATTTTTATCAACAGGGGCATAAAACTTTCCGGCCGCCATACAGCGTAAAATCTTTGTAACACTAGCATCCGGCAAACTATCTTTTGCAATGATATCGGCAAAATATTTTTTATGAATAAAGTTAAATTGTGCTTCAGGAATTTCTCCTCGCTCCACCAATCGCAGAAGCTGTTCCATCGTCTCTAAACGAACATCATCATCTCTGAGCAAACTTTCAGGTGTAGCAGAAGCATAATTGCGGACATCTTCTTTTGCCATCAAACATACATATTGTCGACGAAGAGCCGCATGATATTTTCTTACTAATTCGGCAAAATTACCATTTTGTAAAGCTTTGACATCATTCTTGTTTACAATTTTTTGCAAGTAAGATGTAACCCTTGCACGGTGTTTAAGACAACACAAATCCAAATTCGTCAAAAGCTCTCGCAAAAGATCTTTTTCATCAAGATAATTTCTTTGACTAAATTCTTTACGAGCATCCGGCCTTGTAAAAATTTTTCGGGTTATGCTCCTACTTTCAAAACTTTTTGCAGCAGAAGGACTTGTAGGTGCAGAAGAAATCGGATTTCCGGTTTCCCGATTAATTCTAATTCTTTGTCTTTTTCTTTTAATGGGAGCATTTTCTTCAGACATATCCACCTCGAAACAAAAACATTTTTTTCTTTATTTTATTGTCCTACAACAGGGCTTTGCTTGTCAAACCCTTTTTTTTAAAAAAAAGAAAAATTTTAATTGACAAAATAGAGAAAATTTGCTATGTATATTTTGTCAAAAAGAACTATTATGCAAGTATTTACAGATCTATTCTTCTTTGCCACACATTTTAATATGGATCCCCAAAAAATCCAATGGTGTATCTTAGAAGACAAAAGCAATCCATGTCGATTTTTACTTGGAATAAAAAACAAAGACTCAAAAATCGTCATCAGTGTTGAAGAAAGAAAGTTGCGTCGCCTCAAAAGAGGAAAACTTGTAGCACTTGATGCTATCCTCAAAAAAAACAAAAGAGGATACAAGCTACAAAGTATCAAACCACTCGTTGCCACCGGAAAAAAAATAATCCTCTCTTTCAAAGAAAAGGATTTAGCCGATTTGTACTACGACCAATGGTACGACGCAAGCATGGAACCAAAAAAGCACCGCTCTTAACCAAAAGAGCCGTGCTTTTTTTATTATACTTTGGCTGCTTCGCCTGGATTCGAACCAAGATTAACGGAGTCAGAGTCCGCTGTCCTACCATTAGACGACGAAGCAATCTCAAAAACATTGTTTTGTATATACCAACAAAAGATAAAATGCAAACACTTTTTTAGAATAATTATACAGACCTTTTTTTAATTTTTTTGTCAAAGTACTTGGAAAATTAAAAAAAATCTGTTACACTGCAAATCATGAGAAGTTTTGGATTAATAATAATACTGTTATCTCTTTGCTCATGTGCTTCATATTACTACAAAGGATATGACGAAAATTACTACGCCAGTAATTTTCCGGGTTACCAACACAAACGATACTATTACCGAACCTACAAGCCCCAACCGGTCCAAAGTTATCCTATTCCCCAAACGCCCATCAGCGTTCGACCTTTAACAACACAAGATTTTTATATGTTGGATAATCATCCGGAAGACTATTTTAATACACAAATGTGGGAAGCATCTTCCGGGATTGGCAGTTATGCCATTCACAATTTTTTTGAAAATATATTTGCCAGATTTTAAGCAAAAAGCTCAAAAAAAAAGCCCCTCAAAAGAGGAGCTTTTTTTATACATCCGGACTTAAATCTTACCGTAATAAGCATCCAAATACATCTGTTTAATTTCCTTAATCAACGGATAAACAGGATTTGCTCCGGTACACTGATCATCAAAAGCCAATTCCGACAATTCATCCAAACCATCCAAGAAGGTCTTTTCATCAACCCCCCAAGCCTTGATAGAAGCCGGAATACCAATATCTTTTTTCAGTTTCTCAATAGCTTTGATTAAATGAGCGACTTTTTCTTCGTCATTTTTTCCGCCCAAATTCAACAAATCAGCAACACGGGCATATCTCTTCCGCCCTTCCGGATAATGGTACTGCGAAAAAGTTCCCTGTTTTGCCGGTTTTTCATTTGAGTTATATTTAATGACCTGAGAAATCATCAACGCATTGGCAATACCATGCGGAATATTATAAGCACTTCCGAGCTTATGAGCCATCGAGTGGCAAACGCCCAAGAAAGCTTGTGCAAAGGCCATTCCGGCCATGGTTGCGGCATAGTGCATATTTTCCCGAGCTTTAGGATTATTAGCACCATCATTAACCGATACCGCCAAATTCTCAAAAATCATTTTAATTGCTTCCAACGCAATACCGTCGGTAAACGGTGTTGCCATAATAGAAGCCAAAGCCTCTAACGCATGCGTCAAAGAGTCAATACCCGATGCCGCCGCCAAACCTCTCGGCATGGTTAAAACCAAATCCGGATCAATAATAGACATATTCGGACTCAAAGCATAATCGGCAATCGGATATTTAATATGTGTTGCCGAATCCGTAATAACCGCAAACGGTGTAACTTCTGAACCGGTACCCGATGTTGTCGGAATAGCAACCATATAAGCCTTAGAACCCAAATCCGGGAACATACAAACACGTTTCCGAATATCCATAAAACGCATTGCCAAATCCTCAAACTTGACTTCCGGATGCTCATACATCAACCATACGATTTTTGCAGCATCCATCGGAGAACCCCCGCCCAAAGCAATAATAACATCCGGCTCAAAACTTCTGGCCATGACCAAAGCCCGATTAACCGTATCGGTGTCCGGATCCGGAGCAACTTCCGAAAAGATTTGGAAAGCAATTCCCATTTCTTCCAACACACTGGTAATTTTATTGGTATACCCAAGTTGGAACAAAGATTTATCCGTTACAATCAAGGCTTTTTTCTTTCCGCACAATTCACGTAAAGCAAAACCAACGGCTCCTTGCTTAAAATAAATTTTAGGAGGAACTCTGAACCACAACATATTTTCGCGTCTTTCTGCAACATTTTTAATATTAATCAAGTGTTTAACTCCTACATTTTCACTGGCCGCATTACCACCCCAAGAACCGCATCCCAAAGTCAAGGACGGATCCAAACGGAAGTTATACAAATCTCCGATACCTCCTTGAGAAGACGGAGTATTGATCAACAAACGACCGGTTTCAACAATCTTGCTAAAATACTCGATTCGATCACGATTGTGGTCCGCCGTATACAAAACAGCCGTATGTCCTCTTCCGGCAAAATCAACCAAAGAAGCCGCATATTGAACACCTTCTTCAAAAGACTTAACCTTATACATCGCCAAAACCGGGGACAATTTTTCATAAGAAAATTCTTCTTCTTTTCCCACTTTTTGGGCTTCTCCGATCAAAACTTTCGTATATTCCGGAACTTTTATACCGGCCATCTCGGCAATTTTGACCGCCGGCTGTCCGACAATGGCAGAGTTGAGCTTTCCACCTTGAATAATCGTCTGAGCAACTTTTTCTTTTTCTTTTTTATTCAAGATATAAGCCCCGCGATATTCCAATTCTTCCTTAACGGCATCATAAACATCTTTATGAACAATAATCGATTGTTCTGAAGCACAAATCATACCGTTATCAAATGTTTTACTCATCAAAACGGAGCTAACAGCCATTTTAATATCAGCGGTTTCATCAATAATAGCAGGAACATTTCCGGCTCCGACACCTAACGCCGGCTTTCCGGAAGAATAAGCCGATTTAACCATTCCCGGACCACCGGTAGCCAAAATCATATTAATCCCATCATGGCTCATCAAATGCTGTGTTAACTCAATTGTCGGATCTTCAATCCACCCGATAATATTTTCCGGAGCTCCGGCTTTAACGGCAGCATCTAATAACAGTTTTGCCGTATAAACCGTACATTTTTTAGCTCTCGGGTGAGGAGAAAAAATAATACCGTTTCTTGTTTTCAAAGCAATCAAAGTTTTAAAAATTGCCGTAGAAGTCGGGTTCGTTGTCGGAACAACCCCGGCAATAACGCCCAAAGGTTCGGCAATCTTTGTCAACCCATTGGTAGCATCCCGTTCCAAAATACCACAAGTTTTGGTATGACGATATTTATTATAAATTTCTTCTGCGGCAAAATGATTTTTAATAACCTTATCTTCAACCACACCCATTCCGGTTTCTTCAACCGCCATTTTGGCTAAAGGAATACGAGCCGCATTGGCGGCAATGGCAACCGCCTCAAAAATTTTATCGACCTGTTCTTGCGAATAAGTTGCAAAAACTTTTTGAGCTTCATGTACTTTGGCAATGACCGTATTTAAGTCATCAATACTTTTAGCTCCGTTGTCTGCAACAAGATTCGCCTCACAACAAGCTTGTTTTTTCATAAATTTTCTCCTACACAATAAATTTTGCAACGTTAAAAATGTAACATTTAAAATCCGAATTAATAGTTAAAATTTAATAACAAACTGAGTTTTCCGATAACATTTTGTATCATTTATTTCTGTTTAAACGCTCCCAACGTTCTTGTTTTTTGCGTTCACGTTCTTCGGCTCTTTGTTTTGCCAATTCGGAAAAGCGAGATTTTCGATTATTTCTTTCTTCTAAAAGCTTAGCCTTTTTTTCTTCGCGTTTTTTCATACGTTCCCGAGCAAGTTTTTGAAAACGAGAAAGATTTTCTTCTTTCCGTTTTAACTTTTCCTGCTTTTTCTCTTCTCTTTCCCGTGCTCGTTCATAAGCTTTTTTCCGAAATGATGTTGTCGCTTGAGAACGTTCACGTTTAATCATTTCTTGCTTAAGTTGAGAGCGTTCTTCCTTAAGAGTTTTAGGCTTGTTTTTTTTGCTTTGTGAAGTGTTAGAAGCCCCCGCCTTCTTAGCACCTTCCTCTTGAGAAGGTTGACTATTGATTGTCTGCGGTTGTTTTTCCTCTACACTGGGCTGAAGAGTAGCATTTTCCTCTGGCTGAGGCTTAGGAGTAGAATTTTCACCTTCCACATCAAGAGAGTCTTTCTCTTCATCAGAAGGATTTACGCCCTCTTTTTTTTCATTTTCATTTTGAGGAGAAACATCGGCTAAGTTTTCCGATAAATTATTTTCCTCTCCTGATACCGGAGCATTTTTCTCAAGAATCTCTGCAGAACCCTCTTGTGGATCCGAATTTTCCTCTTGTTGCAAATTTTCCTGTTGTAATTTTTCTTCTTGAAGAGCTTCTTGTTTTTCTCTTTTTTCACGGGCTTGCCTTTGCCACATATTTTCCCCGGGAACCCAAGTCGGCTCCACGGCATAAACATCCAATTGCTTCGCATCAGCGTTAGCAACAATCGCAAACAACGTCAAAAAAGACCAAAAAAACTTCATAAACACCTCATTTCAAATATAATCATAAATTCATAAAAACAAATGTAAAGACCTCAAACAAAATATACATAGAAAAAAACACAAATTGACATCTTACCCAAAACGTATAAAAATACGCAAAAAAAAGGAGAAACAAATGTCATACAAACGCGTAGCCGCCGCCATAATCGTTCATAACGGAAAAATATTTATTGCCCAAAGACCGGAAGGAAAATCCTTAGCCCACTATTGGGAACTCCCCGGCGGCAAACAAGAACAAGGAGAGAGTCTGACCGAATGTTTGCACCGAGAACTATCCGAAGAATTAAATATTGATGCCGTCATTGGCGATTTTTTTATGCAATCAACCTTCGACTATGACTTTGGAACCATAGAACTCAACGCCTATTTTGCCTTTTTAAAAAATCAAACAGACATAAAATCAAACGAGCATGAAAACACCGCTTGGGTAACACCGCAAGAACTTTCGCGTTACCAATTTGCACCGGCAGATATATCAATTATTGAAGCCTTAAAAAAAGCTAAAATTTAATTTTTCATAGCCAATTGCAAAGCTAAAGAAGCTTTGGTCAAGACAGAGGCATCATAAAGCAAAGCCACTTCTTCATCTCGACTAAGATCCAAAGCAACATTATGGTTAATATAGTTTTCAAGCTTAATTTCAGCTTGTTTTAACACTGCGGGGACAAATTCGGGAGCCGGCCCATTTGAAGGCAACATAAAAATATGCAAAGCATTCATGACCTTATCATGCAAAATCAATTCAATACCTTTATATTTTTCCTCCAACGCATAAAGTTTTTGCTTAAAACTCCGTGCCAAAACCAAAATCCCCGGCTCTTGAATTTCCTCCGGAATAATAAAGAACTTGTGATCAAAGCACCATTTTCCGGCCTGTGACCTTGAGGTCAACATTGAAAGAGGCACAGACAAAATTAGCCCGATTGTTATCGGAGAAATCCACCAAAACAATTCATAGGCATAAAAATAAACAATAACTTCCGTAGAAATTCCAAGCAACGTATGCCACTTATGTCTTTCCCATGCCAAAGACAAAGATGTTGAAGCATCTTCCCTGTTTTGTGTTTTCCATCCGGCATCTCTTCCGGCAAAAACATCAAACACAAACTTACTTTGAAACATCATCATAATCGGAGCCATCAATGCACTGAAAACAATCTCCGTTAACACGGATTTTACGGCCCCGAAAGTTCCCCCGATTTTAGATTTAGAACGATTTTGCTTCAAATAAACAATCAAGCCTAAAAATTTTGGAAAGATTAACATAAACATAGAAATGACAAATAAAGCAATTGTTCCTAATTTATCAAAAACCGGCCAAGTCGGAAACAACGTTTTCCCCTCTGTAAAATAAACCGGAGGAAAAAACTCTTTACCCAAAGCAATTGCTAATCCAACCAACAAAAAGCTCAACCACAACGGAGAAGACAAATAAGACATAATCCCAATAAGGAAATGGACCCGAGAAACCGGATTCAAGTGCCTGGAAACCAAAATTTTCATATGTTGAATATTTCCCTGACACCAACGTCTGTCACGTACGGCAAAATCAATCATCGTCGGCGGGCATTCTTCATAACTTCCCTTCAATTCGGGAAGCAACCAAGCATTATATCCGCCCCGACTAATCAAAGCCGCCTCCACAAAATCATGGCTTAAAATATGCCCGCCAAAAGGAGCCTTACCATCCAAAACCGGCAATCCGCAACACTTCATAAAAGCCTGCACACGAATAATGGCATTATGCCCCCAATAGTTACTGTCTCCTACTTGCCAATAGGCCAACCCGGCCGCCACAACCGGACCATAAACCTTTCCGGCAAATTGCTGCATACGAGCAAATAGCGAATGTTGGTTAACACACATTGGCGGAGCTTGAATAATTCCGGCATTTTCGTTGACTTGCATCAACGCCACCATTTTCATGATTGTTTTGCCCTCAAGCAAACTATCGGCATCCAAAACAACCATAAAATCGTAATACGCACCCCATTTATGGCAAAAATCCTCAATATTACCGCTTTTTCTGGCAACATTTTTAGCCCGGCGTCGATAGTAAAGATTAATCCCCTCCGGCATCATCTTTTGCATATCAAGCCAAACTTTTTCTTCCTCAACCCATAATTTAGGATTGGTCGTATCACTCAAAATAAAAACATCAAAAGCCTTAGCTCCGCCTTCTTTGCTTAAACTTTCGGCAATAGCCAAAACATTCCCGCCGACACTACGAATATCTTCATTATAAACCGGAGCCAAAATGGCCGTTTTGGTATTGATTTTCACATCTGACGGCGGCCATTTTAAGCCAGGCACATGTTTTTTACTAAGGAGCTCTAAAAAACCCCATATACTTGAGCAAAAAAACAAAGCAATCCAACCAAAGGTCAAGATAAACAAAAAGATCATCAAAAACTTGGTCAGAAAATTACTATCCGATGGGATAACCTCAATCCACTTTAAGGTCGCCAAAAGTGTCAAAACTATCATCGAACCGAAAAGTTTAATTCTCCGATTTCGAACACGACGAACATTAACAGCCGATACCCCCTGCATTTCAAATTCTCCGCTATCAAACTATTTTTTTATGATGCAATACCGTCCGCAAAATACTCTTAGGTTTGGGTGTTACAAAAACCTGCGTCGGCATATTGGCGTATTTATATTGAGGAACAACAAAAAGCCTATGCTCATCAATATTTTTTTGCAAAAGAAGAGATTTTTCCTGCCCGCAAAAAAAATCATAGCCACAATCAGTCGAAAGATTTTGTGTCAAAAACAAATATTTAATCAAAGCAACTTGTTGCTCAGCATCCAAATTTTCATCGGCAAAATATTGTTGAGCTTTCCGCTTTGCAAATTGCGTTAAAAACGACATAATATCCTGTCCGGAGCTTTTATGATACGCATCAACCAAAAAGGCTACAATCTTGTCACAACCCTTTTCTTCAATCCCCATTTCTGACAAAAAGGCTCCAACAATATCTTCGGCACTCTGAATTTTTATGGCAACCATTGATAACTCCAGACCTCAGAAACAACCTTGCCTTTATATTTTAAGACAACCCGCAATTCAGAAACATCTCGATCCGGCTGAAAGTCCAAATAAACTCTCGGAGCTTTTGTAATCGGATTAATCATTAAATGCTGTCCCTTAATTACACCTTTGCTAGCAGAAATTTCTGCGGTTAATTCACCGTTTTTAATCAGTTCATCAGCATTTTTCAATGGTCCGTCAACAAAATCAATAACAAATTTTCTCTTATCGTTTTCCAGCATTCCGGAAACACCGCCAACACCGGTATACGTAGAGGCAACCTTAAACAAACCGTTTTGAATCGGCACCTGCCAAGCCCAATGGAGACGATAAGAAAATTGATATTCATGTCCTTCTTTGATTTTCCGTTCCGGAACAAAAAAGGCAACAATATTATCATGGATTTCTTGCTGAGAAGGAATTTCAACCAATTGAATAATCCCTTTGCCCCAATTTTCCAAAGGCTCTACCCACACACTGGGACGCAACTCGTAAAAAGCTTCAAAATCTTGATAATGATCCGAATCTCTGTCTCTTTGCATCAAACCAAAACCTTTGGGATTATCATCAACAAACGAGCTAATCCGTAAATGTTTGGAATTATCAAGCGGCCGCCACAACCATTCATCATTTCCGTTCCATACCAAAAGCCCATCGCTGTCATGAACTTCGGGGCGATGATCATCAAACTGATATTTGTTATTTTCACCAAACAAAAACATTGAAGTTAACGGAGCAACCCCTAACTTTTCAATATCTCTTCTCGGAAACAAAACCGCGTTAACATCAACGGTTGTGGATAATCCGGGTTGTATAATAAAACTATAAGCTCCCGTAATACTTGGACTGTCAAGCAAAGCATATAACTTAATTTCAGCGGCCCCTTCTTTAGGCTTTTCAATCCAAAATTCTTTAAAAATCGGAAATTCTTCTCCAATCTGCAGTGCCGTATTAATTGCCAACCCCCGAGCCGAAAGACCGTATTTTTGCCCCTGCCCTAACGCTCTGAAATAGCTGGCTCCCAAGAAAGAAATCAACTCATCATAATAAGATTCGGTATTAAGCGGATAATGCAACCGAAAACCGGCATAGCCGATTTTTGCAAACTCTTCGGTATTTAATTTATTTTTACCATAGTCAAAAAAAGCCGGAGAATATTGGATACGACGAACTTTTCCGTTCTCAATTTCATTAATTTTTACCGAATTTTGGAAAATAAACCCTAAATGGAAAAGTTGCATTTCAAACGGCAAAGACTTTCCGTACCACGGACCGTTTTCACGAACAAAGCGAATATCGCGGTATTGATCATAATCCAAATTTTTCAAACTTCCGGGCAAATCAGAAGCCGGCCCCACATAAGCTTTCCGAGCCAAATCCTTTGCCAAAGCCGTAATCTGTTCACTGGCAAAATTTCCCTTATCAACCGTAACACTCTTTGTTTTTGTGTTAACAACATACCACCACACTCCGCCGGCAAGAGCCATCGCCAACAAAAGTCCTGTTCCGATTTTTAATCCTGTTTTAATTTTTCGATTCATATTCCTCGTCCGATTGCAATTTTCTACTCAGTATATCAATCTACTTTAAACAAAAAGTCAATCGGTTTAAAAGAAAAAAAGAGAAGCGGGTTTCAACCGCTTCTCAAAATAGAAAATTTTTTCCTTTAATTTATTGCATCGACGGAGAAGTTTCCTTTTTTTGATAATCTTGAACTCCTTTGTTGATCTCTGCTTTTGTTTCAGCCGCAATATTCCGAAAGCCGTCATCAACTTGGGTTGAAACTTCACCAACGGTTGTCGTTTCTGTAATTTTGCCCTCATAGACACCTTTGCCGATTAAATAAATAACAACAATCAAAATCACATAAAATAAATATTTAATAAATGTCCCCATAATCCTTCCTCCTCTATATTGTTCTATGACTCAAATAATTCTTCTTTATCTTTTTTCAAGCATACACAACAAAAAAAGCCCGAAGATTGTCCGGGCTTTTAATAAAGAACAACTTATTCGGCAGGTTTACTTTCCGGTTTGGGTGCACCTTCTTCAGGAACCAAGCTTTGTAATGTTCCGACCGCTTTTTTGCGTTTCAGTTTATTAACAAACTTCATGGAACGCTGAGCATCCCATTTCTTTTTACCTTCTTCTCTTTGGAAAATCTGTTGATAAACTTCAATTGCCTGATCAAATTCGGACAACTTGGTCAAACAACTGGCCAACCCGTCATAGAGCTTGTGATGATAGCGATTTCCGATAATTGTCTGTGCTTTTTTATAACATTTCAAAGCATCATTAAATTTCATCATTTTTTGATAAACAAATCCGATACTGATCCAAGCCTGAATCTCACGACTATCAATATTCAAAATTTTGGTAAAACATTTAATGGCGGAAGCATTATCCCCCATCAACTGATAAGTAACACCAACACCGTTCCAAGCCTTAATATTGTTTTTATCATTAGCTAAGACTTTTTTAAAAAACGAGATGGCACGATCATATTGTTTAAGTTTTTGTAACGTAACGGCAATACTGAGAAGAGTCTGGGCATGTTTATTATCAATTTTCATGGCTTGTTCCAAAACATCCAACGCCTCTTTATAAGCAAACATGTGCTGCAAAGCAATTGCTTTGCCGTTTAAGGCTTCCAAAGATGTCTTATCAATCGCCACCGCCTCATTAAAGCACATAATCGCGTCTTTATACAAGCCACGCATACTTAACGTAACACCTTTGTTGTTTAACACTTCAACAGATGTTGGATTCAATTCCAAAGCCTTGTCAAAACATTCAACGGCTTCGGTATAGCGGCTGAGTTTTTGAAAAGCAAATCCCTTTGAGTTTAAGGCTTTCCAAGAATCCGGCTGTTCGGCAATTGCCGCATCAAATTGTTCAATTGCCTCTTTGTACATTCCTTGATCGAGCAGTTCTTGCCCTCTTTTATATGCTGTATTATCGTTTGATTTAACCATGATTACTCTCTTATCAATTATAGTTACAAAATAATTTCAGCTAAGAATGTATCATTATCGCAAATAATTGTCAATATAACCCTAGAAAATTTTAATATTTTGCGTGACATCCATATCCGTACGAAAATCAATCAATTTACATCCGACCCGTCGGCAAAAATCCTGAAGATTTTTTCTCTTCTGAGCAAAATAAGTACGATAATCTTTTTGATAGACTTTGGAGTTAGTATCAAAAATCAAGCGTTTCCCTTCATATTGAGCCATATATTCTCCCGATTTTGGCGGCAACTCTTCCAAAACATCAAAAACATTAATCAAAAACAATTCTGTTTTGCGTGCCAAAGCGGCCAATTGAAGTTTTTCCGCCTCGTCCAAAAAATTAAAATCACTCAACAAAAAAACACTAGCCCGGTTTTTAACACTCTGCTCCAACATCTTAAGAGACCTAAGATGTCCCTCTTTTTCCCCTTGATCTTTTCGAGATAAAATTTCTTCCGACACCTGAGCCGTCTTTTTTAAAATAGCCATCAACTGAGCCCGATTGTTTTGCGGTTTGAACACATAGGTATTCCGACCATCATAAATCACACAACCAAACCGATCTTTATTTTCCAAAGAAACCCAGCCTAACAAGGAAGCCAATTTGGCCGCCGTAACGGATTTAAGCTCTTTTTTTGTTCCAAACAACATTTGCCCAGACAAATCAAGCCACACATAAATTTCATGATCTTTTTCTTCATTAAAAACTTTAGTGTAGGGCTGTTCTTTTCGGGCAGTAATCCGCCAATCAATATCGCGAACATCATCCCCAAAGCTATAAGCTCGCACTTCCTCAAGCTCCATTCCTCGCCCCTTAAAGGCGGATTTAATATCTCCACTCTGGTGAGAATAGCTTTTCTTTTTACGGATAGACCGAACATAAGCCGCACTTTGACGCATTGCCATCAATTCTTCCAAAGAGGCATACAAGCCATTACCGGTTTCCCGCGTTTTTGGCTTAAACAAACGTTTGGCAATTTTTTTTAACTTAATCATCCTGCGACCTTACACCAATAAAACCTCTTAAGGCAAAGGAACCAACTTCAAAATTTTATTAATGACAAGATCCGTGGTAATGCCCTCGGCCTGAGCCTCAAAAGACAAAATAATGCGGTGCCGTAAAACATCATAAACCACGGCATGAATATCCTCCGGCGTTACAAAATCTTTTCCCTTCAACCACGCATGAATTTTAGAACACCGATCCAAAGCTAAGGTTGCACGCGGACTGGCCCCAAACATCACATAGCCGGACATTTTTTCATCATAACGTTCCACATGACGTGTTGCCATAATCAATTGGACCAAATACTCTTCAACCGCCTCACTCATATGAACCTGCAAAGCCAAACGACGGGCTTCCAAGATATCGGCAATTTCAACGGCCGGCTTTGCCTCCCCGGCAGTATGATTTTGCTCCTGCAAAATTTCTCCCCGAACCAAACGCAAAATTTTCTTTTCGGCTTCGGCATCCGGCTGATCAATTTTAATATACATCAAAAAACGGTCAAGTTGGGCTTCCGGAAGATTGTAAGTCCCTTCATGTTCAATCGGATTTTGCGTTGCCATAACCATAAACAATTCCGGCAAGGCGTACTTAACACCGCCAACACTGACCTGGCGTTCGGCCATAGCCTCCAACAAGGCGGATTGAACTTTTGCCGGTGCACGGTTAATTTCATCAGCCAAAATCAAATTGGCAAAAATCGGTCCGTTCCGAAACTCAAAACATCCCTTAGCGGCAACATAAATCTCACTTCCGGTAATATCTGAGGGCAACAAATCCGGTGTAAACTGAATTCGATTGTATTTTGCTTTAATTAAAGAAGACAGCGTTTTAATAGCTTTTGTTTTAGCCAAACCGGGAGCCCCTTCCACCAAAACATGCCCATCCGCCAACAAAGCAATCATCAACTTATCCACCAAATCTTTTTGACCGATAATTTGCGAATTCATATAATTTTTCAGAGATAAAATTTTATTTGCAACTTCTGACATTTTTACAATCCTGCTCCGTTAATCCGATTTAAAAAATTATAATATTCTTCCAAAACCATTGTTTTCATCATATCATTGCCCATAAAGTCAAATAACTCGACTGAACGTTTATAATGAGCTTTGGCACGTTCAAAATCTCCTTTTTCACGATTACAGCTTTCAACTCGTGCCAAATACAAAAGAGCTTCAGCCTCTGCATAATGATGAGAAACTTTACCATACAAATAAACCGATTTCATCAAAGCTTTTCTTGCTTTTTCAATATCTTTGATAACATAACGCAAACATCCGATCGCCGATAAAGCAGAAGCCTCCCCCAACAAATCGCCGTTTTCCCGATACAAATCACGACATCTTTCCAACACATCATGAGCATAATCATAATTTTTATTTTTAATTTCGATTCGGGCAATGGCACGCAAAACAGAAGCTTCTTTCAAACTAACATGATCGGCTTTATAATATTCTGCTGCTTTTTGGTAAGCTTTTAAGGCCTCTTTTTCGTTATTTTCAATTAAAAAAACATACGCTTCTTGGTCACAAACATCGCCGAGCAAATCCGGGTTTCCGACATTTTCTAAAATTTTTTTAGCATTCCAAAGGGTTTCTTTTGCTTTTTGCAGCTCATTTTGCGAGGTATAAACTTTAGCCAGTTTAATCAAAATTTCGCCATACGTATTCTGAGCAAAATCCTTATCCGCAACCAATGCTCCGGCCGCCTGCAACGTTTTTTCCGCTTGCTTGTAGTTTTCAAGACTAAGCAACAGTTCTCCCAAACGGGCTAAAACAAAAGCCTCTCCCTCATCATCCTCTTTTTCATGATACAAAGAAGCGGCCTTTTCATAATTTTTCCGAGCATCTTCATATTGACCGGCACGCCAGTTATCATCGGCTTTTTGAAAGACTTTTGATGCTTCCGTAACCAGTTTTCCCTGACTTGTTCTAGGCATTGCAGATTCTCCTTTTCAAACTTTTAATATTATTATATATATGGTCTAAAAGTTAAAAAAACAAGAAGATTAGCAATGGATGATACTTTTGATTTAGAGGAGCCGTTTACACCGGAAACCAATGATAATATCTCGGCTTTAATGCCCACCTGCCCCTGGCTTGACATGCTCAATCCGGAGCAAAAATTAGCCGTGCAAACAACGCAAGGGCCGCTTTTGGTCCTATCCGGAGCCGGGACCGGAAAAACCAAAGTTTTAACCACACGGTTAGCTTATATTTTAGCCAATCGTTTAGCCAACCCGTGGGAATGTCTGGTGGTAACGTTTACCAACCGTGCCGCCCGAGAAATGAAAGAGCGTGTGGAAAACATGATTGGCGAAATTGCCAACTCGGTCTGGCTCGGAACCTTTCACAGCATTTGTGTCAAAATCCTTCGCAATCATGCAGAACTGGTCGGATTACATTCCAACTTTACCATTCTCGGAGAAGATGACCAAAAAAGGTTAATCAAACAAATTCTTGAAACACAAGGTATAGATTCGCAAAAATATCCCCCCCAGTCAATTCTGGAAAAAATCAGTCGCTGGAAGGATAAAGGTATCAGTGTTGATAAAATCAGCAATGATTTTAAAGAAACAACCGTTACTCAGGTCTACAAACTGTATCAAGCCCGCCTTCTGGAGCTAAACTGCGTTGACTTTGGCGACATTATTCTTTATTGCCTCAATATTTTAATGTCTGACAAAGACGTGTTGGACAAATACCAAAGCCGTTTCAAGTACATTATGGTCGATGAATATCAAGATACCAATGTCAGTCAATATCTGTTAATCCGGCTTTTGTGCCAAAAATATCGCAACATCTGCTGCGTCGGAGATGATGACCAATCCATCTATTCTTGGCGAGGAGCCGAAATTGAAAATATCTTGCGGTTTAACAAAGACTTTGAAGATGCCAAAACCATCCGTTTGGAGCGAAACTATCGTTCCACGGCAAATATTTTGGCGGCGGCCTCAAATCTCATCGCCCATAACGAAAGCCGCCTTGGCAAAACCCTAAAAGTTGCCGAAAACTCTCCGGCCAACCAAGCCGAAAACAGCAAAATCAAAATTGTCAGTACCTATAACGGAGAAGAAGAAGCCAAATATGTCGTTGATGAAATCGACTCTCTGATTCGCGACGGCTATAATTACTCGGATATTGCCATTTTAGTCCGTACAGCCGCCCAAACGCGCGAATTTGAAGAAAAATTTATGGCTGAGGCCCTTCCTTACCAAGTCATCGGCGGACTAAAATTCTATGAACGAGCCGAAATTCGCGATGCCTTAGCCTATTTTCGAGTTGTCTTGCAACCCCATGATGATCTGGCGTTAGAAAGAATCATCAACAAGCCGGCCCGTGGTATTGGTGCCAAGACGATTGAAAAACTCGAAACCTTTGCTCGCAACAACCATATTTCGCTTTATATGGCAATTGAACAAATGCTGTCTCTTGGAAGCTTTAGCGGAAAAACACAAAATGCCCTCTCAAAGTTAATCGAAAATTTTCAATCATGGCGTCAAATAATGCCCGCCATCACTCCGGACGAACTGGCCGAACAAATTTTAGAAGAATGCGGATACATTGAAATGCTAAAAGCCGACAACTCGGCTGAAGCCCCGGGGAGACTTGAAAACCTGAAAGAATTAATCAACGTCATGAGCGACACCGACAAATATCCATCGCTTTCAGAGTTTATGGAACACGTCAGTTTAGTAATTGACAAAGACGATATCAGTAATGAAAACAAAGTAAGGCTCATTACACTTCACTCGGCCAAGGGGTTAGAGTTTAATGTTGTTTTTCTTCCCGGATGGGAGGAAGGTCTTTTCCCGCACCAACGCAGTCTAGATGAAAGTGGCAACGCCGCTTTGGAAGAAGAACGCCGTCTTGCCTATGTTGCAATAACCCGGGCCAAACAAAAGCTCTATATCTCAATGGCCATGAACCGCCGTGTCTATGGCCAATGGCAACAAAACCTCCCTTCTCGCTTTATTAATGAGCTTCCCAAAGCCAATATTGAAATATGCAATCGCTGCAATAACCTTTACAACAGCAATTTCAGTAATTATATCAAACAAAAACCCACTTCCTGGTTCAACCAACCCAAGGAGAAATCACATGACTTTCGTTCTGGTATCAACCCTGTTGGGAATTTTAGCCGTCAACCTGTTCATGCAAGTCTGATTGGCTCAAAAGTATATCACGAAACTTTTGGCTACGGAATGGTCGTTGCGGCAGATGGCGACAAGCTTCAAGTCTGTTTTGAAACAGCCGGCATCAAAAAACTAATGCGTAATTTTGTGACAAAAGTTTCTAAATAATCTCTTGCCAACGAGAATACACATTCCTTTTTATAATAAAAAAGCCCCTTTGGAAAAGGGGCTAATTTTAACAATTTTCAAAAAAATCTTTCTAAAACGGACTGGAAACATCCGGAACGACTGTCCCCTGAGAGGAAGAACCTTTCTCCGGTTTTATAGAGACCGTTCCGTCAATCCAATAACGTTCAATTTCTTCCACACTGGGAACTTCTACTTTCTTAACTTCCTCAACCCGTTCAATCGTATTGGTCTGTCCTTGCGTATTAACCAAGAGATTAACCGGTTGGTTAGAACTTGAAACCGGAAGCTCAACAACACTTACGGACGTTCCGGATTTTTTAGGTTGTTCTACCACCTTGGAGGAAGAAACGCTTGCCGTCGCAACATTCTTTTTTTGTGTTCCCGTATTTTTTCGAATACCGAGATATCTTTCAACGGCGGCTTTTTCACGAGCTTTTTCCTTAGCCGTAATCAAATTCAAATCATATAAGGCCTCTAATTTTCGCAAATCCTTAGCCGCACCGAAAATATCACGCGACGGAGCTTTTGGTTTCATTCTTTCCCGGGGTTCCGGATCCATCAAAGCAATAATAATGGTATCTCTTTCAGCCGAAAACTCTTGCGGAGAAATAGCTCGATTTTCAACAGCCTCTTTCAAAACTTCAATTCTCTCCACAATCAAATCCGGAGACGGAACCGGCTCATCAATCCCGGTACCGCCCGGTTTATTGGTCAACGGCAATAAGCCTCCGATATTTGCCTGCCTTCTCGTCAAAAATTCTTCTTGGGTAATAAGGTCTTTTTCAGCCAATTCCTTTAAGGTCAAAAACCGAGAGATAATATTTTGTTCTTGTGGTGTAAAGAGCTCTCCGACATCGGGCGTTTTTTTCGCCTTAACGACCGGCTTTTTGTTTAGGGCCTTTTGGATGGCCATAGCCGACTGTTCCGCACTGCTTTGTTCCGAAATATTAAAAGCCTTAACCCCATCTTTATTTTCAATCAACAATTCACTTTGCTTTACTTCAAGCATCCGGAGCTTTTTCTTGGCAATATCAACAATTTTTTCGGGAACATTACTGTCGGTACCGAGGATTGTTGTTTCATTTCCGCCAATGATAATTAAATCCTCATAATACTGACGCGCCCGATTCAACCGCCCTGTTTTTTCCGCCGTTAAGGCCCCCACCAATAAAGCTTGCTGATTTCTCGGATTAGCTTTCAAAGCTTCCGCGACAAACTCGGCCGCCTTTTTAAAATCCCCTTGAGAATAGGCAACGGTGGCTTGACTAGCCTCTTCATTACCGTTTTTCTCAAACATTTGCACAAACCAGTTCGATTCCTCATCAGAATCTTTTTTATCAATCACGGCACAGGCATTCAGGGCACACGCGGCTGTCAGACCAAGCAACATTGTTTTCATAATACGGGCAGAACTCAAGAGATTGCTCCTCAACAAAATCAAAAAAAACTTTTTCTGCTGCTCATAATATATAAGATTGAATTATATTACAATAATTTTGTTTGCTTTGTTAATTTGTGCTTGATTTCTTGCAAATATTATGTAGTATTGCAGAAAATTAACAAACAATTAACCATGTTTTAACGATTGCGGGTGTGGTGAAATTGGTAGACACGCCAGACTTAGGATCTGGTGCCGCAAGGTTTAAGAGTTCGAGTCTCTTCACCCGCACCATATTTGAGCATTCAGATATGGATTAACAACGAAAGAAGTGATTTGATGAATATTACCGAATTAAAGTCTGAAGGCTTGAAAAAAGAATATAAAGTATCGGTTTCTGCTTCTGAATTTGAACAGAAAGTTGACGATAAAATCAAACAAGTTGCCAAAAACGCAAAACTTCCGGGCTTCCGTGCCGGCAAAGCACCTTTTGCCATGCTAAAGAAAAAATACAAAGATTCTGTTATGGGCGAAGCTTTGGATGATGTTGTTCGCAACGCCATTGCCGATTTGGTAAAAGAAAAAAATCTTCGTCCGGCAACCCAACCGGATGTTAAAGTTACTTCTTTTGCTGAAGGTAAAGATGTTGAATTTGAAGTATCGGTTGACACACTTCCTGAAATTAAAATTAAAGACTTCTCCGGTATTTCATTAGACAAATACATGGCAGAAGTTCCGGCAGAAGAAGTTGAAAAAGCTTTGAACTATCTTGCTCAAGCTCGGAAAGAAACATCTCCTGTTAATCGTGCAGCCCAAAAGACCGATGTTGTCATGATTGACTTTACCGGATCCGTAGATGGGGTTGAATTCAAAGGCGGCAAAGGCAATAACTATCCTTTAGAGCTTGGTTCTAATGCCTTTATCCCTGGTTTTGAGGATCAATTAATCGGGGCTAAAGCCGGTGATAAAATTGATGTTAAAGTCAAATTCCCCGACAACTATCATGCCAAAGATTTAGCCGGAAAAGATGCTGTTTTTGTAACAGAAGTCAAAGAAGTTCGTGAACAAAAAACTGTAGAAATCAATGACGATTTTGCCAAATCCATGGGTGAAGAAAATCTTGATAAATTAAAAGAAACAATTTCTAACCGCATTAAAAGCGATTATGAATCCGCTTCTCGCATGAAAATCAAACGTCAATTGTTGGATACTTTAGACAAAGAATACAACTTTGAAGTTCCGTCTTCTTTGGTTGATGCCGAATACAAAGCAATTCTTGACCAATATGAGCAAGCAAAAAAATACAATCAATTAGATGAAAATGAAAAGAACAAATCCGAAGACGAATTAAAAGCCGAATACAAAGACATTGCCGTTCGTCGTGTAAAACTCGGCCTTGTTCTTTCGCAAATCGGTCAAGAAGCCGAAGTCAGCATCAAACCGGAAGATATTAATGAAGCCATTATGAAAGAGGCTAAAAAATACCCCGGACAAGAAAAAATGGTTTTAGATTATTATCTGAAAAACAAATCGGCCGTTGATGCTCTCAAAGCCCCGATTTTTGAAGAAAAAATTGTTGATCATATCATCAGCAAAGCTAAAGTTTCTGAAAAAATCGTAAGCGTTGAAGATTTATACAACTTTGACGAAGAAAAAAAGGCTGCTAAAAAAGCCGCTCCGAAAAAAGAAACAAAAACCAAAAGCGAAAAGAAATCCGCTTAATCGGAAGATATAATAATAAAAAAACCGGTTCTAAGAACCGGTTTTTTTATTATTTATTTTTCAAACTTTTCCATACCGAACGCCGTGGCAACCATGCATTAACATCCATTTTATAATCAATATATTCCTGTCCAAATTGGTTAGCCAAAGCAAATTCCTCAAAATGAGCCACGTAATAAACCATAGAAAAAGCAATCAAAACGGCAAAAACGAAAAGCGGAACAGAACTAAAGTACAAACTTTCGCCGACAACCAAAACTAAAATACCCAAATACATCGGATTCCGAACATAGCGGTAAGGACCACTGGTCACTAATTTGCGGCTTTTTACAGAAAAGGTTAAATCGGCCTCGCCGTCTTTAATTAAACTCCGATACGACAAAACCAACAAAAGAACGCCTACAATCATCAAAAAAATTGCCAAAAAATATTTTAAGGTTGAGAACTCAATGAGCGGAACATTATGATACTGTAACACCAAAATAAAAAACGGGACATAAACCCCTAAAATCATGGGTAGATTATATAAAAAAGCCCAATCTTTTTTCTTCATTTTAACATTCCTCCTCTGGCAAATACAGTCTTTATTTAATCTCAGAAACAAACTTAACAAGTAAGAAGAAATAAAATATTTTTAAAACAAAAAAACGATGCTAAAGAGCACCGTTTTTAATGGTAGCGGGTGAGGGATTCGAACCCACGACACAAGGATTATGATTCCTCCGCTCTACCGACTGAGCTAACCCGCCATCAAAATTCTTGTACTTTTTAATCTTTATATTTTCCCTTGTCAAGATATATTTTAGTTATCAAATTAAAAAAAACAAAAAATTTAATCAACTGGACACCAGCAAAATATTTTGCTAACTTAAAGCATCCCAAATAATACAGGAAAAAAAAGATGAACAAACTTTTATTTATAGAATATCCCAAATGTTCAACTTGCCAAAAAGCAAAACGCTGGCTGGAGGAAAAGCATATCTCGTTTGAAGATCGACATATCATAGAAGAGACCCCAACCGTTGAAGAACTTCGCCAATGGCATCAACGCAGCCGACAAGAATTAAAAAAATTTTTTAACACCAGCGGCTTAAAATACAAAGCTCTCAACCTGAAAGAAAAATTACCTCTCCTCTCCACGGAAGAACAATTCGCTCTTCTTGCCTCGGACGGCATGCTCATAAAACGACCGCTTTTAATAGGAGATGACTTTGTTTTAACGGGATTCCAACCGCTTTTATGGGAAAAGGCAATTACTTCTTCCGTAAAATAAAATCAACAATATCCCCACATAAACGATTATGGGTCGATTCGGGACTAAGATAATAATCAATGGAACATCCGAGCTTTTGTAAAACCTCATAACTACTCTTTCGATCTTGATTCAAAAACGTATCTTTTCCGGCCTCCACCCACACAATCGGAACATCTTTATTAATAGGGACCTCAAAATCAAGATACCTCGGAAAATCGCCGCAAAGACTAATAACTTTTTGCGGCCCCAGAATCAACCCCAAATAACAAGACATCAGACCACCTTGAGAATGTCCGCATAAAATCACGTCATCAAATGTTTGTGACCTTTTTTTCAACTCTGTTTCAATTTGTTCGACAATAAAATCAACGGATAAATTAAATTCTTTAACAATCATCTGTGGTTGACCATCGACCTCTTCCTTATCAAACCACTTAAAACCATCGGGGTGTTGTGAGCTTTTTAACGGGGCATTAAAACGCAAAACATCGCAATCCAAACCATCAGCAATTTTATCAATCAGCTCATAATGAGCCTCTTTATTGGCACCTTTCCCGTGCAAAAAAACAAGCAACTTTTTCATTTATAACATTCCTTTCAACAAAGACCTCTACAAACCCCGATATTTAAAACTATATTAACTCCTGAAAAGAATTCAAGTTTAATTCATCCCCTCACAAAATAAGGAGAAAAAAATGAAAAAAATATTGTTAACAATGACTTTGGTTTTATCTCTGTTTAGCATCAATGCCATGGCTTCCGGCAATGAAGGCGGTTTTTATAATCCATCGGCCGCAACAACAAAAGTCAAAGACCTGGCTCAAAAAAATGATAATGATTTTGTCATTTTGCAAGGCAACATCCAACAAGAAACCGGAGAAGATATTTATGTTTTTTCTGACGGAAGCGGAACCATCAACATTGAAATTGACAACGATGACTGGAACGGCCAAACCATAACACCGCAAGATATCGTCTTAATCAAAGGACAAGTCGACAAAGACGGAAATCTTATTGAAATTGATGTTGATGAAGTTCAGCTTGTCAAATAAAACAGAGCTTTTATAATAGACAGTCGGTAAAATTATCGACTGTCTTATCTAAAATGGAGATAAAAAAATGACGGATGAATTTCTTAAATTAACCCAACAACGACGTTCCGTATATTCACTCGGCAATGAAATGCCGATTTATCCGGAAGAATTAACACGCTTATTCCGCGAATGCATCAAAAACTGCCCCACCCCTTTCAATTCACAATCGGGCAGAATGGTGGTTTTATATCGCATAAACAATCGTCGTCTATGGAACTTAACCGAAGATATTCTAAAAGAACTCACTCCGGCAGAATCTTTTACCAAAACCAAACAAAAGCTTGATGGTTTTTCTTCAGGGATCGGAACAATTTTATTTTTCATTGATGATAGTGTTACGGAAGCCCTGCAAAAAAAATATCCTCTTTATGCCAAACAATTTCCGATTTGGGCCGAACAATCCATCGGCATGCTCCAATACATGGTATGGACCGCTTTGGCCGAACACAAAATCGGGGCCTCTTTGCAACATTACAATCCTTTGATTGATGAGCAAGTCCATCATAGTTTTGATATTCCGTCCACGTGGAAGCTCTCAGCCCAAATGCCTTTTGGTTCGATTGTAGAAGCCCCGCAAGAAAAGACGTATGAGCCCCTTGATAAACGTCTGCGTTTTATGGAATAAGCCCTATTCTAAAAAAATCCCTTGCCTTTTCAGACAAGGGATTTTTGTGTTACGTTTTTTTGCTAAAATTCAAAATACAAAAAGATATTTGCAATAGCTACACTGGTTAACATAACCGGAATAGACCATAGCAAAAACTTCATAAAGTGAATATGCAATCCGTGACGCATCGCCATACCGGCAACAACCACGTTAGCCGATGCTCCGACCAAAGTACCATTTCCGCCAAAGCAAGCCCCTAAAGACAAGGACCACCATACCGGCATCATCACTTCGCGTCCGCCAACGGCTTCTTCCATTGATTTTAACATCGGAATCATGGTTGCTACAAACGGAATATTGTCAATAGCACTGGAAAGAATAGCCGAAGACCACAAAATCCAGTAAACCATCTTATCAATACTGCCATCGGTAAATTCAATAAACTTTTGTCCTAAGATAGCAAGCACACCGGTCACTTCAAGACCATAAACAATAATGAATAAACCGATAAAGAAGAAAATCGTAATCCAATCCACCATATGGAAAATCTGTTCGATTTTATCTTCTCTTTCGCTACCTTGTTCGCGGAACGTATATAACAACAACAACAATGCCGCTCCGGTTAAAGCAATTGTACCATTATCCAGATAAATCTGTTTAGCAAAAATAAAACTGATAATCACTAATGCTAAAACGCTTAAAGATTTAATCAATAAACCCTTATCGGCAATACATTCGAATTCATTCATTTTCAAAACGGCTTCTTGATTTTTCTTGGTTGTAACCAATTGTTTTTTCCAGAAGAAATCAAACGCCAAAATCAACACAATCATGGTTGTCACAGCAACCGGCGTTAAACGATAAACAAAATCCATGAATCCGAGATCCAAAGCCGATCCAATCAAAATATTAGGAGGATCTCCGATTAAAGTTGCCGTTCCGCCGATATTAGAAGCAAAAATTTCTAATACCAGATAAGGATACGGATTTACCTTTAATTTTTCCGTAATCTGAAATGTTACCGGTACAATTAATAAAACCGTCGTAACATTATCCAAAAAACCGGAGAAGACAGCTGTTACGGCAGCCAAAACCGCCAACAATCCACGAGGGCTGGCTTTAACTTTCTTAGCTCCCCAAACTGCCACAAATTGAAACAATCCCGATTTTTCGGTAATTGCTACTATTATCATCATACCGATTAACAAAGCTAATGTATTAAAATCAATCCCTGCGAGAGCTTGTTTTTGAGACAATAGCCCTGAAACAACCATAACGCCGGCCCCCAAAAGAGCAACAACCGCACGGTTTACTTTCTCTGTAAAAATAATCACATATGCAATCGATACAACAATAATAGAAAATAACTTAGGATCTAATCCCCAAATAAGATTTGCCGTATTTGTAATATCCATTTTTATTTTCCTTAAAATTAAATCAACACTTTATTACTATCGAATGATAATTAATATTTGGTTTAAGTTTTAGCCTTTTTATCTAATTAAAAAAGGCTCTTCGCTCTTATATTAAAAGAAAACAGGATCAAAAAACAAGCAACCGGAGGAAAAAAATGACAACAGCAAAAGCATTATTGGCCGGCGGTTGTTTTTGGGATTTACAAAGTGCCTTCAAAAACAAATCCGGCATTATTTCAACCCGTATCGGCTATACGGGAGGACGAGTTCCCAACCCAACATTTATGGAAATTTACGGTGGCAAAACCGGACACGTTGAAGCCGTAGAAATCACCTTTAATAACCAGATGATATCCTATAAACAAATTCTTGAGATTTTTTTTGCCAATCATGATCCGACAAACCATAATTCGGAAGGAAAACTTTTAGCCTCACAACACCGTTCGACAATTTTTTATTTTGACGACACCCAAAAACAACTCGCTAAAGAAAAAATAACCAAACTTCAAACTCAAAACCAATATACCTTTCCGATTATAACGGAAATCAAAAAGGCAACTATGTTTTACCCAGCCTCCCCCTATCATCAAACACCACAACCGGGGATTCATCGTCCCCAACTGCTTTCTTAAAAAAACTCCGTTAACAAAAAATATTTTACAATAATTTTACCTTTTGCTGATATGAATATAATAATAAATCATACCAAAAGAGGAATAAAAATGGATACCGCTCTTTGTCTGCACAACGCTACGGTTTTAACGGGATTTTCCGTTATGAAGAAATGTGCGGTTTATATAAAAGATAACTATATTGCCGATGTTTATAATGAAGAGCGATTTAAACAAAAAAAATTTGATAGCAAAGTCAAGATTATTGATGTCAAAGGAGCTTATGTTGCTCCCGGATTAATTGATACCCATATTCACGGAATTGGCGGATACAGTGCCGATGATGCCGATTATAAATCCATTTTGGCAATGTCCGAGATTTTAGCTCGCTATGGCGTAACATCTTTCATCCCAACGCTTTGTGCCGCCCCGGAAAAAGAATTGGTAAAAAAAATAAAAGCCGTCGTCAAAGCCATGGGTAAAGAAAAAGGGGCTCACATTCTGGGAATGCACCTGGAAGGACCTTTTTTATCCCCTGACCGAATTGGAGCCCAAGACCGCTACGGTATTTGTGATGTTGACTTAAAACTCCTTGATCGTTTATGGAAAGCCTCCAAAGGTAAAATCATTAATATGACCCTTGCTCCCGAACTCAAAGGGATGAGAGAATTGGCCTTAAATTGCATAAAAAAAGGGATTATCATGCAAGCCGGGCATACCAATGCCACTTATGAGCAAATGATAGAGGGAATGCAAGTAAACATCATGCATGTTACCCATCTTTTCAATGCCATGAGACCTCTCCATCATCGAGAACCCGGAGTTGTCGGAGCCGCTTTAATTCACCCCGAAATTTCATGTGAAATTATTGGCGACGGAATTCACGTTAACCCAAACTTAATTGCCTTGTTAATGAAAAGCAAACCGCTCAGCCAATTAGTCTTAATAACCGATGCTTTTGACTTGGCCAAAACCGAACTGCCTCCGGATTCTCCCTACTATTTTGATGAATGCTTCAAAAGAAAATGTGATGATGTGATTGTCGGCTCCGGAATATCCATGTTTGACGGTTTACGCAATCTAGTCCGCTATGAAGTTCCGGTAGAAAAAGCAATTCGGATGGCATCATCAAACCCTGCCAAAATAATGAAACAAGAGAACAAAGGTTTCATCATCCCGGGCTATGATGCAGACATTATCATATTTGATAAAGAATTCAAAAACGTACAAACAATCATTAACGGACAATTTATAAAGGACGCAAAACCATGAGACTGATTATCCAAAACAACTATGACGACTGTTCCCGCTGGGCCGCTCAATATGTCGCTTATAAAATAAAAGCTTTTCGCCCGACGGCAAAAAAACCTTTTGTCCTCGGTCTTCCAACCGGTTCCACCCCTTTAGGAATGTACAAACTCTTAATTGAGATGTATCAACAAAAGAAACTCTCTTTTGAGAATGTTGTGACCTTTAACATGGATGAATATATTGGTCTCGATGGCAAGCACCCGCAAAGTTACCGCCACTTTATGTACGAAAATTTCTTTAACCATGTTAACATTCCTGCGGCCAATATCCATATGCTAAACGGAATGACCAAAGATTATGCCAAAGAATGCCAACTTTATGAAAACGCAATCAAAAGCTATGGTAAAATCCATCTTTTTATCGGTGGTGTCGGAGAAGACGGACATATCGCCTTCAATGAGCCGGGATCATCTCTGAGTTCCCGTACGCGTGTAAAAACTCTCACCAAAGAAACAATTGCCGCTAATTCTCGCTTTTTTGACAATGACCCGACAAAAGTTCCGCAAACCGTCTTAACCATTGGGATCGGAACCTTTATGGATGCCGAGGAAGTCCTGTTGATTGCAACCGGAAACAAAAAAGCACGAGCCATTCACCATGCCGTTGAAGGAAGTATCAACCACATGTGGCCCATAAGCATTACACAAATGCATCAACATGGGATTATCCTTTGTGATGAAGCGGCCACAAGCGAGCTCCGTGCCGATACGGTTCGCTATTTCAAAGACATAGAAGCACAAAAATTCTAATAACATCAGAAAAAAGTTTATTTTTTTTCAAAATTGTTATATATTATAAAAATCATCCGATAGTCTTTCAAAAGAGGAAAGGAAAATATTATGTTTGATATTGTAAAAAAAGCTTATCGATTATTTTTTACCAACCTTCCGATTATTCTTTTGCTCTGCATTCCCCTATTCTTATTAAGTGCAATTGATATTGCCTTGTTTGGAGGAGATGTATTTGCAAACGGGTCATCACTCGCTTGGATCTCGGCATTTGTTGTAGCCCTGGCCGGAGCCGCTACCGACATCTCAATTTATCAGGTATTTTTTAAATACAAAAAAATCAATCCGCTCCGCTGCCCAAAAGCTTTTTTACAATACTTTGTTACGCAAATCATCATTAGCGTTGTAGCGATTATACCGATTTTTGTCTTGCAATATCTCTTGAGCTTCTTTATCAGCTCGAATGGTTATATCTTAACGATTGCATTATTGGCAAATTTCTTTATTGGTTTCTATATTTTAATTCGTTTCAATTGTGTTTTGCCAATGATTATTACACAGCAAATACCGAGCTATAAAAACTTTTTAACCATGACCGATAAAAGCTATTCTTCATGGATTTTGGCAGCCGTAAGCATCTTCACACCCTATATCGTGCTGAATTATTTCATTCCGAATATCTACGCAAATATGCTTTTAACAACCTTGGCATTAGTTCTGTTTAATTGCTTTGCGGCATCCTTTGTATTAGAAAACAACTTAGTAAAAGTAAGTAGTGTTTCCGTTCCGCTAAAAACGAAAACAGAACCGACATTTTCTAAAACAGAGCCGGCCTCTTCTCAAAAACAAAGCTCCAAAGAAGAACCCAAGGCTCCGCAAAAAAAACTACCTTCTAAAAAGAAGGCCGAAACCAAAACTTCTGCAACCAAAACAAAAGTTGCAAAAAAACAAAATGATAAATAAATAACAACAAGAAAACCCCGAATTTTTTCGGGGTTTTCTTTAAAATAAAAGCTCTCCATATTCAAGGAGAGCTTTTATTTTAGTGAGGACGCAATTCGCCACCTGTTTTTTTAGCAACCTCAACAATAACCTTATTCATCAGATTTTCAATATCCTGATCACTAAAGGTATTTTCAATCGGTTGAAATGTAACAGATAAAGCGAGCGACTTTTTGCCATCCGGAACGTTTTCACCTTCATAGACATCAAATACACGAACATCGGTAATATGAGCTCTGTCAGCATTTTTAGCCGCAGCAATGACATCCGTCGCCTTAACATTTTTATTAACAATAAAGGCAAAATCTTTATCCAAAGGTTGGAATAACGAAAGCTCAAGTTTCTTTCTAGCTTTATCGCTTGATTGACGTGGTGTCGGTAAATTACTGACATAAACCTCAAAAGCCACAACCCTCTGCTTCAGACCAAACATCTTACAAATCATCGGGTGCAGCTCACCAAAATACGCAATGACATTTTTCCCCAAACGAAGAGCCCCGCTTCTCCCCGGATGATAATATTCCGGAGCATCCAAACTGATTTGGGCACTGTCATAAGGACCATTTGCCGCAGCAATAGCAGCTAAAGCATCTGCCTTAACATCAAAAACATCATAGGAGCGCTGCTCATTCAACCAATGTTTCTTTGAGGTCAATCCACTTCGAATACCAGCAGCAACCGTCAATTGTTCTTTAGGACGGCGTCCGTAAAATTCAGGTCCTACCTCAAACAAGCAAACATTGCTATAACCGCGAGCAATATTATTTTTAAGCCCGATTAATAAATTCGGTAAAAGAGAAGGACGCATTTCATCAAGCTCGGTCGTAATCGGATTATATAGTTTGATAGCCTCTCTTCCCTTGCGAAAAGGTTCCGCCAATTTTGAATCGGTAAAGCTCCAAGTAACGGTTTCCAACATTCCGCGATCAGCCAATTCATGTTTGACCGTCACCACGCGTCTTTGTTCCGGAGTCAAAACCTGTTTCGGAAATTTTCCATGCGGCAAAGTTTCGGCCGGAATATGATCCAAACCAATCATCCGCACAATTTCCTCAATTAAATCCTGTTCCCCTTCAATATCTCCTCTCCAGGTCGGAGAAACAGCTTTAACCCGATCCCCCTCATCTGTCGTTTCAAAACCAAGATGATTTAAAATCTCAATAATTTTTTCTTTGCTAACCTCCAAACCGACAAATTCTTTCATACGGCTGGGACGAAGGTAAGCAACACGAGGTTGTACATCTTCCTTTCCGCAGACAACAATCTCTGAGGCTTCTCCGCCGCAAATTTCCAAAATCAACTGCGTCGCATATTCTGATCCCAAAACATTGGATTTTGGATCAACCCAACGTTCATACCGATACCGAGAATCAGAATCAATCTGAAATTTGCGTCCGGTACGGGCTATACACTCCGGAGAAAACAACGCACATTCCAGAAAAACATTACGTGTATCTTCCGAACACCCTTTGGCCAAACCGCCCATGATTCCGCCCAAACATTGGACACCTTCTTCATCGCAGATTCCCAAAGACTTATTATCCAACAAATACTCTTTTTCATCCAAAGCGGTAAAGGGTTCGCCATCTTTTGCCATACGAACGGTAATGTTACCTTTAAGCTTATCCGCATCAAAAACATGCAACGGACGAGCCAAATCATAATTGATATAATTTGTTATATCAACCAACGGAGAAATAGAACGCAAGCCGATAGCCGTCAAACGATCTTTCATCCATTTTGGAGTTTGAGCATGATTATTCACATTGCGGATATAGCGTCCGGTATAGGTTGGACAAGCCTTAAAATCTTCAACACTTACATTAATCGGGGACTGGAAGGTGCTGTTTTGTTTAGAAATATTCAAAGGCTTTAATTTTCCGAGCCCCGCTGCGGCCAAATCTCTGGCCACCCCGCGTACACCCAAGCATTCGGCCCGATTAGGTGTAATTGAAATTTCAAAAACCGGATCAATTTGCAAAACTTCCGCAGCCGGCAAACCGATTTTGGTCTCTGAAGGCAATTCAATAATCCCGGTATGATCTTCCCCAACCCCGAGTTCTTTTTCGGAACACATCATGCCAAAACTTTCGACACCACGTATTTTTCCGACTTTTAAGACTTCATTATAACACGGAATAACGACACCGACCGGAGCAAAGATTCCTTTTAATCCCTGATGACAGTTCGGAGCACCGCAAACAACCTGCAATTTTTCTTTTCCGGTATTAACGGTCAATAATCCCAAATGATCTGAATCAGGATGCTTTTCATAAGTTTCAACTTCTGCTGTGACAAAACCGTCTAACTTATTGGCAGGATTATAAACTTCTTCCACTTCCAAACCAATTTTCGTTAATGTTTCGGCAATTTCATCAACACTGGCATTGGTATCCAAATGTTCTTTCAACCATGATAATGTAAATTTCATCGAGCCATACCTCCGTTATTGCTTAATCCTCCGGTCATAGAAGATTCATCCAAGGGCAAAAATCCATAATGCTTTAACCAACGGACATCCGATTCAAAGAAAGTTCTCAAATCCGGAATACCATATTTTAACATGGCCAAACGGTCAATTCCGACCCCAAAAGCAAACCCTTGGTATTCATTCGGATCAATTCCGCCGGCTTCCAAAACTCGCGGATGAACCATCCCGCAACCCAAAATTTCCAGCCAATCCGTTCCGGCACCAATTTTAAGCTCGGTTTTTGTCTTTTTACAACCGATATCCATCTCAGCTGATGGTTCCGTAAACGGGAAATAAGACGGACGATAACGAACCGGAATTTCATCCAATTCAAAAAACGCTTTTACAAAGTCATACAAACACCCCTTAAGATGAGCCATGGTAATATTTTTATCAATTACCAAACCTTCAACCTGATGGAACATGGGGGTATGCGTCGCATCATAATCAGAACGATAGGTCCGTCCCGGAGCAATAACCCGAATAGGAGGTCTTTTAGCCTCCATCGTCCGAATTTGGACCGGAGAAGTATGGGTTCTAACCACATAACTATCATCAAAATCATCACTGTCTGGATTAGGAATATAGAAAGTATCCTGCATCTGGCGAGCCGGATGGTTTGCAGGCATATTTAAGGCATTAAAATTATGGAATTGGTCTTCAATATCCGGACCTTCTGCAACCTCAAAACCCATTTCACCAAAAATAGCAACAACTTCTTCATAAATTTTGCTAACTGGATGAATACGTCCTTGATTTTCCGGCCGAATAGGAAGTGTCACATCAATTGTTTCAGCCGCCAGTTTACGATTCAATTCTTGTGCTTCCAAAACTTTTTTCTGTGCTTCCAAAGCCGCCTCAACTTCGGACTTTAAGATATTGAGTGTTTTACCCATTTCCTTTTTCTCTTCAACGGATAAAGCCCCCAAACCTTTCATCAGTTCGGTAATTTTACCTTTTTTACCCAATACGGATACCCTAATCTCCTCCAACGTTTTAATATCGGAGGCATTTTTAATTGCTGTCACAATTTCGGTCTTAAGATTTTCTGTATTTTCCATTTTTCCACCATCAAAAAATTTTGCATACCTGCCGGATTTAAAAAAGTAAAAGAGTCTAACCTGATTGCTCAAGCTGACTCTCTTACGATAATTTAGAATATTCTTATTTGCTCAAAGAAGCCTTAACTTGGTCAACCAATTTAGCGAAAGTTTCGGGCTCTTTAACAGCGATATCTGCCAACACTTTACGATCAAGCTCAATCCCTGCTTTGTTGAGCCCGCTCATAAATCGGGAGTATGTCATATCATACATACGTGTTGCAGCATTAATTCTCTGAATCCACAAAGAACGGAAATTTCTCTTCTTTGCTCTACGATCACGATAAGCATATTGTAATGCTTTTTCAACTTTTTCAACGGCTACTCTGAAAACATTCTTATTACGACCTCTGTAACCTTTAGCCATATTTAAAACTTTTTTATGACGAGCACGAGCCGTTACACCTCTTTTAATACGAGACATCTTTCTTTACTCCTACAAATACGGTAAAAATTGTTTAACAATCTGAACATCAACATTAGAAACCAATGTTGTGCCGCGAGCTTGTCTTTTCATTTTTTGAGTTTTGCAGAAGAGGCAGTGTCTCTTTTTAGCAAAATTTCTTTTCAATTTGCCGGTGCCGGTAACGCTGAAACGTTTTTTTACAGCACTTTTTGTTTTTAATTTAGGCATTTTAATCCCTTTCAAATTCAATCATTAAACTTGGATTTATCAGGAGTCGTCAGGCATGCCAATTCGCCCGGTGGACTCTCAACGAGAGGATTTATACACTCTAATCCACCCAATTGCAAGCATTTTTTGCAAAAAAGCTGTCGTTTTAATAAAAATTTTTATCACTGACAAAGGTGCTGGCACGCATATCAATCAACTTTCCGTCTTGCAACTTCACACACCGATCCATCCGATCCGCCAATTCAAAATTATGTGTTGCAATCAAGGCCGACAACCCCGTTTCTTTAACAATTCCCAACAATTCGTTCAAGACCGTTTCCGATGTCTTAGGGTCCAAATTTCCCGTAGGTTCATCGGCCAATAACAACTTAGGTGCATTTGCCAAAGCTCTGGCAATCGCCACACGTTGTTGCTCACCGCCCGATAGTTCGGCCGGACGATGCTTAAAACGTTTTTCCAACCCCAAACGACGCAATAACCACTCGGCCCTCTCGCGGGCTTCTTTTACCTTTGTATTGGCAATAAGCTGCGGCAACATCACATTTTCCACCGCATCAAAATCAGCCAACAAATTATGGTATTGATAAACAAAGCCCAAATAATCCCGCCGAAGTAATGTTCTCATTCCATCTCCGAGCTTAGAGCAACGTTGTCCGTCTAAATAGATTTCCCCCTTGCTGGGTTGTTCCAACAATCCGGCAATTTGTAATAAGGTTGACTTTCCCGATCCGGAAGGTCCGATTAAAGCAACCACCTCGCCTTTTTCAATATCCAAACTAACACCGCGTAAAACTTCCAGATTTTGAGAACCTTGCTTAAAACTGCGATGCACATTTTTAAGCTCTAATGTCGGAGCAATTTTATTCATAACGCAAAGCCTCCACCGGATCAAATTTTGCAGCCCGATAAGCCGGGTAAAGTGTTGCCAAGAACGACAAGAGCAACGAAATTAACGCAACTGTCAAAACCTCTAAATTATCAACCCTTGCCGGCAGTTTGGATAAGAAATAAATTTCTGCCGAAAATAAATCTCTTCCGGCAATATTTTGCAAAAACTGCCGTATATTTTCAATATTGTGGCAAAACCACAACCCCAAAATCAAACCGATAGAAGTCCCGACAACCCCGATAAAGGCCCCATCCATAAAAAAGATCCGCATAATCATCCCTTTGCTGGCTCCCATCGTTCTCAACACGGCAATATCTCTTCCTTTATCCTTAACCAACATAATTAAGCCGGTAATAATGTTAAACGCCGCCACCAAAATAATTAAGGTCAAAATCAAAAACATAACATTGCGTTCAACATCAATAGCATTAAAAAACGCCGCATTGGATTGTTTCCAATCATAGACATAAGCCCCGGCTCCGACACTCTCTTCAATGACCTTCCGAACACTGCGTAAGACACTCTCATCATCTAACGTAACGTCAATATGAGTAACCGCACCCTTTAAGCCAAAATAGGTTTGAGCCGCCTCTAAAGGCATAAAGATAAAATTAGAATCATATTCATACATTCCGACATCAAATGTCCCGATAACCTGATAGGACTTCATTCTCGGCACACTGCCAAACGCCGTAACTTTTCCGTTAGGAGAAATTAACGTAATCTTGTCTCCGGGAACAATTCCCATCTTAGTTGCCAAACGCACGCCCATAATAACGTTGTCACCGGAAAAATCCTTCAAATCAACATTTTTCATACTGTTGGCCAAGATAGGCTTTTTCATCAAATCTTCGGCACGAAGACCTCGTACCATAGCCCCCTCGGCGGCCTTTCCGGCACTAACCAATAATTGATTTTCAATCATCGGTATCACAATTTGAACATGTTCAATTTCAGCCAAATCTTTAACAGCTTCTTTGTAATTGTTAAACGGATACCCCAAAGGAGACATAATCCCAATATGCCCGTTAATCCCCAAAATTCGAGACAACAACTCATGCCGAAAACCATTCATAACCGACATCACAATAATCAACGTTGCCACCCCCAGAGCAATCCCCGTAAAAGCAAAACCGGTAATAACAGAGATAAATCCCTCTTTTCTCTTGGCTCGTAAATACCTTTTAGCAACCAATCTCTCAAATTTTGAAAATAACATTCTTCTTCTCCAAACTACTTTTCCGTTATAGTTTGTTTATCTGAAGATGACAACCGCTCCCATTGACAATGTGTATAAAAAAAACACAGTTCCATAAATAATCCGCCAAAATAAAAATAAAAAAAAGCACCCCGTTAAGACGAAGTGCCTTTTTAACAAAAGAAACGACAACCTCTATTTGGTCGATTTAACCGCCATTTTTTGGTTTGCCAACAATCCTTCAGAAATCTGTAAATTTGTCATAATCAAACTATCCAAAGCTTTATCATTGACTTTATGAACATTTTTACCAATTTCTATCGTTTTGGAGGAAATATAATCCGCCAATTTAATCAGATTAGATTTTGTTTCATGAGGCATTTGGGTATTTTTGTCATTCACCATGGTTTTTATATAAACCCATAAGTTCATGTTATTATCCAAAGCCGCAACCAAATCTTTGGCATCTTTATTTTCTTTAGCATTGGATAAATCGACGGCACATTTCAATAACGAAAAGGCTTCTTCTTTTGCCAAAGAATTTTTAACGGATTCCAACAAACCTTCTGAGATTTGCATGTTAATATTAATCAGGTTTTCATAATCTCCTTTTGTCATCCGTATCCCTTTACTCAAGGTCAAACGTTCGACATATTTGGAAAGACTGATTAAATTCTTTTTAATTTCTTCCGGAAGCAAGTTCTTTGCGTTTTTGAGTGATGTTTCTATCCCAACCCATAATTTTAAATTTTCATCCAAAACCGTCAACTTAAACACTTCGTCATTGCTTTCGGCAGCCTCGGACAAATGTCTGGCATAATTAAGCAATACGGCAGCTTCTTTTTCGGCCTGTCTGATTTGATTTGTGGTATTTACCATGTTTGCTTCCTTACAATACATATATTTTTTATTTTAATCTAATAAGCAGATGCAGATTTTAAACCCTTGCGGTTAAAATTTATTTAAAGACCTGCCTTTAATCGATTGGGGAAATAACTAAAGACAGGTCTTTGGGGAATTTGGCAGCTTTAGGGAAAAGGCTGCCTTAATTTTAAGAAAAAATGGGGAGATTTTTTCTTAAAAACACTTCATAATAATAAGAAAGGGTTTAAGTCTTTAGAACGGAGCAATAATGTCTAACACCTGACGCCCGTATCTTGGTTGTTGAACATCCGAAACAACACCCTGCCCGCCATAAGAAACGCGAAGTTCGGCAATTTTGCTTGATTCAATTGTATTATCGGAACTAATATCGGCTCGGCGGATAATGCCGCGGACCAACAAGCGTCTAACCTCATAACTAACGCGAATTTCCTGCGTTCCTTCAATGACCAAATTACCGTTCGGCAAAACCTGCGTTACAACGGCAGCCATCGTCATATCAATCTTTTCTTGGCGATCCACTTTTCCGTCGGCAGAAATTTCCCGGTTAGAATTAATATCGAGCATTGCAGACGGCTCAACGGCATCCGGTAAATAATCTTTCAAATAACTTTCATAACCGGCTAACGCTCCGATTCCCATAGAATCTTTGTTATCATCCCGATTCTGCTCCATTTCATTTTCCATTAAAGCATTATCTTTGGCAGAAACCTTAACCGTAATAATATCACCGACTTTGGACGCTCTCTGATCCTTAAAGAACCCGCTGGAGCCAGCCTTCCATAATGAATTGGGATTATTTTTGGCTTCAACCGTCTTAGGCATCGGCATAGAAACGGGTTCATAATCTTTTGCCTCAACCGGATTAACAATCGGTGTCAACGGTGGTTCCTGTCCGACTTGTTGTAATCTGGACCACATTCCGCATCCCGATAAGGAAGTTGTCATCATCAAAATCAACGTTCCCTTTAACAAATTTTGCTTAACTTTTTTCATCTCTAATAGTCCCCCAGCTATTATTCTTGAATTTCAACGGTTTCAGCCCCGGTTACTCTTGCCTGAAACTTTTTGCCGCTTTTTAAGTTTGTCATTCCGATCATTTGACCGGCAGCTCCATCTTCTAAGGCCTCGGCTTTGGTCGTAATTTGCAACCCTTTTGCTTTATAAACCGCCGTTACGATTTTTCCTTTTTTAATAAGAATAACTTGTCCGATATCTCGATCCGTAAACATCTTTCCGGCTTTCATTGTCTTTTTAACCTCAGACCCGACAAGCTTTTCCAACTCGGTCACATGAGAACTCTTAATTCTGTTTTCCCGAACCGAAATTGTTTTCAACATATCTTCCGTAAGAACGGTCCCTTTTTCAATATCTTCTGCAGGCACCCAAACATTTTGCAAAAGGTAATAACGTCCGTTCAAAATTGTTTTATCTTTTGCAACCCCATCGGCAAAAATTTCCGCCGTTGCTGAAAACTTATTTTGTTCCTCATCATATTTTAAATGAGAAACCATCACTTTGAGCTTTTGGACATTTTCAAAAGAATAAGAGGTTTTTCCGCCAAACAATTCCAATTCCATCGGGGTATCAACACCTTCTTCCGCAAACTCTTTCTTAATTGCAGAGATCATATCATCTTCGGTTAAAACCGCTAAAGATGCCGCATAAACCGATGAAACAAAAGACAACGCAAAAACGAAAATTCCCCAAAACTTATTCATTTTTCCCATCCAAAGATTAACGCAACTGATTAACCGTATTTAGCATCTGATCGGCCGTCGAAATAATTTTAGAATTCAATTCATAAGCTCGTTGTGCCGAAACAAGCTCCGTCACTTCAGTAACCGCATCAACGTTTGAAGTTATCAAATACCCTTGCAAAATAGACCCGAAACCTTCCGTATCCGGATTATCTAAAATCGGAGCCCCCGAGGCAACTGTTTCCGTAAACATATTGTCACCGATGGCTTCCAAACCGGCCTCATTCGGGAAAGTTGCCAATTCCAACTGTCCGACATTGACCTCATCGGTTTCCCCGTCTTGCTTTACCCATACTTCACCGGAGGCATTAACATATACTTCAACAGCATCATCGGGAATTGTAATTTCAGGTTGAACAATATAACCATCGTGGGTAACAATCACACCATCGCCGTTTCTTTGGAAAGCACCATCACGAGTATAGCCAATTCCTTTTCCTTCCGGCAATTCAATCTGAAAATAACCTCTCCCGCGGATAGCCAAATCCAAAGTATTATCCGTTTTGGTCAAACCGCCCCCTTCGGTAATACGATAAACGGCAGCCGTTCTAACACCAAGTCCCAGTTGAATTCCAGACGGAACAATGGTTTGATCTGCGGTAGACGCAGACCCCGGACGTACAATATTTTGATACAACAAATCATTAAATTCGGCACGGCGCTTGGTATAAGCCGTCGTGTTCATATTAGCAATGTTATTGGAAATTACGTCAACGTTGGTTTGTTGTGCCAACATTCCGGTTGCTCCGATATCTAATGCTCTCATAATTCTTTTCCCCTCCAAAAATTATGCTAATTCCGCATAAGTTGAAATTGTATTAGAAATTCGATCATGTTCTTCATCAATCATCTGTTGAACATATTCATAACTCCGTTGCAAATTAATCAACTTCGTCATTTCACTGATTGGCTCAACATTAGATTTTTCAACTGTTCCCTGAGCCACAATTGCTTGGTTTGACCCATAAATAACCGGATTTCCCTCAACATTATCAAAGAGAGTACCGGCAATTTTTAACAATTTTTGATTATCTTCAAAATGAGCCAATTTCAAACGGCCGATTAACCCGTTTTCCGTCAGCACATCTCCGTTTTCGGCAATGGTAATTTCTTTTTCACCCGGAGCAAAAAAGAAAGGATCATTTGTTTCAGAAAGGACAACCGCCCCGTCATTAGTAACCAACTTTCCATCAGCATCTAAAGAAAATTGACCTTTACGAGTGTATTTTTCCCCATTAGCCGTTTCCACACAAAAGAAGGCATCGCCTTTTATGGCAACATCAAACGTATTTCCCGTATGAACAAGTGCCCCTTCTGCAAAATTCTGAAAGCTTCCAAAATCTTCGGTAAAGAAAAGCGGCTCAGCTCCAAAACCCTCAGCATCCGGTGTTTGCACCAAATAAGATGTAAACAAAGCATCATCGGCCTTATACCCGGAAGTATTCATGTTGGCCATATTATTGGAAACAATATCCATCTGTTTCCACAAAGCCATTTGCCGCGATAAAGCGATATAATTTGTATTATCCATAATATTCTCCCCAATCTTTTGGATAATTTTTCATCGATGAAAGTATATATGCAATAGTCGTGCCAAGTTTTAAAAAAATATTAAAAAAAACAAAAAAAGGCCACAAAAGGCCTTTTAAAATTTTGCTTATTCTAAAATCTCACGGATAAAAATAAAATAAAAAAACAACCCGCACCTGCATGACAAATGCGACATGTTTTTCTTACGACCTACCTTTTAAGCGTTAAAATCCAAATTCCACGTAGAATATCTGTTGCGGTCTTCTTGCCAATGCTCCCGCACCTTAACAAACAAGAAAAGATGAACTCTTTCTTCCAGCAAATCTTCAATTTCTTTTCGGGCCGCTTGTCCAATACGTTTAATCATGGAACCACCCTTTCCCAAAACAATAATTTTCTGGTTCTCTTTTTCAACATAAATAGTTATCTCGGCACGAATAGAATGATCATCTCGACGCTCCCACAGTTCAGGTTCAACCGTCAAAGCATACGGAAGTTCTTGATGTAAAAAAATAAAAAGCTTTTCCCGAACAATTTCCGCCGCCAATAACCGCAACGGCATATCCGAAATCTGATCCTCGGGATAATACCACGGACTAACCGGAAGATGATCGGCCAGATATTTATACAAATCATCACTGCACTGCCCGGTTAAAGCCGAAATAAAAAAAGTTTCCTTAAAACATCCGGCCGCATTAATTTGGGCGCTCAAGGTCAATAACTTTTCCTTTTGCACCAAATCAATCTTATTTAACACCAAAACCGCTTCAATTTTGTTTTGTTTTAATTTGGCAACAATACTTTGTGTTTCCTCATCAAAACCACGCTTGGCATCCACAACCAAGACCACAATATCCGCATCCTCAACCCCGTTCCACGCCGATGAAACCATCGCCCGATCCAAGCGACGCTTCGGCTTAAAAATACCGGGAGTATCCAGAAAAATTATTTGTGTATTTTCATAAATACCAATCCCCTTGACCATGGTCCGAGTGGTCTGAACTTTTGGGGAAACAATAGAGACTTTTGAGCCGACAAAATTATTGGTTATGGTAGACTTTCCGGCATTCGGAGCCCCGATAAGAGCCACAAAACCACACCGGGTTTCCAAAGGATTATCCGTTGTTGCATCCAAAACCATTATTTAATTTTCTCCAACATTTTTGCCGCTGCATCAAACTCTGCCAACTTTTTGCTATGCCCTTGCCCGACTTGTTCTTCCATATTCGTCAAACTCACACCGACAAAAAAGAGAGGATTATGCTCACTTCCTTTTCTTTCTATGACACGGTAAATCGGAGCACCCAAACCTTTGGCATGAGCCAATTCCTGTAAAGCCGATTTTGTATCCTTGGGAGGAGCAACCCTTTTGTCAATTAACTCTTTCCAATGTTCATTAACAAATTCAATGGCTCCGTCGACACCCCCGTCAATATAAATAGCTCCGATAACCGCCTCACAAACATCACAAAGGACATTTTCATTTTGCCGAATATCCTCACTGGCAACAACCATATACTCATCCAGATGCAATCTTTGAGCAACCATGGCAACCGTCTCTTTACAAACAAGCCCCGTAAATCGTTGCGAAAGACTTCCTTCCGGCTCACTTGGAAACATTTGATACAACAAAGAGGCGATTGACACTCCCAAAACACGATCCCCCAAAAATTCCAAACGCTCATAATTTCCGGAAACATGAGGGTTAATACTTCCGTGCGTCAAGGCTTTCATTAATAAATCCGGATGCCTAAATTTGTGTTTTAATATTTCTTCAAGTTTCTCAATCATTTGTATTTTAACACTTTCTTTTGCTGCCTCACAAGCCACTACTCTATTCCGTTAAACAACCGAGACCAACGAATTTTCTTTGGCCAAAGCCATGGCTTATACCATTCATACTCATCGGAATGAGAAAAGAACAAGAACCGAGCTTTTCCGATTAAATTTTCAAAGGGAACAAAGCCGACATTAACACGACTGTCATCGGAACGATCCCGATTATCCCCCATAACAAAATATGTTCCTTGCGGGACTTCCACCTCTTGAAAATTATCATTCATTTCACTATCGGAAATTTCTATAATCTTATGGGTTACACCTTCTGGCAAAGTTTCAATATATTGGCGATAGCGATCGGCACTGCCATATTCACTACGCAAAACAAAATCATCAATTCTCTTCCGCTCCAACATTTGACCGTTAATATACAATCGTCCGTTTTTGAGCATAATTTTATCACCGGGAAGACCAATGATTCGTTTAATATAGTCGGTTTTATTATCCCGCGGATATTTAAACACAACCACATCGCCTCTTTTGGGTAACGAGGACCAGATTCTCCCCTCAAACAAAGGAATACTCCATGGCAAAGAATGTTTTGAATAACCGTAAGTATATTTAGAAACAAACAGATAATCCCCCACATACAAGGTCGGATACATTGACCCGGATGGAATTTTAAATGGTTCAAACCACACCGTCCGGATAAAAATAGCAATTAAGATTGCGTAAATAACTGTTTTTACGGTATCGGTAAAACTTTCTTCTTTATCCATTTTCTGCCTCTATCTTCCCCAAAAATTCATAAGTGAGTGTCATCATATACGCTTTTTTAGATTTAACAACAACAATTTTCTATAATAACAACTGCTTGGGCATAAGGATAATCATCGCTCAAAGTCAAATGGATTTGACAAGGACCATCTTCTTGCATTGATTTCAACCTTTGCAGGGCTTTTCCGCTAAGACGAAGATTAGGTTTTCCAAGTTCATCATGCCCGACCTCGATCTCATGCCAGCTGATACCCCCGCGAAAACCGGTTCCCAAAGCTTTTACCAAAGCCTCTTTTGCCGCAAAAAATTTTGCCACCTGAGCCGCATACTTAACCTTATTATCATTATATTTGGCAATATAATCTCTTTCCGATTTGGAAAAAGTTCGACACACAAAAGCCTCTTTGTATTTTAACAAAATTTTTTCCACACGCCCGATATTAATAAGATCACACCCCAAACCGATAATCATTTTTCAATCCGTTCCGTTAAACAACACGAGGCTTTTGCAATTTACCTAAAATCGTCTTGACCCCGACATAACACAAAATCCATACCACAAGACAATACGGGATACACCCAATCATCATTGGGTATAAAATAGGCCAAATATCTTGAAAAAACAAGTCAAAATCCAAATTCATCAAAGCTTTTAGAGATTTATCAAAAAAATGCACAAAATCAACTTTGGTTGCCCCTTCATAAGAAGCCCCTAACATAAACCGACCGCTATATAAAACAGCAATCCATATAAGCGGAAACGTCCACGGATTTCCCAATACGGTTCCCAAAGCCGCCGCCATAGAATTAACCCGAAAAATCCATGCCAAAACCACGGAAAGGATTAAATGCAATCCGACAAAAGGTGTAAACGTCATCGCCGCACCAATAGCAAAACCAGCGGCAATTTGTTCCGGAGAACCCTTCATTGCCCTCAATTTCAAGACAAATTTTTGCCACAATTTTGCATACGGATAATGATAAAATTTTGCCAATAACTTCATAAAGCACTCCTTTTTTTCTAAAATATAAGAAGTACCTTAGACTTTTAAAGTTTCAAACATTATGCGGAACGATCAACATAAGAAACAACTTTAGAAGACTTCAATGTTGCAATAATATCGGTTAAATGCCGCAAATCCTTAACCTCAACATCAATCATAATTTCAAAATAGCTAAGCGTTCGGTTAATAATATTCAAGTTGGCAATATTTCCGTTACTGCGAGCAATCAAATTAGACAATTCTCCAAGGGCTCCGGGTTCATTAGCCAACATAACTTTCAATCGACCAACATGTGGAGTTTCGGAGGCATCATCTCCCCACGAAATATCCAACCATCTCTCCGGCTCATTGGCAAATTTTTCCAAAAGCTTGCAATCAATCCGGTGAACGGCAACTCCTTTCCCGGTTGTAACGATTCCAACGATTCGGTCCCCGGGGAGCGGATGGCAACATCCCGCAAAATGCACCGCCATTCCCGGAATCAACCCTTTTATCTTTAAGGGTTCGCTTTTACTTTTATTTTTCTTTCCCGTAAAGCTCGGAACAATGGACTTAACAACTTTTTCAAGCTTCGACTGTTTGTAGGCCGGATAAACCGCCTTCATAACATCCCAGGCGGTAATCAAACCTTCGCCCACTTTGGCATAAATATCATCTATTGATTCGGCTTCAAAATTCGGAAAAACATTTACCAAAGCTTTTTCGTTAAAATCAAGATTTTCACTCTTAAAAGTTCTTTCCAGCAACTGTTCTCCGAGTGTAATAAATTGGTCTCTCTTATGGGCTCGAACATAACGACGAATAGCGGCCTTAGCTTTTCCCGTTACCACAAAACGATCCCACTCGGTAGACGGATGCTGAGCCTTAGAAGTCAAAATCTCGACCTGATCCCCATTTTGCAAAACCGTTCTAAGCGGACGTATTTCGCCATTAATTTTTGCACCGACACACGTATCTCCGACAGAAGAATGGACGGCATAAGCAAAATCAACCGGTGTAGAATTGATTGGTAAGCCGATTAAATCTCCTTTTGGTGTAAAACAAAAAACCTGATCATTATACATCTCGAGCTTGGTGTTTTCCAAAAACTCTTCCGGATTAGAGGCCTGCTCCAAAATTTCCAGCAACTCTCTTATCCAGCGGAAATTCTTGCCGACAACCTTTTCCCCTTGCTTATAGGCCCAGTGAGCCGCAACACCTTTCTCGGCAACCTCGTGCATTTCATGAGTGCGGATTTGGATTTCAATTCGTGTATTTTCCGGCCCGATAACCCCGGTATGAATAGACTTATAACCATTTGGTTTTGGAGTAGAAATATAATCCTTAAACCTCCGCGGAATCATATGATATTTACTGTGAACAATCCCCAAAGCTTGATAACAAGCCCCAACATCATCCACAATAATTCGAAAAGCCATAATATCGGAAAGTTGTTCAAAGGAAGCATTTTTTTGCTGCATTTTCCGCCAAATGGAATAAGGCGATTTTTCTCTTCCGGAAACTTCGGCTTTAATACCGTTTTCCTTCATATCCTTTTCCAGTTGACTAATAATTTTAGGAACAATATTGCTGCCTTGTTCCCGCAAAAAGTTCAAACGAGCTTGGATAGAATCATAAGCATCCCGATGCAATTCCTTAAAAGCAATATCTTCTAATTCGGTCTTAATTTCTTGCATACCGATACGTTCGGCCAGCGGGGCATAAATATCAAGAGTTTCTTTGGCTATTCGGGCACGTTTTTCCGGGCTTTTTAAAAAATGAAGCGTCCGCATATTATGCAGACGATCCGCCAATTTTATCAATAAGACACGAATATCTTCCGACATTGCCAACAACAATTTACGGAAGTTTTCTGCTTGTTTTTTATCGGTTGACTTCTGTTCAATCATGGCCAATTTGGTCAGCCCGTCAACCAACTGAGCCACTTGATCCCCAAACAAACCTCTGATTTCTTCAACTGTTGTATCCGTATCTTCTACCGTATCATGCAATAACCCCGCAATAACGGAGGCACAATCAAGTTTAAACTGGGTCAAGATACCGGCCACTTCTACCGGATGAGAATAATACGGATCGCCTGAAGCTCTAAGCTGAGCCCCATGTTTTTTCATAGCAAAGACATACGCTCGGTTTAACGCATCTTCATCAGCGTTTTCATCATAAGATTTAACCAAATCAACCAATTCATATTGTCTAAGCATTGTTTTTATACATCCGTAAAATTTAAATAAAAAAAGATCCGGAATTAAACTTACAACATCTTTTGTTAAATAAGTCTAAACTTCCGGAATCTTAATTGCAACAAATTTTAAGCACAAAGACGATTATTTGTCATCATAATCATCGCCGGCATCAAAACCGTCATCCATATCCAAGTCATCATCTAACGGAGCATCTAAATCATCACCCTCCAAATCGGCATCACCGTCCGTATCCAACAAATCATCATCTCCGTTATGGATTTGCATACTGTCATCCAGCTCATCGGCCTGCGGCAACAAACCGCTAAACTGTTCATCCAAATCAGACAATTCTTTTTCAGCGGCAAGGATTTCCATTTCTTCTTCTTCAGGCTCTTCAACCTCAACATATTTTTGCAAGCCCATAACCAAAGATTTTTGCAACTCTTCAATACTAACGGTTTCTTCGGCAATTTCACGCAAGGCAATTACCGTATTTTTATCATTATCGCGATCAACCGTTGGTGTTGCTCCGCTGGATAAATCTTTTGCACGCTGTGCGGCAACCATTAAAAGTTCATAACGATTAGGAATTTTTTCAATACAATCTTCGACAGTAACACGAGCCATTTTAAACGATCCTCTCAGCAAAATTAAATCTTCGCTACATGGTATAAACACATCTTTTTAAAATTGCAACAAAAAAAATAAAAAAATACTAATTTTCAATATGATAGAAAAATAATCTCCGATTCTGTTTTTAATCTACTCCGCCGATTGGCGTTCCCACCAGTTTGAAATCATTTTTAAAAAACTTGTCATGCAAGGTTTTCCGATGTTTTCGGACCTCCATCACGTCTGCAAGCGGAGCCTTATACATTTCAATAATTGCCTGCATGGTTGAATAGCGAACCTGTTGCATTTTTGGACTAAGTTTCTTGATTTCATCATCATCCGAGCCGCTTTTATACCTTTTGATCGCCAAAACCATATACCGCGGAATTTGTGATAAACGATAAGCTTTCAAGGTTTTGTCACAAGTATACGCCCATTCATTAAGGGTAAAACCCTCTTTGGCAACCACTTTTGCCAACGACAACTCTTCACCCAAAATAGAGGCTTTTTGCACCAACCTCTGACACGGATTAACCAGATCTTTCATTCCCGGTGCCGCAACAAAATTTTCCGCCGCCGCATCATAGGCCAACCACATGGTTGTCAGTTGATAAACTTTCATTTGATTTCCGTTTTGTTTGGCCCATTCTTCAACCCCGTCTAATGTATTAATAAAAGCCTCTACATCTTTTGCCGTCAACAATGAGTTTTTTGTCGGGTTAAGGGTTCGCAAATCACTCTTCGTCAATGTTTTGGCTAAATTTCCGTTTTCCATATATTTTTCGGGAGGAACCAATTTACGGAGATTTTGGTAAAACTCACCATCATAAACAACCTTGGCAAAAGCCTTTCTCTTAACGGGAAACTCAAAATTTTCCTTAGGCTCTTCCCATACTTCCGGACGCAATAAATAATAAAGCCCCGGAGACAAAAATTCCAAATCTTCAATATCTTTCAAAGCATCGGCCACCCGAGACGGAAAACGATTTTTAGTTTCCTTAATCCCCGGCATATTCAAAATTTTTTCGGACATATTCGGTACCGAAAACAATGCCGGTCCGATATATTCATACATCTCTTTCGGTAACGAAGCCAAAACTTCTAAAAAAGCATCTTCATCCGGCCATTTCAGACGTTTTTCATTCATTCCGTATGTAATAATCGTCTGCCTAAATTCCGGATTAAAATCACCTTGCAAATCAAAGACACTTTTGTATTGCGGATTATACAATACCTGCTGTTTATAAAAAAAACTTTTTAATTCTTCTAAAGTCGGAAGTTGGTCTTGCTCCAAATCAATATCATAAACTTTTTCATAATCGGAAATTCCGGCAGCCAGAGAACTTGCCGCAACAAAAAAGCATCCTCCGATTAAAAAAATCAAAAACAGCTTCAACTTCATTTAGTTTCGAACCACCTTAACCGTAAACGTTAATGTTTGCTCTCCCTTTGCGGGAATATCAATTGTCCAGATTCGAGTTTGAGCTGTTTTATTTTTACCGACAATATTTTCTGTCACAATCTCCGAACTGCCATTAAAAGCTTGCTCAAAATCAAGTGTGATTTTTTCTTCTTTTTGGTTAAAGAATTGCACCGCAACATCGGCCTCAAAAGATTTATCCGACAATTTTTGAACACGAACAATCTTCCCCTTAGCATAGACATCAAAAACTTTTCCGATGCTCAGTTCAATCTCTTCCCCCGTTGTAATTTGCTCCATTTGATCCGACCCCACAAAAGCCAAATTCTTTGCCTCTCGAGCATCATAAAAACGGACCACTCCTTCGGGCAACGGAACACCTAAATGACTCTCCTTATCATTTTTGAAGTGGTAGAAAACTTCCGGATGAAGAGCCTCAAAATCATTTTGATAAGAATTAAATGAAATCATCAATGGCGATTTTAATTGATATTTTGTCTCATAAGCTACATCTTTGGCTTCCATCAACAAAATCTGTTTTGATTGTTGGTTAATAAGATCGGTTTGGAACGGAACGGAATATTGATAATACTCCGCCATACTCTCAGCCGAAATATTTTTTGCCATAACCGCACGATCTGCCGCAAAGCTTGCATTTAACAAAGCACCGCGAGCCATAGGAGCTACCGGAACCGCATTTTGCACATTATTAACTTGTCCGGATACTAAAGAAATTTTTGCATTTTTATAATCCGTCCCTGAGTTATTGGTAAGGGTTGCCCACGCCTGCCAGTTTAACTTATCTTTCCCAACAAGCTCGGCAACATAATTGGTTTGCCACGAAAGTCCCGTAGTCAGATAATTGAGTACCAAATTTTTAGCCCCGGCGGATGCAGCATCTACGGAAACGGAAAAGGTCGGTTTAATCTTTAAGTTTTCCGGAAGGTCATTAAAAACGATTCGTCCGGGAAAATCACTTTCAATTCCATAAGAAAATTTCAGCAACGGATTTCCATATCCGGCACTGACAACCGTTGCTTTATCAAAATAATTTTCACCACTGTCCGGATTAAAAATTACGGTTTTTACCTCTTTTCCGACAAAATGTTGCAAAAGATTATTCTTATTTAAAAGGTCATAAGCATAATTTTGCTCCAAAACTTGAATTCCCTCACCAACCAAAAAAGCGGTTTCGGGTTTCATTTGTTCAGAAACGCCTTCAAAAGCAATAACATTTTTCCCCTTTGCTAAATCCGCCTCCCGAGTATCGGAAACCAACGCCAAATTTTGCGGATAAATATGGAGCTCGACACCTTTTACATCTAAAGCATCCAGTTTTAAAAGACTCGCATAGAGCGGAGAAATTCCAACTCCCATTCCAAGACAAACCCAAACAGCTAAATATTTTTTCATTTATGCCCCTTTCGGATAACAATCTTTATACAATATACTAAAAAATTTACAAAAAAGAAGCAATAAATTAAAAATAAACTAGACTCGGGAAAAATATTAACATATGATTAACCTCAATATAAAAACATTTTGTTTGAAGGAGAAATAAAAATGGCGTGGACAGATCAAATGGTCGAAGACCTCAAAAAAATGTGGAAAGAAGGTCTGACAACGGGAGAAATCGGAAAACGGCTTAACGTATCCAAAAACTCTATCGTTGGAAAAGTTCACCGTCTGGGCTTATCAGGACGTCCTTCACCAATTAAGAAAAAAGAAGAGACCACCCCAAAAGCAACAGAAAACAAATCTGCTTCTCCTAAACCGGCTCCGGAAAAGGCGGCACCTTCCAAAGCTCCGGCCAAAACAAATGTAAAACAAAAACCAGCAGAAACCCCAAAAGACAATTTTCAAACCTGTCTCAACAAAGAATTAGAAAAAAACTTTCTTTCTCCCAACAATAAAGAGAAGAAAAACAATGGCTTTGTTACGCTGACGGACTTAGACAGCCATACCTGTCGTTGGCCGATAGGTGACCCCAAAGATGAAAACTTTCATTTTTGCGGCAAAAAGGTTAAAATCGGCCAAACATATTGTGAAGAACACGCGGCCATTGCCTATGTGAAACCTTCTAAAAAATAACAAAATATTAACTTTTGACATGATATATTACAGACAATAGTAATTATCTTTTAAGGACAAGAACTTATGTCTGTAAGTATGTTGATTGCGTTTATCGCAGGCATTGCGGTAGTTATCGGTTCAATTGTCAGTGCAACCGACCGTCCGCAAATGTTTATTGATATTCCGAGTATCATTATTGTTTTTGGCGGAACATTTGTAACCCTTTTTATATCATATGAACTTAAAACGGCTCTTGGAGCCTTGAAATTGATTGGTCAGTCCTTCAAAAGACATGATGATTCGATTAAATCCCTAAAAAATGAAGTTGGTCGCCTTATTCGTTGGGGGTATCTTGTCCAAAAGAACGGACTTCAAGGCCTTGAAAATGAAGTCAATGATGATTTACGCAAAGAAAATTCCTTTTTGGCTTATGGTGCCGATTTGGTTATAACCGGCTATACCGGAAATGAAATACGCCAAATTTTACTCGATATGCTGGAAGCACAAGCCGAACGCTTGAAACGACCGGTAGATGCCTTAAAAAAGATGGGGGGCGATGCTCCGGCTTTTGGTATGCTCGGGACCTTAATTGGGTTGGTTATTATGCTTGGCAGCATGGGTGGAGATCCGGCGGCGATTGGTCCAAGTATGGCTGTTGCGTTAATTACAACATTTTATGGTATTATTCTTGCCCGTATCGTTATGATTCCGATTGGTACAAAAATGGCCGCTCGAATGGATGTCACTTTATTTAAGTACAACCTCGAACTGGAAGGTCTGGTTCTTTTAGCCGAAAGAAAAAGTCCTCGCTACATTCAAGATAAAATCAACTCATTTGTCGATGACAATGAACAATTCTTGATTGATCGCGACATGGACAGAGGCTCTTAGTTCGGAGAGATATAAATGAAAAAAAAGTCTGAAGATAAAATTGATGAAGATTGGATGTCGACCTATGGTGACATGGTCACATTACTTCTGTGCTTTTTTGTCATGATGGTTTCCGTTTCCAAAACAGATGTTGCTAAATTTGAGATGATTCAAGCCGGCCTAAACGAAAGCATAGGCAAACAAAGCGTCACTCGCCCGATTGAAATGATGTTGATGGAACTTGCTGAAGATGTTCAGTCTTTAAGTGCAGAAGACAGCATTGCCTTAGGGAGCGATACGCAAGGAGTTGTAATTGAACTTGGCGATAATCTAATTTTTGATCATGGCTCTGCTGAACTCAAACCAGAGGCTATTCCCGTGCTAAAAAGAATTGCGGCCACACTCCAATCCGAAAGATACAGCTCTTTCAATTTTAGTATTGAGGGACACACCAGTGATGAGCCGTTTTCCAGTGCTTTATACCCTTCCAATTGGGAATTATCTTCCGCACGAGCCGCCGCTGTTGCTCGCTTTTTGGAAAAAAGAGGGATTCAAAGAATGCGTCTAAAAATAACCGGAATGTATGATATTGCACCTAAATATCCCAATTTAGACCCCTATGGACAACCCATCCCGCAAAATCGAGAAAAGAACAGACGTGTGGTTATCCATGTTGAACCATCCTTTTTATAAAAAAAGCCCTTCAGGGCTTTTTTTTTATTTAATAATTAGGCTCTATTAAACAATTTTGTTGAAATATACTCTAAATAAAATCCTTGCTAAATTATTTGATAAGAATTTACAATGTAATTCTGATTAATAATTTATGAAAAGGATTTTTATTGCCAAATAATACTTTTGAAGATTTCAAAAAATTTTTAGATAATTTTCCTGAAAAATTTGAATCTTTTAATCTGGATATTAACCTTAATGAATGTACAATTACTGTTACAATTCATTATTCCAAAACATTTACTGCTTCATTAGGAAAATTTATATGTACTTCTGATGATTTATTTCAAACATATAATGAATTGGCTATTTTTCTTAAAGAGAGAGTTAGATAATAATCTTTTTATGATATTTGATTCTTTTATTATATCAGTATTGTTATTGATAGTTTGATGAATTTCCAATTTTGGAATAAATTTTACAATATTTAATTTTCTATTTTTCATAACAAAAATCTCCTAATCTTATACAAGTATTTATAAGGAGATTTTTGTTATTTGTGAATCAAATAATTTTTTCTTTGACTTTTCATTATTTAAGTTGATAATTTATCATATTGAATATCATTGAAAGGTCTAAAAATGTCATATGTAAAAGGAACTCTATCAAAAGATGAGGAAATTAAAGAAGTTGTGAAACTGCATTGGTTCAATTATATTTTTACAGGTATTATAGCTTTTGTTGCTCTACTTTTTGTAATTTCTTATTTTGCAAGTGCTGAATTACAAAAAGACCCAGGAACAAAATGGATTGTTATACTTTTTGTTCTATGGGCATTATATGATTTCCTAAAATTATATACAACCGAAATGGTTATAACCAATAAGAGAGTTATATGCAGAAAAGGCATTATTAGCGTAAAAACAGAAGAATTGAAAAATGCAAAAGTTGAGTCTATTGAGATTAAACAATCAATATTAGGAAGAATTTTTGGGTATGCTACTATTTGGTTTTCAGGAACAGGAACATCAAAAGTAAAATTTGAAGCTGTTGATGACCCTTGGGCAATAAAAAGCCGAGTGGAGTCAATCATTGGTGATTAATTTTTTGAAGTGGTGTATTTTTACACCACTTTTATTTTATCCCAATAAACAATCTTTTATCAACAAATTATTATCGGCACCTGATTTAATCCAACTAAACCAGTTCAAATAATTAGTTAAATATCGGGTGCTGATTCCGTTAAAATGCCTTACAAAATCTTTCAAACCTTTGTGATAATTGCTTACATTGTTAATATGATATTCTCCGTTTTTATGCTTACCTCGTGCTATTCTCTTATGTTGTAAATTGTGATTTTTAGCAAATTGAATATATGATTTATGGGAATCTGTTACCAAAATTGAATCTTCTTCAATCTTATTGCCTAAAACATTTTCTGTTTGTTGGGTTGTTAATCGCCCTCTACCATAAACATCAGAAATAATATTTTTGTTTCCATCCATAGCAACCATTATACCGATTTGGTAATGAGAAATACCTCTTAATTTTGCTTTACCACCTCTTTTTCTGCCTTTTATACCCTCAATTTTCTTACCTTTATGAGATTCAAGCAAAAATGTTTCATCTGCTTCTACAACACCTGAAACAGTTGTATTTTGAAACTGTTTTTTGATAGCATTTAAAACCTTATGTCTCCAACGAAAAGCAGTTAAAACAGATATACCACATTTAGGAGCAATTTTAGCAAGTGATAAACCTGTCATCATCAATTCAATGTATTTGAACCAAGTGTCATAATCTTTTTTAGTGCTGAAAAATATTGTTTTCGTATATTCAGTAAAGGTCTTACCACAATCTTTACATCTATATCTTTGGATACCACTACTGCTACCAAATTTCTGAATATGTTTTTTTCCACAAATGGGACAAACAACACCATTTTCAAATCTTTTTACAGAAGTTTTAGATTTTTGAACTTTGCTGAAAAGATGTTTCAGTTCTTCCTCTGATAACTTTTTTAATTGCTCTAATAAATCTTGATTCATTTTACCTATCCCTTTGTTTTATATAAGTATTATAAGGGATTTTATGAAAATTGTCAAGCCATATTTCAACAAAATTGTTTAATAGAGCCAATAATTAAAATAAATCACCGTCAACGGCAAATTTTTCTCCGTCAAACATAAGGCAAAAAGCCGCACAATTAGGAATTTTAGCAAACGGATAATGAAAATAATTTAATAAAGAAGCCATCGTTCCGCCATGGATGGCAACACCGACAACATCAAAAGGATTATCCTTTCTTTGTGCTAAATGATGCAAAACGCCCAGAACTCGATCCAAAGCCTCTTGCTTACTCTCTCCTCCCGGAAAACGAATATCCCAACATTTCGGATTGCTCCAATTGTTAAGGACATCGGGAAACTCTTGTCGAACATTCTCTAAAGCTTCACCTTCGGCTTTACCATAAAAACATTCACGTAAATTATATTCAACCTCTACAGAAATATTGAGTTCGCGGGCAACAATTTCTGCCGTTTGGCGAGCTCTTAGCAAGGGAGAAGAATAAATAATTTGCAAATTTTTTCTTCTTAATTTTTGAGCCAAATCAAAAGCTTGCTCTCTTCCCAAAGGATTAAGAGGATAATCCATACCGGATCCTTGCATTCTACCCAAAGAATTCAATTCTGTTTCGCCATGACGAAAAATATAAAACGCTTTAACCATTGAAAAACTTTCACAAAAAAATCCGGAACACGGTCCGGATAAAATTGGAGCGGGCGGCGAGATTCGAACTCGTGACTTCAACCTTGGGAAGGTCGCACTCTACCGCTGAGTTACGCCCGCAAAAAAGATGAAACTATGTATAAAACAAAACTTTTTTTTCTGCAAGTTCTTTTTTAATAATACTCCCCAAACATCTTTTGGCAAACATCCTGGCCTAAAACACCTTAATTGTTGGAATTTTGGTATTTACCAATCAAAATAGCCGTATATTTTGCCGCTTTTTCTTTCTCACTCAAAGCCGTTACATTATACAAATTCAAACACGGAGCTGCTATTTTTTTGGCACTTTCTTCCCCTCGAACCTCAGCCAATTTACCGATTTCTTTTAACTCGGAAACCTCTCGGGCAATACAAGCATTAACCATTGTTGCGTTAGAATATTCTTCTGACGTTTCATGGGTTAAAGCACATCCGGTCAACAACAAAACCGCAATCAAATATCTCATTTTCATTCTCCATCAATAATAAAATGATTATTTCGATTTTGCGACAAGCTGTCAAAAATTTTTAGCCTTTATAAACAAAAAAAGCCGATTCTTTTTTACCTAAAATCAAAGCGGTTAATTGCTTCATTTTTTGATGGATTTAAAAAAAATATCGTGATATAAAAACGCGCATAGAAAGATTCTATTTAAAAACTCGGTCGGAAGATGAAGATAAAGCTGTCTGCATTGACGACCGTTATTGTGTTAAAACTTAACTAAAATAAGGATAATAAATTTATGTCTGACGTTAAGATGAAAATGATGGATGCCAACGAAGCAGCTGCTTCAGTTGCACACCGCATGAATGAAGTCTGCGTGATCTATCCGATTACACCGTCCTCCCCGATGGGCGAATGGGCAGATGCTTGGTCCGCAGCAAAACAAAAAAACCTTTGGGGTGTTATTCCTGAAGTTCAGGAAATGCAATCGGAAGCCGGAGCTGCCGGTGCATGCCACGGTTCTTTACAAGCCGGAGCATTGACCACAACCTTTACGGCGTCTCAAGGTTTGTTGTTAATGATCCCGAACATGTACAAAATTGCCGGAGAACTCACACCGTTTGTAATGCATGTTGCCGCTCGTTCTTTGGCATATCATGCCTTGTCAATTTTTGGCGACCACTCCGATGTTATGTCTTGCCGTCAGACCGGTTTTGCAATGCTTTGCTCCAACTCCGTTCAAGAGGCTCATGACTTTGCTGCCATTGCACAAACTTCTACTTTACGTTCTCGTGTACCGTTCATGCACTTCTTTGACGGTTTCCGTACATCTCACGAGATTAAAAAGATTAAACTTTTGTCTGATGACGATTTAAGAGCAATGCTTGAAGGTGTTGATTATACCTTTAACGCCAAAAATGCTCTTCGTCCGGAAGCTCCGGTTATCCGTGGTACGGCTCAAAACCCGGATGTATTCTTCCAAGGACGTGAAGCTGCCAATACCTACTATGAAAAAGTAGAAGGCATCGTTCAAGAAGAAATGGATAAATTTGCCAAAATCAGTGGTCGTCAGTACAAAACGGTTGAATACGTCGGCCCGGCAGATGCTGAACAAGTTATCGTTATTATGGGTTCTGGAGCAGAAACTGTTGATGAAACCATTACCTATCTTAACAATAACGGCTACAAAGTCGGCTTGCTTAAAGTTCGTTTGTATCGTCCGTTCCCGTCCAAATCTTTTGTTGCCGCATTGCCAAAATCTGTTAAAGTGGTCAATGTTTTGGATCGTACCAAAGAATCCGGTTCTATTGGTGAACCGTTGTATTTGGATGTTGTTGCCACATTAACGCAAGCTTATGCCAACAACGAAATTTCTTCAATGCCTCGCATTTTGGGTGGCCGTTACGGTTTATCTTCAAAAGAATTTACACCGGGAATGGTTCGTGCCGTTTATGACAATGGGGCTTCGGCAAAACCCATTAACGGCTTTACCGTTGGTATTAACGATGATGTTACCCACAAATCTTTACCTTACAGTGATGATATTGACACCGAGGGCAAAGATGTTGTTCGCGCCGTATTCTATGGCTTAGGAGCAGATGGTACGGTTGGTGCCAACAAAAACTCCATTAAAATCATTGCAGAAGATGCCGGCAAATATGGTCAAGGTTATTTTGTTTACGATTCTCGTAAATCGGGTTCCATGACCACATCCCACTTACGTTTTTCTGACCACCCGATTAAAGCGGCTTATTTGATTAACAAAGCCGACTTTGTCGCTTGCCACCAATTCCCGTTCATGAAAAAAGTTGACATTTTGGGTATTGCAAAACCGGGAGCAACTTTCTTATTGAACGCTCCATATGAAGGGAATGAAGTTTGGGATCACTTAACGGCTGAAGTTCAACAAGAAATCATTGATAAAAAATTGAACTTCTATGTTATTAACGCCGTTGACGTTGCTCGTCAAACCGGTATGGGACAACGCATTAACACCATTATGCAAACATGCTTCTTTGCAATTTCTAACATTTTGCCCAAAGATGAAGCAATTGCTCAGATTAAAAATGCCATTAAGAAAACCTACAGCAAAAAAGGCGATGCCATTGTTCAAAAGAACTTTGTTGCCGTAGATGCTTCTTTAGAGCATTTGCATAAAGTAGAATATCCTGCAAACGTTACCTCAAAATTACATCGTTTGGCTCCGGTACCGGAAAATGCACCGGAATTCGTCAAGAAATTGACTGCTGAAATTATTGCCGACCGCGGTAATGAGCTTCCGGTTTCTGCATTCCACGATGTTGTTGACGGTACTTGGCCGACAGGAACAACTCAGTACGAAAAACGTTGCATTGCAACCGAAATTCCGGTATGGGATGCCGACGCTTGTATCCAATGCGGTAAATGTTCTTTAGTTTGCCCGCACGGTGTAATTCGTATGAAAGTTGCGACGAAAGAAGAATTAAAGAATGCTCCGGCCGGCTTCAAATCCGCTCCTTACAAAGGTAAAGAATTTTCCGGAAAAGAATTTATTTGGCAAATGTCTCCGGAAGATTGTACCGGTTGTGGTATCTGCGTCAGTGCATGCCCGGTTAAAAACAAAGTTGATCCAAACAAAAAAGCAATCAATATGGAACACATTGAAAATCATTTGGATGAACAAGTTGCAAATTGGAAATTCTTTGAAACTTTGCCGTATGTAAAACGTACCGAAGTTGTTAAGAACCTTCCGAAAACAACCCAGTTAATTCAACCTTTGTTTGAATTCTCCGGTGCTTGTGCCGGCTGTGGTGAAACACCATATGTAAAATTGTTGACTCAACTCTTTGGTGACCGCATGGTTGTTGCCAATGCAACCGGATGTTCTTCAATTTACTCAGGGAACTTACCGACCACACCGTACACCAAAGATGAAAAAGGTCACGGACCGGCTTGGGCAAACTCTTTGTTTGAAGACAATGCCGAATTCGGCTTAGGTATGAGATTTTCAATTGATCAACAAACCTCTTTTGCAAAACAACTTTTGGAAGAATTAAAACCTGAAGTCGGAGCAGAATTGGTTGAAAAGATTTTGGCTAACCCACAATCAACCGATGTTGAAATTGACAATCAACGCGACAATGTAAAAGCTTTGCGTGAAAAACTCGCTGGCCTCAAATCAGAAAAAGCCAAACATTTGGATAAATTAGCCGATTACCTGATTAAGAAATCCGTATGGATTCTTGGCGGAGACGGTTGGGCATATGATATTGGTTTCGGCGGTTTGGATCATGCCATTGCCTCTGGTAAAAACATCAATATTTTGGTAATGGATACGGGTGTTTACTCAAACACGGGTGGACAACAATCCAAAGCAACTCCGATGGGTGCATCGGCTAAATTTGCTACCGCCGGAAAAGCTTTACCGAAAAAAGATTTGGCAATGATTGCAATGTCTTACGGTAATGTTTATGTTGCTCAAGTTTCTTTTGGAGCCAACGATGCCCAAGTTATCAAAGCCATGAACGAGGCAGAAGCTTATGATGGTCCGTCCATTATTATTGCTTACTCACACTGTATTGCTCAAGGCTTCAACTTGGCAGATGGTTTAAGCCACCAAAAAGATGCCGTAGAATCCGGTTCTTGGCCGTTGTATCGTTACAACCCGGAAAACATTAAAGAAGGTAAAGCTCCGTTAATGTTGGATTCAAAAGCTCCGAGCAAGCCTTTGGCTGATTACATGGCAAACGAAACTCGTTTCCAAATCGTTCACAAGGCAAATCCGGAACGTTATGAGAACTTGCTCAACAAAGCTCAAGAAAACGTCAATGAAAAACGTTCTCTCTTAGAGCATATGGCTGAATTTAAGGTTGTAGAATAATTTTACAATCTGATTTACCAAAAAAAAACTCCTCGTCACATGGTACGAGGAGTTTTTTTAAGAAACAAATACTTGCATAGCAATGACAAAATTTGACAAACGCTTTAAAAAAATGTAGTATATAACCTATAATATCTCTAGACTTGGAAACCGGATAAAGATAGAATCCCTGCCATAGAATCGAAAGAATTTTAAGGAGACTATAATGACAGAAAATAACGAAAATTCAGAATCAAAAAACACACCTGTTTTCAAACTAAACGAACAAGAAATGAAAATTATTCTTAATCGCCAACTCTATTTTAAAAAGCACAACAAAGAAAGTGAATTCAGTAACCTTCCGGGAGATATTCAACGTGCTATTCTTCGTGAAGCCGATTTTCACACTAAAACCTTTGCACAAACCGAAGGCCTTAATCAGATTATGAGTGAAAACGATTACGAAAAAATGCAAGAAATGCACGATGCTTTGTGCGAATATATGGCACATATTGGCAATCTTCAACAACAGAAAAATCCCTACAACAAAGAGAATCTGTTCAATAAATTACAAGAAAAAGACAGTGACGCTATTTATAAACAAACACTGCATCCCGGTAAAGAAAAAGATGTTTATCGTCACTCCAGTACAAAACAGGCCAAAAAATATAATGAGCATTTAAACAAAGAAAGAAAAGAAGGAAAAGCCGTTGATGGGAATGAATTGTACAGCAAAATTATCAACCACCTCAAAGGCAATACCCGCAATTAAAAACTTTTGTATTAAAGTTTGCTCAAAAAAAAGACCTCTTAAAGAGGTCTTTTTTTTGAGCTTTGAAGAAAACTTACGCAAAATTCCGTAAGTATTTATTCAAAAGCCGAACTCCAAAAGCCGTAGCCCCTTTCGGACAAAGAGAGGTCCCTTTTTCTTCATCATCCACACCGGCAATATCCAAATGAGACCAATTGACACCTTTTTTAACAAAGCGTCCCAAGAAGCAAGCGGCGGTACTTCCACCGGCATTGGCTCCTCCGATATTTTTCATATCCGCCACGTCAGAATCAATCATTTTGTTATAGGCCTCATTCATCGGCAACCGCCATAATTTTTCACCACTTTGTTCTCCGGCCTCAATCAACGCATGACACATTTTATCATCATTCGCAAAGATTCCGGCATATTCGTTCCCCAAAGCACGCATGGTTGCTCCGGTTAGTGTAGCTATATCAATAATATTTTGCGTATGAAATTTTTCTTGCAAATACCACAAACAATCACTTAACACCAAGCGTCCTTCGGCATCGGTATTCAAAATTTCCACCGTCTGACCAGACATTGAGGTGACAATATCACCCGGTCGCGTTGCATGACCGGAAGGCATATTTTCGACTAAACCGACAATACCGACAACATTCAGCGGAGCTTTTTGCAAAGCCAAAGCCTTCAAGCTGGCCACAACAACGGCTGCCCCGGTCATGTCCCGTTTCATATCCCACATACCAGCGGCCGGTTTTAGAGAAATTCCACCGGAATCAAACGTAACTCCTTTCCCGACTAAGCCACAAACAAATTCATCGGAATTTGGATTTCCTTTCCAAGTAATAACGGCCACTCTAGGCTCTTTGACCGACCCTTGGGCAACCGAGAGCAATAAATTAAATTCTTTTTCTTCTAATTCCTTTTGGGACAAAACATCTACTTGCAAACCCAAATATTCCAAACGCTTAATATCGGCTGCAAAAACCTCCGGTGATAAATAATTGGAAGGTTCATTGCACAAATCGCGAGCATAACGCACCGCGTTCCCCAAAGCGGCAAAATCCTTAAAATTCTCACTAACCTGAGCCGGATTTTCAACCTTGAAAATAACTTGCTCCAAACTCGGATAATCTTCTTGTTTCTTTTTAGTAAAATACTTATCAAAACGATAAGAACCAATCATCAACCCAAAAGCAATATTATGAGCAATTTCTTCACAAGAAAGCTTGCATCCTTTAATTTCAGAAACATAAAAACAAGCCACGTTATCCTTAAAGAGCTTTTTAACTAAAGCTCCACCCAAATTTTGCAAAGCCAAAGCATTTGGTTTTTCACCCAAACCGGCAACAATAATTTTTCCGCTGGCCCCAAAAACTTCAACAAAGCTTTCTTTCTTTCCCAAAAAAGCCGCTTGAGCAATGGCCTTTTTAACCAAAGAGGCTTCCTCTTTATTAAATGCCGACAAATCAGGTCGAGAGTTTTCAGCCATCCCGATAATTTTAACGGCTTTTGAACCGATTTTTCCGTCCGTAAAAACGATTTCAAGCATTTCTGTCTTCCTCAATAAATCTAAACAAACATATTTATTATAATCATTACTTCCGAAAAATCACAATTTTATGATAATTCTCCACAAAACAATCTTATCCCCACTGTTTTTTTTATATCGACAAAAAGGAATCCTCTGAATATCATTAAAGAAAAAAACTAGGAAATAACAATAAAATGCCGGATAACGCTCACAACAACTATAAACAACGACTCTCGGAGGGAGGGTACACCTCACACCAAAGACTGAGAATAGAACAACACTTTTCTGCCCTCATCCGACATAAATTAAATGCTCTCTGTAATGAACAACTAAAACAAAAAAAGAACCACCCGGACAACAAAATTTCCAAAACCAGCAAAAACAGCCTTAAAGAAATAGCCGAAGAACTTCGCCTCTTGTTTTATTCGGTTGGCCTTAAAAGTAAAAAACGCAATGATCAAACACCCCAAGCCTCAACGGAAGAAAAATTAATGGTGCGTTTTGATTATGACGGATGGTTTTTCCCAATAAAAGATACCGACTTGTCTCCTCTATATGCCCGAGCCATCAGCACACCGCAACATTTGCCATCCCAATACAAACCCTATGCTCGACACAACCCGCAAAAATATGATTTAGATCAAATTCCCATCTGGCGAAACAGCATGAAAAAATTCGCCAATTATCGCAAACTCAATCAACTTCTTCGCCAACAATTCTCCATCTTAAACCTTCCGCCCTGCCAAATCAAACAACTGAATTTTTATGACTTAATGCATATCATTTTTGAAAAAACACGGCAAAAAAAACAGCTGCTTTTTGAGCCGAGAGGATGTGCCAATACCCGAATGTTTGCTGCTTGTTATGCAAACGAATACCGACGTGTTATGAGCCTGATGGGACAAGACAATAAATCAATTGAACATACCCTTGCCCTGATGAAAAGAGGCCTTCTCCCCAGGGACAAAAACCGCCATCACAAACTAAACGTTCAAGATTGCAAAGAATTAAAAGATATTTCCAAAGTAAATGATTTTGATAATTTTTTAATTGTAACGATTGATCCCATTCATCGAGGATTGCATCTTCCAACCGATTTATGCGTTGACAAATCCATTGTTTTTATGGCTGGATATGACCCTCTTTTCCAGATCCGCCGCAAACCGGAAATTGAACGACAATACCTTCTCCATCAACAAAAAATTGCTAAGAAAAAAGAAGAATTAAAACGCATGAAACTCGATTCACAAAACTTTTTATCGCAAGCGAAGGCTCTAAAGAATGCAAAATCTCGTTAAAACAATCTCCACTCTTGAAGAAATCCAATACGGGAAGCCCGCCTCAACCAAAGAAATCATCCAAGAACAAAAAGCCCTGCAAAATCAGGGGTACCCTCTTCTTCCGGCAGAATATATTGAGCTTCTGCATCACTACAACGGTATCCTCTACAACAATGCGGCACTTTACGGCATATCGCCTTTAGGGGATTTTTTTCTGGATATTTTGAAAGAAAATATCCTCATTAATAATTCGGATCCTAACAAAATTTACCTTGGCGATAATGATTTTGATTACTTAGCTTACAATCAAAGAGAACATTCCTATCAAATAATTGACAAAGAAGATAAAGAAGTGCTACATACGTATTCTGATATTTTTTCGGCCGTTAAACATATTTTGAAGATTAATGATGACATACAACAATATCTATACTGACACACCAGAAAACATAAAAAGAGCCGCACAAATCATCCAAAACGGAGGCTTAGTTGCTTTTCCGACCGATACGGTTTACGGACTAGGAGCCAACGTCTACAACCCCAAAGCGGTTGCTGCCATTTTTGCAGCCAAAGGACGACCGACATTTGATCCTCTCATCTCTCATATTGCCGAAATTGATTTTCTCCCAGAATATGCTCAAACGGATGATCGCGCCATAGCTCTTGCCAAGCATTTTTGGCCCGGACCTTTAACCTTTGTTCTCAAACGCAAAGACAACAATCCTTCCTTGGACTTAGTTTGTTCCGGCTTACCAAACATAGCAGTTCGTATGCCTAATCATCCGATGGCTTTACGCCTAATCAAAGAATCCGGAGTTCCCATTGCTGCCCCTTCGGCCAACAAGTTTAAATGCATTTCTCCGACAACGGCAGAACATGTTGCTTCCGGATTGGGAGACAAAGTTGATATGATTTTAGACGGTGGTCCTTGTGCCATTGGAGTAGAAACCACCATTATTGATTTAACCACTCCCAACATGGTCATGTTACGAGCCGGAGGTCTTAGTAAAGAAGCGATTGAAGAATTTACCGGAGAAAAAGTGCTAATTTCTCACGGCGACCCCAATAAACCGAGTGCTCCGGGGCAACTTCTGAAACACTATGCTCCTCGTATCCCAATGCGAATTAATGTACCCGAACAAGAGGTATGCGACGATGAATTTTTTATCGGATTCGGAAATGTTAAAGGGGCCCATCTCAATTTAAGTCCCACGGGAGACTTGCAAGAGGCCGCCGCACACCTTTTTGCCTACATGCGTTTAGCGGAAAGCCAATCCGAATTTAAGAAAATTGCCATGTCCCCCATCCCGATGAGCGGGCTTGGCCTGGCTATTAATGACCGAATAAAAAGGGCTTCCTACCAAGAATAGCTTTTTAATATTTTTTTAACAATAAAATCCTTGCATCCTCCTCTGAAAAGGAGTAAAAATAGAATCATAAAATAAGTATTATCAAATTATCAAAAAATTAAAGTTATGAAAGAAATATTTTTTACAACCAGTATGGCTGTTGGTAGCGTTTTCTTTTTAGCAACCATCGTTATTCCGGCTATTGTTTTTACAATGACAAGTTGGAAAAATAAAAAAATTGCTGATGAAATAAAATAAACAAATTATCTTCACAGTAAGTATCTTTTCAAAAAGCCCTAAAAACAGAATCCTCAACATCTGTTTTTAAGGCTTTTTCTTTTACCCAAAACAACCACACAAAAAAAACGCCCGAAGGCGTTTTCTTAACTGGGGCGGATGATGAGATTCGAACTCACGACATCTGGTACCACAAACCAGCGCTCTAACCAACTGAGCTACATCCGCCATAACTGACTTAAGATTTCTACATACAATCCGGAGCAAAGTCAAGCAAAAATAATCTAAAGTATATAAATAATTTTTCGGCAAGGCATTTTTTGTTAACATTTTCTTATGTTTTATAACCTAGAATAAAGATTATAAATCCAATTTCAGAAGAAAAGAGTAACGATTAGAATGATTAACATCGGTTCATCACTTAAAATTTTTGCCGCCATAACTTTTGTGGCAACCTGCCTTTCTAAACCAGCTTTGGCATCTGTTTCATCCATTACCATTGATGCGAAAACCGGTGCCGTAATTTCAGCCTCTGATCCCGATTCTCTCCGCTATCCGGCTTCACTCACAAAGCTGATGACACTCTACATTACCTTTAGTGCTCTTGATAACGGCTTAATCAAATTAGATGACGAATTTCCGGTTTCTCGTACAGCAGCTAATCGTTCTCCGTCTCGTTTAGGACTACGCCCGGGAGAAAAAATTAAAGTTCGGGATGCCATTATGGCCTTGATTGTAAAATCAGCCAATGATTGTGCAACCGTTTTGGCAGAAGGATTAGGTTATAGTGAAGAAAATTTCGCCAAAACAATGACCAAAGTCGCCAAAGAAATCGGGATGAAAAACACCACCTTCAAAAACGCCTCTGGCCTTCCCAACCGTCAGCAAAAGACCACGGCTCGAGACATGGCTGTTTTAGGAGCGGCGATGTACCACCATTTTCCGCATTATTACAAACTCTTTTCGACCAAAAAATTTACCTACAAAGGAAGAACTTATTACACCCATAATCACGTTTTAAAACAATTTGCCGGAGCCGATGGCATGAAAACCGGATACACGGCTGCTGCCGGCTACAACATCATCACCTCGGCTGAACGGGACGGCAATCGTGTAATTTCGGTCACCATGGGCCATAAAAGTATTAAACAACGTGACCAAAAAGTTGCACAAATGATGGATAAGGGCTTAAAAAAATTAGCCCTCAACCTAAACAATAAGGAAAAGCTCCCGGTTTATGCAAAAATAGATTCTTCAGCCATCAAACTTCTTCCAACAAAAAACGAAGAAACACAAGCCAACCCATCTGAAGATTCTCTGTGGGGGATCCAAATCGGAGCTTTTTCCAACTACGCCAAAGCCAGAAATTATGCCTTAAAAATCCGCAATGAAAGCTCTCTCAAAGCCATCAAAAAAACAAAAATAGACATAGAACCGGCACAAAAAGGAGCCGCAATCGTTTATCGTTCCAAATTAATCGGGCTTGAAAAAAATGAGGCGGATAAAACATGTAATCATTTGAAGAAGTCAAAAAAATCATGTATTGTTGTCGCATCAAGTTCAAAACAACAACTGGTAATGGTTGAAAACAAACATGAATGATACACCTGAAAAAAGAGCTCATATTATTGTTGTCAGCAACGAAAAAGGCGGTACGGGCAAATCCACAATCGCCATGCATTTAGCCATCAAACTTTTGCAAGAAAACTTTTCGGTTGCAACAATAGATTTAGACGGTCGCCAAGGGAGTCTTTCTAAGTATATTGAAAACAGACAGAACTTCTGTGCCAAAAAAGAAATATCTCTCCCCATACCGCAACATTGCCGATTTGAGCCGGAAGCCAATTCCTATTTAATCCCTAACGAAAGGGACAAAATATCCTCCCAAATTTTTGCCTTGAGCAAGCATGTTGATGCCATAATTATTGATACTCCGGGCTATAAAAACTATCTTTTTGATGAGGCCTATAAACATGTTGACACCCTCATTACCCCGATTTCAGATAGCTTAATTGACCTCAATGTTATTGCCGACATTGATTATAGCACCAACAAAGTTGTCAAACCGGGACATTATTCCAATTATGTTTGGGATTGTAAAAAATATTTGGCGGCCCAAGGGAAACCCTATTTAAACTGGATTATCTGTGGTAACAAAATATCCCCAACCCGCTCTAAAAACAAAGAACTGGTCTTTTCTCATCTAAGCAATCTTTCCAAACTTTATGGTTTTCGCCTTTGTGAAGGGTTAAAAGACCGTACCATTTATAAGGAATTGTTTTTAGAAGGCTTAACGGTATTAGATATGCAACACCCCAAACTACGCATGCGGATGAGTCTCTCCCATCTTGCCGCAAAATTTGAGGTAAAACGCTTGGCAGAATTTATCTCTCCTGAATAATAGCTGATAAGTCTGTCTTTAATCTTGTTTTTGTGGTCTGACCTGATAAAATCAGACCATAATTTTTATAAAAAGGAGATATCATGATTAAAACAATTGCAACAACCCCCTATACCGACCAAAAGATGGGAACCGGTGGTTTAAGAAAAAAGACCAAAGTTATCATGCAACCCAACTACTTTGAAAACTTTATTCAAAGTATTTTTAATACAATAGGTTCTCTTGAAGGAAAAACTTTTGTTATTGGCGGGGATGGTCGTTTTTATAACGATATTGCAATTCAAAAACTTATCAAAATGGCGGTTGCCAATGGGGCTGCCAAATTAATCGTCGGCCAAAATGGTTTTGTTTCAACACCGGCAGGCTCCAACCTCATGCTCAAAAATCATACCAACGGAGGTTTTGTTCTTTCGGCATCTCACAATCCCGGAGGAGAAAATGCCGATTTTGGAATCAAATACGCGAATGAAACCGGCGGCCAAGTCCCCACCTCAATAACCGATAAGATTTTCCAAAATTCCAAGAGCATTAAAGAGTATAAAATTTTTGAAGCTCCGGACATTGACCTTTCCGTCATCGGCACACAAAAACTTGGAAATACAATTATTGAAATTATCGACCCGATTAAAGACTATGTTGAAATGATGGAAAACATTTTTGATTTTGCAGCCTTAAAACAGCTCTTCAAAAAAGGTTTTACCATGCGTTTTGATGCCATGAATGCCGTTACAGGTCCCTATGCTCAACGTATTTTTGAAGAGATTCTCGGGGCTCCGAAAGGTTCGGTTGTTCATGCCAAGCCGCTTCCCGATTTTGGCGGATTACATCCGGATCCCAATCTTGTCTACGCAAAAGAATTGGTTGATTTTATGTATTCAGACAATGCGGCGGATTTTGGCTGTGCCAACGACGGAGATGGTGATCGCAACATGATTCTCGGCAAGAAGTTCTTTGTAACACCGAGCGACAGCTTAGCAATTCTAACCGATAACTATCAATTAATACCGGCCTATAAAAATGGGATTTACGGTGTTGGAAAATCAGCGGCGACCTCAACGGCAGTTGGCCGTGTTGCCAAAGCACACAACATTGGTTATTATGAAGTACCGACCGGTTGGAAATATTTTGTAAATTTAATGGATTCAAACCGCATAACCTTCTGCGGAGAAGAAAGTTTTGGAACCGGTTCTTCTCACATACGTGAAAAAGATGGCATTTGGGCAATTTTGTTCTGGTTAAGCATTATTGCCAAGACCGGAAAATCTGTTGAAGAAATCACCCGTGAACATTGGGAGAAATACGGACGCAGCTACTACATGCGTTTTGATTTTGAAGGAATTTCGACCGAAACAGCCGATGACTTAATGCAAAATCTGGAAAACAAATTACCCTCCTTATCTGGCAAAGAATTTTACGGCTACACGGTCAAAGATGCCGCTCCTTTTGTATATAAAGATCCGGTTGACAATTCAACCACCAAAAACGGATTAATCGTTTACTTTACGGACGGCTCCAGAATCGTTTACCGCCTATCTGGAACGGGTTCAAGCGGAGCAACGATTCGTGTCTACTTAGAAAGATTCAGTGCGAAAGATTTAGCCAAAGATCCAAGAGCCATGTTGGAAGAACTTTCCAAAGCCGCAATGGACATTGCCGAAATCCCCGAAAGGACAGGGAAACACCAAGCCGATGTTGTTACGTAACAAACATAGCCTGATTATATGGACCTTACTTTCCGCTCTGGCTTTTAGCCCAAAAGCCGGAGCCGGATTGTATGGTCATACTTCTGCCAATCCGGAAACCTATGCCGAAACTTTTCTCAATCAAGAAACCCCACCGCTACACATTATTAACTATCGCGAAAAAATGCGCGAAAATTTGTTAATGATGATAAACTATGCCCAAGCTCACAATGCCGACTTTCAAATTTTGGTTCATGAAGGAGAAGAGCTTCTAACCAAATCTTTTTGGGAATATAATTTAGATGACTACAATCGCGTCCGCAAAAGCAAGAAAACGGTTTATGATGACACGTTTCTCTCTACTCCGGAAGAATTGCCGGCTCCGCCAATGGAAACATTAGCCTACCAATATCTGCACTCTATTGGTGGAATTGCCTTAAACAACATCTATTGCGGCAAAAACAACAAGAAAAATAATAAACTTATTCAAGAAAACAACATTCCGGTAATCGGGATAGAAAAGTGCAATACGGAAGAAGATTTTGATCGGGCAATTATCCGCTCGGTTATGGATGGGAGAATTGTATACGGATACAGCGATCCGCAATATGCTTTCAAGGACATTGCCCACCAACCCGTCATCAATGAATCGGCCAAAAATGTTACCAAATTTTCCGAGGCTAAAAACATTCTGATTTTAAATGACGATCAGCTATACCAAAATAAAAATCAACTTGTAGATGCCCTAGCCGATACTAATTATGACGTGATTGTAATCAAACCGCTTTTTCGCCACAATCAACCCTTTAGTAATGAAGATATTCACCGCTTAAAATTCAAAAAGAATGGCACCCGACGCCTCTTAATTGCAGAAATGAATGTCTCTGAAATCAACCCGTATGACTATTTTTGGAAAAAAGCCTGGAAACAAAATCCACCGCAATGGTTCAAAAGAAAATCCTTTGTAGAAGCCGATTCGATTATTACAGAATATTGGAATACGGCCTGGCAAGAGATCATATCAAAACATTTTAAAGACATCATCCGCAGTGATTTTGACGGTGTCTTTTTTACCGGTATCGAAAACTACAAATATTTTGAAAAACAGACCCCGATAGAGTAACAGACATGACTGAAGTTGAAGTATTAGACATATCTCGAGATGCGATTTTTACCTTGCTAAAGGTTGTTACCCCTTTACTATTAGTCGCCTTATTTATTGGCTTAATTGTCGGTATTTTTCAAGCTTTAACCCAAATCCAAGAAGCCACGCTTGCTTTTGTTCCCAAAATTATAGGCGTTTTTGTGGCAATTATTTTATTATTTCCTTTCATGTTTAGCCAAATGAAAAATCTAACGGAAGGATTGTTTGATAAAATCATCAGCGGCGGATAAATAAATGGCAGAAATTTTAAACTTAAATATGTACCATTTTTTGATGGTCTTTTTACGTTTAGGCTCGGCATTTATGTTAATGCCGGGTTTTATGACTTCTTTTATCAACACGCAAGTCCGACTATCGATTGCTCTTGCCCTCAGCATTATTTTAATGCCCTTAATTAGCACGCACCTGCCTCCGGCACCTCAAGATACGGCAACTTTTATTACATATACCTTAAGCGAAATCACAATTGGAATTTTCTTAGGTTTGGTTATGCAATTTTTGTATTTTTCCCTTCGTTTTGCAGCCAACCTGGCCGGACAAGCCATCGGTTTTTCCAATGCTCAAATTTTTGATCCCAGCTTTCAAAGCCAAACCATCGTTTTAGAAAGTTTCTTAAGTATGGTCACCCTCACGGTTATCTTTATAACCGATATCCACCACTTAATGCTTGGTGCCGTCATAGACAGTTATCATCTCTTTCCGGTCGGACAAAACCTTCCGTGGGGAGATTTTTCAGACAACTTATCCCAAAATTTAAACAAAGCCTTTGTCATGGGCTTTAAGCTGGGTTCACCTTTTGTTGCCTTTACCATCATTTTTTATGTCGGAATGGGCTTGGTATCACGTCTGATGCCGCAATTGAATATATTTTTTCTGTCTCTGCCCTTACAAATTTATTTAGGCTTAGGATTAGTTTTTATCACAACTCCAATCATGGTAATGTGGTTTATCAAATACTATGAAGACGGAATACAACAATTTTTGCATTAGCAACGGAGGACCATGGTAGCACCGGAAGATGATGACGAATCCTCCAAAACGGAAGAGCCGTCGGAACGAAAAATAAGCAAAGCCAAAGAAGAAGGCGATGTTGCGATCTCGCAAGAAGCCAAAAGCTTTATTATGCTTTTGGGAATGTTGTTTGTGGTCTGGCTGGTCATTCCGCTGATTTTTCGGTGGTATTATCTAATGTCCGTACGCTTTATTGAAAGCCCGGGACAAATGAGCATCAGCGTACCAGAATTTCAATTGTTATTAAAACAAGTTTTTTTGGGCATTCTGAAGCTAATGGGGATTCCGTTTGCTCTGTTTATGGTTTTGGGAATTTTCGCCAGCATTGCCCAAACCGGATTTATATATGCCCCGCAAAAGCTCCTCCCCAACTGGAACAAGCTCAATATTTTTGCGGCCATACCCAATTTCATCAACATGAAAAAAATTGTGGAAAGCTTAAAAGGGATTATCAAAATAACCGTGATTAGCATCATTGCCGTTTTGGTTATTCGTCCCTATCTGGAAAAGGCAAATTTATTGCCCACCATGGAAAGTATATCGATTCTTCAGTTCATTCACAAAGCGGTAACGATTCTTTTGTTTACGGTTGTTTTGGCGGTTTTGGTCTTAGCCGTTTTGGATTTTGCTTACCAAAAATACATGCACTTAAAAAAACTCCGCATGACCAAACAAGAGGTAAAAGAAGAATACAAACAAATGGAAGGGGATCCTCTGGTAAAGTCAAAAATCCGCCAAATCCGTATGGAAAGAGCACGCCACCGCATGATGGAAAATGTCCCCAAGGCAGATGTTGTTATTGTCAACCCGACCCATTATGCAGTAGCTTTAGAATATAAGATGGAAACAATGGATGCTCCGAAAGTAACCGCCAAAGGAATAGATAACGTGGCACTTCGTATTAAAGCTTTAGCGGAAGAACACGATGTTCCGATTGTAGAAAATCCGCCTTTGGCAAGAGCTCTGTTCGCCTCCACCGAACTAGACCAAACCATCCCGCAAGAACACTTTAAAGCCGTCGCAGAGGTAATTGGATATGTTATGCAGCTCAAAAATCAGCAATAGACCGGATAAACTCTTACAAACAAGCTTGCTAAAACTGGCTTTTTGTCTGGTAGCTCTGACCATAACTTTAATTTTCTTTTTAACCACGCCGGAATACCACTTTGCTCTCTTGGCTCTGAGTGCCTTATTAACGAGTTTTTGCTTAATCCTAACCATCAAAACACTGGATGCCGGAGAAGAAGCCATCAGCTATGGCGGATTTGCCAATGAAATCATCCGTAACGATTTTAAAATCCGTCGAATTGAAAATCCGCAAGGGGAAAGCATTTTGCAAAATTCTCTCTCTGAAGACTTGTTCAAAAATCTTCCGGTTCTCGATTTTTTGGAACAACATCTGTCCCAAGACACCACCACAAAAAACAATTTTTACCGTTTGCAAACAGCTTACCAAAACCTAACGCGAGAAAAAGCGGTTTTAGCTCTGGTACTTCATCGGGAAAAAGACCGTATTTTTGACCAACAAGAATGGTTTGAAATTTACCTGCAACCCATCTACCTAAAAAAGACCAATATTTTTGAAGGCCCCTTTTCTATCAAAAAAATAAAAAAAGAAACTTATTTTTATTGGAATATTCGTGACATTACCGCCGAAAAAAATCTGGAACAAATCTTTCAAGAAGAACGCAAATCCACACACGATTTTTTAGATTACCTTCCCGTCGGCTTATATGTCGCAGATAAAGATTATAATTTAGAATACGTCAACCATAATTTTGCCGAATTTTTAGGCAAAGAAGATGAACAAATCATCAACAAACCCCTAAAAGAATTTTTATCGACCAATTCTCTCCTTCCTCCCCGCAAAAGCCTATGGCACGGAGAAGTTCATTTCATAAACAGCCATAACGAAGTCAAAGACGCTCACGTTTTTCAAACCGGCTTCCGAGAACACGAACAAAATAAGGTCCGCGGGGTTGTCATTTCAGAACTGCCGACCACGTCAGATATTCAAAATAAGATTGATCACGCTTATGATAAAATCAGTTGGTTGTTTAATTATGCTCCGGTCGGCATCATCTTCATCAATAACGAAGGTATAATTACCGATTGCAACCCGATAATTCCCAAACTTTTTGACTTAAACGGGGATGAAATTATCGGTCAGCCTTTTGAAAAATTTATCACTCCCGAAGATTCACAAAAGCTGAGCAAAGGTTTTGAAGACATTCGCAAGACACCGGAAAATTCTCTTAATTTTGAAATTCACGTAAACAGCGAACACAAAAGTTCGGTTATTTCGCTTTATATCAGCTCGATGCAACGTTATTACGCCGCCGGAAAAAGCAACGGCAACGGTTTTGTCCTGTACTTAATTGATGCCACCCGTCAAAAGAACTTGGAAATTCAATTTGCACAAGCACAAAAGATGCAAGCCGTCGGACAACTTGCGGGAGGAGTAGCACACGACTTTAACAACCTCTTGACCGCTATGATTGGTTTTACGGATTTATTATTACAACGACACGGTGTCGGAGACCCCTCCTTTGCCGATTTGATTCAAATTAAACAAAACGCCAATCGTGCCGCCGGTCTCGTCCGCCAACTTCTGGCCTTTTCACGCAAACAACCGCTTCAACCAAAACTCATCGACATTACCGAAAACTTTGTTGAACTAAGCCATATGCTCAAACGCATCTTAGGGGAACAAACCACGCTTAATTTTTATCATGGGAATGAACTCGGCTACGTCAGGGTTGACCCGGTACAGTTTTCGCAAGTTATTATTAATTTGGCTGTTAATGCCAAAGACGCCATGGACGGACACGGCAGTTTAACCATCAGCACCCATACCGAAATTTTGAGTGAAAGCTATCAGTTTGGGGATGATTTAATCAAGCCGGGCGAGTTTGTGGTAATTGAAGTAACCGATACCGGTTGCGGCATTCCGGAAGAAAACTTAAGCCGCATTTTTGACCCGTTTTTCTCAACCAAACAAAACGTCGTCGGATCAGGAACAGGACTTGGTTTGGCTATGGTTTACGGGATTGTCCGCCAGACCGAAGGCTTTATTAAAGTAAAGAGCAAGCTCGGACAAGGAACAACTTTTTCCATTTACCTACCTCGTTTTGAAAACAACGGAGAAGAAGATCTTGATTTAAGCAGCAAAGAAACCGTCACCGACACAAACGGCACCCCCATTCTAACCGTCAAAGAAAAAATTATGCCGCCGGTATCCATCAACAAAAAAATAATTGTCGGCCTTAATGTTTCAAACGCCATCGACCGAGGAATGAGCACATCTGCCAAAGACAATAAAAAGATACGGATTCTTTTTGTTGAAGATGAAGATTCCGTTAGAACATTTGGGATCCGAGCCCTAAAGAAAAAAGGCTATGATGTCACGGATTGTAGCTGTGCGGAGGCCGCTTTAGAATGTATTGAACAAGATCAAAACTTCAACCTCTTAATAACGGATATGGTTATGCCCGGAATGTCAGGAGCAGAATTGACAAAAAAAATAAAAGAGAAGATTCCTGATATTAAAGTCATTTTAGCCTCCGGCTATTCAGAAGAAATCGTAAAACAAGAGCTGGATAATTTTGACGATTTTGACTTTATCACCAAACCATACAGCTTAGGAGACTTGACAGCAAAAGTTTTTGATGTCTTAAATAAATCCCGTTAGGAATTAAGATGAATCAAAAGAATGATATCTCACAATTGACACTTGACTTTCCACACCGGCCCAGCCTTGGGAGAGAAGATTTTATGGTGTCTCCGTGCAATGAAGAAGCGGTCCGCTTGGTTGAAAGTTGGCCGTTATGGCCTTTTTTTGCCGTTTGCATTTATGGTGCCGAAAGTAGTGGCAAAACCCACCTGGCCAACGTATTTGCCAACAACGTGGCCAATGCAACCAACTACCCGTATCGCATACCTTACCTCAAAGCTTCCGCCATAACAATGGAAAACTTTCGTCCTTTGTTTGAACAACATCGTTGTTTGATTATAGAAGATTTAGATGACAAAATAAATCAAGAAGCCTTGTTTCATCTCTACAATCTTTACCGTGATGAAGGAGGCAACATTTTATTTACATCACAACAAGCTCCGGCACGCCTTAATTTTACGCTACCGGATCTCCGTTCTAGGATGAATATTGTCCCGGCCGTCAAAATCAGCGAACCCGATGATGAACTTTTATCCGCCTTGTTGATCAAACTTTTTACGGACAGACAAATAACCCCAACTCCGGAGGTCATCAATTATATTTTAAACAACATGCAACGTTCTTTTGCTTATGCCAAAAAACTTGTTGCCGAAATTGATAACGTTTCACTGTCTAAAAAAAGAGCCGTGACAGTATCCATTGTCAAAGAAGCCATCAATAACTTAAACCAGACCGAAGCGGCTCAAGGAGACCTTTTTTCAAACTTTTTTTAAGAAAAAATATATTATAAATAACAAAGCCCCTAAAAAGGGGCTTTTGAAAATGAAACAAAATAACAACCTAATTATTTTCGCCGTAAGAACGAAGGAATTTCCAAATTCAATCGATCTTCTTGAGCATATTCATCATTAGAAAATGCATGTGAAACCGGCTCCTGAACACGTTCCGTCTCCTTAAGTTTTTTACGGTTTCTTTTAGCAATAGAAAAACCGGTAACTCTTTCAATCAACGTCGGAGTATACTCTTCTTCAGGTTCATTGACAATCAGTTCCTCAACATCTTCTTGTCTTCTGGCACTAAGAGAAGGTGTATGGCTTGGAAACAATTCAGGTTCCTCTTCAACAGCTCGGAGTGAACTTTGAGCTCGAAATACATTTTCATTTGAGGACAGAGCACTCTCTAATTGAGAAGTCTCGCTCTTGTCGTCAGGTTTATTAATAATAGCCTTAAATAAAGAGGATGCGTTAGGCAGTTCAGAAATTACCTTAGATTTTTCCAAATCATCAAAATCATCAAATACTTCCTGAAGCTTTGGTTCTTCGACGGCACGAAGAGGTTCGGCCTTAGGCATTTCTCTCATTTCTTCCTGTAAAGAAACTACAGAGGCGTTATCAATAATTTCCTCAACGGTATTGGTCGTTGCTTTTTCTTTCACCGCTGAGAACTGCTCCAGATTGGCGTTCATCTCAACCGATGGAGCCGGAGGCGTCATTCCCTCCATAATACTTTCAGCGACCGCTTTGGTCGTCGGACGGCTTACCGGAATACGTTTTTGGTTTTGATCAATTCCGGTAGCAACAATAGAAACTCTTATTTTTCCGGATAATTCTTCATCATAGCTTGAGCCAAAAATAATATTAGCGTCTTCATCGACTTCTTCTTTAATACGACTGGCTGCCTCATCAATTTCAAATAACGTAATATCGGACCCACCGGTAATATTAATCAAAACCCCTTTTGCTCCACGCATGGAAGAATCATCCAACAACGGATTGGATAAAGCTTGTTCCGCAGCGGCAACAGCACGATTTTCGCCCTCGGCCTCTCCGGTACCCATAATGGCTTTTCCTTTATCTTCCATAATGGACTTAATATCGGCAAAATCCAAATTAATCAAACCCGGCATCATCATCAAATCGGTAATAGAACGGACACCGGAATACAAAACATTATCCGCCATCACAAAAGCATCAACCAATGTGGTTTTTTTATCAGCAACGCGGAACAAATTTTGGTTTGGAATAATGATGATACTGTCAACTTCACGGGTAAAATTCTCAACAGCCGCCTCTGCGGTTTCCATTCTTTTTTTACCTTCAAACTGAAAAGGTTTGGTAACAACACCAATGGTCAAGATTCCTTTTTCTTTGGCAATTTTTGCCACAACCGGAGCGGCACCGGAACCGGTACCACCGCCCATTCCGGCCGTAATAAAGACCATATTTGCCCCTTCCAATTCGCGTTCGATTTCTTCTTTAGCTTCTTCAGCGGCCATTTTTCCGACTTCCGGACGAGCACCGGCACCAAGACCTTTGGTTGTTTGCAAACCAAGTTGAATCTTGCGACTTGCGGTCGAATTTTCCAAAGCCTGAGCATCGGTATTAGCCACAATAAAATCAACACCTTCCAGATTTTGGGCAATCATATTATTGACGGCATTTCCGCCACCGCCGCCAACACCGATAACCGAGATTCTCGGCTTGAGCTGCATCACATTTTTATCAGGAACCGCTAACTTAATTGACATGGTATTTCTTACTCCCAAAATCCTAAAAATTAATCTTGATTATAATCATAGTCTGAATAGATTAAGGTTTAGTTACCAAGAAGATTTTTTTCAAAATTTTTTTATGATACTAACGGGAGTTTTAAGCTTATTCAAGAACGATAAACAATCTATCAACCTAGAAATTATTTTTAAACCACGAAAAGACTTTTCCATACATTCCGCTTCCCGAACTACTGGGCTTGTTAACCAGTTTAGTCGGGCTTTTTTCGGTATAATTGATAGCAAACAACAACAAACCGATAGCGGTTGAAAATTCTGGATTATAGAGATTATCCGGCAGATTTCCGATATTTTTCGGCCGCCCCAAACGTACCTGCTTGTCCAACACCATGGAAGCAACTTCCCGAACTCCGGATAGCTGAGCCGCCCCTCCGGTCAAAACCACACGGTGACTGGACACATCGCCTAAACCGATATCTCTGAGCTTGCGAGCAACCATTTCAAAAGTTTCTTCTATTCGCGGTGTAATAATACTAATCAGTTCAGCCTTCGGAACTTGTTTGATAAAACTATCATCTTCTTCCCCAACCGGATAAACGTTGATGGTTTCTTCCTTATCTTGACTGGAAAGGAAAGCACATCCATGCAGCGTTTTCAAACGTTCGGCATGAGAAAAAGACGTTGTCAAACCAAAAGCAACATCATTGGTTACATTGTTTCCACCAACCGGCAAAGAGCTAAAATAAACCGGAAATCCGTTACGGAACGTTACAAGAGAGGTTGTTCCCCCGCCCATGTCAACAACCGTTGCCCCCAGTTCACGCTCGTCTTCAACCAAGCAAGACAACCCTGAAGCATAAGAAGAAAAAGCTTTTCCGGCAATTTCCAAATGAGCATTTTCAATCACGGTAGAGATATTGCGGAACAAAATATCGGGAACCAAGCCCAACAAAATATCAACCGACAACGTTTCTCCGTAAATATTCCGTGGATCTTTAATATCTTCACCATCATCAAGACGATAGTTGGTTGGCAAGCAATGGATTAACTCACAACCTTCAACATTAATTTTATGGATTCCCTTACCAATAACCTTGCTTAAATCGGCTTCATTTACCGGACGATTTTTGTTAAGGGCAATGGTCGAATCTTTAATAACGCTTTTAATTTTATCACCGGATACATTAACAATAACCCGCTCAATGCGTTCATTAGCCATTTGTTCGGCAGCCTCAACGGCATTGCATACGGACAACGTTGCTTGATTAATATCGGTAATAATACCGTTTTTAATCCCTTTGGAAGCATTGTACCCATAACCGGCAATATTAATACGTTTATCGGCACCCACTTTGGCAATAACACAACAAACCTTAGATGATCCGATATCTAAGGCGGCAATAGTTGTTAATCTTTTAAATGAGTGCTGCACGAAATCACCTCTTTAACGATTCGCTCAGGTTCTCCTCTCCAAAGCATTTTTCAAAAGCTTAGAAGCATCGCCTGATGTTTTTCTAATTTTTACCACAATCTTATGAGGCAATCTTAAATCAATGATGGTTAATTTACGTTTAAGAATCCCTTTGGTCTCATCAAGTTTTATCAATTTTTTCCAAACTTTATCAATATTGTCTTCGGGCAATTTAATGGTTATTCCGTCATGAATATCATCTAAAATCAAATTCCATCTTCTTTGAGAGATAAAATTGGCCACTTTTATTCTGGATAAATAACTTTCATCATTTTGGGCAATAATCTTAAGTAGACGATTCATATTTTCAGGAGCACCTTCTCCCACAACCAACAAAATTGGCTTCTTAACCCTGAAATCGGCATTAATAACTTCCCCATCTTCATCCAAAGGATAAAATTTTTCATTAATTTGCCATATAGCCTTAACCGACTTTTCTTGAATATCAATTTTAACAACATTCGGGAAAAAACTTCGACGAACATTGGCACTTTTAACCCAGGGTAATTTTTCAACTTCTTTCTTTATGGCAAAAACATCAATTTTGAGCATATTATCCCCTCGGTTCAATTTAACGGCATCAAGAATTTCTTCTTGTGTTGTCATCTGTCTTCCGGTAATGATAATATCCCCAAGTTGCAATCCTTGGCGGCCGGCAAAATCAAAAATATTCTCTTTTACCTCTTCAATCCTTTTATTAACCAAATCATTTTTCAGAGTTAAAATAATTCCGCAAACCAAAGCAATAAACAACAATACAACCAGATTCCCGAACAAACGGTAGACCCATTCCGGTTCAAGTCTGAAAACAACGTTTTCGTTATTTTTGTTGGTTGTATTTTCTGTCATAATTATTTATGCACGCCCAATCGTTTAACTTCCCACTCCAGAGTAATCGACGTTTCGTCCTTAACTCGTTGAACAATCGTCTCGCCCAAAGTTTCCAAATCTCGAGCCGTAGCCTTTCCCGTATTAATCAAAAAATTACAATGCTTTTCGGAAACTTTTGCCCCGTTGACAACCAAATCGGCACATCCGGCTTTTTTGATTAACTCCCAGGCTTTCAAACCTTCGGGATTTTTAAACGTTGATCCGGCGGTTCTTTCATTGTAGGGCTGAGAAGCAACTCTTTTGGCTTTATTTTCCTGTAAAATCTTATTGGTAACAACCGGATCTTGAGGTTCTGCCTTTAAGGTTAAGGAAGTTATAATCCAATCATCGGGATAATGACTACTCCGATACCCAAGTAACAAATCCTCTGCCGGAACTTCCTTTTGATCACCATTTTCATCAATAATGGTCACTTTGACCAAAACATCTTTAAGTTCTTTACCATAACAACCGGCATTGGTCTTAACGGCACCTCCCAAATGTCCCGGAATAGAACATAAAAATTCTAATCCGCCCAACGCATTTCCGAGCATTACTTTTTCAAGCTCACCGTTTCTCATCCCGGCTCCACAGGTCAAAAGACAACCATCTACCTTACAACGGCGATAATACTTTCCGGTCAATTTAATAACAACTCCGGGGATTCCGCCGTCCCGAACCAATAAATTTGAACCGCCGCCAATAACGCAAATCGGCAAATTATAAGGCCGTGTCTTCATAAAAAAGCTCAAATCATCATCATCTTCGGGAAGATACATAACCTCGGCCGGTCCCCCAACTCCAAACCACGTATGCCGAGACATCGGTTCATCACATTTATATCTTCCGCGAACTTCCGGCAAAAGTTTAACCAATTCATTTTGTTTATGTAGAAGATGAAACATTTTACCCCTCCGTCTGGTTTGAGTTGATAATATGATGCTCAAGAGCATCAGCAAAGCGTTTTGCCGCATCAGCAATTGCAACTTTCGAAGTATTTTGAGCCATTTTTTCCAATTTATCCGGATGTTTAATCAAATCCTCCAAAACTTTTTCAACCTTTTCAGAAGTAAACTCCGTCTGCATAAAAACAAGACCGGCTTGAACATCGGCAATTTCTTTAGCGTTTAAGGTTTGATGATCATCCGCTGCGGTTGGTAACGGCACCAAGATTGACGGAACTCCGGCAACCGCAATCTCTGAAACGGAAGATGCTCCGGCGCGTGAAATAATCAAATGGATTTGAGCATACATTTCTGCCATATTGTCAAAAAAGCTTTTTACTTCAACATCGCAAACACTTCCGCGAAAACTTTCCCGTACCGTATTTTCTTCCCCCCTGCGACACTGTTGATGCAAAGAAATTCTTTTTTGTAAATCTTTATCTAAATTTTTGATTGCACTCGGAAGAACTTCACCAAAAACTTTTGCTCCCTGAGATCCACCCAAAACTAAAATTTTTATTTTTTCTCCGTCTTTTAACTTCGGATACACCCGCCCATAAAGAGCCGTAATTGCCTCTCTTACCGGCATACCGGTTAAGACCGTTTTGGCTCCCAGAGGAGTATATTTTACTTTTTTGAAACTTTGTGCAATAAGCGAAGCATATTTGCTCAAAAACCGATTAGTCCGACTCATAACAGAGTTTTGTTCATGGATAACCAAATCAATCCCGGAAAGAAGAGCCGCCATAGAAGCGGGAAAAGAAGCATACCCTCCAAATCCTACCACACAAACCGGACGTTCTCTAAGTAAAATCCATCCGGCTTGCAAAACTCCGATACCGGTTTTAAACAAACTTTTAATTTTAAACCATTTTGATTTTCCAACAATTCCACCGGACCAAACGGCATAATTTTTAATTTGTCCGAGCTTTCCTTTATAGTTATCTTTACCGCGACTATCGGTGATCAAAGCAAGACGATAGCCTCTTTTTTCCAATTCTTCCGCCAAAGCTTCTGCCGGATAAACATGTCCGCCGGTTCCTCCGGCTGTTAAGATTATTAGCGGTTTTTTCTGACTTTTAACCTTCTTCATCTTTATCCTCCGCATGAACATTTTTTCGGGTAATTGCCAACAACATTCCAATTCCTAATGCACTCGCCAACAAAGAAGACCCGCCGTAAGAAATAAAGGGTAATGTCATTCCTTTTGTTGGCATCAAGTGTAAGGTAGATGCCATATTAATAATTCCTTGCAAGCCAAAACTTGCCGCCAGTCCGGCCGATGCCAAAATAATAAATAAATTATTATCTTTGCAAGAAATCAGCATTGACCGGATAACAATCATGGCATAGATAGCAACAATAATCAAGCACAACAAAATTCCATATTCTTCACCTGCGACGGCAAAAATAAAATCGGTATGAGCATCCGGAATATGAACTTTGACCACACCTTCCCCAGGCCCCATTCCAAAAATATTCCCATTTTGAAAAGCTTCTAAAGATTTTTTAACCTGATAACTCAAATTATTTTCCGATGCCATAAATTGAGCAATACGCACCTGTACGTGGGGAAACATCAAATACGCAAAAACAGCCATAAACAAAGCTGCTCCAATCATAATCCCGACAACAACCAAAGACAATCCGGACAAAAAGAATTGAAAACCCCAAATCACCGTAACAACAAAAGACATCCCGATATCAGGCTGCAAGACCAACAAAAACAACGTAAAGGCATACAATCCGATGGATAAAAGATTTCCCGGAAAATCCTGATATTTCTTTTGCCCGTCAAACAACCAAGCGGCAACAACGGCAAATGTTGGTTTAATAAATTCCGACGGCTGTAACGAAAAACCCAAAATACGGATCCAACGGGATGCCCCTTTGGTCTCTTCTCCCCAAAACAAAGTCATAATCGTTAAAGCAATCGCAATAACATAGCCGATGATAGCCGTCCGTCGAATAGTCTTTAAGCTTTGCATGGAAAGGAGCAGCATCACACCGCCGGCTAAAAATAAGAAAAAAATCTGTCGTTTGATAAAATGATAACTCTCAACACCAATCTTGTTTGCAATCGCCGGACTGGCTGAAAAATTAAGAAAGATACCGATAACAACAATTGCTCCAACCAAAAACAACAATCCTTTGTCTACGGTCCACCAAAGGTTTGCCAATTTTCCGGTGCTGTTTCTGGATAATGAAAACATGTTTTCCTCTACTTAAGATGCAAAGCCGTTAATCCGACAACCAATAAAATTGCCCCCACAATCCAAAAGCGGATGACAACTCGTGTTTCCGGCCAACCGAGCTGTTCAAAATGATGATGAATAGGTGCCATCTTAAAAAAGCGTTTTCCGGTACGTCTAAACCAAAAGACTTGTATCATAACAGAAACGGCTTCTAAAACAAAAATTCCACCCACAACAGCCAACATAATTTCTTGTTTAACCATAACGGCAACGGTACCGAGCAAAGCCCCCAAGGCTAAAGAGCCCGTGTCTCCCATAAACACTTTTGCCGGAGAGGCATTAAACCACAAAAATCCCAAACACCCGCCGATAACAGCCGCTGAAACAATTGCAATTTCAGAAGCGGTCGGTATTGCCCGAATATCAAAATACGAGCTCAAATCACTTCCGCACAAATAAGCCACAATCATAAAAAAGAGAAAAGACGCAACCAACAAACCGGAGGCCAAACCATCCAAACCATCGGTTAAATTAACCGCATTAGAAGCTCCGACAATAACCACCATAGCAAAGGGAATATAAAACCATGCCAAGTTAAGTGCCAAATTCTTAAAATATGGAATATTCAACACATATTGGCTTTCCGTCGGAGTTTCATAAGTAATAACGCCAACGGCAATCAAAGCCGTCGTAAATTGCAAAAACAATTTCATTTTTGCACTCATGGCATTTGCCGTTTGTTTCGTAACCTTCACATAATCATCCGCAAACCCGACAAAACCATAGACCACAAGAACAGCAATCGAAATCCAAACCCATTTATTTGCTAAATCGGACCATAACAACATCGACAAGATTGCCGCCCCTATAATAAGCAATCCCCCCATGGTCGGGGTTCCCTTTTTGGTTAGCAAATGCGATTGAGGACCATCTTCTCGAATTGGTTGTCCTTTTGCTTGATGATGATGCAAAAAAGCAATCAGTTTTTCCCCACACAACAAGGCAACCGCTAAAGATGAAAAAAAAGCCGCAAAAATTCTGACCCAAATACTGTCGGCAAACAAATACTGAAACATTCCGTCGTCCCTAAACCAAAATTAAATTTGCCTTTAATATACTTCGCCAAATCTAAAATAAGTATTAAGAAACACAGAAAGTTTTAAGAGAAAAAATACATTTAATCTTTGTAAAGAGAACTCTGTTTATAATTTTCGATAGCATGTCGGACCAATACGCCGATAATTGCCGCCAAAGGTACCGCCATCATCAAGCCCAAAAAGCCCAACAAGACACCTCCGGCCAACAACGCAAACATAACCCACACCGGATGCAAACCTATAGAATCACCGACCAATTTCGGGGTTAAAAAGTTTCCTTCCAAAAATTGCCCAACCATAAAGACACCGACAACTTCGGCAATTGGCCCCCAAGAATCAAACTGAGCAAAGGCTATTGCCAAACTGACCACAAAACCGGATATCGTTCCGACATAAGGAATAAAAGACAAAATCCCTGCCAAAAAACCGACCAAAATACCCAAGTCCAAACCGACCCAGTACAGTCCCAGCCCATAAAAAGTTCCAAGCAAGACACAAACCGACAACTGACCACGAATAAAGGAAGCCAAAATACAATCAATTTCTTTAGCCTGTTTTTCAATAGCTTTTTTAGAATGCTTCGGCAACAAACTGTCAACTTTAGCCACAAACTGATCCCAATCCCGCAACATATAAAAAGCCACAACCGGAGTAATCAAGAGCAAAGACAAGACATTGACGATGGCAAAACCACTGGTAACCACACGTCGCAACAAGTTAACCAAAATTTTCAATCCGTTGCCAAGATTGCTGCTTAAATATTCACGGATTTTATCCGGCTGCAAGGATGGAAAATCATCTTGCAAACGCAAAGCAATCGGTTCGATTTTTTTGACCAAAGAACCGATATAATTTGGCAAAACCTTTAAAAAGGCCCCCAATTGCTCATCAATCATACCAAACAACAAAAACAGTGCCGGCACCAACAAAAGAACAACCAAAATCATGACGGTAACCGTCGCCCAGGTTCGATTCATTCCTATTTTTTCAAACTTACTGGCCCACGGGTCTAACAAATACCCGATAATAATTCCGGCAACAAAAGGCAAAAGGACAGAACGTAACATATAAACAAAAATACAAAAAACAAGAAAAACGGTTAACCAAATAATTGCTCTGTTGCTTTTGCCGATTTTATACATACCAAACTTCCCTATACTTTTTCCAAAACAAAGAACTTTCCGTCTTCACGCAAATTATAATGCTTTTCACGTAAAGCATATAAAAACTTTTCCGCACTTCCCATAAATGTCAACTTAAATTGAACCAAATTTGTTCCCATAGCTTGAACTTCTATAGTTTTAATATATGGAATGTCAGAAAGGGCTTGCTGTGCTTCCACCCATTCTCTTAAACTTCTAAAGCTAAACATAACCGTATATTCAGACTCAAGAGAAGCCTCTGCAAGACTTTTTTGCTTCTGTTTTTGCTCAATATGGTTTTGCATTTCGGCCACCGCTTTATTAAACAAAGCGATTCCCGAACTCCGATCCCCGGAAACACGAATAACTTCGGTTTCTCCGCCAAACGGGGTCGAATTAATAATCAAGCCTTCTATGCCGTCATATACGGCATCTAAGACATAAACTTCATCAACATGGTTAAGAACCTTTAATTTATTTAAGATAAAGCTATCCATCTTAGCAATACGATTGATATCAACGATTTCATAATTTGCACCATTGGCCGGCAAAGAAATAAAAGTAGATATTTCCCCTCTCGGAGCACTCTCCCAAGCTTGCCGCCATAAATTATCACTTTCCCATAACATCGGCGGATCCGTATTAAAAACACGAAACAACGGAATAACCAAAACTTTCAGATTGCTTTGTAAGATCAATGGAATTTGACGTTCTTGCATATATTGCTTTAAAATATCTTCATTAATAACAACCTTCAAATTAGCAATATAGCGAACAGCGGAAGATTTTTCATCAATAATAAAAACCTCTTTAATAAAGTTGACCAATTGGTCATCGGTCATTCCGGTAAGTCGTAAAACACCTTCATCGGTTGTAATTCTTTTTGCCACTTCAGACAAAGCGGCACGATTAGCTTCTCGCAAAGCTCTCTCTCGAGCCATCGAAGCATTTTCATCCGTCACATCAACATTCACTTCAACAGTAAACCGTTCTTCATCTGCTTTGGCCTCTGTCAAACAAACACAAAAAGCACCAAACAAGAGGATAATAAACCGAAAACTCTTTAACACGCTTTACTCCGTCGGCAACTTATTCAAAAATCTCAATTTTACTAAAAAAGAATTCAATTTCTCTCTTAGCGGATTCCAAAGAATCTGAACCATGAACGCTATTTTTATCAATAGACAAGGCATAAGTTTTCCGAATTGTTCCCTCTTCGGCCACGGCCGGATTTGTAGCCCCCATAATTTTCCGATACCGAGCCACCGCATCTTCGCCTTCCAAAACCTGAACAATAACCGGAGCCGACGTCATAAAATTAATCAACGAAGAAAAGAACGTTTTTTCCTGATGTTCACGATAAAATTCTTCGGCCTGAGCTGATGTCAAATGAATTCTTTTTTGAGCCACAATACGCAATCCGGCGTCTTCAATCATGGCATTGATTTTACCGGTAATATTCCGTTCCACGGCATCCGGTTTAATAATTGATAACGTTCTTTCTTGCATCAATTTTCTCCCTTTTATAAAAAACATAAACGATAATATTACACTTTATACAAATAATCAAAAGATATTTTGACTTTTGAAAACAATAAGTGTAAACCATAAAAAAAATAATCAGAGAATAAGGATATTTCAAATGTTAAAAAGCCAATATATCAATGATATAATTTCCAAAGCTAAAAAGCTGAATAAAACAATTGTTTTACCGGAAGGTGAAGACGAACGTGTTCTGAAAGCTGCCCATATATGCAGTGATGAGAAGATTGCCAAAATCATTATCTTAGGAGACAAAAAATCCATTCAAGATTATTTTGCCAAAGAAGGTTGGAGCATGGACAACATTACCGTTATCCAACCGGAAACATCGGAACACCTTGGTGAATATTCAGACCTTTTATACAACCTCCGCAAAGAAAAAGGATTAAGCAAAGAAGAGGCCGATAAATTAGCTCTTAACTATAATTATTTTGGCACATTAATGATTAAATCCGGACATGCGGACGGAATGGTCTCTGGGGCCAACCACTCCACGGCAGACACGGTTCGCCCGGCGTTGCAAATCATCAAATCCGCTCGAAAGGATCGTGGCGTTTCTTCTTTATTTATTGTTGTATGCAACGGAAAATCTTATTATTTGTCGGACTGTGCCATCAACATCAATCCCAGTGCAAAAGAACTGGCCGACATTGCTGTCGAAAGTGCAGAAACGGTTATGCAGCTCGGAGATGAGCCAAGAATAGCCATGCTATCTTATTCGACCTATGGCTCCGGCAAAGGCGAAAGTGTAAACAAAGTAAAAGAGGCAACCGACATTGCCAAAGCGATTTTAGCATCGGATGAATATAAAAAATTCAACATCAAATTAGACGGAGAACTTCAAGCTGATGCTTCTTTAGATAAAGTTGTCGCCAAGAAAAAAGCTCCGACATCAGAGGTTGCCGGACAAGCCAATACGCTTATTTTCCCAAATATTGATGCCGGAAATATCGGTTGTAAATTACTTCAACGTCTGGGCAATGCCGAACTTTACGGCCCGATGCTCCAAGGCTTAAACGCACCGGTTAACGACCTTTCTCGCGGTTGCTTTGCAGAAGATATTGTTGGCTTGATTGCCTTAACGGCACTTCAATCCACTCATCAATAAACAAAAAATCAAGATGCAATAAAATAAGGATGATATAATGAAAATATTAGTTTTGAACTCCGGTTCTTCAACCTTAAAATACCAACTGTTTGATGTAAACAATCAAGAATATAAGGTCATTGCCAAAGGGAATGCAGAGCGTATCGGGCGTGACGCCTCTTTTGTCGGTATCAAATATGCCAATGGTGACAAAAAGGAAGTCAAAGTCAACCTTCAAGATCACAAAACAGCCTTAAATGAAGTCTTAAAGCTTTTATTAGATGGCGTTATCAAGAATTTGAATGAAATTTCCGCCATAGGCCATCGTATTGTTCAAGGAGGGGCTATTTTTAAGAGCTCTACCTTAATTAATGATCAAGTTCTCAAAGACATTGAAGATTTAGCAACCTTAGCACCTTTGCACAACGGACCGGCCGCTTTGGTCATCCGTGCCGTAACCAAAGAACTTCCCAACGTAAAACAAGTTGCGGTTTTTGACACGGCTTTTCACCAAACCATGCCTTACGAGGCTTATACTTATGCACTTCCGAAAGAGCAAATTGAAAAATATAAAATTCGTCGTTACGGGGCTCACGGGACATCCCATAAGTTTGTAGCTGAAGAAGCTGCCCGCATTTTAGGACAAGGCAAAAAAATCATTACCTGCCATATTGGCAGCGGAGCATCCATTACAGCCGTAAAGGATGGAAAGTGCATAGATACTTCTATGGGAATGACCCCTCTCGCCGGCATCATTATGGATACCCGTTGCGGGAACATTGATCCTTATATTCCGCTTTATATCATGAAGACACAGGGCTTAAGCGTTGATGAAGTCAATGACATGCTCAACAAAAAAAGCGGTAAGGCCGGACTAACCGGATATAGCGATTCCCGAGATTTTGAAGCAGCGTACCTCCGTGGAGAAGAAGCTGTTATCAACGCAATGAATGCTTACATCTATAACATTGTCAAACGGATAGGCAGCTACATTGCCGCTTTAGGCGGAGTGGATGCGATTGTCTTCACGGCCGGCGTCGGAGAAAACTCTCCCCTTGTCCGCAAACTTGTTTTGGAAAGACTTTCCTATCTTGGCCTCCGTGTTGACGACACCGCTAACCAAAAGCGTGGTGAACTAACCGAAATTACACAGCCAGGATCAAAGGTTCGGGCTTTTGTTATTCCAACCAATGAAGAACTCGCCATCGCCAAAGATACCGTGGCTCTGAGTAAATAAAAAAAACCTAAAAAAACAGCCCCTGAAAAGGGGCTTTTTTATTGGCAAACAATTCTTAAAAAACCAATACACAATTTAACGACACAAAAACAAAAGCTCAAACTTAAATATTCATTTGCATAATTGTATTATAAGCTTTAATGGCTGTATCTCTGACGGCGACAACTGTTTCTAAAGCCATCTCTGCATTTGAAACTGCCAAAACCACATCTTGAATATCTGCTTTTCCCTGAATACCGGCAACGGTCAGTTTTTCGCTCTCTTTATGCAAATCAACGGTTTCTTCCAAAGCAGACTTAACCATATCTCCAAATTGTTCTTGGGTCGTAGGTGTTGTTGCAACTTTTTCGCTCTGAACTTGTCCTCCGATTCGCATTAAAGCTTGATTATAAGCATTTAAAGCACTGCTGATATTACTAACCATAATTTTTCCCCTTCAAACTCTACTTCAAAATATCCAAGACACCGGAATTCATTTGTCTGGCGGTCTTCATCATATTCATATTGGCGTCATAAGCTCGCTGAGCTTCTTTCATATCCATCATTTCCACCAAGGTATTAACGTTTGGCAGCTTAACATATCCCTGAGCATCAGCCCCCGGATGATTGGGATCATATTTTTTTTCAAACGGAGACATATCGTGGGTCACTTTTCCCACTTTTACCATCTCAGCTCCGGTTTCTTGATCAACATAATTCTGGAACGTAACCACCTGTCTGCGATAGGGATCTCCTCCTGGTTCCGCAGAAATTGAATCGGCATTAGCCATATTTTGGGCAATAACCTTTAACCGTTGTGCCTGCACCTTCATTCCCGAATTGGCAATATCGGCACTGATTGATAAATTACCGGCCATCTTTTATCTCCCTATCCCGAAACCTTTGTATTTGCCAACTGCAAAATCGTTTTATATTTATTATACAACGTAATCATTCGGTTATATTCACTACTTGTTTTACTGGCCTCATTCATTTGGTCTTCCAAAATGACACCGTTTCCGTCAATGGTCAAAGCCGATGTCGGACGTGGAATATAAACTTTAAGATTCTGTTGTGTGGTGTTTTCGGCAATTCCGCTCATATGTTTTGGATTCGTGAGCGTCATCTGCAAACGTTCTTCTTTAACGTCATTATCAAAGTTTGGCTTTTCAAGCTCTCGAGCTAAATACCCCGGAGTTGTTGCATTGGCAATATTACCGGCAATGACTTTTTGCCTTGCCGTCAAATAATCCATGTTCTGTTTGGCATAACCAAAAACCGACAGATTTTTTAAATCCATAATGCAAACTCCCCTTCTGTTGCATGTCCCCACATACAACAACATATGCAAATCCTATGCCATTTAAAAACCCTTGCACAATATCATTTTAAAACTTAAACTAACAAGAGTTAAAAAGGATAAGCCTATGTCTGATGATGATAATAAAACAACACAATCAAAAAACAATCCGGATTTGGACTTTTCCCCAGATTATGCGGTTGCTCTCGGGTATGATAAAGAAAAAAACGCTGCGCCGACCGTTCTGGCAAAAGGATCCGGACATGTTGCGGAACGTATTGTACAATTGGCTCTAGACAACGACATTACCATCCATCAAGATGCCGATTTATTACAAATCTTAAAAGCCGTAGATATTGATGAGGAAATTCCGGTAGAAGCATTTGCCGCCGTTGCAGAAATTATTTCATATATTTATCAACAAAACGGAAAAAACATTAATTAAAAAAAAAGACCATGTATACACACATGGTCTTTTTTTTTACATCACAAAACGTTCATCATCAGGCATCGCCAAATAAGTCCCGCAAAAGAAACCTCCCAAACAAAGCTTCTCACTTTCCAAATAACCGGAAACAACATCCACGTAAAAAACATCTAGTTTAGAAACCCCAATCAACCACATTAACTGTTCCTGATCCAAAACCGTTTTTTTCAGAGGAATTAAATTAGGGTAACACTCTTCTTTTTTTAAGGGACATTTATCCTTTGCAAGCCTAAAAGCTTCGGAATAAGAACAAAACCTGGAGTGCCTTGCCTTAATTTCTTCATGCTTTTTGCTATAATAAAACAACCCGGTAGAACACTTAAAAAAGCCTTCTTTTTGTAAGATTCTTACCAAATTTTTATCCTCTTTGGTAATTTCGGAATAAAAAGCAAGCTTTTCTTTTTCCAACGGGGTTGCCTTAACATTTTCCCCGCCTAAGCGATAGGCCGTATAAAAATTGTTGTCTTTTTCCAACAAGATATATTCCGGACAATCGTACCAAATAACAGGAACAACATTTTTCTCGCTCTCTTTATTAAACCAGGGAATTTTTTGCGAAAAAAGCTCTATTGCTCTCGCTTTGCTTAGTTTTTTCATTTTTATTTGATTTAATTAATAATTTTTATAAAAATAATCGCTAAATTTAAGGATATATTTTTTTGTCCAACTGTCAATTATTTTTTTGCAACACCGCAACAAAAAAGCCATCGGTTCCCGTCGTCAGCGGTGACATTTTCAAATATTTTTCCGTAAAATACGGATAAGGCTGAGCAAAAAATTTTGCCCATAACTTTTTCATATCAAACAAAGAAAATTCCGAGTGTTGCCGTAAAAAAGAATCAATATTTTCTTCATCCTCATCAGGCAAAAGAGAACATGTAATGTAAATTAACCGTCCACCGACTTTAACTTTTTGTGCCCCAATTTCCAACAATTCTCTTTGGGTTCTGACCAATTTTTTCAACGTTTCTTCTTTTAAGCGAAATTTAGCATCCGGAGCTCTCCGCCATGTTCCCGTTCCAGAACACGGGACATCCATAATCAAGCGATCAAAATCACAATCACTGGAGGCAACAATATCCGTCAGCTCAATGTTGTGAAGATTTAATCTCTGCATTCTGGGTTTGATGGCCTCCAAGCGTTTAGCGGAGATATCATGAGCCAAAATATGCCCTCTTCCACCCAGCAAATGAGCCAGCATCAAACTTTTTCCGCCCGCCCCGCAACAATAATCCATAATTTTATGCTCCAAAGCAACATCGCACAAAATACTTGCAATTTGAGAAGCCTCATCCTGAACTTCCAGCACCCCTTCCTGATAGGCAATACAATTTCCCAAACTAATCCGACTTAAACTTCTTATTCCGTACGGAGAATAGGTTGTCGGGACAACATCAAACCCTTCAGCCCTAAGACGCCGTATCCCTTCCTCCCGAGAAATTCCGTTGACCCTAAAGTCAGCTCCGGCAGGCTCATTCAAGGCTTTGCATAACGACATATCTTTGATTTTTTCAAACAACCACTGTGGACATTCGGCCTCAACAAAATCCGGATAAACCTCTTCCCTCAGCGATTGCAACCATTTTTTTTCTTCCTCCGTAAGCGGAGACAGCTCATAAGCAGAACCGTCAAAAACCTCATCCAGCTTGTCTCTTAACAGATACAACAAAATTTTTCTCGGCTCTTTTGTTGCTGCAGAAAATTCAAGTTTCAAGCGATTCCGAATAATTTTCCAAACCAAATCACTGATAAAACGTCGATCCTTGGAGCCAATATATTTTCGTGCACGTAAATATTCATTAAGCAGAGCATCCGCCGGTTTTTCGTCCTTAAAAATCTCTGTAATCAACTCCAAAACTGCCTGGTATCGAGCTCCGTTTTGCATACCCCCTCACTTACCTAAAAAAGAGAATTATTCTTTTTTTCCTCGGTAGCCGATTGCCACCAAATACGTTTCCGGACTTTGCTTACGACTGGCATCGGGTTTAAAATGTCCGACTTTAGCAAAATTCTTTTTGGCATCCGCCAACAACTCGCCTTCTGCACCGCCTTGAAAAACTTTAGCAATAAAAATTCCGCCTTCGGCCAAAACTTCTTTAGCAAACAAATACCCGGCTTCCACCAACGCAATGGTTCGCAAATGATCTGTTTGCTGATGTCCGGTTGTGTTCGCAGCCATATCACTCATCACAATATCTGCCGGACCTTTCAACAAGGCCTTTAATTTATCGGGAGCATCCTCGGTTGTAAAATCCTGACAAATTAAAATTGCTCCTTTAACAGGCTCGGTCTCTAAAATATCTATTCCCACAACCTGACCGCTCCCTTTGTTTCTCTCCACCGCAACTTGCGTCCATCCGCCGGGAGCACACCCCAAATCAATAATGGTTTTACCTTTGCCTAAAAAATGGTATTTTTCATCAAGCTGAATCAACTTAAAGGCCGCCCGAGACCGATACCCCAAACGTTTTGATTCCGCAACGTAAGGATCATTTAATTGTCTTTGCAGCCACTGATTGGAAGACTTTTTCTTATACTTTGACGTTTTAACACGGACCGTCAAATTATGCCGTCCGGTAATTTCCTTAGCCGACTTTGTCAACTTTGCCATTTTTATCTTCCTCGATCAATTCTTCCACAATACCATCAACCGCACTTTTTAGAGATGCCGTTAAATAAGGAATACTTAAACCATCATAAATGGTTTTAAAAATCGTACAACCGGCAATAAAAATATGCGACCGTTTTTCCCCGATATAGGGGCTTTTTGCCAATTCTTGCTGTGTTGAAGAGCAGATTTTTAAGATACATTCGTCCAACTGTTCTCGCCGGATACATAATCCGTCGCACTGCTCTCGTTTATATTCCCCAAACTGATTAATCATTGCCGCCAAACGTAAAGGTGTACTGGAGGTTGCTAAAAACAAAACCTCCGGAGCAATATCTTTCAAATGTGTTTCCTGAACAAAGGCCTCGACATAGGGGATTATCTCTTGTTGCAATTTTTTTTGTTGCTCCAAATTAGCCGAAACCAACTGAAAAGCCTCTGCCGCATTACGAGCCCCCCACGGAATGGAAATCGTATGGATTATTTTAGGATTTTGTTGATTGGTAGCCAAAGTAATTTCCGTTGATCCACCGCCCAAATCATACAAAACGACATACTTGCTTTTTCCTTTAACATGAACCAAAGACCCCTTCAAATTAAGGCGAGCTTCTTCATAACTGTCAATGACTTCTATCGGGATTAAAGATTCATAATAAACCTGCCGAATAAAATCCGCACTGTTTTTAGCCATCCGACATCCGGCGGTTGCAATCGCCCGGTACCGAGCAATCGGATATTGATTCATAATCTGCTTAAAATCATAAAAACATTTCACGCCTCTTTCCATTGCCTCAGGGGTAAAACACATTGTCGGATACATTCCCTCTCCCAAACGTGTTTGCGAACTTTCCTTACAAAGCTGCTTGCCTTGCTCGTCACAAATCAATAATCGACACGAATTCGTCCCCAAATCAATAGCCGCAAAACACTTATTTGTCATTGGAATTTCCTTCCTTATTTTTATGGAAATTACCCCGATTACGATTATACGGATGCCGTGAACGCCATTTTTTCTTTTGCATATGCTTTTGGGCGTGCATCATATCCAAAAGAATACCTTCACGAATACCTCGATCAGCAACCGTAATTTCCGTAATGGGCCAAAAAGAATATATTCCCTCAATGATGGCACATCCGGCAACTGTCAAATCCGATTTTTGCATTCCGATACACGGATGCTTCTTCCGCCCCTCATCGCCCAAGCGTTTGATTTTGGCAATGGTCCTTTCCAAATCTTGTTTTGAAATGGAAATTCCATCCACCGCCGAACGATTATAACGAGGCAGATTCAAATGGACGGCACCTAAAACCGTAACGGTCCCCGATGTCCCGATAACTTGAATTTCCTGATTGGCAATAGCCTCACTGATATGGTATTTTTCCTCAAACTCGGCTAAAATTTTGTGTGTCCGCTCAATAATGGTATTATAAGCCAACTCCGTCATATCCCCTGACGGAAAAGCTTCCGAAACGGTAACCACGCCATAAGGCAAAGAAACAAAACCTTCAATAAACGTTTTTCCGCTATTGGTGGTTCGGGCCAAAGAAATTTCGGTTGACCCTCCCCCGATATCAAAAACCAAAGCTCGCTTAATATTTCGGTTAAGTAGCGGAATACAACCAACCACGGCCAAACGAGATTCTTCTTTAGAGGAGATAATCTCAATATTCAACCCTGTTTCTCTCTTAACCTGCTCCATAAACTGCTTACAGTTAACGGCACGACGACAAGCGGCCGTCGCAACATATCTCGAGTTATAGATGGGAGCATATTCTTCCAACACTCCCGCACAAACCTTCAAGGCTCCGATTGTTCGTTTGATAGCGGCTTTTGAAAGCTCATTATTATTAATAATACCCTCCCCCAAACGAGTAATCTTAGAAAACGTTTCTACAATTCGAAAAGAGGTCGGCGTCGGAGTCGCAATTACCAAACGACACGAATTTGTTCCTAAATCAATTGCGGCATAGTTTCGAACAATGTTTTGCTCCGCAACTTTAGGTGCTATTTTTTTATTTGAAGGCTTTGCAACATTTTTATTATTGCGCCATTTATTCATTCTTTTTATGCATTCATAATATAAATTATACAGTTGATTTATATATAAACCATAAAAATCCGTGACACAATACCTTTTTTATCCTCAAAGAAAAAAGGCAGAAACTTTTTATCCCTGCCTTTTACAAAAAATTTTATTCTCCGTAAATTTCAATCCGAACTTTCTGTCGCAATTCATCAATACACACAAGCTCTTTTTTCTCGTTTTCATAATACCAATAAGTCCAGCCGTTACACGCCGGAGCATTTTGAGCAGCCGCACCCACTTGATGAATAGAGCCTTCCAACACCTCATTTTTGATTGTCCCATCCGATCGAACAACGGCACAATGTTTTCTGGAGGCATCATACAAAATATCTCCCGGAGACAAGAAACCTCTTTCCACAACATTTCCAAACGGAATTCTCGGTTGTTTCTTTTTGGAACTATATTCTAAACACAACTCATTTTTAACCCGTTCAACAGCATCAATACGTTCCTGAGCCCCTTGAACATAAGCGGCATCTTTTTCTATCCCGATAAAATTACGTCCCAATTTTTTGGCAATGGCTCCCGTTGTTCCCGTCCCAAAGAACGGATCCAACACAACATCACCCACTTTTGTTGAGGCCATAATAATCCGATACAACAATCCTTCGGGTTTTTGCGTCGGGTGCAATTTATTTCCGTTTTTATCTTTCAAACGTTCTTTTCCCGTACAAAGCGGGATTTGCCAATCACTACGCATCTGCGTATCTTCATTAAGGGCCTTCATAGCCTCATAATTAAACGTATAGCGTGAATTTGGATTTTTGCTGGCCCAAATCAAGGTTTCATGAGCATTGGTAAAACGAGTTCCTTTAAAATTAGGCATCGGATTTGTTTTGTTCCAAATAATATCATTTAAAATCCAAAAGCCCAAATTTTGTAAAATATACCCTACTCTGAAAATATTATGATAAGACCCGATAACCCAAATAGCCCCGTCTTCTTTTAACACACGACGAGCCGCGGACATCCATCGACGCGTATACTCATCATAAGCTTCCATACTCTCAAAGTTATCCCACTCTTCGTACACTCCGTTAACACTACTGTTGTCCGGACGGGTTAACGCATCCCCTAACTGCAAATTATAAGGAGGGTCGGCAAAAATCAAGTCGACTGAATTTTCTTCCATCTCATTCATAACTTTAACACAATCATCGTTGATGATTGTGTTAAGAATTTTCTTGTTTTGCTTACTGCTCATTTTTACCTGCATTACATATTGTGAGATAAATTCCCAATGCACACAGTATCACTGACAGATGGTTATAAATTTATTAACAACCTCAAAAAAAGACTTTACAAAACCAGAAATTTTTTTCTTTCATTTCAAACGAATTGTTTTTGCTTATTTTTTTCAAAAAAAAATATTTTAAGCAATTTTCTTCCTTCAAACTCAGGCTGATTTTTCCAACATTATTTCCTGAATCGGACGATACGACTTCCGATGCTCAGGAATAATTCCGTGAAGTTTAAGACCTTCAATATGTGCCTTAGTCCCATAACCGGCATTTTTTTCAAAACCATAATAAGGATATTTTTGTGCCAGATCCGCCATCAATCGATCTCGATACACTTTTGCAACAATTGAGGCCGCGGCAATCGACAAAGAGCGAGCATCACCTTTAACAACGGTTTGTGTTGGACACGGAAAATCCTTGGGCTTTTGGTTTCCGTCAATGAGAGCAATTTGTGGTTTTACCCCTAAAGCGGCAAACGCTCTCTTCATAGCCACAAAAGTCGCTTGCAAAATATTCAGTTCATCAATTTCCTGAGCACTGGCCTGCCCGATTCCGAGAGCAACTTGTCCCTTTTCTTGTGCCTCAAAAAGCCGTTCATACAATTGTTCTCTCTTTTTGGCACTGAGTTTTTTTGAATCATCCAACCCATTCAACAAAACAGGATCCAAATTACGATCCAAAACCACAACCGCTCCGGCAACAACCGGACCGGCCCAAGGTCCTCTTCCGGCCTCATCAATCCCGGCAACCATCCCGGAAAAAGTATCTTCAATCAAAAAATCGGGCATTACTTAATCACCGCTATATTTTAATGTTGATTCCGCTATCGGTTAATTCGCAGGCTCCTCCAATCGGAAAAGTTAACATCGGTGTTGTATGCCCAAAATCCACATTCCCGATAACCGGCAGATTATCCAATTGCGGAATGGCATTCACAATATAACGCAACTTATTCTCATCAACATCGGATGCCTTCTGAAACCGACCGATAAGCACGGCCTTAACATTCTTAAAATCCGGCTGATAAGCCAGAGCCTGTAATTCTCTTAAAAAAGTTGCCCCATCCCCGGATGATTCAAAACAATTCTCCACAAACAAAATGGTATCTTTCTTAAATTCCGGACGATACGAACTCCCCAACAAGAGATTAAAGGTCCCCAAATTTCCGCCGATAATTGTTCCTCTTGCCGTACCGGAATGGATGGTCCAATACCCTTCATTTTTGATAAAAGAGCGTTTTTCCTGATCAATAAACCACAAATCATCGCTCCATTCCTCAGAGGGAACAACCGTGTAACTCCCTTTGCCAAACAACATGGTTTTCATCACTTGCCACGTATAATCAAAGCCTTTTTTCATACCAAAAGAGCTAAAATGCGGTCCGGAAAAAGTAACCAAACCGGTCTTGGCATAGATTCCGTTTAACAAAGCCGTAATATCGGAAAAACCGCAAAAAATCTTTGGATGTTTTTTTATAAGTTCATAATCCAAAAACGGCAACAATTGGTTAGAATTAAAACCGCCGATCATGGTAAAAATGGCTTTAACGCGAGTATCGGCAAAAGCCTCATTAATATCGGCAGCCCGTTTTGCAATTTCCGTCGTCCCCATCAAATCCCAATTATCATCAACGGCATTTTCGGCATAAACAACCTTCAACCCCATTTCTTCAAAACGCTGGCGAGCAATTTCTCGGCTGTCCGGACCAATAATTTTAATCCCGCGAGACGGTGCAACGATTCGAATTTCATCACCTGTTTTCAAGGGAGCCGGAATAATTTTTTGCATAATTTTCTCCTTATTTCTAAAAAAAACTTTTCTTTAGTCATACAACGTTCTTGTGCTTTTCTCAACCAAAAATTCCCCTTAAACACATCCAAAATAAAAAAAACTTTTTCCAATCAAAAAAATAAATCTTGCAGAAAAAAAACAAAAAGCTATTATAGAACAAAATAAGAACATTTACCAAGGAGAAACAAATGAGCTTCGGGTCTCCGGCCGCAGATTATGTTGAAAACAAATTGGATCTCAACCGTTTTTTAATCCGTAACAACCCCGCAACCTTTTTTTTGCGAATGGATAACAACAACTTTGCCAAAGAGGGCATTTTTCAAGATGATATCTTGATTGTTGACCGCAGCCTCCCGCCACAACCAGGCAAATGGATCATCACGGAATCAGAGAATGGTTTCCAATTATCTCGTTATCAAAAACCTTTTAGCACGCAAAAGCTTTTTTGGGGGAGAGTAACTTCGGTTATTCGTAAATTTTAAACATGTTTATGCTGGTTGATTGTGATAATTTTTTTGTTTCATGTGAGAGAATATTTCAACCTCACTTAAAAAAACGCCCCCTTGTTGTCTTGTCCAACAACGATGGTTGTGTTGTATCCCGCTCAAATGAAGCCAAAAAAGCCCTTATCCCGATGTGTGCTCCTTTTTTCAAGATTGCTCAAGATTTTAAGGCAATCGGAGGAATTGCTCTTTCCTCAAATTATGAGCTGTATGCTGATATTTCCAATCGACTGATGACCTTTTTGCGTCAACATTTTCAAGAGATTGAACCCTATTCAATTGATGAAGCTTTTATAAAAATTCCTTACCAAGACAACTTTTTGGCCACTGCCGCTCACCTCCGCTCCGCAATTTTACAACAAATCGGCATTCCGGTATCCATCGCCGTAGCTCCCAGCAAAACCTTGTGTAAAATTGCCAGCAACTTGGCCAAAAAAGGCCCTAAAATATATGAACTGACATCCCCCAACCACATCACCGCAATTTTAGATAAAACCGAAATCGGAGAAATTTGGGGGATTGGAAAATCAACGGCAGATAAATTAAAATTTTACGGAATTTTTACCGCTTCCGATTTAATCAAAGCCCCGCTTGCAATGCTAAGAAAAAGTTTTGGTATTAATATTGAAAAGACAATTCGTGAACTGCAAGGACACGCTTGTATTGAGTTTGAAGACCATTCTTCCGTCAAAACCATAATTTCTTCCGGAAGCTTTGAACACGAAATCAATACCTTTGAGCAACTGGAACAAAATTTGAGCGAATTTGTTGATTGTGCTTGTCAACGGCTTCGGGCACAACACAGTGTTGCCGGAGCCATGATTGTCCAGATTTTTTCCAACCGTTTCAATCATACGCACCCGCAATATAACAACTCTGCCTTTGTTGGTATGAAACAACCAACAGCAAACACCGCCTGCTTTATGCACGGGCTAAAACAAGGTCTGCAACAAATCTACCGGAACGATTGTTGGTACAAAAGAGCCGGAGTTATCCTAAGCGGTATAGAAAATCAAACCTTACAGCAACCGGATTTATTAACCGACACCCAACAACAAAAAAAAGATGAAAAACTCATGCAGATGTTTGACGACATTAATCAGAAATTTGGCCGCCGCAGTATTTTTTTTGCAATACAAGCTCAAAAGGCCAAATCTTACCTCAAAAGAGAATTCAAAAGCCCCAATTTTACAACCTCTTGGCTTGATTTACCCAAAGTTAATTAAGCCGATTCCGTTCGGGAATTTCTCGCGGACAAAAGAACCAATCCTGACAATCCTCATCATCCAATAAAGCTTCTACCAATTCCAACATATTTTCCGGAGCCTCCGCAAAAAATTTATCTCCGGGCATCCAATCGGCAGGCGTTTCCATTCCGTAACGATCTCCCATTTGTAAGGCCGTGATAATTCGCTTAATTTCGGCAAAATTTCTTCCGGTAGATAAGGGATAATAAAGCACGGTCCGAATAAGGCCTTTAGGATCCACAATAAACACGGCACGAACAGCCTTTGTATCACTCATTTTGGGCTGAATCATACCATATTTTCTGGCAATTGACCTATCCATATCCGCAATAATCGGAAACTCAATTTCCTGACCATGATATCCGTTAAAATCTATTTTTTCCTGAATGGTTTTCAGCCACGCCAAATGGGAACGAACACTATCAACCGAAAGTCCCAACAGCTCAACCCCAAGCTTTTTAAAATCATCTTGCATGGAGGCAAAGCTGGCCACTTCCGAAGTGCAAACCGGAGTAAAATCGGCCGGATGAGAGAACAAAACCACCCATTTTCCTTCATAATCTTTTGGAAACGTAATTTTACCCCGCGTGGTTTCAGCCTCAAACGCAGGAGCTTTTTCTCCCAACATCGGAATATTATATTGTTTTTTAGCAACTTTACGCATTGAAAAACACCTTTTCTTAACAATATAAAAACTAAATAGTCATATATTAACAAATAAAAACCTTTCAAGCCTTGTAAAGGAGAATAAATGAATATTGACGTATACATCGCCGTATCCGGACTGTTATTAATGCTATGCGTTTTTGCCAACAAATTATCCGATAAAGTTGGCATTCCGGCCTTATTGCTTTTTTTAGGAATTGGAATTTTAACCGGGGTTGACGGAATTGGGCGAATCAATTTTCAAGATTCTCGCTTAACCAATTATGTCGGAACGGTAGCTTTAATTTTCATCTTATTTAACGGCGGACTGTACACCAATTGGAATTCCGTTCGCAGCAATATTTTTCGTGGTAGTATTTTAGCAACCCTTGGGGTTGCCCTAACGGCTTTATTTCTTTTTATCGGAGCCTATTATCTGTTGCACATCCCGTTTGAAATTGCTCTGCTGTTAAGCGTCATAGTTTCTTCAACCGATGCTCCGGCCGTATTTTCTGCCATGCGGAGCTTTAACATTACCCTACCTTCAAAATTAAAATCTCTGTTAGAATTTGAATCTGCCAGTAACGATCCAATGGCTGTTTTTTTATCTCTCGCTGCTATTACCTATCTGGCAACACCGGAATTTCATATCTCGCAGGTTTTAGGTTTTTTCTTTAATCAAATGGCAATTGGCATTATTTTTGGCCTGGCCTTAGGCCGAATGGCCGTTTATCTGCTACAAAAATCAAGACTTCCCTATCCGGGACTTTATCCGGTCTATGGGGTTAGTGTTGTCTTTTTAATCTATAGTCTAACCCAATTGGTAGGGGGAAGTGGTTTTTTAGCCGTTTATATTGGCGGAATAATTATCGGAAATATTGCATTTCTTTATCGTCGACATTTAATGCGTTTTATCGATTCCATGGCCTGGATTATGCAAATCAGCATGTTTTTGATTCTCGGACTTTTAGTCAACCCGCACGAACTCCTTGAAGTAATGCCGGCCGCTTTTGGCTGCACGCTCTTTTTAATGTTTATCGCACGTCCATTAGCAGTGTTTATCTGCCTCTACAAAAGCCGTTTCAATCTCAAACAACAGCTTCTTATTAGCTGGGCCGGGTTAAAAGGAGCCGTTCCGATTATCTTGGCAACCTACCCGCTCCTTGAAAAAATCCCTAACGCCCAATATATCTTTAATCTGATTTTCTTTCTGGTCATCATTTCAGTACTGTTCCAGGGAAAAACCTTACCTTATCTGGCCCACCGCCTAAAATTAGAACAAGAAATTGACAAAGAGGAACAAAATGACAACACAGAAACGGCCATTGAAGACATTCCAACAAAAACGGTTACTCGATTGTTTCACAAAATCAAAACAATCTTTTTCCATAAAACAACAAAATCTTTCAAAACCGAAGAAAAAGATTCCGAACCCCAACTCAAATCTTAAAAACTTTTATATTTTCCGACACGGCGAATGCCCCCTTAATGTCAGTGGCCACATCCAAGGGCAAACCATTGATGGAGAGCTAACGGAAAACGGTCGCCGCCAAATTCATCAAACCGGACAAATCTTAAAAGATAAACAAATCGACGTCATTGTTTCAAGCCCCATGAAACGAGCAAAACAATCGGCACAGATCATTGCCGATTATGTAAAGGCTCCCATCATTTATGATGACCGCCTAAAAGAAGTCAACATGGGTGTTGTCGAGGGAATGCATGTTCAAGATGTGGCAAAAAAATTCCCCGAACTCTACAAAAAATGGCAAAACTGCTGTTTAAGTGATAAAACCACACACTTTGAAAACGGCGAAACCAAAGCCGAAGTGCGTCAACGCATTTTTGCCACCTTCAATGATTATGCACAACAAAGCAAATATAAAAACATAGCCATTTCAGCCCATGGGATTACCATTTCTCAGTCTTTGCTCCTTTTCAATATAAAAAAAGCCAATATTCCCAATGGATCGGTTTTGCACTTAACTTATAACAACCACCATTGGAAATACCGAGGTTTTCTGGAAAATAACGTTCAGCCAAAGGAAATATCTTATGAAAAATATCCGCCTGTCCAATCAAACCGAAATCAGCCTCAAAGCTGTTTTTATTAAAGATTTCAATTTCAGCCTTTTTTTAGGTCTATGTATTTTAAGCCTTTATCACCGCTTGGCCGAATATGTCATTCTCTACGATCAAAGCCTGTCTTACAAAATTTACTATATTCCGATGCTCAACGGCTTTTTAACGGCCTTAACCGTTTTATTGCTCAACCGATTTTTTGCCCATAAAGATTATGCGGCCATTTATTACACGACCAATCGTTTCAAACTGCTTATAATATCTTTTCTGGCGGGATGCGGTGCTTTTTATCTGAGTTTTTCGGCATCCATAACTTTTTTAATAACATTGCTCGCTTGTATCGGAGCCTATTACACAATTAAAAACTTTCTCAACAAGCTTTACAATTTACTTTCACCGACCCGCTTAGCCACCACCAAAGAAATAGGTATTTTCTTTAATTTTTTTATCACTCTGGCTGTTTGTTTCACCACCACAAACTTATCCATTAATTTTCTGAGCCAAATTCTTGGCCACGGACCGGCTTTCAGCTTTGCCGAAGGGATTACCGGCATCATTAATGCCGTTTATTTTTCTATTACCACCATGACCACGGTCGGTTACGGCGATATTATTCCCCTAACCCCACTGGCACAAATTATTGTTGCAACAGAATGCCTTACCGGCTACTTAACCCTCGCCGTTATGATTGGTATCATAACCCGAGGGCTAAGTTTTCGACATTAATCTTAAGCGTCTTGCAATTCAAAGAAACTTTTATCAACACCACACAAAGGGCAAACCCAATCTTCTGGCAAATCCTCAAAGGGAGTTTCTTCATCATAAACATAACCACATACGGTACAAACCCATTTCTTTCCGTTATTTTTATCGGAACCCATTTTTTTCTCCTTTTCTGCAATAAACTTTTTAAAACTTTCCATAACATCGGTCTTAAAATAAGAACGATAATCCAAATAGGTCAAAGGATCTCCGTCACGACAACGGCTAGCTTCAACCACTTCCGCCACAAAAAGCGTATTACTTTCAAAACGATTTTGGCTTAAAATCTTGCAACGAAAATGAGCCAAACTATCGTCCAAATACGGCAATCCGTCTTTTTGCACAGATTTTACATTATCCCATTTATTAACCTCTCGGCTGGTCTGGAAACCAAAATTGGCCACCACAAAGGGATCAACATCTTTACACAAAACCGAAAGAGAAAACTCTCCGGAAGATTCGATGCATTCTTTGGTATAACTGGTATTAGAACAAGACAAAGCCACCACAACCGGTTTATTGGCAACCTGCATAACCGCATCGACAATACTTCCGACCAAGCGTCCATCTTTGCTTCCACCCAAAACATATAAACCGTGCGTCAGTTTATACAATGCCTCCAAATCCATTCTCTTTCTCCTAATAAAGACAATTTTAATATAATAATATTTTAACGGCAAACAAGATGTTCTTTGCTTTTAATAATGAGGCGGAGGGGTCTCTTCATTTTGGGGCTTGACGGTATCTTGATTCAACTGAGAAAAAAGATATTGCACCTGTTTTACCAACCGATCAATTTGTTTTCCCTGTGAAATAATAACTTGATTCAAATCCTCAATCTGGCGTTCGTTTTCCGTCAACGCCATTTCAATATCAATAAGCCTGTTCTCTTCATCTTGCATAAAAAAATCCTCTTGTTCAAACCAAATAATATGATAACATTAGAAAAATATTTTACAACCATAAAACCATGACAACGACACTTGATTTTAACCCTGCTTTCCAAAAAGCATTTGACTTGATTGAAAATACCGGAAAACACCTTTTCATTACCGGGAAAGCCGGTGTCGGCAAATCAACACTATTAAACTATTGTCGAGAACACAGCAAAAAAAACATTGTTGTTCTGGCTCCAACCGGGGTCGCGGCACTCAATGTTCACGGACAAACCATTCATCGCTTTTTTAATTTTCCGATCAATGTCAGTGTTGAAAAAATTTCTTCCGGTCTGGTGTTACCTCGGGTAAAAAGAATATATAAAAATTTAGAAACGCTTATTATTGATGAGGTTTCCATGTTGCGTGCCGACATTTTGGATTGCATTGATGCTTTTCTCAAAATCTATGGACCGCAAACAGATGTTCCATTTGGTGGCGTACAAATTGTTTTGGTTGGCGATTTATACCAGCTTCCACCGGTTGTCAGCAAACAAGAACAAGATGTTTTTTTCAGTAAATACGATTCTCCTTATTTTTTCAGTGCCGATATTTTTAAGTCCATGCCTCTGGAAGTCATTGAGCTGACGAAAATCTACCGCCAACAAGATGAACACTTTATCCATCTTCTAAATCACATTCGCAATAACAACATTAATGACGAAGAACTGCAAGAATTGAATTGTTCCGCCACACGTTCCTTTTCATCTGATGATTTTAATATCCACTTAACCACCACCAACACCCTTTCCGATCAGATAAATCAGCAAGAACTCAACAAGTTAGAAGGGAGTCTTTATCAATCACACGCAATCATAGACGGACAGTTCAGTCCTGACTTTTATCCCACTGCAGAAACACTTGAGTTCAAACTCGGATCACAAATTATGTTTTTAAATAACGACAGTAAAAACCGCTGGGTTAACGGGAGCGTCGGATATATCGAAGACATTAAATTTCGCAATGACAAAATTCTGTACCTAAAAATTCGCCTGCAAAAAGAATATAAGTTGGTCGATGTCTTCCCCTATACATGGGAAATCTATAAATACACCCTGGAAGGAAGGGAAATTGTATCGGAAATCATCGGCTCTTTCACCCAATATCCTTTCCGTTTGGCTTGGGCCGTTACCATTCACAAAAGTCAGGGCAAAACATTTGACAATGTTACTATTGATATCGGCAACGGAACTTTTGCCACGGGTCAACTCTATGTTGCTCTCAGCCGTTGCACCTCCCTTAGCGGCATCAAAATTACCAAACCCTTGCAAAAACACCATATTCTGACCGATGACAGAATTTGCCGTTTTATGTTGAGTTATGGTCCATTGCAAGAACTATCTGCAACCGACAAATGTCACATTATTCAACAAGCAATCTTAAAAAAACAAAAGCTAGAAATAACCTACCAAAAAATAAACCACGAAATTTCTCATCGCATTATTGTCCCGCTCCGGATTAAAGAGGACAATCTTTTGGCCTATTGCACGCAACGCAATCAGCAGCGTTCTTTTTGTCTTTCACGCATCTTGAGCCTCAAATATACTCAATAAAAAACATTTGCCAAATAGACAAAATTTTGCTATTATCCCCTTTGTAAAGCAATTAAAGAGAAATTATTATTAACTAAATAAAATAAAAATATGAAAAATTTTATTATGAATGAGCTCAAAAAATATGAGTTCAAATGCAATGCCGATGTTCGTAAAGCAATTGCTCAAACGCTAAAAGCAAACTTTGGAGCTTATCCATCACCTCATGATCTCTGTCTTAAAGATTGGGCTCCGGTGATTAAAGCTGCAATTAAAGTTGGCGGTGCCGTTCACGGTACAAAATACGCCTATCGCAACGCTCAAGGGGCAACCTCTGTCGCAAAGATATATGATCTCTATGACATTCCCTTTGGATTAGTAAATCCGGTTTTAGTATGTTTTTCGGGTTATATGCCGGCAGCAATTTATACACTGGAAGCTTTCCGAGCATATTACAACAAATACAACGAGTATTTACCGATTGCTGCCACCGGAAAAGGCGGAAACAAAGGTTTGTTTGAGGAAGTTTTCAACCGCAACAAAGGTCTGATGATTCACTCAGAAGCGGAAGCCTACATGAGGATTTTGAAAGAAGTTCTCGCTTATGATTGGGTACGCCAATTCCAAAGAGAAATCAGCGATACCGATACCAAAGGCAACTTTGCAGAACTCTACCACCTGGCTAAAAGCAAAGAATGGAAAGAAGTAACCTTTATTCTTTGTTCCGGACAACCTTGGTATACCAAAAGACTCTTGGCCGAAGGCATGTTAGAATTTGGCAAACCGGAATACACCGACGTTAAGGTTAATCTCGTCGTCTTAGACTGCCCGCTAACCTTAGACAGTGCAACTCCGGAAGGGCATCTTTCCGAGATTATGCTGGGCTACATCGCCGCATCTCTTGGCCCCTTAACCAAAGATACAACACCGCTTGGAAGCGAGCCGGACTTTAACAAGGAACGCTATCTTCTTCCGGAAGTAGCACAGGCCGATTGGAGTATATTTGAAGAGTTAATTACGCTCTATTCCAACATGGGCTGGCCTGACTACCAAGAGCTGTTGTACGGTATTGATCATGAAACGGCGGTCTACAATATCATCATGTCAGACCTCCGAGCCAGAGCATCGTTCACTCCCCAAATGTATGATGAAGCGATTGATGAAGATATCACCATCTACATGGGAAAGATTTTTCCGCATCAGAAGAAATTTTTCTGCCGAAAAGTTTACTTAAGATTTAATGGCGGCGAAAAGAAGTACCTTAAAACGTCATATCTGAATTTTAAGACCAACTTTATAGACTTTGCCCTATGGCGCAAATGTTTCGGAAAAGAAAATTTCTTTTAACCTCAAAAAAACGACAGTTAATAAAACTGTCGTTTTTTTATTTGAATAACAATCGCTATAAACAAGATATTTTTTGTAAAACAACCAAAAAAAAGTCCATTCTTTTCAGAAGGGACTTCTTTTCTGCAATTCTAAAAAATTAGAATTTATATTTGAAGTTTAACAATCCGGTATGATCTTCATAATCTTGACGGAACTTTCCTTCATAAGCGGCAGATATTTCAATTCTATCACTTGCTTCAACAGAAACACCTGCTCCGGTTTCAATTCCAAACCGCTCCAAAGCACGTCCTTGTAATGTATAACTTGAACCATTACTTAAGGAAACGACAGAATTTGCTCCATCATTATGGAAATCATAAGTTGCCGCTAACTTAACTTCCGGACGAATATAATTTCCACCTTCGGTAAAGAAATCTTTAGCAACTTTTACGCCGGCAACACCGGTAAAGATATCTGATTTATCCCCGGATATTTTTTGATCCAAAGAGTCGGTATGAGAATCTTTATCAATATTGATGTATCTAACCCCCGCTTGCGGAATAACATCAAAAGATCCCACACTCAATTCATAACCGGTCATGGCTTGTAAAGAAATACTGTTAACATCATAATCAGCTTTCTTCAAAACACTGCTTTCTTCATAATCGGCAAAGTTATAACCGGCATAACCGTTAACAAACCATTTAGAAGGTTTGTACTCTCCGTAAACAAATACGGTATGGGTATCAATATCGGTATTACGTCCATCAACGGAATCAACATCCGTATTAGTAAACGCATAACCGATACCAGCCTTAGAATTATCATTAATATAATCTTCGAAACCGAAAGCAATACCGGCAGACTTAGCATCAAAACCATCATCTCGGCTTAATTTTGATTTGTTAAACAAACCTTGAATCCAACTCATCGCCGTATTAAACACATTATCACCGGACGCTTTACCTTCAGCTCCCGTACAGAAGAAACTGCACCCACCGGATAAACGGCTTTCTACAGCCCCAATAACCTGATTGGTGTGATCCGTTGTTGCTCCCTGTACAATATTATGTTTTCCGGGAGTAACGGCTTTCAAAGCTTCTTCATAAGCCCCAGGATTAGTTTGTGCCAATGCCGCCAATCGATCGGCAACTTCTTTTTGCGTTCCGTCGGTAAAAGCATTACCATCAGTCCAAGCACTGGCTACGTTACTATTTTCCCCATTTACCAAATCAGAAGCATTTGCAATCTTAGAAACCGCATAAGAACCATCGCCCAAACCGGTAAATTCATACATATTGTTGCTGAAAGTATATCCAAACTTATCTTCTCCGTTTTTAATACCCTCAATCAGTTTAACATTAAAACCTTCAGACCAAACACCTTGCCCTAAAGTAGCACTTAAGTTAGCTCCGGCATTAGAAAATTTTCCACCTTCTGCCACAACAAGTTTACCATATTCTCCATTGGCATTACCGTTAACTTGTAAAGCCAAGGTAGAACCGCTGTTGAAAGCAAAATTCTTAGCTTCAACGGTAGATGTTCCGATGTCTAAAGTAGCACCATCCTTAACATTAATTGTTCCGCTACCACTGATTCCGCCATCAAAAGAAGATGTACCGGAGTTGAAGTTCAAAATTCCATCATTCCAAATATCATTTCCGCCATTGAGGGCTGAATTTCCACTAAAGACATTATTTCCGTCAAAAGCAATGGTCGCTAAACTTTCGTTATAAATTGCACCACCTCTATCTGCAGCTGTATTGCCGCTAAACGTTACGTTTTCAAGAGATGTCTGACGAAATGTGTTATATAAACCACCACCTTTTAAGTCCGCCTTATTTCCATCAAACGATGAGTTAGAAACGGATAAAATAGCTTCTTTATTCTCTTTAACATAATCATTTGCAGTGCCGTCTGGCTTTCCACTTAGATCATTATCATTAGCCCAATCGGCTCTTGTCGCAATAGCACCTCCGTCAGAGGTTGATGTATTATTTGTAAATACAGAATCTTTAACTTTCGTTTCAGAAGCACTTCCGGCAAAAATAGCGGCACCGCCATCAACACTGGTATCGATATTATGGTTATTAAACCCATCATCTACAAGCTCTGCAACAATCTTATTTCCATCAAAATTAGCATTTGCAACATCAGCTTTATGGAAGTTTGTTAACGCACCTTGATACAAAGCCTCATTCCCCTTAAAGTCGACATAAGATGCGGTTAACTCACCACTTTTCTGACGAATACCATTCGCAATGGCACTTCCTTGATTTGCCTTATTTTTAGAAAAGAGAATATGCTTATCTTCCGTACCAAGCAAATTTAATTTACCGGTATTTTCAATTGCTCCACCATAAACAGAAGCCTTATTGCCCGTAAATTCAGAATCTTTAATAACAAGTTTTGAAGCCATTTCATTATAAATAGCCCCGCCTTCTTTAGCCCCATTCTCAGAAAACAAAGTCGAATCAATAGTTGCATCAGAAAACGTATTATAAAAAGCACCTCCCATTGTTTCAGATTTATTTTCAATAAAATCAGACCCGCTAATGGCAACAGAAGCTATTGTATTTTTATACAAAATATCTTCTTTAGAATCATAATCAGCCGGCTTTTTATAATTTTCATTTAATATAGTACCTTTTTTATCTCGCCAATCGGCACGAGTAGAAATCGCTCCGCCCGTAACAGTCGATTCATTTTTAACAAAAGAAGAATTTTCAATAATCGTTTGTGAAGCACTTCCCAAAAAGATTGCACCACCTCCGTCAATACTTGATTGCAAATTATGGTTATTGTAACCATCATTTGCAATTTTTCCAGTCGTTTTATTTTCAATGAAGTCCGAATTAGTAATAATGCTTGTAACATCAGCCGTATGGCCGGCAAACAATGCCAAAGCCCCGCCACCGTACTCGCCTGAATTATTTAAAAACTTTGAATTTTTAGCAACAACTCCGGAGGGATCATTCCTTCCAACGTATTCAGCCCCGTAATTACCTGAATTATTAACATTTTCTATCGTTTTATTTGACAGATCAAGAGCAAAAGAATTTCCGGCATTTAGCAATACAGCCAAAGATGTCGTTAACAATAAACTTTTACGCATAAAATGAGTTCCTTTTAAGTGTAGTTTCAACAAGTTCATCTTTTTATTATTATTTTTATGGCGAAACTATATATTAAAATTTATTAATATTAAAGCATATTTTACCATTACCAGACAAAAAAAACACCATTTTATGTCCACTACAAAAATTTACGAATGATTCATCTGCTTATTTTAGCATAAAAATTCAAGATAAATCTGGGGAATTTCTCATCAAAATATAATTTTGTCCATTTGTTAACTTTAGACAGTCTTAAGAATAAAAAAGATAAAAAGAACAAAAAAAATCAGCCTTCTAACAAAAGGCTGATAAAGTGGTCGGCCACTACTTCTAAACCCACGACACCTGATACCGCAGTGTCCAACTTTCTATTTCTGACACTAATTATAGCCAAATAAATCAGAAAATACAAGGGGTTTGTATGAAAATTTGAAAATATTTTTTTGGTCGTGGGCTTGTTCTCTCATCCCAAGCGAACACCCACAGAAAAGTTGCGAACCTATATGTTAAATCATTGAGTTATAATGGTTTTATTTTCCGTGTATATACCTGTATACACATTGACTTTTTCGTCTTTATGTTCTACTCTTGTTCTTATGCAACGGATTATAGCTTTGATAGATTGTGATTGTTTTTTCGTGTCCTGTGAGCGGGTCAAGGATCCAAAATTACAGGGCAAGCCCGTCTGTGTCATGACCGGCGGTGGTGATAAAGGCATCATTGTTTCCCGGTCAAAGGAGGCAAAAGTACTCGGCGTTAAGATGGGCGAACCGTATTTCAAGGCCAAAGTCGAACATCCTGATGCAATTTGTATTCCTGCGCATCACTCCCTTTACCACGAAATATCGCAACAAGTTATGGACACCATCCGAGATTTTACACCCGATGTTGAGGTTGTTTCGGTTGATGAAGCCTACGCTGATGTGACTGGTTTTAACAAATTACACAAGATAACCTACACACAATTCATAACTAATATTCGAGATGAGGTCCTGAAGCACACAGGCGTTCCGGTATCAATCGGCCTGTGTTCGTCTAAGACCCTAGCAAAGTTGGCTAGTGATAAAGCAAAAAAATGCGGTGGTATTTATGTGATCCGGCCGGAAGTTGATAAGATCCTTGAAAAAGTCGGCGATGATCTGATCGATTCCGTATGTGGCGTTGGCCGGCAGAACTCTAAACACTTATTATATAATGACATCAACACCATTCGAGAATATGTTTCCAAGTCTGACAGCTGGCTGAGAAAAGGTTTCGGAGTGAATGGTGTAACCTTGAAGCACGAACTTTTAGGCGAAACTGTCTCACCGGTAAATCCAAAACCCGAGCCACCGCAGTCTATTCAGGACACCAGCGCGTTTGCAGAATTTTCAAAAGACATAGATTACCTACACTCCACGCTATCCGGACATATACACAATGCTTCTAAAAAGCTCCGGCTATGGAACGGATATTGTTCAACTATTGCTGTTATGGTCCGGACAAAGGAATTTGCCGTCTATCAATTGGAAGCAAAACTTGAAAAGCCAACGAACTCCGAAAAGACTTTGCGAGATGCGGCGCATAAGTTGTTAGATCAGCTGTACCACCGCGGTACGACTTACCGGTCAACAGGAATCACTTTGATGGACCTTACTATCGGCAAAAAACAACAGTTATCGCTGTTTGATAATTTAGAGCCGGAAGATGACAAACTCTCCTGGGTTATTGACCAGTTAGAAAACAAATTCGGTTCCGGGATAATCAAGACAGGTTAAGCATTCATATTAATTAGCCTATTCATCGTTAGCCATAAGTATTTTCCTTAGAGCCCTTCCGTATTCATTAAGTGCATAACCACGTCCACATGGTTCATCATTAAATCCGCCACCACTATATCCAGTATCACTTAAAAAACCACAAAAATAGAGTTGATCTAAGGATATTCCAGGAATTTTATCATTGCTCGCAAAATACTCCGAGTTTTCCGTTTCAAAATCTTTTAAATGTAAAATATCTGAGTAATAACACTTTGAAATTCTGTTAGCTAAAACAAGATAGAGATTCACATCTACTTCATCACTTAATAAAGCTTTCATCGCCTTACCTAACAAAGTGGCCTTTTTGCAATTTTCCGCATCGTCAATAGTTTTGGTAATCTCTTCCCCAAAAGATTTTTTATCTTGATACGAATAAATTTTATCTTTTATTTTTTCTTTTTCTTCACCGGTTAATTTCTCATATTCATAAAGAAAATCATGAAGTTTATTAAGAAATGCACGATCTCTGAACGTAGCACCTATTTTAGCAATATTCACAGCTGTACTAATAACAGGAATATCTTTCCATATGCCATCATTCATAAAGGCATCAATAGCAATCTCTCCAAAATCCTGACCAACTGCTAATAAATTTTCTTTCATTTCATCACTTAACATTTTAGCCCTCACTTTAATTGTGTTTTATAAAGAGCCGCATAAACGGAATTTTCACGTGCAAGCAACTCTTCATGAGTTCCTTGTTCCTTTATTTCGCCATGATCAATTACCACAATACAATCAGCATTTTTAACGGTAGAAAGACGATGCGCAATAACAAAAACTGTTCTATCTGCCATTAAATTATAAATTGCTTGTTGCACTATTTCTTCAGATTTGTTGTCCAACGCAGATGTAGCCTCATCTAATATAACAACAGGCGCATTTTTTAAGAAAGCCCTTGCAATGGCCACTCTTTGTTTTTGCCCGCCAGATAATTTTGTGCCACGCTCTCCTATTTCTGTGTCTAAGCCTAGGGGCAGTGAGCCAATAAACTCGTCTAAGCAAGCGTTATGCACTGCATTTCGTACTTCTTCATCTGTTGCATTTTCTTTTCCTAGTAATATATTTTCTCGGATAGTTCCTGCAAACAATACATTATCTTGAAAAACAATAGCTATCTGCGAACGTAGTGAATCTATATCAATATTTCTGATGTCATTTCCATCAATTTTTACTGCCCCTTGTTTTACATCGTAAAAGCGCGGAAGAAGATTAACCATAGTTGACTTTCCACCGCCTGAATTACCAACAAATGCTATAGTTTGTCCTTTTTTTACGTCCAGGTTTATCCCTTTCAGTACTGGCCTATTAGGCTCATACTCAAACCAAACGTTTTCAAACAAAATGTCCTTATTTATCCCATTAATTTTTACTGCATTATCTGCATTGTATACACGAGGTTTCTCTTCCAGAAGGCTAAAAACACGCTCCATAGCCATGAGTGACATTTGAACGCTTGTAAAATTTGAACCAATTGATTTAATTGGATGATACAGCATGAGCAATGCAGTAATAAATGAAACAAATCCACCAGGTGTAAGCTGATTGTTTGTAATTAGATAACTGCCCAACCAAATAACACCTGCAATACCAATTGATATTATAAAATGCATCATTGGGGTAAGAATTCCAGTCTTTTTTGTCATGTTCATTCCCAATTTGAACACAGACCTAAGCGTTTCGTTAAAGCGATTAAATTGATAATCATATAAGTTAAATGACGACACAACTCTATTACCCGTAAAAGCTTCATTATAATGCGTCATTACCCTTGCACCTGAAAACACAGTCTTATCCATTATTCCTTTTATTTTCTTTCTGACTTTAGTTAAAGGGAATAAGGCACCAAAGAGGATAAAAATCGCAATAATAGAAAGTTGCCATGAATTATAAATAAGAACTAAAATTAATGATATAGAAGAGAAGAGCCTCGTCGTAAATAATTTTAAATTAGATAATAATCCACTACATGCAAGGTCTGCATCTTGATTAAAGCGAAACATAACGTCACCAGATGTTGTCTTATCAAAAAACGTTGCATCGCACCGCATCATTTTTTTAAAGAGATTCTTTTTAAGATCCATTGTGATTTTTTGGCCAACCCATGTATTTAGATATGTAGCCGCATAATTTAGCATACTTTGCGCAAAACTGAATACAATGACCAACAAAGGCAAAAGAGATGTCGCTTTTGCACTTTTTTCAATCATTACAACATCCATATATGGTTTCAAAACCCATGCAATGACGGCATCCATTGCACCAAGTGGAAGTGTTATTAGAATGGCTAACACAGCTCTAAATAAATATGGTCTTACATAAGGGTAAATTTTTGCATAATTTGTAATAAAAAAATTATTTTTTAGGTTCATTATTTTCCTTTTCTGTATATTTTTTAATTCTACTCAAATCTTCTTCTCTTTTCTCGATTTTTTTATGGTACTTACTTTTAAACAATCCCAAAGAAATCATATTTAAGATTTTATACTTTTTAATTTTTATACTAATTTTACTCTTTATTTTTTGAACTTCCTTAAAATATTGCTCCTTTTGTTCAATTAGCAGGGAGTAATAAGGGGTGTTTTGTGCATAATTCCAAAAGACACTAGCGTATAGAGCGTTGGGATAATTAGTAGGTTTCATTTTATTACCGGTAAAATGGATAATATATGGGTCATCTTCTGCTTCTTTATATGATGTCCTAAAATAATCTGGTAAATGCTCAAGATAGTCTGAATCACAAAACTGCAAATGCCAGGTATAATTCCAATTTTGCGGAATAAAAAGCACTTTGTCTCTGCAAACCGTATTTAAAATGTCTTGATCGACAAATTTTGGAGAGCCAATTCTTTCCAGCGCATCTAGCAATTTATCAGTTATATTATCTTCACGCATTTTTTTTAAATTTACGAGCATCACACCCGCTTGAAAATAGTTACTTGGATCAATGTTTAGAGTTTTAATAAAATAGTTCGAATATTTAGTTCTAATAAAATTGGATGCTCTAACAATCTCACAATCATGAGTAACACCAAGATAATAGCCATTGATGTCAATATTAAATAAAGGAGAAATATCCTTCATTATCATAGTATCAGCATCTAAATATAAAACCTTATCCAATTTTGGAAAAATGCGCGGCAAGAAAAAGCGATAATAAGTTTCAATCGTAAAATGGTTATTAATCGAAAAATTATCCTTATACTTTCTAATTATCGTTTCAACATTGATAAATTCTATTTTTAAATTATCAGTTTGCAAGTTCAGAAGATTTTCCTGATGATGATCCGAAAGCTCAGTATAAAGAATACAAGCCTTATATTTATCACACGGTTTTATATGCGTCAATAAACTCTTTAAGCAAATATAAAGATACGGCGCATAATCATTATTAATGGAGAAAACTATGTGATTAAAAGTCATATTTTAATTTCCTGATTTTTTTATATACCTGTTTTGCTTCATTATATTTTTGTTTGTATTTTTTTCTTTGAGCAGGAAACGGATACCATCGCATTAATTTATAATACCAATATCGCTTTTTTATGGCTGAGGTATTGATGTACATACACAACTCATTTAATGTTTGTGAAAGATTATTATATTTATTTTCAAGAAATTGCTGTTCATTTATGAATTTTTGAGTAAACATCTCTATATTTTGATGAGACAATACAATCTCATTATTTAATTCTTGGTTTAAAATTCCAAAATTCTTATCTAATTCTTGAATGTGCAAATCAAAATTTTCCTTTTGTAACGATAGTATCTTTTGATGCGTATCTTCTAATTGTTGGTATTTATTCAATAATGAGCTACTTGTTTCGGCAATTATAGAAGAAATTTCAGATAGCCTTTCATCTTGATGGGATTTAAGGTCATTAAAATTTTGCTTAGACTCGGAGATATAAGAAGCGTTCTGCCCTTTTAATATTTGTTCAATTTTTTGCTGTACATTTTCAACAGAAACAGAGACATCAGTTTTTGATGCCATCTCCTCAGATAAACTTTGCAATATATTATCTAGGCTTGATTTCGTTTGCTGGGCAACATTTTCAATATTTTTCGCAATCAGATTTTTTTGTTCTTCCGAAGATATTTGTAACGCATTTGCTTCTTCTTGTAATCTTTTATCAATGAGTTCTTTATTTTCCTTAATAATATCTTGGATAGTTTTATCATTTTTTGCCATATTCATCTGATAATTTAAAATATTATCAAACATTTTAACGTAGAAATCAGAATAATGCTTTTTTAAGGCTGATTTTATGGAAACAACATCTTCGGATTTAAGTTGATATTTCCATTTTTGAGTGAGTATGTTAAATATATCCCAAATTCTATCCTTTTGCGTTCCATCTAAGATAATTCCTGTGATGTTTGGAAAATACATCTGAAAATCTGTTTTAAGGGTATTGTGAAAAAATATATTTTCAAATGTTTCCGGAATAATTTTTTCACCGGAAATCGCACTGACAAGCATATTGTTAGATGTGCATTGTGGCCAATTTCCCCAAGTTTGCAAATTGGTATCGTGAAAAACAATAATGGCATTCGGTTTCAAATAAGGAAGCACGAGTAAGAAATCTAACACTTCCCCAGGAAGAGTATGCATTGTATCAATAAAACAAAAATCTATATCTTTTCCGATCTTCTCCATAAATTCAGAAGCCATTCCTCCGGTATAAAGTGTCCATTTTTGCTTTAAGTCAGGATATTCATCAACTACAAAACCCGAATTTTTTGTTTTATCGCGATAATAAGGCGTGCTATAATCAATACTGGTTAAGTGGCTATTCGGTATATCTTGTATTGCATTTAATAAAAGCACAGATGAGCTTCCCGAGGCTATACCTAGCTCTAACAGCTTCTTGGGCTTATACTGGCGTACAATATCTGTTAAAAACTCTTGCTCAGATGGTGTCATTTCCGAAAAGGAGTTGTATTTCGGATCTAACCTTGCGATTAGTTTTTTAGTTTCTGACGATATGTGTTGTATATGCATCGTTGTCCGCCTTATATACCATGCCCCGGCAAAGAAGAACAAAATATATCTGTTTTGGTAATAGAGCATCCTTGAACCAATAAATCTACAAATAATTTTGCAATTTTCTTATCTTTTTTTGAATGACTTATAAAATATTTTACCATATTTAGTTATCCTTTAAAAAGTTTCTGGCATTTTTAATTTTATTTTTATAAATATTTTTCTTTTGCTTATATTTACTATGCTTTTTACCCCAAGATAATTTAGTTAATAGCTTGTATTTTAAATATTTGATGTAATTGTTTTTATAATTAAGTACATCTTTGATATTAGGCAAAAAGAGGGGGATATCTTGTTTCGTTTGAATCGTCGGCTGATTTAACAAAACGTTTCTATAAATTATTTCCTCATAGAATGGGGTTTGTCTGGCATATTGCCAAAAACATTCTGCTAAAATTTGATTAGGTCTTATCCATGGTTTTTGTCGACCTGTTAAATGAAGTACACAGGGACCTTCTTCTCTTGCTTTTAAATATTCTCTATACATAACATCTGGGATGTTTCCCGCTAAATAGTCTGTCTTTTGTACATGATATACATGATTCCACTTTAAATCAATAAATCCCACATAGTTATAAAATACAGAATTCAAAATATCTTGATCGACATAAACAGGATGTTTTACTTCTTTTAGGCGTTCTATGCATTTTGAAAGCATATCAAATTTTTTTAATTTGTTAATATCCATAATCATCATTCCTGCTTGAAAATAACGATTAGGATTTTTTATTTTTAAGATATCTGCTAAATATTTATCAAAAGATAAAGACCAACCATCTACAGGTTGTTTTAGAGAACAATCATTAATAACCTGTATATCTGGAGTTGTTAAAATATAGTTTTGTTTCATATCCATTGTAAACAATGGAGAAATATCTTTGCAAACAACCAAATCGCAATCCAAATATAAGGCTCTTGTGTATTGATAAAAAATTTCAGGAATAAAGAATCTGTAATATGTTGCCATCGAAAATTGTGCTCGCACATAAAATAATTTTTTGTACCGCTCAGCAAATTCTTTCATATTAAAAAAACGCACAGCAATATTTTTTCGTTGAGCACATAAATTTGAGATTAATTTTTTATTATTATCCGTAATATTATCTTCAAGAATAACTATATCATAATTATATTTCGGATTTTGGTTAGCTATTATTGACTGTACACATACACCTAAATAAAGAGCATAATTATTATCTGAAGACATAATGATCAAATTATCACTCTTAAAAAGTGGTTTCAATTGTTTCACATCTTGTATTGTATTGAACATTGTCTATCCTCCTATTTAAATAAATTCTCGTATATTTCTTCTTTTAAAAATGGTAATTTTTTAACAGCGGAGGCATTAATAACCTGTTTTTTTTGCGTTTTTAAAAAATTACTTCCAAATTTCAACCCATCATACATCCGTTGTTGATTATAGACGGAATGTCGAGCTCGATTTTCTTCCTCCTTTGTAGAAGTATAAGCATGTGCTTCTTTTGTTTTAAAATCCAAATCGACACCAATTAAATAGATTTTCTTAAAGCCTAAATAAGCCATAATTTGCAATGCATAAACAATGACCGTACATCCACAATAAAGTGGCTTACATAAATCCGTTTGAAATCCATTGGATGCAGGATTAACAGACCTATCATACGTATCAAAAAAAATGGGGGTTTCTATCACATTCACACAATCTATTGCGGATCTAAAGAAATAAGTATCAGAAAAATTAGCATCCAATTCTGTACATGATTCTGCATAACCAAAAATATCACCAAAAACATGGAAGGTGGAATGTTTTAATCCCTTTTCGACCAATTTATATCCTTTTCCGACTGTACATGTATATTCGTTATTTAATTTTGTTAAATCTAGTTGATTTAAGGAAGGTGAGCCACCGATAATAAAACACCTTTTCCCCTTATATTTATCTTTTAATTTTCGAATTGCTGCAATATTTTGAGGCAACTGAGCGGTCGTTGTATATTTAACAGTCCAAAAATAAAGAGGGATTCCAAAAAGTTTGAAAATTCGATAAATTCCTTTTTTCTTAATACTGAAAAAGAGCAAATTAATTTTTGTATTTGTTTTTTTCCCAATACGAACACCTAAGAAATATAAAATGCTCTTTTCTGGTGTTTTACGAATTTTTGCTATTCTAATTCCTAAAAGCCAGAATATTTTGCTTTCCAATGTCTTTTTGACAGTAAAAAACGGAACACCCAATAACCTCAATGCTGACTTTTTAGAATTACTACCTATGTCTTTCTTACTATGGTAATTTATTATTTTTATTCCTAACAAAGACAAATAAATTCTTTTTTCTTTTGAATTAGAGGCTTTTACAAAAAACTTATTGAACGTTATTTTCGTATAAAATTTAATTTCTTTTTTAATAAAATTCACTACATTTTGTGCATATCTAATAGCCTCTTTTGTTTGATTTAATTGAGGATTATACCAGCCTGTATCATCTTTATAAGGGGAACGAATATTACAATAAATTATGTTAGTATTTAATCCTTTTAATCTATTCCATTGATCAATAACTACTAAATAAAATTGCTTTTTTCCTCTTTTTATTTTTAGTAGTTCATAAAGTTCATTAATTAATGTGGGATTAGATGAAGCTTTTAATATAAAGAACAGTGCTTTTTTCGAAGATAACGCAATTTTAAAATGTGTAATTCTCTCATCCAGTCTTTGCTTGAATTTATTAAAATCATTACCGCAATCTCTATCCTTATTATAGAATAAACCTAATGATTCATTGATAAAATATCCACGTTTTTCATCAAAATGCATATCTTGATAAATGGAACTGAAATTATTTTTTAAAACAGCAACAACTCCTGCTAATGTAGAGTAACAATTATCAAATGGCATATAATTATCTTGAGAAATGTTATATATTTTCGACGCGTTTAAGTAGTCTTGAATCATCTCATCACAGCCTAAAGATATAACGCCCACTCCTTGCGAATACAGATTCTTATCACTAATAAAATCTTTAGCAATCATCATTTGGGATTTTTCAGCCCAAGGGGTCATTTGTAAGTATTTTAAATATTCTTTTTTATAAGGATGCACAGAATCAATATTCCAAGGCTTGTCAGGTCCTACAAAATGAACAATTACTGGATTTTTAACCGCATTTGCATAATCTTTATCTTCCATAGGTTGTTTTCCACCATAAGATTCAAAATGAAATTTATGATACATATTCCATTTATAGCTGATTATTTTGATTTTATCATGGAAACAGTAATTAATAAAATCTTGATCTCCTGTTTTTGCCTCTATTTTTCCAATTTGTTTCAGCATTTTTTTGAAGTAATCATGTTTTCTAAGTTCTGTACAATTAATAATAATTACACCAGCATTTATATATTCATATTTTTGATCATAGCCATGCTTTTTTACCAATCCCTTAGAATTTGCATCTTTTACCCCAGCAAAATAATACCCTGATACATCTATATTATTCATATCTGAAATGTCAGATAAAACTACCAAATCGGAATCAATATAAATCATTTTATCCAATTTTGGAAAGAGCATTGGAATTAACAATCGATTAAAAGTAGCCAAAGTCAAATGAGGATGCATCTTAACGGCTTTAAAGGGAGCTAAACTGTTCTCATCTAATTTGGGATAATCAATTTGACAATCTTTGATTTTTTTTAATTTATCAAATTTTAGTTTATTCTCATTGCTGAGCTGCATTGATAAGATATAAAAATGGTATTTATCTTTACGCTTTGCATTTGATAAAATAGATGCTACAACAGTTGCTGTATGTTGAATATAATTATCATCAGTTGATAAACAAATGTTTATTTCTTTCATTAATATCTCCTATTTAATTCCCAATTCCAAGCGGTTTGGATGATGTCTTTGATGTTGGTATATTTAGGCTCCCAACCCAAAATTTCTTTTGCTTTGGTATTGTTGGCAAAAAGTCTTGCAGGATCGCCAGCTCTGCGAGGAGCATATTCAACTGGACATTTTTTGCCGGATACTTCTTCTGCTGCAGAGATAATGTCTTTTACAGAGGTTCCGATACCTGTTCCCAAATTAATACATCCGTTATAGCTTCCGAGTTTTTCAAGTGCTAAACGATGTGCTAAAGCAAGATCTTCAACGTGAATATAGTCACGAATACAAGTGCCATCTGGAGTATCATAATCAGTACCAAACACTTTAATATTATCTCTTTCTCCTGTAATCGCTTTTAATACTAATGGAATCAAATGTGTTTCCGGCGTATGGCATTCACCAATTTTGCCATCTTCCGAACATCCGGCTGCATTAAAATAGCGCAAAGCAATATGCTGCAAGCCGTAAGCTCGTGCATAATCAGCAAAAATTTGCTCGATCATCAACTTTGTGCGGCCATATGGGTTAATCGGATTCTGCGGGTGTTTTTCATCAATCGGGGTATATTGCGGCTCGCCATAGGTTGCACATGTACTGGAAAAAACAATTTTTTTCACATTATGCGCCAACATAGCATGAAGTAAATTAACCGTGCCGATAACATTATTGTAGTAATATTTCTCAGGCTCATTAACACTCTCTCCGACATAGGCAAATGCCGCAAAATGAATCACATCATCAATCCTATTGTTTTTAAACAGGTTATCCAAAGAATATGGATCTAACAAGTCTGCGTGAACAAACTTGGCACGCTCATCAACTGCCTCACGATGCCCATAAATCAAATTATCTGCAACAACAACTTCATAATCGTTATCCAGTAAATGTCTGACTGTATGTGAGCCAATATAACCGGCTCCACCCATCACTAATATCATGCAACCTCCCGCAGACGATTTTCTTTCATTTCTGTATTTTTTCCGATTCCCTGATACTTAAATCCACTTTGTAAGACTGCTTCGGAGTCCAGCAAATTACGGCAATCAACAATATTTTTATGTCGCATCAAAGTCGCGGCTAAATCCAAATCCAAAGACTTAAATTCATTCCACTCCGTTAAAATAGCCAACACATCGGCATCTTTTATGCACGCATACATATCATCGGCATAGCTGATTTTATCGCCAACCAACTGACAAGCCGTTCCCATCGCCTTCGGGTCATAAGCCGTAATATTTGCTTTATGCTCTAGCAAATTATACACAATTTCCATTGCCGGACTTTCACGGCAATCATCGGTGCCGTCTTTGAACGCCAAGCCCAAAACCGCAATTTTCGGATTCTCAATCCCTTTAACGGCTTCTAAAATCCGATCTGCCATTTGTTGTTTGCGCTTGGTATTCCCGGCAATAGCGGCGTTAATCAATGTCATGTCAACATCATTCTGGCGAGCCATGTATGACATTGCCATCGTATCTTTCGGGAAGCAACTTCCACCGTACCCAGGACCCGGATTTAAGAATCTGTTACCGATACGGCTGTCTAAGCCCATACCTTTAGCAACTTCAGTAATATCCGCACCTGTTTTCTCGCAAAAGTTTGCCATTTCATTAATATAATGAATTTTGATAGCTAAAAAGGCATTGGATGCATATTTAATTGTTTCACTTGAACGACGTTTCACAAACAACATTTGAGTTTTACCCTCAAAAGGCTTGTATAATTCTTTAATCACATTGCGGGCTTTTTCGGTGTTAGCTCCAACAACAATGCGGTCCGGATGGAAAAAGTCATGAACAGCAAAACCTTCGCGCAAAAATTCCGGCAAAGAAACAACATCAAAATCCGCAAACGGGTTTTTCTTAGAGATTAACGCTTCAATATCGTCACCCGTTCCAACAGGAACTGTTGACTTTGTTGCAATAACCGTATAACCCTGCAAATATTCTGCCAATTCTGTTGCGGCGGCGTGAATATATTTCATATCCGCCTCTTTCGTGACCGGATGTGGCGGTGTCCCGACAGCGATAATGACTAAATCTGCATTTTCAACACCTTCTTTCATCGAGGTGGTAAATTTAATCCGTCCGGCTTTAACATTTTTATGGAATAATTCTTCCAAGCCATCTTCATAAAGTGTAATTTTGCCGGCTTTTAAGGCATCAATTTTCTTTGGTTCTCTGTCAATACAAACAACTTCATTTCCAAGTTCAGCCAAACCGACACCCGTTGGTAATCCGACATATCCTGTACCAATAATTCCTACTTTCATCTTATGCAACCTTTTTAAACTGATCTATTTGTGTTTTGAAATATGCGATTGTTTTATCCAAACCCTCATCGAGCTTGATTTTCGGCTCCCAATCAAGTTTGGTTTTTGCCAAAGTAATATCCGGTCTTCTTTGTGTCGGGTCATCTGACGGTAAATCTTTGTAAACAACCTTTGAACTGCCTCCGACTTTAGAGACAACCATTTCCGCTAATTCTTTAATCGTAAATTCCCCTGGGTTGCCGATATTAACCGGTCCGGTAAATGCTTTCTCCGAATTCATCATACGGATTAACACTTCAATCAAATCATCAACATAACAGAATGAGCGTGTTTGATGTCCATCACCATAAATCGTTATATCTTGCCCGGATAGGGCTTGACAGATAAAGTTTGAAACCACACGCCCGTCATTCGGGTCCATATTCGGACCATAGGTATTAAAAATACGAACCACTTTAATATCAACGCCCTCATGACGGTGATAATCAAAGAACAAACTCTCTGCACAACGCTTACCCTCATCATAACAAGCTCTGATACCAATTGGATTGACATTTCCGCGATAACTTTCAACTTGAGGATGCACCAAGGGCTCACCGTATATTTCAGAAGTTGAGGTTTGTAGAATGGTTGCATGATGCAGTTTTGCTAAATCAAGCATATTAATTGCCCCTAAGACGCAAGTCTTTGTGGTCTTAATGGAATAACTTCCCTGATATGCCGGAGGAGAGGCTGGGCAAGCCATGTTATAAATCTGGTCGATCTTCTCATCATTTATCTCTAACAGATCACAAATATCATGTTCAATAAAGAGAAAATTAGGATGATTGACAATACTTTCAATATTACTCAATCTGCCAGTGTAGTTGTTATCTACACAAATAACTCTATTTCCTTCATTTATTAAGCGAATACACAAATTGGAACCTAAAAAACCTGTTCCTCCAGTTACTAATATAGTTTTCATAAAATACCTCTTGTTACAAAATAAAAAATTCTCCATCTCAGTTTGAGCCTAAAAATTTTACTCAATTTAGAGTTCATTAGTCTCCATTGTCCTGGAATTGTGCGTGTTCTATGGAAGTGTTTTTTGAATTTTTTCTTAAAAAAATACATTAAATCCTTTTTGGGATATCCCTTGGATATAAGCGAATCTAAAATTGGTCCAATTCTGTCTTCCAACTCTTTTAGCTCGTCTCGACTAAAAGGGGTCCCCATAAAAAACTTTGACCATAAATTGATATTTTCAAATTTGATATTGCAGTACTTCTGAAATGCGCATATTTGCGCCAAACCTCCTTTCTCACGTTGAATATCACGTTGAGTATGAGAAATATTAGCTAAATGATAACGATACGTTGTTAATTTTTCGGGTAAAATTGCAAATTTTGTATGACCAACCATATCCAACCAAAACCCGTAATCCTCTGCGGGAACATACTCGTTTTTATAACGAATGTTGTTTTTTTCGATAACTGATTTTCTAATCATCACACTTGATTGACAAAAGACACAACCATTGAATATTAAATTTGATTCAATCTCAAAATGAGTTTTATATGGAATAAAATTTACATCCTTTGCATCATCACCTATAGCATCGACAGCTGTACCTAGACATCCGATTTCAGGATTGCTCATGAAAAAAGCTATCTGTTTTTCAAATCTATCTTTTTTTGAAAAATCGTCAGAGTCTAAAAAAGCTATATAATCACCTACAGCTCTTTCAATAGCGTAGTTCCTTGCTATGGCTGCGCCAGAATTCTTATTAAGCCTAAAATATTTAATTCGGGTATCGTTATATGAAAAAACAATATCTTTTATATAAAAGTCAGAAAAGTCATCAACTATAAGGAGTTCGAAATCAGCATAAGATTGTGAAAGAATACTAGAAATAGCCTCACGAAAGAATTCTTCCTTTGTGTTATAGACAGGCATCACAACGGATATGTTAGATTTCGACATAGCAAGCCTGTTTAATCCTTTCTATTTGTTACAATCAAAACTTTTCCACCTTTATCTGTTACGAAAACGGTGGTTTTTAGGACAAATCAATAAAAAACCTTGTATTTAAGGCGTTTGATACTTGGAAAACAAGGCTCTCTGAGGCAAAACTACCCTAAGTTTTTACAAGCCCTTAATTTAAGGGTTTTTTATGTCCTAAAAACCACCGATTTTTCTACAGAAAATTAAAAAAATTGTTGCTTTATTTTTTTGAATAGTGTATGCTGTTTCTAATTCACCGTCTAGAAACCACACAGTATTTTATTGCTTTTTGCTAATGTATTCTTGAAGATTGTGTACTTTTAGAAAAGTATAAATTAGGCTTCTCTCGATGCCCAACATTTTTGCTATTTGTGTCTTTGGCACGTTCTTTTCCAGTAGGCCTACAAGTTGTTTATTCTTCCCATCTAATTTACGCTTCATAGTACGAAAACCATGTGGCCTCCCAAGATGTTTTCCGTCAGCTTTTATCCTAGCTAGAGCTTCTTTTGTCCTCTGGCTAATTAAGTTTCTCTCAATTTCAGCTGAAAGTCCAAAAGCAAAGGCGAGAACCTTACTTTGTATGTCTGTCCCGAGGCGATAATTATCTTTAATAGTCCAAACTTGTACTTCATTTTTCATACAGTGGTGGAGAATACTCATAATTTGCAATAGATTTCTACCTAATCTTGAAATTTCTGAAGCAATTAGGACATCGCCTTTCTTTAGTCTTTTTAGTAGTGAACCCAGTTTCCTTTTTTCTACAGACACTGTTCCGGACACTGTTTCCTCAATCCATCTGTCGATCCGTATATTTTCTCTACCAACAAAGTTTTCTATTTCAAATCGTTGATTTTCAACGGTCTGTTTGTCTGTACTGACACGTATATATCCATATATCATTTTAATACCTTTCAATAAAAAATCCCTGTAGTTTTACCACAGGGATTTATAAAAAAAATGCCCTATATGCCATTTTGCACCGTCTGTTTCAGCCTGCGAAACAACAGCTTGTAATCTTTCTTCCATATTTGCCATTTTTATAAATCCTCAATATATTGCGGGCATTCCGTATGAACGAAATAGTGCAGATGATTAACCGCACTTGAAAGCCTATCAAAGTCATTTTCTAGTAAAATTGCCAACGCACCATCCGAAAGTGTCGGTCGGTCACGTACTTCAAGTTCTGATGTGATTTCCCAAAGGTATCCATTCAGGAGTTTTGCTTCGAACTGTTGAGTAAACCGAGCTTCTTGCTTCAAAAGTCCAAGACCGCCTAAAAGGGTAATAACAAACCATTCAGCACCTTCTTTTGCGTAGTATTTGTACCAAGCTTCAAAGAGCGAGAATTGTTCTCTATTCATCACCCAGCACACAGAAATTTTAGACGGCGTTTGCTCATAACGCCGCCTTTGTCTCGCCGGGCCTGCCTCCATATCGGTTCGCACAATAGCTTCACCGGGTTTTATAGCATAACCCTCTGTGGTCGGGTAAATTTTACGACTTCTGCTTCTTCCTGATTTATAATAAGCTTCTTTTCTTTTATATCATATCCTAATGGAGCCGGACCACCGGTCCACATTCCTTTTTTCTTACTAGCCGCAATTTTATCACGTACGCGCTCAGCTCCAAGTTCACGCTCAAATTGTGCAAATGACAACAGGATGTTTAATGTTAGCTTGCCCATGGAATCGCAAGTATTAAAATGCTGTGTGACAGATACAAAAGAGCAATTATTCTTTTCAAAGGTCTGTACTAACTGTGCAAAATCAAGAAGTGAACGTGTTAAACGGTCTATCTTATAGACAACGATCATGTCCACTTTGCCTTTCTCAACGTCTGCCATCAATCTTTTTAATGCAGGTCTTTTAAGGTTACCACCGCTAAAGCCTCCATCATCATAATGATCGGGCAGAATCACCCAACCTTGATGCTTCATACTCATTACGAAGTTTTCCCCGGCCTCACGTTGGGCTTCAAGTGTGTTGAATTCTTTTTCAAGACCTTCATCAGTTGATTTGCGGGTATAAATTGCGCATCGTATTTGTTTTTGCTCTTCCATGGTTTATTCCTTTATTTATCTAATCCAAAAAAGTAACGTCCAGAGATTTTTCGACCGGTAATTTTTTTTGCCACCGCTGACAGGCTGGAATACTTCATACCGTTATATTCAAAGCCATCTTTCATAACTGTAACAACGTTTTCAACTCCCAAATACTCCCTAACAATTCTTGTGCCGGCAGGTGGTAGGTTATTTCTATCCTCTGGTGGTACGTACATGTTCGCTATCAACTTCTGCTGATTTGCACTTAAACCACCATAGGCAAGTTCCTGTATGCGGTGTGCAATCCTGGAAATGTAGAACTCCTTATTATAAGTAGTAGGGGGAGCATCAAAGTATTTTTTCCATATTTCTTGCAGTTCTGATATTGAGCGTCTTTCTAAAAGTGCTATTTGCATTGATACTTGCATTGAGAGCCTCCATCTTCTTCAAACTCTTGTTCTTGATCACGTTCACAATACATGCTTGGAAACAAAATATTATCCAGTCTTTTCTGCGCAATAATGCCACTTTTTTTCATCTTTAAATAACGGAGTAAATCCGGCATTATAATTTTAATTATTTTTTCAGCTTGGGTCATTTGGACCTCCTTTCGAAAGGTAAATTCCCAAAAATCGAAAAACGGTCTCAAAAAAATTAAAAAAAATAACGTGGTCGGTATATCTATTTGATTTTTAATGATAAAATATACTTGGCTGGTATTCCCTGTGTGAGTGTGGTCATTGGATGTGAACTAATGCAGGTATACCTAAATATGTAAATTAAGTAAATTCAATTAAAATAGGACTACGTGGGCAAAATTAAACCGCCAAGTAGTCGGTGTATGCTTATTCTAAAAAGGTATACTTCCGGTCTTATATTTAATGCATTGACAACGTAGTATAAGAAAATTTTGAAAGAGGCAATAGTGGCTAGAACTGGGCTACAAAAGGGTATAAAAAAAGCGGACACTTTTCAGTATCCGTTTTTAATTTTTTTCATTGGTCGGATTGACTGGACTCGAACCAGCGACCTCTTCGTCCCGAACGAAGCGTTCTACCAGGCTGAACTACAATCCGTTAACGTTGCACAAAATAACACAATATTTTAAATACTCAATAGAAAAATGTAAATTTTATGATTTTTTTTTATTTTTATTTCAAAATTGAGCTTTTTCAATAAGATAAAAAAATGCATATTTTCAAGAATTATAAGTTCAAAACAATTGAAATAGCGGCCAAAACAATAAAAACAAAAGCTCTCATAGATTTTTTCTCTCCCAAACATAATCATTTACCCGCAAAATAAAATTTCATCCGATAAGTAATTGCGGCTTAACAATATTTTGTGTATAATAAAAAAATGAAAAAAAGATTTACAAAATGGGGAGAAATGCCATGATACGGACAGAAAGAAACTCAATTCGATTCTATTACAGCCGCAAAAAAATGTTTCTTTATCTGCTCTTTAACTTGTGGCTCTTGCTTATGGCAACTCTTTTTACCATCAGTATATTTCCAGAATATCCGATGGTATATCGTTTTTCCCTATTTTTTTGCTTGGCTGCAGTTATTGCTACCGTAACCGTTTTATTACTCAATCAACCCGTTGCTGAAATAGATGCCGCCGGAATTCGTATTGACCGTTGTGCCAAATTATTTTGGAAAGATGTTGTTTTTGCCGATATTCACAAGATCAAATCTCTCTGCGGTACAAAGAAAATCATAACCTTCAAGATTAAAAACCTATCCAAATATAAACTTAATTTTATGCAAAAGCTAAACAAAAATTCTCAATTCACGGCCTTTTCCATTCCGCTATATGCAATGGACCAAGAGGAAAGAAAAGCAATTGCAATGGCCATTTACCAGTGCCTAAACGCCAAACCTTTATAAGAATTTTAGCGATTCAATAAATCCACAGCGGAAGACAAGCGTTTTTCGGCTAAGTTGCAGTATTCCTTATCAACATCAATACCGACAAAACATCTTTTCAAATTCAAAGCGGCAACGCCGGTCGTCCCGCTTCCCATAAACGGATCCAAAATTAAATCCCCTTCTTTGGTAGAAGCCGTAATAATCCTTTCCAATAAAGCCAACGGCTTTTGCGTAGGGTGCCGCCCAAAAACTTTTTCATTAGACGGCGTTGTCGGAATAGCCCAAACCGTCCGCATTTGGAGATGAGGCTTTTTAATAAAATCTTTGGGAAAATTGCCGTTTTTCATGGCATCATAATTAAAATAATGTTTGCCTTTTTTATCCCTCTTCGCCCAAATCAAATTTTCATGACTGGCCGTAAAATATTTGCAAGACAAATTTGGAGTTGCATTGGGCTTAAACCATGCCACTTCATTCAGAATATGATAATTCAACAACATCATGGCATACCCACAGGCATGAATGTTATGATACGTTCCCGAGACCCAAATGGTTCCGTTTGGCTTTAACAAACGCCGACACATTTCCAACCATTTTTTATGGAACTCAAAATCCTCGGCAATTCCCTGACTCTTATCCCATTTTCCTTTATTAATGGAAACCAATTTACCATTAAAACAAGTGCGTCCGCCGTTTGATAACATATAGGGAGGATCCGCAAAAATCATATCAAAAGAAGCTTCCGGCAACTTGGCCAAAACCTCAAAACAATCCCCGTTATATATTTTATACTTTTCATCCATTTCTAAAATTCCGTTATCTTACAAACGACCACACTTTTTTGTTTTATTAAATTCATCCGGCTTTGACAAGAACTAAAGTACAGCTTGCTCTTTTTTTTCAGAACAGGCCAAAAAATTTTTAATTTTATCAAGGTTTGCTAAAGCATCTTCTCGCCCTAACTCATACATTTCTTTGACGCGTTCCAGATTGCTTTCCATTTTGCCAATCTTAACCAAACGACTGGGACGAAGGACTAGCGTTGTCTTTTTTTTCTCTTCTTGATTAACATAATCCAGCTCTTGATTATACATAAGATGCCGATTTTTAACGGCCGCAACAAATTGCGGATATCGGTGATAAATAAGACGATACGGCCAAAGACAAGGAATTGGCTTTTTTTGATACCCCTTCGGCCGGGTTAAAACAACAATATTTTTTTCATACCCTAAATTTTGCATCGCTTTAAGCGGAATACTGTCCGTAATTCCCCCGTCTAAATATTTTTTTCCACCAACGGATACAATTTTTGAAACCAAGGGTAAAGAGGCCGAAGCCCTTAAATAATCAATCTCCTTCATTAAATCATGACATAAAATATATTCGGCACATCCGCTTTGCAGATTAGAACAAGTCACAAAAAACTGTGTCGGTACCTTCATAAAAGTTTTATTGTCAAATGGATCTAATTTTTCAGGAAGTTCATGATAACAAAAATCAACATCAACAATATTTCCGCTCAAAAACCAAGAACGAAAACTCATAAAACGATAATCATTTCCATACTTCAAATTATAGCGAATGCTTCTTCCAATTTGCTTGGCAACATATGAACAACCGTGAATAGCTCCGGCCGAAACACCGATGACACCATCCGTAACAATCCCGTTTTCTAACAAAACATCCAAGACACCGGCGGTGTAAATTCCCCTTTTAGCACCGCCTTCCAAAACCAATCCGGTTTTCATCTTTCCTCCTATTATAAATTATACCAACTATAGAAAAGATAAAAACACCTGTCAACCAAACGAAAAATTTATACCGTCTTTCTTCCAACCAAGACTGCAAAAGAGGCACGCAACAAATTAATTGCCCATTTCAAGATAATACACCCCCCAATCACACCAATAAGCGGATCCAAGAACACCCATCCGTAATATTTACCTAATACCAAAGCCACGATAGCCATTATAGAGGTCAACGCATCCGCCAAAATATGCAAATAGGCCGCCTTAAAATTCAAATTTTCATGAGCCTCGTGCTCATGATGATCTTCTCCCAGATGGAAATGGGAATGCCCTTTTCCATCCGACATAATCCAAACACAAATCAAATTAACAATCAACCCAATCACCGTAACCAATATTGCCTCACTAAAAGCAATATTTTGAGGATGAATAAATCGTTCAAGAGATTCATAAATAATTCCTATGGCCGTTATCCCCAAAAGCAAAGCACTGGTATACCCGCCCAAAGCATTCAGGACGTCTTCTTTATCCTTAAACCGATCAATATAAGCACAAACCAAAAAGGTTATAAACAAAGCCAAAGCGTGTGTCCCCATATGGAAACCATCCGCCGTCAAAGCCATAGAATGCGTAAAAATGCCATACCCAATCTCGGCAACCATGGTAATTAAAGTAACCCAAATAACCAACTTGGTCTTATTTTTTAAAACGGAATTTTCCATAAGTTTCCCCCTATTTCATCTTATCTAAATGTTCAACCAGTTCATCCACAAGCTCTTCACCGTGTTTATTCTCTTGCAAAGATTTTGCAATATGTCCCAACAAGTGACTGCGAACAACTTCTTTCCAAACACCTTTAAGTGCCGACTGAATAGACACAATCTGATTCAAAATTTCCATACAATCCCGATCGTCGGCAATCATCTTATTAATGCCTCGAACCTGACCTTCGATTCGATTCAATCTTTGCTCTAATTTCTTTTTATTTTCATCGGAACAACAAAAACTCATTTTCTTTTCCTTATAGTATATACCCCTATACCCTATATATAAAAGAAATTATATTTCTTGTCAACTTTTTTTAATTGATTTTACCAAACAACTTGGTAAATTAAGCCCTAGCAAAGGATAAAACATGAAAAAATACTTAAAAAATGATCTTGAAAATCTAGCGGATATCTTTGCGGCCTGGATGGGAGGCTACCCAACCGAAACCGAAGAGATAAAATCTTTTCTAACCAACACAGGACTTGAAGGACTTTTATTCGTACCTGACATTGAAAGAATATTTTTTCATAACGCCTTCCTATCAAAAGAGGCCGCTACAGCTGTCTATGCTCTCTTACCGCTAAAATTAAAACTAAAAGATATTGAGTTAAATCTTTTTCCGCAAAGCTTCAACCGATTAAACATCAAAACATCAAGACAAAAAGGATCCGGAGTTCTCAATACCAGAATAGAAATCGCCTATAAAATAAAAGAAAAATATTATGCAAAAAAAATACAATTTATAACCGAAAATAAAGATAAACTTCGCTACCAAAACCAAAAAGCCAAACACCCCGAGCAATTAAAAGCAACGGCACAAAATTACCTTAACAATTTAAGTGAAGAACAAAAAGCTCAACGCCGAGACAAAGCTCGTCTCCGCATGCAAAAATATCGTCAAGAACATCCGGAAAGCATAAAAAAAGTCAATCAAAAAGCACAGGCACAAAAAACCGAGTTACAAAAAATTTCAGAACGCATCAACGCTCGCAAAAGAGGGAAAGAATATCGTCAAAACAACAAAGAAAAAATAGCCGCCAAAAATAAAGCCTACCGCGAACTCAAAAAAGCAGAAAATCCGGAACTTTATGCCCTTAAAGAACGCGAATATAATCTTTCCGAAGGACATAAAAAAAGCAGCCAAAAATATTACGAAACCCATAAAGATGAGATTACCCAAAAAGCCAAAGATAACCCCAAAACAAAACAATATAAACAAAAATATAAAGCCAAAAAACGCTTCCAACAAAAAACAGGAGCCCAAATTCTGTCTCTCCTACAATCGATTTTAAATTCAAAAACCAGATAAGAATAACATTTGATGCTCATGGCACATCTTAGCTATAATAAAACAAAACATCAAAAGCATTCTCTACAACACAAAGGAACTATAGTGGGACAAATTGCCCCACAACGGCAAAAGAAAAAGGCTTTTGATTACTCAAAAGCCTTTATTTTCCTTGGTTGTGCTTTCAAGCCAAAGTGAGGAAAAATATAAGAAATAATCCCCTGATTCTGAATAATATTAAAAAATATCAAACCCTTAGCAAAAATCCGTCACCTCAGACCTTCAAAAACAATTCTTATGAAAGATGCACGCCTACCACGGGCCGCGGATAACTTTTCCCTTGGATTTTGTGGTCTGGGAATCATCTGAAAAATCATCATCAAATCCGTTTCCCGAATATTCCGGCTGAACATATGTTTGAGCATATTCAGGCAATCTTGCGGGATGATAATATTCCAGCTGTCCGAAAACATTGTAACGCCAATTTCCGCATTCCTGATCATCAAGCAAAACCCGGCCATCACTCAGCGTATCGATTTTATTCGGATCAACGCCATAAGATATCGCAACATACAAGCGCAATTCCTGTATTGTATTTGCCGTCAGTTCTATATGTTCCTGACTCTCATACGCCTCTGCCTCTCGTCGTAACCGTTCAATATCCTCATAACTCAGTTCCGAACGCTTTAAATATTGCGTCCTCGGGCCATACGGCCGATTGTTTTTGGAGAAATTATTATTCCGTACTGAAATGTTTTGCGGATTTTTCGGATTATTGTCGCGCTTTTGCGCCCCGTTCTTTTTTCTGAACAAACGGGCTATCACCACACAGATTAGAATAAACGCAACTATTTCCATATTTTATAAATTTCACTTCAATTCTTTAGGTTTGTCATCATAAAAATCATCAATCTGTTCTTGTGTAAAATGTTTTGTATCAAACTCACAAAATTCCTGTACAGCATTTTGGGCCGTTTCTATTGTTGGATTTGCAAGAAACAAAGAAACTTTTTCTTTTAAAGCTTCGTCATTCAATGCCAATGTGAATTGCTTCAGTGAAAAAATAATATTAGGATATAGGTCGTAATAATAATGCTTAGAGCGTCCAACAATAAAATTGCGCAAGATTCCTTTAGCGCAATATGAGATCAATAATGGCCCCGTTTTATTCAGTTGATCTTCTGTAATTCCCGATTTTTTTACAAATTCCTTTATCGGACGATCTAAGACGGTTCCCATCGAAGACAACAAGGTATCAATAAAATTAAAATTCTGATATGGCATGTTATAATTCCTAAAAATGATTTTTATTCTATAGGGTTCCATTTAAAACATCAAGTCAATTTAACAATACAAAAATCATATTGCCACCCAAGAATCTCAAAATTAATGAAGATGAGCCCCATCATAAAAACATAATTACTACATTCAAGCCAAGTAGATATATCGTATGCTTACCTATTTGATATCGTATTATCAATCCTTGTGAATTTTAAGTCACTTAAAGTATCTGTATCTTTCCCATGTTTTATATGCATAACATAAATTCGTTCGTTATCCACTATACTTTTATCAAACAAATCATAATGTTTTTCGGGGATACTGCCCACATTCTCAAAATCCATAGAAGCTATAGTCCCAGAAATATAATCAGGTATTCTTACAAACTCATCAAATATTGTCTGATCGTAATCTTTAGCCTCTAAAAAACCATATACTTTATCGTCTGGAACTCTTCTATTTAGTAAATTAGCATAACCCAAACGAATAAATTCATGTATAATACCATCTTGAAAATTAATTATCTCATCTCGGTCAGAAATCCAGTAAATATGTTTTGCATTGGCTTTTATTAAAAGAAATTCTATAATTGTCGACATTATATGTACTGTAACGGCTATATTTGACAATGTTTTTGAGGCTATTTTTTTGCGATTAAGATACTCTCTAAATTTTTTTATTTTATGTATAAACTCTTCTTTTTTCTTTTGAGGCCAATTTTCCATATTTTTAATGATTTTATCAATAAGCTGTTTATTCTGCTCAAGATTAAAAATATTATTTTTATCTTCTATCACAAAGGCTACTGAAAAAGAATAAGGCGATTTCTTTATGTATTTGATTGCTTTTTCTGAAATGTTTGTAAAATCTTTAATATCTTTGGGTAAATTATACTTTATGCCGTTCTTTAGCAAATAAGGATGAATAAACGGATAGATTGTAAATGTCATAACATCATGAGGCTTATTTTTATCATCAAGGCAGTAATCGCTAGTAATATACCAAGAATCATTTCTTTTGAAATTATGCTGGAATTTTTTCCATTTTTTTACGAAATCAGGAAAGTGTCTTGATAAAATGGTCTTTCTATTCATATAATCACTCAGATTTATTATTTAAATACTCTAAAAAAGCCTGACAGCCCTCAACGATATCCCAGTAAGTCTCGTCAAAATTCCCAGTGTACCACGGATCTTTAATGTTGCGCAGATGGTCTGTAAAATCCAGCAGACGATAGATTTTGTGTTCGGTATCCATGCCAATCAATGATTGAATGTCTTCAATATTGCTGTCATCCATTGCCAGGATATAATCAAAATACGCATAATCATGCGGGCGTATACGGCGGGAATAATGCTCTTCAAACGGTATATGCATGGATTTCAGCATTTGGCGTGTTCCATGATGAATACCGGCATGGTACATCTCGTTGTAGCCTTCCGTGGCTGCGGAATCTATTTCAAAACTATCTGCCAGCCCCTTTTCCGCGACCATTTGTTTCAATACAAACTCCGCCATCGGCGACCGGCAAATATTTCCAAGACAAACAAATAAAACTTTAATCATTGCACCTTATTTCTGGTCATTTAAGACTTCCCAATGTCCCCCTTTATCCGGGCCGATACGACGAATAAGTCCTTTTTCTTTCATCTGGCGCATGTTTTTTTCTACACCGGCAATACTTAAACCGGTTATTTCAGATAATTCTCTGGTGGTAATATAAGGATTATTTGCAATAATCTGCAAAATTTTCTCCTTACTTTTCTCCTTACTTTTCTCCTTACTTTTTAGGGTATCATTTGTCTCGGAGATGGTTTTTATCTGCATTTCGCGATTATCTAACAGATTCTTTTCACCCAGCAACAGATTCCCGAAAAATTTATTTAGATATTCCATTGTATAATAAATATCTTGATTCAGGTTTTGATAATTTGCCCGTACCAAGGCATTACGAAAATACTTGGAATTTTGCTCAAAAAGATCATTATTGGTTACAAATCCCAAAGTATAAAGATATTTAATGATAAAAACCGCGGTTGCACGGGTGTTTCCCTCGCCAAAGGGATGGATTTGCCATATTCCTGACGTAAATTTAGCCAGTCGTTCCACTTTTTCACGTTTAGACAGCCCTTTATAATTAAACTTTTTTTCCTGCCCAAAATCATAATCAAGCGTTTCCATAATGCTGTCAGACCGACCGTAAATAACCGTATCACCGTTTAATATCGGCTCTTTTTTGGTAATATCGTATGTGCGGATTTTGCCGGCAATTTCATCGTCAAATATTCCGCTAAATAACGCCTTATGAATAGAAATTAATTCAGCGGGACTGAAAGAAAAAGTATGTGTGCTTAAAAGTTTTGCAATTCGAGCAGAAACCTCATCCGCTTCTTTTTCATTATGCTCCTTGAGGGTCTTAGCCGGATTTTTTTTGTAATACTGACTGACCTGCTCGCCGGCCTCATCAATAGAGATCTTTCCTTCAATATTATCCTTGGCAATTTCAATCAGATATTTGGACGGGGTCAGATTATCAACCTGCTGTAAACCAATGGCAACACCCCAGTTTTCAGCCTTTTGTAATTTTTCCGGTTCCCCCTGCTTTTTATACTCTTCAAAATGTTCCATAATACCTCCGGCAATAACTAGCTAAGTATAACCAAACAGACGGTAAAAATCAAGTTAACACGACAAATGACAAGCAATTTCAGCGGATAAACTTATTTATTAGCATATCATACGTTGTTTCGTCCATATCATACCAATTCGGCTGTTTAGACAGATCAACGAAGTATTTTTTTGTCAGTTCTCGCAAATCATACTCTCCTTGATCCCAAATGACAGGATAGCCTAATTTTCTAAGCCGTATAAATGCACGCATGGCATAAACAGTATTGCGGTGACAGCGGGAAAAATAGAAAACCCATTTGTTAGAGGCATACTGCTGATAATTCTTTTTATCATAGCCTACATTTTTGTGATTATAGCCTTGTTTCCATAAAAAGCCTGGATTAAAGTTACCTACAGACGTTTCCCAGGGATGCCCCAGATGGACATAGCTAAACAGCCACCACTTGAATTCTTCTGGACTATCGTGGTCTCGGTCGGCCAAAATACCTTCCGGATGTCCGTAGTCAGAATAAAACATTTGCCTTCCATCCATTGTCCTTCGTGCAACTTCTTCCGCCTCCATGTCTTTGAAATTAACCAGTCTGTCTTCATATCCAAAACGTTTTGAAAAACCATTCTCATCGCAAAAAGCCAATTCTATTTCTTTAACCAGTTCAAAATATTTGTTTAAGGTTAAATTTTCGATAGGCTGTGGAAGTTTGCCTTGCAACTGCATCATTAAATATCTATGGACTTCTTTTCTTTCTTCATCTGATAGGAAAAAACTTCCCAATCCGAATACTCTTTTTGTTCTACTCATTTAGTTTACCTTTCTATCTCTCAGTTTATCCATCTGCATGCGCGCTTCCTTAAGCAACCAGAATACCTGTTTCAAGAGATTTAATTGTTAAGTTCATTTCTTATTCTCCGTTTTTCAAACCATTGCTCAGATTTGGTTTCCGTATTCATCTCCCATAATTCCTCAAAACGCTGTTGATAAATTTTTGCATAATCAGGTTCATTTATCAAAAACAAGCAGTTTTCGCTGTTTTTGCTGGTAGCGGCATTCGTCCAGTTGAACGAACCGGTTGATGCGGATTTTCCGTCAAAGACAGCAAATTTGTTATGTTCAATCTTATTTTTTGTATGCACTCGGATATTCAGGCCATTGCTATGCATTTCCTCAACTTTTGAGTACTTTCCGGAAGCTTGCAACTTATCTGTCAAGATACGAATGGAAACATCCCTTTGTCTGGCTCTGTACAGGGCATCTATAATTTGTTGATTGTTTATGGAATACACAGCAACATCAATAGAGCTCTGGCTGTTATTAATAAGTTCGATAATTTTTTCTTCACACACTTTTGACGGAGTAAAAGCTATTTCCACCACGGGATGGGCGGTCTGAACCGTTAAGCAGTAATATAAAAGTGCATAAAAAAATATTTTTAGCATCAACCCACATATAAAAAAGACCACCTTGGAATTAAGGCGGCCGGAGAGTTAAGAAATCATCCTTATGAGTTGATCCTTTTAGCCTTTTGAAGTCCGGGGACTCCTGTTGCATACGCTAAAAGCTCCCCGACCAAAACACAGTTTCAATCGGGGATATATTCATCACCGCCCGCAAAATGCAGGCGACAAATCTAACGGCGAATATCCCACGCCGCATAAGGAAAGGTTTCTTACGACCTCCGCGCCATTTTTCCGGCGCTAAGCACAGACAGTAAACCCATGCCTATGCATACACTACAATAATAATGTAAAAAATCAATAAAGAAATTTTATCTCCGAACCAGCCACATGCCGTTTTTTGCAGCGCCTATTCGGGCGACTTTCTTCTCTTTAACAAGCTGATACAGCCTCCATTCCACCGATTTTGGCGTAATTTCAAGAGCCAGTGCCAGCTCATTCATTGTCATTTTCGGATTATTTGAAAGTAAATCAAGGATTTTCTTACGTATTTCTTCCCTGTTTTTCTTTCCTGTTATCCGATTATTGGGGATGATTTTTCTAAAACCGAGAAAATCACGAATAAAGTCGTAGTTTTCCAACAACTTGAGCAAATCATAGGCCTTCAATCCAGTACCTTTGTTGTACCAGTTGCGCACTGTATACAAATTTAGGGAAAGATCATGAGCGACATGTTTTGATACATTGCGCCGATAATGCTCTGCGAGCATTTTTTTCAGCGCTTCAGATAAATCCCCGTTGTTTGTAAAAACAATGACGTCAAGTGTTTTTTTGCACCACTTCTGGTGCTTTTTAGTATTAGACATTTTATATCCTTTCATTAACAATTAAAAAGAAATGGTACAATGCCATTGAAAATTTTTAATGTTAAGAAGAGAAAAATATGCTGTTAAACTATACAAAAATGGAGGAGAAAACAAAAGCGGCCGCATATGTGCGCATGTCAACGGAACACCAGAAATATTCCCCGGAAAATCAAATGGCGGCAATACGAGACTATGCGGATAAGCACGGCTACGAAATAATACAAATATATTCTGATGAGGGGAAAAGCGGCTTAAATATTGCCGGTAGAGCATCTTTGCAACGGATGATTGATGATGTTCAAAACAAAAACGTCAAATATAAGGCCATATTGGTTCTGGATGTCACGCGTTGGGGAAGATTCCAAGATGCGGACGAAAGCGCCTACTACGAATATATATGCAAGCGTTCCGGGGTTCGCGTGCAGTACTGTGCCGAGCAATTTGAAAATGACGACAGTCCGATATCCACTATTGTCAAAGGCGTGAAAAGAACAATGGCCGCAGAATACAGCCGGGAACTGTCAGGAAAAGTATTTACGGGACAGTCAAGGCTTATAACACTGGGATACAGACAGGGCGGCCCCGCCGGGTACGGCTTGAGAAGAATGTTGATTGATGAACATGGAAATCATAAGGGAATTTTGGCGCGGGGTGAACATAAGAGCATTGCAACAGATCGGGTAATCTTGGTGCCGGGATCTGAAGAAGAACAGAAAAACGTCCGTTGGATGTACAGGGCGTTTGTCTGCGAAGGCAGAAACGAAGGATGGATAGCTGATGAACTGAACCGCAGGGGTGTTAGAACGGATCTAAACAAAGAGTGGACCAAAGCAACGGTTCGGGAAGTTCTCAGCAATGAAAAATATATAGGGAACAATATATTCAACCGCATATCATTTAAGTTGAAAATAAAAAGGGTACGCAATCCAGAAGATATGTGGATCAGGAAAGACCAGGCTTTTCAGGGTATTGTCGATCCCAGTCTGTTTTTTATGGCTAAAGGAATATTTGCCGCCCGATGCAGGAAACTCTCCGATGAAGAAATGTTGCAAAAACTTAAAGAATTGCAGGATAAAAAAGGATATTTATCAGCCATAGTCATAGATGAGGCAGAAGACATGCCTTCCAGCGCAGCTTATTCGGGACGGTTTGGCGGATTGGTGCGCGCCTACCGGCTGATTGGTTTTGATCCGGGACGGGATTTCAGATATGTCGAGATTAACAGATATCTGCGGGAATTGCATCAGGAAAATATCCAAGACACCATACAAAAGCTTATGAATTGCGGAGCGAAGGTTAAACTAAATGAAAGTGGAAATTTGCTTAATGTTAACGATATGTTTTCCGCATCTTTGGTCATTTGCCGATGCAACAGCCTAAATAACGGAAAATACCGCTGGAAAGTACGCTTCGACACGATTCTCAATCCGGATGTAACCATCGCCGTCAGGATGAAGGCGGATAATGCCAGCGTGTTAGACTATTACCTGCTTCCTTCACTGGATTTTAGACTTCCAAATATAAAATTGGATGAACACAATGCGGGATTTATCGATTCTTACCGTTTTGAGAACATGGACTATCTTTATGAAATGGCGAAATGCATATCTATCCGAGAGGTAAAACAATGAACAGAGAATTACGCAACGTGGAAATCAATAAAATTTTCGTGCTGAATCCCAGAGAACGTAACAAACAAATAGCCAAAGAAATCCGTCAAAATATTGAAGATGTTGGATTAAAGCGCCCGATTACGATTTCCAAAAAAGCTGTTCCACAAGATGGATATGAATATGATTTAGTTTGTGGACAAGGCAGGCTTGAAGCCTATATGGCAAAAAATCAAACAACTATTCCTGCTATCATTGTTGATGCCAATGAGGAAGATTCTCTTATCATGAGTCTGGTTGAAAACATCGCCCGCAAAAATTACCAGCCGTATGAACTGTTTAAAAATGTGAAACAGTTGAGAGACAATGGTTACAATGCCAATGAAATAGCGGAGAAAACAGGATTGGGAAAGGATTACATCAACCAAATGTTAAAATTGCAGGATCGTGGCGAAGAAAGATTAATTAATGCCGTTGAAACAAACAAAGTGCCGCTGAACGTTGCAATTCAAATCATAGAAACGCCGGACAGCGAAATGCAATCACTGTTGCAGGATGCCTATGAACAAAATCTAATCCGCGGAAATAAAATCGGACAAATAAAAAAAATCATAGAACAGCGTAAAAAAAGCGGAAAATGCCTGCGCTCAAGAGCGCATCAGCACAAACCTTTGTCTCCGGCAGATTTAAACAAGATATATGAACAGGAAATAAGCAAAAAGCGTTTGCTGATCAGGAAAGCGGATAAAGTGGAAAGTACGCTTATATTCTTGATTGAAAGTTTTAAGAAACTTTTGGCAGACAGTAATTTTGCCAACCTGCTAAAAGCTGAAAATTTAGAAAAATTGCCGCAATTTATATCGGAAAAGGTCAATCAAGATGTCTGAACAACTATTGCTTCCCGCCTTTGAAAACGAAATTCTCGAGATTAATATTGAAGAATTGCATTTTTCTAAGGACATTCCTCCTCAATTATTAATAGGTAGAAAATTTCAGGTTATTCTCGCCTCAATAAAGGAAGTAGGAATTATCGAACCTCCCGTTGTTACGGTGAAAAATGGAAAATATCTCCTGCTTGATGGACATCTGAGAGTTTCAGCGCTCAAACAACTTGGTTTTTCAATGGTCAGTTGTCTAATGTCCAAAGATGATGAAGCCTTTACCTACAATAAACATGTCAATCGTCTATCCAATGTCCAAGAGCACAAAATGATCGTCAAAGCCATAGAACGCGGAGTCACGCCTGAGCGGCTCGCAAAAGCCTTGGATTTTGACGTTGCAAACATTATCAGAAAAAAGAACCTGTTAGATGGTATCTGTGCCGAAGCAGCGGAAATACTCAATGATAAAATCATCTCCGGCAGTGTTTTCACATATTTAAAGAAAATGAAGCCGCAACGCCAGGTCGAAGCCGCGTACCTTATGACGGACATGGGAAATTTCAGCGCAAAATTCGCTCGTTCCATTTGGCTGGCAAGTTCTGACAAGCAATTGGTAAATCCTATTAAACGTTCTTGCACGTTGGACATGGAAAAGCTTGGACGGCTCGAAAATGAAGTGTCTAAAATCCAGGGAGAATACAAAATTATGGAAGACAAATACGGTATTGACGTCCTCAACCTAACTTTGGTAAAAGGATACATTAGAAGTATTTTCGCCAATCCCAGAGTTGTCGGATACCTCAAAACGCACGAACCGGAAATTTATCAGCAGTTTGCCTCTATTGTGGAGCTTGACAGCATCAATACCGATAATGACAGCCTTATTCAAAGGGTGACATTTTAACCATTTGGGGGAATGATGGAAACAATTATATGAAAATACGCATTTTATCTGATTTGCATCTGGATATAAACCGGGAAATTCCCTTTTTGTTGGAAGACAAGGAAACTTTTACAGTATTATGCGGTGATATTTCAGGAAATCCCGAACAAACAATAGAATGGATAAATCAAAACATAAAACAAGGCGTTTTTGTTGAAGGCAACCACATTGGCTACGATTCGCAACATTCAATCCAGTATATAGAGAACCTCTTGTCCTCCGAGTATCCAACCACCGCCACGGTGACATACCTCAAAAATGGTTTCAAAATGGTAGACAACATTGTTTTTGTCGGTGGAATTTTATGGACGGATTTTAACTTATATGGCAAAGCATTTCAGACACTGCATAAATTATATGCTTCTCAGTTGATGAATGATTTTCGCTATAACTACACCAACACCAAGCATATCAAAGAAGAAAACAGAAAAAACTTTCAGGAATTGGTAGCCAAAGAATGGATTCGCCAACTTCGTCCCAGCGATACTGAAAAAATGTTTAACTCCACTCTGAAAAGCATAGATCATGCATGCCAAAAATTTCCTGACAAAAAAATTGTTGTGGTTACGCACCATGCTCCAAGCATAAAGTCCATTCCAGATGTCTATCTTTCTGACAAAACAACTCCGGCCTTTGCCAGCAATCTGGAACAATTTATCTTGAACCGCCACAATATTAAACTTTGGTGTCATGGCCACATTCATAATGCCTGCGACTATCATATAGGCAATTGTCGCATGGTTTGTAATCCTAGAGGTTATGTAAAACATCATGAAAATACGGGATTTAAACTGAGGCTCACAATACAAATCTAGTGGCGCAACTAAGAATATATTTGTATTAACAAAAACACGATGTTTGGCAAACTCTTTAAATTTTTGTTGCAAAAAAAATATAAGGATTTAAAATTAATCCAAATATATGGAGACATCATGGAAAATTTTAAGCCACGGGCAAGATTGCTAAAGTTATTAGGAGAAGAACTTATTGGTTCTCAACATTTGGCATTATTTGAGTTAATAAAAAACGCATATGATGCGGATGCCGATAATGTTGTGATAAATATCCATAATATAGATAACATGAAATCTACCATTATTAGCATAAAAGATAATGGTTGCGGCATGACATTGGATACCATTAGAAATTCTTGGCTTGAGCCTGGGACGGATAGAAAAGAAAAGATGGTCGAAAACAGAATATACACAGAAAAGTATCACAGGCTTCCATTAGGTTCTAAAGGCGTTGGACGCTTTGCTGCGTATAAGTTGGGAAATATTGTTACTTTATATACAAAAACACTTGCGGATGGGGAATTTAAGGTTACGGTTGATTTAGACGAAGCTCTTTCAAAAAAATATTTAAACGATTTTTTTGTAAATATAGAAAAAATTTCCCAAGGCAAATCTCATATAGATACAGAAACAGGTACAGAAATTATAATATCAAACATTACAAAGCCATTAACATTGGGAAGCATTTTAAATTTAAATAGGCAAATACTGTCTATACAATCTCCTTTTGAATATTTTGAATATAAAAATAAAAAAATAAAAAACCCGATAAAAATACAATTAATTTGTCCGGAATTTCAAGATAAGTTGGAGGAAACATCAATTGGTGAACTTATAGATTCAGCACTATATAGATTTAGATTTAATTTTAAAAATGGCGAATTGGAATATGAATATAAATTTACTCCCAATAAATCGCTTTCTTCATCTGTTAAGGTGGAACCACGTAAAATTAAAAATATTACGGAGAATATTACCACTTTAGACAAGCATTTTCCTGTTAAAGAAACATCGTACTACAATGAGTTAAGAAAAATTCAAGGCTCTTTTTATGTTTATGACTTCGATAATAAGATAATGCAATATTATCAAAATAAACTTGCATTAAAAACATATACTCTAGAAAATTCCGGAATACGTGTTTATAGAGGGGGGATAAGAGTATATAATTATGGAGAAAAAGGTGATGATTGGCTTGAACTTGATCAAGAACGAATTGATGATCCATCTAAAAATTTAAGTAATCGTTTAATTGTGGGAGCTATTGAACTTGACCCTCAGACAACTTCATATTTACGAGAAAAAACTAACCGAGAAGGTTTTATTGACGATGAAGCATACCAAAAGTTGAAGTTGGTAATTAAATCTATTTTATCTATTTTCAATAAAGAACGCATCAAAGATAAGGAAAAACTAAAAATTGTCACAGACAACAATTATAAAGAAACAATAACCAACATCCAAGAACCAATATCAGAATTAAAAATTGCGGCAAAAAAAATTGGCGCCCCACAAGAAATGTTTAAAAAAATAGAAAAAGTTGAAAAAGCTTACAACCAAATGCGGGATATCATGCTAAACTCTGGTCTTAAAGGATTAAATACAGCAATAACCGTGCATGAAATTGAAAAAACTTTGTTAAGATTAAAACGAGCTATTGAAAATAAAGATCATGATTTGATGAAAACAGAAATATCCATGGCTTTGGGTTTAATTGATGGAATTTGCGATTTGTTAAAAAAGGACCCCGTGCGCAAATACAAAGCCTCTATAATTATAAAGGATGTTTTAACTTTGTCAGAAGATAGATTTAATAGACATAACATATCTGTGGATTGCCCAATTTTAAATAATAAAGGTCATGATTTTGAAATAAGCGTTCCCAAGAGAATGATACAAAGTTCTTTAATGAATTTAATTGACAATGCCATTTATTGGTTGTCTGTTCGCTGGTACCGAGTAGAAGACACAAACAAAAAGAAAATATACATTAACGCAGAATATATAAATAGCTTACCTGCAATTATTATAAGAGATAATGGAACAGGCTTTCCCAAAGGGGACCGTGAGGAATTGTTTAAGCCATTTGTGACAACCAAACCGATGGGCGTTGGTATGGGACTGGGCTTGTATTATGTAAAAACGGCTATGGAAGCTATTGGGGGAGAAGCGTTAATTATGGAACAAAATGACAGAGATGATGGTGGCGCTATAGCTTTAATTTTTAAGGACTGAGTAATGAACTATTTTAACGACACTTTAATTATTGACGACCAAGTTGAAGAAGCCTATGAGCTCTCTGAACTTTTTGCCCAAGGAGGTAGTTATCCAATAATTTTAAAGCCAGAACATGTATCCACAAAGTTGGCAATTGTACCTAAATTAGTTTGTTGTGATATTAATTTGAGCGGCACTGATGATGATCAAAATTTTAAAATAATTGCAGGATTATTAAAAAGAATATATACAGAAAATAAAAAAGGAATATATATTTTTATTGCGTGGACTTCTCATAAAGATAAGCTAAAAGCCCTAAAAGAATTTATTCAAGCAGATGCAGAAATATATCAGCCGTTAGACTTTATAGCTATAGGAAAAGAAGATTACAAAAATAATCCTCAGAAGTTAGAGCGAAAAATAAATAGCATTTTTAAAAATATGCTAGGATTAAAAGCATGCCTAATGTGGAATAGTATTATCAGAGAAGCTAACAATGAAACTTTTATAAATTTATCCAATTTAGCGAAAGATACCCATATTGATTTACTAACATTATTGGGGGGATTAGCTTGTGCAAACCTAGGAAATAATAGAAGAAAAGATGAAACGGTTGCTATTACAAAACCACTCAGCTATATACTTAGAGATAATATAGAAAAAAAACTAATTTATTCGGATTCTCAGAAAAAATTAGATGCAATATTAAAAAAAATGCCCGAGAAATCTTTTGATTTATGCAATGAGGAAGCAAAAAGCAAAACAAATTCTATTTTACACATAAATTCCACCACTCGTCATAGTAAAATAATTCCTGGAGACGTAGTAAAAATATCAGACAAGGAATTAAAATCTCTTCTAAAAAAGACCCCTCCATTAGAATTAAAAAAAGAATTAATAAAGGGGACGGAAAATACAGACAATATAGAATTAGGTCTATTAGAAATAACTGCAGATTGTGATTATTCCAACATTAAAACGCACAACATAAGCAAATTTGCTTTAACTTATTTAATTCCTTGTGCAAAGGCAAAAAAAGATTTAAATAACGACTATTATAAACATACAAAAATTAAAATAATGTATAATAAAGAAGCGTACTATTTAATTGTTGATTGCCGATACATATTTAGTATCATTCCAAAGAAAACTTTTGTAAAAAATAGATTATTTAGTCTAAGGGAAAATCTTTTTACATCCTTTAGGCAACAAATTTATGCATATAACTCCAGAATTGGAACTATATCTTTTTAAATATATCCCACACAATTTCTCCTAGTTGTTTTGCTAATAGCGGTGGTACAGCATTACCTATTTGATGATATTGTTCGGTTTTGTTACCTTCAAATTTAAAATTATCCGGAAAAGTTTGCAATCTCGCCGCTTCACGAGGGGTTAGGCTTCTTGCTTGTGTCGGATCATAATGAATAAAATAATGTCCATCTTTTGATATGTGCGAAATGATTGTAGATGATGGTTCGTCCTTTAATTGAACTTTAAAACGATCATTAAATACAGAATTACTTAGAATTGCATTTTGCACATTTTTATGTTTTGGCAATAAGTTTTTAGGAAAATCTTTTAATCGAGGCGATATTTTATTTTTTTGAGCAAAAATTGAAGCAAAGAAATATCTCATTATATCTGCCGCTATATGTTTTCTTGATACATGGTCAGACACGCCATCAAGATTAGAATCATAATACCATGATTTTAATTCTGCAATTATATCATCACTATCTCTTTTAATATAAGCACTCCCAATCTCTTGCTTTTGAGTGTTCTTAATATCGTCCAACAATTCATTAGGAGCAAAGCTTTGCCGTAATAAAATTTGTTTCCATGTTTTATAATTGTCCGTGTCTTTGGATAGGCCACTCCTTAATTTAGGCAAATCCGATATAACATCTCCAACCGTGATCTTCTTACTTCTTTTTTCTAACACACTCGGTTCCACATTTATATCGGATCTAATACCCAAAATAAGAACACGATGACGTTTTTGAGGAATTCCATATTGTTCAGCCTCAACCACGAAATCCTTTGGTTCATTATTTTTTGAAACAAAAGAATATAATTTATATGTAGCTTTATTTTTTTTATCCTTAATACTCAAATCATTTAGTATTTTGGGAAAAATCAACTCACCATTCAGTTTGGATGATAAAATACCAACAACATTTTCCATTACAAAAACCGCTGGCTTATGGACAGAAATAATTCTCAAATACTCCCTATACAATAAATGTCTCGGATCTTTTTCAAAATTATCTTTTTTTATTTTTTTTATAACAGAACGGCCAACAAGAGAATACGCTTGGCAGGGTGGACCTCCTATCAATAACCAATTTTTATTATCACTTATTTTAGACTTGATGATGGCATCCAATTCTTCGTTTGATGTATTGCCCAATGTAACTTGAAGTATTTCTTTTTGCGCCCTGTTATATTCGTTAGGATATAGAGCGTATAAGCTTTCTTTTGTAATTTTTCCCTTTATATAATCGTAATATTCTTGCGGAATTTTATCTTTAGAAAAACACCTAAAAAACTTCCTTAAAAGAAGCGTTTGACAGGCCATTGGATTATTTTCCACAGATAATGCGATATCGAAAACTTGCTGTCCATTATTTTTAGTTACCGCAGAGAAACCCTCGCCCAATCCACCGGGGCCAGCAAATAAATCAATAACAGGAATTTTGCCAAGTTGCTTTTTAGTCATTATATTTGAGCATCCATTTTACATTACTAATACTACATACCGATAAAAAAAACAAAAAGTCAATCCTTTCGTAAAAATCTTCACTAAATTATTTGGCTTTAAAAATTTAGTCTTTAGAATCATAGATCTTTAACAAAAACCCGAACATTTAGAAAAACATTAGATTATTTTCAGATTTTTCAAAATATATTAATTGTCATTTAGAAAAATAATGATTAATTCCGGGCTTGAATTTGAGAAACAAGATCTTGAATAGTTTTTTCTATTTTACCTTTTGTTAATTCACATTCCCAAATCACAATCACTTTCCATCCCTCTAGTTCAAGTTGACGTTTGACTTCGGCAAATCTTTCTTTATTGCGTTTTATTTTATTTGTCCAAAATTCCACGTTACTTTTAGGTATTCTAGCGTTTTTACAATTATCATGCCCATGCCAAAAACATCCATGAACAAAAATGACGCTTTTGTATTTCTTTAACACAATATCTGGCTTGCCAGGAAGACAGGGTTGGCAAATTCTGAATCTATACCCTCTACGAAACAACAAAGATCTAACCAAGATCTCCGGTTTCGTGTTTTTAGAATGAACCTTTGCCATTGTTGCGGATCTTTGTTCTTTGGATATAGTGTCAACCATGTTGTTTACATTTATCTATAATATCGGGTTCAATCCATCTGACTTCCGGAGTTTTGATTTTTCTTGTTTTATCCCACACAAACCAAGCATAAGCAGTCGGTCCCGAGCCGCTGTTACCTTTAATGGCTTCGGGCATAAACGTCACTCTTTTCGAAAACACATAAACTTTTGCCGGTGGGCTTTTCAAATAAATGTCATTATATCTCTGTGCCCCTTCTAAAAAAGACAAACGTAGTAACATGGCCACCTTATTTCGTGTAAACTTAAGAGCATGAAGCACAAATTCATTGGCTCTATTATAAGGAGGATTCGTCACAATATTGGCAACTTCAAAATTGGTTTTCAAAAAATCTTCGTGCTTATCTCCATAACCTCTGTCAACAATATCATTACTCAGAACTTTATAATGATTTTTCAATAAAACTTCTGAAATATTGCCTGTTCCACATGCTGGTTCAAAAATTTCACCCTGAAACTTTTCATAAACCAACAAAGCTTGGACAGCCCAATGTGGCGTTGGAAAGAAATCATCTGAATCTTTGGAAGATATTCGCCTGTTAAAGCTCAATTTTACACCTTTCATCCAATAATTTTAAAAATATTCTTTCACATTGCGGCGCCCTTTGAATGAGTAACTCGACCCACTGCTTTATTCGATCGGATTTTATCTGAGAAACATTCCAAACATCTTTTAAAGTCTCATTTGACGCTATTAAAATTTGTTCTTTTATTTGCTGAAAATTGTCAAATAAATTATACACACTTCGAGATACCAGCTGGGATATTCCATTTACTGTCATATACACTTTTCCACCCGCTGAAAAAGTGTCTCTCATAGACGTTGACACTATGCCGTATTTGGATACAAGCCATAGCGATAAATTATCGTATTTATCTTGATTGGAGCCGAGAATTTCGGGAAAGAAAGCGTATCCACACACAATAAGTTTTTGTTTCTCGTTTTGCTCCAATGTTTTCCATAATCGCACCTTTGCCGAAGATGTGTCCACCCTTTCAGAAGATTGTTCATCATGATCATCCATCCACCAGAGGCGTTCACCTTTTTTTAGATTTTGTTTATAGTAACGTATAACGTCTGATATGGGATTTTCTTTTTTTCTTAGTTCATCATAAGAAATATTCATTTTATCAAAAATAGTTTCACCATTTTTTAAAGACATATCTATTTTATAACGAGGATAATGCGTCACCACAACTTCAGACAGGCATTCCTCATATGGTCTAGATTTAAATTCGACAGGGGCCACCAATTTTCCAAAAGTCAAGAATATGCGTTCAACATCCTCAATTCTTGTTGATTCATTAATACTTCCACCCAAGGTAATCCAATTCACATCCTTTGAACTTTTAACCTCAACTCCAAAATACTTTCCAGCAACAATGTCCGGAAATCTTTGTCCTGAAACTTTAACAATGGAATCTTCAAAAACAGTCCCTTTTGCGGAAACATTAAGAGCATTGAGCACATCATCTTCTAATTTTTGCGCATTTCTCGTTAAAAAATAACCCATATTGCATTGAGCATCTTTGTTGAGACACATCGTGGCCTTATCAACTAATGATGAAAACTCCGACAAAGTCGGCTTATTATTATGAGATATTATCATTTTTCTTCCTTAAAGTACAATAGCCAGTTTTCTTCAAGTCTTTTGGCCAAGTTATAAGCCAAATAAGGAGGAACGGCATTGCCAATCAACCGATACGCTTGGGAACCGGAAACTCCCCCATATTCATTTTGACTATCTAAAATAAATTTATAATCATCTGGGAATGTTTGAATTCGTGCACATTCTCTAACACTCAAACGCCGTTCTCCAAGGCCTCGATCTAATTCATAAACATGTTTTCCTCCATGTTCTCTAGATAATCTCCTGAATTCAATGTTTCCATGATGTTCAGAACGAATAGTGGGGCCGACACTATCAAGACGTACTTCATTTTGTCCTTGACAATGATTTCCCATAAATTTAGCTTTTGAATAAACTTTCTGATCAGGATCGTTTGAAATGTCTGGTTCATCCAAATTCATAAACGCCTCTTGCGTTGTTACCACGGGCATCAAATTAGAATAATGATGGTGATAGGCATGGGTTATTGGCGGATACGGATCAAAATCCAACGGCACGTTTTCCTGCGATAAAGCCAACAATGCATCTTCTTTTAGCGCCGATTTTTTGAATCCCAAGAAAATAACTCTTTCTCGCGATTGAGGCACTCCATAATCAGCGGCATTTAAAACTCTTGCAGAAACTACTAAATAACCATTGTCACAAGCGGTCTTGAAATCCTCTTCTATAATTTTTTTCGCATTGGCCAAATTTGTCAGGCCTTTTACATTCTCCGCCACAAATAACTTTGGTTGAACAATAGAAATAACTTCCTTCATCCAAATGTACAATGAACCACGGCTTTCAATACTAGCTATGGAGTTGTCAACTATTTTATTGCCATCATGGCTTTTATCCGAGGAAAATCCTTTTCTTTTACCAGCAACTGAAAAATCTTGACAAGGAAAACCTCCCGTCACAATATCAACCCCTTTGGGAAAAATATCTTCGTTATTTTTCGCTCTTTTTACCAAATCAACAATACTTTCTACATAATAAGTGTTTTGCTTATGTCCTCTTTTGGAAAAATAATTAACCCATGCACTTTTAGCATCTTTACGTATGTCATTTGCAAAAACAGTAGTAAATGGCGTTTTCCCAAGCATAATCCATCCGGAACGCATTGATTTTTTTACATTCCAATCTGGATGCACGGATTTATTGTACGAAGTCGCCAAAACTTCAAATCCACCTTCAAATCCTAAATCCATACCTCCACAACCAGAAAAAAGCGACAACACTTTTATTTTTTTACCAACCATGTCTTCCTCTTGAATTACAATGCATTATAATTAGCTATACTATAGATTGCCGGTAAAAATCAAGTAAACAACTCTTTTGTGCACATACAGAAGGCTGTTTTATAAAATCATTTTGCGTATTTCGTCAAAAATTATTTTTCCAACCAATTTATTTGGTTGTTTCTCAATATGGTTAAATATTTATTAGTTGCCTTACAGAAAACCCCGAGTTTACTCGGGGCTGAATGCCAAGGTGTTGGAACAACACCGCTCCACGCCAACGAGTGTGGTCAAACCGTAAGGTTTGTAGCTGTTATAGAACCCCCAGTTTACTGGGGGATATCTATTTGAAAACGACATCCAATGGAAATATATATTTTTCACCCTTGTTTGTGTTTACTCAAAAATTTCCCCTGCGTCGATTCCATGCGGGGATTGTTTTATTTACCTGTTTTTTCACTTCTGACTATTTCCACAATGCCGAATGCAGAAACTGCCAGTGCAACAATATGTTCAATCAATTCAGGACTGATTGCCACGCCAAGATCGGATAATAGGCTGATTAAGCCCCTCCATGTGGAAGGTTGATTGAGTTTTAAGAGTTCAATAAGTCTTAACATATTTATTCCTTTCATAAAAAAAGCTCTGTTCGGGCGGGTTAATAAATCAATCCCCTGCTGAATTATTTCATCAGAATATGGCTGGATGCCGTTTTCCATACGGATAACGGCTTTTATAAACACTGTCAGCACACCGCGTTCCTCAATATCTATAACCGTATCCGGATAAACACCGAGTTGTTTCGCAACCGACTGGATATAGGCGGTGGTTTGGTTTTCATTTGGCGGCGCATAGCGGCTAACAATCTGGCGAACCGTATTTAACCCATGGATTCGTTTGTAGTTTATCAGAACTTTTGCCAACGCTCGGATTCCATAGACTGGAGCCGTAAAAACACAAAAGGCGGAATCTATATTCCGCCCGTTTGGATTTAACCCCAGCCAATTTGCTCCATGCCGTATGTTTCCCGGATTATTGTTTCTTATGCCTCTTGGCAACTGCTGATTCATTGTGCAACTCCCATATCATTTCTCTTAATTCATCAATTTTCAGCTCAAGACGGTTGATATGCACCTGCGTAGCATATTCTCGTGCCACCTGAACCTTAAAATCATTGAGTTCCTTGCGCATCTCGCCGAATTTATAAACCAGCCAGACAAACGCCGGAACACAGACGATTTGTAAAAACTGCAACCAATCCATTTTTTTCCTTTTCATATTAGCTGGAATGTACCCGGTTATCTTCAATAACAGCGGTAATTTCAACATTTGTCGATCTTGGACGAATGCCTGTGACACGCGCCAGCACGCTCCACTTATCCACTGTTCCAAAAGCAAAATGCGTCCTTTCGGTATTAGTGTCGGTTAAAATTTTTATTTCCGGTTCTTCAGCAAGCAACACCTCGGAGAAGTTTTCAGTTGGCCAAACACGATATGGCCCGGCCAATGATCCGTTCTTTTGCCGCAAAGCCAAGTAACACTCTTGTCCGTCAGTAAAAGCTACCGGTTCGGAAAGCGTAAGCTTAAGACCGGTTTGTTTGACAATTTCACCACCTTGGCCCCATTTTGCCATATCATGGGTAACCGCAATCAAATCACCATAACAGGGGATCAACCCTTCCAATTCGGCCGTAAATGAAACAATCCGTCGTCGATAACGGTTTGCCAAGGCCATATAAGTTGCCTCGCGCAACGCTTGTTCTTTGTTGGTGCAACCAAATAACTCAACGGTGGCAATTTTATCCGAACTGGAGCCGGAAAAACTTCCCGTGACTTCCGATGTTTTCCAAGTTTTTTCTGAAAAATATTCCACACATACACTATCGGCAGTATCTTCCGAAGGCATGATATACTGGATGGATAGCGAATTTTTGACAATATTACGAGGTCCAAACATCGCCACGGGCACAGTTTTGGGTTCATCACGCACAAACCGCACAATGCCGCCCTGAATAAACGCAACCGCCCGTCCGGTCTTGGCCGTACGAGACAAAGCCTCATAAACCGTCAGCTTGCTGTCATATACGGCGTTAAAAGTATCACCGCGCGCAGTCCATGTCTGGTCCAACCGGTATAAAGTCTCAAGATCTATGGCTTTATCCGACAGGTTTGCACCGTAATCTGCTTTAAGAATATCTGCCAGCGCCCAAGCGATAGATTGCGTGGCTTCCGCTGATGGCGACCAACCTGAAAGCGGCGACCACGTTTTTAACTTGCGGGTAACAATGCAGTTGACCATACGGGAAGATCGTTGCGAAAGATTGTCTGTCGCCCGCATAACTACGGCTAACATTGTAACATTGCCGTAATCTTTGGCCGATATCACAAACCCTTTGGCAGAAATCCAACGGATCTCATGACCAGAACGGGAAGACGTGTCTTTATCATCGATTCTGGTCGCCCGTAATTCATATCGCCCCGCCGGAACTTCATAAGCATAGGTTTTATACATGGCATTATGATTTGCCTCGGTTATGCTTTCATTGCCTAAAGTGTACCACTCCCCGAGAGGAGAATCCCCGTCATCAACGGCCCGAATCTCTATTTTCCAGTTGATGCTTTTAGCTGACAATCCGCCATTGTCGTTGGCATAGTAACATCCACGCTGGAAAGCCACGTCAATTTCGATTTTGTTTATCATTGTTTCCGCCGGATTTAAAATAAAAGGACCGCAAACCTTTCCTTTCAAAAGTTCTTGTCCGGCAACTTCCGCCGATGTGACCACATCCTCGTCAAACAAAGTGTTTTTTTCACTCGGACGAATAACAGAACAGGTAATCTCATCAAAAAAACTTACTGGAGTGTCTTCGATTCGGATTTGCTCAACGTCATATTCTCCCTGACCTATGCAATGAAGCTGATAGACATATTGCTCATTGTCAATGTAACGGTAATACGGCTGACTGGCAAAATCTGGATAAATGAGATGTCTGCCATAAATAACCGGTATCGGATTGCCAAGTCGAGCCTCGTTTCCCTGAGCCTGCAACGAATAAGTCGGGCTTTGCGAATAACCGGAAGATGTCATGCCATTCAACGCAGGCTTAGGCGTCGGAACAAAAGTGTTGATAAGAATTCCGCCGGCCATGGAAACACCGGCCGCCGCAACACCGCCCCAAATCGCACCGTACGCCGCGCCGACGGCGCCCCCAGTATAGACAGTTGCCACCAATAACGCGACTGTCAAAACTGTTTTGAGCGGATTGGAACCACCACCTCCACCGCCTAAAGGAAGCATTATAAGAGAAACAATAGAGTTGTCTGCGATAATGTTTCCCCATTTATTACGTAGCGTCGGCGTACCGTTGATAAGGCACAATACCGGCATTGTCATATTAACTTCTTGTTCTTTGATAATCTGCCAGACAGTTTGGGGCTGTTTAAAAACACGACTAACTCGCCCCTTGTCCGGCTGACAAGAGTTTGTAATGTAATTTAAATAAATCATTGGACTAAAACTTTTTTACCCGATAATAACTATCTGGAAACAAACCACTGGCATTAAGAGAATGGATATTTTGAAAAACTACGCCGGAACCGCGCACGCAATGCAAAACACCGCCTCCGTCAACGTCCAGCCACAAGCCTGCGTGAACCGGATTTTTAGCCTGACGCATGAGGACAACATCACCATCCTGCGGTATTTTTATCTCATCAAATACCTGAAACGCTAAATCTGCCCGAAAAGCATGTAATACATCCCGCAGATTATCAGGGTTGACATTGACCGGAGGCACATTATGGCCATATTCATGTAACAGCACAAAACGAACAAAGCCCCAACAATCAAAACTGTCGGGGCCTTCCGCGCCTGCCACCCATGGCAAGCCTATGTATTTATTTGCAAAATGAGGCATTTAACGAGATTAATTATGAAAATTTAAGATCATCTATATAGCTATATATATCATCTATATTTTGGTACTTTTTTTCTTCTACTAATTTAAGAATAACATAAATTCCTTGCCTTACAAAATTAAAGAAATTATAGTAGTCTTTAATTTCAATATTTGATTTTCCCGAATGAACTATAGCCGATCGTAAGCTATATAATTTTTTTATATCTTTGAAAATAGAGAGGCGTTCTTCTTTTGTATTTCCAACAAGAAAAGCTAATGTTTCAGATAAAGAATAAGTTATTGATGGATTAATAAAAGAATTTTTTTCTTGTCTTGTTAATAAACATTCTAAAGCTATAGATATTTGCAAAAAAGCATCACCAATATTTTCATTTCTTAAAGATTTTCCCAACCACATAATAGATTTAAATATTTTATCTTGCAACGCCGTTTTTGGTTCATCCAATAAGGTAAATAAATTTTTATGATTATTAAAAAATAAATTGGTTTTTAATCTAATTTCACCTCTTCCAAAGGTACTATTGTCGCTTGAATAAGAAGATGAAGTCTCAACCATATTTTCATTAAGGAGATGATACTCTGTACTATTGTGAATAAACGATGAATTTAGAGTTAATGCATCCTGTTTATATCCTAATGCAATACTAATTAAATTAAGAAATTGCTGTGTTTTCTCTTGAATAACAGATCTAATCTGATAATCATCTCCAGGTATAATCTTAACATTCTTAAATACAATTGCTGTATGGCACAAATTATCAGTATTAATAGTATTTTGCTCTGATATTCGATTATACATAAAAGGATTTGGGTATTTTTTTATAAAATAACTAGGAGTAAATAAAATAAATGAACTGGTTTCATAAGAATCAATATCTATACACAAATTATATATTTTTAAGAATATATTCACTGTCTTAAGTTCAATTGTATTTAATTGCTTAAAAAAACTATTTAAATCATCTTCTTTGCATCCATTCTCATAAAGCGTCATTAAATATGTTGTTAATTGACTCATTACAAATTCGACAGATAAAGGAATATTATTTTTTTTGATTCTTTCAAATACAAAACCTCTAATTTCGGCATCTTTTTCTTTTGTAAAAGCCAATGCTTTACCTTTACTAAAAGATATACCTAGCCTAGCATATTTTTGTGTGTCGCTAAAATAATCATTATTAATCTCAGATTCGATAAAATCTTCATATTTTAACCTTACTGTTTCCATTATATAAGCTCCTTTATAAAGAGGATAATTAATGCTTTATTTTAAATCAATCATTATCTACTCAATCCCGGATATTTTTTGATAGTGTAGTTCTCCGCCGGAAAGGATTTGTTGCCAATATCCATCATCCGGGCTGTGGCCGAAATTTTGGAAACATCCACGGTAATTTCCGTAATCACCAGCGTAATTGGAGGATTCATCTGCGGACAACTAAGATCGTTGGAAAGATACGGACGATAAGTCATCTCAATCATATCTTGTGTTTCTATGGCCTTATCCAGATATTCGATAAGCTCCGTGGATACATTATCCAGGGTCAACGTAATTTCAGGAACAGGAATGGCTTCCACCGGAGGAAGCTCCAAATCAAAAGCCATGGCGACAAACTCAACGTCTTGTCCAGCGTTAAGAGGAGCACTTTCCTCCAATCGACAAATATGATTAACATTATCTCGCACCACTCGGATTGCGGTAGGGAGCCCGTTTTCATCAACAAAAGCCGGATGCCTAAGCTCCAGCGTATGCAAAATAATAATTTCGCTGTCCGCCGATGCGTAAGCTTCTTTCAAAGCCTCGGATAATGATGCGTCTGTCATAAGCTATTTCCCATAATACATTATTTTAACATATCCATCAGAACCTGGAGAACTGGTAAAACTGGCACCTCCGGAATATCGGGTTGTGGCGCTTCCGGCCGAACCGCTTCCATAGGGAGGATATGGAGACTGAACGATGGCGGTGGAAACAGAACCATCCCTGTTTCCTGTGTACCAACGGTTAAACGTGCCGGCGTGGCCGTTGCTGATAACAGATGACGATACCAAAGCATTTTTATCGTACGAAACGACTGTACCGGCTGTCCCTCCCTGTTGAACGACAGGATTTCCCCATCCAGCCTTGCCTCGACCACCGCCGCCGACAGAACAAAGCAAACCAACGCTAGTAGCTCCGCCATCCGTCGAAGCGGCTGTTCCCGCGGTTGAAATTGTGGCGGATTTTCCTAAAGCGCCAACAATGACTGAAAGTGTACCCGCCGAAATTCTGAAAACACCATGAATAACGGCGCCGGAACCACCGCTGGCGGAAACCGCTATGGTATATTGTAAACCGCCCAAAGCCATTTGCCCGCAACCACCACCTCCACCAACAGCGATAATTTCATATAAACCGTCGATGGGAATATCCACCGAATACATGCCAGCAGTGTTTTTTTCAAAAATGACTTCTCCTTTTTTTACAGGACTGTCATCCAAAGATGCCAGCAACAGACGTTTCGAATAAATTTCCATCATTCCGCCGCTCCTGTGGCAATCGCTCCAACCACCCAATGTGCGCCATTATGTTCATAAATGATGTTGTAACGCCCGGTTTCAAATTCAGGAGCAGTCTTGGAAAAATAATTATTCGTCCCCAAATTAACGGTCTGTTTTGTTGATAAATTCATCTGCACCAAAATCTGATGAAAAACCGCGTGATCACTCACAGACGGCAAAGAAAAGGTAACCGTTCCCGAAGGAACTATACGATTAACCGAATTATCGGCCAAAGAAATCGTCCCGCTTGAGGCAAGCGTCGCAATGGACACCTTTTTTAAAGCGTAAGTGGTCGATATGTCATTTCCATTAGCGTCCGCGGAAGCTTTAGACGCTGTTGCCGTCTTGTCCAATTTGTTTGCAAGGGCGGAAAAGACCGCCCCCGAACTTATAGCGTTCACAGAACCGGAAACAGGAAGCGTGTCCACTTTAACTTTTCCGGCCACATTGGCCGTCGCCGCTGGAATATTGTCCGTATAAGGATAAAGGTAATCCCCGTCCAAATTTTTTAACCTGACTTTTCTATCAACCATGTTGTTTTTCCTACATTTCTTCAAATGAAATTACATCAGCAAGCTTGGCGTAGGTTTGCGAGATGTTGTTGCCTTCCGCATCAGCCGTCGCTTTCGCCGCCGTTCCATCCAAGGCCAAAGCTCCAACATCACCGGCGCTTAAAACAATATTTGCAGACAGCGACTTATTATTAACAGTCCGAGTAACAGGAACAAACCCGGCCAAATCAACTTTGGCGGATTCCAATGCTGATAATTTAAAATATCCAATTTGAATAAAACCATACGTTTCGATAGTGTTAACCAGCTCAGCATCACTGCTATAGGTATAGGAAGTTGATGCTTCTTCTACGGAATATACCCATAAATCCGGTATGCTCTGCGCCTGAATATAAAAAATGTCTCCGATTTTATAATCTGTCTTGGATACAGTGTTTAGAGAAGAGATCAAATCCGCATATGACGCAAAAGAAGACGCCCTGGTTCGTCCCTCCGCAAGACGTTTGGCTTCGTTGGCCGTTGTCTCTATTAAAGAGAGCTCACTTTTGGTGGCATAAGTTACCGTAATTTCATTGCCTTCCGCATCAGCCGTCGCTTTCAACGCTGTTCCGGACACATCCAACTTTTCATCCAAAGCAATTTTTGCCCCGCCTGACGACAAGACGTTGGTCGAACTTTCGGTTGGCGTGTTGTCCAGGATAACCACGCCTGCGTTTTCCGTCGTTGCAATCGGAAGATTTTCTGTGTAGGGATACAAATAATCGCCGGATGCGTTTTTCAATTTAATATTTTTAATTGTCATATTTTCCTCCATAAATTAAACTTCTTCATAAAAAATAACGTCCGCAATGCGGGCGTAGGTTTTGCCAATATCATTTCCATCAGCGTCGGCTTCTGCCCTTTTAACCGTTTGTTCCAAAACCTCGTCAAGAGCCGCGGCGACAGCGCCGGAAGTGATCAAATTAACACTGCCTTCGACCGGTTTGGCGTCTGTGTGTATTCTGGTCGCCGGAATTTTGCTTTTATCCTCGCTCATATCAAGCAACCTCCATATCTTCATAAACAATCGCCCCCACAAGCGTGGAAAGCGTCTGAATATCTTGCAAATATTTAACACTCCAGCGCTCCCCCACCGAAAGGGGAGACATTAATCTGACATTTTTTCCATCTTCCGAAAGAGTGTAGTTTTGCGGTAAAAGACAGGTGTTTTCGACAATAACTGATAGTATTTGTCCGGAAACGCCTAAGATTGCGCCGTTCAAAAAAAGTTCCTGCTGACTGGCCGACGCTGTTCCGCTGACCTCTGTTGGATAACAGCCAATCGTGGTTTTGCGCGCAAGTTCAACCCAGCCGCGGGCGGAATGTGTGCCGCCGCAGGCCGCCACTTGTTCATCCGACCCCTCCGCCCAAATTTTTGCGTTATGAGCAATTTTTGCGTTTTCCAAAACTTTTGTTTCGGTTTCCTTACATAAAATTGCGCTTTTTTCAGCAGATATAGCTGCTTCCGAGGCAATTTTCACAATATTGTTGCTTTCGGAACTGATTGAACTGCATAAATCATTGATTGCTTTGGCAACACTTGGCACTCCACCATTTTCTGTCTGAACAACAGTCTGGTCATCTCCGTGCACAATCGTGTGAAACAACGCGGAATCAGCCTCGGTTGTGTCAACCGCGGCGTTAAGCCTTTCTTGCATATTTGTCATCGAATATCCCTTAATTAAGTTTTCTCGGCAGAGATGAATGAACCAAAATATGGAGTTTTGAAGACAGAAATTCCAAACTGAGCAGGTCTATTTCTGAAACAACATCCATGGCATCTTCGCTGATGGTCGAGCGGTCGCGGATTTCAAGCTCGGTCGTAATCTGCCACAACCGCCCGGAAACCAGAGTTGCTTCGAACTGTTGCGTAAACCGCGCGTCTTGTTCTATCAACCCCATTCCACCCAAAAGCGAAATTATAAACCATTCAGCGCCCTCTTTGGCCTGATACTTGTACCAGGCTTCAAAAAGACAGAACTGTTCAGGATTCATAATCCACTTGACCGCAATTTTGCTTGGTGTTTGCGTGTAACGCCGCCGTTGCCGGGCTGGTCCAGCTTCCATCTCCGTTCTGACAATGGCCTCGCCGGGCCTTATGGTGTAGCCCTCAACAGTTGGATATGGCAGTTTTTTAGGAAATTTTACTGTTGTCATTTTATTCCTTTTGTTATAGATATCCTCTTCAGGAGAGATTATGACTGAAGTTTCATGGAAAATAACATGTGATAATTGCGGACAAGAACTACAAGAGACCGAAGAAATTTGTCCGAATTGTCATAGTAATAAAAAAACAGCACTTCTTCAAGTTCGTGAAGGACTGCATCTTGCTACTAGTGAACGAATAAAAGTTAAAAACGATCAATATCCCAGTAATAAAAAATTGCGTTATGATTTAATGCAAGGAAATGTTTCCTCTAAGAAAACTGATAACGGTCGCGCAAAAATAAAACGTATTATTGATAAAGATAATGACTACTACTATGAACATGTAGAAGACTGTAATGGAACCGTAATACATCATTGCGAGGAAGCTCTCTCTAAACACTTTGGTCACGGAACAGCCAAGAATTCTAACGATAACTCCCATACGCCGGATTAAGGCCATATCGTTGTTCCAAAATCGGCGATAAACCTTCTCCTTTATTAATGTTTTTTCCAATGGCGTTTTCTATTTGTTCCACAATCACATCAATAGAAACATTACCGTCGACATCACGATGAGATGCGGCGGTTGCCTTTGCTCCAGCCGATTTATTAACCACGTTGACACTGATGTTGACATTTGTTCCGTTATCGCCAAGCGCTTTCATCTGCTCTCGGGTAAAAATGCCTTCGCCTCTTTTGGCGATAATCGGCACTTCATCTCCAACGATGCCGCCGGAATGAAATCTGGGTGCATTGGCAAAAACCAACGGGCTGGCGGATTTTGCCGCCAATTTGTCCGTGCCAATGATTCCGCCGCCATGAGCCATGGAAAATCCAAAAAAGCCGCCGATTCCTTCCATCAAAGGTTGGGTTATGGCCTGCCTGATGGCAATGCGGGACAAATCGCTGATAACCGCATCGGCAAAATCGGAAAAATTTATTTTTCCAGAGGTGACAAAATTTGCAAGAGCATCTTCCATACCGGAAAAAGCGTTTTTAACCGCATTTTCAGCCAAGCTGGCAAAATCGCCAATTTCATTTTGAATGTTCCGAAAGCCGCGTTTAAAGCCATCTTCCAAAGATTTGGAAGAATTAAGCGCCGTCTCATCGGCCTTTTTAACCATATCGTCATAAACCAGCGCAATCTGTTCTTTATAGGTTTCATAATCAGCTGAGCTGGCATCCAGATTTTTAAGGGCGTTAGCCCGCCACTCGTCCGCTTTGGCCATTGCCTGTTCATACGGCGACTTCAGCTCCAGAAGCTTTTGTTTAATGTCTTCAAGCGTCTTTTTATAAGCATCGGTGTTAGCGGAAGATTTTGGCGTAGCGGTTGTCTCTGTCTCCACTTCAATCTTCGGCCGCAGTTCTGGATTTTCAAGATACTTCAGCTCCTCCCGCGCCGTCCATGCATCCTGTTCGGCCGCTTTCAGCAGTAAAAGCTTGTTCTGAATTTCCTGCGCCTGCGGTTGAAAATCCGGATATTCCGCCGCAATTTTCCAAATTTCTTTTTCATATTGCTCCAAATCTGTCTTTGATTGGCGCAAAATGTTCGCCCAGTCCTTGGCGTAAACCTCATAATCATTAAGCAGGGCGTTCGGCGTAAAGCGTGTAACAAAAGACAAACCGCCGGTGTTTTTCAGCTCTTTGCGCAAATCATGGACATTTTGTTCGGCGGTTTTGAGTTTCAAACCCCACTCCGCCAATGCCATGTCTTTTGTTTGCTCTGCAGAAAAGCTCGCCGCTTCTTCAGCCGTGGCTTTCAACTCATCCTGAAGTTTTTTCAATGTCTCGGCATGGTCTTCCGCCGCTTTCTTGGCAACATCATGGTTATCAACCAATGTATAAATCGCCATTCCTGCCAAAACCGCCAGCCCCGCCGGTCCGCCGACAAGAGCCAAAGCGCCTTTCAAAACACCGGCGGCTGTTGTCATCAAAGCCATTTGCGCCGCCGCCAGTTTGGAAACACTACTCATCATCGCAATACCGGCAATCGCAGATTTGGTGGAAATGGAAAGCCCGGCCATGGATACCTGTACATATCCGATTCCGGCTCGCAACAGATTTAATCCGCCCAAGATTGCCGATGAACCAAGCCGTGCCACCAGCAGAACCAGCGCCGCATCGGCATGCTCCGCCAGCAGGAAAAAAGCATCCGCCGCAACGGTTACCGCGCTTGCCAAAGTTTTACCAACAACATCAGCCGCATTTCCGCCTCTTTCCACCAGTTCGTTAAAACGGGTAAAAGTGGCTTTTAAAGCGTCATTCAAACCGTTTTGGCCGACTTGACGGTAAAGTTTTTCAAAACTGTCCTCAATGTTGGACAGCACGCCGTTCATGGTTTTCATCTGCTCGTCCATTGCTCCGGCAAACTGGACATCTCCCAAAGAACGGAGATATTTTTCTATATCCGCGGCGTTTTTCTTAACCGTTGTCGTAACCCCGGCAAAAGTAAATTTGACTTCATCTGTCAGGGTATTAGCTTTGATTCCAAAGCTTTTAAGGCGTTCAAACTCTCCAACCGTTGCATCAGCGACCGCCTCCACAAAATCAATCATATTTCTGCTGAATGCTGATGCCGTGTTTCCATAAGAAGTCAGTGCTTCTTCAGACGGATCAAGCCCCAGCGCCTGCAACCGGATAAAAGCCTCTACAATTTCGTTGAGCTGGTACGGTGTGTCAACGGCAAATTTTTCAATCAGAGCAAAAGCCTCCTGTGCCGCTTCCGTTGAGCCGGTAACCGTTTTAAGCGACGCCGAAAGTTTTTCAAAGGTCGTGTTGGCGCTGAAAATAGCGGAAAAAGTATTTTTGAGTCCCTGAAAACCCAGATACGCGCCAAACAACGCCGTTCCCTGACGGATGACTTCATTGAAAGACCGAGCGGTTGCACCCAGGGCTTTTAAATTATCATTGGCCGGCTGAATAACCTGTGTAATCCGCCGAAAAGCCCTGTCACCATCCGCGCCCAAGCTTTTGAACTCCCGCCGGACTTTATCGCCGCCCACCGCCGATAACCTGATACTTAAATTCTTAACCGCACTCATTTATCTCTTGATTTCCTAAAATAGCAAATATTCCTATCGGCAAAAGTTCACTTATCAGCTCCATATCAAACCCAAGGTTTTGAGCAAGATTAAGAGCCAAGGATAAATCAGGTTTAGGAAGTTTCAGTAAAATTTCCCAAGCCTGATACCCGACATCAGTTTCCAACGCTGTTTCTATATATCGGCATTTGTGGAACGAGCAGAAGGTTTTGCCGTCTTCTCCGCATCCTCTGCAGTAGCTTCG
>CALXWA010000005.1 GCA_944392275.1 uncultured Alphaproteobacteria bacterium
TAGGGGTATAGCTCAGTTGGTAGAGCATCGGTCTCCAAAACCGAGGGTCGTGAGTTCGAATCTTACTGCCCCTGCCAATAAAAAAACCGTCCGAAAGGGCGGTTTTTTTATTGGCATCTAGGGAAAGTTAGGTTCGAACTTACGAGAAAGTGAATTTGACTTTTCATAGAGAAAAAGTTGGAAAACCTCAGGTTCATAAAGTGCCCTTTAGAGTTGAAAAAGTATAAAATCCCTTCACAAGGAAGGGGTTTTATACTTTTTAACATTAGATGGATTTTTCCTGTTTTAACAAAAATAGCATCATTCCTGCAAAAGCTTCTACTCCAGCTATTGATAAAAAAGAAAATTTCATCAAATCAATAGTTGTTGATGATATAGCAAAATAACAAAAAGTTCCGAGTCCGCAAAGAAACATTGCAAAAAAAGTTTTTTCTATAGTTTCTTCTTTGGTTAAATTTTTATCATAAAGATATTTTGGAAACCAGATTGCCAAAAGCATGGAAGGAATTAGCATAATTTTGCCACAAGAATTGCGTACTGCATTAGCACAAATCAAATACAAAATCATCAATGCAATATTAAAAACACTGATAAATGTAAAAGGTAATTTTTTAATATTTTTCATATTCTTAATTTTAAATAGTTAACATCATAATTTTATTTTATATGCAGTATATAAGGTATTGGAGCAAAAAGTAAAGGATTTTATTGTAATGAAAGTTTGTGGATTGTTTTATAAATTCCATTATCCAAGATTTTAGCATTAAGCACTTAATAGAGTTCGTGCAAGGTGTGTTCATTGAGATTGTTTTTCGCTTTGTTACACGGACTACACAAAATAATATTTGTCGTTTTATATGTAATTAATTCGTTGAAATGATATTTTGTTTTGGGGAGTTTTAAATAAGCTATCAAATCATTATGGATAGTTTATTTGCAATTAAGGGTGCTTTTTATCTCAATCCTATAACACAATACCTTAATCCATTAACTGTAACCGTTTTTTTACTTTTTTGCGTATATAGTTTTATAGGAGTTTTGTGTTGTAAAGGTAAAAAAATGGCAGAATTCATGGCTTCAATCAGTAGTTTCTTTTCTAATGTTATTGAAATTACTCAATTAATGTTTTCAGAAGAAACCATATATCTGTATATTGGCTATGCTGCCGGAATTGCTACAATTTCGGCATTTGCAATTCAGACAATACGGATTTTAAGAACAAAAAATATTACAGGGTTATCCAGTTATATGTATACTCTGTACAGTTTGAGTTTGATTTGTTGGTTTACCTATGGCGTGTATATTGACTCATGGATTATTGCCATTGCAAATTTAATAACTTTTTTCTTTACGTTTATTATATTGTCTTTGATTTTGTATTATGATGAAGAAGATAAAATTGAACGTTATCGTCGCGATCCTTTAACTTATGTGTTTAATCTGAAGTATTATGAAGAATACGTTCCTCAGAAAATTAGAGAAGCCATTATTATCCAACAGCCTTTTTCAATTATTGTAGGAAAAATCAATAACTTGAAAGAGATTGAGGCGCAGTTAGGAAGTAAATATCGCAACAGAGCCTTAAAGCATGTGGCAAAAAAGTTGGTAGAAGCTTTGCGAGATAGCGATTTTATTGCCCGTATTGAGGATAATCTTTTTGCTATTTATTTATCTAATGCTGATGCTAAAATTGCAAAGACCGTTTTTGAGCGTGTCCTTACAAGTGTGAATAATATTGAAATTAAAAAGAACGCACATAAAAAAATGCAGGTCCAGATGTTGTTTGGAATATGTTCTTCCAAAGAGGAAAACGATTTAAAAGATTTAACCACTAAGGCTCAAAAAGCTTTAGAAAAAGCCTCTTTCAAGAAAAATGCACAAATTAAAGTATATAAAAAGGAAAAATAGTTCCTATCAACGTTCTTTTGTGGTCATTGTATAGGGTTTGTCTTTGCAGGCTAAGATTGCAGAGGAGACTAAATGAGAGTGTCGCTTAGAAGGAAGCCTTTCATTACAATATAATTTTTAATTATGAGTTATGGTATAGAAAATTAATAAAAAGTAAAGAAAAAGGTTGACTGAAAAGTTGTCGAGCGTTTAAAATTAGCTCTTGCATAAAAAAGGTATTGCAATATTTTGTTTAATAGTTTATGTTTCTGGCAGTTTGGATAAGTTTAGGTTTTTGAATTTTATTTATTTTAGGTAAATTTGAAAATTAAATTTATTGGTTCTGCGGTGCAGAAGTTGTGTTAATCTTTTTTTTATGGATAGACCATGGCAAAAATCAGTCCGATACAGTTTTTCAGGCAAGTTAAACAAGAGGTTAAAAAAGTTACTTGGCCGACAAAAAAAGAAGTTACTCAGACCTCAATGATGGTCATTGTTTTGGTAGCTATTGCTGCTACGTTTTTCTTTTTTGTTGATCAAATTCTCGGTTGGGTTGTGAAGTTAGTTTTAGGTCTGGGAGTTTAAGTTATGGATGCTCGTTGGTATGTAGTTAATGTTCACTCCGGTTGTGAAAAGAAAGTGGCCGAATCGATAAAAGAACAAGCCGTTTTGAAAAAAATGGAAGATAAGATTTTTGACATTATGATCCCGACCGAAGAAGTTGTTGAGGTAAAAAAAGGAACAAGAGTTACAAGTGAACGCAAGTTCTTTCCGGGCTATATTTTAGTCAAGATGATTATGAATGATGATGCTTGGCATTTGGTTAAAGATAATCCTAATGTTACCAATTTTTTGGGTACCAGAAATAAGCCGACTCCGATTACCGAGGCTGAGGCTCAAAGAATTATGAAACAAATGCAAGACGGAATTGAGCGTCCGCAAACGGTTGTTAATTTTGAAGTTGGAGAACAAATTCGGGTTTGCGACGGGCCGTTTGCTTCTTTTGTTGGCTTGGTTGAAGAAGTGGATACCGAAAAAGGTCGTGTCAAAGTTTCTGTTTCTATCTTTGGTCGTTCGACCCCGGTAGAATTAGAATTTAATCAGGTTGAAAAAATTTCTTAAGACTGAAATTTGCATAAAAAATAGCTCAAACCTTAGGGTTTGAGCTATTTTTTATTCAAAAACGCGAACAGCAATGTAACGCTGTTTGGCGTTATACTTGTCAATTTTACACCGAACAATGTTGCCGGTGCGGGCATGGCGGCTTCTTTTGGTGGTGCAGAAGACATTATCATCTAACATAAGTGTCATGAGAGGACCTTGAATGGAAAAAATAATTCCTTCAACCATGCTGCCGACCTGATGTTCCATGATGTATAAATCAATGGGAAGAAATTCAGGAGACACGATGTAGAATAATCCCATGGCATTTTGTTTGTAATTACACTGTTTGATGATGGTTACTTCTACCATTTCTCCATGTTTGAAAAATTTGTGAGGATTAAAATTTTCTCCATGGATGAAATAAGCCGCAGTAAGACCGTTAATGTCAAAAATTACGCGATCGTCTTTAACTTTTTTGACGACTGCAAGCACAATGTTTCCTGAAACAGTATGCTTTGGCTTTTTTGAGTGCTTCATAATATTTTAATAATTTTATTTTGTTTCTATTATAGCAAATATTTTTAGAATTACAAGAAAAAATAGACAAAAATTTTCAATCTGTTTTATTGCATAAATCAAATGGTTGAATCGTAAATTTTACAAAAAAATACTTGCAAATTAGAAAGAATGTGTTATACAAAGTCGACTCTTGAAAGGAAAATTGTGCCTTCAGGAGCTTGAGAATCGTTTATTTAACATAATTCGTGGGAGACCCGCCATGGTCTTAAAGATACCACGAACCTAACAAAGAGGTATAAAATGGCTAAGTCTAAAAAGAAAATTTTGGGTTTGATCAAGCTACAAATACCTGCCGGAAAAGCTAATCCGTCTCCTCCTGTCGGACCGGCTTTGGGGCAAAAAGGCTTGAATATTATGGAATTTTGTAAAGCATTCAATGCGGCTACTCAAAAAATGGAGCCGGGAATTCCTGTTCCGGTTATTATTACCGCTTATGAAGATAAAAGCTTTACGTTTGTTACAAAACTTCCGCCGGTTTCTTATTATTTGAAAAAAGCAGCTAATTTGAAGTCTGCTTCTAAAGAACCGGGTAAAGTTGTTGCCGGTAAAGTTACTCTTGCTCAAGTTAAAGAAATTGCCGAAACCAAAATGCCGGACTTGAACTGTGCTACAGTTGAAGCTGCTATGAATATGGTTAAAGGTCAGGCCGTTTCTATGGGTATTAAGGTTGAGGAGTAAGATGATGAGCGGTAAGAGAATCGTAAACGCATATAAAACAGTTGACCGTGAAAAGGCCTACAGCCTGCGTGAAGCTGTTAAACTCGTCAAAGAAAATGCTACAGCAAAATTTGATGAGACAATTGATATTGCCGTTAATTTGGGTGTTGATCCGAAGTATGCCGACCAAATGGTTCGCGGTGTTTGCTCCCTTCCGAACGGAAACGGAAAAACTGTACGTGTTGCCGTTTTAGCTCAAGGCGAAAAAGCTGATCAAGCAAAAGCTGCCGGTGCAGATATTGTCGGTGCTGAAAATTTGATTGACTCAATCTTAAACGGTAAGGTTGATTTTGATCGTTGTATTGCTACCCCGGATATGATGGGAATGGCTGGTAAAGTTGCTCGTATTTTGGGACCGAAAGGCTTAATGCCAAACCCAAAATTGGGTACGGTTACAACGGATGTTGAAACCGCTGTTAAAAAAGCCAAAGCCGGTGAAGTTCAATATCGTGTTGAAAAGAATGGTATTGTTCATGCTGGTTTGGGTAAAGCAAGTTTTAGTGAAGATGCTTTATATGAAAACGCTAAAACGTTTATTGATGCTATTATCAAGGCTAAACCTGCCGGAGCTAAAGGTACTTATATGAAGAAAATTTCTTTGAGCAGTACCATGGGTGTCGGCGTTAAGGTTGATATGAACAATCTCTAAGAGATTGTATAAAGTTTTGGGAGGTGAGCTTATCATCTCCCGCTCTTCAAGAGTTTGTTTAACAGGCTCTTGAAAACTGTCCAAGACCATAGGTGGTTGAAAAAAAACAAGGCTCTTTGGATGTTGAAGATTCTATTAAGATAGAAAGGTTCAGCAAAAAAACGGTCGAGTTTTGGTAAAATCTTAAATATCCTATGCAGACGGGAGTGAAGAATGTTGTTATCTTTTTTCTCCTGGACAGATATGGGTCCCGCTCGGATCTCTGGGAGAAAATTTTCTCCTGATGCGGTCTTGGCGGAATGTGTTAAAAGGTTCATCACCTTTAGGTTAAGGTGATGTGTTAATTGGAGACAATAAGTGAACCGCGAAGAAAAAGCACAATTACTCAGTGAACTGAATGAATTGTTTAATAATTCAGAAATCGTGGTCGTTTCCCACTGTAAGGGTTTGACCGTTGCTGAAGTTTCTGAATTAAGAAACAATATCAGAAAAGCTGGTGCTGGGTTTAGAGTTACTAAAAACCGGATTACTCGTCTTGCTCTTAAAGGTACAAAATTTGAAGGTTTGACCGATTTGTTTACCGGTCCGACGGCCATTGCATTTGCCAATGATCCGATTTCTGCCTGCAAAGTTTGTGTCGAATTTGCTAAAAACAATGAAAAATTGGTTGTTATCGGTGGTGCGATGGGAACAGGTGTTCTCTCCTTGGCCGAAATCAACAAATTGGCTACCATTCCTTCTTTGGAAGAACTCAGAGCCAAGATCATTGGTTTGTTGCAAGCTCCTGCTGCTCAGTTGGCAAGAGTTACAAAAGCTTACAGCGAGAAAGAAGCCGCTTAGTTTTGTTTTGTTGGCGTAAGTGTTCTCCTTTAATTTGAGAATGCAAACAAAATAAAAAATGAGATGCTTTTTTATAAAAGTTTTTCGTAATTTAATTTGATTAATTTTAATATATTGGAGAAAAAAAATGGCCGATTTAGCCAAATTAGTAGATGAATTGTCAGCTTTGACCGTTATGGAAGCTGCTGACTTGTCAAAAATGTTAGAAGAAAAATGGGGCGTATCTGCCGCTGCTGCCGTTGCTGTTGCTGCTGGTGGTGCTGCCGGTGCCGCTGCCGCCGAAGAAAAAGATGAATTTGATGTTGTCTTGGCAGAAGCTGGTGCAAATAAGATTAATGTTATTAAAGAAGTTCGTGCTATTACAGGTTTGGGCTTGAAAGAAGCTAAAGACTTGGTAGACGGTGCTCCGAAGACCATTAAAGAAGGCGTTGCTAAAGCTGAAGCTGAAGAAATGAGGAAGAAGCTTGAAGAAGCCGGTGCTAAAGTTGAATTAAAGTAATTTTAATTTAATGGTGATTTAAAAAGCTCTCGAGAAATCGAGAGCTTTTTTTGTGATTTGAGGCAAAATTTTGTGTTGTAAAAGAATCATTTAAAATGATTTTTGTAATGAGAAAATTGTTGCAAATTGAATCGCTTAGGTGTAGAAAAAAGTGAATTTTAAAGTATTATTTTTACGAATCGGCACCAAGGGGGCTTTTTGTCTTGTGGGTTGGTGTGATTTTTTCATTTTAAACGACGTTATTTAACCTTCTGCTGACGGGGTTTGGGTTTTCCGATAGAATGGTCGCAGAAATTAAACCATAGAAGGATTTATATGCAATGAAAGAATCTTATACGAGCAAACGACGTGTAAGAAGAAACTTTGGACGGATTGATGCTGTGGCAGATATGCCAAGCCTTATTGAAATCCAAAAGGGTTCTTATGATAGTTTTATTCAGGCTAAAGGGGCTGAAAAATGTGAATTTGGTCTGGAAGAAGTTTTCAAATCTATTTTCCCTATTAAAGATTTTTCCGGTAACGGTGAGTTAGAGTTTGTTAAATATGAACTTGAAGAACCGAAATACGATGTTGATGAATGTATTAAACGCGATATGACTTATGCCGCTCCGGTTAAGGCAACCTTGCGTTTGGTTGTTTGGGATACGGATGAAACAACCGGTGCGAAATCTATTCATGACATTAAAGAACAAGATGTTTATATGGGTGATATTCCGTTGATGACGGATAAGGGTACCTTTATTTGCAATGGTACCGAACGCGTTGTCGTTTCCCAAATGCATCGTTCTCCGGGTGTTTTCTTTGATCATGATAAAGGTAAAACCGTTGCGTCCGGAAAATATTTGTTTGCCGCAAGAGTTATTCCATACCGCGGATCTTGGCTTGATTTTGAATTTGATGCCAAAGATTTGGTTTATGCCCGAATCGATCGCCGTCGTAAATTGCCGGTTACTTCAATTTTGTATTCTTTGTACTCTAAAGAAACCGAAGAAAAAATTGCTAAGTTAGCCAAAGAAGGTAAGAAAATTGATCCTTCTGAAATTAAGGGTATGGATAAAGAAGAAATTTTAAATTACTTCTATGATACCGATACTTATGTTGCTGATAAAAAATCGTGGAAGGTCAAATTTGTTCCGGCTCGGATGAAGGGCGTTAAGTTTGGTTTTGATTTGGTTAACGCTAAAACCGGCGATGTTGTTTTGGAACAAGGAAAGAAATTATCTCCCCGTTTGGCACAAAAATTGGCTGATGAAGGGTTGGAGTATTATAAAGTTGATGCTCAACAAGTTATCGGAAAATTCTTGGCACAAAATGTTGTTGTTGCAAAAACCGGTGAGGTTTTGGCAGAAGCCGGAGATGAAATTACCGAAGATTTGTTAAAGACTTTTGCACAAAACAAAATCGGTGAATTTAAGACCTTGTTTATTGACGGGGTTAATGTTGGTCCGTATATTCGCAATACTTTGGCCAGTGATAAAAACAGCTGCCGTGAAGAAGCTTTGTTGGATATTTATCGTGTTATGCGTCCGGGTGATCCTCCGACGTATGAAACGGCCGATCAATTGTTTACGGGCTTGTTCTTTGATCATGACCGTTATGACTTATCTTCCGTTGGTCGTGTTAAAATGAATGTTGCTTTGGATATTCCGTTTGAGGAAGCTCCGGATACTTACAAAGTTTTGCGTAAAGATGATATTTTGCGTATTGTAAAACATTTGGTTGAACTGCGTGACGGTAAGGGCGAAGTTGATGATATTGACCACTTGGGTAATCGTCGTGTTCGTTCTGTTGGTGAGTTAATGGAAAACCAATACCGGATGGGCTTGCTCCGTATGGAAAGAGCTATTCGTGAAAGAATGAGTTCTGAAAATCTGAATAACGTTAAGCCGCAAGATTTGGTTAATGCTAAACCGATTGCTTCCGTTATTCGTGAATTTTTCGGTTCTTCTCAGTTGTCTCAATTTATGGATCAGAACAACCCGTTGTCTGAAATTACGCACAAACGTCGTTTGTCTGCTTTAGGACCGGGTGGTTTGTCTCGTGACCGTGCCGGATTTGAAGTTCGAGACGTACATCCGACACACTATGGTCGTATTTGTCCGATTGAAACTCCTGAAGGTCCAAACATTGGTTTGATTAACTCTTTGTCAACCTATGCCCGCATTAATAAATACGGCTTTATTGAATGCCCGTATCGTAAGGTTGTTAAGGGTAAGGTTACTTCTGAAGTTGTTTATTTGTCTGCTGATGAGGAAGGCAAGTTCAAAATTGCTGAGGCAAATGCCAAAGTAAAAGATGACGGTCATTTTGAAGATGACTTGGTTGCTTGTCGTAAAGCCGGCGAATTTGAATTTGCAAAACCGGAAGAAATTGATTTTATTGACGTTTCTCCAAAACAATTGGTATCTGTGGCTGCGGCTTTGATTCCGTTCTTGGAAAACGACGATGCTAACCGTGCGTTGATGGGTGCAAACATGCAGCGTCAAGGTGTACCTTTGATCCGTTCGGAAGCCCCGTTGGTTGGTACCGGTGTTGAAGCAACGGTCGCAAAAGATTCCGGAGCTACGGTTGTTTGCCGTGCCGATGGTATTGTTGATGCCGTTGATGCTAATCGTATTGTGGTTCGTTCTAATGATGAGCATGCTGCAGATGCCGGTGTTGACATCTATCGTCTGCAAAAGTTCCGTCGTTCTAACCAAAATACTTGTATTAACCAAGTGCCGTTGGTAAAAGTCGGTGATGAAGTTCATGCCGGCGATATTATGGCTGATGGTCCTTGTACCGATATGGGTGAATTGGCTTTGGGTAAAAACGTTTTGGTTGCCTTTATGCCGTGGAATGGTTTGAACTACGAGGATGCTATTTTGTTGTCTGAGAGAATTTCTCGTGATGATGTCTTTACCTCTTTGCATATTGAAGAATTTGAGGTAATGGCTCGTGACACGAAACTCGGACAAGAAGAAATTACTCGTGATATTCCGAACGTTGGTGAAGAAGCTTTGCGTAACCTTGATGAAGCCGGTATCGTTTATATCGGTGCAGAGGTTAAGGCCGGTGATATCTTGGTCGGTAAAGTTACTCCGAAAGGCGAATCTCCGGTTACTCCGGAAGAAAAATTGTTGCGAGCTATTTTTGGTGAAAAAGCTTCTGATGTTCGGGATACGTCTTTACGTGTTCAACCGGGTATTGAAGGTATTGTTGTTGATGTTCATGTATTCTCTCGTCGCGGAGTTGAAAAAGATGAACGTGCTTTATCTATTGAACAGGAAGAAATTTCTCAATTAGCCAAAGACCGTGATGATGAAATTGCCATTATTCGTCGTAACGTCGAATCGCGTTTGAAGGCAATGATGATTGGGCAAAAAGTTGTTGATGCTCCGAAGGGAATTGCTAAAAATTCTGTTTTGAGCGAAGCTGATTTTGCGGCCCTTCCGTCTTCTCAATGGCGAAAGATTGTCGTTAAAGACGAAGATATCATGTCTAAGGTTGAGGAATTGCTCAATGCTTATGATGCTCGCTTAGAGAAAATTCAAAAACATTTTGATGATAAGGTTGAGAAAGTTCAACGTGGCGATGATTTGTTACCGGGTGTTTTGAAGATGGTTAAGGTCTTCATTGCAACCAAACGTAAGATTCAATCCGGAGATAAAATTGCCGGACGTCACGGTAATAAAGGTACAATTTCTCGTGTTTTACCGTTGCAAGATATGCCTTACATGGAAGATGGTACGCCGGTTGATATCGTTTTGAATCCGCTGGGTGTTCCTTCTCGTATGAATGTGGGACAAATTTTGGAAACACACTTAGGTTGGGCTGCTCAAAAACTCGGACAACAAATTAACGAGTTGTGGGAACAAGTTAAGGCCGGACAGAAAACGGAAAAAGACTTGCGTGCCAAATTGAAGGAAGTTTATGGTGAAAAGCAATATAAGCGTGAAATCGAAAAGATGAGTGCTGAAGAACTTGACCGTATGATCCCGAATTTGAAACGTGGTGTCCCGATGGCTACTCCGGTATTTGACGGTGCAACGGGAGATGATATTAACGCGATGTTAAGTCAGGCCGGTTTGCCGACGTCTGGTCAAATTGATTTGTATGACGGACGTACCGGTGAAAAATTTGACCGTAAGGTTACCGTTGGTATCATTTACATGATTAAACTTCACCACATTGTTGATGAAAAAATGCACGCTCGTTCGGTTGGTCCGTACAGCCTTGTCACACAACAACCTCTTGGTGGTAAAGCTCAATTTGGTGGTCAACGTTTCGGTGAAATGGAAGTTTGGGCTCTGCAAGCTTATGGTGCCGCTTATACTTTGCAAGAAATGTTGACGGTTAAGTCTGATGACGTTAACGGACGTACAAAGGTTTATGAAGCTATTGTTCGTGGTGAGGACAGCTTCGAGTCCGGTGTTCCGGAATCCTTTAACGTTTTGGTTAAAGAAATTAAGTCATTGTGCTTGAACGTTGAGTTGTTGAACGAAGAAGTTTAGTAGAGGAGTTTTTGAACATATGAATGATATTATGAAATATTTTGGTCAGCAGGTATCAGGTGAATCCTTCGACCAGATTAAAATTTCCATCGCATCTCCTGAACAAATTCGTTCATGGTCTTACGGTGAAGTTAAAAAACCTGAGACGATTAACTATCGTACTTTTAAGCCGGAAAGAGACGGTTTGTTCTGTGCTCGTATTTTTGGTCCGGTAAAGGATTATGAATGCTTGTGCGGAAAGTATAAAAGAATGAAATACCGCGGCGTTGTTTGCGAAAAGTGCGGTGTTGAAGTTACTTTGTCTAAGGTTCGTCGTGAACGTATGGGGCATATTGAACTGGCTGCTCCGGTTGCCCATATTTGGTTTTTGAAGTCTTTGCCTTCTCGCATTGCTTTGTTGACCGATATTCCGATGAAATCTTTGGAAAGAGTTTTGTACTTTGAAAGCTATATTGTTATTGAACCGGGGTTGACTCCGCTTGGTGTTAATGAGCTGTTGACCGAAGAACAATATCAAGAAGCTATTGATGAGTATGGTGAGGATTCTTTCCGTGCCGGTATCGGGGCTGAAGCTTTACGCGAAATTTTGGCTTCTATTGATTTGGAAGAAGAAAGAAAATTAATTCGTGATGAATTAAAAGATAATGCTTCTGAAGCAAAGCGTAAAAAGTTGGTTAAGCGTTTGAAGATTATTGAATCTTTCATCGAATCCAATACGAAACCCGAATGGATGATTTTGACTGTTTTGCCGGTTATTCCGCCTGAGTTGCGTCCGTTGGTTCCGTTGGATGGCGGTCGTTTTGCAACTTCGGATTTGAACGATTTGTATCGTCGTGTTATTAACCGTAACAATCGTTTGAAGAGATTGATTGAATTGCATGCTCCGGATATTATTATCCGCAATGAAAAGAGAATGCTGCAAGAATCCGTTGATGCTTTGTTTGATAACGGTCGTCGTGCTCGTGCGATTACCGGTACAAATAAACGTCCGTTGAAGTCTTTGTCGGATATGTTGAAAGGTAAGCAAGGTCGTTTCCGTCAAAACTTGTTGGGTAAACGTGTTGACTATTCTGGTCGTTCCGTTATTACGGTTGGTCCGGAACTTAAATTACATCAATGCGGTTTGCCGAAGAAGATGGCTCTGGAATTGTTTAAGCCTTTTGTTTATGCCAAATTGGAACTTTATGGTCATGCAACAACCATTAAAGCGGCAAAGCGTATGGTAGAAAAAGAACGTCCGGAAGTATGGGATATCTTGGAAGAAGTTATTCGTGAACATCCGGTCTTGTTAAACCGTGCTCCGACTTTGCACCGACTTGGTATTCAAGCTTTTGAACCGGTTTTGGTTGAAGGAAAAGCTATTCACTTGCACCCGCTCGTTTGCACGGCCTTTAACGCTGACTTCGATGGTGACCAAATGGCTGTCCACGTTCCGTTGTCGGTTGAGGCTCAATTGGAAGCTCGTGTTTTGATGATGTCTACCAACAATATTTTGTCTCCGGCTTCCGGAAAACCGATTATTGTTCCGACACAAGACATGGTTTTGGGTATTTATTATCTAACCTATGATGCTGATGGGCTTAAAGGCGAGGGAATGGTCTTCTCTGACTTTAATGAAGTTCAATTGGCTTTGAATGAGAAGGTTGTTGATTTACACTCCAAGATTAAGTGTCGTCTGGAATATGTTGATGATAACGGAGATGTTAAATACGGTTTGGTTGAAACAACACCGGGACGTATTTTGGTTTCCGAAACCTTACCTAAACACAAAAATGTTCCGTTCTCTTTGGTTAACCGTTTGATTCGTAAGAAAGAAATTGGTGAAATCATTGATACGATTTATCGTCATTGCGGACAAAAAGAAACCGTATTGTTTGTTGATAAAATCATGACTCTTGGATTTACCAACGCATGTAAAGCCGGTATTTCTTTCGGTAAGGATGATTTGATTGTTCCGGATGCTAAGAAGACTTTGATCGAAGAGACCGAAAAACAAGTTAAAGAGTTTGAACAACAGTATCAAAACGGTTTGATTACCAAGGGCGAAAAATACAACAAAGTTGTTGATATTTGGGCTGCTTGTACCGATAAGATTGCTGATGAAATGATGAAAAACATTTCTAAAATCGAAAACGGTTATATCAACTCTGTTTACATGATGGCTCACTCCGGTGCTCGTGGTTCAGCTGCTCAAATGCGTCAGCTTGCTGGTATGCGTGGTTTGATGGCTAAGCCGAACGGCGAAATTATTGAACAACCGATTATTTCTAACTTTAAGGAAGGGTTGACGGTGTCTGAGTACTTTAACTCTACTCACGGTGCTCGTAAAGGTTTGGCCGATACGGCTTTGAAGACCGCTAACTCTGGTTACTTAACACGTCGTTTGGTCGATGTTGCTCAAGATGTTGTCATTACCGAGACCGATTGTGGTACCGAAAGAGGTATTATTGTTCGTCCGGTTGTTGACGGTGGTAACGTTATTGTTTCTATCGGTGAGAGAATCTTGGGTCGTACCGTTCAAGAAGATGTTGTTCACCCAGAAACCGGTGAATTGTTGATTGCTAAAGGCAAGTTGGTTGATGAAAACGATGTCGAAGCTGTTGAAAAAGCCGGTGTTGAGCAAGTTAAAATTCGTTCTGTTTTGACTTGTGAATGTGAAAACGGTGTTTGTGCTGCTTGCTATGGACGTGATTTGGCTCGTGGTACTCCGGTTAATATCGGTGAAGCTGTCGGTGTTATTGCCGCTCAGTCTATTGGTGAACCGGGTACTCAGTTAACCATGAGAACCTTCCACATCGGTGGTGCGGCTCAGAAAGGTGCTGAACAAGCTTCAGTTGAAGTTCCGTTTGCCGGTATCATGAAATTGGAAAATAACCATATCGTTGTTGATTCCGAAGGTCATGGTATTGTTTTGACTCGTAACTGTGAAATCGTTATCGTTGACAGTAACGGACGTGAAAAATCTCGTCACCATGTTCCGTATGGTACAAAGTTGCTCGTTGCTGAAAACGATAAGGTTAAGAAAGGTCAAAAAATTGCCGAATGGGATCCGTTTACGGTTCCGGTTATTACTGAAAAAGCCGGTACGGTTGAATTGGTTGATTTAATCAATAATGTTTCGGTTAAAGAAAGTACCGATGAAACAACCGGTATTGTTTCTAAAGTTGTGATTGACTGGAGATCTAATCCGGCCGGTGCCAGCTTGAAACCAAGCATTATTTTGAAAGATGCTAAAGGCAAACCGGTTAAGTTGGATAATGGTAAAGAAGTTCGGTATTATATGTCTGCCGATGCTATTTTGTCGGTTGATAACGGTGCTGAAGTTAAAGTCGGTGACGTTATTGCAAGAATCCCGAGAGAAAGCTCTAAGACAAAAGATATTACCGGTGGTTTGCCACGTGTTGCCGAGTTGTTTGAAGCTCGTCGTCCAAAAGATCCGGCTATTATTTCCGATATTGACGGACAGGTCGAATTTGGTAAGGACTATAAGGCAAAACAAAGAATTACCGTTGTTCCTGCTAAAGGTCAACCGATTGAATATTTGATTCCGAAAGGACGCCATTTGGCCGTTCAAGACGGAGATATTGTGAAGAAAGGAGATATGTTGGTTGAAGGTACTCCGGCTCCTCATGATATTTTACGTGTCTTGGGTGTTGAAAAATTGGCTGAATATTTGGTCAAAGAAGTTCAAGACGTTTATCGTTTACAAGGTGTTAAGATCAATGATAAGCACATTGAGGTTATTGTTTCACAAATGCTGAGAAAAGTTGAAATTACCGTTCCGGGTGATACAACCTTCTTAGTTGGTGAACAAGTTGATAAAGATGTCTTTGAAAGTGAAAATGCTAAAGTAATTGCCGCAGGTGAAACTCCGGCTCAAGCCGATCCGGTTTTGCTTGGTATTACGAAAGCCTCCTTGCAGACAAAATCCTTTATTTCTGCTGCATCCTTCCAAGAAACGACTCGTGTTCTTACGGAAGCTGCCGTTGAAGGAAAAGTTGATCATTTGACGGGTTTGAAAGAAAACGTTATCGTTGGTCGTTTGATTCCGGCCGGTACCGGTACCGTTCTCAGAGCTTTGAAAAAAGTTGCTGCCCAGAATGATAAAGAAATTCAATCTTTGAAAGAAGAAGCCGCTGCTTCTGCAAAGCTGAATGCTCCGGCAGAAACAAAAGCTGAAAATGCCTAAGATAGAATTGTTCTGAAAAAAAAGCCTCCCTTCGGGGAGGTTTTTTTATTGATAAAAAAATATTTTATGGTAAATTCTGTTTGTTTTTTTATTATTATATGAGCTATGGAACTTCAAGAATTATTAAAAAATTTGTTAGACAACGAGGATATTAAAGTCGTTGTGATAAAAAGCTCTAAGGTACAATCCTTGGTAAGCGATTGGAATGCTGAAAAGTGTGCGGAATTTGTTGCAACATTGTCGGATGAAGACAGACAAGAGTTGTGGAGATTAATCAAGAGGCGTACTCGTGAGGCAGAAAATCAGGTAAATGAGTGTTATGATTTTTTAACAACAAGAACGAGATTGAAAGTTCGTTGGGATGTAAAGGAACGCCGTCTTAAAGAATTGAGTATTTGGACAAGGGCTTTATCTGTTTACGAAAAAATTATGACCCGAAACTAGTTGTGTAAACTTCCGTATTTCAATACGGAAGTTTTTTTGTTGGTTGATTTTTTTTAGAGGGAGGGTAATATTAACGCCATGAAAGGATAAAGCATTGTTTAATATTGCCCAAGGTTTGGAAAATTTACGTCGACATATTAAAATTGCTCCGGAAAATCCAGGCGTGTACCGTATGATTAGCGAGCAAGGCGAGGTCTTATATGTCGGGAAAGCAAAAAATATAAAAAAAAGAATTGTGGCTTATTCTCACTTTGATAAACTTCCCGTTCGGTTGCAGCAGATGGTGGCTCAGATAGAACGCATGGAGTTTATTATTGTTGAAAACGAGGCAAGAGCCTTGTTGGTCGAAAATGAATTAATCAAACAATTTAAGCCACGGTACAATATTTTATTAAAAGATGACAAAACTTTTCCTCATTTAATGATTGATTTAAACGAGAATTTTCCGGCGTTGCGTAAGTATCGGGGAGCTCGTAAAGAAAAGTGTAAATATTTTGGTCCGTTTGCCAGTGTTAATGCCGTTAACAGCGTTATGGATATTTTGCAAAAGGTTTTTCTTTTACGATCGTGTCGTGATGGTGTTTTTCATAATCGGGAAAGACCCTGTATGCTTTATCAAATTAAGCGATGCAGTGCTCCTTGTGTCGGTAAAATAAGTCAGGAAGATTATCGTCTGTTGGTCAATGAAGCGATTTCTTTTTTGGAGGGAAAAAATACTAAGATTCAAGAAGAGCTGTCTGCTAAAATGATGGAGGCCAGCCAAAAAATGGATTATGAAACCGCCATGGTTTATCGGGATCGTATTCGGGCTTTGACCAGTGTGCAAGCTACGCAAAGGGTTGAATATGCCGGAATTAAGTCGGCTGATGTTGTGGCTGTTGCTAAAAAGAATAATATGGTGTGTTTGCAGGTCTTTTTTATTCGCTCCGGGCAAAATTGCGGAAATGTTCCTTATTTTCCGGAGCAGGCTGAAGAGGCATCGGAAGTTGAAATTTTAGAAGCTTTTTTGACCAGTTTTTATGCAAACAAAATGGTCCCGGATGAGATTATTGTTTCCGCTTTGCCGGAAAATAAAAGTTTTTGGGAAGAGGCTATAGGAACAAAAATTAATACGTATTCTAAAGGGGATAAAGCTAATATTTTAAAAATGGTTACTGAAAATGCTCTGGCTTCCATTGATCGGAAAATTGCTTTGATGGCCAGTGTTAAAAGTAATTTGGATCAAATGGTTCAGGTCTTTGGTTTGCCCCATATTCCGCAACGGATTGAAATTTACGACAATTCTCATAATCAGGGAAGTTATGCCATCGGAGCGATGGTGGTGGCTACTCCGGATGGATTTGATAAGAAAAACTATCGGACGTTTAATATTAAAAATTCGGAAATTACCAATGATGACTTTGCGATGATGAAAGAAGTTCTTACTCGTCGTTTTGAACGGATGAGTAAAGAAAATCGTCCGGATGTTATTTTGCTGGACGGTGGTCGCGGACAATTAAATGCTGTGCATGAGGCTTTACAACAATTTGATTTATCGGGAATTGTGATTATTGCTATTTCCAAAGGGCCGGACCGAAATGCCGGAAAAGAATTTTATCATATTTTGGGGAGAGAAAGTTTTGAACTGGAATATCGCTCTCCTTTGGCTTTTTATTTGCAAAATTTAAGAGATGAAGCCCATCGTTTTGCCATTGGAACACACCGCAAAAAACGTGCAAAATCTATTTTCAAATCTAAGGTCGATGATATTGAAGGAATCGGTGCTAAAAGAAAAAGAGATCTTCTCAATTATTTCGGGTCGGTTGAGGAAGTCGCCAATGCCGGAGTTAAAGATTTGCAAAAAGTCAACGGAATAAGCAAAAAAACAGCGGAAAAAATCTATAATTACTTTCATAATTAGTTTTTATATCTTACTATGAAGAAAATTATTTGTTTGCAGGAGGCTAAAGTGTATAATCTACCTAATCTTTTGACGATTTCCAGAATAGTTGTTATTCCGGTAATCTTTCTTTCTATTTATATTACTACCGAAGTTTGGTCGATTTTTGCAGCGATATTATTTATTATCGCATCAATTACCGATTATTTTGATGGTTATTTGGCACGAGCCAGAAATCAGACATCGGCTTTTGGTCGGTTGTTGGACCCGATTGCCGATAAGTTGTTGGTTGCTTCGGCATTAATCGTTATTTTGGCAAAACCCGGAATGGTTTGGACACAGTTAAGTTTTATTCCGGTTATTGTGATTTTGTGTCGTGAAATTTTGGTTTCCGGATTGCGTGAGTTTTTACGCGAGGTTAATGTCGGAATGCCGGTAACACGTTTGGCAAAATGGAAAACCGGTTTCCAGATGACGGCGTTGTCTATGATGTTGTTACGCGGTGTTTGGTACTGGGGCGGAATTGGCGAATTCTTACTGTGGATTGCCGGTATTTTAACCTTTATTACCGGGTATCAGTATTTTCAAAAGAGTTTGGAATATATCCGTAGTATGGAAAAACTTTCTAAGGCTATGCCAGCTTTAGAAAAAGCAAGTAAAGCCGTGTTGGTAAAAGAAGACAAAAGCAAGAAGGATGATAAAAAAACAGCTCGCACCGTTAAGAAGGTTACCGTTGTTCGTAAAGATTCTTCTAAGGCTAAGAAAAAGACGGCTAAAACAAAATAAGTAAGAGGCTGGCTTTTTTATCATGGCAGAATTGGTAAAAAAACATATACTTGTTGTTGATGATGATACGAGGCTGCGTTCGCTGTTGCAAAGGTTTTTGCGTGAATGCGGCTTCTATGTCTCTGTTGCAAAAGATGCCGCTTCTGCCAGAGAAATGATGGCGATTTATCGTTTTGATTTGCTGATTGTGGATATTATGATGCCAAATGAAAGCGGCCTTGATTTTTTGGCAAGATTGCGGACGGATAATGCCGTTCCGGTTATTTTGTTGACGGCGATGGGGGAAACGCAGGATCGTATTGCCGGTCTTGAGGTAGGGGCGGATGATTATTTGCCTAAACCCTTTGAACCTAAAGAATTGGTGTTGCGAATAAATAATATTTTAAAACGCAGTCGGCAGGAATTTGTTGAAGTTAGAGATAAGTTATCTTTAGGAGAATGTGTGTACGATTTACAAACAAAAAAATTGATGCTGCGTAATGGTGAGGTGATTCATATTACTCCGGTGGAGCAATCTTTATTAAACGTATTGGGGGTAAAGCTTGGACATATTTTTACACGAGAAAAATTGGCAGAAATGTTGGGAGCCGGGCAAAATCCTCGATCCATTGATGTGCAAATTACACGATTGAGAAAAAAAATTGAAAGTGATTCCAGAAATCCACGGTACTTGCAAACGGTTAGAGGTAAAGGTTATATGCTTTTAACAGATTAGATTTTGATTTTTAGGGGGAAACATGCATATTAAATTGCCGACAAAAGTTGAAGAGACTTTGAAGTATTTGAGACTTAAATTCTTACCAAGAACTTTGTTTTTCCGAACAATGTTGCTTATTTTTATTCCGCTTATTACCGTACAGGTTGTGTCGGTTGTGGTCTTTTTTGACGGTAGCTGGAAAAGAATGGGGCGACGACTGTCGGAAAATTTGGTTTCTGATATGAATGCGGTTATGATTTTAGTGGATAAAAATCCGCAAAAATTACCCGAAATTCAAAAACTGTCGGCCGACAATTTTGAAATTAATTTTGTCTTCCACAGCAATAAAACCAAATATCAGGTCATGAGAAAAGCTAGTAAGGGGAATCGAATGATTATCGGTTATCTGGAAGAGGCTTTGAAACAAGCTTTCCCGAACGATGTAACGGATATTTATTTGGGAAAAGGGGATAAAGATTTAGTGGTTTTTGTGGATACGGATAAGGGATTGTTCCAGTTTGAAACCTCTAGAAAGAAAATCTTTAGTAGTTCAATCTTTATGTTTGTTGTTTGGATGGCAGGAACCTCTATCCTCCTGTTTTTGGTTGCGGTTTTGTTTTTGCGAATTCAGGTTCGATCAATTGCAGAGTTGGCTCAAGTGGCTGAAGACTTCGGGAAAGGAATTGATAACAAGAATTTTAAGCCGTATGGATCTTCCGAAGTTCGAAAAGCTGCAATTGCTTTTATTAAAATGAAAGAAAGAATCCAACGTCAAATTTCGGAAAGGACGCAAATGTTGGCCGGTGTTTCTCATGATTTGAGGACGCCTCTGACAAGAATGAAGCTCCAGGTTACGATGATGCCAGATGGGGAAGATAAAAAAGATTTTCTTTCCGATATTGATGAAATGGAAAAAATGTTGGATGGGTATTTGTCTTTTGTCAGCGGAGAAGGTGGTGAAAAATCATCCTTTGTTGATATGAACGAAATGATTTTGAGTATCATTAATAAGTTTAGAAATAAAAAGGCATTAATTCGCTACTCTACAAATGATCAGGTTAGTGCTATTCAAGGAAGAGAACAAGCTTTGAAACGTGCTTTGACCAATATTATTTCAAATGCTTTTCGTTATGGTAAGACGATTGCCGTTAAGCTGGAGAGTAATGATAAAAAACTTAATGTTATTGTTGAAGATGACGGTCCGGGCATTCCGAAAGAAAAAAGAGAAGATGTCTTTAAGGCTTTTTATCGGTTAGAAAATTCGCGTAATAAGGAAACCGGAGGTGTTGGTCTGGGGCTTTCCATTGCGAAAGATGTTATCACGTCTCATGGCGGAACTATTGAGTTGGGAGATAGTTCTTTAGGCGGATTAAAAGTTTTAATTACGATTCCGTTGTAATAAGGAGTGAAAATGGCTTTTAATTTGTTTAATAAAAACGGAAATACAGAAAGTCATCCTGAAGAAGGAAAAGAAAAGGCTTATTCTTCTGCCATAAATAAGCTGAGCGGTCTTTTTGGACATAAAAATTCAGAGACTGTTGAGAAAAAAGAACCGGAAGTGCCTCAAGCCGGTGGTATGGAAGAGACTGAAAATATTTTTAATATTAATTTTCAGAATGAAAAAGATTCTTTGCAAATGGCTGAAAGCCAAGCTGAACCCTCTTTAGAAAGTTTGAATTTTCAAAATGATTTAACGGATTTTAGCACTGAGGAGAGTGAGAAAACACAAGAAGAGACAACCTTGCCACAAGATGTTTCTTCCGATGTTTCCGGGGCCGAGCTTGGGGATGAAACGGAAACATCTTTGTGGGAAGATGCAACACAAACACAACAAAGCATGGCTTCTGATATCGGTCACGAAAATGTTTTTAACGATGGTGTGTCTCGTGAGCTTGAGGCAATTGATAATGGATCGGATGATTTTGTCTTTCATGAAAATCCTTCCGAATCATCGTCTGTTTCTTTTGAGCAAAGTCAAAATAACAAGGTGGCTGATTCTGTTTTTGGGACTGAGGAAAATCTTGTTGTTGATGAAACTCCAAAATCTGTAGATGAAGATTCGTCGCTCTTGGATCCAAATCATCTTTCTGTTGCGGAAAATAAAAATCATGAAGAAATTTCTGAGGAACTGAATCTTCCATTTGATTCGCAAGGAGAAAATCTGACCTTGGATGAAGCGGTTGATGAAAATACAAAAAAAGAGGAAGAGGTAAATCTTTCTGATAGTTTCTTGTCGGAAAATCTAGTTGATAATGATGAAACATCTCTCTTTCCCGAAGGGGAAGATAATCTGTCTCCGGAAAGTTTCTTGGATGATCCAAAAGAGGAAGAAATGCCGGTTGATGAATTTCAACTTGCAGAGCATCTTCCTTCTGTTGAAGATAAGACGGTTAAAGAGGAAAAAGATGTTTTTCACGGAGAAGATTTATATGCAACGGATCCTTCTCCTTTTCAGGAAAGCAGTGCAGAAGATCATGAGGCTTTATCTTCTCCATCAGAAGATAAGACGGATGTTTTAGGAGAACAAAAGTTTTCTGATGAAAAAAATATTGAGACAAATGATAATACTCTTGATCAGAAGCTGTTTGCTGACCATGATGAAAATGCTCCTCTTGCGGAAAATGATGAGGGCGAACAAGCTTCTTTAGATCATGAGCCGGTTGCTATGGATCATATAAATGAGGAAACAACAACGGAAGAAAAAAATCCGTTTGCGGAAAATATCGTTCCGGTTGTGGCATCTGATGATGCCGATCGATACGGTGTTTATCAGGATCCATTATCTATTGTGCCTCAGGTTGAGAAGAAAAGAGAAGGTGGCTTTTGGAATGAAGAGGAAGATGCTTTTATCCGTTGGTATAGCGGATCTTCTAAAGATGATGTCTTTGAAATCAGTAAAGATTCTACGGAAACTCTTTGCCGTGGTGATGACGTGCGTCATACAATCCATGTGAATGTCGGTTATGATACCTATGGTTGGAATGTTGAATTTGCAAACGGAAAGGTTATGAATTTAGGCGATGTACGAGAATTTCAACTGAGAAAAGGTTATCTTCCCGATACTTCCGGCCGGATTGTCTATGGAGGTTTGCAGGTTGCTTTTGACAATATTGATCGTATAACGGTTTATGAGAGTGTGCAATATTTTAGTTATAGTGTTTAAGCCTAAAAAAATAAAAACCTCAATTAAGAGGTTTTTATTTTTTTTATTTGTTTGTTCGTCGATTTATTTGCTAATCGGAAAAATTTGAACGCCGCCGTTTTTTGTTCCTTCCGAAGAAGAACTTTCTTGTAAAGAAGTAGCTGTGTTGTATCGACGTTTTTGTTTGCTATCGGTTGTTTGCGGAGCTGAGAGCTTGGGTGAAAGCGGGTAGGCATTCTTTTGTAATCTCAGCAGCATGTAGCCTGATCCTCCACCATAAGCCGGTCCGGACAACCCAATAGAGAAATAACCACCAATATAGCCATAATCCAGATCAATATAGTCAATAGCAAACACGGTTTTAACGCTGGTTTGGCCAATAGAGGTCATTTTGCAATTATAGCCACTGTCTTCCAGTAAGACGTGGTTGACGTTTTTGGCATAAACAATGGCTTGAGCCGGTGTGCATTCGGCTGTTTGTCCGCCATAGGTTAAGTTGTAGTTTAATATTAAATTAATGGTGCTGACTTTCTTTCCAACAATTACGTCGGTAATTTTGACATGGTCAATGTAAGCGTTCGTCGGAGTTATGCCTGCGGTAATGCCCATGGTAATATAGTTTTCCAAGCAGGTGTGTGTATTCGAATCGGCTTGGCAAATAAGAGCTTTGGAGTAGTTATTGTTTTCAAACAGTTGAAGTAAGCTGTTATAAATATACTCTTTTGACATTGATAATTTTGAGGGAGCACATTGGTGAGAACGGCAAACAACAATTGACCGCGGAGCCCGGATTTCTGCTGTATTGGCAGCCAAAAGTTCCTCATTACTTTTGAACGTAAAAGCTTCAGCAGGGTTCATTAGAAAGTCTTTTGCCGTATGTGTTCTGAAATATTCGCAGCCGCAAACCGTCAGAACAGAAACTAAGCAAATTGTATTTTTTAGTATTTGTTTTAACACCATTGTATAACCTTAGGTCTGATCTTAATTCTGATTTATCATATGCTAAACTTTAAGAAACGCCAAAGCTTTTTTACAGGTTATTCAATGGATTTTGTAAGGTGGCTTGTCTTCTTTTTTTTATAGCGTATTAATTAGGTAATAAAAACGGAGAGCTTTTATGCGTGTTATCGGAAAAATATTTCTTATTGTCGGCCTTTTATGTTCTGGGAATGTTGGGGCAAAAGTAAAGGTTATTGACGGGGATAGTCTTGTTGTTGATGGTGTTGAAATTCGATTGCATGGTATTGATGCTCCCGAGTACCAGCAGCCATGTTTTAAGGCTGACGGAAAATCCTATGCCTGTGGAGTTGCGGCCGGAAATTTTTTGCATTCGATTGTGACTAATGCTCAACTACGTTGTCAGATAAAAGCCGTTGACCGTTATAAGAGAAAAGTTGCGGTTTGTTTTGCGAATGACCAAGATGTAAATCAGATGATGGTGCAAAAGGGGTGGGCTGTTGCCTATGATCGGTATGGAAAAGATTATGTGCAAGACCAAGATGAGGCAAAGCGGAAAAAAATCGGAATCTGGCAGGGAAAATTTATGCGTCCGGAGTTTTATAGACGTTTAAGAGCAAAGTGAAAAATTGTTTTTTTGCCGTATGGCTAAGAAATTTTTAATTTTTTCTTTAGATTCTTATTGACAGTCTTGAAAACTCATGTATATTGCAAGGCAACGTCTTATGTTTAAAAATATAAAGGTGATAAAAATGTATGCAGTAATTAAGACCGGCGGAAAGCAATATAGAGTTACCTCCGGTGATGTTCTTAAAATTGAAAAAATTGCCGGTGAAGCCGGAAGTGAAGTTGTTTTTAACGAAGTTTTGGCTTTGGGTGATAAAATCGGAACACCTCTTGTTGAAGGTGCCAGTGTTAAAGCAACTGTTGTTAAACAAGCAAAAGATGCTAAAGTTATTGTCTTCAAAAAGAAAAGAAGACAAAACTATCGCCGTAAAAACGGCCACAGACAAAATATTACATTGGTTAAAATTACTGATGTAATCGGAAAGTAAGATTGTAAGGGAGAATTAAGTCATGGCACATAAGAAGTCAGGTGGTAGTTCCTCTAACGGACGCGATTCAATCGGACGTCGTTTGGGATTGAAAAAATCAGGTGGACAAAGTGTAATTCCTGGAAATATCATTGTTCGCCAACGTGGTACTCAATATCATCCGGGTGCAAATGTTGGTATGGGTAAAGACCATACAATTTTTGCCGTTGCAGAAGGTAAGGTTGAGTTTTCTAAAAAAGCCGGAAATAGAACCGTTGTTTCTGTTGTTACTGAATAGTTTGGCTTTTTGACGAATTAAGAAAGAGGGGGTGTTTGTTTGCACCCCTTTACTTTTCAGAATAAAGGTTTATGTTTTCGTGTAATTATTCCCGTGAAAAGTGAAATACCATGAAGTTTTTAGATCAGGCTAAAATATTTATACAATCAGGAGACGGAGGAGCCGGATGTGTTTCTTTCCGTCGTGAGAAGTATATTGAGTTCGGCGGTCCTAACGGTGGTGACGGCGGCAAGGGCGGGAGTGTCTTTATTGAGGCTGTTCCGAATCTAAACACTTTGATTGATTTTCGCTATCATCAACATTTTAAAGCTCAAAAAGGGCGTCCCGGACAAGGGTCGGATAAAACCGGAAGCAAAGGGGAAGATATTGTCATTAAAGTTCCAGTCGGGACGGAGGTCTTGGCTGAAGATGGTGAGACCCTGATTGTTGATATGATTGAACCGGGGCAGGTTTACCGTATTGCTAAAGGCGGCGATGGCGGCCGCGGGAACGCTCAGTTCAAGAGTTCTACCAATCAGGCTCCGCGTTATGCCGAACCCGGTTGGCCCGGGGAGGAAATGTGGGTTTGGTTACGGCTGAAGGTGATTGCCGATGTCGGTTTAATCGGAATGCCTAATGCCGGAAAATCGACCTTTCTTTCCGTTGTGACGAAAGCTCGTCCGAAAATTGCGGATTATCCGTTTACGACGTTGCATCCGAATCTGGGTGTGGCCTGGGTTGATGATTATGAAATGGTGATTGCCGATATCCCCGGTTTGATTGAAGGGGCTCATGAAGGTGTTGGTTTGGGTGATCGTTTTCTGAAACATGTGGAAAGATGTTCTGCCTTTTTGCATTTGATTGATGCAACGCAGGAAGATGTTGCCTTTGCTTATCAAGCTATTCGTAAAGAACTAGAGCTTTATAACGAAAATTTATCTCAAAAACCAGAAGTCGTTGTTTTGAATAAAATTGATGCCTTAACACAAGAGGAAGCTCTTAAAAAACAAAAAATTCTCGAAAAAGCTTCCGGTAAAAAAGTTTTTCTGATGTCGGCCGTTGCAAAACAGGGAATTTTTGATTGCTTGATTGAAGTTAATCAGTATATTAAACGTGAAAGAAAAAAACGCGATGATGAGGCCAAACTTTCGGAAGAAAAAGTTTCCGAAAATAAGCCTTGGTCTCCGTTAAATTAGGAGTTTTGTTATTGAAAAAGACTGTTAAAAAGGATGTTACAACATCTGAGAGTGAACAAATATTAAATATTGCCGTAAAAAGCTTGGATGATGGAAAAGCGGATGATATTACGGTTATTGATTTGCAAGGGAAAAGTTCAATTGCCGCTTATATGGTTATTGCCAGCGGTACTTCACAAAGACATGTTGCGTCTTTGGCTGAGCAAGTTTATAAAAAATTGAAGGATGCCGGTTTTAAATCCGTTATGGAGGGAGAGGAAAAAGCCGACTGGGTTTTGATTGATGCCTATGATGTTATTATTCATGTCTTTAAGCCTGAAGTTCGTGAATTTTATAATATTGAAAAGATGTGGAGTGCCATTGCCGAAATCCGTAAAGTTGGTGAAAAGCAATAAAAAAGGTTCCGTAAAGGAACCTTTTTTATTGCTGGAAAAATTGGAGCAGAGAAATTGGTGGTAAAAATTTTTTTACAATTTTTTCTTTTCCGTTTTCAAAGATAATTTCTTGGATGACCTTAAAACTGTCTTCCTTTGAATTGTAGAAGCAATCAAGACCGTTTAAGGGTTTTAAGAAAATCCGGATGTGGTCACAGATCTTAAAGTCAAAAGATTTGTTTGAACATTTTTGAATTTGTTGTGTTCCCGGAATGGTAAGATAGCAGTCCTTGTCTTCTCTTAAACAAAAAGCTGTCATGACTTTTATTTTTGTGCCCGGTTCAAAAACATCTACCAGCGGAATGTCTGTGGTTGAAAGAGAAACGGGAATTTTTTGTTGCATGCATATGTGGATCGCTATAACATGCATGAAGTCAGAGGCCGAAATAATCGGGTGGGAAGATTCGCAAACGGTGAAAAATGCATTTTCTTCAAGGTTGGTTGCATCTTTCTTTCTGATTTTATCCAGAATTTTGGAAATAATAATTTTCATAATTAAATAAGGTTTTGATTAATAATAAATTTTGAACTTTTTTATTACGTTTTTGAAAAATAGTCAAGGAAAAGAGTATGAAGGTCATTCTTGCCGCCATCGGAAAATGTAAGAAAAATTCTCCTGAAGCCGAGTTGATTAAGGAATATCTGAAACGTTCGACATGGAATATCCTTATTAAGGAAAAAGACAATTCTTCTCAAGAGGAGGAGGCTAAATTTTTACAAGCAAGTATTCCTCAGGGAGCAAAAGTAATCGTTCTTGATGAGCGGGGTGAAAATATGAAATCGATTGATCTAGCCAAGAAAATAGAAGCTTGGCAGTTGAATGGATGTTCCGAACTTTGTTTTTTAATCGGAGGGGCTGATGGACATTTGGCTTCGACCCGAGATAAAGCCGACTTGGTTCTTTCTTTTGGCAAGCTGACGCTTCCGCACATGTTGATGCGGGTTGTCTTGTGTGAACAGATTTATCGCATTCAGACCATTATTAGTGGGCATCCGTATCATCGCGAATGATTTTTTTATTGGTAGACAACTTGGTTAAATACGTTTTGTAAAAAGAATAAAGAGATATAGCACAGCAAAGCCGCCATTATCGGGGTTGTTAGCCATCCAAATATAATCCGCCCGATAAGGGGCCAATGTATGGTATGTCCTCCTTTGGCCAAACCAATACCAAGGACGGCCCCGATAACAGCTTGAGAGCTTGAAACCGGAACCAGAGGGAGAGACGGAAGAGAATAGCTGTCTAAAAAGTTTTTGAGTGCGCTGGAGGCAAACATAAATAAGACAATACCTTGAGAAACAACGACAATCCATGCAATCATCGGTGACATCTTCATTAAGTTGTTTCCGACGGTATTGATTACTTTGTGGGAGTATGTGAAAATTCCGATACAAATGGATAAAGCTCCAATTAAAAAGAGAACTTGCGTATCATTTAAGGTTAGGCCTCCCGGTAAAGAAAAACCTTTCAGAGGGCTAGAATCAACAAATACGCCCATTACGTTGGCGATGTTGTTGGCCCCAAGAGCATAGGCCCCGAAGGCGGCCGCAAGGATTAAGCCTAGTCGGGTGTAACAATCTTGGCGGAGCAGGTGGACGTGGGAATGTCTTAAAAAAGTTTTGATCGCAATATATAAGATGACGGCAATACAACCGGAAAGAATCGGACAGACAACCCAAGTGCTGACGATTTGCGAAAGAATCGAATAATCGGTTTCTTTGCCACTGTAAAAGTTCCAGCCGATAATGGCTCCGACAATGGCTTGAGAAGTAGAGACCAAAATTCCGGCTTTGACCATCCAATAGATTGAGATGGCTGCGGCGAGAGCGGTCATAAAAGCTCCGGCTAAGGTGTTTACATTGCCGAGTTCCCCTAATGTGCGGCTGGCTCCGGTTCCTGTATAGACGGCTCCGAGGATAACAAAAAGCGAGGCGATGAAGGCGGCTGTTTTAAAACGGAGCATTTTGGTGCCGACGGCGGTGCCAAAAATATTTGCCGCATCATTGGCTCCCAGAGACCACCCGAGAAATAATCCGGAACTCAGATATATAAAGAAGCTTAAGTCCATCAGATATCCCTTTTTATGGTAAAAATGAGCAATTCATCAATAAAATCTTCCGCTAAGTCGGCAATATCTGCAATTTCGTTGATAAAATCAGAAATTTGGATTTTGTTGGCCAAGGGGAGGTCTGAATCAAAAATTGCGTTGCGTAAGTGTCCGCTGCTTAAGTCGGATTCATGTTCAATAAAATAGACTTTTTGTGAATAATCACGTACAGAACTCAAGTCGCGAAAGAATGCTCGTGATGCTTTGCCCATGTTTTCGGCACAGGTGGCGGTTAAGTCACAGAGTTCAATAATCCGGGAATGATATTCTGACGGAATTTCCGGTCGCTCAATGAAAAATTTATAGGTTACCTCATCAAAACGGTTAATGACACGATCTAAATTTTCAACTAATTGTAAAACATCGGCCCGCAAGTCCGGTATGAGGTTTTGGGTGTAAAGTTTGCTTTCAATATCTCGACGCAGACAATCGGCATCATGTTCAATTTGTTTGATATGTTTTGATGTTTTTTTATAATTTTCACTTCTTCCTTCACTTAAAAAAACTTGTATTGCTTTTTTAAAAGTCATAGCAATATCCAAAAGTTTGTCGTGAAATAGGTCTATTTTGCTTTCTAAAGCTTTGGTTTGAGAGAAAAGCGAAACCGAAATATGAAACATGATGTCTTCCTTAATCTTATAGTTTATACTTTAGTATATCCTCAATTTATGAAGAAAAGATTTATTAATTGAATAAAAAATAAACGATAAGTTTTATTTTGAGCTTGTAAATCCAAAAGATATTGTTTAAATTAATCTCTGTTATTATAAATTTATAATTTGAGGGATTTTATACAATGAAAAAACTTAATGCACTTTATGTGGCTTTGACAGCATTGGTTGTTGCTGTTGTCGCATTGGTTATGTGTTTGGTCTGCTGCAGCAAAAATAAGTCTGCTTCTGTTGAAGAAGTTTTGCAGAACAATCCGGGGCTTGTTGTTGAAGCAATGCAAAATTACGAAGTTCAAGCCCGTGAAGAAGCTTTGCAAAAAGCTCGTGAAATGATTAAAGAAAACGAAGAAGCTTTGAACAATAATCCAAATGACGGTGTTCTTGGTAACCCGAACGGAGAAGTTGTTTTGGTTGAATTCTTTGACTTCTCTTGCGGATATTGCCATAGACTTTATCCGGCTTTGAAGTCCGTTATTGCTAAGAATCCGGATTTGAAGGTTGTTGCTAAGTCTTTGACTTTCGTTTCTCCGATTTCACAATTTGCGGCTAAAGCTGCTTTGGCTGCTAAAGAACAAGGAAAATATGCCGAAGCTTATAGTGCTTTGTTTGAATACAAGGGCCGTTTGACAGAAGATACCGTTATTGCTGCTATTGCTGCTACCGGTGTTGATGTCGAAAAATTGAAGGCTGATATGAATTCTCCGAAAGTTGAACAAGCTTTGAAAGAAATGGCTGATTTGGCCGGAAAAATCCAAATTACCGGTGTTCCGACTTTGGTTATGAATGGCAAAGTTGTTCAAACTCTTGATGAAAACGTTATTCAGCAGGAAATTGAAGCTGCTCGTTAATTTTTTCTTCAAAATGAAAAAAAGCGGTTGTTTTATTACAACCGCTTTTTTTGTGTACTATTTTTAATCTTTTTTTTTCTTACTTGAGTTTTTATCAGAATAGACCTATATATAAAATCTGTAGTGAGTTCAATAAAGGATAAATCATGAAAACAGGAAGAAGTATTATTGTATGGCTGTTGGCTCTGGTGTTTTTGACCGCAGCTATGAATATGTTTAACGGCGGAGCTGTCGTTAATTCAGAAAATTTGGCCTTTTCGGATTTTATGTCTCATGTCGAAAACAAGAAAATTGCCGAAGTGACAATTGAAGGTGCAAATATTACCGGTTCTTTTACCGATGGTAAAAAGTTTTATACCTATGCTCCGTTTGATCCGACAATGGTCGAAATGCTTCGGAAAAATAATGTTAAAGTGACGGCTCGTCCGGAAGATAATACTTCAAACACCTTAATGGGGATGTTAATTTCCTGGTTTCCGATGATTTTGCTTATCGGGGTTTGGATTTTCTTTATGCGGCAAGCCAATTCCGGTAATAACAAGGCTATGAGTTTCGGAAAATCGAGAGCTCGGTTGATTGAAAATACCAAAAAAGTAACTTTTGCCGATGTTGCCGGTGCGGATGAAGCCAAACAAGAATTAGAAGAAATTATTGATTTTTTGAAAGATCCTGAAAAGTTTCAACGTTTGGGTGGTAAGATTCCAAAGGGCGTTTTGATGGTTGGACCTCCGGGAACCGGTAAAACTCTTTTGGCAAAAGCCGTTGCCGGAGAAGCCGATGTTCCGTTTTTTTCAATCTCGGGTTCTGATTTTGTGGAAATGTTTGTCGGGGTCGGGGCTAGTCGAGTACGTGACATGTTTGCTCAGGCAAAGAAAAATGCTCCGTGTTTGCTTTTTATTGATGAAATTGATGCTGTTGGGCGTCACCGTGGTGCCGGTTTAGGCGGCGGTAATGATGAACGCGAGCAAACGCTAAACCAATTGTTGGTAGAAATGGATGGTTTTGAGGCCAATGAAAATGTTATTTTGATTGCGGCGACGAACCGTCCGGATGTTTTGGATCCGGCTTTGTTGCGTCCGGGACGTTTTGACCGGCAAGTTACGGTGACGAATCCGGATAAAAAAGGTCGTGAAGAAATCCTTAAAGTCCACGCCAAAAAGGTCCCCTTGGCAAAGGATGTCGATTTGTCGGTTGTGGCACGTGGAACACCTGGTTTTTCCGGTGCAGATTTGGCAAATTTGGTTAATGAGGCGGCTTTGCTTGCAGCGCGAAAAAATAAACACAAAGTTACATCTAAAGACTTTGATGATGCTAAAGACAAAGTTTTGATGGGAAGTGAACGTCGCTCTATGGCTATGGATGATAAAGAAAAACAGCTGACCGCTTATCATGAAGCCGGACATGCAATTTGCTCTTTACATGTTGAGGTTACCGATCCTATTCATAAAGCAACCATTATTCCTCGGGGAAGAGCTTTGGGAATGGTACAGCAACTTCCGGAAAAAGACCAATATTCCTATTCAAAAGCCAAGATGCTTTCCCGCTTGATTATTTGTATGGGTGGAAGAGTTGCCGAAGAGTTGAAATATGGTCCTAAAAATGTGACCAGCGGAGCCTCTTCGGATATTGCGGCGGCAACAAATCTTGCTCGGTCTATGGTAACGGAATGGGGAATGAGTGAAAAACTCGGACCTGTTTTGTATGCCGAAAATTCCGGTGAAGTTTTTCTTGGAAAATCGGTAACACAGAATAAAAATATGAGTGAAGATACCGCTCGTTTGGTTGATGAAGAAATCAAAAATCTGGTTCTTAATGCTTATCATGAAGCAACGAGAATTATTACCGAAAATAAGACGGAATGGGAAAATCTGGCTCAGGCTTTAATTGAATATGAGACCTTAACCGGAGAAGAAATTCAGCAAGTGATTAAGGGCGAAAAAATTGATAAAAGTTCTGAATCACCCGTGAGTGAAGAAAAAAGGACGCATTCCTCCGTTCCGGAAGTGTAAAAGCAAAAGGAGCCGTTTTAGTAACGGCTCCTTTTTTTATGGTTTCGGATATGTGGAGAATTTTGCTTGTATTTTCGGGCAAGTTTTATAGAATCAATTTTATTGAAAATGTTGTTACGAAAGGTTTTTGCGATGGGAAATAAATTGTTTGGTACCGATGGGGTCAGAGGAGTGGCAAATGTTTATCCGATGACGGCGGAATTTGCTTTTAAGTTGGCTTGTGCTTGTGCTAAATCTGTGGCAATCCATCGTCAAAAAGTCGCTATTGCAAAAGATACAAGAATATCCGGAGATATGTTGGAGGCGGCTTTAACGGCCGGGTTTACCTCTCAGGGGGTAGATGTTATTCTTTTGGGCGTTATTCCGACACCGGCCGTAACGCGTTTGGTGGATGGTTTGAATGTTGATATGGCGGTTATGATTACGGCATCTCATAATCCGTATTATGATAACGGAATTAAGCTTATTTCGGCAACGGGAGATAAGTTTTCCGATGAGGTTACCGAAAAATTAGAGGCTTTGGTTGCGGAGGGTGATTTTGCCTATGACAAAGATAAAATCGGGAAAGTTACGCAGGATAGTCACTGTCTTGAACGTTATAAGGAAACGGCCTTTTCTATTTTTTCTACAAAATATCCGTTACAAGGGTTGAAGGTTGTTTTGGATTGTGCCAATGGTTGTTTTTCAAATATTATGCCTGAGGTTTTTAGGGCTTTGGGAGCCGATGTGGAAGTTCTTTCCGATAAACCAAACGGGTATAATATTAATCAAGATTGCGGGTCGCAACATATTGAGCAAATGGTCCAAAAAGTTGTTGCTTGCCAGGCGGATTTAGGCGTTGCTTGTGATGGGGACGGAGATCGAATTATTATTTGTGATGAAAAAGGCAAACGTTTAGATGGGGATCAAATTATTGCCTTTTTAGGATATTATTTAAAATCAATCGGAAATTTGAAGGCCAATACCGTTGTGGCGACCATTTTATCGAATCCGGCTTTGGATCGTTATTTGGAAAGTATCCAAGTACAATGTGTGCGGACCGGAGTTGGTGAAAGAAATGTTATTTTGGAAATGAAACGTCTTGGTGCAAATGTCGGCGGAGAAGAATCAGGCCATATGGTTGTTGCTGATTATTGTAAGACCGGAGATTCAATGATTACGGCTTTGATTGTTGCCAAAGGTTTGTTGCAAAGCGGTAAGAAAATGAGCGAAATTTTTCCTCTTTTTGTTCCGATGTTGAAGAAAAGAGTGGATAGTAAGTTTGCGACCAAAGAGGCGATGCTTAAAGCTTTTGAAGATGAAGATTTTCAAAAAGCAATTGCTGACGGAATGCAAAAAGTTGAAGGAAAAGGTAAAGTTTTGGTCCGTAAATCCGGAACCGAACCAAAAATACAGGTTTGGGTGTGGGGAGAGGATTCGTCTTTTGTGGAAAAGGTTAATTGCGAAATCGCTTCCGTTTTAACTCAATTGGATGGTTTTGAGTCCCAAAAAGATGTTTTATAATTTATTTTGAATAAATCCTTGAAATATCTTCTTAAACTTTTATTTACTAATTGAGACTAAACTGATAAAAATTGGGCTACGAACCATCAGGGAGTAGATGATGTTAAAATTAAATGAACAAAGTAATTTTGATTGGTCAAGACAAAAGACGTTTACGGTCAAAAAACGCGGAAATATGGCTTTGATTTTGCCAGGTTTGAATTTGAGTAATAACAAGCAACCTATTTCCGGTACCAAATGTTTGTGGCCGGATCGGTTTGATGATATGTCTTCAAAATACATCAGTAAAAGAGTTTGGGGACGTTAGTGCGTTATGTTTAAGGGGTTGGCGGCTCTTTTTACCTCGGGGATTATTTTTAATCCGATGGTATTGATGGGAGTTATCCTTGGTTTTTACTGTTCCTTTACGTTAGAAGCAGAACAAATTTATCAGTTGTTTGGAAATTATCATTTTTATTTTGTGATTTTGGCCATTTCCATTATTTATCACTTTAGCTTTAAGAAAGTTTATAAGGGTGATTATGAAGGTTTGGATTATTCGGCGATGGTTTGGCAAATTATTGGGGGTGTTTTTAAGTTTGTTTTTGCAACCGTGTTGAGTATATGTTTTCTTTTGATGATTAGTTTTTAGAAAGTAAAAACCCTGGTTTCCCAGGGTTTTTTGCTATATAGAGATATCTAATGTCTGCCCTAATGTTGATGATACCGGAGCCATTCGGGAATCGTCTAATAAAATTTCAGCAACTTGTTGTTGCATTTCAATATTGGCTTTTATCAGGTTCATCTGCATTTGTTGTACAGACAATGCATAAGAACTAAGTGCTCCTAATTCTGCTGACATTTCTGTCTCCTTCCACCTTATACAGTTTGAATTATAACATATTTTCTTTAAGAGTTCATTAAAAAAATGAGGGTTCCTTGTTTTTTTATTGATGATGATTACCTTAAGGGGTGGTAGTTTCTTTGTTAACGGAGGACAATATGGGAGATGGTATCAGAACTTTTACAGTCTTGTTGTGGGCATTGTGTGCGGTGAATTCACCATCCTATGCTCAAGAAAACACTTCGATTATTGAGGAAGAGTCGATGCCGCAGGCTCCAACGCTTGTTTATGGGGCAGCAAAAAAAGAAAACGGAACGATGGATAAGGTTTTGGTAGAACAACCGGCCGGGGCTCCTAATCCACTGGGAAATCCGATTGTGTCGGATGTTTCGCCGGAAGATTTTGGAAATTCTCCTGAGCAACAAGCTCCGTTATCTTCGAATGAAACGGCACCTTCGGCTTTAAGCTCCGGTCCTAATACAAACGGAACGGTCCCTTTTGCTCCGGGAAGTCCGCAGGAGGCTTCTGATCTTGGTAAAGAATTTCAGAATACCTTGGTGGAGGGTAACGGAATGATTTATGATATTCAAGCCTATCCAACTCAAGATATTGATGTCATCGGGAATTCCGCGAATCCGGAGACGATTTATTCGCCCAATGTAAATCCTTAATCACAACTGAGTTGTTTTTTATTTAGGCGTCGGCATTGCCATTTTTCTTCCAGAAGGTTTGCCGGCTCAAGAATTATGGTTTGTTCATTTTTATTGACGGCAGAACCAAGATGGAGCAGATATTTGTCCTCACATTTGTCGCTGTTGTCATTTTCTGCAATGGGGTAAATGACCATACTGTTTCCGGATCCGTAACTGCTGAGCAATTTGCTCCATTGGTATAAATGAATGGAAGCTAAGCTATTAGGAAGATTTGGGTTGTCGCTGACAGAGGTTAAATGAATTTGCGGCGTATCCAGTGTTGCCCACGAACGGAGCAAAATATTTGATGTATCGGCAAATATTCCGTCTTCAATTTTGTTTTTGCTGTTGCAGCCAAAAATAATACTCATATCATCTTTTTTACTGTTAAATTCATCTTTATAGCTCAATTTCCCTTTGATGAGGGTTTGTGAATAACTGCCGCTGCGAAGATAGCCGTTTAAATCTCCTTTAAGCCCAAGGATGGCATCGTCTTTCATATCAACATTGCCTTGCAAACTGCCGTCGGAAATAAATTTGGAGTTTTCTGCAATTTCAAGGTTCAAGCATAGTTTCGGAGCTTGGTTGATGTTTACGGTGCCCAAGATTTTTGTTTTTTTGGATTGTAATGGGCAATCAGGCAAATTGCCGCTGAATTCTATTTTAATATTAGAGAGTTCTCCGTCGGCATTTAGGGGAAGAGGATCTTCAAAATTTATTTTGAAGTTGATGTCCCGGACCGTACGGTTGAAAAGATGTTGATAGACCTCATAATTTTGCGAGTTTAGGTTAATACTAACGACCGGGCGTTCAACGTTTTGACAATCTTTGTGGCTTAAGCCGATCAGACTACGCATTTGCAAGTTTTTTAGATTAATTTCCGGATTGGTAACGTCTTTGGCAATAACGTCGGTATCTTTATTTTCAGCCAAAGCGACCTTAAAACAATTGGTTTGGCAACTTTTTAGGTCGGGGTCTTCCGGACAAGGTGTCGCATCTTCGGTTGCTAGGCATGTTGTTTGTGTAAAGCCTTTTTCTTTGCAGAAAGTATCGGCGGTTTTGCAAGAACGGTATAAGCGTTTGTCGGCTTGAAGGCAAGAATCGGTCGTGGGTTGCTCCGGTCCGTAAGGGCAATCAACATAGCCTTCACATGGGTCCGGTTTGATATTGGTTTTTACAATATCATCGCATGTGGTACAGGTTTCTCCATCAGCAACATAACCGGCCGGGATTTTATCCATCTCGTGCGTGAAGTCCGGGCAAGTGTCACAACAAATACCATAGCTTTGGGAATAGGGGCAACGTTTGGAGGTTAATTTGCATTTTTGATCCGAGGTATAGCCGGCTTCTTCACAAGCTTTTGTCACATTTTCTCGACAAGCTCGGTATAGTTCATAGCCGTTATCGCATTTTTTTACCGGATACAGAGGTAGTGCACAGTCTGAGGCACTAAAGGTATAGTTATTGTTTCGGCACCATTGTTCTTGAGAACAGCTTTTGTAATAGTTGTCATGATGCGGGCAGCGTTCTGTTGGGGCTGTTTGCTTGCCGCATCCGGCATAGGTTATATTATAACCTTCTTCAATACATTTTTTTTCGGCCCGTGTCATTTCAGAACTTTGGTACTTATTTTGAGCATAGTTGGGAACGACGGATGCTTGTATATCGGAGGAGTAGAACAAACTGATAAACAATAAAAAAACTATTTTCATGATGGATACCATACCTGTTAAGTTGTTTTATGCTTCAGTTTATGTTCGGTATCATTAAATTATGGTTAATAAAAATTTTTCGACAAAATTTGTTTTTTAGACTAGATTTAATGCTTTTTTTGTGGTATGTTAAACACGTTGTTGGGAAAAACAGCCCTATTTTACAATATCTAATCAAACAAGTGGGAAAATAAGATGAATAAAAAAGTTGCGGTTAAAAACCCTTTTTGTTCCGGCGAATATGTCGTTTATCCGGCTCATGGCGTTGGTAAAGTTTCCGATATTACGACACAGACCGTTGCCGGTTCCGAATTGGAATTGATTGTCGTTAATTTTGATAAAGATAAAATGACTTTGCGTATCCCGTTGGCAAAAGCTAAAACAACCGGTTTGAGAAAAATTTCTGAAGCCGACACCATGAATGATGCTCTGGCAACCTTAAAAGGTAAGGCAAAAGTTAAAAAAGTTATGTGGTCCAGACGTGCTCAGGAATATGAAAATAAAATTAATTCCGGAAGTCCGGTTGCAATTGCCGAAGTTATCCGAGATTTGTATCGGAGTGAAAATTTGGCCGAACAATCTTACAGTGAACGCCAGATATATGAGCAAGCATTGGATCGTTTGGCTAATGAATATGCCGTATGCGAAAATATTTCTGCTGAAAGTGCTACTAAAAAACTGTTGGATATTTTATCGAAACAATAGTTTTAAATGTGTTTGAAAAAAACAGCCCGATAAGGGCTGTTTTTTTTATGTTTGATCTTGGCAATCTTTGTAATAAGAAAGTCTGTCAATCAAATTTTTTTGCGACAACATTATTGGGGATAAGCTTGTGCGTAACCTTTTCTTGGTCTTGCGAATCAAAAAAAGTTAATTAATTCTTAACGTATCAAAAGGCAAGAAAGGTATGAATAATGGTTGATTGTGATGATGTTCTTGTAAGCCAGACGGACGGTATTGTTGTTTCGGCCGGACGCATGCTTTTGGATGAAGGAAATAGTCGGAGTCAGAATTTTTTGTGGGGGTATTATCTATGTATTGAAAATAATACCGACCATAAAATACAGCTTGTTGGGAAGGATTGGAATATTACCGATGAGTTTGGCAATCGTTATTCGGATACTTCGGCCGGTTTTAAGGGAGAACTTCCCGAGTTGGAGCCCGGAGAGTTTTTTGAATTTAGTTCCGAGGCTCCGTTAAAGTCTGCTAACGCCGTTTTTTATGGTAGTTGCAAAGTCCTTGCCGAAGGGCAGTCTTGTGTCAAAGAGGTGCGTGTTCCTACCTTTAGTTTATCGGCTTCGGCTCAATGTTGTGCTTGGCCGCAGAGGCTTAATTAGTAATAGGTCGGGTTGTTTTCGCCATCAACGATATGCATGTTCAAATATTGGTGAATATTTGCAGTCATTTTAGCGTTAAAGTCGTTAAATAATTTTGTGACCATGCCATTCCAATATTGTTCTTTTTCTGAAATGTCAGTATCTGCCGGAATGATTAGTTCTCTCCAAGCTTCAACCTCTGTTTCGGCTCGAGATAGATTTTCCGGATCAATGACTTTGACAACAACGTTTAAGGTTGCTCTGTATTTAACACGTTCTTTACTAAAGAAGTCTTTTTGATCGCTTTTTTCCGGTTCTTCCGTTACGCTGGCATCACGAATAATGACTTCGGCAATTTTGTTGCTGGAAAAATCAGCAGCTTCCAGACGATCTTTGGCCCAGTTTTTAGCTGTTTTTTCGATGGATACCGGGAAGAGATGTTCAACGTTCGGACGCGTGAAAGACGGGGTAAATTCCGATTTAACATCAATTTTGTTTACTTTGAGTTTTATCGGCTCTTCCGTGTTAAAACGTGGTTCATTGTATTTTTGGATATCTTCATCGGTGGTTCCGAAAAGGGCTGCACATCCGCATAACGATAATGTAAGAAGAACAGCGGGTAAAATTCTTTTAATACTTTGCATGTTTTTATTCCATTCTTATATGTAAAAAAGAGTTCTGCTGATTAGAACTCTTTTTATTTTATAAGAGATTAATTAAAAACTGGTTAAACTATTGTTTGATTAATTCTCCTTTGTCAAAGGTGTATTTTTCGGAACAAAATTGGCAGGTCGCCGTTATTTTGCCGTTTTCAATCATGCTGTTAATTTCCTCTTCGGAAAATCCGGAAAGTGTATTTATCAACTTTTCTCGGCTGCAGCGACATTTGAACTGATAGTTTTTACTGTTGGAGACATGCAAATTGTTTCCGTGGAAAAGACGATGCAATAATTCTTCGGAGCTTAAATCGGCATTGAAAATTTCATCGGCATTTAGGCTTTGCATGAAAATTTTTGCTTCTTCCCAGGCATTTTTGCTTTCTTCTTCGGAAAGTTCATGCCCTCCGGTGGTTGGCATTTTTTGCAACATAATTCCGCCGGCTAACCAATGTTTTGAATCCCCTTCGGGAGCTTGCAAAAACAATTTGATATCGGTATCAATTTGCTCGGATTGTTTGAAATAACGCAGGGCACATTCGGTTAAGTTTTTTCCTTGTAAGTCAACAATTCCTTGGTAGAGTTCCGTATCTTTTCCTTGGTCAACGGTAAAGGCCAAATATCCTTTTCCCATTAAATGCGGAGAGGCTTCGATCTCGCCTGTGGTTTTGCGTAATTCTTGATTGTTTTTGAGGTGCTGTTCATCAAAACTGGCATAAGCTCGAAGGCATCCTTCGGAAGTTACATCAACCACAATCATGGATATTGGGCCGTCACTCTTGGTTTGGAGCGTAAATAATCCATCGTATTTTAACATGCTTGAGAGCATTGCGGCCAGAACGGTATTTTCTGCTAAAACAGCTGATACCGGGCGCGGATAGTCGTGCTTAGATATAATTTCATCTAACACCTTGTTTAGACGAATTAATCTTCCTTGATAGGCTCCGTTGTCAATAAAAAATGATACACATGTGTCAAAGTTTTGATTATTTTGTGGCATTCTCTTTTTTCCCTTGTATAATAGATTTGTTGTTTATGGGTATAATCTAATCTTGGGGAATTTTCAAGTGGCGGAAATTGATAAAATTCAGAAAAAAGTCAAGGTCGTGCGTAAAATTACGCCGCAACGACTCAAAAATATTGCACTTTTTTATTTGAAGAGATTTGAAAGTTCTACGGCTAACTTGCGTATGGTTTTACAACGACGGGTCAATGATTATGCCCGGTTGGACAAGTCTTTTGACAAGACGGAAGCTTTGGAATGGATTGAAAATTTGTTGGTTGATTTTCAACGCTTGGGGTATTTGGATGATCGACGTTATTGTGCTTTGAAAGTTAAAGATTATCTGGCTGCCGGAAAGTCTTCTCGTTATATTATGGGCAAAATGCGGGAAAAAGGAATCGATGCCAACATCGTTGAACAAATTCTTAGTGAACAAGATTTTGATCCGTTTGACGCGGCTTTGCGGTTAGCCCAAAAAAAACATTTGGGGCCGTATCGTAATGGTTCGGAAGAAGAGCGGAAAGCCATGCGTTCTAAAGATTTAGCCTCTATTGTTCGTGCTGGATTTGACTATGATGTTGCGGTTAAAGTGGTTGATTTTTCCGATTAATTTAGCCTCAAATCAGTAAAAAACTTTATTCAAATATAGGCCGCAGGCCGGTGCTGTCGGGCCGGCGGCAGAGCGGTTCTTTTGCTCTAGAATGGTTTGGATGTCTTGCGGGCGTAGGTGGCCGTCGCCAACGAGTTTTAGTGTCCCTACCATATTGCGTACTTGGTGGTGGAGAAAAGATTTTGCCTCCAGCGTAAAAATAATTTCATCTCCTTGGCGTTCAATGTCTAGTCGGTCTAGGGTTTTGAGCGGAGATTTTGCTTGGCAGGCCGTGGCCCGAAAAGAAGTGAAATCATGGTATCCGAGTAAATATTGAGCTCCTTGACGCATTTTTTCAATATCCAGAGGAACCGGGACCCACCAAACGCGATTGAGGCGTATGGGCGAGGGAGCTCGTCGGTTGAGAATTCGGTATATATAACCACGACCCGTTGCCGAAAAACGAGCATGAAATGTCTCCGGGACGGGTTCTACCTCCAGAATACTTGCCGGAGCTCCTTTTTCTCGAAGATTGGCATTAAAGGCTTCACGAATCTTGAAAGGTTCCATTGGGCGGTCTAGGTCAATATGTGCCACTTGTCCTAACGCATGAACGCCGGCGTCGGTCCTTCCGGCCGAGGCGACTTCTTTAGGATAGCCATTTAAAATTTCTAGAATCTCTTCCAAATATTGTTGAATGCTTGGTCCGTCTAATTGGCGTTGCCAACCGAGTGTATCCGTTCCGTCATATTCTAGAGTTATTTTGTAACGCATTTTCTTTTCCGTATAAAAAACAATAAGAGACATTATACATGCCTCTTATTGTTTGATGCAATTAAAAATTATTCCGCAGCAATTTTTAATGCATTATTGTCTTGGGTAAAAAAACCGAGTTTCTCCTGAATTTGCCAAATCACTTTTAAGGCTTCTAATGCGTTTTCACCGGTAATACGCGGTGTTTCTTTGCCTTTAACACAATTGATAAAGTGATTTAATTCGGCTTGGAGCGGTTGATTGGTCGGAATGAACAATTGTTCAACACTTCCTTTCAAGCCATAGTGCATCCATTCCGGAATTTCTTCTTGGTTGACATAAGGCATACGACCTTGTGTATGGACATTGATACTTTGGTTGATAAAGTCCATATCAATGTAGTTGGTGTCCGTGGTGACCGAAAGCGTACGTACCCGAGCCTGTGTAATACGGCTGGCCGTGATATTGGCGGTAACGCCGTTTTCAAATTCAAGTAAAGCGGTAATATAGTCTTTCCCGTTCGGGCTAAGCGGTGTCTTGACGGCAGCGGCTTGAATATTTTTTACCGGTGAACGAACCAAAGATTGAATAACTTCAACATCATGAATCATTAAATCCATAGAGACATCAACATCTGTAATACGGCCACTGGCAGCAGACATGCGTTGTGCCGTTAAAGAACAGATTTTGGAAGTGTCTGATAAAATTTTGTGCATTTGCTCTACGGCCGGATTAAATTGTTCAATGTGTCCGACCAATAAGGTTACATTGTTTCTTTTAGCGGCATCAATCAATCTCTTGCAGCCGGCCTCTGTGGTTGCCAAAGGTTTTTCCATCATGCAGTGGATCCCTTTGTTTAAGAAAAATTCACCAACGTCGGCATGGGTAACAGATGTGGTTACAACGCTTACGGCATCAACGGCAGCAGCAACTTCTTCTAAAGAAGAGAAGGCCTTGATCCCAAACATTTCTGCTGCTTTTTGGCAACTCTCGGGGAAGATATCGTAAACGCCGACTAATTCGACACCATTTAATGTTTTGTATGTTTTAAGATGGTTGCGTCCCATCATCCCGGCACCAATAACGGCAACTTTAATTGTTTCAGTCATAAAATTTACCTTTACAGAAGTTCACAAATTTGTTTTATTTACATATACCAATATTTTTGGTAAAAAGCTTTTAAATTCTTGTTACATATTGTTACATTGAAAGACGGTCTTATGATAAACAAAAAAGTCAGCTTTTTTACTTTGTTTGTTCTTTGTTTTGGGGTGTGGGCTTGTGCTTCTGATGACGCAGAGGGACTTCGCGGACCAAAAGAGGATGAGTTGGTCTTTACAACCGAACCCGAAGAAATTAAGGGAAATATTGATGTCTATAAATCTATGGCTCGGGCTGTAAAGTATAATGTTGATAATGCCAGTGCGAATCTTAATAAGAAAATTTTTCAATCCGAACAAAATCCGCAAAATGTGTTGCAAGGAATTTTAAATGTTAAGTATGACATGACAACGCCTCTTTATGAGGTCTCTAATGCTTTGGAATATGCAACAATTTTTTCTTTGGCTCAGTTGAATAATCAAAAAGGGTTTGTTGATAATTTGTTTTATGATCGTTCGGCTCAGCATTTAACTTTGGCCGCCATAAGGACACATCAGGATGCTTGGTTTGCCAGCCGAAAAATTAAAGAAATTGACCGTTTGATGAAACAACAGCAGAAAATTTTGACCGGGTTGAATGAGCGTTTGGAAAGATTGGGTAAGCTAAGCAATGAGGATTTGGAGTACAAAAAAGGCTTGGAAGTTGCTTTGATGAATTTGGAAGAAATTCGCAAAAAATTATTGACCAATATGACCGATTATGCCCGCTTGACCAATACCAATTTGAAAAAAGCCGATTTTGGCGGCCGCCGCTTTTATGAATTAGAGGATTTTGATAAAAATTATCAGTTAGATATTTTTCAAGAATCGGCAGTTATGAATCGGAGTGAGTTTGCCATTGCCAAGGAACAGGTTAAAAATTATTCGTTTGATGAGGTTAAAGAAAATACCAATCGACAATATGAAGAAATTGAACGGCTGGATTTGAACGGTGTTGATGTTGATCATCAATTATATAGTACCCAATTGCAGGATCAGGCTCGTAAAAATGCCGAAGATTTAATTAATTCGGTTTTGGTCTTTGTTAATTTAAAAGACGGAGAGGAAAAAGAAAAGGCTCGTAAAGAAGCGTTTGATCTTTTGGGAACGGCGGTTTTGGCTCAAATCAAAATTAATTATAAATTGGTTCGTCTTTCGGATTTGGATTATCATTTGACGGAGAAAAAGATTTCGGATTTGAACAATAAAATTAATTCTATGGAAAAAGTTTCTCGTCCGAATGCGGCTCATAAAATTGAAGTTTTAAATTTGCGAATCAGTAAACTGGAAAACGAGGTTTTGCTGTCACAAATTAATGCGGAAAGAGCCGTAGCTTTGCGATCTTTGTATTTTGAAGCGGGGCTTTCTCCGTTTAATAAGAAAATTTTGAAAAGTTCTCCGCAAGATATAGAAAAAGTTTTGAAAGATGCTTTTAACAGCGATGTGGTCAAGATGTTGGCTGCGGCTCGGCAAAAATTAAAGGAACAACAAATTTATAATGAGATTAATGATAAGGGATGGGCTAAAGGCAGTGATTGGTTGGAGCGTCTTGTTGACGGAAAAGCAAGTTCTTCTCCACGTGTAAGCGAGGTAAAAGAGATTGTTCCGTCAGATGTTTTTGCTCCCTACGGGCCAGAGGCTAATGCTTGTAAAATTATGCAGCTTGGGTCTTTTGAAAAAAAGAAAAATGCCAATGAACATTGGGTAGAACTTAGTACCAAATTTCCTAAATTGAAGCAGTTTTTGCCCCAGATCGAAAGAACTCACGTTGATGGAAAAATTTGGTATCGGTTAATTGTTACTTCCATCCAAGGTGGTTTTTTAGATATTTGTAATGAAATGCGAGCCGCCGGTTCGGAATGCCTTTTACGGTAGTTGTATTAAAATGTTTGTAAATCTTGTGAAAAGATGGCATAATACAAAAGAGTTTTTTAGTCGGGTAAGGCCAAACAATGACGGATGATGATAAAAACAATATTTCGGTAGATAACTTAAAATCTAAATTGAGCCGCTATGCCGGAACGGAGAAAAACGGAGATGAAGTGCGTTTTATTAAACGCAGTAACAGTGTGTCGTGGAATGCCGTCTCCCAACTAACCTCCGGTGAGGGATATGAGACTTCTGAAATTGATTTTGTCGGAAAGAATCTTGAAAACGGAAAATTTTCCGGTGAAAATTTAGAAGGGGCCAGCTTTTCGGTGGCTAATTTAACCGGAGTGGATTTTTCGAATGCAAATTTGAAAAATGTTGATTTTTCGGGAGCTAATCTGACCGATGCCAATTTGTCGGGGGCGGATTTAAGCGGAGCCATCTTGTCTGGGTCCGTTTTGTTGCGTACCAATTTTACCGGAGCCAAAATGCATGGTGTTCGGTTGACCGATGCTGATTTGGAAAATGCCATTTTATTGGGGATTGATATTGATGATATCGGTTTGGAAGAATTACAGTCTTTGGTGGAATATTTGGCCAAGTATTATCCCCACAAGCTTAATTTGGCAAAAATGAATTTGACAATGCTGGATTTGTCGCGAATTGATCTGAGTCAGGTTAATCTTCGCGGGGTGGATTTTAGAGGTTGTGATTTGACCGGGGTCAATATTATGGAACTTGATTTGAGTGAATGTATCATTACCCCAGAACAGATTGCTCAGGCTCTCGGGCGTGTTCCGAGCAAGGCTGAGTTGGCCCAAATTTTGGCTCCGAAAAAAAAGGATAAAAACAAACGGCAAGCACTGGATTTGTCTCGGATATTTTTGGATGACGGTCGTGAGTTCGGGGTTTTGGATTTGATTAACGGCGGTGAGATAAGTGTTGATACATTACTCAAGGTCGGTAAAAAAGTTTTTCGGCATCGGCCTGAAAAACCTCCTGTTAAAGATGAAGAGGCTTTGAAGCATATTAAGTCTGAAAAAGAAATGGAAGTTAAAAACCATAATCAGGAATTGCGTAAGACAATTGAAGCGTTTAAGGAGAAAAAACGCGAAGAGTATATTGAGAAGAAAAAAGTTCTTCAGCACGAAAATCAACAAAAGGAAGAACAGGATCATCAGCCAAAAGAAAATCATTCTTCTCGGGATGTCTTTATTGCGGTCCGCGATCAGGGAAGAGGAAGGGACTAAAACCAATCAATGGGTGTTAAATTAAGTATTGAAAAGGAAGAAAATTTTAAAATTGCTCTTATAAAATTATTGGGCATTTTACTTCTTGCTTTTTTATGTTTTATGATTACCGCCGTTGTCATGTTGTCTCTTTCTTTGTTTATTCAGCATGGGTTTAGTGATAAGAGTTTTACTTTATTAGAAAAGTTTTTTACACGCTTAAAAGAAAATCCGTTGTTTTTATTTTCGGCTTATGGGCAATGGTGGTCTTTGTTTTTGCGGAGCATTGAGTTAAAGCGGTTTGTTATCAGCTTATATCCTCCGTTGCTTGCTCCGGTTGCGTCGTTGATTATTTTGGTTATGACCTATATTAAAAGTTCTTATTCTTTTTCATTGTGGTATGTTTTAAACCATCATTTTGCCAAAGAAAAAGATCTGGAAGAAATGAAATTATGCAATACCGGGATGATGGCTTTAGGGCGTTTTGGTGAGCATATTTTAGGCGTTCCGGGGACGGATTCCGTTTTGTGCTTTGGTGAGGCCGGCAGCGGTAAAACTTCCAGTGTGGCCATTCCTTCTATTTTATGTTCAGACAAGGCTTGTGTTTTAGCCGTTGATAACGATGCCGTTTTGGCGAAATATACTAGTGGTTATCGTTCTAAGTTGGGAAAGGTTTTTTATTTTAATTGGGATATGTCCGACGATCCGGAGAAGAAAAGCTATTATCCGCGGTGGAATCCGCTGGAATTAGATACGTTACCGCCTAAAGGAGAGGTTCGGGACGGGTATCTTAAATTTATTGCCAGTTATTTAGCCTCTTATGAGCAAAGTTTAAATAAGGATAATTATTGGGAATGGCTGACCTTTAAGGCATTAACGTGTTTTTTGCAGTTTTTGGTTTGCAAAATTTCGCAAGCGATTGCTAACGATTATTTTTTATCGGCAATTATTGAAAAAGGTCGTTTAAGTAAAGATGAAAAAGATACGCTGTTGAGCTATTATGTTCTAATGCCGCCTCAATATTCTGAAGAGGCCATTGTTAACATTAATCAAGAAAAATTGACACCGGATGATTATTTGCCGATTGGAAGTTGGGAGGGAATCCCGTCCCCGTGGCAGGGAAAAGATTTGTGTTTGAGTATGCTTTCCGATTGGGTACTTAAAAACTATTTGAAAGAAAAAAATCTTAAAGAAAATAAGGGGGATTGTCGTCGGTGGCTGGAAGCTTTGATGCTTGAGGCTAAATTATTTAACTATGGAAATGATGTTTTAAGCGGTTTGCAACAACTAGTTTATTTGTCGGCAAAGCAAAGAGAAATTATTTTTCCGATGATTTTAAAACCCTTGATGATTTTTAGAAACGCAATTATTCGCGAAAGAACCAGCAGCAGCGATTTTAAAATGTCGATGTTAAAAGGAATTCGAAATCCAGAAACACGGCATATGGAGCCGGTTACCGTTTATTCAACCGCAAATACCAAAAGTACAAAATTTATCAGCCGACTTTTTATCGAAACGGCTTTGCGGCAAAGCCACGGCAATGCTTCTTACGGAGGCAAAGGAAGCGGGTGTCCGTTGTTGGTGGTAATGGATGATGTCGGGCAGATGTTGCGAATCCGTAGTTTGGTTCCGACTTTGCAAAAAGCAAAAGCCCGGAATATTTCCTTTTTGTTGTTGTGTAACAGCTTGTATAATTTTGAACATGTATACGGAAAAGAAGTTTTGGAAGAATTGGTCGCGGCAACAAACTATAAAATTGTGATGGCCGAAAATAATATGAAGTTGAGCAAACAACTTAATAAGCTGGCAGTTTTTGGAACAAAATCCGTGCAAATTCCCGTTCACCAAAAAATGCAGCTTATTAAATCAAGTAAGGTGTATACCAATTCGGTTTATTATTATCGATTGGCCCAAGAGCTCCAAGCCAAAAGAAATTTAAAAATCGAGACCAAAGGATACCAAGTGGTTTTGGTAGAGGGCTATTATAACTGTCCGATTTTGGCGAAAAACGTTCACTATTTGAAAGATAGTGAATTTAAGGAAAAATCGTTGGTTAATGCCTGCTATTTCTTAGATGAAAATCTGGTTCAAAAAAGGAGTGTTCAAGATACACAGATTCCGAGTTTGGACGATGTTTTTCATGACATTAATACCGGAGCCGATGATGAAACCGAGCTTAGCCGCTATATGAATATTGCGTATGATGAAGCGATTGATAAAGTCCATGATGCCAAAGACAAAACCACTGTTTTGAGCGAAGATATTTCCAGCCGTTGGAAGAAAACGGAACCTCATTTGCCGCAAAAGACATCGTTTAAAACTACAGATGAAGACTGGTGGATGAGTGAAGATGCTTTTAATGAATCTTCTTCTGATAATCTGAACCCGTTTGATAAAAAATAACATTTTCTTTTGAAATAAAATTTGCTATTCTCGGGAAAATTGTAAAAAACGAATCGGTGTAAGGATGGAAGAAACTCTTTTTTCTGCAAAGATAAAACGCCCACTGGCGGATCGGTTAAGACCCCAAACTTTGGATGAAGTTGTCGGGCAAGACCATGTCGTTGGTGAACAAGCACCGCTCGGACGCATGGTCCGATCGGGAAAAATTACATCCTTTATTTTGTGGGGACCTCCCGGGTGCGGAAAAACGACCATTGCCCGCTTGATTGCCGAACATACTAATTTGTATTTTGAACAAATTTCTGCCGTATTTTCCGGTGTGGCTGATTTAAAAAGAGTTTTTCAATATGCTCAGGAAAGAAGAGCTAATCAGGGTAAGGGAACGTTACTCTTTGTTGATGAAATCCATCGTTTTAACAAGTCTCAGCAAGATGGTTTTTTACCCTATGTTGAAGACGGAACGATTATTTTGGTTGGTGCAACAACGGAAAATCCGTCGTTTGAGCTCAATGCCGCTTTGTTGTCAAGATGCCAGGTTTTTGTTTTAAATCGTTTAAGTGAAGAAAATTTTGAAGAACTGTTGTGTCGGGCTGAAAAAGAAGAGGGCAGAAAACTTCCGGTTGATGATGAGGCTCGTGCTTTTATGAAAAGTGTGGCGGATGGAGATGGTCGCTATATTTTGAATTTGGCCGAAAGTGTTTGGAACTATGCACAGCCTGGAGAAATTTTTGATAAAGATAATATTATGAAGATTATTCGCTCTCGGGCACCTATCTATGACAAAGGGCGAGACGGGCATTATAATCTTATTTCAGCCGTCCATAAATCTTTGCGAGGTTCGGATGTGGATGCGGCTTTGTATTGGGTTGCTCGGATGTTAGAGGCCGGAGAAGACCCAAAATATATTTTCCGCCGGCTGACACGCTTTGCCGTAGAAGATGTTTCTTTGGCTGAGCCTAATGCCGTGACGCAAGCGATTGCTTGTTGGCAGACTTATGAGCGATTGGGATCTCCGGAAGGGGATTTGGCGTTGATGCAGTTGACGGCTTATTTGGCAACTGCTCCAAAATCGGTCGGGGTTTATAAGGCGATGCATAAGGCTCGGGCTCTGGCAAAGGCAACCGGGTCTCTTATGCCTCCGAAAAATATTTTGAATGCTCCGACAAAACTGATGCGTGATTTAGGATATAATGAAGGATATGAGTATGATCCTGATTGTGAAGACGGATTTTCCGGAGCTAATTATTTTCCGGACGGAATGCGGCGGCAAAAATTATATTATCCGGTTGATCGCGGGTTTGAGAGAGAAATTAAAAAAAGAATCGAGTATTTTGATAAACTTCGGATTGAAAAACAAAGAGCAAAGGGAATAAAAAATGATTAGTTGTTTTGGGGTGTTTTTAGGAGGCGGAATCGGAGCCTTGTTACGGCATTTGCTTTGTCTTAAGATTGGCGGGCATTGGGCTGTTATGTTTGTTAATCTTTTAGGAGCTTTGCTTATTGGGGTTGCTTTTCAGTTCTTTTTGGATCGGGCAGAGATGAGACCGGAAATCCGCGCTTTTGTTATTACCGGAATTTTAGGTGGTTTTACAACTTTTTCAACCTATATGTTGGATTTTGGAAATTTGGTAACCTCTCAAAAAGCCGGAGAAGCCTTCTTTTATTTGTTGGGCTCTTTGGGTATTGGTATTTTGTTTTTGTTTTCCGGAATGAAACTTGGTCGTTTTTGGTTTAGTTGATATTGGTTGTCGTGTAAAAGGAATCAATGTATCCGAGTATTTTATTATCAAAACCATAATCTTTGGGGAGATTGTGGTTTTTGTTTTTTTAAACATTTTGTTGTAAATTAGATGCGATTAAATTAAACTGACAACAGTTTGGGGTAAGGAGTATTGATGTCAGGTGTTAAAATAATAAAGATTAAATCTGAAGATGACGGAATGCGGCTAAACCGTTGGTTTTTGCGTGAATATCCGGGGCTGAGCTTGGCTAGACTGCAAAAACTTTTGCGGACAAAACAGATTAAGGTGGATGGAAAAAGGGCGGAGACCTCTACCAAACTTGTAGCCGGGCAGGAAATGAGACTGCCTCCTTTAGATAATGAAAAAATATCAGACGAGAGACAGAGGTCTTCTTTTGAATATGACGAAAGTTATGTTTTGTCGTTAGTCTTGTATAAGAATAAGGATCTTATTGCCATAAACAAACCTTCCGGTTTGGCGGTACAAGGCGGAAGCGGAACGGTTCGTCATGTTGATGGGATGTTAGATGCTTTGAAATTTGAGAATGACGAACGTCCTAAGTTGGTCCACCGGATTGATAAAGATACGAGCGGGGTATTGATTTTGGCAAGGAATCGAAAAAGTGCCGAGTTATTAACGAAGGCATTTCGAGAAAAAAATTTGCATAAAACTTATTTGGCTTTGGTCCGTGGTTGTCCATCTAAAAAAAGTGGTGAAATTAAAGCTCCGCTTGAAAAAAACGGAGAAAAAATGGCTGTTCTTCCCCAAGGAAAGCCGGCGGTTACGAGCTATCATGTTCTTGATGAGGTGGGGAAAAAATTTGCTTTGGTCGAGGCATCTCCTTTAACGGGAAGAACCCACCAAATTCGGGCTCATTTGGAATATATCGGTTGCCCGATTGTGGGGGATAGCAAATATTTTGGTGAGAAAAGGGAGAGAATAGCTGGTCTGAAAGATAAACTTTATTTGCATGCATACAAAATTGATTTATCGGAGATATATAATAAAAAGTTGGTTATCTCGGCTCCGGTGCCGGAGTATTTCCACGAAGCGTTTCAAACTTTAGGAATTGAGTTTAAGGAGTAAAAGATGAGGATGGTCAAAAAATTTGCATCTGTTGTGTTTAGCCTGATTATTATCTTAGCTATCGGCGGATATGTTGCGGTCAGAAATTTTGATTTGAACAAATATAAATCCTATGCAACAGAATTGGTTGAACGAGAGTTGGGGCGAAAGTTAACCATTGCCGGAGATGCCAGTTTGGGTATTTCTTTGGTGCCGACGATTATCATCAACGATGTTCAGTTATCTAATCCTTCTTGGGCTCAATTTGAAAATATGCTTTCGGTTGAACAAATTGAAGTTAAATTTGCTATTTTACCGTTGTTGCATAAGCAAATTGTGATTGATAAAATTAATTTAATTCGTCCTGAAATTTATTTGGAAAGAAGTGCTCAAGGGGAAAATAGCTGGAATTTTTCTTCGGCAGGTGCGTCCAGCTCAGCCTCTGCAGCGGCTCCGGCTCAAACAGCTGCGGTAGGCGACAATCTTCAAAACACTCTAACGGTTCAAAAATCGGTTGAGGCTAATCCGGCTGCGGCAATGTTGGCCGGTTTTGCGGCAAAGAGCGTTACCATTGAAAACGGATTGGTCCAATATTATGATGCCACCAACCAAGCCCAAAGCATTTTGCAAATTAATAATATTGCAATGCAGGCTCCTTCTGCAAATGAAGATATGAACGCTGATTTTGATGTGGTCTATAATCAAGAGGAGATAAAGGGCTCATTGCACTTGGGTTCTTTAAATATGTTGTTGGCAAATCAGGAACCTTATCCGTTTGATTTAACGACAACGGTTTTGGGGATTGATGCCGAGCTTAGCGGTAGTGTGGTTGATTTGATGAATGAGCCGCGTTATGCTTTTGAGGCTAATCTTTATAATCCGGCCGGAAATCAAAATGCACCGGAAACAACGTTGCAAGCTCTTGTGAACGGCGATACTCAAAAAGCCGAGGCAGAGATTAAGGTTTTGAATATTGTTAATAATTTGATTACCGGTACGGTTTCTGCTACCTGGAGTACTAATGTTCCGCAAATTGGGGCGGTTTTGAAAAGTGATGTTCTGAACTTGCAAAACTTTCGTTCGGAGAGTAATTTTGCTTTGAATATGCCGTCTTTTGTTGCAGAAGCACAGGCCTTAGAATATGTTCCGGATAAGGCTATTCCCTATGCCTTGATGAAGCAAGTCAATGCTAATGTTGATCTTAGTGTTGGTAAATTGCAAATCAATCCGCAAATGCAGATGGAAAATGTGTCCGTTAAAGCGGATTTGAAAAATGGTTTGTTAAAAATTTCACCCTTAAAAGCTCAATTGGGTGGTGGTTCTTTGCAAGCCGACGCCGAAGTTAATGCCAGTCGAAAAACGGTTAATTTGAAAGCGGTTGGGCAAAACATTATTGTACAAAATGTTTATAGCGGTTTGTTGGCTCAGGGAGATAATTTTGGTATTGAAAAAGGCGGACGTTTTGATTTTGATATTAATCTTAGCGGTCAAGGGGCAACGTATCGGCAATTGGTCAACAGTTTTAACGGCTCTGTCATTGGAATTGGCGGAGAATCAACCGTACAGACCGGAAAACTTCAGTTTATGGCGGGTAATTTTATTTCTCAATTATTATCGGCATTAAATATAGACCGGTCCAAGTATAAAAATGTTGATTTAACGTGTGCCGTCGTACGGGCCGATATTACCAACGGCAAAGCTCGTTTCCCTAAGGGAATAGTTTTTAATGCTAAACAGTTATCCCTTGTGGCGGATGGAACTTTGGATTTAAATAATGACAAAATTGATTTTGCCGTTCGTCCGTTTTCTGGCAAGTTGGTTGATACAAACGTGGCACAAGCTTTAGCTTCTTTTGTTAAGATAGAAGGGACGCTTCAAGATCCTAAGGTAAGAATTAATGATAAGGAAGCCTTAAAAGCCCTTGTCGGGGTGGCAGCCTCGGGAGGTACGACGTATTTAGGGTCAAAACTGTTATTGGATGCGGATAATTCTCCTTGTTATACGGCTTTAATTGGTACGCCCTATGCCTCTCGTTTCCCTAAGCCGACGGGCGTGAGTGCGGATACACAAGCTGTTTATAATGGGGCTGAGAAAGCCGTAGATAAAAGCTTGAATGATCTGAAAGATGCGGCCAATGGTTTGTTGGATTCCGTTAAAGCTTTTGGCAAAAGAAAGTAAGCTACTATGATTGAAGACTTGCAGAAAATGTTAAAGGAAATTCCGGAACAAAGATCGCTTATTTTGGATAAGTTGGTGGAATTTTCTTTAACGGATATGATGTTGTTTTGGGGACAGAACAAAGAATTGGTTGCACAGCAAGAAAAAATTTGGGGTCCTTTGTTGCAATGGGTTGAACAAGAGTTTGATACCAAATTAAAGACAACACAAAATTTAGATGTGCCGGAACAAGATCAAAAGTTGGCGTATCGTCTTAATTTTGAGTTGCAAAAATTATCTGATCGACAATTGGTTGCTTTTTATGCCATGGCTTTACGCACCCGGTCGGTTTTGTTGGCATTGGCTTTTGTTAAGGGGAAAATTAATGCTCAAGAGGCTTTTCAAGCTGCCGCGTTAGAGGAAATTTGGCAGGCCGAAAAATGGGGCAAGGATGAAGAAGCCGAAAGCCGGCGTCAAACAATGCGGCAAGAACTGGAAGAAATTCAGGACTTTTTGTATCATGAATGAGAAAAAAGAGGTCTATATTAAGATTAAGGGGCGGGTGCAAGGCATTGGTTTTCGCCGTTGGGCCGTCAGCAAAGCCGAAGAGATTGGAGAAATCTCCGGTTGGGTTACAAATGCGGTGGATGGTAGTGTTGAGATACGCATGAGCGGTCCGGAAAAAAATTTGGATGAAATGATTTTGGCTTGCCATAAGGGACCCATGTTTGCCCGTGTTGATAAGGTTGAATTTGTCGTCGGGCGGATTAGCTCCTTTTTGCCTCCGGTTACGGAAGGTGTTTTTCGGAGAGTGTAAGCGGATTATATAGCCCAATTTACTAATTGTTTTTTGCGGTTTGTTTCTTACTTTAAAAATGTCAATTTTTAAGGAGGAAGAAATGCTTGTCGAAAAAAGTAAAGAAAATTTGGCTCGTTGCCAATGTATGGAATGTCCGTCTTATTCCATGGGGTGCAAAATTAAAAATTTTCCCGAAAATATGATTAAATTAATGGGGGATTTGGATAATGTGGAACATTATGAAAAGATGTTCTGTGCTTTTGGGAAAAGTCATTGTATTGCTGAAGATAAGGGATGTTTGTGTGAGACTTGTCCGGTCTATAATGAATATGATTTGCATCGGGAGGAGTATTGCATGAAAGATGGTGGCAAAATCTCTCGAGGTTGTTGGACGGATGTTGAAAAAAATTGAAGTGAAGCTTATTCCTTTTTTGTAAAATAATTTTTATGAAAGTGTGTGGCTATGAAGATTCAAAATTCTGAAAATCTAGAGCCGCAGACAATTATGCAAGCCTTTCGGATTGCCAGCAAGAAAGCTGGAAACACGTTTGATAATGATGTTAAGATTAAAGCTTATGACAAAGTGATTAGCTTTTGTTCTCGCAGAGTTTCTTGTTCTAGAGACAAAAGTCTGAAAACCAGAACGGTTTTGGGATGGGCTTATCAGAATATGGCTAATGCTTATTTTGATCAAAAGCTCTTTGATGAGGCTTCGCTGTATTTTTATGAAGCCTTTGAAACGACCCCTTCCTTAAAAGAAAAAGTAAAGATTTTGCAAAAACTGGTTTTATTAAGAGCAAACGGACAACAAAATTCCGGTTTGCAGAAATTGATTAATCTAACGGAGGCGACCATGACGATGCTTGAAAAAGATGAAAATTCCTTACAGGAGCGGTGCGAAAACGTTTTGGCTTTGTGCCAAAGTCTGATGGCATTGTATAAGCTTAATCATGATGAAAAAAACTTGCGAAGAATAAAGGCTTTGCATAGTAAAACATTGGAAGTGGCCGAAAAATTAAAAGAACACTAAGAAAGGTAAATGTAAAGAAACAGCCTACTGTTAATGCAGGCTGTTTCTTTACGTGATAATTAAAAACATAAAGCATATCAAGAAACAATACTATAACAAATTTTGTCTCATTAGTATTTTAGTAGATTGACACAATTAAAAAAATCGATTAGACTAGATGTGTAATGTGCGGAAAGATAAAAGCTGCCCATATATCACACACATACACATATACATCTATTACAGCTTTTATAAGGTTTCAACGCCATTGAAATTTCTTTCCGCCATTACACCGGTTAAGGATTGTGGAGGACGGTGTCATGCAGAAGCGGATCTTAGGGTTGATAGGAATCATCGTTTTATGGTCAAATTTAGCCGAGGCAGCTATAGCTTTTTTACCCCGATATACGGGGGATATCAGTTCTCGGTTTAATAATGCGGATATTAACATTTCTAATAAGTTAAGCTGTTCGCAAAAGGGAATGTATGACAAGCCGACCGATCCGTGCCAAGTATGCCAAGGAGAGGTGGGGAATTGTTGTGCCTCTATTTCTTGCAGTACCACTTCAGAATGTTATCAATATAGTGAAGCTGATGCCTCCCAATATACCTGTAGTGACAGTTGTACGGATGGCAACGGCACCCATTATAAAACCTGTAAGTATCGCTTAACCTGTGCGGATGTTAATGCCTTAACCACAGAGGAGGCAAGCCCGTATATAGGAGCGGGATTTTATTGTTCCCAAACCCAAACGACCTGTACGATTTTAAATGGAACAACACTTGGTCCTTGTACGCAAACACCCATTTCAATCGGAGGAGAATTGGTCGGAGGTGTGACCACGGGCGGTTCTTTGGGAGGTCTTACGTCGGGAGGAAGTTCGTCGCAACAGAGCGTGACATGCTATACTTGCATGTGTCCGGAAGGGACGTATAGTACCCTTCAGGAAGGGCAAGAGTGTAGAGTTAGTCACCAAGTTGGGGGTATGAAATGTTATACCTGTGAGGAGAAAGAACTTTGTCCTGTAGGAACGTATGGGGAAAACTGTGCAAAATGTCCGGTAGGGAGTTATAGTAGCACGGAAGGAGCAGAAAGTTGTAAAGGCTGTCCGGCGGGGTATAGTTCCAAGACCGGGATAACGGGAGCCACCAGTCAGGAGGCGGCCTGTGAGATTTGTCCGGAAGGGACGTATAAGACCAATATTGGTGCGGGGAGCTGTACCGCATGCCCGACCGGGTATACGCCGATATCCGGAGTAACGGGAGCGAGCAGTGTTGCACAAGCTTGTACAAGGTCTTGTGTTCCGTGTAGTTCAACAAGTTATCCGTTAAGTAGTTGTCCGGCTCATGCGGTGTGTGAAAGTTGTACCCCACAATATTGTGATGATAGCACAAAATCTTATAAAATAACTTCTTGTGAAGAGGGGTATGCTCCATCAGGGAATGCTTGTGTGGATGAGGCGATACAATTTGTTGTGGATACTAGTTTGAATAAGTTGTTGTCCTTTACGATTGCTTCTAACACATCAAACAAAAACGTAGATATTGATTGGGGAGACGGGGTAAGAGAAAATTATCAAGGTACCAGACAGAGCGTTAGCCATACCTATGTCGATAAAGGAAACTATACAGTCACCATAACCGGTAATCTTTCAGAAATGGGAAAAATAAGCACAACAAATGTTGTTGCATTAAAACAATTAAATCTTTCAACGGTCAAGACTTTTTTTCAGACTTTTTATGGTCAAAAAAATCTGACGGGAACCATCCCCGAGTTACCAGCTGGCTTGACTAGTGGATATAGTATGTTCTATGGTTGTAGCGGGTTGACGGGAACCATACCGGTATTACCGGATAGCTTGACCGATGGAAGGTATATGTTCAATGGTTGTAGCAAGTTGACGGGAAATATCCCCGAGTTACCGACGGGCTTGACCGATGGAAGGTATATGTTCAATGGTTGTAGCGGGTTGACGGGAACCATACCGGATTTACCGGATAGCTTGACCGATGGAAGCTATATGTTCTCTGGTTGTAGCGGGTTGACGGGAACCATACCGGTATTACCGGATAGCTTGACCGATGGAAGCAATATGTTCTATGGTTGTAGCGGGTTGACGGGAACCATACCGGTATTACCGGATCGCTTGACGGATGGAAGCTTTATGTTCAATGGTTGTAGCAAGTTGACGGGAAATATCCCTGCCTTAGCGGATAGCTTGACTGATGGAACTTATATGTTCAATGGTTGTAGCGGGTTGACGGGAACCATACCGGTATTACCGGATAGCTTGACCGATGGAAATGGTATGTTCTCTGGTTGTAGAAAGTTGACGGGAAATATCCCCGAGTTACCGACGGGCTTGGCCGATGGAAGCTTTATGTTCAATGGTTGTAGCGGGTTGACGGGAACCATACCGGATTTATCGTATCGCTTGCAAAATGTAGAGTTTATGTTCCGCGATTGTAGCGGATTGACGGGAACCATACCGGATTTACCGGATCGCTTGACCGATGGAAATAGTATGTTCTCTGGTTGTAGCGGATTGACGGGAACCATCCCCGAGTTACCAGCTGGCTTGACTAGTGGATATCGTATGTTCAATGGTTGTAGCGGGTTGACGGGAACTATCCCCGAGTTACCAGCTGGCTTGACTAGTGGAAATAGTATGTTCTATGGTTGTAGCGGGTTGACGGGAACTATCCCCGAGTTACCGACGGGCTTGACCGATGGAAGCTTTATGTTCTCTAGTTGTAGCGGATTGACGGGACAGACACCGATAAAACCATCCGGGTTGACTTCTTATTCAGATATGTTTTCTGGTACGAGAGTGACCAATGATGGCTCTTGGCCGGGTAGTGCTTGGTAATTGGTGTTGCAAAACGTAGGGGAAAAGCCCTTGGTAAAGATGCCAAGGGCTTTTTTTTGACAAAAAAATATTGACAAAATAATGCGAATGCGGTATTTAAAAGAAAGTTTGTATTTTATGTAACTTTTGATAAAGAAGGCAAAAATGTCGCAAAAAATATCGGAAAAATCTTTAAAACAAGATCTTCGTTTGTACAAAAAAACCTTTCAGGGAAAATTTACTCCTAAAAAATATAATCAACGCGAGAAGATTAGAAGTTCGGCTCTGCATTTGTTAGATAAGTTTAAACAAGATGCCGTCTTTTTTTCGCCAAAGGCTTATAAAACTTTTGCCGAATATATTGATACTTTTACCAATTTTGATAGAGAAGAATTGTTGGATAAGCTGCAATCCATGGCGGATTTTGATGTGCGAGAAGAGTTGGCTCATCCAAAACAAGGGTGGTTGGCAAAATTGTTGCATCGGGAGGAAACGCCACTTAAATATATGTCAGCGGCTGTGTTAACCAAAAAGGCCAATGCTTATGTTGCCTTATGTAAAAAAGACAATTATGGTCGTTATAGTGCTCGGGATGTCAAAAAGATTGAAAAGTACCGTGCTGAGGGGAAAAGATATGTTCAGGCGATTGATAACGGCGAGCTTTTGGTCAAAGAAGAAGATGTTCACGCATTAAAGTCTTATATCTATTCGGTTTGTTATCCGATTGTGGAAGGTTCTGTTGAGCAAAGTGTGTGGAAAAAATTGGATAGTGGTTGTGTGCTTCAGCCTCAGGTTGCTGAAAAGCCGCGTCCAAAATTTTCTTTGAAGATGAAATGGGCATCTTTGAAAAATAAACTTAAAACCGCAGGGATTGTTGCGGGTGTTGGCCTTGTTGGGTATTTGGGTATGAAAAGTCTGGGAAAATTTGCTTTTGATAATAACAAAAATAAAGCAACCACACAACAAGTTGCAAAGCCGGTTACAAATATCGTGAAAGAGGAGGTAAAGACAATTTCTTTTCAGAAGGCGGTTGTTTCTAAGGTCAAAAGTGCTTCCGTTTCCGGCCAAAAGACTGTGGCTGTAAAAAGCACGGAAAAGATGTCTTCGGTTGATAAAATTTGGAAGAACTATTATGACAACACAATTGAAATTTTGACCTCTAAGAGCGAAAAAGAAGCTCTCTACAAAAAAATTGAACAACAGGTTAAAAGCGGAAATATTGTTCTGGCGAAAGATATTTCTCCGGAACGGTTGGCTTATGCTCATGTGATTTACCAAAAATATGGGTTGCAAAGTTCTTTAGATGAGGCTCTGAACAGCAAACAAAAATTGTCAAAAGAACAACAAGTCCGTTTGGAAGATGAAGTTCGCAAAGCCGGAGCAAAAGGCGAAGGTGCCAAAAAAATGGCCCAGGAACTTGGGCAAAACAAGTTGTCTTCTCATAGCCATTTTGACAAAGCATCAACAAAATTGAAAAAAGAACATATTAAAAATTTGCAGCAGCTTAGAAAGCTTAATGCACGAGCCAATGCAAGATAAAAACTTAAAAAAAACAGCCCCAATCAAAAGGGGCTGTTTTTTTGTGAAAAGAAAGGCTCTTTAGGTTTTGCAGAGTTCCTGATACTCTTCTTTTTTGTGGTCGAGCATGGTTTGTTGCTCTGCCGGAAGATGGTTGAGTTTGCGGGCAATAACATATTGCGGCAGCTTTTGTTTGATTTCTTTCAGCGGAAGGGGCCATTGTTGTGGGCGAATCCGAATCCTTTTGTTTTGTCCGGCGGAAACTTTGGAGGTGATTTCGCCGCTTGTGGCATCCTCAAATTCAGTTAGGCAAAGACGAAGATTTTCCATACTGTGCGGAATTAAAAATTCTATGAATTCTCCGGAATCAATGTAATTGCGAATTTCAAAAATTGCATCGTTTCCCTGCCATTCGACAATGGATCCGGCAAAAAGCCATTCCCCGAGCGTGCGGGTGTATTCATAATTTTGGCTGATGTTGGTTAACTTGCCATCATGAAAACCAAGGCAATACCCCCGGTTTTGCAGCGTATATAAATCCGGCATGTATTTTTGGTAATCCCATTGTTGCGGGTTTTGGTACCAATCATCAATGGCTTGACGGTAGGTTCTGGCAACAATTGCGGCATAGTATTCGGTCTTGTTTCTGCCTTCTACTTTAAGGGAATCCATCCCGATACTCAGAAGATCCGGAAGCCTGGGCATCAGGCACATGTCTTTTGAATTGAGAATGTAGCCGCCGTGTTCATCTTCAAGAACTTCAAAATATTCTCCGGGACGGAATTCTTCTTCTAACAAAAATTCAAAAGCATTTTTGTTTTGCTCATTAATCTCAATTTCTTTGAGTGTGCCATCTTTAAGGCGGAGATGTAATTTGTAATGCCAGCGGCAGCAGTGGGCACATTTCCCTTGGTTGGCACTGCGGTCGGCCAGGTAGTTAGAGATTAGGCAACGTCCGGAATAGGACATGCACATGGCTCCGTGCATGAAACATTCCAATAAAATGTCCGGACATTGTTGACGGATCTCTTTCATTTCGGCAAAGGTAACTTCTCGGCCGAGGACGCATAATTTTGCCCCTTGTTTTTGCCAAAACTTTACGGCTTGAGATGAGCAAATATTGGCTTGGGTTGATACAAAAAGGTTGAGTTCCGGAGCATGTTCTTTGACATACATAAATACTCCCGGATCGGCAATTAAGACACCATCGGGTTTCAAGTTCCGTAATGTTTCAACAAAGGTTGGAAGTTTTTCAACATCACGATTATGCATAAATAAGTTGAGTGTCAGGTAGATTTTTTTGCCGTGTTGGTGAACAAAATCTATTCCTTCTTTGAGCTCATCCATTGAAAATTTTGATTGGGCTCGTAAGCACATGTCCGGTGTCCCGGCATAAACGGCATCGGCTCCGTATAAAATGGCCGTTTTGAGTTTTACCAAAGATCCGGCCGGCAAAAGTAATTCTGCTTTATTTAACATGTTTGTCCTTACATCTTTACATTAATTGAGGTGGTATATACGTTTAACTGCCCTAGCGGTGTATCTTCTATCAGAATACGAGCAATGAAAGGTTTGTTTGTTTTTTCATCTTTTAAAATCCAAAAGTAAACCGGTTTGTCCGAGGTTAATTGCCAAAGCAAATCATCCCCGGTTTCTTCTAGTTTATCAATATACATGGAACATTTGGCAGCAAGGCCTTTGAAGGGTGATTTTTCCGAAAGGGGTAGTTCTTCTTGTCCTTCATCCTTGAAAATAACATCAAATCTTCTTTTGCCGTCAAAGACTTGTTGACGAGAATCGCAAAAACGGACATCGTTATATTGTTTGGCCAATTTGGCAAAAACCGTTTGTAAATCGGTTGTGTCAATATTTTCGGCATTGTATTCAATATCAACTTTTTTTTCTTTGCCGTTTTTGGAACTTTGGCGATAAATCGGGATACCCTGTTCGTTATAAACCAGATTTTTGGTCCTGTAGTTGAAACGGGTTTGCGAATCATAATGATAGTCTCGGGTTTTAAACCCTGAAGCGGTGATTGTTCCGTTGGTAAAATAATTGGCTTTGAACGGATACAAAACATCAAAAAAACCGTTTGTTTTTACGGTGGATTGAACTTTATAATCCGTTGGGGTCAGAGCATAGGTAAACTTTGTGCGAGAGGCGTCAAAGGTGCCGATATTAACAGCAAATTGGTGCTCAACACTAAAGGCTTGGGCTTGTGATGAAAACAGAATACAAAGAGCCAAAATTAGTCCGGTTTTTTTCATGTCTTTTAGTCTTTCTTTAAACTTTTTAGCTACAATAACAGAAAAAATAATAATTTAAAGGAATTAATGATGTCTAAGAAAGTTTTAGTGCTTAAGGGAGGTTTTTCGGCCGAAAGAGAAGTTAGTCTTGTTACCGGAGAAAGTGTTGCCAAAGCTTTACGCCATAAAGGTTATGATGTTATTGAGCACGATCTGCAAAACGGGTTCGAGCTGGTTAGGGTTTTGGAAAAAGAAAAGCCGGATGTTGTCTTTAATGCGTTACATGGTAATTTTGGCGAAGATGGAGAAATCCAAGGCTTTTTGGATATTTTACAAGTTCCGTACACGCATTCGGGGGTGGAAGCCTCTTTAATCGGGATGGATAAGTTTTTGGCCAAGGAAATTTGTCGGCAAAACGGTATAAAGGTTGCCGAAGGAGAAAAAAAGACCTATGCCGATTATTTGCAAAAAGGGACCACGATTTTGATGCCTTATGTGGTCAAACCGGTCAGCGATGGTTCCAGTGTCGGTGTCTTTATTGTGAAAAATAAGGAAGATGCAGATAAGGTATTTTATGATAATCCGTCGCGGGAAATTTTAATTGAAAAGTTTATCGATGGCAAAGAGCTGACCTGTATGGTTTTGGAGGGAGAGGCTTATGTGGTAACGGAGCTGCGTCCGCAAAAAGAAGCTTTTTATAATTATGAGTCTAAGTATACCGACGGTATGACCTTACATGTTTTACCGGCAGAAATTCCCGATGAGGCGGCTGAAATGTGTAAAAAATATGCCAAAAAACTGCACCAGGTTTTGGGGTGCAACGGCGTTTCTCGCTGTGATTTTCGGTATAATGAGAAAGATGGCGTGGTGTTTTTGGAGATTAATACCAATCCGGGATTGACCTCTCTTTCTTTGGTTCCCGAACAGGCAAAATATGTCGGAATTTCTTATGAAGATTTGTGTGCAAAGCTCGTTGAAACTGCTGTTTGTCGGCCGATTAAACATGATTGAATTTTCTTGTCTTAAACCAAAAAGCGTTCTTGTGGTCGGAGGGCCTACGGCTTCCGGAAAGTCTGATTTGGCGATTGATTTGGCGTTGAGGTACAATGGGGTGGTTCTTAATGCCGATTCAATGCAAATCTATAAGGGGTTGCCGATTTTGTCTGCCGCTCCATCAGCAGAAGATCGGGCTAAGGTTGAGCATCGACTTTATGAAATTTTTGCTCCTTCACAAAACGGGTCGGTTGTTGAGTGGTTGAACTTGGCCGTTAAGGAAATCCACAAGGTTTGGGATGAGGGAAAAATGCCCATCGTGGTTGGCGGAACCGGAATGTATCTTGATAATTTGATTAAAGGGGTAACGCCTATTCCCGAAACAAAAGCCGAAATTCGTCTTCAGGTGTCTGAAATTTTGCGGAAAGAGGGGTTGGCGACTCTTTATAAAATGCTACAGCAATCTGATGCGGAAACGGCCTCTCGTCTGAGTGAAAATGATACTACTCGTGTAAAAAGAGCCATGGAAGTTTTTTTAGACACGGGGAAAAAACTCTCTGATTGGCATAAATTGCCAATGATTAAAAAATTGCCGGAAGCGGATTTTCGGGTGGTTAAGTTGCTGCCTGAGACTCAAGAGTTAGATGAATGTTGCTATCTGCGGTTTGAAAAAATGATGCAACAAGGGGCTTTGGAAGAAGTCCGTGCTTTGCTTGGCTTAAAGTTGGATCCGCAATTGCCGGCTATGAAAATGTTAGGGGTTCCGGAATTGAGAGGTTATTTGGAAGGAAAAGTCTCTTTGGAAGACGCCGTGTCGCAAGGAAAACTACATACACGTCAGTACGCCAAAAGGCAAAGAACATGGTTTAAGCATAAATTAGATGCCGAAATTGTGTTGTCGCATTGCTATTTGCATAAAAATGAAAAAGTTATGTGAAAAAAACATATAAGCTTGTTGCACAAATGTTAAGATGGTTATACAAGTTAAAAATAAATTGAAATTCTAAATTAATCCGGAGAATAAATATATGCTTTCAAATTTTATGGGATGGCTTTCCGCAGATATGGCAATTGACTTAGGAACTGCCAATACTTTGGTGTATGTCAAAGGAAAGGGAATTGTTCTTAATGAGCCTTCTGTTGTTGCTATTGAAGAATATCGCGGTAAAAAACAAGTGTTAGCCGTTGGAAACGAAGCGAAGTTAATGTTGGGTCGTACTCCCGGTAATATCAGTGCCATTCGTCCGTTACGGGATGGTGTTATTGCCGATTTTGAAATTGCCGAGGAAATGATTAAGTACTTTATTCGTAAGGTGCATAATCGTCGTACGTTTGCGGCTCCGATGGTTATTGTTTGTGTTCCTTCCGGTTCTACGGCGGTGGAACGTCGTGCTATTCAGGAATCGGCAGAGGCTGCCGGCGCTCGTAAAGTTTGGTTGATTGAAGAACCTATGGCAGCGGCAATCGGAGCCGATCTTCCGGTTACGGAACCGACCGGTTCTATGGTGGTTGATATCGGAGGTGGCACAACCGAGGTTGCCGTTTTGTCTTTGGGAGGTATTGTTTATGCTCGTTCCGTCCGTGTCGGCGGAGATAAAATGGATGCGGCTATTATTTCTTATATCCGTCGCAATCATAATTTGTTGGTTGGTGAAAGCAGTGCGGAAAGAATTAAGAAAGAGATTGGTTCTGCTTCTGCTCCGGATGCCGGAGAGGGACGTACGATTGAGATTAAAGGTCGCGATTTGATGAATGGTGTTCCTAAGGAAATTATTATTACCGAACGTCAAGTAGCCGAGAGTTTGAGCGAGCCTGTTTCTCAAATTGTGGAAGCGGTAAAAGTTGCTTTGGAACATACGGCTCCGGAATTGGCGGCGGATATTGTGGACAAAGGTATTGTATTGACCGGTGGCGGAGCAATGTTGTCCAATTTGGATCAGGTTTTGCGTAATGCAACCGGATTGCCGGTTTCTATTGCCGAAAACCCATTGGCTTGTGTGGTCAAAGGTACCGGTCGTGCTTTGGAAGAAATGGGTCGTCTACGTTCTATTCTTTCAACAATGTATTAATTTTGTTTCTCCGCTGTCGTAAAGCTCTTTGAATGGCAAAGATATTTTACGGCGGCGGATTTTGTCTTTTTTTATAATAACAAAGGTCGGATATGAAAAGACGCAGAAGTTTGTTTATTCATTTGAGCCATATCAGATTACTGACGCAAAAATTTGCGTTGGTAATTTTGTTTTTATCGACTTTTGTTTTTATGCTTGTGAATAAAACTAATTCGGTTTTGATTGAAGAGACATCTTCCGTTGCTATTGATATTGTTTCTCCGGCGGTGGATGTTTTGGTTATTCCGGCTCGAATTATTTCTAAGTTTTATGATTATTTTCGTGATCTCCGCCTAATCCATAAAGATAACCAGAGGCTTAAAGAGGAAAACGAAAAACTAAATCAGTTGTATGATCGAGCCAGAGCTCTTGAAATTGAAAATAAATTGTTGTCTGAGATTTTGAATTATGTTACTCCGCCACAAGCTCAATTTTTGACTGTGAGAGTTATTGCTGAAGAAGGCGATGCTTTTTCGCATTCCGTCATTGCCTATATTGGCGATAAAAAGGTCAAAAAAGGACAAGTCGCTGTTACCGATAAAGGGGTGGTCGGTCGTGTCGACAGGGTGGGAAATGTTTATGCTAAAATTTTATTGATTACGGATATCAACTCCAAAATCCCGGTGATGGTGGAAAAAAGTCGAACACGAGGAATTTTATCCGGAGATAATACTTCCTTACCCAAAATGGTTTTTACTCCACTTGATGCCGATTTAGATGTCGGAGATCGGATTGTTACTTCCGGAGTGGCGGGTGTTTTTCCCGTAGGGTTGCCTGTTGGCAAAGTCATTAGTGTTGACAAGCATGAAATTCGGGTAAAGCCTTTTGGGAATTTAGAAAAGTTGGATTATATCAAATTAGTGGATTACGGTTTAGATGGTCTTATTGATACTAAGATTGAGGAATAGGGGGTTATGAGCGAAGAGTTTGAAGAAAATATTACCTCCTTATTTCAGAAACTGTTGCCGTTGATGTCTTCTTTGTTTCTTTTGTTTTTGTCCTACGTCCCGATGGATTTGGGGTTTTTAAACAATATCAGGCCGGTGGTTGGTTTGGTTTGTGTGTATTATTGGATGTTGCATCGACCGGATTTGTTTAATTTGTGGTCTGTATATGTTTTGGGAATGGTTGATGATATTATTTCATCCTCGCCCTTTGGATCAAATATTTTTGCGGTATTGTTATTGTACATTTTGATTAATAATACTTCCAAATTTTTTAATGCAAAACCTTTTGTTGTGACATGGTATGGCTTTTGTTTGTTGGGTTTGGTGGTTTTGTTGGCTAGATGGTTGTTGGTTTCCGTTTATTATAGCCAATTTTTACCATTAACGGTTATCATGTTTAGTTATTTGGTTACAATTGCAGCCTACCCGTTGATATCGCTTATTTTGGCGTTTATACAGGCTAAACTTATTCAGGATGAAGAATAATGAATCGGGATAATGATAAAGGAAAAGTTTTAATTAATCGGGCTTTAATCTTAGGGGCCGGACAGTTTTTCCTTCTCTTGGTTATTATTTTTAGGCTGTATTATCTTCAGGTATACCAAGCTGATAAATATAAAACCCTCGCCGATGAAAACCGAATTTCAACACGTTTGTTGGTTCCGCCCCGCGGGATTATTTATGATCGGCATCAAGTGATGTTGGCAACAAATCAACAAAATTTTCAAGCGATGATTGTGGCAGAACAGACGACCGATGTTCAACAAACCTTAGATGCATTTAAAAAAATTATGCCGCTAAGTGAGGATGAAGAAAAACGAATCAAAAAAGATCTTAAGAAAAACAGAAGCTTTGTGCCTATTCAAGTTAAAGAGAATTTGACTTGGGAAGAGGTGGCTAAAATTCAGCTTAATGCTCCGGATTTGCCCGGAATTATTATTGATGAAGGATTGTCGCGTTATTATCCTCTGGGCGAAAAGGCTGCTCATGTTATCGGTTATGTTTCTTCTGTTTCTGAAAATGATGTCAAAGATGATCCGTTATTGGAGGTGCCCGGTTTTAAAATCGGGAAAGCCGGTATTGAAAAATTGTATGAAAAAAGTTTGCGTGGTAAAGGCGGAAACCAGAAATTGGAAGTTAATGCTTATGGCCGTATTATGAAGGAAATTGAAAAAATTGACGGGGTTCCCGGGGAAAAAATAGAGCTGAGTTTAGACGCCAGATTGCAAGAAAAAGCTTATGATCTTTTTGAAGGCAATAGCGGTGCTGCAATTATGCTTGATGTTAATACCGGAGAAATTTTGACTTTTGTTTCTGCTCCCGCTTATGATCCGAATTTGTTAACACAGGGTGTGTCTTCAGAAGAATGGAGGGCATTAAACAGTAATGAATTTAACCTTTTGGTCAATAAGGCTATCTCCGGACAATATTCTCCGGGATCAACCTTTAAGGTGGTCGTGGCGTTGGCCGGTTTGGAAAATGGGACCATTAATTCGCAAAGTCGGAGTTTTTGTGCCGGAAAAATGATGCTTGGCAACCATACCTTCCACTGTTGGAAAAGAATAGGGCATGGGTATATGGATGTTGTGCGTGCTTTGCAACATTCTTGCGATATTTTCTTTTATGAAGCGGCTCAAAAATTGGGGATTAATAAAATTGCCGATATGGCACGGCGTTTTGGTTTTGGGAAAAAAGTCAGTATTGGGTTGGAGAATGAAAAAAGCGGATTGATTCCGGATACGGAATGGAAATGGCGGCGTTTTCGGGAAAGTTGGCAACAAGGTGAATCTTTGATTTCCGGTATCGGGCAAGGATATATTTTGACGACCCCGTTGCAATTGGCTACCATGGCAGCCAGAGTCGCCAGTGGTGGATATGAAGTTACGCCAACCTTTAATAAAATTCAGCCCGGAGAAAAACGTGTTTTCAAAAAAATGAATTTGAAAGATATTAACCTTGAAGTCGTTAAACAGGGGATGTGTGATGTGGTTAATGTTCCCGGAGGAACGGCTTATGGTTCTCGTTTTGATTTTAACGGGCAAAAAATGTGCGGAAAAACCGGAACAACTCAAGTTCGTCGAATTACGATGAAAGAACGCCAATCCGGTGTTATTAAACAAGAAGATTTACCGTGGAAGTATCGGGATCACTCGTTGTTTATTGGGTATGCTCCGCATGATAATCCAAAATATGCCGTTGCTGTTTTGATTGAACATGGAAAAGGGGCTCCGCAAATTGCCGGAAAATTATTGCTTGAAGCTCTGAAGTTAGATGCCGGAAACCAACCTGTGGAATAAGTGCAATGTATAAATTTTATGAAACCAGTTTTAAAAACCAAACCCCAACTTTGAAAGAAAAGCTCCAAAGCTTGAGTTTGTCTTATATTATGTTGATTTGTGCCGTTGCGGGAATAGGTATCGTTATGCTTTATTCGGCGGCTAACGGGAGTTGGAGCCCATGGGCTTTGAATCAATTGTTGCGTTTTGGAATGGGCTTGGGAGCCATGTTGGTTTTGGCATTGATTGATATCCGAATCTTTATGCGGTATGCTTATTTGTTTTATTTCTTTACCTTGATTTTGTTAGTAATTGTTGATGTTATGGGGCATGTCGGAATGGGGGCCCAACGGTGGATTAATTTGGGTTTTATGAAGTTGCAACCTTCCGAGCTAATGAAAATTGCCATGGTTTTGGCTTTGGCACGTTATTTCCATTCATCTTCTCTACAGAGTATTGAATCGGTTCGTGGCATTATTGTTCCGGCTTTGATTGTTTTGTTGCCGGCCGGTTTGATTATGGCACAACCGGATTTGGGAACGGCTTTGATGTTGATTTTTACGGCCGGGGCAATGTTTTTTGTAGTGGGCGTCCAGCTATGGAAATTTGGTGTTGTGTTGTTAGGGGGATTGCTTTGTATTCCGATTGCGTGGCATTTTTTGTATGATTATCAAAAAAATCGGGTTTTGACTTTTTTGGACCCGGAAAGAGATCCTCTCGGGGCCGGGTATCATATTATCCAATCTAAAATTGCTTTGGGATCCGGGGGTGTTTTTGGAAAAGGTTTCTTGAAGGGAACGCAAAGCCATCTTAATTTTTTGCCGGAAAAACATACGGATTTTATCTTTACGATGCTTTCTGAAGAATTTGGTATGATTGGTGCGGTGTTGGTTTTAATCTTAAATATGTTGATTATTGCTTATTGCTATTCTTTTGCCTTAAAGAGTACCAATTATTTTGGAAAGTTGGCCGCCATTGGGTTGGCAACTAACTTCTTTTTATATGTCTTTATTAATATGGCAATGGTATTGGGCTTGATTCCGGTTGTCGGGGTGCCGCTTGCCTTAATCTCTTATGGCGGAACGGTTATTTTGTCGGTTATGGCTTCCTTTGGAATTATTTTGTCGGTGCATGTTAACCGTAATATTAATATCGGAAAAGACTAGTTTTATTCTATAGAGTTTACTTAATAAAAAAGCCTCGAAGAAATCGAGGCTTTTTTATTATTTTTTTAATTTATCCGCCGATTTTAGAATCGCGTTTTAGCTGTTGGCCTTCTTTGACATAATTGTCAACCAGACGAGCCGTCTTTTTCGGGCTGTTCACGCACCCCGGTCCGCCAATACAACCCCCTTCGCAACACATAATTTCAATCAGGTTGTTTTCTCCGCCTTTGGTCCCGTAACGCTTTAAGAGCTTTACGCTTTCTTTGTTTAGACCATTAATTTTTTCAAGACGAATTTCGGCATCTGATCCAACCAAATCGGATACGGCACTGGCAACTCCTCCGCTAACCGGAAAAATACGACCTTGAGCATATGACATTTTGCTGAACTCTGCTTCTTCACAAGAAGAAACATTAATTTCGGCGGCTGTAAACATTGCTCCGAGTTCTTCAAAAGTAATGACATAATCCGTGTAGGGTTGCGGGTCCCTTTGGCGTTCTTCTCTTTTGGCTAAGCAAGGACCAATAAAAACGGCAATGCAATCAGGATTTTCTTTTTTGACTAATTCTGCCGTATAGTACATCGGAGACCGTGTGCTTGAGACATAAGGTGTTAATTCTTGCAGATGTTTTTCTACGGCACGATAATAAGCCGGGCAACAGGATGTTGTCATAAATGAGGCTCCATTGTGCATTCTTTCAATAAACTCTTCTGATTCTTTAAGGGTGGTAATATCTGCACCAACGGCAACTTCAATTACTTCATCAAAGCCGAGTTTTTTTATGGCACCAACCATATTACCGACTGAGCCGGGGAATTGTCCGATAATTGCCGGAGCAACCATGGCAACGACTTTTTTATCCCCTTCTTTTAGAGCTTTGAGTACATCAATAATATGAGATTCTTCAACAATGGCTCCAAAAGGACAAGAGGCCAAACATTGACCGCAAGAAATGCATTTTTCCGGATCAATATGTTCAATTCCGTTTTCATCTTTGGATAAAGCTCCGACCGGGCAAGCATTTTCACACGGAAGTGGGGCTTTGATGATGGCATCATAAGGGCAAGCCTCTTTGCAGATGCCGCAGTTGATACACAAACTGGTGTCAATTGATGCTTTATCGGTTACTTTAATGGCTTTTTTGGGACAATTGACTTCACAAGGGCGAGCAAAACAAGCTCGGCATAAATTGCTGACAATATGTTGCGGTTTCATGCAGGCGGCACAAGCTTGGCGAATTACCATAATTTTGTTTTTTGGGGCTTGTGTGCGTGCCAATGCCTCTTGTCCGCATTGATTGAGGGATTTGTTCCAGTTGTTTTCGTCTGTTACATCTATTCCCATAACGGCCATAGCACGCATTTTGGTTATTTCGCGATCTTTTTCCAGACTACCGCGTACCGATTTTGCTCCTTGAGGGTAGATTGTTTCCGGAATTTCATCGGCTGTGGCTAAACGATCTTTCAGATAGCTTTTGGCAACTTGAACCAGCATTTCTGTCCGCATATAAAAAGCATTATTTTTCGGTGTGAGCATCTTTTAGTTCTTTCTTTATAATTTCATGTTACATTTGGTTTATAAATGATTTTTTATTATAAAATCAAGAAGAAAAAACAACAATAGACAATTTGGGTGCTCTTTTGCGGAAATTTTGATTTGGATTTTGCGGGTAAAAGACTTGATATAAAAATAAATCAAGATTAAAATAAAAAAAATTTTTGATGAGAGGATGCATTTTTTATGGCAAGAGTCGGTAATCAAGGGGCAGAAAGGTATTTGCTCGATTCATTGAATCGGATTGCTAAAAATCCGATTGATTATTCCGTCCTCTATGTTAATGTTTCTAAGCTTAAAGCTAAAAACCGCCATCCTGAATTTGTTAATATTTTTGCCCGTATGTTTGATGATTTGGTTGGGGCTACCAATGGGATGATGTTTATTCTCTCGAACAGTGATTTTGCGATTTTGGGTAAAAATATAAATCAATACACTGTACAGAATGCAGTTGCTAAGTTACAAAAAAGTTTGGCCAATGATCCGATGCTTTATAACGTTGGGGAGGATGGTTCGACGTTTGCCGATTTGTATCGCTTTCCGGCAGATTTTCCGAAGCTTTATAGTAAAATAAAAGATTTGCAGGAGAATTATCAACCCGAGTTTGATATTGAATTAATGCGTCGTCCGTTGGAAGCATCGCAGGTCGATGATGTTGTTGAACGTTTGAACAGTATTGATTTGACCGAGTTGGTTAAAAGACAAAGTGTTTTGAAAGTCGGTGGAGCTAAGAAATTTGAAACACTATTTGAGGAATTTTTTGTTGCCGTTAAAGACTTAAAACTTTATTTTGACTATAGTGTTGATTTGCAGGCCAATAAGTGGATCTTTATGTATTTGTCTCAAGTCTTGGATAAAAAAACAATTGCTTCTTTTAAGTTTTCAGAGATTAAGACCTTACCGCCTTATATCAGTATTAATCTGAATATGTCTACTTTATCTTCTCCAGAATTTGAAGAGTTTGTTACCCATGTTTTACCGGCGGAGCAAAAGTTGATTGTTGAATTGCAGCCGATGGATGTTTTTAACAATCTTCCTCGTTATTTTGAAGTTAAAAATTTTTTGCATCAGAAAGGGTATTTGGTTTTGTTTGATGCGACCGATCCGGATATGCTGAAGATGATTAATTTGAAAAGACTGGAACCGGATTATGTAAAAATTTTTTGGAACCAGGTTTATGAAGAAGATGGTGATAATCACAAATTGAGAGAATTGATTAATGATTTTGGGGCAGATAAATTTATCTTGTCCAAATGTTTGAATGATAAAGCTCTGAATTGGGGATTGAAATATCATATACGGAATTTTCAAGGGCCGTTTATTGACGGAATTGAAACGGCTTTGATTAAAACGCAATGTCCTCATGGAGCAAAGTGCAAAGTTGTTGATTGTTTAAAACGGCGGAGAGTGATTGCCGGAGAGGCCAGAACTCGATGTTTTGATAAAAACTGTTTGGATAAAATTTTAGGATAAAAAGATGGGATTTTCTTTCTCCAAAAATTATGACGGGGCCGTAGTAAAACAAGATATCGTTATTTTTGATTATTTGAAAAAAATCGAAAAAGAGATGTCTGATTTTAAGGTATTATTTTTTAATGCCGAAGTGTTGGATGGACAGTTTTCTAAAAATGCTCAACGGCAGGCCGTTATTGAAACTTTTGAAGAGATTGTTGATAAATCCAACGGGGGAATTTTTTCGTTACCTAATGAAAATTTAGTTGTTTTTTATCGCCGCCGGTTTGAAGATGAAATTAAAGCTTGCTTGGTTAAAGTTCGCTTTATGTTTTTTGATGTTCCTAAAGTTAAAAATGCCGAAGATTTGGAACAAGCCGGAGTGGTAAATTTTTATGATATGGCCACAGAGGTTTCCGCTTTTCGTGAGCGTATTCGCCAAGAAATGAAAAATTCTCCCGATTTGTTAAAAGAGTTTGAAAACCAGGAGAAAACAGAAGAAAATCCGGCAAAGTTTTCCGGCTCGGTTTTTAATAGTTTGTGGGGAAGTAAAAAGCCGCATAAAGAACTCACAACGGATATTTTGGCGAAATTGCAAAAGACATTATCGGTGGCCGATTTTTCAAGTTTTATTCGGCGGCAGGCTATTTGTGCCGTTATCGGAAAAGCTAATCCACAGAGAATTTTTGAAGAGGTTTATGTCTCTATTCCGGATTTAAGAGATATGTTGTTACCCGATGTTGATTTGACCTCAAATCCGTGGTTATTTTTGGCTTTGAGTGAAACTTTGGATAAACGAGTTCTTGAGATTATTAATCGTCATGATGATGGCTCTTTGGCCGGTAATTTTAGTGTTAATATTAATGTTTCTACAATTTTATCGGATGCTTTTTTGGAGTTTGATGACAATATTAATGCCTCTATGAGACCCAGTATTATTCTAGAGTTGCAGTTGGTTGATATTTTTAGCGATATTAAAGCGTTTATGTTGGCAAAATCTTTTGCTCAGGCCAGAGGATATAAGGTTTGTATTGACGGAATTACCGTTGATAAATTGAAGTTCTTAAATCGGCAAAATTTGGATTGTGATTTAATTAAAATTATTTGGCATCCTAATTTTGTTGATGTGATTAAAGAAGATAAAAATTTTATGGATTATGTTAATAAAGCCGAACGTTCAAAGTTGATTTTGTGTCGGATTGATGATGCTCAGGCTATTGAAGTTGGTAATTCAATGGGAATTAATCTATACCAAGGGCGATATATTCAGCGGTTGTTGAATGCACAGCCAAGGCGGACGTTTTTTTCTTTGAGAAAATAAAAAATGGCTTTCTTATTAGAAAGCCATTTTTTTGAGGAGATGATAATTATTGTTTTTGTAATGTTCTTCTGAGCAATTCATCTTTTTTTCTTAATTTTTCTTTTTTTAGTTTTTCAATTTGAATTAAATTTTTCCAAACGTAGCTTTCTTCTTCTTTAATCTCAGAATCTAATTTTGCGTGCTCTATCCTCAGGGTTTCAATAGTGGTTTCCGTATGTGCCATATCGTTAACTCCGTTAGAATTAAAGAACATCTTTATTATAATCTTTTTTTTATAAAATTTCCAGAGTTTAAAATTATAAAATTGACTTTTAGGTATGTATCTTTTGCGGCTTCGCAAATTAACAAGTTCTTTTCACCATACAAAAAAGGCTCCGTTGGGAGCTTTTTTATGGTCTAGCTACGTAGGTTTCGCTTAAAAATAAGCTCAACAACTTCGCTTCGGTCAAAGTACTTGTAACATTTGTTTTGCACGCTGTCGCGGCTTCACAAATTAACAAGTTCTTTTCACCATACAAAAAAAAGCTCCACTGGGAGCTTTTTTTTGTATGGTGCCCTGAAGAAGACTGACCTGCGGTTTGCAAGCAAATTCTCGGTCGCTTCGTCGTCGTTCGGCTAAAGCCTCACCGGCATACATCCGTCTGCCTCTCCTCCTAGTCAAACTTCCTTTTGGAAGTTCGAGCGGTCTTACAATATACCATACTAAAAAACCTCCATAAAGGAGGCTTTTTAGTATGGTGCCCTGAAGAAGACTCGAACTTCCACGAGAAATCTCTCATAAGTACCTGAAACTTACGCGTCTACCAATTCCGCCATCAGGGCTTTAACTAGAATTTCAAGACATTTATATCAAGAATTTTATAAGAATCAAGTATTAATATTGTCCCTAAAATGATTCTGTATATAACAAACGGCAGAAACGTTGATTTTTTGAGCCACCACATCACAACATAAATTGCTATGATTGAGGCAATAAAGGAATAGGTTATTCCATCAACGGCATAAATAATTTGTGCCAGATTGTTCTCTTCATATAATTTGTAGGTTACCAAAACCGCCGCTCCGATAATTGCCGGAATTGATAAAAGCATAGAAAATTTGGCGGCTTCTCTTCTTTCCATACTTAAAAAACGAGCCATGGTCATGGTAATACCGGAACGACTTGTTCCCGGAATGAGGGCTAAGCATTGTGCACAGCCAATAAGGATGGCGTCTAAAACGGTCAAATGCTCAATTTTGCGGATGGTCATGCTAAAATGATCTGCAATAAATAAGAGAATACCATAACACAAAATCGTCCAACCGATAATACGGGTATCTCGCAACCATTCCATACCGCTTTCTTCTAAGAAAAGGCCAACAAAAACAATAGGAATTGTCCCAATAACCAAAAGCCAAAATGTTTTGGCATCCGGGTTACGAAGGTTGGGAATAAAATATGTTTTGAGGAGTCCCTTAAAAATTTTCCACAAATCTTGTGAAAAATAAATCATAACCGCAATGATTGAGCCAACATGAACGGCAACGTCTAATGCTAGGCCCTGATCCGGAAAATATGTGAATTTTGACAATAAAATTAAATGACCCGAAGAACTCACAGGCAAAAACTCTGTGATCCCCTGTAAAATGGATAACACTAAAATATGAAAATTCGTCACGTTAGATTCTCTCTTGTTTAATCCCAAAGGCGGTGCAAATGCGTTTTTTCAAAGCCAGAGGAGATATGGGTTTTACTAAGTATTCTTGTATCCCCAGCTGTTTGGCATCTAAAACGGTTTTTTCTTTTGTATCGACCGTTACCATGATTATCGGAATATTTTTTGCCGAATCGAGAGCCCCTCTTTTTAGGTCTCGGACAAAGTCTATTCCGCTTTTTTCCGGCATTTGTTGATCCAGTAAAATGATGTCAATTTTGAAGCTTTGTAAAAGCTCCATTGCTTCGGCGGCACTTCCCGCTTCTTTGGTGTTTTTGATACCTATTTGATAAAGGGCGGTTTTGATAAAGGTTCGGGAAAACTTGTCGTCATCAACAACTAAGCAGACAATTGAGTCCCAGATTATTTGTTTGTGCATGTTTTCGTTCATGTCTTACCTCGTTCTTACCCTTTGTAAGTTTTTTTTGATTTTATCTTATTTGTTTATAAAATAAAACAAAAATCATTTGCTTTGTTTATATTTAATAAAGATTGTGGGTTAAATTTAACTCCATTCAAGGAAGCTCCCCAGTGTAAGTGAGGCCCCGTGGCTCTTCCGGTCTTGCCGACAAGCCCAATGGTTTCTCCTTGAGATACTTGTTGGCCGACTTTGACATCAATTTGGCTTAGGTGGGCATAGATGGTGTGCAATCCAAAGCCATGGTCAAGAATAACCACATTTCCCGAATAAAATAAATTTGGCTCGGCTAAGGTTACTATCCCATCGGAAGAGGCTTTTACCATGGTCCCTTCCGGGGCGGCAATATCCATTCCGGCATGTGGATTACGTTTTACTCCGTTCATTATTCTTTGTCCGCCGAATTGACCGCTGATGCGTCCTTGGATCGGTTGGATAAACCCTTTTTTCCAAAAGCTTTGCGGAGAATTGTTTTGTAGGGCTTTACGGACGAGTTTTTGTTCTTTTTCAATATCTTTGATATCTTGGTTGGAAGGGGTTACTTTTCTTGGCGGAACACCTTTGATGTTTTGAATGTCCCATTTGGTCGGACTAACTTCTAACTCGACGCTTTGCGGATTTTTGGGATCATCAAGAAAGGTCAAAGTTTGTTTGGAATTTTCGTCTCTTCCGAAAGCAATCAAAAACTCTCCTTGTGGGGTACGACGGATTGTTTGTTGTTTGAAAACAACATCAACCGGAGAATCTTTACCGACTAAAATTTCTCCTTGTGCTAATTTGCCGCATAATTCTACGGCGTGGCTCGGAAAGCTGTATAAAAGCAAGCTGCTTAGGCTAAAAGTTAAATAAATCTGTTTGAAGTTCATCGTTTTTCCTTGTTTTTGCGTTTCTTTTAGTGGTGTTTTGCGGCGGTGTAATTGCGGGTTGATTACTGGTTTTGAGTTTGCCATCCCAAAAACGGATTTCAAACTCTGAGGTTTGTTTAGCTTGCTCAAGAGTGTAGATGGTTTTTCCGTTATCATCTTTAACCCAGGCAAATCCCCGTTTGAGAACGGATTCAACAGAAACACCTTGTAACCGTAACATTAAATTGTTTAAATTTTCTTGCTTTTTTTCAAGAATATTGCGGATGTAAAAAGGACGAAGATTGGTCCTTTCAATTAAGTTTTGTTTGTTGTTTAAGAGATTTTTGAAGGCATTGTTTAGGCGTTCAATCCGGTCATCAAATTTTTGCATGACTTCGGCCAAAATTTGCTCAAGATTGGGAATGCCCCGAGATAAGCCTTCTAGCTTTGTGTTGAGCTCATTAAAGTATCGTTGGCTGCCGTTTAATAGTCTTGATTTTAGGTTTGTCAGTTGAAGCAAAAGCTCACTTCTAACCGGAACGGCAAATTCCGCGGCTCCGGTCGGGGTGGGGGCCCTTTTGTCGGCAACATAGTCAATCAGCATGGTGTCGGTTTCGTGTCCGACGGCAGAGATAACCGGAATTTCCGAGGCATAGACCGCACGGATAACACATTCCTCGTTAAAAGGCCATAAGTCTTCCAGACTGCCGCCCCCTCTAGCCACAATAAGCACATCCGGTCGGCGGGGAAATCCCTTTGTGGACAGCTCATTAAAGCCTTTTATTGCTGCGGCAATTTTTTCGGCAGCACCTTCTCCTTGTACCGGGGTCGGCCATAACAAAATATGGGAGGGAAAACGGTCTCGAACACGGTGGATAATATCGCGAATAACGGCTCCGCTGGCTGAGGTAACTACCCCGATGGTTTGCGGAAGAAACGGAATGGCTTGTTTGTGGATTGGGTCAAAGAGGCCTTCTTTGGCAAATTGTTGCTTTCTTTCTTCTAACAGTTTTAATAAAGCTCCGGTTCCGGCAATTTCCATTTGTTCAATAACAAGTTGGTAAGATGATTTGCCGGAAAAAGTTGTAATCTTGCCGGTAGCTATAACTTCTAATCCATCTTCGGGTTTGAAGGGAAGGTGAAGAGCAACTCCTTTCCAGATAACGGCAGAGAGAACGGCATTTTCGTCTTTTAGGGAAAGATAGTAGTGTCCGGAATCGGCTCTTTTGGCTCCGAAAATTTCGCCGCGGATACGTACTTTGCTGAAGGTCCCTTCAACAAAACGTTTTATTTCTGCCGAAATTTCGCTGACCGTGAATTCTTTTTTTTGTTCCGGTGTGGGAGCAGAAATTGAAGTCGGTGTGGCGGCGGGACGTTGCATCAAATCCAATAAATCTTCCATTTTCTTATCCTCTAAAAATCCAGAATATTATAAAAGCGAATATTGGGTTTGTTAAGAGCGGATTTGAACGGGTGTGAAAAAAGTCGGTTCCTTAGAGAACCGGCTCTTATTTGTTGCCTTATTAAAAATTTTTACGCCAGGCCAATTAAATTGAGTGAAAAGTCGTGAGCGTTGAAGGTGTCCAAATCATCAATTCCTTCTCCAATCCCAATATAGTAAATGGGGAGAGGGTTTTCGCTTGCGAGGGCGACCACAATTCCGCCTTTGGCGGTTCCGTCCAGTTTGTTGATAATCAAACCGTTAACTTGAACCATATCTTTGAAGGCTTTAACTTGATTGAGAGCATTTTGTCCGGTTGTGGCATCTAAACAAAGAAGGGTATGGTGTGGGGCTTCCGGAATAATTTTTTTGATGACTTTGGTGATTTTTTTTAGTTCATCCATTAAACCGATTTTATTTTCCAATCTTCCGGCGGTATCAATAAAAACAATATTATCTTTTTGGCGGAGGGCTTCTTTTAGTCCGTCAAAGCATAATCCGGCAGCATCGCATCCGTGTTGACCTTTATAGACACGGATGTTGTTTCTTTGTCCCCAAACGTCAAGCTGTTCAACAGCGGCAGCACGGAAGGTGTCCCCGGCGATAAAACTGATTTTTTTGTTGGGAAATTTGGCGGCAAGTTTGCCGATGGTGGTTGTTTTGCCGGCACCGTTGACACCAACCATTAAAATTACGGTTGGTTGATGTGTGCCTAACACAAAGGGTTGTTCACATGGTTTTAAAATGGCGGCAATCTTGTTGGCAAGCTCTGTTTTGATCTCAGTTTCGGTTATTTCTTTATGTAGGCGGTTTTGCCCAAAATCTTTGATGATTTTTGAGGCGTTGGTTGCTCCCATGTCGGAACAAATCAGAATTTCTTCAAGTTCTTCCAGCTTTTCCGGGCTTAATTTTGCGGAGGTAAAAATTTCGCTAATTCCTAAGCTTAAATTTTGCGAGGAGCGGCTTAATCCGGATTTTAGTTTTTGCAACCAATTAGTCATTTATTTCTTCTCCTTTGCGGCGTAAAATCTCGGCTCTTTTTTTGCGAATGTCCATAGGAATTTGGGGCATTAGAGCCGCGGGAGTTCCGGAGCGTTCGGAATAAGGAAATACGTGAAGCTTGCTTAATCCGGCCTCATCGACCAAGCGAACCGTGTTTGCAAATTGTTCCTCTGTTTCGGTCGGAAAACCACAGATAAAATCGGCTCCAAAAACCGCATCCGGGCGAATCTGTTTAATTTTATGGCAGAGGCGAATAACATCTTCTCGGCTGTGTCTTCTTCCCATGCGTTTTAAAATCATGTTATCTCCGGATTGGATGGAAAAATGAAAATGTGGGTAAATATTGGGATAGTTTTTTACCAGATTGATAAATTCATCATCAATTGCGGCTGGGTCTAAAGAACCAAATTGCAGGGAGGGAAGGTGCGGAAATTTTTGGAGAATTGTTTTTACCAGTCCGCTAAAAGAGGGACGGTAAGAGCAAGCATCAACTCCGGTCAAACAAATTTCTTCAAAACCTTGTTTTAAGAGCTCATCAATTTGTGCTAAAATTTCTTCCGTGGCAACAGAACGATTTTTTCCTCGAGCGTAGGGGACAATGCAATATGTGCAACGATGGTCACAACCTTGTTGGATTTGAACAAAAGCTCTTTGACGGCCTTCAAATCCGGTTATTAGAAAATGATCGTAGGTATCATAATCAAAAATATCTCCGACAATTGTTTTTTCTTTTAGGGGAGAGTTGATGTATTTTTCAATTTCTGCTTTTTCTTTATTGCCGAGAATCAGATCCACTTCCGGCATGGCGGCAAATTTTTGCGGAGCTACTTGTGCGGCACATCCGGTCACAATAATTCTGGCTGTGGGATGTTCTCGACGCAGTTTGCGTATGGTTTGCCGGCATTGGCGTTCGGCTTCTCCGGTCACGGCACAGGTGTTGATGATGATAACGTTATCTAAATTTGCCAGTTTTTCTTTTAGTATTTCCGATTCATAACTGTTAATACGGCATCCGAGAGTGACAACTTCAACCATTCTTTTTCCTTACAAAAAATCCTCTTCCGCAATTTATATCGCAAGAGGAGGATTTTTGCAAATAATATTCTTATCTTATTTTTGAGATATTTGTTGTAAGGCTTCTTCCGAATATTCTTTGATTTTTTGAGCACTGAGTTTTAAGTCATGGCTTTCTGAATCGGAGAGTTTCGGATAAATGATACTGTGAATGCCTCTTTTCCCGACAACGGAAGGAAGAGATACGCAAACATTTTTAACCCCTTCAACATCTTCATGATGCGAAGATACCGTTAAAATGGCATATTCATTGTTGGAGATTGCTTGGCAAATACGGCACAGTGCTCCGGCAATTCCGTAATAGGTTGCCCCTTTTCCCTCAATAATTTGGTAGGCGGCATTGCGGACGCAGTCGTCAATTTTGGCTTTGACTTCAGGGGTAAAAGGTTTCCCGATCATGCGAGCCAGCTCTTCTATTTGAACGGAACCGGCATCTCCGTTTGACCAAGCTAAAACTTCGCTGTCACCATGTTCGCCGAGGACATTGGCGTGAATGGATTGCGGAGAAACGCCCAAGTGGTAGCCTAAAAGGGTTCTGAAACGAGAGGTGTCTAAAACCGTTCCGCTACCGATAACTCTTTCTTTGGGGAAACCGGAAAGTTTGAGTGCAACTTCAGTCATAATATCCGCCGGGTTGGAGGTTATGATTAAGGTCGTATTGGGGGCCGCTTTGACAATTTCTGGAATAATGCTTTCAAAAATTTTGACATTGCGTCCTAATAAATCAATCCGTGTTTCTCCGGGTTTTTGGTTGGCTCCGGCCGTTACAATGACGATTTCACATCCTTCAAGGTCTTTATATGTTCCGGCTTTGATTTTGTTTGCATAGGCAAACGGAGCGGCATGGGCGATATCCATGGCTTCCGCTTGAGCCTTTTTTTCATTCATATCAATTAAAACAATTTTACGAGCAACACCACGCATAATTAAGGCAAAAGCGGTGGCACTCCCGACGGAGCCGGCTCCGATAATCCCTACTTTCATTATGGTTCCTTTCATTAATTTGATTATTTGTTTTTTTCTTCTATATATATAGGTTTATTTTAGCAAAATACAATAAAAAAGGCTGCCTTACGACAGCCTTTTTGCAAAAAAATGAAAAAATTATTCAGAAACAACCGTTTCATCTTCATCAGAAGTTTCGGACGGGTTTGCCTCTTCAACCTCTTCGGCTCCATCATTTTCAGGAGCAACTTCAGGAATGTTCTCATTGGCGACATCTTCAACCGTCATGGTTGCGCTTTCAACAATTTCTCCGTCGCCGAGATTTTCCGGATCTTCCGGAACAACGACTTCTGCCGCACCAACTTCGATGGCATCACCATCAACGCTGACTTCTTCGGTAACAACGGCTTCCGTTTGCGGAGCTTCTTGCTTTACAAAGTAGCTGATAACACCTAAAATGACAATGACCAAGATAATATAAAAAAGTTTTTTCATGCTATTTGCCCCTAAAGTAATTAAAACATTACTAATAAAGTAAGAGCAAGTAGTGTAAATGTCAACAGCTTTTAATAATTATCTTACACCAAATCGGTTGCCGGACGTGTAGCGTTTTAACCCAAAATAAAAGAAACGTATAGCAATAAATAAAAGAAGGAAGCAATATCCCATCATTAATCCAAGGTCTGAAAGGTGAAAATCCGTTAGAATCCTAACCGGAATAAGAGATAAAAAGCCGGCCGGAATAATTGTCAAAAACAATATTTTGTACCAGCCGGTAAAAATACTTGCCGGTTGCATGCCAAAGGTTAAAAATGCCATAAACATATTGTCTCCGAGACGCTGAGTGTCTGAGGCAAAAAAAGCAAAGCAAGAGACAATCAGGCGGAGAGCATATAAAAGGATAAAGCCCATAAAGCTGACAAAAAGCATCAGAAAAAAACAGCTCCAGCTGACATAACCGGATAAGAAAAACATTATAAATCCGGTTAAGTAATCCCCCCAGTTGGCAAAAGTTGATTCCGATACCGAAATCATGAACAGACTACTTCTGGGTGTGACTAAATAATTATCCAAACTGCCGTTGGCGATGTATTCGGGAATATTTTGTATGCCTCGGGCAAAAAGGGCATAGGTGGCAAAAGCATTGTTACTGACAGCAAAAAGAAGAGCCATTTCTGAAAAGGTCCAGCCGTTAATACTGCCTTTGTTATGGAAGATGACCCACCACATAAAGACAAAAGACAAGTTATTAATCGTCATCATCAAAATATTGACCACGGCATCTCCGGTATTGAAAAATGCGGTTTTAACATTGCTCTTTTGGATATAAAAAAACAATTTACAGATTTTTACAAAGTCAGCCACCATAGACATTTACCTTTTTATTGAGTTTGGAATATGCATAAGTGATAAAGCTAATAAAAAGCAGACTCCAAAAGCCGTTTAAGAGGATAACCTCACCCAGATTGGTCCACGAAAAATCATAGACCAATTTTATGGTTTGATAATAAATTGAATAGAAAGGCGTCCATTTGGCAATATCAACAAACCATTGCGGATAAATGGTTAACGGGAAAATGGCTCCCCCGAAAATAAAGGCCAAACGTTCAATCGCCATGCTCAACGTACGGATGCTGTGAAGCCATAAGCCGCATAGCCCGATGGCCGCAAATAACAAAGTGTTGAGACAGGCCGAGAGAAAGCACATTAACGTTATGAGCGGAAAGTGCTCGATTTTAAATGGAGGTTGACCGGTAAAAAATAAGGTTGCCAGAGACCCGAATCCTACCAAAAGGCAAAAGCAGACACTCATATTGCCAAGTGCTTCCGTATAACGCATCAGAAAAAAAGAAATCGGTTTGTTGATGTAATAGGCCATGGTTCCGGAGCGAATATCATCAAAAAACGTTCTTTCTATTTTGGGGCTGGAAAGAATTATTGCTTCGGCAAAAAGAAGATACCAGATAAAGGTTGAGTTAATCCCTTGTTCTCCGGTTTGAATCCCGATAACCTCCCACAAACGATTGTAGATAAAAATCAAAATAAAAAGAAAAAACAGCAAGCCCGACAGGTTAGCCTTATTGTACCATGCTTGTTTAAAAGAAATTTTGTAGAGGGCAAAATATTTGTTCCATGCTTTAATCACGTTTATAAATCTCCTTAATAATTTCTTCCATAGGGGGATTTTCTACCGTGATGTCGGAAACATGGTATCTTTTTACCAAGTCATCAATTGCTTTTTTTATGGGAATTTGATGCGTGTTGATTTCTTGGCGGATTTTTTCTCCGTCTTCCGTGGTTACCTCAATATACTTTTTGCTGAGGTAGGAATCCTTTAAAGCTTGAATGGAATCGTTAAAAATTAATTTGCCTTTGTTGATGATTATGACACGGTCACAGACCTTTTCCATATCATCGGTATCATGCGAGGTCAGCAAGAGAGTTGTTTCTTCTTCTAAGGCTTGTTTTTTGATTAAGGTACGGATGATTTCTTTGGCGGTAACATCCAGGCCGATTGTCGGTTCATCTAAAAATAAAATTTCCGGATTATGGATTAGCGAAGCAACAATTTCACAACGCATTCTCTGTCCAAGAGAAAGAGAACAGGTCGGATGCGAAAGTAAATCGCGAATCTCAAATAATTTGACGAGTTTGGACAGACGACGTTTGAACTTAATTTCATCTAAATCATAAATCTTGCCAAGGAGGTTAAAACTGTCTTGTACCGGAAGGTTGTACCATAATTGGGAGCGTTGGCCAAAAACCGTGCCGATGTGTTTGGATAACGTACGACGATTTTCCCACGGGATTAGACCGAAAACTTCCGCATGGCCCGAGGTGGGGTATAAAATTGAGGAAAGCATTTTGATGGTGGTTGATTTTCCGGCTCCGTTTGGGCCGATAAAAGCTACTCGCTCTCCTTTTTTTATGGAAAAGGATATTTTATCAACCGCGTTGACGGTTTTGTATTCCGGTTTAAAAAAACTTTTAAGACCTGAAGAATCTTTTTTTATCTTAAATTTTTTGCAAAGTTGCTCAACTTTAATAATATCCGTCATTTTTTTATCCACCTCTTTTATTTGTTGAAAGTATAAGTTTTTTGGGCTTTTTGGCAAGTCCTATTTATGGGGATTGTGCTTTTTTTTAAAATAATGCTTGTCAAATGATATAAATTTATGCTAACAAAACATCACGGGCTGATATTGGTCCGATTAATTTGTTTTAATATTTTTTGAGGTTTATCATATGACTGATACAGCTAATCGCGTTAAGAAAATCGTTGCCGAACATCTTGGCGTAGAAGAATCTAAAGTAACAGATAACGCTAGTTTTATTGACGATTTAGGCGCAGACAGTTTGGATACAGTAGAATTGGTTATGGCTTTTGAAGAAGAATTCGGTTGCGAAATCCCTGATGAAGCTGCTGAAAAAATTCTTACTGTTAAAGACGCTATCGATTATCTTTCTAAGAATGCGTAAGTCTTTAAGCTTTTAGAATATGATGAAACTCGCTGTACTCAAGCGAGTTTCGTTGTATCTGAAAGCTATGTTGGTTAAATGTTAATAGGAAATCGTGAATGAGAAGAGTTGTTGTTACGGGTTTGGGTGTTCTTTCCCCTTTAGGGCGTGGTGTTGAACATAACTGGAAAAGCCTTTTGGCAGGAAAATCCGGTATCCGCAAAATTGAGAATATTGACTTGAAAGATATTCCGGTTCATATTGCCGGACAGGTTCCTTGGGGCGACGGTGAAGGTGAGTTTAATCCGGATACGGTTATGGCTCCGAAAGATCAAAAGAAAAATGACAAATTTATTTTGTATGGTATGGCTGCCGGCGGTGATGCTTTAGAAGATGCCGGTTGGAATCCGGAAACTGTTTCTGAAGAAGAAAAATATCGCGCCGGTGTTATGATGGGCTCAGGAATCGGTGGATTACAAGTTATTTATGATAACTCTATTTCTTTTAATGAAGTCGGAATGAAAAAAATTTCACCATTCTTTATTCCATCGGTTTTGATTAATTTGATTTCCGGTAATTTATCAATTAAATATGGCCTTAAAGGTCCAAACCATTCTTGTGTTACCGCTTGTTCAACCGGAACACATGCTATTGGTGATGCTGCAGCAATGATTGCCCGCGGGGATGCCGATTTGATGGTTGCCGGTGGTGCCGAATCGGCTGTTAATGTTTTAGGATTGTCCGGCTTTGCCAGAATGAAAGCTATTACTTCTGATTTTAACGATGCTCCGGAAAAAGCATCTCGCCCTTGGGATAAAAATCGGAGTGGCTTTGTGATGGGTGAAGGTTCCGGTGCTTTGGTTTTGGAAGAATTGGAACATGCTAAAGCTCGTGGTGCTAAGATTTATGCCGAGGTTGTTGGCTATGGTTTGAGCGGAGATGCTTACCATATTACGGCTCCTTCCGGTGACGGAGCTTATCGTGCGATGAAAATGGCCGTAGAGCATGCCAAAGAACATGGGGTTGAGCTGAGCGATATCGGCTATATTAATGCTCATGGTACGTCAACTCCGGCCGGCGATGTCGGTGAGGCGATGGCGGTTAAACGCTTGTTTGGAGATGAGGGAATCAAACATGTTTCTATGTCTTCTACCAAGTCGGCTGTCGGACATTTGTTGGGTGCCGCCGGTGCTGTTGAGGCTGTTTATTCTATTTTGGCTTTGCGTGATCAAATTTGTCCGCCGACACTGAATTTGGAAAATCCGGCTGATGAGTTGGCTGACTTTGATTTGGTTCCGCTTAAGGCTAAAAAACGTGAAATTAAAGCCGTTATGAGTAACTCCTTTGGTTTTGGCGGAACAAACTCGTCTTTGATTTTGAAAAAATATGAAGCTTAAGTAAGGTTTGTGTTTTTTATAAAAAGCATCTTCTGTTGAAGATGCTTTTTTTGTTCTGTAAAAGAGAAGAGGAGGAATTGACTTGATGTTTGGGAACGGGTAATTTTATTGCAGATTTTTTATCCGGAAAGAAAATAAAATGAAAAAACTTTTTGTTTTGTTGTTGTTTTTTATAGCACTCGGAATCCTTTTGGCCGGAAAGTTTTATTTTTGGAGTGTGGCTGAAGGACCTGGCGAGGAAGAGGTTCATGTTGTTATTCCTAAGGGGGCTAATTTTAATCTCGTTGCCGCAAAATTAGAAGAAAATGGGGTAATAGATAAACAATGGTTGCTAAAAATTGCTGCTCGAATCTTAGGAAGTGATAAAACCTTAAAAGCCGGAGAGTATTTGTTTGAACCCAAAGTTTCTATTTTAGATGTTTTGAAAAAAATTTCTTCCGGAGATATTTATTATCGTCGATTAACTCTTCCCGAGGGTTTAACAACCACACAAATGCTTGATTTGATTGCGGCAGAAGCCGGGTTGAGCGGAGAGATATCTTTATTGCCTAAAGAGGGGGATTTGTTGCCGGAGACCTATACTTTTTCTTTTGGGGATAGTCGAGATAGTATGGTTTTGCAAGCAATGCAAGCAATGGAAAAGGTAAAAAAAGAAGCGTGGGCCTCCAGAGCCGAAAATTTACCTATAAAATCCCCTGAAGAAATGATGGTGTTAGCCTCTGTTATTGAGAAGGAGACCGGACTTCCCGAAGAACGAGGATTAGTGGCTGCTGTTTTTGTGAATCGCTTGCAAAAGGGAATGAAATTGCAAACGGATCCTTCCGTTATCTATGCTTTGACTATGGGTAAAAAGGAATTGGGACGTTCATTAACGCGAAAAGATTTGGAAGTTGATAGCCCTTATAATACCTATAAATATTACGGATTACCGCCGATGCCGATTTGTAACCCGGGAAAAGATTCTATTATGGCGGCCGTTCATCCGGAGGAGAGTAAGTACTTATATTTTGTTGCCAGTGGAAATGGCGGACATAATTTTGCGACGAGTCTTGCAGAGCATAATCTTAATGTTAAACGTTGGATTAAAAGTAAAGCGAAAAAATAATTTACTTTAGTGGGTTTCTTTGTTATCTTGTTTTTTAGAGATTTATTATTTTTGTTTTATTAAAAATTATCATTATGAAAAAGAATAGTTTTATTAATCGAATCCGCCGATTGGGTATTGGGGAGGCGATTTGTCAGATGTTAGGGATTCAATCTGTTAAGTTGCCGCAGCCAAATGTTAAAAAGGTCTCATTTCAAGGTGATGTTAAAACAAAACCTAATCCCATAAAAAAGAAGAGTTTTGTTGTTCGATTGTTGCATTTGGGACATAAACGTTATTGCGGACATTCTAATAAAAATGTTTGAATTTTACCAAAAAATGATGTTATGGACCAGATAGTTATTGATCAGGCTGTTCGAGAGGTGGTCCTTGAGGTTTGTGATCTTGAATCGCAACAATATGATCCCAATCAAACTTGGACAGCAATGGGTGTTGACAGTTTACTTCAGCTGTGTATCGTTGCAAAATTGGAAAAAAAATTAAAAGTTGTCATTTTGGATGATTATGCTGATAAAGAAGGCGTATTTTCTTCCCGTTCAACTCCAAAAGAGCTAAGTGATACGTTGTATCGCTTATTAAATTAAAGATCTTGGATTTTCCAAGGTCTTTTTTTTTATGCGGAGCCAAAGGTTTCCATCATCATGGGGTAGAGGGCTTGTTTGGGGTCCATACCTTTAGTTAGGACAACTTTGAAAATCGGGTACATGCGTTCACATTCTTTAACGGCAATATCAATAATTTGCGAAATTTTTTGTTCAAAATTATCATCGTTTTTGTTCAATAATACCGAGTGCTTAAAGACGGGAACATTTTGTTCCGTCCAATATGAAAAATGACCGACCCAGAGTTCTTCATTGACTAAAGCCAAAAGCTCAAAAATTTTGCTGCGGTCTTCAATCTTGGTTTCAATATCCATTAAACAGGAGAGGTGCATACATTGCATGTTTGGTTCCCATGCAAAAAACAGAAGCATGTTGTTCCATTTGCCTTGAATTTCGACGGCAACTTCGTTGGGATTGCGACGTTCAAGTTCAAAAGATTTGGATGCAAAAATATCTTCAACAATATCAATCGGATTGTTGCTTGAGGCTAAGTTCTTTGCCGGTTCCATTCTGATGATGCTCCGTGTTACATTTAATCGATGATGGAAGTGTGCAACGCCGAGTCGCGAATTACAAGTCCCGAGTCGCAGTTGTCCACGTAATTCACAGCTGTTGATAAAAAATAATAAAAATAATTTCCTAAAATCAAAAGATTAATTGTAAAAAAAATTTTTTGTTTTTTTTAGATGTGGATATATTTTCTAAAATTAATATACTGTTAAATAATTTTTGCAGCGTAATTTTTTTGTAAAGGATATGTTTGATGTCGGGTTTTGATTTTCCGATGATTTCTCCGATTATGATTGAATTGGGACCGTTGGCTATTCGGTGGTATTCGATGGCTTATTTGGTTGGAATTTTGGTCGGTTGGTATTTGATTAATCGTAATGTGGAAAAATATCAGTTCGGGTTAACACGACAACAGGTTGAAGATTTGATTTTTTATTTGACCTTGGGCATTATTGTCGGCGGCCGTTTGGGGTATGCTTTGTTCTATGGCGGAAAGGCTATGTGGTTTGAGCCTTGGAGAATCCTTGAAATCTGGAAAGGAGGAATGTCTTTCCACGGTGGGGCTTTGGGTGTAATTGTGGCGATGTATTTGTATGCTCGCAAGATTAACTGTGCTTTTTTAAGATTAACGGATTTGGTTGTTTTATATGCTCCGATTGGTATTTTTTTAGGGCGGTTGGCCAATTTTGCCAATGATGAATTGTGGGGAAGGGTAACCGATGTGCCTTGGGCTGTTCGTTTTCCGAGCGGGGGTTATCTTCCACGGCATCCATCACAATTGTATGAAGCCTTTTTTGAAGGGCTGGTTATGTTTGTGGCCTTAAATTGGTTGTGGCGATACCCATTGGTACGGCGGAGCCAAGGTGTTGTATCGGCTTTGTTTATTGTTTTGTACGGTGTTTTTCGGATTTGTTTAGAGCAGTTTCGGGAGCCGGATCGGCAACTTGGATTTTTCTTTGGAGGGGTTACGATGGGACAAATGCTCTCTGTCCCCTTGATTGTGGTGGGGGCATGGGTTATTTGCAGAAGTCTTAAACAAGGGCAAAAACTTTAAGCTTTTGATGTGACGTTATGGCTGAAACTTCTTGTTTTTTCAAGAATTTTGTGAGCCCGAACCAAAACCTCATGAGAGTTGGCATCACTGCGTTTTTTTTCGGATACGGCGGCGGAGATTGTTATTTTTATCGGTAATCTCCGAGAGTTGTATTGAAAAGATGCTCCGGCAATGGTTCGGCGTATGGTTTCGAGTTTTTCAAAAGTTTCGTTTTTATCCAGATTTTTGAAGATAATTACAAACTCATCGTTGTTGTAATGGTAGATGTTTTCATCACTAAATATGTCGGTGATTTTTTTGGCAATTAATTGGGTGATGTTTTGTTGAGCATGTTTGCCAAAGTTGCGGCCGATATTTTCATAGCTGTCAATACTAATAATACCGACACTGTATTTCAGCGGAAAATTTTTGGATTGGATAATGTAAGAATTTCGGCTGTCTAAACCGGTTAGGCTATCTTTGTAAATGCGGTTATAAATATCAATGCCTAAAGAGACGGTCAATGAGAGTATGGCACAGAAAAAGAATAGGCTTAGGGCTGTCTGAGAATTGGAAAAATATGTGCCGCAAAAAATATTAAGATCGGCAAAAAAGAGCGCGTAATCCATTATTTTTCCGCGGAGAACGCTTTTGATAAATGCAAAAACCGCTAGCCCTACAAAAAAGAAGAGAGCTCCGCCGCTTAAAGGTATGATTGGGTTGTAGGCAAAATTTAAGATAAAATTATTTTGGCTGATGGTTTCTGCAAAAGCATATTCTAACATCAGAATCATAAGAAGATAGACATTGTTTTTTTTGAGTAATTGTCTTTCGGGAAGAATGGAAAAAATTATAAAATTAAGCGGAGCTAAGGTGATTAAGTTTTGATAAGCGGCGGAAGTTGTATATTCGGTTCCGTATTTTATTTTTAAGAAATTGATTAAAATATAGCAAATGACACTGCATAAAATAAAAAATACCGGTCGAGATACGTTGAAGAAGAGCAATGTCGCGACACTAATCAAGACACAGACAAAAAACAAGACATGAAAGGTCTGATTGGTTGCCAGCTGAAAAGTTTCCGTACTAAAAAAGCTAAAGGCCGCAACCATAAAAATAATTGCCGGAAAAAGAATGTTTTTGGCGGATAAGAGAATCTTTTCTAAAATGCCGTAATTTATTTTCAATTTTATAATCTCCCCTGATTGATGCGGAGGATTATAATAAAGAATAGTTAAATTTTATTTACGCATTTGATGATTGAGCTGTCTCCATATGAATAAAAACGATAATGTTCTTGAATGGCATGAGCATAAGCCTTTTTCATTCTTTCGGTGCCGGCGATGGCACAAATGAGCATGAATAAGGTCGATTTTGGCAAATGGAAGTTGGTTATAATCATATCAATGATTTTAAACTTGTATCCCGGAGTAATGAAAATATCTGTTTCTCCGTTAAAGGGGTGCAAAACACCTTTGTCATCGGCAGCACTTTCTAACAGCCGCAATGAGGTTGTTCCGACCGCAATAACTCGCCGCCCTTCTTGTTTGGCTTGGTTGATGATGTCTACACAATCTTGGGTAATAATCCCATATTCGGCATGCATTTTGTGGTCTTTGGTATCTTCCGTTTTAACGGGAAGAAATGTTCCGGCACCAACATGGAGCGTTAAAAAAACTTCTTGAACCCCTTTGGCACGGATTTTTTCTAAAATTTCGGGGGTAAAATGCAGACCAGCGGTTGGAGCGGCAACAGCCCCTTCATGTTTGGCATAAACGGTTTGGTAATTTTCTTTGTCGTTAAATTTGTTCCATAATCCGGGTTGCGGTTTTTCTCTTTTGATGTAGGGAGGAAGCGGCATAAAACCATAAGACTCTAACATTTTGCCGAGTTTTTCGGGGGCACAATTAAAAGATATTAGGACCCCGTCATCCTCTTTCTTTTCCAACACGACCGCAGTAAAATCACTTTCTTCGGCTGAGATTTCCGAAGTATAAAAACGGATGGTGTCGTTAGGGTGCAAGCGTTTGGAGTTTTTGATGAAAGACCACCAGCAAATGCCGTCAACGGGGTGATATAAGGTGACTTCAACCAAGGCTTCTCCTCTGGCTCCATACAAACGGGCCGGAATAACTTTGGTGTCATTAAAGACCAAAACGTCTCCTTTTTGTAATAAATCCGGTAAATCGTAAAAATGGCGATCCGTGATTTTATTTTCATCGGACAAGTCAAGCAAACGAGAGGCATCTCTCGGGCAGGTTGGTTTGTCGGCTATTAGTTCCTTGGGGAGGTCAAAGTCAAAAATATCTATTTTCATCCGTTTTTTCCTTTTTTTGTTTTCTATTAATAGTCCAATGTTTTTTGTTTCGCAACAGTAAAATCGATAAATGTTGTTGAGGTTTGGGCGACGTTTTTTTATAAAATAGTTGATGTTTTATTTAAGTTTTGCATTTGTTTTTAACGGAAATTAAAGAAAAAACGAGTACCTTTAGCAAAAAAAAGAGAAGGTACCCCATCATGCATGAAATTCATACATTAATCGTTGATTTAACTCTTATTACGATTTATGCCGCCATTATGACACTGATTTGTAAAAAACTAAAACAACCGGTGGTTTTGGGGTATGTCTTGGCCGGTATTTTTGCCGGTCCATTTTTTCATTTTTTGCCGACGGTTCATGACCAGCAAAATTTGACGATTTGGGCGGATATCGGAGTTATCTTTTTATTGTTTGGTTTGGGGTTGGAATTTAGTTTTAAAAAGATGATTAATGTCGGAAAAGCCGCTATGATTACGGCAAATGCCAATATTTTATTTATGCTGTTTTTGGGGTATAATACCGGATTGTTGTTGGGGTGGAGTTCTATGGACAGCTTCTTTTTAGGAAGTATGATTTCAATGTCTTCTACCACAATTATTATTAAGGTTTTTGACGAATTAAATATTAAAAAACAAAAGTTTACGGATTTGGTTTTTGGCGTTTTGGTGGTTGAGGATATTGTCGGAATTTTAATGTTGGTTTTGTTGCCGACTATTGCCTTGGGGAGCAGTATTAACGGATTTGAATTGTTGCTCAGTACCTTAAAATTGATTTTCTTTTTGGTTTTGTGTTTTGTGACCGGTATTTATTTGGTGCCGACCTTGTTAAGAAAAATTGAGCCTTTTCTTAATGATGAAATGTTGTTGTTGGTTATGATTGCCCTTTGTTTCGGGATGGTTTTGTTGGCAACTTCTTTTGGTTTTTCGTCGGCGTTGGGGGCTTTTGTCATGGGTTCCATTTTGGCAGAAACGAGCCTTATTGAGAGAATTGAACACAATGTTAAACCTCTAAAAGATTTTTTTGGGGCGGTGTTTTTTGTTTCGGTCGGGATGATGGTTAATCCTTCCATGTTTGTGGAATATGCCGGGCCGATTGTCATTATTACGTTTGTTGTATTGGTCGGAATTGTGGTTTTTTCTTGTTTTGGGTTTATGATGTCCGGACAGCCGCTTAAGACGGCTATTCTGTGTGGATTTTCTTTGGCTCAGGTTGGGGAGTTTGCTTTTATTATTGCCAGCTTGGGAATGAGTTTAAAAGTTTTGGATGAAATGGTCTATCCGGTGATTGTGGCCGTTTCCGTTATTACAACCTTTTTGACTCCGATTATGATTAAATCGGCGAATCCTTTTTATGGTTTTATCTTACGTATTTTGCCGCATAAGTGGAGAGAATATGTTGAGAAGAATGAAACTGCTGTTCGTACCACACAGACGGAAGAAAAATTGTGGTCGGAGTTGTTTAAAAACTATTTGATACGAATGGTTTTATTTTCAATGATTTTATCAACCATTATTTTCTTGTCGATGTCTCTTATTCAGCCGTTGGTTCTACGCTTTTCTCCTAATTTGAGCGGAAGAATTATCGCGACCGCAGTGACGTTGTTGATGATGGCTCCGTTTTTGAAAGCTTTAATCGGATGGGAGGCTATTTTACCTCAGTTTTTGCGTTCTAGCGTTAAATGGATGTTTTATCGCCTTCTTCCTAAAAAAGTACATACGGATGAAAATAGCAGTATGGTTAAAAAAATAGAAGAAAAGTTTGATTTTTGTTCCGGTTGGAGCGAAGGGGCCGAAAATGTGAAAAACTTTTTTATCTCTAATAGTGTGTTGGCCAGAATTTATTACAAACTTTGGATTGCAAAAAAATCGAATCGTTTGCCGTTGATTATGATGACCAGTTTTCGACTGTTGGTCGTGGCCTTTTTTATTGTGACGGTTGTGCATTTGTTTTTAACGGAAAATTATAAAGTGACGTTGGCTTTGTTGTTTGCTTCCGTTGTCTTTTTGGCTCAATCACGGTGGTTGCTAAATCAATATATGAAAATGGAGGCTCAGTTCTTAGCAAATTTGCACGGACATCGAACCTCAAAAGAAGAAACAAAGTAATAATTTATCGTTTTTTATCTGTTATACAAAGTGTTAGCAAAAATCTAAAGGAGTTTTTAATATTTTTAAAAAACTTATTGCATTTCCTTTCAGATGTTGGTATAACAGCTACAGATTTTGCGCTTGTGGCGGAACTGGTAGACGCTGCAGACTTAAAATCTGTTGGCCGCAAGGCCGTGCCGGTTCGATTCCGGCCTAGCGCACCATTTATTTCGCTTGAAAATCAAGCACTTAAATCAAGAGCCAAGGCTGAAAAGCTAGGCTCTTTAATTTTTTTAAATCCTTGAAAAACAAGTACTTACATTTTTGCTTTACAATAAACAACTATGGGAGAGCAAAATGTCTGAAAACTGTATGGCAAACTGTATGGCATCTAAAATCCATTTACAGTTGCGAAACAAAATTTTCTATTATAGAGTTGAGTTACCAAGAGTGAATAACAAGAGAAGATACAAAATTATCTCTCTTCATACACAAAACTACTTTGAAGCTCAGGAAAAAATTAAACAGATGATGGCTGAAGAAGAAAAATTAAGACGATTACGTCAGTTATTTAATAATTTGGTATTTGAAACATCAGATACAACCGGTATTGCAACTTTTGTTACCAGTTTTTCTAGAAAAAGATTATCTAAACGCAATAAAGTTGAAGATGTTGCCGAGTTATACTCTTTATATTGTAGTCTGTCTGAAGAAATGAAAAAACTCAGTGAAGAAAACAAAAATTTAATAAATCGGATTAAAAGTCTAGAAAATGTTATTAAAGAATATATTGGTCCATTAAATGTTGCTATGGCAGAAATTTGTAAACCTAAGCAATCTGTTTCAGAACCGCAAATGCCAAGTTATACAATCGGGCAAGTTTTGGATAATATGATGTTACAAAAGTCTGCCTCCAATACCAAAACATATCAAACCAGAAAAAGACAAGCGATTGTTAATTTACTCACAAATGCCGGACTTTCTTTAGATGATGATTACGCAAAATTTCATGAAGTTTCAATGATTGAGAAATTATCTAAAAACATCATCAATGATACATCTATTCAAAATGATAGTAAAAAGATGAGAGTTCGTTATCTTAAAGAATTGGCTACTTGCGGAAATAATATTAATCCAGAGGTTTATAAAAACAACATACTCAATCTCTTTCCTCAAATTGATAATACAAAGAAAATTGATAAGAATCCGCACAGACCATATGAAAAAGATAAATTGCTTGAAATGTTTAATCCAAAGCATGACTATTTTCAAAAGAATCCGGATGCATTTTGGGCTTGCATGATTGCTTTGTTTACCGGTGCGAGAATAAACGCGGCTATTACCTTACAATATAAAGATATTCTTGTAAAAGATGGTATTCCTTGTATTCAGTTTTGTTCAGACCATAAAATCAAACAACTTAAAAATGAAGCATCCGAGCGTTTTGTTCCTATTCATCAACAATTATTAGATTTAGGTTTTGTTGATTACATAAATAGGCAAAAGACAAGATTGAAAGCCAAAGATACGGATTTTATTATTAAGAAATGTCAAACCAAGAGCGGAGAATACAATAACAAATTCTTTACGCGCGAGTTATCTCCGTTTTTTATGGAAATTAAAGTTAAAACCGGTAACAACGATGGCTTTGATTTTCACTCTTTTAGAAAAAATCTTAGTATTACTTTGCAAGATAGTGGTGTCGGTGCGACTTATATTAACGATATCATCGGTTGGGAAGGCAAAACAACCATGGAACAATCTTATTCCAACCATACACTTGCACAAATTAAAGCTGAAATGCATAAATTTAGCTATGACTTCCTTAAACCATATTTTGCAAAATGGAAAACCATCATGGCAAAGAAGTAAAGTTACGCACAAGCCAAATTTTTACCGCTCCGATTTGTTAAATAACACGACAATATAAATGTGAGAGTTCATCAATCATACTAGTTAAATGGCTTAAGAGGCAAGGATTTAATCGTCTTTATCTCTTTATCTTAATATCGGGCTGGCGTCATCATCGCGGGATAGCTCCACCGCCATAAAGGATACCCGACATCTACACCCTCCATGGATACCATACTGCCACACTATGCCGTACCATACCGGATAAGATTATTTTTTTTGTTAAGTGAATTTTAGTCAAGGCCTTTACGTGCGAAGACCAAAATCAAGGAAAAAGATTTCAATAAAAATATATAAAAAAGGCAAGGAATTTTAGTCCTCGCCTTCATTACTCACCAATACTTATCTAGGCATATTTAGCAAAATATTTTTTACTAAAAGCGGTGCGAAAGCCTCCCCCAAAACATCTCTCAGTAAGTTTTCATCATCACTAGCCCAAGCAGGAAAAGGAAAAACGTTCGGTAAGGCATAACTTCTTAGCAACTCTAAAATTGTGTATGCTCGCGCATCACTATAGGTTCCATCGGCCAATTTTCTTCCGGGATGGCATGTTACCATACCTCCCATACCATCTGAACCTTGAAGAACGCACGGGAAAGCGTCATCCCACTTTGGTCTTCTGTAAGCTGAGCGATAATATTCCTTAGGTTCGCCGTTTTTCTTTGTCGGTCTATACGGAGGCAGATTGTCAAAAGCGGAACAACCCGTTGCTGTATGTTTCATTACCTCTACATCCTTTTCTTTCCAATAGGGAGCATTATGATACTTAAGGATGTCTAACCTATCTTTCCAATCAGGATCGTTTTCATATTTTATTATTCCTCGCTCTCCAGATTCTAGACTTGGTAGATCTCCAATGGCATCCTCTATGGTTTTCCACTTCTCTTTCGGTAACTTGGGTGGCAAACTCCAGTTGGAAATTTTTGAAGCAAGAACAATCGCTCTCGTGCGGTTTTGTGGTGTTTCGCTATATTCACGCGCATTAACATATTGGTTGATATCCACCTTAAAATTCCTCTCCGCAAAAAATTTTTCTAAATATTCTCTAACTGTTAAACCTCCAAATTCAGGTAAAATTGTATCCGATTGGTAATCTAAAAAGTCAGGAACATTTTCTATGAGCACATTTTTAAAGGGATAAGCATCAATCGTTTGTGTAACGTTTAAAACCAAACGATTGCGAATATCCTCATCCTTGTTTTCACTTTGGTTTGCTTTGGAGTGTCCCTGACAAGGCGGACTCGCTAGCAATAACTCCACATTTTCTTCCTGACATTTTTTTAAGAATCTCTCCATATCTTCAGGTTTGGTTACATCGCCATTTATAACCTCGCAATCAGGATAAATGCTCTTATATAAATCTGCTCTGTCTGTCTCCAACTCAATTGCAACCACAACTTTCACATTGGCATGGCGAGCATAAAACTCGCCAATACCTGCATTTGCAAACATAACTGCTGCTTTAATTTCTCTCATAGGTATTACTCCTCTTCTTTGTTGTTAAAAAACGTTGTCCATTTGGAATTGAAAGGTTCTTTGGCAAAAACATCCAAATAAGCTCCACTGGGAAACATCCTTTCGATGACCTCATAATAATATCTTGGTTTCAAATCTGTTCTTTCGCTCCGTTCTTGAAAAACTGATGCTTTGATTAATTCCGGTTCTGGAAGGCTATCTCCCTTGGTTGCAACCAATAAAACTTTGTGTCTGGCTTCAAAACAAAAATGAGTTTTCTTCGTTTTTACAAAGTCCCAAATGGCGTGTTCTCGGTAAGTGAATCCCCAGGCCGAAACAACTTCTAAGGATGAAATTAAATCCTCTGATGTCGTCCACAGGAACAAAACAGCGTTATCATCTGATGGAATCTGCAACTTTTTCATTTCCTCAATGGATATAGCCAAAGTCTTGTCGCTCTCTTCGCTTTCATACACCGGATTGGCATAAATGATGTTATATTTATCCCCATCAAGCTTTATGGCTTCGGATTGATGTATGTCTGCAAAAGATTTTTGTTTTTCTATCAGTTTCTTCCACTTATTCTCCTCTGAGCGTTTTTTACGCGCTATTTTTAAGGCTAATTTTCTAGTTGGTAACTCACCTTGTTTACGGGCTTCGGTGATGGTTTGTTCAACCAAATCTTTATCAATCTGCTGAATTTCCCATGCTTGTTTATATTTTAAGCCGTATTCACCCTCTAAAATTCTTGTTTTAGTTTTTGTTGCGGTTTCTCCTCCTTTCAATTTATACTTATCGCTTCTAAAACCATCCTCAGTTGGCAGATTCTTAAATTTTTCAGCCAATTCTGCGTCTGCTTCCAAGAGGGATTTGGCCTTCTCAAAAGCATTCTCATAAATTGCTTCATATTCTTCTTTGGAAAGTTTCTGATCTTTAAGGGATTTAAGTGCCTTTTTAATCTCGCTTTCTAAAGATTTACCTGCTTCCTCATTATTTTTTAGAGTTGTTGCTTCTTTAGTTTCC
>CALXWA010000006.1 GCA_944392275.1 uncultured Alphaproteobacteria bacterium
GTGCCTTTTTAATCTCGCTTTCTAAAGATTTACCTGCTTCCTCATTATTTTTTAGAGTTGTTGCTTCTTTAGTTTCCTCATTTTCAGTGGCTAATATACTCTTTTATATCTCCAGATGTAATAATAATGAAAATCTTAACCAAAACACGAGCATAAACAAGCCTAAAACGCCCCATAAACAACAAAATGATATAAAAGTAATCGAACCTATACCAAATAAAAATACTGATTCCTACAGTCAAAAAATGGGTAATATCATAAAATCTGTGTCTCAAGGAAAAAAGGCAACAAATTCTTCCACGATAAAAAAAAGATTAAATAAATGGATTGCTAAAGAATATAAACCGACTCATTTTTTAACCGTACAACTACCAGAAAACAAGAAGACTAAAGATTTATATAACTCAATTAGTCATTTAAGAAACATTATGAAAGCATTTGAAAAGAGTTTGATGAACAATTGGGAGCATCACCATCTTCGGTTTATTGCATTTGCTGAAAATGGAATAAGTTCGGACTGGCATTTTCATATATTATTTAATCGAGGAAGATTTAGTGAACAAGAACTCCAAGATGCTATTTTTCAAGCAATGATGAGAGAAAACTTACCGTCATATTGCATGAATTTAAAACCAATTGAACCAAGATTGTTAAATGTTACCTATTATTGTATGAAAGAAATTAAAATATATTGGAATGGTAAATTTGATAGTGACCATATGATTTTTTCTGAAGACTTATTTAATCTTAATCCTCAAAGAAACTAAATTATAAAAAAATATCATAATGGAAGTTTAATGCATCGACATAAGCTTTTTGTGAAGCTGCGTCTGTGCTATTTGACAACTCGGCTAATTTTTCCGTAACAGCTGCAGCAACAGGAGAGCTTTTTTCAGCACTAACACTATCCCAAGCTTCGGCCGTTGAAGCGTTTGATGATGTGCCACCAGCACCAGAAACAATATCGGATGCCGTTGTTCCGTTAGATGTTACCGTGTATGTACCATCACCGTTGTCTGTAAAATTATAACGAGAATTTGTGGTTAAGTTAGCAAATTTACCTTCAATCTCAGCTTCGGCAAGGTCTTCTCCGTTAAACAACTTGATTGTTAAAGGATTATCTCCTTCCGACAAAGCAGATCCGTTTAGGCTTAAGTCCAATGTTGTGCCGTTTTCGCTGATGTTAACATAATTTGCGTAGATTTTACCGTAAGTGTCTTTATCGGTTAAGGCAAACTTTAAAGTTGAGTTATCCTTAAAGAACACACCTTCACCCTCGACTTCTTTTTCTCCGCCAGAGTGTAAAGCATTTGTTCCGATATCAAGTGTTGCGCCGCTATCAACAACAACGCTTGAAGCTCCGCTTTCGATATCTTTGTCATAAACTAACGTACCTTTTTGAATTTCAAAAATATCAAGTCCGCCTAACTCTCCTGTATCCTCAAGAAAAGCACTAAAAAATAGAAAACTTGGAGCTTTATTAGAAACTTTGCAAGAGAATGATATTTTGATTACTTGTGAAATATCCCGTTTAGGTCGCTCTTTGCTTGAGGTTATGCGGATTTTAGAAACTTGCTTAAATAAAAATTGTCAGGTTTGGACATTAAAAGAAAACTATCGCTTAGGTAATGATATCCAATCTAAAGTTTTGGCTTTTGCTTTTAGTTTGGCTGCAGAGATTGAAAGAAACTTAATCTCTCAACGAACAAAATCATCGCTTGCCAATCTTAAAGCCTCAGGGAAAAAGCTTGGACGTCCATTTTCGGCAGAATCTAAAAAACTAAAACTTTCAAAAAATGCTAAAAAAGTACGAAATTTATTAGAAAAAGGCATTTCTAAATCTCAAATTGCTCGAATTCTTGGTGTACAAAGAAGCACTTTAAGACATTTTATTTATCGTATGCAATGGTAGACTTAGTGTTTTTAAGGAAAATAAGTAAAAAATAGCCCGATTTGATTAAACTCTCTTCGGGCTTCGCTTTTAGTATTCTTCTGCTAACATTATAGTCATAACACGGTTTGTTAGTCTTGGATTACTTGGATCTTCCGAACAATATTGATAATTTTTATCATAGTAATCAATTTTCCAATATATTTGTTCGCCTTTATAATTAAAACTTCCAAAGTCGTGCTCGTTATACGGATCGTTGGCGGTGGTGAAATTATTAAAACATCTAACTTGATTTAATATTTCAGCTAATTCTCTTTGACTTTTGGCTGATATTCCACAAGATAAGGTAACTCTTCCACCGTTAAACGTCCTTCTAAAGTGGTCATTTAATGTTTTGACATCAGTCATTAGTTTGCACCCTCAATAAGTTTATTTGATATCAAAAACATTTTAAAACGTCTTAATGCTTGTCTAACTGAAGTATGGCTTCTTTTACCATAACTTGATTTTTTACCATTAATTTCATATTCAGGTAAAATTAAGGTAATGTTTTCAACCAAATGAGACAGCGTATAACCTTCTTTACGACACAATCTTTCAATTCTTCCTTGATAATCAAAAGCGGTGGTCGGTCTGTAATTATTATTTAACAACCAGTTTTCAAATTCCTTTAACATCGCAGCTCTCCTTATAAATGAACAATCTCAGTTACAACCGCAAAACCTCTTACTTTTTCAGCCGCACAGGTATCCATTGCTTCTCTTAAGGTGTAATAGATTGTCGGCATTAACACACCATTGACTTTGATTTGATACATAGCATTTCTCCTTTATAAATAGTTGTTTTACTCATTAACTATTTATATCATGCCGTGTATTTTCCCGTTCGCGAGCCCCTAAAACGCATGTTCTTGATGACATTTTGCTACGATTTGGACGGGATTACTAATTTACATTGTAATAAAATCATATTTATATTGCAAAAAATGTATTATATTTGCAAATTTGTGTTGCAAAAAATGTATTACAGCAATAGTTTTATATTGAAAAAAATGTAAAAACATATAATATTTGTATTGTAAAAAATGTAAAATGGAGAATTTTCATGAGAAGAACTGTCTTTAACAAACTGCTTGATTGGAAAAATAAAAAAAATCGCAAACCTCTGATTTTGCAAGGAACAAGACAGGTTGGCAAGACTTGGCTCATGAAAGAATTTGGAAAAAAAGAATATATAAAAACCGCATATATTAACTTTGATAAAAATGAAAACATGCAAAATCTATTTTCTAAAGATATGGATGTTAAACGTCTTTTAATGGGATTATCTTTAGAATCTGATACGCAAATAACTCCAGATGATACATTAATTATTTTTGATGAAATTCAAGAAAATCCTAACGCTCTTAATTCTTTAAAATATTTCTACGAACAAGTCCCCGAATATCATATTATTGCAGCAGGCAGTTTATTAGGTGTTGCCTTGACTCATCATGGACAGTCATTTCCGGTTGGAAAAGTTGAATTTATGAACATTTTTCCAATGACCTTTTACGAATTTTTAGATGCAATCGGAGAAGAAGAATTTTGCAAAGCCTTAAAACGAAATGACTTTGATTTAATTAAAAGCTTTAAAAATAAATATGAAGAGTTTTTGAAACAATATTTATTTGTCGGAGGTATGCCTGAAGCCGTTGCTAATTTTGCTCAGAATCATGATTTTGCCGAAGTACGAAATATTCAAAATAACCTTTTAAAAGCCTATGAAAAAGATTTTAGTAAACATATAAATAAACAAGATGAAGTAAAAGTAGAGCTGATTTGGAATTCTATTCCTTCGCAAATTGCTAAAGAAAATCAAAAATTTATTTATGGTCAAGTTAAGCCTGGCAGCCGTGCTTCTGAATTTGAAAATGCATTAACTTGGTTGGAGAAAACCGGTTTAATCTATCCTGTTATTAATATTTCTAAACCGGATTTACCATTATCTGGCTATGAAGATCGAAATTTCTTTAAGCTTTATATGATTGATGTTGGATTACTTTGTGCAAAAAGTTTGCTTCCAGCTAAGACATTATTAGAAGGAAATAGAATATTTGAAGAATTTAAAGGTTCACTTACGGAACAATATGTCTTACAGCAATTAAAAACTTTAGATAATACACCTGTTTACTATTGGACAGGTCGAACATCCGAGATTGACTTTGTGGTTCAGAAAGAAGATTTTGTTATCCCGATAGAAGTTAAGGCCGGAATTAATTTAAAAGCTCGTAGTTTGGCTGTTTATCAAGAAAAATATCATCCATTAAAATCTGTTCGTACTTCTCTTGCTGATTTTAAGGTTAATGATAATTTATATGACATTCCTTTGTATTTGATTGAAAACTTAGAACAGATAATCAATATGGATTAAATTTTACCAATTCTAAGCAAAAAAATTGCGTACTTTTACGGTTTTTCGGTTTAAAATGAAAAATATGCGAAAAGTGTATTGCAAAGTGTATAGCATTTGTAAAAATTTGGTTTTGAGTTTTAAGCAAACCCAAGCATTTCAAGGGATTTGAAAGATATTGGTAAGTTTCCGGCCTAGCGCACCATTTAAAAAAGCACCTCAAAGGGGGTGCTTTTTTTGTTACGTTAAAAAGGGTAATACGGTTTTGCAAAAAGGCATTTTATCTTTTGCAGATATAAAAAAAGGCTCGTTAGAGCCTTTTTTTGAAAATTGGTTGTTCCTTTAACAGGGTTTGAATTTTGTGGTTGTACTGAGGAGAGTCATTTAGAGAAAAGTATTCTCCGTCCCAGATAACTCCATAGAAGCTTCTTGATTTTGCATATTGCAGGGCTTGTTCCCGGTCTGTAAAATCGAAGCTGAGGTCACAGTTAATTTCATGTTCTCGAAGTATATTGGTATCTTCAAATATCTCGCGAGAAGCCGGGTGCTGTGATGTTCCGATGAGGATCTTAGGACAGACCAAATTAGGATACATTTGAGCCTCTTCCATGGCGACACAAATTCTGTCTAAACCAAAAGCCATACCAACGCAACCGATGTCGGAGCCTCCGCAATTTTGGACCAGATGATCGTAACGGCCACCCCCAAGAACGGCTCCTAATCCTGAATCCGGGATTATTCCTTCCAGAATGAAGCCGGTATAATAATCGGCTCCGCGAGCAAGAGTGAGGTCAAAGACGCAATGCTGAAGAATTTCTTCCGGCAGGTAGTGAGTAATTTCTTGTAATTCTTTAATACCATTTCGAACGGAGATATTGTTGTTGGTCCGTTTAAATAGTTCTTCCGGATGTTCTAAGTTGAAACTGTCAAATACAAGAGCATTGATTTTTTCAATTTCACTTAAGCTGAAGTTGCGTGCCATGAGTTTGTGCGTAAAATTAGAAACCGAAGCATGGGCTTTGCTAAATTTATCGGCACAATCTAGAGCTCGTTGAATTCTCAGAATTTCTTCTCGTCTTCTGTAACCCAATTCTTCCGCTATTCCCTTAAGGATATCGCGATGATTTATACGAATGATAAAATTTGTAAAACCAAGAGCTTTCAGACCGGTAACGGCCAAATTGATGATATCGGCATCGGCGGTTAGAGATTGACATCCGACGATGTCGCCGTCACATTGCATAAACTCTCGGAAATGCCCTTTATCAAAAGCATCATCTCGGTATGCCATTTGCATTTGATAACGTTTGATTGGACGCGGAAGTTCCGGATGATCTGCTGCAAAACGTGCAAAAGGTACGGTCATATCATAACGAAGAACCAAATCTTTTCCTTGAGCATCTTTGATACGGAATAATAGATTTTCACCTTCCCCATGATGTCCTGAAAAAGTTTCGGCAAATTCAATTCCCGGAGTTTGAAGCGGATCGTATCCGAAGGATTGATAGACTTTTTGTAATTTGCGACAGACAAATTCCCGTTTGTTGCATTCGAGACCGAATAAATCCAGAGTCCCGATTGGTTTTGTTTCTTTCATACAATTAATAATTTTAGTGTTAATAATGTTTCTATAATGATAAAATTTTTACAATGGTATCTTTAATGGCTTTTTTTGTCAAGAAAATGGTTTACATTTTCTGATTTTCTGCTAATTAGTAAAAATTATGACAGAAAATTATTTGCAAAAATTTATTCAGGTTGATGAAATTCATACCGTAGCTTATCGAGAATACGGTAAGCAAGGGGGTGTTCCTGTTCTTATGTTTCATGGAGGACCGGGAGGGACATTTGATTATAAGCTTTTAGAGTTAATTGATCTTGATTTTTTTCATGTCTTTACGATTGATCAACGCGGGTGTGGTTTGAGTACTCCCAAGGGGGAGTTGCGGGCGAATACGCTTTCGGATTTGTTGTCTGATATTGAGAAGATACGTCAACAAGAGCGGTTGGAAAAGTGTGTTCTTTTTGCTCGATCTTGGGGGACGGTTCTTGCTTTAATGTATGCGTTGAAATATCCGCAAAATTGTTTGTATTTATTTTTACGGGGAATCTTTTTAGGGCGAGATATGGATGAACTGTGGACGTTTGAACAGTCTAAAATCAGATTTCCGCAACAATGGAAGCTCTTTTGCGAAGGGTTAGATCCTGCAAGACCTCTTAATGAACAATTTTATGAAAAAATTTTTTCCAATGATTTGCAAACAGCTTTGTTTTATAGTGCCAAACTGACTTATTATTTTAAGGTTTTGGCAACAAACCAAACGGATTTTTCGATTGAGCCGGAAACAACGGAGCAGTTGATTGGCAATAAAATATTTCTTCACTATAGTCTTAATCATTATTTTTTTGAGGATACCTTTTGGGAGGAAAATCTTAACAAGTTAGATGCCAATAATCTTTCCGGGACTCTTTTACATGGCGGAAAAGATAGTGATTGTCTTGTCGATCAGGCTTATTATTTGCACGATAAATGGAAAAAATCTTCTCTAATTATTGAACCGATGGGTGTCCATTGTGATAAACAGCCTGAAATTTTGCAGCAAATGAAAAATGTTTTTACAAATTTAAAGCATCGTCTTTCTTCTTTGTAGAAGAGAACGAAGGTGTTTGTTTTTTATTCTTGGTGTAATCTGAAATAAATCCTTGTTAATTTGCGGAAAGTATGGTTAGCTGTTTTTTGTTATAACATTAACCGTTCGTCAAACCGTTTGCGACAGGTGACAGCGTCCCGGCTTGCGGTTTGGCGGACTTTTGAAAGGTATTCATTATGAAAAGTATAGATATTTCATGGCGTAACTATCTGCTGCCGAACATCCATAATGAGGGATGGCGGTTTGTCGGGATTTTTGCTGCAATAACAGCGTTATTGGCAATTATTTGGGAGCCATTGGGATGGTTTGGTTTGGTACTGACAATTTGGTGCTATTATTTCTTTCGGGATCCGGATCGTATTACTCCGGATATTGATAATGTTGTGGTCAGCCCTGCCGATGGTATTGTGCAGATGATTGCTAAGGTTAAAGCTCCGGAAGAGCTGGATATGGGTAACCAAGAATTTACACGTGTCAGTATTTTTATGAGTGTTTTTAATGTTCACGTTAATCGTGCTCCGGCACAAGGGAAAATTACAAAATCGGTTTATGTGCCGGGTAAGTTTTTGAATGCAACTTTGGATAAAGCCAGTAAAGATAATGAACGTCAACTTTTGGCGATGAAAACTAAAAGCGGTAAAGATATTTGTTTTGTACAAATTGCCGGCTTGGTAGCCAGAAGAATTGTTTGTGATGCGATGCCCGGTCAAGAATATAAAGCCGGAGAGCGTTTTGGGATGATTCGTTTTGGGTCTCGGTTGGATGTTTATTTGCCTAAAGGTGTTGAGCCTCAGGTTGCTCTTGGGCAGACCATGGTGGCCGGAGAAAGTATTATTGCTAATTTAGAATCCGAGGCTCCGCAAGTTAAGGGAGTTGTTCGGTAATGGAAAATATTAATAACAAAATTAAGCTTTCCAGGCAAAAACTGACCACGCTTCCGTTTCGTAAGATTGCACCCAATATTGTAACAATGTTGGCCTTGTGTGCCGGCGTAACCTCTATTCGTTATTCTATTCAAGAGGATTGGGCTAAGGCGGTTTTTTGTGTTTTTATTGCCGCTTTATTTGATGGTTTGGATGGTCGTGTTGCCCGAATGCTTAAGGGGTCTACAAAATTTGGGGCAGAGCTTGATTCTTTGTCCGATTTTGTAAGTTTTGGTGTGGCTCCGGCTATTTTGCTCTATCAATGGTCGTTGTTTGATTTGCCAAAATTTGGATGGTTCTTTTGCTTGTTGATGTCAATTGGGATGGCCATGCGTCTGGCTCGGTTTAATACCATGTTGGATGAAGAGCCGCAACCGGAATACTGGAATCATTTCTTTGTCGGGGTTCCGGCTCCGGCGGCTGCCGCTTTGGCGATGATGCCGGTTATGATTTCTTTTGATTTTCCGGAATACACAATTGTTCGTTCGCATGCTTTTTGTGCGACCTTGCTTTGCATTGTGTCTTTTTTGATGGTTAGTCGAATTCCGACTTTCTCTACCAAAAAACTCAAAGTCCCAACCTATATGTTTATGCCGATGATGTTGTTTGTGGCTTTGTTCTCAAGCTTTATCATTACGCAACCTTGGTTTACTTTAGGGGTTTTGACGCTTTTATATGCCCTTTCTCTTCCATTGGGAGTGTGGGTATTTTGGCGAGAAAAACGGAAGTTTGAAGCCTGAGTTTTGCACTAAAGAGCCGTTACGAAAGTACGGCTCTTTATTTTCTTGCTTTTTTCTTACTCATACTATAAATACTCAGTAGATGTTGACATAAATACTGGGGTCTGGTTGTGAAAAATTTGTTAGCAAAATTGTATGCCCTTGTTCTTTTTTATTATCATCACCGGAACACTTTGGTTGTGGTTAAAGAAAATGGGAAAGAAACCTATCCGTTAAAAATAAAGGGATTACATCTTAAGTTTGCGGGAAAAAATTCGTGTTTGAAAATTTATGAACCTTTTAAAATTGATTGGTTCAAAATTACTTTGGGAGATGATGCCGAAGTTGTTATCGGGAAGGGGAGTACCTTGCATCGGTTATCGGTCAGTAAGGTTAATCAGGGGAAACTTCTGATTGGTGAAAATTTTTATAGTCACGGTAGTCGTATTTTTTTGCATGATGAGGCTCATAATTTTGTTAAAATCGGCAAGGATTGTATTTTTTCTTTTGATGTTTTTATTTGGCCAAGCGATGGGCACACACTTTATGATGTTGAGACCGGAAAAGTATTAAACCGTCCGCAGACAGGAATTTCTATTGGAAATCATGTTTGGTTGGGGCGAGGAGTCAGTGTTTTGAAAAACGTTGAAATTGCCGATGATGTGATGGTTGGGGCTTGTTCTTTGGTTAATCGTAGTCTGTTGGAAAAAAATGTTATTGCCGTTGGTAGTCCTGCTAAAGTCGTGCGTCGCGGTGTGAGCTGGAAATGGGAAAATACCGATTATTTTGAGGATGGTTTTGTTTCTTAGCTTTTGAGATAGAGTTGCTCTAAATCTTTGATCTTGTCTCGATAAATAACCGCTGTTTCAAATTCGAGATTTTGAGCCGCTTCCATCATAAGCTTTTTATATTCGCGTAATTTTTTATCAATATCCTTCAAATCTTCGGCTTTGGGAGAGGGATGATTGCTTTCTCCGGTTGAGGTCATTTCACTCAGGCTATCCGAAATTTTCTTTTTGATGGTTTGCGGGGTAATGCCATTGGCGGCGTTGTAGTTTAATTGTTTTTGCCGACGGCGTTCGGTTTCTTCCAGAGCTGCTTTTAGGGATCCGGTCATTTTATCGGCATAGAGGATAACTCGGCCTTGAGCGTTGCGTGCGGCTCTTCCGATTGTTTGGATTAAGGATCTTGTCGAACGAAGGAAGCCTTCTTTGTCGGCGTCTAAAATTGCAACTAAAGCACATTCCGGAATATCTAACCCTTCGCGGAGTAAGTTAATGCCAACTAAGACATCAAACTTTCCAAGCCGTAAATCGCGGATGATTTCTATACGTTCGAGGGTTTCAATATCGGAGTGAAGGTAGCGAACGCGGATACCATTGTCATTTAAATATTCGGTTAAATCTTCAGCCATTTTTTTGGTCAATGTTGTTACCAGAACGCGATTTCCTTCCGCGGCAACTTTACGACATTCGTTCATTAAGTCGTCGACTTGGTTTTCTACTGGACGGACAAGGCAGAGCGGATCGGTTAATCCGGTCGGACGGATAACTTGTTCTGCAAAAACGCCATGACTTTGTTCTAACTCCCAATCGCCGGGGGTGGCTGAAACAAAAATACTTTGCGGACGCATTCTATCCCATTCTTCAAACTTGAGAGGGCGGTTGTCTACACATGAAGGCAAACGGAAACCATAGTCGGCTAATGTACTTTTACGATTAAAATCTCCGCGAAACATCCCGCCGATTTGCGGAACGGAGACATGGCTTTCATCAACAAAAAGCAAAGCATTCGGCGGAAGATATTCAAACAAGGTCGGAGGCGGCTCCCCGGAATTGCGTCCGGTTAAATAACGGGAATAATTTTCAATTCCTTTACAGGTGCCGGTTGCCTCAAGCATTTCTAGGTCAAAGCGGGTTCGTTGTTCCAGACGTTGTGCTTCCAAAAGTTTGTTTTGAGCTTTTAGTTCTTCTAAGCGTAATTCAAGGTCTTTTTTTATTTTGACGATTGCTTGCGAAATTGCCGGACGTGGCGTTACGTAATGGTTTGCCGGGTAAACCGTAATTTCTTTCAGAGTTGCTGTTTTTTTGCCGGTAAGAGAATCAAATTCGTTAATACTTTCAATTTCATCTCCAAAGTAGGATATTCTCCAACCTCGATCTTCATAGTGTGCCGGAAAAATATCAAGAGTATCTCCATTGACGCGAAAGCTTGAGCGGATAAAGTTTTGTTGATTGCGTTCGTATTGAAGTTCGGTCAATTTTTTGCATACCTCTTGTACCGATATCTCTTCTCCGACTTTAAGGGGAAATGTCATGGCCGAATAGGATTCAACATCTCCTAAACCATAAATACAAGAAACCGAGGCTACGATAATAACATCTTTACTTTCCAAAATACTGCGGGTTGCCGCATTCCGCATTCGGTCTATTTGTTCGTTTAAGGCTGAATCTTTTTCAATATAGGTATCGGTTTTGGGGACATAGGCTTCCGGTTGATAATAATCATAGTAGGATACAAAATATTCAACATGATTGTGGGGAAAAAATTCCTTCATTTCAGAGTAGAGTTGTGCGGCTAAAATTTTGTTTGGGGCCATAATTAAAGCCGGCCGTCCTGTTTCTTCAATGATTTTGGCCATGGTATATGTTTTACCGCTGCCGGTTACTCCGAGCAAAACCTGACTCTTCTCCCCTCGTTTTAAGCCTTCGGTCAATTCTTTAATGGCTTGAGGTTGATCTCCGGAAGGTTGAAAGGGGCTTTCTAATTGATAAAGTTTGCTCATTGTTATTGAATGGAATCCTTTAGCAATTCATTGTAAACTTTTGCAAAATCACTATAAGCTTTTGCTTCGTTTACAAGTTGATTAATGTGTTTGATATCTATTGTGTCTGATTCCATATAATCCGTCAAGACGTTGAAAGCTCCGTGGTATTTTGTTTTTTCAAAATAGGGCATGAACTTGTTGCGTAAGCGAACCAAGACCGTTTCTTTGCCGGATTTTTTCAAGGCGGTTGCCCAATCAAGAATATAAGCAATTTGTTCTTCTTCCAACTCTTGATTAGGAATTGGTTTTTTGACCAAATATTTGATGGTATCGGCAAATTTGGCCCATTGTTGGCTATTCCAGTAAATTTCGCATTTTAGTAAAAGTGCGTTTTTGCTGTTGTCATCTTCTAAAAGTTTGAGGGCTTCGTTACTTAAGTTCATACTTCCTAAAGCTTTGGCTCGGATAATACGGCGATGAGCTTGAATTTCATAAGGAATGTTTGTCCGTTCGGTTTCGTTTAGGATGTTAAGAGCTGTTCCCGGCTGGTTTTCAAACAAATTGATTATGGCCATGCGAGCTCCGACTTTTGCCGTATCAATTGCTGATAAATTTTCAGAGGATAACAGATTGCCCAAAAGTTGATAAGCTCGCGGTAATAAATCTACGGCAACTAAGCGGTCTGCTAATTTTTGTATGATTTCGTTCTTATGGGGACTGATTTCTGCCAACCATTCAAAATCTTGGTATAAGGCTAAGGATTTGATAACCGGAAGTCTGCTGTCGGCTTGGTTGTTAATGAAGACATCTTCAAACCAGGTTACCATTTTTTGGTAAAGGTTTTTCTTTTGTTCGTCATCTTTTGCCAAAGGAACAGACTGTTGTATTGTTTTTAAGGCATTATAATAATCATAATCCTTGATATATAAATCGGCCAATTTGTTTAATAACTCCCATTTGAAGTTGGGTTCTGGCCAAGCAAAACGTAAACGTTCCAATTCTGCGATGGCTTGTTTTAGCTTCATGGCTCCAAATTTTTCACTCAAAATCGTATAGTTATAGCGAGCCAGAGCGGAGTATTTAACATCTTTTAGTTTTGATACATTGCGGTATTCGTGAATGGCATTACGAGAATATCCCTGAAGTTCTAATTTTTGAGCATTCAGAAATTTTGTTTCGGCACTGCGATCGCGAATACGTTTCCCTTCTCCGGATTTTAGAATATCGATAAAATTCTGTAAGGCAATATCGTCTCCGGCACGTAGAGCATTTTGAGCCGCAATTACCGCAATGCGGTCTTTAAGTTCTTGCGGGTAGTTACGAATTAAGGATAAATGGGAAGCTAAAATTACATTATTTTCCGGTTTATATTCTTGTGCTGCTGAACTAAGAGTACGCCAAAAAACGGCTTCTTGGTTTTCCGGAAGTCTACCATATTCAAAATTTTTGATTGCCTCTTCATAGCGATAGGTCAGAAAATTTGCTAATCCTATCAGGGCGTGAAAACTTTCCGTCTTGCTTTCGGGAAGTTTTAACTCTTCCATTTGATTTAAGGTATAAAGAGCATTTGTTCCCAAACCTTTTGAAATGTAATATTTAATCAGTTCTTGCCGAATTTTATTTTTATTTTCGGGTTTGGCGGCAATAATTTCTTGTTTGAGTTGATCAACGGCGTCAATAAAGTTTTTCTCCATAATTTGAGGATCGACACTAATGTCAAACGGATTTTCACTTTGATCTTTTTGGTTAAAACGGGCTTGTCGCATCAGATTATCTAAGTTTTCCGAAATATTTAGGCTTCGGTTTTGGGCTTTTAAGATAAAACCGGTATTTCCTCTTAAAAGATTGATATCCGGACTCTTGATCACAAAGGCCAGACCTTGTTTGGTTGCCAAAGAATCAAATTCTGGATAGCTATAGGTTTTATTAACTCCGTTTCCCGTTTCTCCGATGGTTCCGACATAGATAATGTCACCAACGTCGGGATCAATAACACTGACAACATTACCGGATTTTTCGGTTGGAATATAAAGGTATGAATTGTCAAAGCTGTCATATTGGGTCAGAACATCCATTTCTTTGATTAGTTTTTGTTCTCTTCCCTGGATAAGGTCTACAATCCACAGTAAACCTTCACGACGAACATTAAAATCTGTTCCGGGGGTCAACTCCATATGGATAACCGTGGCATTGAGATGAGGAAGTTGAAAAATGTTTTTGGCCTTGTTTCCGGCTTGTCCTTTAAGTTCTTCAATGTCTGTGGCATGTGGATGGTCAAAGATAATCCATAATTTCCCTTCTCTTTGAAAAGTTGCCATGTTAACCGGCATATTCCATGGAAAACTTAAGCTCGAAATTTGATACGGTTTATCCGTTAAGCTTTTTTGTTGTGCGGGAACTGTTGTTTGAGCCGTATCCGGAAGTATTTGAGCTTGTGTTGTCGATACAGACATAAACAGACTGCAAAAGCAGCTGCCAATTAAAAATATTTTATTTAGAATATTATGTCTGTTTTGGGTTTGCACTTTTTTTTCCGATATTAAAAATTATTTCCTAAAAGCTCAGAGGTAATGATTTTTGCTTTCTCCGGTTTCATTTGTGATAAAATGGCCGAAGAGGTGTCGGCTTTCATGCCTTTAAGCAAGGCAACGGTTACTCCGGTATCTAAAGTATCAAAAATGCGGGCGGCATCTTTGGGTTTCATGGTTGTATATAATTTTACCAGAGAGGCTAAATTTTGCCGTTCTTTATCATCATATTCATGAATTAATTTTTCTAATTTTTGTTCATAAGCTTTAAGTTGTTTTATTTTTTTATCTATTTCTTCTTCGGCAACTTTGAGCTGAATTGCTTTTTTATCAATTTCTTGGGCACGTAAATCCAAAGCTTCTCTCCGCTCGGCCAATTCTTGCAAAATCATAATCTCGGATTGAGAAAACGCCGAGTTTCCGTTTTCGGGATTTTTGGCATTTTGCGGGGCGTCATTTAAAATCTTTTTTAGCTCGGCTGTTTCGGCATTAATTTTTTCTTCCGCCAAAGCTTGCGAGTGATCAATGCTAAATAATTTTGCATGAGGATCATTATAAAAATCAAAAACATTATTAATTCTTATTGATAGGGTTAATACGGCAATAAAAATTAATACAGGTAAAAGGCGAATTTTAGATTTACGATGTTGCATGTGCTTACCCTTATGCTTTTATTTGATGGAACGCAGTGCTTTTAACAGCTCTAATTCCGCTTCTGAACGGTCTGACGATTTTGATGAATTATCAAATTTTTCGCTCTTGATTGTTCCGATGTCGGTTATACGAGATGAAGTTGCCGATGTTTTTATTTGCCGGCCGTCATTAATGGCATTTTCTAATTTATTGGCTAAATTATCGGCCCGTTCATTGATAAAAAGTAAATCATCTTTTAGTTCTTTGGCACTGTCTACTACTTCTCGAAGATTTTCCGATGAGTGTTCGGTTACGGATTTTAGTTTCGGAATGCTGTTTTCGGCTTTATAGGTTGCTTCATTTAAGGCTGAAACAAGTTTCCCGAGGCTACTTTGATTTTTCCGTAAAATTTCAAGATTTTTATTGAGTTTATAGGCAAAAGCAATTGTCGGCAATAACAATGCTATAATAACCAAATTGATTAAAAGTTCCAGACTATCCATTTTGTTTAGGCCTTTCCGTTTACTTTTATAACAATATTTTCGGCATTTCTTCCCATGGTTCCGGTAAGAAGAGGAACATCTCCGCAAAAGATTTTAACATCTTCATGTGGGTACATTTCTAAGGGCAAAAAGCTTCCTCTTTCCCATTTCGAAACATCGCCCAATTTTAGGGTAAATTCTTTAAGAACCGCTTTAACTTCTACGTCTGTTTCCCATAATTGTGAGATGAGATGCTTTTCCCAAATTGTATCTCGACCAAAGCGTTCTCCCATAAACATTTGTAATAAGACTTCACGTATTGGTTCCAAGGTGGCGTAAGGAATCATTAGGTCAATCTTCCCGCCTCGGTCTTCCATGTCTATACGAAGGTGGGCCACAATAACGGCATTGGATACGCGAGAAATGGTGGCAAAACGAGGGTTGGTCTCCATACGATCATAGATGAAATTTACGGAAGTTATCGGGTCAAAGGAGGTGGATAAATCCGATAAAATTAATTGCATCATATCTTTGACGATGTTTAATTCAATTGTTGTATAGGGACGACCTTCCAATCGCATGGCGGCGGTGCCTCTGCGTCCACCGAGCAGAACATCAACAATAGAATAAATTAAGGAACTATCTAAGGACATCAAACCATAGTTGTCCCATTCTTCCGCTTTAAAAACCGTCAATAATGTCGGCAAAGGAAGAGAATCAACATATTCTCCGAAACGCATAGACTCAATGCTATCAAGACTGACTTCTACGTTGTCTTGTGTAAAATTGCGAAGAGAGGTTGCCATTAACCGAATTAAACGGTCAAAGACAATTTCTAGCATCGGCAAACGTTCAAAGGAAGTACTGTTGGCATTTAAAATTGCTCGAACACCGGTCCTTTGTGCCGTAAAACTTTCTTCCTCATTGCTATAACCAAGGAGGCTATCAATTTCTTCCTGATTGAGAATTTTTGAATCCGAAATTTGGGTATCCGTACCGTTTTCGGCGTTTGGAATATTCTCATCGTTTGTTGTTTTATCGGTTTCTGCCACTTGTTTTTCCTTTAATTGTTCTCATTTGTAATTTCAAATGTTTTAAAATTTAAGCTGTTTACTTTTATCGGATAGACCAATAAATTTATGCGGTATAAAAGTTCTTCTTTTAACCAATAAAGGCCGTTTGCATTTTTTACATCCTCAACATTAAGTTCAATCGTGTGGCCTAAAACGGCATCTCGTATTCTAGGAATTAATGTTTCTATTGTTTTGACGTCTTCAACCCGATTAAGTTCTAGGCTAATACGTGTTGAAAGACGAGGACGTTCTTTTTTGTTATATGATTTTAATCCGACGGTGATTTCTGGAAGATCATAAAAAACAGTAATTTTTTCGTAGGATTGTCCATCCTGTTCTACAATATTTTTTAGGATATTATAGTTTCCGGAGGGGAGATCTTCATAATCATTTTGGGATACTGAAACCATTCCAACCCCAATTCCTATCAGAATTAGCAGTGGAATTAAAAAAAATAAAATTTTTTTACGGCTGATGGGTTTGGTTTGAACTTCCGCTTCCTCATCATCTATATCGAAATCTTTTGCGGCCATTTTTTTATCTCAAAATTTACTGCAGTTAATATATATATACATTAAGATTATTTATAAATAAATGTAAATTTTTGACTTATTAACGTGAACACATTTGTTATAAAATAAAGCCCTCTCAACAGAGGGCTTTATTTTTACCATGGGTCGGTGTATTTTAGTGTCGGATCGTTTAATCGATCAACATAACCGGTTGGTTTGCCTCCAAAACCACTGCGGAAATTTTCTAATTGATCGTATTGTGTATCAATTTCATTATTATTGCCTCCGCTTCCGTTCCATTCAACATATCCGTTACTTCTTTCAAAATAGCAATAGGTGTCGGCAATGGCAGCCATCTCTTGATTAAAGACCGGAAAGAGGTTCCAGACAATTTTTCCTTGAGCACTGCTTGCTGCACTTGCGGTTCCAACTCCTTCCAAATAATCCGAATAATCAGAGCCATTATAGAGGAATCCCATTACGGCGTTCCAACCAAGGAAGGCATCACTGTATTGATCGTCGGTTAAGTTACTAGCATAGTTTCCGCTACGAATACCGGTAACGGTTGTGTTTAACCAAGTGTTTGCCTGGAAGGTTAACGGGTTACCAACAATGGTATGGGTATGTGAGGTATTGGTGGCGGCAACGTTTGTTTCAAAAATATGAAAGACAGATTCTTCCGGATTGGTCGGTGTGTTAAAGTAAATTCTAAACTTTTCACCAATAGTTTCCGGATTTTTCAAGGCGGCGTAGGTGTTTGTCAAGTTGCTGTAGGTGTCACCAGATGCTTTGTTAATATGGTAAACATCCGCCATTTTCCAGCGAATAGGGTGAATGGTGACCACTTTGGCGTATCCCGGCGGGCATTGGGGAGACGGAATAAAGCCCATCCACGGCGAGGCAGCACAGTTAGCTGTTTCCGAACCACAATTTTCCGGATCGCCTCCGACAACTTTTCCATCCGAAGATATTTTAATTTCTGTTGTCCAATCCCTTACGGCGGCTTCTTTGTAAGTGTTATCCAAAACATAAATACCTTTGTTGATAAAGTCCGGAAGAATATCGCTTAAACGAGCTCCGCCTCGTGTGGTTAATTTTATATCATGCATGACGGAAGTGTAAGCCGGATTGATTTGGTATTGATCATATAGGGTATAGCTTGGTGCCGAACTTGCTCCGCCAACACCCTTAAAATGGGCTTGGTAAGGATTAAAACGGGATAAGTCCGTATTCATGGCACCACTTCCGTTGCGGGTATTGGCAACCATACGGTCGGCTTTGATGTAACCGGTGGGGGAGGTCGAATTTGAGTTTGTCGGTAGTTGAATAATACCCTTACGGTGCATAAGAATTCCTTGGGAAGTATTGGCATTAGAATCGGAGGATTCTAAATCATAAGCACTATTGGTCAGCATGCTTAAAGAACTATCTTCGTCTCGTCCGAAAACTAAACGACTGGAGCCTTGGTATAAGCGGCTATCATTATCAACACGGTGTTCTATTTTGTTTCCGTCTAAGAAAAGACCAATATTATTTTTTTGAATCTCAATATCATGAGAAGATCCATTCGGTACAAATTCAATAGAAGCATATTCATCTCCCATTGTAAGAGTATTCGAATCGCCTTTGAGACGAAAACCAATATTATTTCCTTCAAAAACGACATCTTTATTTTGGGCATTGATGTAAAATGAAGATGTTGCCGTATCGGTTACGTTATCAGGTAAAAAGTATACGGGACCTCTCATGGATACACGATTTGGGGTTGCTCTTAAACTCCATTTTCCCGTATCATTAAAACCAGCTTGAAAAATATTGCTGACATTAAGATTACTGGTATTAAGCGTTCCGGCAATATAGGCGTTTTCAGAAATGTAAATATTATCGGTCAAAAAACCATTTTCTGCTTTTACATGGTATTTGTTTCCGGGAGCCATGCTGCTGATTGTTCCGGTCAGAGATTGAGCATTCGAATAGCTAAACAAGCTGTCGGAGGCGGTTAAATTGTTGCTAAAATAAGTGTTTCCGGTTACGTTAATGTCATTGTCCATTGAAATACTTGATGATCCGCCAGATGCAGAGATATTAATATTGTTGTTTGCTGTAATGGTGGCATTACTTGCCGTAATATCGGCCGCTCCGTTTGATAAGGATACGGATGCTCCGGAGGTGTGAAGTTTGGCCATTCCGGAATCGTCTAACTCTAAAGTTGCGTTATTACCGGCTTTAATATTTACAGAGGATGAGGCCCTACCGGTTAGGTTACTCTCATTAACACTTAAATAGCTGTTTTCACTAAAGGCTAATTTGGCATTTTCATTATTCACAAAAACACCTTTGTTAGAATCCATTCCCATAAATGCGTTTGAGGTTGCCGTTAATTCAACATCTCCGTTGCTGACGTTAATTCCGCCTCCGCCAGAGATGTTTGATGTTATGGCGGCTGTTCCTTTAACAATCAATTCCATAGCAGTGTTGCCGTCAGCACTGCCGGCAATGGTTAAGTTTGAATCGCCTAAGCCATCCATACTGGTTACCAATTTATTGACTTGGGCGGCGTTGTCATTCATATAGAGGGCTGTTTGCATGGTGTTGTATCGAGTATCATTATCTTTTAAGACCCTGTATAAAACATCTTCTTGTGATACATTACCAGAAGAGGCCGTGATGGCACTTGAAGATATGGCAACAATATCACCGTCACTGGCATTAAAATCTCCGGTTGTTGCTGACCATCCACCTTGAACCCCCATAATGTCACTTCCGTTTACAATACCGCCGTTTGCTCCGATCATGGAGGCAATTTTATTTTTACGGATTGTATTTAAGCTTCCATCATAAGGGGTTGCCGCAACAAATCCTGTAATCGTAGCATTGGGGCTAACCCCTTCAACGGTGTAAGAAAATTGAAAATTAGAAAAAGTTTTCATCTGTTCCGCATTAAAACCCAGAGGAAGGTATGGTTCAATGTTCGAAACATCAACACTGGAGGAACCTCCATCGGCAATTTCGGCATAATGGTCTTGGATGTAACCGTCTAGAGCTTTAGAAAGCGTCCGCATATGCGTGGCGGTATTGATGTCTTGCAGTTCTGTGGTACGTTCGGCTGCTTTTTTATATAAGACAGGGGTAACCATGCTTATCAGGCCAAGCATGGCTATGGCCTCTACCATAATGCCACCTTTTTGTCCCAGTAATTCTTTTGTTTTTCTTAACATGGTTAAGTCTCCTAAAAAATCCTTAAATCGCCGTTAGATAAATCATACACAAACGACCGCTATTAATACAATTATTTTGAAAATAAGCATCTTCCGTAATTGGTTTGGGTATGGCTATGGTTGATTTTAATAACTTAACACCATAAGCAGATCCCGATAGATTGGTATCACTTACGGCTGAATCTATTGGAACCAGGTAACCATAAAGAGCATTGGTTCCAAGTAAAGAACGAATGGCTCCGATATAATCTGCTGTTGGAAGTAAGATGTCACTCTGAAAGCTTTTTTGGTTTACCCAACGTTGCGGAGGTTCTCCGTACGTTATAATATATTTCGCGGTTTCTGCCGAGCGACATCGGAGGGGATCATTACTGCGGCTCCAATCTGTGCGTTCAAAGCAGAAAAATTGGGTTTCATAGTTGTCGACATCGTTAAAAAAGCTATCTGCATTTTCGGCAATCATTTCCGGTGTGTAGGGACCTACGGGTAAAACGGTTGATTCTGTGAAAGGTTCACGGACACGAATATAGTTTCGGGCAAAGCGATGATGTTTGGCAATACGACCAATGTGGGCTTCCGCCAAGGGTTCTACCGTAATTTCTCGGTAGTCGCTGCGTGGAGCCAAAGCATATGAGGCAATTGCTGCCAGAAATGTTGCCAAGACAACCCAGATGTACATTTTTTACCTCAATTATATTACTTCTCTATCTTATAATTTATCATAAAAAAAGTTTCAAATCTATTAAATTGCCTGGATTTTTTTGAATTTCACATTTTTGTAACATTTATGTGATTTATTTGAAGCTGTTGACCAAAGATCCAGCCAAAAGGTACCATCCGTCGACCAAAACAAAAAAGATTACCTTAAAAGGAAGAGCCAGTACCGTTGGCGGTAGCATCATCATACCCATGGACATTAAAACCGATGCGATGACCATATCTATAATTAAAAACGGAATGTAAATTAAAAAACCGATTTCAAAGGCTCGGCGGAGTTCACTGATCATAAAAGCGGGAATCGCTATTTTGAGGGGTGTTTCCGATACTTTTTCGGCTGGTTTTTCTCCGGCTAAATCCGTAAATAAAAGCAAATCTTTTTCACGCGTGTTGTTGACCATAAATTCTTTGATCGGAGAGGTAGCTTTTTCTAAGCCATCCATCACTTCAATTTGCTCATCAATCATGGGCTTAATGCCTTGTTCCCAAGATTTTTCAAGTGTTGGACTCATGATAAATAAGGTTAAAAATAACGCTAAAGAAACCAAAACCATATTAGGTGGGGTGGCGTTGGTTGCCAATGCACTTCGGGTGATGGAGAAGACAACGATAATGCGAGTGAAAGAGGTCATCATGATGACAATCGACGGAGCTAATGACAACACCGTTATCAACATGAAAACACTGAAAATGCGAGCCGTTGTTGAGCCACTCGGTGCCTCTTGAAGATTCACACTAATGCTTTGAGCCAGTGCAGAATCGGCAAAACTGGTTAGAAAACACAAGATAAAAGCAAAAAGAATGGTTTTACGTAATTTCATTTAGTGGGCCTTTGTTTTTCTTTTAATAAAAGAGGGGTACCGTTATTCAAAACTAAAGTATATTCTTGATCCTCACAACGGATAACGGCAATGCTGTTTTTAGAATCTATTCGGGTTATTTCTAAGATTTCAGTTCGGCGGGAGGAAGATAATTTTTGCAAAAAACGACAGCGAATCCCTTTGAGCTCGCAATATTTTACCAGCCACAAAGTCAATATTAACAATCCAAGAACAAACAGCAGGGACATTACAGCCTGCAGAATGCTTTGCCATTCCATGAAAAACTCCCCTTTCTTCTGTTGCGTGATTATAAAATTATTTTTCGGGGATAGTCAATAAAAGCCGCTTGCCCTTGTTAATAGAGTTTGTTAAATTTTCTTTCATGAAAGTAAAGAAAAAAGAAATTGAAATCAGTGATGAACGTAAGACTTTTGACCTCCTTCCGGCGGCAAAAACAATTTTGCCTTTGGTTAAAAAAGTTTTGGGGCAAAAAGGATTAGTGGCAATTGATCTTATCCAAGAGTGGGAGCAAATTGTCGGGGAGGAGTTGGCTGAATTTACAATCCCGTGGAAAATTGATTTTAAAAAAAATGAAAGAAATAACGGGGTGTTGTCCGTTTATGTTCCCTCCGGGGCTTTTGCTTTGGAGTTGCAACATCGGGAAAGCTTTATTCTTAGTAAAATTAATATGTATTTTGGGTATCAGGCGGTTTCTTCTTTGAAGATTATACAAAATTCCTCCTTTGATATGGTAAAAGAAAATAAGATTGGCTGTGAACGAAAACAAAAAGCTCTTGTATCTCCACAAGAAGAAAATTATATTAAAGAGCTGGCAGAAGGTGTTGAAAATTCTGCCCTCAAACAAAAGCTTGAGGAACTCGGAAGAAGTGTTTTCAGTGAAAATAAAGGTGTAAAGAAGGAAAAATGAGTTTAGAACGTTTTATTAAAAACTGTAGCGGTTTTATTGCCGGAGTTGTTGTCTTTTTGTTGGTTGCGGGAATGTACCTTTCTTCTAAGGGTTTTGTTATGGATGAAAACGGCAATCTGGTTTTGATTAATAGTGCTTATGCTCAAGATGCTGAGCCTCAGAAGAAAGAATTGGATGCTAATTTAACCATGCCTGAAGACCATGTTATGGGAAAAGCCGAGGCTCCGATTACTCTTTATGAATATTCTTCTTTCGGGTGTTTCCATTGTGCCGATTTTCATTTAGACGTTTTGCCGAAAATTAAAAAGGAGTATATTGATAAAGGGTTGTTAAGAGTTGTGTTTGTTCCTTTCCCAATTGATCGGGCTTCTATGGATGCGGCTTTGATCTCTGAATGTGTTCCTGAGGATAAGTATTTTCCTTTTGTTGATGTGTTATTTCGGCAACAAAGAAATTGGGGAATGGCTAAAAATCCGCAAAAAGAATTGATGGAATATGCGGAATTATCCGGTTTGGATCGTGAAAAAGCAAAATTATGTCTTAAAGATGATAATCAAGCTCGTGAAATTTTAGGTAATCGTCAAAACGGAATCTCTGTTTTAGGGATACAGGGAACGCCTTCTTTTATTGTTAGTGATAAAAATGGTAAAGAATTATTTCCCGGGCTATCTTCTTTTGAGCAAATTCAAGATATCTTGACGCAACGTTTGGCGAAACTGAATGAAAAAAGTGCAAATAAATAAAATTTTAGCGTTTCTTTAATAACTCGGTAATATTTTGTCGGATATAGTGTTTTTTATGAAAAAAGTGCCTGAGGATATAAAAGAGCTTGAACTACGAATACAGCAGCTCAAAGAAAAAGAAAATCGTGTGAGAGGAAATAAAGAAGAATCTCCTTTTATGCACGCTTCTAAAACAGGATTAAGGATTGGGACGGAATTGTTGTCCGGTGTTTTGGTCGGAGCCGCGGTGGGGTATTTTTTAGATCAAGCTTTGGAAACAAAACCATGGATGTTGATTGTGTTTTTGTTTTTGGGCGGTGCCGCAGGGATTTTAAATGTTTACCGCTTTGTGAAAAAAGAGGAAAAAAGTAAGGAGTAAAGCTTGTGTCAAATCCGATGGAACAATTTGTGGTAAAGCCGTTGATTCCGCTTGAAGTCGGTGGGGTCGATATTTCTTTTACCAATTCAGCCCTGTTTATGGTTTTGGCCGTTACTGTTTCAAGTTTGTTGTTGGGACTTTGTTTAAGAAAACGCAGTATTGTTCCGACGGTGGCTCAATCGGTTCCGGAAGGGATTTATGAATTTATTTCCGGTTTGTTGCGAGAAAATGTCGGACCCGAAGGGTTAAAATATTTTCCTTTTATTTTTACAATGTTTTTGTTTGTGGCTTTTGGTAATCTGTTGGGTCTGTTTCCGTATGCATTTACCTTTACCTCTCATTTAACGGCGGTTGGGAGTTTGTCGGTTATTGCTTTATTGTTTAATATTGCTATCGGAATTAAAAAGAAAAAAATCGGGTGGCTCCGGACCTTTTTGCCAAAGGGTATTCCGTTTGCGTTGGCTCCGTTGATTGTTCCGATTGAAATGATTTCTTTCTTGTCAAAGCCTTTTAGCTTAACCGTTCGTTTGGTTGCCAATATGACGGTTGGGCATATTATGTTGAAAATTATTGCCGGATTTGTGGTCGCTTTGGGGGTGGCCGGTGTGGTCCCGGTTTTGTTCAACAGTTGTATTGTTTGTTTTGAAATTTTTATCGCCTTGTTACAAGCTTTTATCTATACGGTTTTAAGCTGTATTTATCTGGGTGATGCGTTACATGAACACTAATATGTTTATGGCGTTATAATTATGTGAGATTAATCTTAATAATGTTTTTGGAAAGGAAATAAAATGGAACCTTTAGCTTATATCGGAGCCGGTTTGTGCGCCTTGTCAATGACTGTTGCCGCTTGGGGTGTGTCTCAAGTTTGGACGACAATTATTTCAACGGTTGGTCGTAATCCTCAAGTTAAAAAAGATGTTGATATCTATGGTTGGGCAGGATTTGCCGCTGTTGAAGCTATTGCTTTGTATGCTTTGGTTATTGCCTTGGTTATGTTGACCGGAAACTAAAAACCTTTCCTGAGCTTAGCCTGTCTTGTGATTTTAGAGACAGGCCTGAGCTTGGAGAATGTGTTTTTTTGGTTGTGTTTGGAGTTGAGTTATGCCTCAGTTGGATTTTAGTATTTTCCCGTCACAATTTTTTTGGTTGTGTGTGTGCTTTTTTAGCATGCTGTTTATTATGAGTAAAATCATTATTCCGAGAATTGCAGAAATGATTGAGCTTCGGCGTGAAAAAATTGACGGCAATTTGGAAAAAGCAGCTGAAATTAAAACAAAAGCCGAAGAAGCTTTGGAAAAATATCGGAATGCTTTACAAGATGCTACGAATCGGGCTAATCAGGAGATTTTGAAAACTCAACAAGACTTACAAGCCATGATTGAACGCAAGCAAAGTGATTTGGCTGCAAAGCTATCTTCAGAAATAACCGAAAGCGAAAAGAAAATCTTAAACAGTAAAGAAAAAATTTTGGCACAAGTTGATGATATTTCTTCAGAAATTGCCTTGAGCGTATTAGATAAACTCAATTTGAGTGATCCGAATTTTGAAAAAGCTGTTAAAAGTTCTTTGAAAGAGTAAAAAATGACAATGCAAAATGATTTGCCTAACCGTGAGATTATTGATGCAACACAAAATGCCGTTTTGAGTGTTGCCGATAGTGTGTCCGATGTTTTTGAAAACGCTCAGGCTTTTGGTCATGGGGAAGCTTTTTATTTGAGTCCGGAATTTTGGGTCGGATTTTCTTTTGTTTTGGTTGTTATCGGGTTGGCTCGTCCGGTTGGTCGGTTTTTGTACCAGATGTTAAAAAAACGCGGCGAGAATATTGCCGATAGAATTAATGAATCTTCACAGCTGAAAGAAGATGCTCAAAAACTTTTGGCTGAATATGAAGGGAAATATCGTAAAGTTGAGCAAGAGGCTCAAGAAATTTTGGCTCGGGCCGAAAGAGAAATTAATTTACTTAAAAAAGAGAAAATCGCCCAGCTTGAACAAGATATGGCACGCAAAGAACGTGAAGCGTTGGAGCGGATTTCGGCTTCTCAGGAAAATGCATCTAAAGAAATTTCGGATTTGGCTATTTGTAAGGCGATGGATGCGGTAAAAAAAGTTTTGAAAGAAAAGTTGACGGATAAAGAAAAAGATCAATTGATTGATGATTCTATTGAGCTAATTGTAAAAGCTTATAAATAAAATAGTAAAATTAAAAAAAATAGCTCCGTTTGAGAGCTATTTTTTTTGTTTCATAAATCATGTCTTTAAGTTTGAGATGATTTGTGAACGCTCTTAGATGTCTCGATAAGGGTGAGCGTGATAAGATCCCAGGACATGAACTTCATCAGCAAAGAATTTTAATTCTTCAAATGCATTTTTGAAGGATTGATGAGCCGGATGAGCTTCTATTTCTACATAAAATTGGGCAGAAACAAATTTACCGTTTAAGAGATAACTTTCTAGTTTGGTGATGTTAATCCCGTTGGTTGCAAAGCCTCCGAGTGCTTTATAGAGAGCTGCTGGAATATTTTTGGCCTTGAAGATAAAAGAGGTGATGTATTTTCCACCATCATCTTCGGGAATGTTATCTTTTAAGGACATAATCAAAAAGCGAGTGGTATTGTTACTGGCGTTTTCAATGTTAGAAGCTAAAATTTCCAGACCATAAATTTCGGCAGCAAGAGAGGAAGCAATAGCAGCTTTGCTTTTATCTTGAGCTTGGATGATATCTTGGCAGGAGAGGGCGGTGTCTATCCTTTGAATGGGTTGGATGTGGTGCTTGGTTAAAAATTCCGAACATTGGGCTAAGGCTTGTGGGTGAGAGGAAGCGGTTTTAATATCTTCTAATTTTGCACCTTTTATTCCCAAAAGTTGATGTTCTATTCGCAGAAAATATTCTCCAACAATATGGAGGCCGGTTTGCGGAAGAAGAAAATGCACATCGGAAACTCTTCCGGCATTTGAATTTTCAACCGGAATTACGGCAAAGTCGACCTCTTTGGTTTGGACTTTGTTCATTGCTTCTGCAAAACTGAGGCAAGAGACATAAGTTTGGTTGGGGTAGAGTTTTTGGCAGGCAATTTGGGAATAGGCACCCGCAATACCCTGATAAGCTATTTTAAGGTTCATTGTTCTTCCATTTAGATTTTTAAATTAAGGTTATTCCAGCCGCTTTTTTTATTTTGTTGGTCATCTTGTTGTTGTTCTTTGACCCAATTTCGGATCGGCTCGTTTTTTTTGTTAAGGAGTTTTTTTTGTTCTTCCGTTTGGGCAATGCCAATCGGAAGGAGTTGGTTAAATAGAGCCGGAGATGCAAAATCTACTTTTCCTTTAATAAAGGGATCAACCAAGGCATCAATAATCGGGGCGGCGGGTTTGGCGTTAAAGGTATTGATTTTTCCACCATAGAAAATTGCTAAGGCGTGGCAAGGAGATGAAATTAAGACATCCGTAAAATCAACACCGCGGACAAAGCGTAGCATGATTTTGGGACGAATTACGCATTCTTCACTGACATCAAACAAGATATTATTCGGGTTCATGAATAATTCGGATTTTATGACATCTTTAAGTTCATTATTAATGACACCGCAAAATCCGACAATAGCCATACCATCAAGCGTATATCCGGTATAGTTTTCAGGCTTATTGGTAATTTGGTAGCAAAAAATTTGTTCCGAGTTAACGATATTTTCCGTGGCGGAAGGTCCGATGGCCGAACTTATTTCTTCCAGAAAGACGGGAGGTTCTTTGGGAGTGTTCTCTTGGGCCAGAGCCGGAACAATACCGCAAAGTATGAAAAAAATCGTCGTTTGTAGTAAGCGTTTCATCCGTCTTTCTCCTTTTAATTCTGTTTTTCTTTCCTTGGTATTATAAGAATTTTATTATAGATTGCTATGATAAAATTATTTTCCTTCCGGTTTTGCACACAAAAAGGAATGTAAAGAATTGTCTTTTAAGATACTAATCTGTTTTTATTAATAAAAAAATAATAACTTCGTGCTAGGTTTTAGAAAATAATACTTGCTATTTAATATTTTTGATGTATATTTTGGACAAAATGTGGACAATAACCTTTTTATGATTTGGAGACTATTTATGAAAAAAACTTTGGTAACTTTGGCATCCGCTCTTGTGATGACGACAGCGTTAGCTTCCAATGCCAGTGCACGTGACGGTGTTTATTTAGCGGTAAGAGGCGGTTGGAGCGATTATAATATGAATAAAGATTCCGACAGTACAACCACTGCGGCTCGTGCTGATTTTGGGGATACGTGGATGGTTTCCGGTGCTTTGGGTTATCGTTATAAGTTTTTCCGGATTGAGGCTGAATATATTCACCGTGGCGATGAAGAAGATACTTTTAAGTATAATGCTATGGGAGATGAGAGAGAGTCCTCTTTAGAATCTGATTCTTATATGGCTAATGCGTATATTGATATTTTGCCGAATTATTGGATTAGCCCTTACATCAGCGGTGGTATTGGTATGACATCTTTGAGTTTAACGAATCATGATATTGATGCTTTCAGCAAAAAAGAATCTCATGATAAAGATAACTTTACATGGACAGCCGGTGGTGGCTTGACCTTGAGACTGAATCGTTGCTTGAATATTGATTTTGGGTATCGTTATTTCAGTTTTGGAAAATTGGAAGAATCAAATGTTAACGCTCATGAATATTATGGTGGTTTGCGTTATACGTTCTAGTTTTTTCTATTGTATAAGTAAAAGGAGGTTAATCTTAAAGATTAGCCTCCTTTCTTTTTGTTTTTGAGGTATAAAAAAAGAACAGTCTCTCCCCAAGGGGAGAAACTGTTCTTGAATAATAATATTTATAGTCTGAATCTGAAACCCAGAGTTACTCTGGGAACAAACTTCTTTGAAATATCTTGAGCCGCATCTTTAAATACGGCGTCAAGCTCTTCCGGGGTCATTTGCTCCAGATAGGTACTTCCGGAGAAGTCCAGTGTCTGGTCATAGCCTTCAATTTTTCCCTCATAGGGGCGATACTGCATTGTAAAAGATGCAATAAACTCAACCCTTGAAGATTGAGAAAACTTGAAGTTCAAGTCAACACCGGCTTCTGCGGCCAAACGAAGTTTTCCACTCCAGTTAGCTGATGCTAACCAAGCATCAAATGCCGCGGCATCATTAATGCCTGACATTTTTGCTCCGCTTGGGCATCCGGTCATTTGCTCCTGACCTCCGACGAGGGCCTTAATACCAACTCGAACCATGTGGTGAGGGTTGGCATTAAGATTTAATTTTACTCCCGCCATTCCATGAAGACGATGCTTCAGGATGTCGTCTTTTACGCCTCCGGCTGTGATCAGCCAGTCGACATTTATACGACCTCCATACAGGATGTGGCGGTTGAGCTCAATTTGGCCACCCCAACCATTGTTTTGAGGATCATAAATCGCACTGGCACCAATGGTCCAACAACGATTTCCGTTCTCAATTTTGGTTTGCGCCGAAGCACTGGTTGAGAATATCATTACGATTACTACGAAAATTGAACTCAATATGTTATTTGCTATAGTTTTCATAAACTTCCCGTCTAACACATCTCAATCACGGTACTTTGCCGTTTTTTATGATTGAGATGCGGGCAACACGGGTATCTGCCTTTGTTTAACATGTTATTTATAAAGATTCTTCGGATTTTCACCTAAAGAATAAACACCTTCAGCTTCTTTCTGCAAATCAGCTTCCCAGGGGCATGAGAATTCCTGCAGAGATGATGTTGCATCTGAGAATGTAACTTTTGTTCTCTTTGAAAGTTCTCCGCTCTCTTGGAGGGCATAGTAACCAAATTCATTCTTCCATGAATTGTCAGTACCATTCGTTAGAATGGCTGGCTGTAAACCACTAACATTAATGAAAGAAAGTCTCTGATTTCCGCTGATTTGAGCAAGTTGCTGATCGTTTGTTTCCCAGTGGCCTAAGATTGTCTGATCTGAGCTGCGGAAGGCGTAGATTCTCTTTTGAGATTCATCACCTATCTTTGCAAATACCAAACCATCTACTCTCTGATAATCATTCGCATTTTTGCTATTGAATACGTGAGTACGGCTACCAGAAATTACACGCCAACCATCGATGGTGTAATCGAAGTTGATGCTATATTTTATGACCTTCTGAACAGATGAGAATGCTTTATTCTCAATATTCAGTGTCCAAGTTAAATTACGGTTTTCCACCTTGTAGATTCCGTCTTGAGTTATGTTCTCAACGTTTCCAAGATGTACAGCTGTTGTTGATACAGCTGCTGTTTTTAAGTTGTGTCCTCTATATGAAACAACTTCATATAATGTAACATAAACTTGAGGTGTTCTGTCACTGAGACGAGCATTCTGAGTGTATGTTACTTTTTGACGGATGATAGAATCGCCTTCGCTTACAAAGTTTCCTCTGCTAGCAACCATCATTCCATCAAGGACAGCTTCAGATATTTCCTCAAACGTAACAATTTCACCATTATTGCTAATCGTGAGATTTACGTTTCTGTCAAAAGAATATTCTCTTGTGTTTGCTGAAATCTTGTGGATTTCGCGAACGGTTATTCTCTTGAAGAGCTGGTCACCGCTGAAATAGAATTCTTCAGCGATTACCTCTCTTGAGGTTACCTTATCTGCAACAGCCCTCTCAATTGTTACCTCCTGAGAATCTGTTGCCGAACCGTAAGTATAGTTTACGGTCCATTTCTGGATTTCTTTTTCGCCGACTTCAGTTGTCTCTCCCTTAACCAGCATACGCTTGGTCTCAGCATCAGCAACCTCTAAATCATATGTCTTACCGGTAAACTTTGAAGTAAACTGGAAGTTACGATTGGCTTTAACCTCTACTTTGGTGTCGGTGTAAAGATTGAAAGCTGCAGCGTCTGTACGTGTCTGCTTTAAGGCAGTTACGCTACCGAAATTGAAATCCACAGAGTATTTTTCTTTTCCACTCCATGTACCTTTGCTATAAGCTCCGGTTGTGAGTGTGAAGTCTTCATTTTGCAATGTAAACTTCTCGGTTACAGAAATTCCATAACCATAAGAAACAACACCCTCATACTTTGTTCCATCGTAGATAACGATGATGGTAAAGCTACCATCGCCATTGTCCTTAATGGTAACATCCTCTTCGTGATTTTTGGCAACTCTGCCATAGGTAGAAGTTTGACCTTTTACCAGAGATACCTGACCATACTTCATTGCATATGCAAAGGTATAGTTGGTGCAAACAGAGTCGTTTCTTTCAAATGATGAACCTTCGTTGATTGAAGTATTTACCATCTGAATTCCTTCAATCGGAAGAGAAATCTCATAATCCTTGTTTCCGGTCGGGCGAACCGTCATGGAAACAGGAGCCACAGTATTTACCAATTTTCCTTCGCACTGGATGTGATCAAACACATATGTGCTCTGGCCTTTTTGATAAGCCTGTGCAGGGGCAATTGACGGAGCGTCCGTTTGCTCGAAAGAAGGAATACTTCTTACGTTGAACGAACCCGGATAAGCTACCTTATATTCGAGGTGGCTATCCTTATCTGTGTCAATTGAGTGTTCAATGTGGTGTACATATACCACCAGACCATCCTCATAACGAACAAACTCGCATTCATCTCTTACGATCTGATCTGTCGGATTTGTTGTTAAAGTCAGGCTGTCACCATCCTCATAGGTAACATACTTCTTTTCCTCATCGAATTCAACGAGAACTGTTGCTATGACAGCATAGCGACGAGTGTTCTCATTGATTTGACGATACTTACCAAGTTCAATGGTTGTCGGAGTAGCAATTACATTGCATCCTTCAATCTTTTTGGTATTTCCGTTTGCCAGAGTAAAGAAGAACTCCTTCATTGGAGATTCTTCAACACTTGCTAAGATCGGAAGCGTTGTTCCGTCTTCTGTAGCAAAGTTGTTTCCCTTCCATGAGAAAGTTTTTCCCTCATAAAGAGAAAATTCACTGACTGAGAAACCTCTCCAGTTGGTATAATTTACCACCGGAGTGCTGACGAATGTTGAATCAACATTTTCAGTTTTTGTTTCTCCGGTTAATGAACTTGTGTAGGCAAGTCCAAAGCTCTTTTTCATCTCGGCACGAAGCTCAAGACGAACAGAGTTTGCTGCCGGTTTGCTTGCTGTCGGATTAACGGTACCTGTAAAAAGGCAGGCTCCGCTATAAACGTCCGTTAACTCGCTGTTATTTGGTGTGATTTCACCACCGGCGAGTGACTTAATTTCGTCATCTTGAGAACAAGAAGACATTGAAACGGCTACAAATGCTGCACAGAACACCATCATGATGGCGTATACTGCTGAGATAAGATTTTTTTTCATAATTATATATTTTTTTTATTTTTTTCTAATCGCACTTAACTTGGAACTCAGACCACGTGCTTAAAGCCTGAGTGAAAAATATATTGTTTGTGCTCTTCTTTGGTTTTAACCCGATAGATTCTCATAAATTGTCAAACGTTATTGACAGGAATATGAAAACTTCGCATTTCAAATAATTAGCACAATAGGAAAATAAAGATAATATGGTATCATTTTGAATATATCACGATTCGGAGTTTTTGGCAAGAAATAATCCAACCAAAATAATGAAAATTTGTTGAATCTTAATGATTTATTAATATTTGTAAGACCTTTTTGTTATGTGAAATTTTGTCTAAATCATGTTTGCTGGTAAAAGAAAAAAAATTTTAGAGAGGCCGTTTGTGTATAAATTTCAAGAAAACAGCTCTTTACGTAAATTTTTCTTGTAGAATCGCATCTGCTGGTATAATTTATTTTCGAATTAATTGGGGCTAAGGGCGAATCTGCCCGAAAGGTCCGTGTTTTAACTTACGGCTCTTCCGCTTGAGGGCGGAGAGTTTTAGCTTAAGGAGCTGAATTGACCATGAGTAAATGGGTTTATACATTTGGTAACGGCAAAGCCGAAGGTGATGCCGGCATGCGCAACCTCCTGGGCGGTAAAGGTGCTAACCTGGCTGAAATGAATAAAGTCGGTTTGCCTGTTCCTCCAGGATTTACTGTTACGACGGAAGTTTGTACGTATTATTACAATAACAACAAAACTTATCCGGCTGATTTGAAAGATCAAGTTAAAGCCGCTGTTGCGTATGTTGAAGGTATTATGGGTAAAAAATTTGCCGATGCCAATAATCCGTTACTGTTCTCCGTTCGTTCCGGTGCTCGTGTTTCTATGCCGGGTATGATGGATACCGTTTTGAACCTTGGTTTGAATGATGAAACAGTTAAAGCTTTGGCTAAGGCTTCCGGTTCTGAGAGATTTGCTTATGACTCTTATCGTCGTTTCTTGCAGATGTTCTCTGACGTGGTTTTGGGTGCCGATTTGGATGAGTATGAAGGTGCCTTGGAAGCTATGAAAAAAGCTAAAGGCTACAAATCGGATACGGATTTGACGGCCGATGATTTGAAAGAATTGGTTAAAGAATATAAAGAAATCGGTAAAAAACTTGGAAAAGTTGTTCCGCAAGATCCTTGGGATCAATTGTGGGCCGGTATCGGTGCCGTTTTTGGTTCTTGGATGGCTGCTCGTGCCATTACGTATCGTAAATTGAACAATATTCCGGGAGATTGGGGTACAGCGGTTAACGTTCAGACCATGGTCTTTGGTAATGCCGGTGATGATTGTGCTACCGGTGTTTGCTTCTCTCGTGACCCGGCTACCGGTGAAAATGTTTATTACGGTGAATATTTGGTCAATGCTCAAGGTGAAGACGTTGTGGCTGGTATTCGTACTCCGCAACCAATGGCATCTCGTGGTGATGGTACTTCTTTGGAAGAAAAATGGCCGAACCTGTATAAAGAGTTAGTTGATGTCCGTAATAATTTGGAAGCTCACTACAAAGATATGCAGGATATGGAATTTACCATTGAACATAAAAAGCTTTGGATGTTGCAATGCCGTAATGGTAAACGCACTGCCGCTGCTGCCGTTCGTATGGCTGTTGAAATGGTTGAAGAAGGCTTGCTCAATAAAGAAGAAGCCATTATGCGTGTCGGTGCTGACCAATTAGACCAATTGTTGCACCCAATGTTGGATCCGAAAGCTAAGAAAAACGTTATTGCTACCGGTTTGCCGGCTTCTCCTGGAGCGGCTGTTGGTCGTGCCGTCTTCAATGCTGAAGATGCTGAAGCTTGGGCTTCAAGAGGTGAAAAGGTTATCCTTATCCGTAATGAAACCAGTCCGGAAGATATCGGCGGTATGCATGCATCTCAAGGTGTGATTACGGCTCGCGGTGGTATGACTTCTCACGCTGCCGTTGTTGCTCGTGGTATGGGTACTCCTTGTGTTTCCGGTTCTAATGATATTGTAATTGATTATGCTAAGAAAACAATGTCTACAAAGTCCGGCGTTGTTGTTAAAGAAGGTGATTGGGTTTCTTTGGATGGTGCCAAAGGCCAAATCATTGAAGGTCAAGTTCCGACCGTTAAAGCCGATACCAATAGCGGTAACTTTGGTAAATTGATGACTTGGGTTGATGAAATCCGTACTTTGAAAGTTCGTGCTAACGCCGAAACTCCAAAAGATGCTCAAACTGCTCGTGATTTTGGTGCTCAAGGTATTGGTTTGGCTCGTACGGAACATATGTTCTTTGATGCCGATCGTATTCCGGATATGCGTGCCATGATTTTGTCTGAAAACGAAGAAGGTCGTCGTAAGGCTTTGGCTCGTTTGTTGCCGTACCAAAAACAAGACTTTAAAGACTTGTTCAAAATTATGGATGGTCTGCCGGTTACTGTTCGTTTGTTGGATCCTCCTTTGCATGAATTCTTGCCGCATACCGACGCGGAAATGCAAGAATTGGCAAACAAGATGGGCTTGACTTTGGAACAGGTTAAGAATCGTTCAAACGCTTTACATGAAGCTAACCCGATGCTTGGTCACCGTGGTTGCCGTTTGGCCGTTACTTATCCGGAAATTGCCGAAATGCAAACTCGTGCTATTTTGGAAGCCGCTTTGGAATGCCAAGATGCCGGAATTAAAGTTACTCCGGAAATTGAAGTTCCGTTGATTGGTTCTAAGAAAGAGTTGGATATTGTTAAAAACATTATTGATACCACAGCACAAAAAGTCTTTGCCGAAAAAGGTAAGAAGATTGACTACTTGGTTGGTACCATGATTGAGTTGCCAAGAGCTGCTTTAATGGCTGAAGAAATTGCCGAATCGGCTGCTTTCTTCGGTTTCGGTACAAACGATCTTACTCAAACAACTTTGGGTATGAGCCGTGATGATACCGGTGCTATTTTGGATGAATACCGTGCAAAAGGTGTTTATGTTGCTGATCCGTTCGCATCAATTGATGTTGAAGGTGTTGGTAAGTTGGTTCGCCGTGCTTCTGTTGAAGGTCGTGCAACCAATCCGGATTTGCACCTTGGTGTTTGTGGTGAACATGGTGGTGATCCGAAATCAATTGAATTCTTTGATGAAGTTGGTTTGGATTATGTTTCTTGTTCTCCGTACCGTGTACCGGTTGCTCGTTTGGCAGCTGCTCAGGCTGCTGTTAAGCACAAAGGTCAGAAGAAAGCCGTTGATGGTGCTTCTCACGGAAAGTGCTGCAAGTGTGCCTAAGCTGTTTGTAAAACAAACGGTTTTGTAAATAAAAGCGTCTGATGAAAATCAGGCGCTTTTTTTTCGTTATTGTTTTATCTAAAAATCTTAATCAATTCTATAATATCTGTTGTTTTTAATGGGAGTTTGTTAAACTTTTGTGTCAATTTATAAAAAAAGCAAAATCGGAGTTGACTGTTTTGTCTAAAAGTGGTACTTTTTTTACAAATTTAATTATTTTTTTATATTATGAATCTTTCAGATATTTTAGCAGGACGCACAACGCTTGATTGTGACTGCACTCCGGTTGTTAAACCTAGAAAGCGAGTAAAAAAAGTGACCAACAAACAAGTTGTAGAACGCTTTTTTCAAAACTATTTTCAAGCTTTTTGTGCTTGGCAGCCAAACGGAGTAGAACATGGAACTTTGCTCCAAGTTTGCATTGCGGATATTGCACATGCTTATCCTACCTCCGCCTTACCCGAAGGTGATCTTTATGATTATGTCATAAATGTTAAAGATGCCGATGGTCTTAAAGGTTATCGTGCGGAAAAGTCGGTGGCAAAACCAGCTTTTTTTTGTTACAAAATTTATTATGCCGAAACGCATTATGTAACAAAAATAAAGGGAGTTTGGAATGCCATTCCTCTTCTCAAGGGTGAGGATTATTTGAGCCAGAAGGTAAGTGATGCGGCTTTTAAAAAAGTTGCCGAATTGAACGGTTATGAGCCGGTTAATAAAAAATCAGAATTTGCTAAGGCTGATTTGCATTTGGCCGGTATCAAAAAAACTTTGAATGGTGTTACTTTCCGTTCTTTTTTGGTAACAAATGCTCAAGGTGAAAAACGTCGTCTGATTATTATCTTGGATAATGGTAAGATGATGGATTTGGCCGAAAGCCAGTTTGAAAATCTGACTGTACTGAGAGTCGCTGAAAATTCACGGCTCGCAACAGAAATGAACTGGTTTCGCCATGCCGAAGATGGTGATCTTGAGTGGTGGAAATGAAATTAACAGTGCCTTTTTTAGGCACTGTTTTTTTTTGTAATATGAAAACATACTAAAGTTTTATTTAAGAATCGGAAAAAAGTCTTATGTAACTTTTATAAAATTTAATTTTTGGTAAAAAAAAAGCCTTTTGAGATGTAGGGAAAATCGTTTTTTGAGTCGCAAAATGAGAAAAATTTGTTTTTTTTGCAGTTTATGTGTTTTTGTTATTGAAAATTAAATTTTTATTGCTTAAGTTAGTTCTGTATTAGTTGTTTAACAATTAAGTTGGTCTTATAAAAAAGTAATTTTACAAGACCGTAGATTAACCCATATGGAGATTAATAAAATGAAAAAACTTTTAAGTTTGTTCGTAGCAGTTGTAGCTTTATCTGGTTGTTCCAGCTTAGGTATGGATGGTGGTTTGTTCGGTGGTAGCGAATGCGAATCTGCTGAAGCCCGTGATTTCATGGAAAATGCTGAAGACAGAGTATTCTTTGCTTTCGATAGTTCTGCCATTAGTGCTGATTCTGCTGAAATCTTGAACACTCAAGTTAAATGGTTGAAAGATCATGAAAATGTTGATGTTATTGTTCAAGGTTACTGCGATGAAAGAGGTACAAGAGAATACAACCTCGCTTTGGGTGAACGTCGTGCAAATGCTGTAAAACAGTATTTGGTTTCTCAAGGTATTGCCGCTGACAGAATCTCTACCATTTCTTATGGTAAAGAAAGACCGGCAGTTCTCGGCAGCAACGAAGCCGCTTGGGCTCAAAACCGTCGTGCCGTTACTGTTGTAAAAGTAGCTGAATAATTTCGGTTTTGAAAACTTAAAAGCGCACTCTTAGAGGAGTGCGTTTTTTTGTGCTTGTGTATTTCTTTAATTTGGGCAAGACAGTCGCTTTTTTTTGTTTTACATTATTTTCAGTGGTTTATGTTTTTGAATGAGGTGAAAATGAAATTTACCAACTTTTTATTGGTTAGTACCGGTGCCGTTTTGTTGACATTTGATGCTATGGCTCAAAGTGCTTCTATGAGGCAAGAGCTGGATGCTTTGAAAGAAGATGTTTTGGTTTTGCAACGGCAGGCTTATCGTGAAAAAGAAAGTGCCATTAATCCGGCTTCGGCTCAAAGTATTTCTATCCGGATGGGAGAATTTGATGAAACCGTTCGTCAGTTGGTTGGTAAAGTTGATGAAATGGAATATAAAATCAAAAAATTGGATGAAAAAATCAATATGGTTAACAAAGATATTGATTTGCGTTTGAAAATGATGGAAGAAAAGGGCGGAACCACTGCTCCGGCTGTGGTTAAGACACAATCCATTTCCGATGCGGCAAAAGCCTCTTCGGCAGGTGCAAAAAATAAGCCCGGAGCTGCCGGTGCCGGAGCGATTTCCAGTGGAGATTTGCCCGCAATTAAAGATAAAACGGCCGAAGATGTTTACCAAGAAGGTTTAGATGCGATTAAAGCCAGCAATAATGATTTGGCGATTCAACGTTTTAATTTAGTTTTAAGTAAGTTTCCGAAACATAAGTTGGCTGCTAATGCTCAATATTGGATCGGGGAAGCTTATTATGCCAAAAAAGATTATGCCAAAGCGGCTGTTGCTTTTGCTAAGGGTTATGAAGAATATAAAAATGGTCCTAAAGGTGCCGACAATATTTTAAAGCTTGGGATGTCTATGCGGGAATTAGGTAAAAAAGAAGAAGCTTGTACGGCTTTTGTTAATTTGCCCAAAGAATTTCCAAAAGCGGAAGCTCCTTTGAAAAATAAGGCAAAAGCTGCGGCAGAGGCTTTGAATTGTAAGTAAGGTATATGTTTTTTGATGCAGCTTTTTTTGAAAAAATACCATGTTGAAGATGAAGTTGTCGCCGCCGGAGTTTCCGGCGGTGCCGATTCATTAGCATTGGCATTGCGGTTGAAAGAATGCGGAAAAAAAGTTATTGCTTTGACTGTGGATCATGGGTTGCGTCCCGAATCCTCCCGTGAGGCTGATTATGTTGCTCATGTGATGAAGGCTTATGGTATTGAACATCATATTTTGCGTTGGGAGGGCGAAAAACCTAAAACGGGTATTGAGGCGGCGGCTCGAGAGGCTCGCTATGATTTGTTGTGTGGTTGGTGTTTGCAACATGGTGTAAGGTTTTTGGCGGTTGGACAACATCAAAGAGACCAAGCCGAAACTTTTTTGCTCCGTTTGCAAAGAGGAAGCGGGGTGTTTGGTTTGAGTGGTATCTTACCGGTTGTGGAACGGGACGGGATAAAAGTTATTCGCCCGCAACTTATGGATACCCCCCAGTTTTTACGAGACTACCTTTACCAGAGAAATATTCAATGGGTTGAGGATCCGTCTAATCAATGTGAAGATTTTCAACGTGTGAAAATTCGGCATTTTCTCCCTATTATGGAGGAAAAAATCGGAATTTCGGTGGAAAGATTGGCCGAAACCGCAGCGGTGCTGGCTCGAACACGGGAGTATTTGGAGCAGCAGATTGATGTCTTGCTTAAAAACCATGTCCGTTGGTGGAATGGGGTTTTGGTTTCCATGTCTAAAGATTTTTTGTTGTCTTTACATTCGGAAATGAGGTATCGCCTTTTGGCGGTTTTACTTCGCAAAATCGGAGGAAAACCCTATGCTCCGGAAGCTGAAGAACTCCTGCGGTTGGCAGAAGATTTACAACGTGAGAATTTTAAGGGGGCGACTCTCGGTGATTGTGAAATCTTTTTTGCCAGAAGGCGTTTATGGGTTGTTCCGGAACAACGAAAAAAAGAAGTCTTAACTCTTAAACAATGGGAAAAATTTGCTTTAGATTATCCTAATTATGCTCAGGCAAATTTGCCATATAAAGTACGTCTAGCCCTTTATAACAAGCTTGCAAAACGGTAGATTTTTGTTTATATAAAGCTAAGAAAGGGATAACAATGGCAAAAACAAAAAAAAGTGAATTTATATCAACCGGCTTGGTTGCTCAAAATCGGCGAGCTCATTTTGACTATTTGATTAGTGAAAAATTTGTTGCCGGGCTGGAACTAACCGGAACAGAGGTTAAGTCATTACGTCTGGGACATGCCAATATTAATGATGCTTTTGGGATTGAAAAGGACGGGGAAATTTATATTTCCAATATGTTTATTGCCGAATATTCCAACAAAGGTTATGCCAGCCATGCCGAAAAGAGGGACCGTAAGTTACTCCTAAAGAAAAAAGAAATCTGTGATATTATCGGCGAATTGTCCCGTAAAGGGGCGACGCTTGTGGCGTTGCGTTTGTTCTTTAATGATCAGGGGCGGGCTAAACTTGAGGTCGGTTTAGGACGTGGTAAAAAGATTTATGATAAGCGTGAGACCATTAAAGATCGGGAATGGAAAATTCAAAAAGCTCGACTGTTAGCTCATTAATTTTTTAATCGTTCTTTGTTTGAGAATTGGTCTTTTTCTTTCTTTTTTTCTGAAAAAAATCTTTGAGAACAGCGGAACATTCTTGCTGCATTAATCCTTGATGGATATTGGGTTTGTGGTGGCAAGTCGGACTGTTGTAAAAGCAAACTCCGTTGACAACTCCGCCTCCTTTGGGATCCGGTGTGGCAAAATAAAGGTTCTTTATCCGAGCAAAGGAAATTGCTGCCGCACACATGGTGCAAGGCTCTAAAGTGACGTATAAATCCATTCCCCACAAACGATTGGTTTGAAGTTTTTGGCAGGCTTTTTTGATGGCGGTGATCTCAGCATGAGCCGTTGCATCTTCAACATGTTGGCTGAGGTTAAAGGCTTCGGAAACAATTTCTCCGTTTTGCGGATTGACAATAACACAGCCGATTGGGACTTCGTCTTGTTTGGCGGCAAGACATGCCAGTTCATAAGCTCGTTGCATATAATCTATGTGTTCCATGGTTTACCTTTTTTGTTGTATTTTTGTTTGATTATGCTAGATGTTAAGAAAAAAGGAAAGTAGAAAATGACAGAAAGATTAGCAAAATTTATGGCACGATCGGGTGTATGCTCAAGGCGGCAGGCTGAAGAGTATATTCGGCAAAAGCGTGTAACGGTTAACGGAGAAATTGTAGAAACACCGGCTTTTAATGTGAGTGGGGATGAGAAAATTTTGTTTGATGGTGAAAAGCTGCCTGAAAAACAAAATACAAGATTGTGGCTTTATCATAAACCGACCGGATTGGTCACGACCCATAAAGATGAAAAAGGAAGAGCAACGGTATTTGATAATTTGCCGGTAGGGTTGCCGCGAGTTATTTCGGTCGGACGGTTGGACCTTAACTCCGAAGGTTTGCTTTTGCTGACAAATAATGGTGAGCTTTCGCGTCGATTGGAGTTGCCGAGTAACGGCTGGGTCAGAAGGTATCGCGTTCGTGTCCATGGTTTTGTTGATGAAAGTAAGTTACAAAATTTACAGAACGGGATTGAAATTGAAGGGGTGCAATATGGTGCCGTTAAAGCCGTGGTGGATAGCCGCCAGGGGACAAACACCTGGTTGAGTGTTACGTTGAGTGAAGGGAAAAACCGTGAAATTCGTAAGGTAATGAAGGCAATCGGTTTGGAGGTTTCTCGCTTGATTCGGGTTTCTTACGGACCTTTTCAGCTCGGAAATTTGAAGGCCGGAGAAGTTCGCGAGGTTCCTCAAAAAGTGTTACGTGAACAGTTGGGTGGTAAGTTTAGCGGATGAGAATTATCGGTGGAAAATATAGAGGAAAAAAACTTTTTTCTCCGGACAATGGAGCCGTACGGCCAACCTCTGATCGTGCCAGGGAAGCTTTGTTTAATATTTTGCGGTCACGGTTGGGAAATGATTTAGAAAAATATAGTCTGGTGGATGTTTTTTCCGGTTCCGGTGCCTTTGCTTTGGAGGCTCTGTCTCAAGGATTTGGTAAAGTGGCTCTGATTGACGTGGATACCCATCCGTTACTCAAAAATGTTGCCTTGTTTCCGGATGAAAAGAAAAAAATCAATATTTTTAAACGCGATGCTCTTAAATTGGAGGCAGCCGAAACTCCGTTTGATGTTTTGTTTATGGATGCTCCGTATCGTAAAAATTTGACCGTTCCGGCTTTGGAAAATTTATGTTCTAAGGGATGGTTAAAACCGAAGGCTTTATGTTTGATAGAGGTTGAAAAAGACGAAGAATGTCTTTTACCTTCAATGTTTGAAAAAATAGAAGAACGGCGTTACGGATTGGCAAAGATTCTTATTGCCGAGGTAGCGGGGTAAGCGTTTTTACCGTTAGATTTTCAATGGCGAATCTTCCATCTCGATAATCAATCGGGGTTATGACGGCAAGTTCTGTATCTTCGGATTTTAATTTGAAGGCTTTGCTCTTTAAGATAATTTTGGTAACAAAAGCTCCTTTGGATTCAATAAAATTTTTCTTTTGCAAATCATCAATGACACTCAACATCCCTTTGGATGAGGTTGATAAATGAAGGCGAGGCGATAAATTTTCGTTAAAAAGAAGGCTGCCTCTGCCTACTAAGAGTATAGGTTTCCAGTTTAAGGTCAGTGAAGAGATATCAATATAACCATCTTTTCCGAGCCAATCGCGGATATCGGATAAGAGGTTTCCTTTTTTATTGATTTTGCCGATGAGACGAGCTTTCAAATAGAGGTGGTCCAGTCTTGATGTCAGCGGGTAGTTTAAAAGACCGTCAAAATCAAGTTTATCCATTTCCAGATAGGTTTCATGACTTGGGGTGTAGGCGGCATCTTCTTTTTGGCTGTTAAGACTGCGAGAGGCTATTTTTATTTCTTGTATTTTTAAAATATTTTTGACCTCGATTTGTTGGATGTTTGTAAGGATGGTTTTTATGTTGCCGTTAATTTGCAGTTCTATTTCTATACCATTATTTTGAATTTGGTATTTTTTATCTTTCCAGGTAAGTGTTTGTTCTTTACCCAAAGATACAATGTATTGCGATGGGTGGAGAAGAGAAGGAGTTATTTTTGCCTGTGGAATATTCAAGGATATTTTGTCCGTCATTGAATATAAGGATAAATTTTCGAATTCGGCTAACGGGGTTCCCGGAATGTAACTGATTTTAACCTTGTCATAGGCAATATCCAGATAAAGGTCGTTAAGACGATTGATGGAAAAAAGGGTTTCTTTTTGAAAAAAACGGGCCGTTTGATAGCGGTTGAAAAATCCATAAAAAATCCCAAAAACAAGAGCAAAAGACAAGACCGCGGCAATCCAAAATCCGCGGTTGAAAAAACAAAACAAGGAGGAAAAAATTTTTTTGTTCATGCCGTTTTTGTCCTTGCGTATTGTCTTTAGTTTTTTGGTGCCGTATCATGTGTTAAAGCATTAAACGGATAGTTTTTCTCTGTTTCGCCGTTTAATTCTTTGCATTTTGTTTCAATACGGTTTTGCAATTCTGTCATGAACTCATTTTTATCCATTCCGGTCGGCATGGGTTCCATGAATTCAAAAATAACTTTACCGGGAAAACGTAAAAAGGAACTTTTTTTCCAAAAATAAGCGGTATTGGTTGCAAAGGGAATAACGGGAACATTGAGGTGATTATAAAGCAAGGCTACTCCCGGTTTGTAGTTTGGTTCTTCTCTTGGGGCTTTTCTGGTCCCTTCGGGAAAGATAATAATCGGGCGGCCAAGGTTGATGCGGTTTCTGGCGGCGGTTAACATATCTTTCATGGCTTTGCTGCCGGCTGAACGATTGATGGGAATCATGCCGTAAAAATATTGAGCCCAACCAAAAAGCGGAATATAGGTTAGTTCTTTTTTGAGAATAAAAACAGCGGTTTTTATAAAGTTGGTTAAGATGTATGTTTCAAGAGCCGATTCATGCTTACCGGCATAGATGCAATTTGCTTGCTTGATATATTGTTGTCCTCGGATTTCTACTTCAATTCCGGCAATCTTTTTTAAGGCAAAGACAAAAAACGGAATCATGTAATTGTTCCAGAAACCAATCGTGCTTTGCGGAGAAAACAATCCCATTACCGATGAAATCAGGCAGCCAATCAATAAGGTTCCGTAGCCGACAATGTTAAATAGAAATGAACGAATATAAAGCATGTTTTCCTCTTTTAGATGTTTTGAATTTTGCTTCTGACATAAACATATAAAAATTTATTATATTCCATAAAAATAAGCGAGAAGGTTCGCCAACTCTTCCACCATTTTTTTAATATTTTTTCCGAATAGACCGGATGAACAATGATTTGAATCCCAGGGTTGGCATTTTGAAATTCGATAATGCTCCGCGGAATATGATAATGTGATGTTACTAAGCGGATGGAATTGATATGATTGTCTTTTAACCAGTCTTTGGTTTCAAGTGCGTTTCCGATGGTGTTGGTTGCTTTACGGCCAATGAAAACCGATGAGTTGTCTTTAATGGCAATATGGTTTTGTTTTTCAATTAGGGGAAGAGAAATATCTTTTCCTACTCCGGAGATAAAGAGTTTTTCCGATTTTTTTTCATTTAGCAGGCGTATGGCTTCGGCAATGCGATGGCTGCCTCCCGTGAGAGCTACAATCGCTTGTGTTTTGGTATCTTGGTCGGTTGGGTATGAGTAAATGGCCCGAGCAAAAAAGACAAAACCGATAAACCAGGCCGATAACAGAAGGATTGTGAATGTAAAAATGAATTTTTTCATAACATTTTTTGCAGTGTTTTCTTAACCGTATAGTAAGCCGTTATGCCCGATATTATGCAAGCTTCAAAGGGAAGGCTTGTAATCAATAGCCAATCACCAAAACTTAAGTGGGCTTCACTGATGATGCCGCCTTTAATTTGTTGTGCCAAAGAGGCAATAAAGAAAATGGTCGGTATTGCCAGAAATAAGCCGATTAAGCCACCGATTAAGCCAAAAAAGGCCATGCGTTTGGCATATTGTTGGGCAACGTAAGCATCTTTTGCTCCCATGGTATGTAAAATCTCAATGATGTCTTTATACATCCCCATGCTGGTTTGGGTGGTATAAAAAATTGCTCCGGAGGTTATGGTTATGACCAAAAATAAAATTGTCATTGCTAAGGCTTTTAACCCATCGGCAAAATCAATCAGCTTGTTTAACCAGAGTTTGTGATTGTCTACGGAGGCTTGCGGAGAGGCTTTGGCTAAGTCTTGTGCTAGTTGGACAAAGTTAATTTTGGCTCCCGGTTCCAGTTTGATGTCAATGATGCGAGGAATAGGAAGACTGCTAATATCTACGCCATCGCCTAACCAAGGTTCAATTAGTTTTTGAAGTTGCGAATCCGGTAAAACCGAGATTTTAGCAATCCCTTTTACGTTTTTAAGGTAATCAATTGCTCTTTCTTGATAGGCTAATGTTTCAGCCTGAGCTTTTTCTCGATCGGCGTCATTGACCGGCATGATTTGAACGGTAAGGGAGCCTAAAATGCTTTGATTCCAGGTTTGAATCATGGAATTGATTGATAAAACTCCGGATAAAGTTACGGCAAAAATGAAAACGGCAATTGCAATAATCACTTGTGTAAACAAGGATGTATTGTTGCTTTGCAACGGAATTTCTTGTTTGCGAGGCGTGTATACATATTTTGCTTTTCTATTAGGCATATTTTCCTCCGGTGCGGGACAGTGATGATATATCCGAAGGATAACGAATGTGTAATGCACGGTTTTGCAGATGAAGAATCGGATATTTGAAGTCCGTTATCAGTTTTTCGCTGTGCGTAGCGATGACAACCGTTGTCCCGAGTTTGTTTAATTCTACAAATAACTTCATAAGTTTAGGGGCAATGTCATTGTCAACGTTGCCGGTCGGTTCATCGGCCAAAAGCAATTCCGGACGGTTTATAACGGCACGAGCAATGGCAATGCGTTGTTTTTCTCCGCCGGAAAGGGTGGAGGTCATGTCCATCATGTGTTGATCTAATTCTACCCAACTCAATAGTTCGGTAACACGTTGGCGAACCTCTCGTTCGTCCATGCCGCAAACCCGAAGCGGCAGTGCAACATTGTCAAAGGCGGATAAATGTTCTAATAAGCGGAAATCTTGAAAAACAACGCCGATTTTGCGACGAAGCATGGCTAAATTATCGCGGTTGGTAAAATTGATGTTGCTCCCAAACACACTCATGGTTCCACGACTCGGTTTTTGAGCCAAGTACATCATGCTGAGCAAAGATGTTTTTCCGGCACCGCTTTTCCCGGTTAAAAAGTGAAAAGACCCCTTGGAAAGGGATAGCTTGATGTCGCTCAGAATCTCAGGTCCTTGTCCGTAGCGAATCCCAACGTTATTCATTTCAATTATGGCGGGTGTATTATTGGGTTTTGCGATCAATGAATTGCTCCTTATTTTTTTCACCTTACAAGATATCGCAATTATTTATTTAATAAAGTATTTTTTTTCTTTGATTAAACGCTTTTTCTTTCTATATTAGGGAAGAGAGGTGAAAATGCTTATATATTGTCCAGAATGTAATGCTTGCTATGATGTTGACGAATCTTTGTTGCCTGATAAAGGCAAAAAGTTGCGTTGTAGTTCTTGTGGAGAGGTTTTTGTCGCCAAAAAGGGGATAGAGATCGGTGAGCGTCTTGTGAAAATGAAAAATGAGGCAGAAGCTCAGATGGCAAGACAAAAGGCAGATTCTGCGGCCGAAGCATCTTTTAATGCAAATGAGGCACAAAGCGATATTCAACCCCTTGAGGAAAATAACAATCCCCAAACACCGAAAGAAGAATACGACAAAGCTTCTCAAGATGCTGAATTTGCCGGTATTTTTTCACGGTTGTCAAAACAAACACAGTCTTTGTTTGAAGAAGAAAAAAAGTTACCGTTGTATAAAAAAGTTTATCGGATTATACGGGATTTTTTGGGGCTCAATCGGCGTGCTAATTGCTATATAGCTTTAGGTGTTCTTTTGCTCATGTGCTTTTTGAGTTTGTATACTTATCGATTTGATATTGTTCGAACAGTTCCGTTTTTGGACGGGGCTTATCGTTTCTTGGGGATTACGGCCAGTATTCCCGGTGAGGGGTTAGAGTTTGATAATATTGTTTGGGAAGATTATGAGGAAGATTATGTGCGGATTGTGGAGGTCAGAGGTTTTATCTCAAACCCGACGAATCGCGAAATTTATTTGCCGCTCCTACATGTTGAAATGTTGAGTAAAGATGCAGAGCTCTTGCAGAGTAAAAATGAAATTCTTCCGGCCCGCAGTGTTAAACCCGAAGGACGATTGCCGATTGCCTTTAAGCTTAGAAAACCTTCTATTCTTACCAAATATATTTTGTTGACTTTTGTTGAGCGAAATTAGCTTTGGCGAGAAATGATAAAGTCGGCAAGTTCTTGCAGAGTTTGTGTTTTAAGGTCCAACTCTTTTAAGCTTTCTTTTGCTTGGGCTATGAGCTCTTGGGCCATTTTTTTTGCCCCGTCTAACCCATAAATGCTAATGAAAGTGAGTTTGTTTTGGGCCTCATCTTTCTTTAAGGTTTTGCCAACGAGCTCTTGCGAGCCTTCAACATCTAAAATATCATCGGCAATTTGGAAGGCAATGCCAATTTTGCGGGAATAATTTATTAGACTCTGTCTTTGTTTTGGGGTGGCATGACCAAGGACGGCTCCCGCTTCACAGGCATAACGAAGTAAGCGTCCTGTTTTCATTTCTTCAATCTGTTTAACAAGATTTTCTTTTTGAGCCGTGGCAATACTGTTACCTTCACGATAGAGATCAAGCATTTGTCCGGAGACCATCCCATTAAATGCTCCGGCTGCATTGGCTAAAAGACAGATGAGTTCTCTTTGCTGTAGAGGAGAAAGAGGCGAATCGTCTTGGGATAAAATTTCAAAGGCATAGGTCAGCAGTCCGTCTCCGGCTAAAATTGCCGTTGCTTCATCAAATTGGATATGGCAGGTCGGTTTGCCACGACGGAGAGTGTCATTGTCCATTGCGGGGAGGTCATCATGGATTAGCGAATAACTATGGAGACATTCTAAGGAAACCGCAACCGGTAAAGATATGTTAAACGGAACGCCAAATAAAGAAGCGGTCGTTTGCACTAAAAACGGACGTAGCCTTTTACCGCCGTTGCTGACGGAATAATACATGGCTTCGACCACGCGTTTTTCCGGGCCGCTTGGTAAGGGAAAATAGGCTGGAAGTTGTTGCTTAAAATTGTGGCTGTATTCGGCCAAAAGTTCCATAAAGTTTGACATCTAGGCCTCGGGTACGGAAAATTCCGATGTGCTTAAGCTCCCGTCTTGATTGATTTCTATCTTTTCAATTTTTAATTGGGCTGCTTTTAATTTGTTTTCACAGAGTTGTTTAAGGGCAACGGCTTTTTCATAGGCTGCTACGGCATCATCTAATTTAATACGGCCGCTTTCTAGTTCTCTGACAATATTTTCCAGTTGAAGCATGGCATCTTCAAAGCTGAGATCTTTTAATTCTTCATTGTTCATCCGACTCTCCTTTTATTTTATCGGCATGATATTATATTCTCTTTATAATTTCAATAGAGCTTCTGTGGGGTGTTGGCATTCCTAGATTTAAGTATAGGTGGCCAATAGGTTTATAACCGCTTTTTATGATATGGCGAAAGATTAAATTAGAGATATCGAAAACATTTTTTTAATAGGGAGATATCCATGAAAAATTTGGCTGTCAGCTTGGGGGCAAGGGTCTTAAAAGCGATGGGAAATGAAAAACGGTTGGAAATCTTATTCCAATTGTTGGAGAAAGAGCAGAATGTCGGAGAATTAGAAAGAAAAGTTGGCCTCAGTCAATCTGCTTTGTCTCAACATTTAGCCGTGTTGCGTGGTGAAAATTTAGTTAAAACAAGAAGGGAAGCTCAGACCATTTTTTATTCTCTGCATGGCGAAAATGTGGTTAAGGTTCTAAAGCTTTTGCTGGAGATGTATCAGCATCGTTATTAATCTGGTTGTGCGGTAGTTAGTGTGATCTGACGGCTTTTGGTATCATAAGAGATGGCTAATTTTCCCTCACGTAACAAAAGAGCATATTGGCCAAAGATTTCAAGTCGCCAATCGGTTAACATTTGAAGTCCTAAGTCGACCCCGCTGCTGAAGAGATGTAATTCTTCCTCATCGGTAATTAATTTTGGGGTTACGTTCTCTTGTTGGCTACGAATTTTAAGCAAAAGTTTTAAGAGCTCTTGTAAAGAAGAATTTCCCGAAGGAAGCTCTTTTTCTTTTGTCGGGATGACATATTCTGTTTTGGGAATGCTTTGGAAATGATTAATGACCTCTAGAATTTCGTCCCCAAGTTTTCCTTGTGCGACTTCGGCTTTTAAGTTGCGAATTTGCAAAAGCTCTTCTTTATTATGTGGGCAAACGGAAGCAATGTTGAGCAACAGTTCATCTTTCATGATGGACTGACGAGGGGTATTGTGCTTTTTAGCACGTTCTTCTCGCCATGCGGCCAGTTCGCGAAGGAGAGTCAGGTAGCGAGCATTGTGCGAACGATGACGAATACGTTTCCATGCTTCTGTGGGGTGGACAATGTAGGTTTCCGGATTGCTTAAGACGGACATCTCTTCTGCAATCCATGTCTGGCGTCCGGTTTCATGTAATTTTTCTTTTAGATATTGGTATATTTTTACCAAATGTGTGACATCGGCCAAAGCGTATTGCAACTGTGTTTCATCTAAGGGACGGCGGCTCCAATCGGAGAGACGACTGCTTTTATCCAACTCAATATGCAAAATGTGGCGAACCAAACTTTCATAACTTGCCGAATCGCCAAATCCGGTTGCCATTCCGGCAATTTGTGTATCAAAAATCGGGCTGGGAATGTGTCCACTCAAGTTAAAAAGAATTTCTATATCTTGTCGTCCGGAGTGAAAAACTTTGACAACTTTTTGATTCTGCATTAAATCAAAAAAACTTTGTAAATCAAGTCCTTCTGCAAGAGGATCAATAATGGCACATTTTTCCAAAGAACCAATTTGGATTAAACAAAGTTTGGCATAATATGTTTTTTCTCGCAGAAATTCCAGATCAACGGTTATAAAGTCATATTTTTGCAAACTCCGGCAAAATTCTTCTAATTTATCGGTTTGTTGAATTAATTCCATTATTTTCCTCTTTTTTTTCTTCAGATTAAGATTTTTTTTGACCTTGTCAACTTTTAAAACTTGACTTTAGACAAAAAAAAAGCTGAATATAAACTCATGTTTAAATTTTTTTAGTAATTTTTAATTTTTATTTTTATGAAAGCTAAATTTTTTTTGAAGCGCCAGTCTCCTGAGGTGAATACCGGCGATTTTATGCAGAGTGTGTTAGAGATATGTCAGAACAACCATATTGATGCTGATGTTTTTCAGGCCGTTCGCGTATCAGGTAAAAAACAAGATGAAGAGTATGGAATCACGGTCAAGGTTGATCAAAATGATGTGCTTCGGCTTGCAAGGATTTTGAAAGATGCTTTTCGTCAGGAAGAGATTGTTGTTTATCACAAACTTCCGAATCCGCCAAGAGAAGTCGAAACCGCAAAGGTTTGTACTTTGCTTGTTCCCGATGATTCAGCTCCGGCAAGCCCACAAGTTGCGGCATTGACGTTACATTCCGTTTTGCAAGAGCTTTATCGAAAAAGCGGAATAAACTGTACTCTTGTGGTAGATCGTAAAGGTTTTACTTTATCAATTTGGGGTGTGTCTTACGGAGTTCCAAATCCGGATGCTTGGCATCGGTATTTGCAAGCAGCCTTGAAAAAAGGTCGGTGTGGTGTTTATCAATATCGCTATGTAAATGTTCAAGTGATTTGACCAAAAAGTCTGAGATTTTAATCTCAGACTTTTTTTTGTCTTTTTGTAAAAAAATACTTGATTTTGTCCGAAAAATTTTATATACCATAGGCATAAATTAATAATGTAGATACTATTTTGTGCCGCAAGGCGTTTAATTAATTAAATTTATTTTATAATTATGGAACATCAAGAAAACAAAGTCCCCGTGATGGACTTGCAGAAGTATGCAATTGTTGATGCATCTTCTTTGAGCGAAGCTACACGTTTAGTGTTTAAAAATTTGACAGAACGCTATGGTAAGAACATGGTCGACGGTGTCGTCCTTTCTCCCCACGGAGAGAGTAAGGTCGTTTTTGTTGAAACCCTGAAAAAAGAGGGGCCGATCGTTGAGCAGATTAATAAGTTGGCGGAGATGTATTCTCTTTATCCGGCTTATGTTGTCAATGAAGACAAAGACCACCTGCCAAAGTTTGGAAACTTGCCTTGGTATGTTGTTGAAGCAGCAATAATGTTGTTTGACAAGCCGGCCGGAGGTCTGGAAGAGTTCAAGGAAAAGATGAGCCATGTCATGAAAGTTATTTATCGTGAAGATAGTACTTTTGTGAAGGCCTTTGTGTATGAGGGTAATACCTATATGCATGTTGTTTTCTTCAATTCTGAAAGAAGTCCGAAATATCGTGGTAAAAATTTGGGAGTTCCACAGTGGCGGGATGAGATTGAACGCCTGAAAAGGGAAATTCAAGTTCCATGTTCAAAGTGCGAGTTTAAGGTTGTGCGTTACGCAAACCTTTAATGTCTGAAAAGAAAGAGTTGATCCTTGTTGGATCAGCTCTTTTTTTTTGTTTTTCGGGAGCAAAGTTTATTTCTGTTGTTGCTTTTCTTAGAAATTGGCATTAAAACTATAAAAAATATATTAATTTTTAATACGAGGTTGTAAATGAATTGTTATCGTACCCATACCTGTGGGGAGTTAAGAACAGGAGATATCGGCAAAAAAGTTAAATTAGCCGGTTGGATTCATCGTAAACGGAATTTTGGTAATTTGTGTTTTGTTGATTTACGAGATCATTACGGAATTACTCAATGCGTAGTCGATAGCAGTTCGGATTTATTTGCTAAAGTTGAGGCTTTGCGTCCCGAATCGGTTATTGCCTTTGAGGGAGAAGTTGTGGCTCGTGAAAGTGTTAATAAAAATATTCCGACCGGAGAGATTGAAATTAAGGTTTCTTCTTTAGAAGTTCATTCTGAGGCGGATGTTTTGCCTTTTCAGGTTGCGATTGAAGATGATGCTCCGGAAGAAATTCGCTTGAAATATCGTTTTTTGGATTTGCGGAAAGATCGCATCCATAAAAATATTTTATTGCGTTCTGCGGTTATTCAACGTTCACGTGAATTGATGCGAGAGCAAGGTTTTACGGAGTATCAAACTCCGATTTTGACGGCATCTTCTCCGGAAGGAGCTCGAGATTTCTTAGTGCCCTCTCGCTTAAATCCGGGAAAGTTTTATGCCCTGCCTCAGGCCCCACAACAATTTAAACAATTGTTGATGGTCTCTGGGTTTGATAAGTATTTTCAAATTGCTCCTTGTTTTCGTGATGAAGATCCTCGGGCTGATCGTTCTCCCGGCGAGTTTTATCAAATGGATATGGAAATGAGTTTTGCAACTCAGGAAGATGTCTTTAAGGTGATTGAGCATACGCTCGGAACAATCTTTAATGAGTTTGCCAATGGCAAAAAAGTTGATCAAGCTCCGTTTGTCCACATTCCCTTCCGTGAGGCAATGCAAAAATATGGTTCCGATAAGCCGGATTTAAGAAATCCGCTGATTTTGGAAAATGCAACGGACTTCTTTGGGGATTCCGGTTTTGGGGTTTATGATTCTTTGGTCAAGGAAGGAAATCAGGTTAAGGCAATGGTCGTGAAAGGGATTGCCGATAAGCCGAGATCTTTTTTTGATAAACTCAGTGATTATGCCAAAGCCGAAGGAATGGGCGGAATTGCCTATGTGGCTTTTGCTTCTTCCGGTGCAAAGGGTATTGCCAAGTTGTTAAGTGAGAGCAAAATGGCCGAATTGAAAAATCGCTACCATTTGCAAGAAGGTGATGCCGTTTTATTTATGACCGGAAAGGGAATGAAATTTGATAAGTTTAGCGGACGCTTGAGAAATAAAGTCGGGGAAGAGCTTAAACTTATTGATGAAAATTCTTTCAAAATGTGTTGGATTGTTGATTTTCCGTTTTATGAGGAAAATGAAGAAACCGGTGCTGTTGAATTTTCACATAATCCGTTCTCAATGCCGCAAGGGGGCTTGGATGCTCTGTTAAATAAAAAGCCGCTGGAGATTTTGGCTTATCAGTATGATTTTGTTTGTAACGGTGTTGAATTGCTTTCCGGTGCGGTACGAAATCATCAACCGGAAATTATGTATAAGGCGTTTGAAATTGCCGGTTATGATAACAGTGTGGTTGATAATAAGTTTGGTGGAATGATCAGTGCCTTTAAGTTTGGGGCTCCTCCTCACGCGGGTTCGGCTTATGGGGTTGATCGGTTGGTTATGTTGTTGCTTGATGAACCAATTATCCGTGATGTTATTTTGTTCCCGTTAAACGGAAAAGCTCAGGATTTGATGATGCAAGCTCCGAATGTGGTTACGCAACAACAACTTGATGAATTGCATATTGCCGTTGTTGAAGATAAAAAATAAGCTTTTCTTATTTTTGGTAAGCCCCGATTTTCGGGGCTTTTTTTTTACGAATCGAGATAAAAAAACACACTTATAAGTAGAGACTCTAAAAAAATTTTTTATTAGAAGTCATTAAGAAAAAAATAAGCAAAAAGAATGGCTTAAAATAAAATTATTTAAAAACAATGTTATAACTCTTTTTGGCAATGACGGATTTTAATTTATTATTGAATTTGTTCATCTGTCGGGTTAGTTTGTGTTCATAATATAATATGTTATATCATTTTTTTCTAATTTATTGATTCTGTTTGACTATTTATAAGGAGTATTGGATGTATAAAGGACTATTTTTGGCTGTGTCGGCTTTATTGGTTTCCGGAACGGCTCAAGCCTCTTTTACGGCTGTTTCTGACGGAGTTTCCGGTTCTGTCTTAGAGGGAGAAAGTTTGTATTCGGTGCAAGATGTTTTATCAATCGGGGATAATGTTAAATTTGAAAACAACCAACTTGTCAGCAGCGGAGAAACAATAACAAAAGGGACTGTTTTGACAACGGATGAAGCAACAAAAGTTACAATCGGAGATGGTGTCGAATTTCGTGAGAATCAAAATTTGAATGGTTTGGGCGGAGTTATTTATAACGGAATGGATGCTGAAATCACTTTTGAAGGGGCCGTGCATTTTATTGAAAACTCTTCTTCTTCAAGCGGAGCTGCCGTTTATAACAATGGGATTATAAATTTTAACGGGGATAGTTTTTGGAGTCAAAATAAATCAGGAGAAAAACTTTTAGACATTAGTAATGGAAATATTGTGAACTTTAATTCCGGAACGGCTCATCTTGATGGCGGAATTTCCGGTGGTGTTGTTCGTGTGAATGGCGGTGTTTTGGATATTGGTACGGGAAAGCTTAATGTTCAAAAAATTCATTTTGAGAAAGGAACAACGTTAGCTTTAGATATTAATGATGTGGATGATTATGGGCAAATTACGGCACAAAGGTTTTCCAATACCGGAGCTAAGTTAAAGGCAACCATTGCCCAAGGGGTGTTTGACAAAGCGGCAGAGCATGAAGATGGGTTGTCTTTTCAATTAATCAGTGGTCCAAATCAGGATGAATTTGTTAATGATTTTAGTAATGCCATGTATCGTTTTGAGGGCGATGGTAGTGGAAAATATACCATACAAAAAGTTGCCACGGCATCGGATATTGCCGGACAGGGAAATCCTTCTCTTGCGGATGCGGCCGGTGCTTGGACCGATGAAAAGAATGATTTTACACTGCAGAATCAAAAAGAAATGGCCGAGTATTTGAATGAATTGGCACAAAATAATCCGGAGGCTTATCAAAAAGCTTTGGGGGCTTTGGCTCCTGAGATTGCCAATAAGGTTCAGTTTGCGGTTAATGAAAATACGAATCAGGTCTTTGGAGCGGTAAGCAGTCGTTTTACGGGTGGTTGCGGTTTTTATTGTAGCGGGGCCGAAGGTTTTTCATCCGGCGATGAGTTGTTTCAGCACTCTATGACATGGGTTCAAGGGTTGTACAATAAGTCCGAATTGAATCGGGAAAACGGGTTTGATGCCGAATCTTCCGGTGTTGCAATGGGCTTTGAACATTATTTGGACACGGATGTTAAATTAGGGGGCGGTTACGCTTATACCGGAAGCGATGTTGACAGCCAAAGCCGGACAACCGATATTGAAAGTCATACGTTGTTTGTTTATGGAGAATATAAGCCTTCACAATGGTTTGTAAACGGAATTTTGGGCTATACTTTTTCGGATTATGAAGAAAAAGGTTATAATGGAAATCAAGCCGATTTTGATGTTAATAGTATCAGTTGGCAAGTTATGGGCGGATATGATCTGAATTATGAGTATTGGACGATTACGCCGCAAGTCGGAGTTCGTTATACCAATTTTGATAAAGATGGATATCAAGATGCTTATGGGCAAGAAGTAAGCGGTGGAAAATCAGATGTCCTTACTTTTATTTCCGGAGTAAAGACTTCATATGAATATCTTTTGGATAATGATGTTCGGTTGCGGCCGGAGGTTAAAATGGCGGTTACCTACGATGTGGTCAACGACAGTGCGGCATCAACGGTGTTGTTGAGCAACGGAAGCTCATATGTGGTTAATAATCAGGCTTTGGATCGGTTTGGAATTGAGACCGGTTTGGGCTTGGCGGTCGGTGTTGCAGACGATGTTGAGTTCTCTTTGGGGTATGAGGGAAAATTTCGTGAAGATTATAAAGACAATACCGGTTTGCTTAGTCTGAAATATAAATTTTAGCCGAAACTCCGTTTTGCAGAAATCCCGGTGTTAAAAACATTGGGATTTCTTGTATTTTAAACTGTTAAAAAATATAGAAAGGGGTATGTATAGAGTCATACGTATTTTTTAACTTTTGCAGAGGTTTAAAATGAAAGGGATTATTCTTGCCGGAGGGAGCGGTTCTCGGCTCTATCCGCTTACGGAGACGACCAGCAAACAGCTTTTACCGGTTTATGACAAACCGATGATTTATTATCCGCTCTCGACGTTGATGTCCTTTGGGATTAAAGATATTTTGATTATTTCAACGCCTCAGGATACGCCCAATATTGAAAAGTTTTTTGGTAACGGGGAACGGCTCGGATTAAACATTTCTTACAAAGTTCAACAGGCTCCGAAAGGAATTGCCGAAGCTTTTATTTTAGGGGCGGATTTTATCGGTAATGAAGAAGTTTGTTTGATTTTGGGTGATAATATTTTTTATATGGGAGATCAAATCCATCGTTTTCGAGATGAGGTGGCTAAAAACCCAGGCGGAGTTGTGTTTGGGTATCATGTCTCAGATCCGGAACGTTTTGGCGTGGTTGAGTTTGATCGGGATCATAAAGTTATTTCCATTGAGGAAAAGCCCAAAAATCCAAAATCAAATTATGCCGTGGTCGGTTTGTATTTTTACAAACCCGATGTTGTGGAAAAAGCTAAAAATTTGCAACCGTCGGCTCGCGGAGAACTGGAAATTACCGACATTAATAAGCTCTATTTAGCCGAAGGGCGGCTCAATGTCGTGATTATGAAACGCGGTAATGCTTGGTTAGATGCCGGAACGCCGAAATCTTTGTTGGATTCTTCAAATTTTGTGGAAATTATTGAAGAGCGACAAGGATTAAAGATTGCCTGTGTGGAGGAAATTGCTTATCGAAGAGGGTTTATTGATGATACTCAAATGCTCAAAATCATAAATTCTCTTAAGGATGGAATTTCGTACAAAGATTATTTAAAACGTGTGTATGAGGAATATCATGAAGATTATTAATACGCCGATTAAGGATGTGTACATTATTGAACCGCAGATTTTTAAAGATGAGCGGGGATATTTTTTTGAAAGTTATAATCAGGCTAAGTTTGAAGAAGCCGGATTGCACTATAATTTTATTCAAGACAACCAATCAAAATCTGTTTATGGGACTATTCGCGGTCTTCATTTTCAGAAAGGAGAGTTTTCGCAAGCAAAATTGGTTCGAGTTTTGCAGGGATGTGTTTTGGATGTGGCGGTTGATTTGCGTCCGGGTTCTGAGACATATGGGCAACATGTGGCGGTTGAGTTGTCAGCAGAGAATAATCGGCAATTGATGATCCCGAGAAATTTTGCTCATGGTTTTTCGGTTTTATCAGAGACGGCGGTCTTTGCTTATAAATGTGATAATGTTTATAATAAAGCCTCCGAAGGCGGGATTAATTTTAATGATAAAAGTCTCGGAATTGACTGGAGAATTCCGCTTGATAAGGCAATTTTGTCTGAAAAAGATAAAGTTTTACCAATGTTAAAGGATTTATAATGTATTTGGTGGTCGGAGCAAACGGGCAGCTTGGTCATGAGCTAAAGTTGCTTTTGGGAGAAAACGCCGTTTATGCAGATCGTGAAGAACTGGATATTACGGATGAAAATGCGGTAAAAGCTTTTTGCAATTCTCATAATTTTCAGGCGATTGTGAATTGTGCCGCGTATACGGCTGTTGATAAGGCGGAAGAAAATGCCGATGTGGTTGAAAAAATTAATGTTTTGGGGCCAAGAAATTTAGCTCAAACAGGGATTCCTATTATCCATATTTCAACCGATTATGTTTTTGAGGGAACAGGTCATTTGCCGTATGTTGAAACGGACGAGGCTTGTCCCTGTTCGGTTTATGGAAAGACAAAATTGGCCGGGGAAAAGGTTGTTTTAGAACATGCTTCGGCGGCCTTTGTTTTGCGGACATCGTGGTTGTATTCTGCGTATGGCAATAATTTTGTGAAAACCATGTTGCGTCTTGGGGCTGAAAAAGAGACTCTGAATGTCGTTTTTGATCAAATCGGCACCCCGACTTATGCAAAAGATTTGGCTAAAGTTATTGTGATGTTGCTCCCGAAATTGACTTTGGGAAAAAAAGAAATTTATCATTATTCGGATGAAGGGGTTTGTTCTTGGTATGATTTTGCTGTTGAAATTATGTCGGCAGCCGGTTTACAATGCAAAGTATTGCCGATAGAGAGCAAAGATTATCCGACCTTGGCACAACGTCCGGCTTATTCGGTTTTGAATAAAGCGAAAATTAAACGGGATTTTGGGATTACGATTAACCATTGGAGAGAAAGTTTGTTATCATGTCTGAAAGAACTATCTTAGTTACCGGCGGGGCCGGTTTTATCGGAGCAAATTTTGTTCCTTATTTTGCTGCAAAATATCCAAATTATAAAATTGTCAATCTGGATAAGTTAACCTATGCCGGAAATTTGGAAAACTTGCGTGAATGTGAGTCAATGAAGAACTATGTTTTTGTGCATGGTGATGTTTGTGATCGGGATTTGTTGGAAAAGCTTTTCAAGCAATATGATATTAAAGGCGTTGTTCATTTTGCGGCGGAAAGCCATGTTGATAACTCTATTACCGGTCCGAAGGCTTTTATTGAAACAAATATTGTCGGGACATTTAATTTGTTGGATGTGGCCAGAAATTATTGGATGGAGGCTCCTAACAAAGTAAAGCCCGGTTATGAACAAGCTCGCTTTCACCATATTTCAACCGATGAGGTGTATGGGACTTTGGGAGAAGATGGCTTTTTTAAGGAAACAACACCTTATGCTCCAAATTCTCCGTATTCGGCATCAAAGGCCGGGTCAGATATGTTGGTGCGGGCTTATTTCCATACTTATGGGATGAATGTGACGGTTTCTAATTGTTCTAATAACTATGGGCCAAAGCAACATCCTGAAAAGTTGATTCCAAAAATTATTTCCAATGCTTTGAGTGGAAAAGATATTCCGATTTATGGTGATGGAAAAAATGTTCGGGATTGGTTGTATGTTTTGGATCATTGCAAGGCGATTGATTTGATTTTCCATAAAGGAAAGGCCGGTGAGACTTATAACATCGGTGGACATAATGAAAAAAATAATTTGGAAATCGTTGATGCTATTTGCTCAATTTTAGATAAGGAAATGCCGCGGAGCAATGGATCTTCCTATAAGGATTTGATTGTTTTTGTAAAAGATCGTCCCGGGCATGATCGTCGTTATGCGATTGATGCAACTAAGCTGACAACCGAATTGGGGTGGAAGGCTGATGAAAATTTTGCCAGCGGAATTGTAAAAACCGTCGAATGGTATTTGAGTAAAATTCTTAAAGACGCGGCTTAAGTTAGGAATGGGATACGGACAATGGGAGACAAGAGATATTTAAATAAGGCTCAATTAAAGGCAGAACTGGAAAAGTGTTTGCATTGTGCCTCCAAGCCATGCATGAAGGCTTGTCCGGTTTCTTGTTGTCCGTATGGTTTTATTGAGGCGGCAAAATCCGGAGATATGGAAAAAGCGGCTCGTCTTATTTTAGAGGCGAATCCTTTAGGACAAACGTGTGGTTTGGTGTGTCCGGATCATTTCTGTATGAAAGCGTGTTTACGGGCAAAAATTGATGCGGCCATTCGTATTCCTAAGGTGCAGGCAACAATTTTGGAAGAAGCTCGTTCTCAGGGAATGAAGATACGTACCAACATGCCGTTGAAGGGGAAAAAGGTTGCTGTTGTCGGAGCCGGTCCTGCCGGGATGGCTGCGGTTTCGGTATTAAGAAACTTTGGTTATGCGGTGGAGATTTTTGAAAAAGAAAATCAAGTCGGCGGAGCTATGAATTTGATTCCTGATTTTCGGTTACAGTATGCCGATATTTTGAAAGATTGGGACGATATTTTTGCTCAAGAAGGTATTGTTTTGCATTTATCAACCGATGTGGCAGAACCGCAAAAGTTATTGGATAAAGGTTTTGACGGTGTCATTGTTGCAATCGGCGAATCGGATTATACTCTTTTAGGGATTGAGGGAGAGGAATTTTCTATTCCGTATTCGGAGTATCTTAAAAATCCGGAGAAATATCCTTTCCGGGGGAATGTTGCCGTTGTCGGCGGTGGTGCCGTTGCTGTGGATTGTGCCGTATCGGCCAAACAAAACGGAGCCGAATATGTTGAAATGGTGGTGCGAAGAAGAGTTCCCGATATGCGAATTACGGTTGAAGAACGTAAAACCTTACTTGAAAATCAGATTGATATTAGTTCTATGACTCGAGTATGCAAAATCGAAAAAGATAACAAGGGGCTTATTGTTTCTAGTTGTAAAACAAAATTTGTTGACGGCAAATTGGTCGACGAAGAGGGGACCTTAATCAAACGAGGCTATTTTGATGCGGTTATTTTGGCTCTTGGAAGTCGAAAACCTTCTTTAGAAGAGGGGGAAAAATTTTTGTTAGCCGGAGATTGTAAAAGTGGTTCTTCTACGGTTGTTGAAGCTGTTGCCTCCGGAAAAGATGCGGCAGAAAGGTTGCATCAAATTTTGGATTAATTTGTGAAAAAAAAGATATCTTTCGATAAAAAAGGCTTGCATTTTTTTTTCATATCCGTTATACATGCTGATGTTGTTGCCGACATAGCTCAGTTGGTAGAGCAACTGATTTGTAATCAGTGGGTCGGGAGTTCAAGTCTCTCTGTCGGCACCATAAAAAATCAAAACGCGCCTTTATGGTGCTTTTTTTGTTTTTAAAGAAGGACTTTTTCTCTGTAATAATGTGACTGATGAGAGTTTAGTTCTTTCATTATCTCTTGACTTTTCAATATTAAAATATAGTCTGTTTTCCAATTAATTATAATTATGTTTAATCAGGAGGATCCGGTCACATAAGCCTCTTAAAATATTCCGGTATCATTATGAGTTTAATTACTATTATTTTGGGTGTTCTTTTAGTTACTCTGATTATTTTTTGCCTTATTTCCGTTACAAAGGCAAGAAAACGTGTCCAAGATGAACTCAGCGGTAAAGAAGGTGTTTATGATGGTCCGGCCGGAGAGCCTTTGTGGGACGGAAAACTTCCTGAAAAAGTGGATGATTACACAAAGCCCCGCTATGTTTATGAAAATTTGGTAGAAACGACAGTGTGTCAACCTGAAAATGGACGTATTATCGGTTACCGAATTTCTCCGAGCTTGGTTATTCATTCGCGAGTGCAACAGGTTGAGCCATATTTGGTTGCCCCGTATCGTGACCGCTTAGGCGGAAAATTTTTGGACTTTTCTGATGTTAAGATGTTGGTTGCTATGTGGCAAGAAATTTCAGATTTGCGTGTTACGTCGGGAGATAAACCCTTAGAAGGTAAGTTCCTTTATGCTACACATAGCGGATCTGTGGTCCTATGCAACATTAAGGATATGACTTGGAAATATCCTTCTAATTTACACAATCATGATGTATATTTATTAATTTTGAAACGTTGATGAATTAAAAGCCTTGTACGATAACGTGCAAGGCTTTTTGATGATTTTCAATTTTTGCTCAAATGCAATTTTAACAAAACTTCTTTTACATTCCATTTTATCAAAAAATAAATTTTGTTTTGCCCTCTTTTAACGATAAGGGTTGCTATCTGTTTTTTTTCTTTGTATTGTGTTGTTTGTGTGAAAAATAAATTGGTTTGTACGGACGAATGCAGAAAACAAAGTTAATCTATTCTTCAGAAGTGTATGAGGTCGATTTGCAAGACCTTACCGCTTTAGGTAAAGGTGAAAATTTTAACCTCCCGGAAAATAATCAGGAGGTTGTCGTTTTGTTAGGAACGAAGGACTGTGTTATTTCCGGACAAGATTTTTTACTAAAAGCACAGAAAGAAAATAAAGCAAAAGTAATGGTGCGTTTTGCTTCCTTGCCAATTAGTAAGTGGTATGATTTTTTAGCTCCGTTTTGGCGGTTTCGTCGCAACCAATTGCGATTTTACGGTTCCAATATTTATCATGTGAGCCCGCAATATTTGAGATCTCTGAATATTGAACGTTCGCATAAAACAAAAGAAAACGCCTATAATTTTACCAAAAAATGTCGGGTAATGACCTTGAGTGAACGGGAAAGCGAGTATAATAAAATCTATAATAGTATTAAAAACAACGGCTTTGCAGAAGATAAACCGATTGATATTATGTTACTTAGAGTTTTTGGTGCAAAAGATTGTGTTGATAACGGCCATCATCGTTTGGGAATTGCGTTAGATTTACATTTGCAAAAAATTCCGGTTCGGTTTGCGGTTTCTCCTGCGGCTCCGTTTTGTTTACGACGAATCTTAAAGCATGTGGCGGATCTTAATTTGAAAATCAAATGTATTCGTTCAGAAAAGTAGGTTTACAGTTAACAAAAATCCCGAAAATTTTCGGGATTTTTGTTATGGACTTTTACATTTCAATGTGAATTGATATGCGATTGTTTAACTGACGATTAATCGGTATGGGTTCGTTGTATACGTTTTTATTGGGAAATTTGGGCGATATTTCTGCCATACCAACGGCTTTGAAACGGCTGGCCGAACAACCTTGTTTTATCAGTTCTCGTACCACTATACCGGCCCGGACGGCGGATAGTTCCCAATTGGATTGATATTCACTTAACTTGGGAGCCTCATCATCGGTGTGACCTTCAATGACGATTTGGTAGCGGTGGTATTTTTTGTTGTTTAGAAGGTCTGCAATTTGTTTTAAAATTTGTGTCCCTTCCGGTTTCAGTGTTGTCCCGTCTTCTTGAAATAAGATGACACTGGTAATTTCTAAGACTCCGCCTCTCGAATCGCTGTTTAATCCGACATTCGGATTTAATCCGGCGGCTTTGGCATCTTCCATAAAGTTAAGGATATCGCCTTTCATTTCCTCAGATGGAATTGAACCAAAAGCTGCGGCCATGGCATATTCAATTTGCGCCATTTTTTCTTTATCCAGACTTGAAGAGGCAAAAAGTACAATGAATAATGCCAGCAAAAGGGTCAATAAATCCGAATACGGAATGAGCCAGGTTTCGTCTGCATGTTCTTCGTGGGGTTGTTCTTCCGGTTTTTTACTCATTTATTCCCCTTCTTGATTGCGTTGTGATTTGCGTTCGGATAGTGGGATGAAAGCTTGTAATCTTGCTTCCATGGCGATGGAGGATGCTCCGCCTTGCAGAGCAACGGCACCTTCACGCACCATCTTTTTTAGCTCAACCTCTTCTTGTGAAATTTGTTTTAGTTTGTTGGCAAACGGGTGCCACAGAACGTATCCGGTAAAAATACCCAGAAGGGTTGCAACGAATGCTGCAGCAATTGAATGCCCTAATTGATCAATGTCAGATAAGTTTCCAAGTGCAGCAATCAAACCGATAACGGCACCCAGAACCCCTAATGTCGGGGCATACATGCCGCATTGGGCAAAAATTAAGGCTCCGGCACGATGGCGTTCTTCCATTTGTTTGATTTCTGAGTCAATTACATCTTCAATAAAGTCTGCGTTAAAACCATCGGATACCAAAATCAAACTTGAGCGAATAAATGGATCTTCAATTTCGTTGGCTCTTTTTTCAATAGCCATTATACCTTCTTGTTTTGCTGACTTAGCAACAGAGACAAAAAGCTCCAAGACTTCTTGTTTGGACATTATTTTGTTGCCGCAGAAAATAATCTTAAACAAGTGGGGAACTTTTTTAAGACCTTCCATTGTAAAAGCGTTGAAAATTGCAGCGGCTGTTCCCATAAAAATGATTAAGAAAGCTGCCGGGTTGATTAAAGCATGCGGATCGGCTCCTTTTAAGTACATGCCGAATCCGACGGCGAATATTCCGCCAAAAAAGCCAATAAGTGTTGATTTTTCCATTTTTTTTCCTTTACCTTTTTTGGGATTATTATCAAATATTTCTCTTAATTTTGAATTAATAACAAGGGATAATATAAAAAAAATATATATTGACAATATTATATATAGTAATTATTATATATATTGTAATTGATATGTATTGAGGTTTCAAAATGAAAAAATTATTTTTAATGTTGTTTTTTTATTTTATGACGCTGTCAAAAGCAATGGCGAACCCTGCCTGTGTCGTTTGTACGGTTGCAATAGGAGCTTCTTTGGAAATTGCTCGAAAACTTGGTATTTGTGATGAAGTGGTTGGGTTGTGGGCCGGAGCTTTTTTGGCAATTTTGGGATATTGGACCATTCTATGGTTTGAAAAAAAACATTGGGACTTTTGGGGAAGAGATTTTTTGTTGCTTTGGTTATCTGTTGCCATGATTGGTTTTGTGTATGTCGGAGAGCTTTCTTATCATCCGCAAATTGTTGGCTTTTTGTATGTTGATACTTTTTTGTTGGCAGCTGTTGTCGGGGCATTGAGTTATATTCTTTCACAAAAATTTTATTTGTATCTTAAGTTAAAAAATGGCGGAAAAGCTCATTTCCCTTTTGAAAAAGTTGTTTTGCCGCTGACGGTGCTGCTTTTTTTGAGTGGCTTAATTAATTCTTATCCATTGTAGATCAATAAAGGAGAGAAAAATGAAAAAGATTGAAAATATTAAAGAATATGTTGAAAAAATTGATTCCGGAAAAAAAGTTAATCCAAAAGATTTGTCTTCAGATCAAGATTTGAGTATTGCGATTATGAATTTGATTTCTATTGAAGAACATTTGATGTTTTCCGGAGCGAAAACCGGTAAAAGCTCTTTTTATGATTTAATCGAGAGTGTTCGTGAAATGCGAAAGACTTTGATGCAAAAAATTATTCCTTCTTATGAGGGGGAAGTTTGGTGTATTTCCAAACACTTATTAGCCTCAGCCATGCGGTTGATGGAGGTTGGAACAAAACAGCAATCTTTAGGGCATAAAGAAGAGGCTTATAAACTCTTTAATCAATCCTATGAACTGTATTGTTTGTTCTGGGGATTGAATATGGATATGTTGAAAGTTGAAGATGTTAAGTGGATAGAGGATAAGTCAGAAGATATCAAAAAACTTTCAACCAAAGTGTCTGAAGTTTTAGAATCTGAAAAAATGGATGACAATAAAGATAATCTTATGTTAAAAATGAAAAAATTTGTTCGTAAAGCCGTTGATTGTTGCATTGAATAAGGAGTAAAAAATGAAAAAATTTTGGGCAATTATGGTTGTTTTTATGAGTGTTGTTGTCGGGGGTTGTGAAAAATCAACGGACAAAATTGATATGGTTCAAAACAATCAAATTCAGGATGATCAAATTTATTTCTTTTATTATAACGGATGTCCGTATTGCCATTATGCTTTAGATTATATGAATGAAAAATATCCGGATTTGAAAATTGTTATGGTGGATATTTATAAAGATGGCGGGTTTGATTTGTTTAAAAAATGTGCCGATAAATTTAATTTGGGAAGAGAAATCGGAACGCCGTTGTTTTGTATGGGAGAGCATTACATTATGGGATGGTCGAAGGGGACGGAAAAACAATTTGATGATTATGTAAAACCTTTTGTAAACTAAAATTAATCCTCTGCCTTGAAAAGGCAGAGGATTTTTATTGGCAAAAGATCTAAAATTTGCTATGTCTTATAAAAAAGGATTAGAAATTTATGATGAAACAACAATTACCTCCGGAAATTATGAAAAAAGCCGTTATCGGAATCGGGTATATTTCGCATCCGTTGCGGTTGCGTATTTTGGAGTATTTGGATGTTTTTGGGAGCTCTTCCGTGTCGGCTATTACGAAAGCTTTGGGGGAAGAACAGGTCATTGTCTCTCAGAGCTTGAAAAAAATGCGTGATGCCCATTTAGTCAAAACCAATCGGAAAGGTATTTTTATTTATTATACAATTTGTGAAGAATATCCGGCGAGTTTGTTTGTTTGCTTGCGTAAATTGTATGGATACATGACGGATAATTTCAGCTTTTTGCAAGAGGGAATTAAAGCGATGTTGCCGGCCGATTATATTATGATGACAGCGAATCGGATAAAACTTTTTGCAAACTATGATAAAATGAGAATTTTAGAGTTATTGACATTGCGTGGAGAATTGAATGTTTCGGAAATTGTTTTGGGAACAGGAATTGAGCAAGTCAAAGTTTCGCAATATTTGAAAAAAATGAAAGAAGATTGTTTTGTGGTCTCTCGTCGGGAAGGTCGTTTTATTTTTTATAGTATTCGCGAAGGCGTGCACAAAACATGTATCCAATGCATTCATAAGCGTTATGATGCCCTTGATGATAAGACTTTGTTTTAAGGGATACGGAGAGGCGTGTTTTAGTAAGTTTTGCGTTTGGAAAAAATATAAATTTCTGTTTTTTTTATTTATTGATAACAGCTCTTTATGCAAATAAAGAGCTGTTATCATATCAAGCATAGAGTTATTTTGATTTTTCAAGTTTTATCTTTTTGCCATTTTCATAACGCCATCCTTCACTGGGCTGCCCTTCTTTGAATAAAACTTCAAACATCGGTTTGCCGCTTTTTTCATCATAAACGATGGCTTTCCCGTTTAATTCCCCGTTTTTATAAACGGATTTTTTGATCAACTTTCCGGTTGAGGAATATTCTTTTCTTGTTCCATTGATTTGGTCGTTTTTGCAAGGAATTTCATCAATGACTTTTCCGGTGGTATCAAAAATTTTTCCAAGCCCTTCTTTTTTGCCTTTTTTATAGGGAATTTTGGCTGCGATTTTGTTCTTCTCATAATCGTAATAGAAGGTTACCGTCCCGTCAATTAAACCATCTTTATAGGGGGTAAGCGAAATAATTTTTCCGTTTTTGTTAAATTCTTTTTCTTCTCCGATAATTTGTCCGTTTTCAAACATTGTTTGTTTGCGGATTTGTCCGGTATCGGGAAAATAAATTTTTCCTTCTCCGTTAATTAAGCCATTGGTAAAAGGTGTTTCAACGGCTAAATTTCCGTGTTCATCATATTTTTTACGTAACCCATCGGCAAGGTTGTTTTTGTAGGGAGTTTCCGCAAAAAGGGTGCCATTGGCTCGGTATTCTTTTTGCAGACCTTCTCGTTTGCCGTTTACAAACGGTGTTTCAACCATAAGAGCTCCGTCGGGGTAGTATTCTTTGGATAAACCTTGGATTGATCCGTTGCGGATGGTTTGTTCTTTGGCTATTTTTCCGTCGGGATAATATTCGGCACAGCGGCCTTCAATGGCTCCGTTAACAAATTGGCAGCTCATGGCGTTTTTGCCGTTTTGTGCCGGAATATTTAATTTTCCGTTTATCGGATTGCCTTCTTTGTCATAAATCGTGTCTTTTTCCATTTTGACATCTTTGTAGTCATAATTACGTTCAAAGGGCCAAAGAGCACAAGAACATAAAAAAATACAAAAAAGTAAGGAAACATAATTTTTGACCATGGTTTTTCCTTTCTTAAAATCTTTTTGGTTCGGTTAACGACCTATTCCTCGATAAGTGAATCCAAGCTTGCGGACCTCTTCGGGATTTAGCAAATTTCTTAAATCAATAATTGTCGGTGTCCGCATCAGATTTTTTACTTTTGTTAAATCTAATTCGCCAAATTGTTTCCATTCCGTCAGAATGGCAAGCACATCCGCTCCGGAGAGAGCATCGTATTCATCCTGAGCGTATTGAATTTTATCTCCGAGAAGATTTTTGGCATTAGGCATTGCTTTGGGGTCAAAGGCTTTGATATTGACATTTTTTTCAAGAAGGGTGCTGACAATTTTAATTGCCGGCGATTGACGGCAATCGTCCGTTCCGTTTTTGAAGGCTAAACCTAAGACAGCAATTTTAGGCGATTTGATATTTTTAACGGCCTCTAAAATTCGTTCTCCCATTTGTTGTTGGCGGAGATCATTTCCTTTGATGGTTGCCTCAATCAAACTAAGGTTAACGTTGTTTTGGCGTCCCATATAAGCCATGGCATTTGTATCTTTGGGGAAACAGCTGCCGCCGTATCCCGGACCCGGATTGAGAAATTTTTCGCCAATACGACTGTCAAGGCCTAATCCTTTGGCAACTTCATAAATATCAGCTCCGGATTTTTCGCAGAAATCAGCCATTTCGTTGATATAATGTATTTTCATGGCCAAAAAGGCATTAGAGGCATACTTAATTGTTTCGGCCGAACGACGATTAACAAAAAGCATCCGCGTTTTCTTTTCAAAAGGAGTGTATAATTTTTTGATGACATCTGCGGCTCGTTTGCTGTTGGCTCCTACAATAATACGATCCGGGTTGAAAAAGTCGTGAACGGCAAACCCTTCTCGTAAAAATTCCGGAAGAGAAACAACATCAAAGTCGGCTTGCGGATTTTTTTTGCGGATTAAGCCTTCAACGGCGTCTCCCGTACCAACCGGAACCGTCGATTTGGTTGCAACAACCGTGTATCCTTGTAAAAATTCAGCCAGTTCCGTTGCTGCGGCATGGATATATTTCATGTCGGCTTCTTTGGTGATTGGGTGAGGTGGTGTCCCGACGGCAATTAAAACGACATCGGCGTTTTCAATCCCTTCTTTCATGGAGGTGGTAAAGGTGAGGCGGCCGGAAAGACGATTTTTATGAAAGAGTTCTTCCAAGCCGTCTTCATAGATTGTCAGCTTTCCGGCTTTAAGAGCATCAATCTTTGAGGCTTCGCGGTCAATACATGTTACTTCATTGCCAAGCTCGGCTAAGCCGACACCGGTTGGGAGGCCGACATAACCTGTCCCGATAATCCCTATTTTCATTTTTTTACTCCAAAATTAGTCCGTTTTGTTATGTTATAAAACCTTCCTTTAGGGTTGTCAAATTAACTCAGAGGTATTGTTAAAAATGTAAAATGTGCTTGCTAAAAGATTGTGTGAAGACTAAACTTCGTTTATAAAAATTTTTAATGGGGCAATTATGACTGATATTGATGTTTCTTTTGTGATGACGGTCTATAATAAAGAAAGGTATTTACCGTCGGTTTTGAAGGCTTTGTTGAATCAGAGCGGGTTGAAAAATCCGGAATATATTTTTGTGGATGATCTTTCAAAAGATGCTTCCGTTGAAATTATTGAACGGATGACCAAGGGATTGCCTAACGTACAGATTGTTAAAAATTCTGATAACAGAGGTATCAGTGTGCGGATTAATCAAGGAATCCGATTGGCTCACGGTAAATATGTGAGGATGTTGGATTCTGATGATATTTTTCCGATTGATTCAACCGAAAAGATGATTGCTTTGTCCGAAAAATATGATGCCGATATGGTTTACGGAACTTTTGTTAAGACCGGAAAAGATTCGGAGGATTTGACTAACGAATATTTGAAAAAAGAGTTTAAATCCTATTATAAAAAAGATGCTTTACGGGCTGTTTTGTCCGGACGTTTTACGCGGATGGGACAATTGATTAAAAGAGATGTCCTTTTTAAGGCTAAAGGGGCCGATGAAAAGGTCTTTATTCAGGATGAAACCATCCCCTTGCGAGCGGCATTTTATGCTAACGGAATCGTTAAAATGTTTGAAGATGTTGTTTTGGTCCCTAAGGAGTTTGGTAATTTTTCGGGTAATAAGGTTCAATTAGACCATGATCGGTTTATGGCTTATTATGATTTTCTTAAGGAGCATCCGTTTTTAGATAAAGATATTTTGGCTTCTTTGTATAAGAGAGCGGTTTCGGCTTATTGGAAATATATTCGAAAAACAACAAAATTGCCCTGTTTTCGGACAATTTTTATCACTTATCTTAAAACAAAACTTTTAGGTGCTCAGCCCAATTATGCAAAGCTTGATAAAATGGCCGACGAGTTTGCCAAAGCTCCGGTGCGAAGACCAAATGCTTATTAGCGTTTGTTATGATGATAGATGCGGAAGTTTTGCTTGTCTTCTTTAATGGCGATGTCCGATAGGTAATGCATGGAAACATTGTTTTTCCATAAAACGTAGAACAAGCTTAATTGATCGCGTTTGGAATAATGTTCCAACATGTTCCACCATTCTTCCATGATTTTGATACAAAGCGGATGATTGTGACGGCGGAAAATAACGTTGTTTTCCGTCATGCCCATTTTTTTAGGAAAGCCTTCTGCCAGCAACAATTCGCGTTGTTGCTCTAATTTCTTGATATCGTCTTTTTGAACTTTAATACAAGCCTCAATTTCATCATAAATGCAGGAACAACGCCGATGTGGGGGAACGGACAGAAAAACATTTTGCGGAACTTTATTGGCCAGCTCAAAAAGTTTAGGTGTTTTGGCAAGAACATTGGCATCAATAAAAATACTGGTCTCATATTCAGGGAATAAGATATGCGGGTGCATTTTGTGCCAACGGTTGTTTCGCGTATTGTCCAGTTTGTTGAAGTGTAAGGGTTCTATTTGCCAAGGACCGACGTTTTTACGGCGGAGGTAAAAAGGATTTTCCGTAAAACAAACGTATTTATACTCCGGGTTAAGAGAAATATTGGGGAGTAGACAATCATAGCCACCGGTAATACAGGTATAAATAACCTTTTGGGGAGGGTTTTGTTTGATTGTTTTGAAATAGGTGTGAAATTTAGGGTAGTCGATAATGGTGTGAAAAAAATCCCGACTTATTCCGATGATTTTTCTTCTTGAAAACATGTCTGTCTCGCTTTTTGTTCCGTATTTCTTTTAGTATGCCGATATTTCCCAGAATGTAAATAAAAATTTTGCTTTCCTCTGTAAAATAAGAATTATTATAATATATGAATATTATTGTTGAATAAATCTTAAGATTATGTATGGTATGAATAATAATATGAAAAAGGGAAGTGAAAGTAAAAAGATGTCTTTTAAGGCTAAAAAATTTTTGAAAAAAATTGTTTCTTGGGCCGGGCTATTCTTTTTTGGTGTGGCGGCATATGTCTTATATTTACAGTTATCCAAGTATAGTTTTGAGGATATTAAAAATGCCGTTCTCAGTATTCCAACCAAGAATTTGATTTGGGCTTGCATTGCCTCGTTTTTTGGTTATGTTGCTTTATCTTCTTATGATTATTTGGCTTTAAGGTATATTGGGCGAAAGCTAAATCCGTTGAAATGGATTTTTGCCGGTTTTATCGGCTTTTCGGTTAGTAATAACGCCGGTCACGCTATTGTTTCGGGAGGAACCATTCGTTATCGTCTGTATACAAGGTGGCGGTTTCATGCTTCTGAAATTGTTCGCATGGTTACTTTTTCCGGTTTTACGTATTTGGTTGCTTGTTTCTTTTTAATTATTGTCGGTTATTTTTTAACACCGAATCATGCCTTTGGCGGAGGCTCCGTTTCCAAATTAACGACAGAAATTACGGCTTTGGTTTCTTTTATTGGTTTGGCGGTTTATTTATTGGCCAGCATTTTTTACAAAAAGCCGATGATTATTAAAGAGATTGAATTTGATATGCCAAGTTTTAAAATGGCTCTTTGTCAAATTTTTATCGGCGGGGCTGATATTCTTCTTGCCTCTTTGGTTTTGTATTTCTCTTTAATTTCGTTTGTAGATATTTCTTTTGATACGTTTATTGGTGTATTCATTATTGCTCAAGTTTTGGGCGTATTTAGCCAAGTTCCCGGTGGATTGGGTGTGTTTGAAGGGTTGTTTATGTATATTATCCCCGGAGAGCATAATCAGGCGATTTTGTTTGGGGCTCTTATCACGTATCGGATTATTTATTATTTGTTGCCGTTGGTCTTTTCGTCAATTGTTTTAATCAGCTATGAAGCCTATTTAAAATATGTGAGAAAGCAAAAACTGGAAAAGTTGAAAATATTTAATGCGGCAAAATTAAATCATATTGATCCGGTTTAGGGGGATTTTGTTTCAACTTTTTCTCCGTATTTGTTTTTGATGGAACAGCAAAGTGTGTGTGAGCCAAAGAACGGAATTTGTACGGCGTTTGGATTTTCAGCAAGAAAGGTTTCCGGATTGAGGCGGTTTTTATAAATCGGCGTATCGGTGTATAAGCCAAACCCTGTTAGGTTTGTTCTGCCATAGTGCGGAAATATTTTTATGCGACCGGGTTTCATCTTTTTTATTGTTTATTGGTTTCCTAAAAAGGTATTGACTTGGTTGGTAAAATATTCTTCAAAGCTGATTGGATCGGAAATCATATTTTCAAGATAGTTTAGTTTTTTATAGCCAAATTCCGCACCATCATTTACTTGTACCAAAACAATTTCCAAAGGTTGTTGCAAATTGTATTTGGCGATGAAATCATTTTCTATATCATTTTGATAATTGATTAAAAATAGGTTGTATAAATTTGTATATTCTTGATCGTATATGCTTTCAATCAGTTCTATGGTTTGCGGACAGCCTTCACAGGGAGAATTGTTGTAAAATATATAGATGATTGACTTGTTTTGGTTTTGCGGACTGGCCGCAAAATATTCAGCTTCGGCCTGATTGGGGTTGGCAAAAGAATCGTCTATTTCTTGAGAATAGGCATTTGAAATGTTTAAGAGCATGAGGTTAAAGATTAATAAAATTGTCGGCATTGGTTTTCTCCCTTTTGGCCGAAAATTTTATTTCGGCTTTAACTTATAACGGAGAACAAGCTTTTTTGAGCCATTTGGCAACAGACGGTTCCAAGGTAGGAGCAAGCTCCGTGTATACTTTTTCATGATATTGATTTACCCAGGATATTTCCTGATTATTCAGTAGATATTTATTGATTAGCGATTTATCAAGGGGAACCAATGTTAATATACTAAATTTTAGCATTTCTTTGTTGCTTGAAAGAGAGGTTTCCGGAACGCTTAAGGCCAGGTTTTCAATACGAATACCAAAATGGCCTTCTTTGTAATATCCGGGTTCAATGGAGGTTACCATATTGGCAGCAAAAGGAGCGTTACCGCGAGAAGAAATGCTTTGCGGACCTTCATGGACGTTAAGAAAACAACCAACGCCGTGTCCGGTGCCGTGGTTGTAATCTTTGCCGTATTTCCATAATTGTGCCCGTGCCAGAGCATCAAGAGCACATCCCGGTGTGCCAACGGGAAAATATACCGAGGCAACGGCAATATGTGCTTTTAAGACTTGGGTATAGCTGTCAATCATTTCTTGTGTCGGTTTTCCGATGGTTATGGTTCGGGTGACATCGGTTGTTGCCTCATAATACTGGGCTCCGCTGTCAAGCAACAGGATTGAGCCTTCTTTTAACTTTTTATTGCTTTTGGGTGTGGGTTTGTAATGGACGATGGCTCCGTTTTCTGCAAAACCGGCAATGGTTTCAAAACTGTTAGAAAAAAAGTTTTTTTCTTGTTGGCGGAATTGATGAAGTTTTTGCACAATGCTGAGCTCGTCTTGTCCGTGCCAGTTTTTTTCCAGCCAGAATAAAAAATTGACCATGGCTTTGCCGTCACGAAGGTGTGCTTGTTTGAAGCCTTGTTGTTCAATCGCATTTTTGGTCGCCTTCCATAAGGTAATCGGATTTTCCAGGTTATCTACCCAGATGCGATGATTTTTAAAGATGTTTTGAATTTGCTTTGGCGTTTGTTTGAAGTTGCAGCCGATGTTTAGGCCTTTGTATTTTGCCGCTTCAACTTCTATTTTACGAAAATCATTGGTGAAAAGACTGATTTCTCCGTTTTTATCAATAAGGGCAAAGGCCCGGATGAGTGGTGTATCCGGCAAACAATCGGAACGCAAGTTCAATAGCCATGATAAGCAATCGCATTCGGGGATAAAAAAGGCATCTAGATTTTTTTGTTTCATAAAATCGGTCAGGTAGGATATTTTTTCATCCATTGAAATTCCGGCAAATTCGATTTCATGTTCAAAAAAGTTGGTTTCTTTTCCGGTCAATCGTGGTCCTAAGAGTTCCTTTTCGTCGGCCACAAAGGTATGGCGTTTTAAGCTACGGTTCCAATAATCGACTTCACTAATGGAATGGCACCACGGATTGTAGGCAAAAGTACATGGATCCTTGATGTTATTTTGAATCCAAGTGGCAATGGAATCTGGGGTTGTTATGACCGTGATGGCGGAGGTATCGACTTCCAGAGAGGCTTGAAGTTCATAACGTCCGTCGACCAAGAGAAACGTTTTATCGCGAAAAATTATTAAGTTTCCGGCGGAGCCGCTAAAACCCGTCAACTCCAAAATTTTATTCTCATCTTCTAGGACATCTTGTCCAAGAAACATGTTGTTTCTGGTTAAAATATAGGCATCTAATTTGTTTTTGATTAAGAGTTTTTGAAATTCTTGCAGAGTCATGATTTTGTCTTTCTGAGGTTATTCTTTTTGCATTAAAGCTGCACGCCAATTGTCTTGTTTGTAAAGTTTTATTAATTTCATTCCGGTCTTTTCAAAACTTTGGATTACCCAATTTTCTTGGTCTTCAACAAAACCCGAAAGAATAACGTAGCCTTTTGTTTTGAGGTGATTACTGATTGAAACAGACATTTCAATTAACGGGCGAGCCAAAATATTGGCTAAAATTAGATCATAAGGAGCTTTTTGTTTGATAAGCGGATTGATAAAACCATCACTCATTTCCGCTTGGATTAGGGAGGATAGATTATTGTTTTCAGCATTTTGGCGTGTTACCCAAACAGCCTCTTCATCAATATCAACAGCCAGAATTTTACAAGAATCTTGCCATAATTTGGCACTTGCCAGAGATAAAATTCCCGATCCGGTTCCGATATCTAAAATAGAACAAGGTGCAAATCCTTGATGATATAAATCAGAAATGGCTTGCAGGCAGGAACGAGTCGTTTGGTGGTCTGAGCCAAAAGCCGTTGCGGCGTATATTTGAAGCGGAATTTTATCGGTTTGCGGTGCTTTTGTTTCGTGAATTCCGTAAATCATAAAATCTTCCGTGGTAAAGGGAGAAAATTTTATGACATAATCTTTTAGCCAGTTACTGCTTTCTAAAAAAGTTATTTGATAGGGCGGAAGTTTTATTCCAAGCTTTTGGGCAAAGCTTAACATATCTTTTTCTCTAAATTCACCGCTTTTGTAGCCTACATATTCATCAGGGCCTTCGTCTTGATAATTACAGGCGTTCACTTCAAAATATTCATCCAGAAAATTTTCGAATCCGTTGGGAAGATTTTCTTCCGGATGAAAGCTGACTTGCCAGCAACTGCTCATCATGCTGTCTATTTATCCTCCATGTGTATAAACTTTATTTACTTCATGAAGTTTATCGTATAATAATAAAAATAAATTTAATTTCTGATGAGAATGGCCAATGAAAGTTATAAATTTATTTTTGATGACGACATTACTCGGTGGATGTTTGTATGCCGGGGATAATAATATCTTAGCGGCAAGAGGAGATTTGTTTTCGGCTCTTAACGGGTATTCAATTGAATTTGTTGATGAAGAACCTAAATTGGCAAAAACAGAGTATATTGAAGATAATAATTTTAAGTTAAACGAATCTATGACGGCTTTTCGTGGCTATACAGTTTTGAACTCTAAAAAGTATCGTAAAGATACTTATGTTGAGAATTTTTTACGGCCGACACAAGATGTTGTTTTGCATTCTGCTTCTGTTCCGGTTAAATTTTCTAGTAAAGAGAAGTATCGTGTTTTAGGAGTTAGTGAAATTGATGGTCGAGACTATCGTCTTGTCGACAGTGGGTTGAAGGGGTTTGTGGTTTTGGTTGATGAAGAAGGTAATCTTTTTAAGAAAATGGGGCAGATTAAGGGAAATTATCTGGTGTTGATGGATACGGAATATTATATTGCACCTAAGGGGGCAAAGATGTCGAATGCTCTCAATACCCATTCAGTGCAGACAAAACCGACGAAAGGTTTTGATCTAAAATTTGATGGTGTGAAGATGGATCGCATTTGGTTTACCTATCTTGATTATAATAATGATGAAGGTAATAAAGGCTCTTTTGAGAATATCAGCTTTCCGCTAAATGCCGGTGTTATTGAGATTAACGGTTTGGCTTTCAGGGTTTTGAAAGTGGATAATGACCGTTTGGATTATATTATCTTAAAAAATAAACGCTAATTTTTTGTTTCACTTTAAAAAAATCTTGCGTGTGATTTTGCTTTGTTGTATAAATCACGCGAATGAAGAATAGTGAAGGAGTTAAAAAATGTCTGGACACTCCCAGTTTAAAAATATTATGTACCGTAAAGGTGCTCAAGATGCCAAAAAAGCAAAAGTGTTTGCCAAGTTAGCTCGTGATATTACGATTGCGGCCAAAAGCGGTTTGCCGGAACCGGATAAAAATCCACGTTTGCGTTTGGCAATTCAGGCGGCTCGTGCTGAAAGTATGCCTAAAGACAATATTGAAAGAGCTATTGCAAAGGCTAGCCAAACAGCCGGAGGGGCCGATTACGTTGGAGTCCGCTATGAAGGTTTTGGACCCGGAAAAGTTGCCGTGATTGTTGAAGCAATGACGGATAATAAAAATCGTACGGCAGGTAATGTGCGTACAATTTTTGGTAAACGCGGCGGCGTTATGGGCGAAAGCGGCTCGGTTGCTTTTAATTTTGAGAGAATAGGTTTTATTGAATATCCTGTATCTGTGGCTGATGCCGATAAAATGTTTGAAACGGCTTTAGAAGCCGGAGCCAACGATGTTATCAGTGATGAGGAACATCATGATATTGAAACGCTTCCCGATGATTTGTCCTCGGTTACGGATGCTTTGGAAAAAGTTTTCGGTACGCCTTCAGCTTCCCGATTAGATTGGAAAGCAATGGTTAAAACCGATATCAATGATTTGGAAACGGCTCAGAAATTTATGGATTTTGTTGATGCTTTAGATGATGATGATGATGTTCAACGTGTTTATCATAATGCGGAATTTTCAGATGAAGTTTGGGCAAAATTAAATTCTGAGGATTAATTTTTATTTTTTTTACACATTTCAACCTGTTTGATTATATTAATATCAAGCAGGTTGTTTTTTTATGAGTTAATATTATGAGAATTTTAGGATTGGATCCGAGTCTTTCTTCTACCGGGTGGGGTGTTATTGAAGTTGAACATAATCGTTTGAAGTATGTGGCGGATGGGTATATTAAAACAGATACCAAGGCTGATTTGCCGTCGCGGTTAGCCGTGATCTTTCAAACGTTAAAGGATGTTATTTCAACCTATGAGCCGGATGAAGCTGCTATTGAGAAGGTTTTTTTGAATGAAAATCCGGCTTCAACCATCAAATTGGGTATGGCTCGAGGCGTTGTGATTATGGTGCCGGCGTTGTTTGGTTTGCCGGTTACCGAATATGAACCGACAAAAGTTAAAAAAGCTTTGGTTGGAGTTGGTCGTGCTGAAAAAAGTCAGGTAGAAACTATGGTTAAGGTCTTGCTCCCAGGATGTAAACCTAAAAATAATGATAGTTCCGATGCTTTGGCGATGGCAATTGCACATTTTAATTATAGAAGAGCCTTCTGAGGAAAGCTGTTTCTGCTGTAAGTGACAAAACTGTTGCGAAACTCATCTGTAATTTTAATTCTGATATAGACAAAAAAATTTTTTTGTATTAATAGTTTAAATAAATAAAATTATTTACCTATTAAATTTGTATATTATGGACAAGCAGAGGTTACGTTTCCTTGAATTGTATAACAATCAATGGAAAAAAGAGGCCCTTCGTCTTTCCGGGCTAAATTTGGGTGACAGAGATTGTTCTTTAAGCGATATTTTGCGGCATGAATTGAAAGAAAATAGACGGATCCCATCTTGGTGGAGAGATTTACGAAAGTTGTTTTCAAAAAATGATGTTGATGAATTGCTTAAAATCCCTGAATTCTTTCGTGGATGGCGGGTGATTGAACAATGGTGCTTTGAGTTTAATCACGGAATGGTTGAAGATAAGACGAATGAGAATTTGCCTCCTGAGAATGAAGATGATTTTGAGAAGGAAATACAAGAAAAGTTGATTTTTCATTTGCCCTCTTCCAATGAGGACAAACTCTTTGATGAGAATACAAAAATTGTTTTATATCGTGAAAATTTGACTTTTGTTGAAATTTGGCTTCAAAATCCAAATCTTTTGTTAGAAGGTGAATTTTGTTTGACAACCGAATTTGGATGGAATTTTTCGTTAAATTTGGTTAAATCTTTTGTTTCTTGTAATTTTGCCGAAAGACATAAAGATTGCACGGAAAGTAAAGATGTCATTGTTATATCGAATATGAATCGTCGCATGAAAATGATTTTAGAGGAAAAATCGCAAAAAGCACGTTTTGCTTTTAGTTTGAGTGCCGAAATTCTGTTGGGTATTAACTTAGGTGAAAAATGGCGAGACGTTCGTGTAACGGAAATTCTTGATAATTATTTTCATCGTTTTTCAAAAGAAAAACTGGGGCAACTTCTGAAAACTTCGGAGACTTATTCTAAAAAAATTAACCGGCGGGAAAGACAAGCTTTGAAGGCTTGTATACCGTTTGAGATTCTTTATAATGAAGTGAGTCATTTTTTAGGGTATCTTGAACAAAATGGTGTCGAGGATGAAGATGAATTGATGCCAATGGATTATTTTCTTGATTTAAGAAAAAAAGAGATTGTCTTGTTCTTTTATCAAGAAGGTTGGTATGCTGTTGTCTTTGTCGAAAGTCCGTTCTTTATTGAATTGCCGGTTTTTGTTCGCAATGGCTTCTTTATTTTGGAGACGGTTCCGGATATTTCTCGGTATGGGAGATATCAGCGATTGTTGGAAGAAGATGCTTATTTGTTGAAGGAATAGTCTTTTCTTTATTATCCGGTCTTGTGTGAGGCAAGATCGGATTTTTTGTGCTTGTTTTGTTCTTAAGTGGTAAAATCTCCTTGAAGAGTTATATCTAATTGTATAGTCTAATGCCATTAGGAACAGAGGACGAAAGAATGATTGCAAAATTAAGAGGTTTTGTTGATACAATCGGGGAAGATTATTGCATTATAGATGTGAACGGTGTGGGGTATTTGGTCTTTGTTTCCGCTAAAACCGCAGCTCGTTTAAGTGTCGGTAGTGAGGCATCTTTGTTGATTGAAACCGTTGTTCGGGAAGACAGTATTACCTTATTTGGTTTTGCCGATGCTTTGGAAAAAGAGTGGTTTAATACTTTAACAAAAGTTCAAGGTGTTGGGGCAAAAGTTTGTCTCAGTATTCTTTCTGCTTTGTCGCCCATGCAGTTGGCACAAGCTGTTTCGGCTCAGGATAAAGCCTCTTTTACAAGAGCTAATGGTGTTGGACCTAAGTTGGCGGCCAGAATTGTTACGGAGCTTAAAGATAAAGTTGTGATGGTTCCGGTGGCCGAATTTGCAAAGGAGGTCAATATGAATTTAACACCAGCAGAACAAACTGAAAATTATGAGGATTCTTTAATGAGTCGGGCAGAAGATCCCAGCAAGATGGAAGATGCTATTTCGGCTTTGGTTAATTTGGGTTATCAACGTTTGGAGGCTTATCGAGCCGTTAATAATGCTTTGAATGCTCACCCAAATGCCGATATGTCTGAGCTTATTCGAGAATCCTTAAAAGAATTTGTAAAGAAAGATTGATAAATGATTGAAGAGAGAATTGTCAGCCCGCAAAAAAACGATCAAGATGAGGAGCAAAATTTAGCTGCTCCGGTTTCTTTGCGTCCGGACAGTTTGGATGATTTTGTCGGACAACGTCAGGTTTGCGAAAATTTGAAGGTCTTTATTGAGGCGGCCAAAAAACGTGGAGATGCTCTAGACCATGTGTTGTTGTTTGGGCCTCCGGGACTTGGAAAAACAACTTTGGCGTCAATCATTGCAAAGGAATTAAAAGTCGGTTTTCGGGCAACGTCGGCTCCGATGATTTCAAAATCCGGGGATTTGGCGGCGATTTTAACAAACCTTGAACGTAATGATGTCTTGTTTATTGATGAAATTCATCGTCTTAATCCGGCAATTGAGGAAGTATTGTATTCGGCGATGGAAGATTTTCAGCTCGATTTGATTATCGGGGAGGGGCCTTCCGCTCGATCGGTTCGGATTGATTTGCAGCCTTTTACTCTCGTTGGGGCAACGACACGTTCCGGTTTGTTATCAACCCCTTTACGAGAAAGATTCGGGATTCCGTTACGGTTGGATTTTTATTCTCCCGAAGAGTTAAAGCGTATTGTGTTGCGGGGTGCCAAGTTATTGGGAATTTCTATCTCAGATGATGGGGCTATGGAAATTGCCAAGCGATCCCGCGGAACACCTCGTGTGGCCGGAAGGTTGTTGCGAAGAGTCCGTGATTTTGGAGCGGTAGCAAAATCCAAGCAAGTTGATAATGAAATCGCTGATCATGCGTTAAGGCGTTTAGATGTTGATAAATATGGGTTGGATGCTTTTGATCGTCGGTATTTAAATTGTATTTTGCAAAATTACGGAGGAGGTCCGGTCGGAATTGATACTTTGGCCGCTGCTTTATCCGAAGAACGAGATACTTTAGAAGAGGTTATTGAGCCCTTTTTGTTGAAACTTGGCTTCTTACAGCGGACGCCACGTGGACGAATGATCTCTGATGCCGGGTGTGAGTACCTCGGGGCTCCGAGGATTAAACGAGGGTTACGTCCGGAACCTTCTCAATTTGATTTATTAAGTGTTATTGAAAGTGAAAGTTAAAGGTAGAAAAAATGATTATTAAACCAGTTGCCTCCGCTGCGGGAGAATTTCAGGATAATGCGTTTTTGTATCCGATCCGGATTTATTATGAAGATACGGATGCCGGTGGAATCGTGTATTATGCAAATTATTTGAAATTTGCCGAAAGAGCACGGACAGAATTTGTGCGTGCTTTGGGGTGCCGCCAGCAAGATGATCTTGAATGCGATAATAAAGGCGGTTTTGTTGTTCGCCATTGCGAAATTGATTTTCAGGCTCCTGCCGTTTTAGATGATGAATTGACGGTTAGAACCCGAGTTACCGATTTGAGCGGGGCTTCGGCAACCATGTTTCAAGAAATTATGCGGAATGATCAATTGTTGGTAACGGTGGATGTGAAATTAGCATATATGTCTTTGAAAAATAAACGCCCGACCCGAATACCAAAAGATTTAGCGGCAAAAATTGAAAAATATTTATAAAATTTAAAAGCCGGATAAAAACTCGGCTTTTTTTATAAATATTTGTAAAATCCGTTTGAAAATTAATTGAAAATTTAAATTTATGTGGTAGTTATAGGCTAAATTTTTGTGTAATTTTGCTTATGAATAAGGTGAGGATAAACGTAATGGATACTCAAACAGTTACCGAAGTTGCTAACCAAATGTCGATGTGGGACTTGGTTTGGGCATCAGATATGGTTACAAAAGTTGTTATGATCGGCTTGATTGCCGCATCTGTCTGGTGCTGGGCTATTATTTTTGAAAAATGGGGAACTTTACGTCAATTAAAACAACGTTCCGAAAAATTTGAAGAAAAGTTTTGGTCCGGGGGATCTTTGGATCGCCTTTATGATAATATCGGCAATAAACCCAATAATCCGATGGCGGCTATGTTTGTTGCCGCTATGCGGGAATGGAAGCGGACAAATATTTTGAAATCTAAAACTGATCGCGGATTGAGAGGGGTTTCTTTACAACAACGTATTGAAAAAGCCATGACGGTTTCTATGGAAAAAGAGCTTGATGCCATGGATACACGGATGGGCTTTTTGGCATCAACCGGTTCGGTTGCTCCGTTGGTTGGTTTGTTTGGTACGGTATGGGGAATTATTAACAGCTTTAATGCTATTGGTGCAACGCAAAGCAATTCTTTGGCCGCAATGGCTCCCGGTATTGCCGAAGCTTTGTTTACAACCGCTTTCGGGTTGATTGCCGCTATTCCGGCGGTGGTCGCTTATAATAAAATTACTTCGGATATTGATCGTTTTGCACGGAAGCTTGAGAATTTTATGGCTGAATTTTCAAGTATTCTATCTCGTGAGATTGATGATACGGCAATTAAGGCGGAAATGGCAGGAGAATAAAAATGGATTTTATGCCGAATCTGCAGACCACAAGACGTTCTAAGCGCTACAGCCGCAAAGCTGAGGTTAATATTACCAATCTGATGGATGTTATGATGGTCTTGTTGGTGGTGTTTATGGTGGCTGCTCCGTTGATGACCTCCGGAATTGCGTTGGATTTGCCAAAAGTTGGCGGAAAGGCAATTACTACCGAAGATACTTCTATTAATATCAGTGTTGATAAGCAAGGATATTACTATATTGGAAAAACAGAGGTTCCGGCGGAAGAAATTGTTAAAAAATTAAACGCCATGCGTGAAGAAAATTCTGAGTTGACCGTTACGATTTCCGGGGATACGGGAACTGAATACGGTCGTGTTATCGGCTTGATGGCTCTTTTGAAAGAAGCCGGTTTTGAAAAAGTCGGCTTGAAAACAGAGCCCAAACCACGTTCCGGAAAGAGATAGTTTTTGATGAAAGAGGCCTTAAAAAAATCAATAATGTTGCATCTTGTGGTGCTGATTTTGTTTATGATTGACCTGCCGTTGTTTTGGTCAAACAGAACTCCGCCGGGACAGGTGCCGATTATTGTTGATTTGAAAGACATTAAGATTTCCGAGATGACGAATCTTCCTCCGAAAGCCAAATTGGGGAAAGAAGATCGGGCGGCCAGTACCATTAAAAGAAAAATAGAAGATAAATATACCAAGGATGAACCGGCAAAGTCCGAAGGTAAAAAAGCCGAAGAAGCTCCGAAACCAGAACCTAAAAAAGAAACGGTTGAAAAGCCTAAACAAGATTTTTTAGTCGCTCCACAGCCTAAAAAACCGGTAAAAGCGATTGAAAAAAAGGCTCAAAAAGCAACAGCGGCCAAAAAACAAGATGGTAAGAAAAAAGAAGCCAAAGCCAATAAGCAATTGGCGAACCCGTTAAAAAGTTTGCTAGCTTCCGTTGATGCTTTGCAAAAAGATATTGGTCCGACCAGCGAGACTGCCGTTATTAAGGAGGGGACCGAAGTTAATAATATGGGAATCGAAGGCGGAACAACGGGATCTTACTTTAGCGAGCTTTCCATTTCTGAAATGGATGCTATTGCCGGGAGACTCCGTGGATGTTGGAATCTTGATCCGGGGGCTCGTGGTATTGAGGATATGATTGTCGAAATTAAGGCGGTCTTGAATCAAGACGGAACGGTTCGGCGGGTGGATATTTTGGATACCGGACGTTATAACAGTGATACTCATTTTCGTTCGGTTGCCGATAGTGCCAAACGTGCCGTTTATATTTGTGCTCCGTATACCATTTTGGCTGAAAAATATTCTGAGAAGTATAATTTATGGAGTACTTTGTTGTTGCGATTTAATCCGATGGATGCTTCCGTTCAATAACAGGAAAGTAAGATGGAAAATAAACGTATAAAAAAAATTCCGGTTTTTGAGATTTTACGAAACAGCGGTGATTATTGTCGGCAAAATTTTGCTGTTTTGGCTGGTTTTACTCTGCTTAATTATTTTTTGTTGGTGTGCGGAATTTATGTTTGGAAAACGTTTTGGTTATTGCCAATCGTTTTTGCGGCCTATGTTTTGTGGAGTTATTTTTTTCGTTATTACTTTAAACGAAAGCCGTATCTTGATCTTTCGCCGATTTTTTATTCTATGGTACCTTCTACAAAGATTGTGGTTTTGTCGGTTTTATTTATGAGTGTTATGGTGGTTTTGCCTTTTGTTCCGTTATTTTTGGGTTTATCTCCTGAATTTAATGAAAAGTACGCTCATTTTTTACAGAAATATATGCAAGATTCGGATTGGGTCGATTTAGGCTTAAATTTGATTGTGGTTTTATTTTCACCGTGGTTAATTTACCGTCCGTTTTTAGCGTGGATTTCTGCTTTAATCGGTCGAAGCGGAAAGCTCGGGTTTGCTTGGTCTAAAAGTGCCGGTAATTATTTTGAGTTTTTGGTTATTTCTTTGGTGTTTAATTTTGGGATGATGATTCTTAATGCGTTGGTCGACCATTTGGGACTACCTCTTTTTGCCGCAATGTTTTTGTTTGCTCCGCTTTTTGTTTTTCTTAATGTGGTTTTGGCTAAAATCTATGAGTTTTTCTTTTTAGATAATGTGTAATAAAAAAAGCTCTCATTTGAGAGCTTTTTTTATTACGAGATAAGAGCAAAAAACGCATCTTCTGAGAGAATGGTTATACCTAATTCTTTGGCTTTTTCGGCCTTTGAACCGGCATCAGAACCCATGACGACAAAATCCGTATTTTTTGATACAGAACCGGCAACCTTTGCCCCTAGAGAAAGAGCTTTGGCTTTGGCTTCTGCACGAGTCATCTTTTCCAAGGTTCCGGTAAAGACAATTGTTTTTCCCGAAAGTTGAGAGGTGTAGTCTGTTGTGTCAAGAAAGTCGTCGACTTTAATTTGTTGTAGCAGAAGTTTGATGGTTTGTTGGTTATGTTCTTCTGCAAAAAATTCGACAATATCTTTAACCATGGCTTCCCCAATACCATCAATTTCAAGCAGCTTTTCCGTGTTTTTGACGAGCATGTCTTGCATAAATGTCAGAAAAGAACCGTAGTGTTTGGCAATCAACAAGGAAGTTGCCGCACCGACTTGTCTTATCCCCAAAGCATAAATAAAACGAGGAAGCGAGATTTTTCTTTTTTCGTTAATTGCTTTGAATAAATTGTCTACGGATTTTTTACCCCATCCTTCGCGACTTTCCAAATGCAAGCCATTGTGATGTGAAAATAAATCTCCGCCGCTGTTTCTTTCTTCAAGAGTGAAGATATCGCTTGGTGTTTTGATAATGTTTTCGCGGTAAAAATCTTCAATAATTTTTTCTCCCAGTCCGCTGATGTCAAAAGCATCTTTGGAGACAAAGTGGATTAATCTTTCGGTGGCTTGAGCCGGACAAGTTAACCCTCCGGTACAGCGTCGAACCGCTTCATCCTCTTCTTTAATGGCATGGGCTCCACAAACCGGACATTTTTGCGGAAAAATAAATTCTTGCGAATCTTGCGGGCGTTTTTCTTTGACAACACGCACAATTTGTGGAATGACGTCACCGGCTCGTTGAATAATAACCGTGTCGTTGATGCGGATATCTTTGCGTTTGATTTCATCTTCATTATGCAAAGTTGCATGAGAGACAATAACCCCGCCGACATTGATCGGTTCCAGATCCGCTACCGGGGTTAAAGCTCCGGTTCTTCCGACTTGGACACGAATGTTGTTGATTTTGGTAAAGGCTTGTTCTGCCGGAAACTTGTGGGCAATGGCCCAACGCGGGGTACGGGTTAAAAAACCAAGCCGATTTTGTAAGGCTAAGTCATCTACTTTGTAAACAATCCCGTCAATATCATAAAGGAGATTGGCTCTTTCTTGTTGCAAGTCCTCAAAATAGTTAATTAGATCTTGTGTGGTATGGCAGATACGATTGTATGGGTTGGTTTTGAAGCCCCAGGATCGTACTTTTGCTAAAAATTCACTTTGTGACTTCCATGTAATTTCTGAGACATCTCCCCAGGTATAGACAAACAAGGAAAGCTTACGTTCTTTGGTAATATTGGCATCAAGCTGGCGTAATGAGCCGGCGGCTGCATTGCGAGGGTTGGCAAACACTTTCTTATGTTCTGCGGCATTTTTTTTGTTGAGTTCAAAAAAATCGGCTTTAGACATATAAACTTCACCGCGGACTTCTAATATTTCTGGAAGGTCAGGGGCTTTAATTTCAAGCGGAAGATCTTTAATGACTTTGAGATTTTCGGTAATGTCTTCTCCGGTTTTGCCGTCACCGCGAGTCGCTCCTTGAATGAATTTTCCGTGTTCAAAGCGGGCAGAAAAAGATAATCCGTCAATTTTTGGTTCTGCTGAATAGGTGATTTGATTATCGGTTTTGTTTCCTAAAAAGCGATTTACACCAGCGGTAAAATCCATTAGTTCTTCTTCCGAAAAAATATCTCCAAGAGAGAGCATCGGAATTTTGTGTTCCACTTTGCCAAATTCACTTTTTACGGCTGCACCTATTCTTTGAGAAGGACCATTGGCCAGTCGCAAATGCGGAAATTTTGCTTCAATTTGTTCATTGCGACGTTTGAGCGAATCGTATTCGGCATCGGTCAGATAGGGGGCATCGTTTTGGTAGTAAGCAATATCGGCTTTTGCCATTTCTTCCGATAGTCGTTTGAGTTCGGCTCGGGCTTGCTCTTCGCTTAATTCATCAATATTTTGCATGCGTATTCCTTCATCAAAATTTTCTTGCTGTTATCATAAAGCGAAGGGGGCAAAAAATCATTAAGAATCTTGAAAATATACAAAGTTTTGAGGTGTTGCCTAATGTTTATATTGTCCACTCAAGACAACTTATAAAAATAAATTTCCTTTTGTCTTTTCTTAAAACAAAAAAAGGAATCCAAAATGAGGATTCCTTTTGTTTGAAATTGTATGATTTTATTTTTCCGGAGCAATCATCATCATCATTTGTTTGCCGTCTAATTTGGGTTCCGAATCGATTTTATACAAACCGTCCAAATCATCCAACAAGCGAGTGAATAATGTTTTACCCAAATCATTGCTCATTTCTCGGCCTTTAAAACGCATGGTAAATTTAACTTTATTACCATCGGCCAAAAATTTTTTAGCTTGTTTGACTTTTACTTCATAGTCATGTGTATCAATCATTGGGCGAAGCTTTAGTTCTTTTATCTCAATAACTTTTTGATTCTTTTTGGCTTCGGCTTTTCTTTTTTGCATTTCATATTTGTATTTACCAAAGTCGAGAATCTTACATACAGGAGGAACAGCTTGGGGAGAAATTTCAATCAGGTCAAGTCCCGCATCATCGGCTGCTTGAAGAGCCTCTCGAATCGAAACAATCCCACGATTTTCATTATTTTCATCAATTAAACGTACTTCTTTTACTCTAATTTCTTCATTAATACGCGGCCCGTCTTCATTTCGTACTGGCGTATTGATATTTTCTTTAGCTATTGTAGCCTCCTCTTATTGTTGTTAAAAAAATCTTATTTATAATACTAAAGTAATAAAAACATTCAAGCATTAATTAAAGGAATCTTCCAGTTTTAGAACGAATCTTTACGGCTTTTTTGTTTTCTTAAACTTAATATTTATGGTCAAATTATCAAGACTAAAAAACTTGACTTGAAAAAAAATATCAATTAATATCCTTTTCTATCAAACGGTTAAAACTTTTTTTAACAAATAATTAAAATTTTTTGAAAAAAGTTATTGACATCTCCTTCAGAGTGTCATATAAACCACCTCGCTGACGATGATGGCTTAGAAAAAAAGTTTTTCAGAGTTGGTAGTTATAGGACAGAGTAAATAAGAGAAGAGGATACGCAGACAGTGTGTTTAGCGACATAAAGTCTGTG
>CALXWA010000007.1 GCA_944392275.1 uncultured Alphaproteobacteria bacterium
TTGACAGATGGAACTTCTATGTTCAATGGTTGTCGTAGTTTGACGGGAACTATCCCAGCATTACCGGATAGTTTGACAGATGGAGGTGGTATGTTCAGAAATTGTAGTAGTTTGACGGGAATGACCTCTCATATTTCAACTAATTTGACCTCTGGATCTGGTATGTTTGATGGTTGTAGTAAATTAACGGGAAAAATCCCTGCCTTACCGGATAGCTTGAAAATTGGAACTAATATGTTCAATGGTTGTAGCAGCTTAACGGGAACCATCCCAGCATTACCGGATAGCTTGACCCATGTAAATCATATGTTCGATGGTTGTAGTGGTTTGACGGGAACTATTCCACCCTTACCGGCTGGTTTAACCTATGGAAGTTCTATGTTCTATGGTTGTAGAGGATTAACGGGAACCATACCGGCCTTACCAAAGCACCTCGTTGATGGATCTCATATGTTCGATGGTTGTAGCAAGTTGACGGGAAAATCACCTAAAAAACCATCAGGTATAACTTTTTATACAGATATATTCCGAGGTACGCAAGTGACCAATGATGGTTCTTGGCCAAGTGATGTTTGGTAAACCATCGTCCCTCCAAACAAAAAATCCCTTGTCTAATTGGCAAGGGATTTTTTCTGTATAGAGATTTTATTTTTTTTATTTTTTAGAGAGAACAATCATTGCAACTTGGTTTGGTGTATGGTTCTTTCTCATAAGAAACATCTTCGTACGTCTTGGGTTCGTAAATGGTACGATAGGTTGTTTTCTTATAAATAACTTCTACCGGCTCACGAGTTTCACGAATCGTCGGTTGGCAAGGACTGGACGGTTGTGAAGCACAAGAGGACACAACTCGGGCACAGCTTCTGCTCTCACACGGGACGTCTCTGTATACCACTCTTGGTTCTCTGTAACGGACAACTTCCCGAGGTTCTTCATAACGACGAACATAACGGAAACACGTTTTGCCGTCAAAATAATCACAATTTTTGGTGTTGGTGGTTGTACGGTATGTTACTACCGGATCAACATCTTCTTCACCGCCACACATTCCGTCTAAACAGGCACAGCCTGATAAAGCAACTACTGCCGATAAGAGTAAAAGTTTTTTCATGGAGTTCTCCATTCATAATCTCGTTTTAGTTTTGGAAAATTTTTTCTATTTTTTAGACAATATAACAAAAAAAATAAAAAAATCAAGAACTTTATTAATAAATTCTTAACTTTCTAATAAATATAGCTTTTTTTCTTCTATTTTCTTTAAAAAAAGTAGATTTCTGAGGAAAAAGGATAAAGTTTGAAATTTTGTCCATGAATGGAAAAGTTTTTTTCATCTCCGCCGATATTTATGGCAACATAAACCGTATTGCCTTGATAACTCCTTGAAAATAAGAGAAAGTCTGATGTGAGTTCTATGGTTTTATAATCCCCATAGGCTAAGGTCGGACTGTTTTTGCGACGATCAATTAAATATTTTAGGTGCAAAGTAAGGTCCGTATCGGCTTGAAGGTCTAAACACGGGCGGACTTGCGAATCGGAAATTTCTCGCCAACCTTCAAGTCCCCACTCGCCTCCGTAGTAAATGCTCGGAATTCCGGGAATGGTAAACATTAATGTATAGATTGCTTTAAGCTGGGCGGGATTTTTGAGGATGCTCGCTATGCGTGAGACATCGTGATTTTCCAAAAACGAATATAGATTTAGGCCTTTATAGATTCCGTTCTCTGCTCCAAACTGTCGTTCCAGAGAATGGGTAATCTCATACATATTGTAACTGTTAAAGCTGGAATAAAACCCTTTATAGCACTCATAATTGGTAACTGAATTTAGCCTTTCCGGAGAACACCAATGACGATAATTGCCAAAGACGACCTCTCCCATCAACCAAAAATCTGCTTTTTTATGCCGACAACGCGTGCCCAACTCTTTTAGAAAACCTTTATGCAGGTAATGTGCCGTATCTAACCGAATGCCATCAATATCAAAACGGTCAATCCAACCTTCTATGGCGGTAAAAAGATAATCTTTTACTTCTCGATTGCGGAGATCCAGTTTTACCAAATCATCACACCCGTCCCAACCATAATAGCAAAAGCCGTCGCCAAAATGATTGCTCTGGCTAAAATCCAGCTTAAACCAGGAACAATAAGGCGATTTTTCTTTTTTTGTCAGGACATCTTCAAAGGCAAAGAAATTGCGCCCGACATGATTAAAAACGCCGTCAACAACAACTTTTATCCCTTTATGATGAGCTTGTGCCACAAAATCTTTGAAATCATCATCCGTTCCCAAACGGCGATCGATATGATGATAGTCTTTGGTATCATACCCATGTGTTGAGGACTGAAAAACCGGCCCTATATATAAAGCATTTACCCCTAAGCGATCCATATGCTCTAACCAATCTATCAGCTTGGGAAAACGGCGGCAAGGCGGAAGAGAAAAATCGTTTACAGCCTCTGTGCCACATAACCCAAACGGATAGATATGGTAAAAAACACTTTCATCAAACCACATTTGATCCCTCTTACCAATTGCCCGGAGGTGCCGGATAGTGGATTGGACCTTTTTTCTTTTTTTGAGGTGTTTTTTTCTTAATGTAGCCGGCTTTTTGGCAAAGTTGCTTGTCATTTTCATAAAATTCGCATTTTACCGGCGTTCCGGAATCATCTATTTGCAAGTCGCCATCTTCATCCGGTCGATAGATTTTGGTATTGCACCCCAGTTGGCCACAGTTAAACGGGGCATCTAACATAAAGACGTAGCTCCCATCGGGATATTTGGCGACATAATAGTCACTCATTTTAACCTCCTTGGGAAGCTCATCTGCCGCCGGACCAAAATCGTCGTCAAAAATGCGAGCGACTTCATCTCGGCTGATGTCTATTTCATCAAGGTGCGGGCTGTCTATATTGTAAAACAGGTAATAATTTATGCGTTGAGCCTTTGCCGAAAAACTCAATATGCTTGCAAAAACAATTGTGCTTGCCAATATTATCTTTTTTATCATAGACATCCTTTACCCTGTTTTGTATTCTACTTTTTAAAATAACGGATTTTATTAAAAAATAAACCACCATATTCTATTTGTAAACAGGGCTTTATTAATCACTTATTTAAATATTCTTTTTATGATTGCTTTATTCGTATAAACTTTTTTTGATAAGGCATGGTTTTATGAAACTTAATAATTTAATTGCAACAAATCGCGATCTTGATATTTGTGCTTTGAGTGTGGATTCAAGGGAAGTTAAACCCGGTTATATTTTTGGCGATATTTGTAACGGCGCTTATGTCAAAGCCGCTCTTGAAAATAAAGCCTCCGTCATTATTACTTCGACCGATTGTGGGGAGGAAAGTAATGCGGATACGCTTATCCTTAAAGTGGATAATCCGGCGGCTTTTTATGCTCAGGTCGTTTCTAAATTTTATGGTGAAAAACCCGAAAATATTTGTGCCGTTACCGGAACAAACGGCAAGACATCCATTGCGGACTTTGTACGACAAGTTTTAACCATGATGGGTGAAAAAGCAGCCAGTATGGGAACATTGGGCTTGATTAAGGGAAATGACGCCCCTATTCCCTCTCCTAATACAACCCCAAACTGTGTTACCGTCCACAAGGAACTGAAAGAACTCAAAGAAGAAGGTTTTGATTATGTGATTATGGAAGCCTCCAGTCATGGGATTTGCCAATACCGTATCGGCGGAATTGCTTTTAAGGCTGCCGGTTTTACCAACTTGACCCGCGACCATCTGGATTATCATAAAACCATGGAGAATTATTTGGCCGCCAAAACACTTTTGTTTACCGATATGTTGGTTGAAAACGGTTGGGCGGTTTTGAATGCGGATATTAATGTTTATGAAAAGCTTAAAAAAGCTTGCTTAGACCACGGAAAAAGAATCGTCTCCTATGGTAGGAACGGGAAAGACATTAAACTCTTAAAGGCCACGCCTCTTCTGCACGGACAACGGTTAGATCTGGAATATTTCGGGAAAACGGTTTCTTTAGAAATTCCGCTTGCCGGAGAATTTCAGGCGATGAATGTCTTATGTGCCATGGGATTGGCGGCCAAAATCAGTAACAAAGCCGACGAGGTTTTGCGCTACATTACCAAAATCCACGGTGCTAAAGGCCGTTTGGAATTGGCCGGACAAACAGCAACCGGAGCGGCAATTTATATTGATTATGCCCACACCCCCGATGCTTTGGAAAATGTTATTAAGGCAATGCGTCCGCATACTCGTGGAAAATTGCATGTTTTGTTTGGCTGCGGCGGGGATCGAGATGCCGGGAAACGCCCCATTATGGGCAAAATTGCCAATGATCTTGCCGATGTTGTATATGTGACAGATGATAACCCGCGTACCGAAAATGCCGATAACATCCGCCAACAAATTATGGATGCTTGCCCTAAAGGCCAGAATATCCCGAATCGGAGCGAGGCTATCAAATTGGCCATTCATGCTCTGCAAAAAGGAGATGTTTTGATTTTAGCCGGAAAAGGACACGAGACCGGACAATATATTAACGGAAAAATTTATCCCTTCAGTGATCACGAAGAAGTTTTGAAAAACTTATAAAACGTCAAAATTTCTTTCTGCCTTTTGAAAAATTGGCACATTAATTGCATATTTAATCGTAAGTTTATGTGTCAATTTCAGAGGCAGATTTGTGATGACGTATCTAAAACCTATAAAAACCGCAGCTTTTGCAATATGTTTTCTTCTGGCGGGACTGTATTGTTCTCCGGCTTTTGGGAGCTCCAGAATTAAAGATATTGCCGATTTTGAAGGTGTCCGCGATAACCAATTGGTCGGATATGGTTTGATTGTTGGTCTTAACGGGACCGGAGATAATATCAAGTCAGTCGATTTTACCAAAGAAAGCCTTATTTCCATGTTGGATAAAATCGGCATTAATGCTCGCGGCGGACAGGTAAAATCAAAAAATATTGCAGCGGTTATGGTTACGGCAAATTTGCCGGCCTTTGCACGTCAGGGAAGCCGTATTGATGTTATGGTCAGTGCGTTGGGAGATGCCAAAAACTTACAAGGCGGAACTTTGTTGGCGACCCCTTTGGTCGGTGCCGATGGGGAAGTTTATGCCGTTGCTCAGGGGCAAGTTGCTGTTGGGGCTGTTTCTGCCAGAGGGGCTACCGAATCGGTTGTTAAAGGGGTTCCAACCTCCGGAAGAATTGCCAACGGGGCAATTATTGAAAATGAAATTCCCTTCAAGCTAGATGATCTTAGTGTTATTCGCTTAGCCTTACGTAATCCGGATTTTACAACTTCTCGCCGTGTGGCTGATGCCATTAATGCCATGCTCGGGACAACCGCTGCTCAGGCTTTGGACCCGGCGACCATCGCTATGAATGTTCCCAATAAATATAAAGGAAGGATTGTGGACCTGATGACAAAAGTTGAACAATTGCAGGTTCAACCGGATCAGATGGCGCGTGTTGTGATTGACGAAAGTTCTGGCATTGTTGTTATCGGTAAAGATGTCAAGATTAACCGCTTGGCCATTGCTCAAGGAAATTTAACCATCAAGATTACTGATGTTCCCTATATTTCTCAGCCTTTGCCTTTTACAAACGGGGAAACGGTTGTTGGTGTTAATTCCGTTGTTGATGTTAACGAAGGAGTCGACAGCAAGTTAAACGTTTTGAATACCGGAGTTAACCTCCAAGAGTTGGTTGATGGATTGAATGCTCTTGGTGTTACCCCGAGAGATTTAATCAGTATTTTGCAGGCAATCAAAGCCAGCGGTGCTTTGCAAGCCGATATTGAGGTGATTTAAGATGGAAATGACAACCAACATAGCCAATTTGGACAATACGCTCTATGGGTTGAGAAATTCTCCCAACATGGATAAAGCGGCTTTGAAAAAAGAACAAGACCAAGAAAAAATTGAAAAAACCGCTGAAGATTTTGAAGCCTTTTTCTTAACGAAAATGATGGAAACCATGTTTGAGGGAATTTCTACCGACGGAATGTTTGGCGGCGGCCATGCTGAAAAAATCTATCGTTCCATGCTTTTGGACCAATATGGTCGGACTATGGCTCAGACGGGTGGTATCGGAGTTAAAGATATGGTCATGCGTTCCATTTTAGAAATGCAGGAAATGGAAACTAACGGATATATTCAAGGTTAGGAGTAAAACGATGAGTGGAAACAACGACATGATGCATCATACAAAACTGGAAACCTTAAAAGAGGTAATCGCCAGCTTTTCTGAATTGTTGACCAAAGAAAACGAAGCTTTGGAAAAGTTTGATGTGGATATGGTTCATGCCTTGTTTGAACAAAAAAGTAAAATTGTTGCAAGCTATCGTTCTTTAACGGCTTATTTTATCAAACATCAAGAAGAGCTTTCTCTTTTGGATGAGGAAGAAAAAAATAATTTGAAGGAGGCTTCCGTTGTCCTTAATGACCTTATCCAAAGAAATGAGATGTTGCTGAAAACACGGATGGAAGCCAGTAAAACCGTTATGGATACCATTATTAATATTGCCAAAACCAGCAATAACGTCAATGCGACCTCTTATGGTGCACAGGGGCGTTACACACCTTTAGATAACAGCAAGAATGCTTTGGCACTAAACAGAACTTTATAGGAGGTGCGTCATGGGAATGATCAATAGTTTAACATCTTCTTTAGCCGGAATGAAAACGGCTCAAGCTCAGTTGGATTTGATTAGTCGTAACGTTAGTAACGTTGATACGGAAGGTTATTCTCGTAAAGTTGCTAATCAAAAAAATGTAATTATCGGCGGATTTAGTCAAGGGGTCAGCTTGGGGACCGTTACGCGTCAGGTTGATCAAGGTTTACTTAAGAGTTATTTGGTATCCAATGCGGCCTCCTCAAGCCTTAGTGCCCAAAGTGAATATGTCAGCAAGGCTGAGACACTGCTCGGTTCTCCGCAGGACAATAATTCCGTAGCGGCAAATGTTGCCTCTTTGCAAGCGGCTTTTGAAAAATTTGCGACCGATGTTTCCTCTTCTTCCAGTCGTTATGAGCTGATTTCTCAAGCGGAAACGATTACCAATCGGTTGAACTATATTTCAAAAGAACTGCAAAAACTACGGGCCGATGCCGATATCGCCATTGCCGATGAGGTTAAAGAAGTTAATTCTATCTTGGAAAAACTTAACGATTTGAATAATGAAATTGTCAAGTACAGCGTTAAGGGTTCTAATGATACGGCTGACTTAGAAGATCAAAGAGATCAGTTGTTACGCTCTCTTAGTGAAAAAATAGACATTAACTATTTTACCCGTGACAATGGAGAAATGGTTATCCAGACAACGGATGGAATTACTCTTTTAGATGACCAGGTCCATCCATTATCTCACAATTCTATTTCTCAGGCCAGCTCTATTACCATGTATGAAGCCGGAAATATTGATGGTATTTATGTTGACGGAAAAGATATAACCTCTCAAATCAAGAGCGGAAGTTTGGCCGGATTAATTGAAGTTCGTGATAGTACGTTGTCTTCTTTGCAATCGCAAATAGATGAACTGGCCGGTTCTCTTAAAGATCAAATCAACCAGATTCACAATCGGGGAACATCTTATCCGGATACGCCGGATACTTTAACCGGTTCTCGGACGTTTATTTCTCCTTCAACCCAAACCATCAGCATTGAAAACGGCGATGTTCGCTTTGTTATCTTTGATGATAGCGGAAAGCAAGTTGCTACGGCCTCTCTGAAAGGTGATTTAGGTTTTACCAGCGGGGTGATTGATGACACGGATGTGAACGGAAACCGTCCTGATGACAGCACCAGTTTGGCCGGGACCTTAGAACGCTGGCTTAAAGAATCTCCGGAAGGACCTCAATTGCAAGATGCAAAAGTCTATGTTAATTCCGATGGAAAACTTGTGATTGAAACCGGGGACAGTAACTATGGTCTTTCGATTATTGATGAAAGTGGTTCTGCGGCCGGGTCGGCACAACAGGATGCGACTATTCGTTTTGATGCCAACGGGGACGGAACTTTTGATTCGACAACATCCGGTTTTTCTTACTTCTTTGGACTGAACGATTTCTTTACCGATACGGCAGAGACCTCTATTTATGACTCTAATGTCTTAAATATTAAAAATTCTTTTGGCTTAAGAAATCCGGTTACGCTGAACTTTGCCAACAAAACCAACGGAGAGTTGGGAAGTATTGTGGTTAAACCCGGAGATACGATTCAAGATATTGCCAACGCCATTAATAACGATGAAACGCTCAGTCAATCCTTAAATGCTTCTGTTATTAAAAATGGTAGTGGGTACATGTTGCGGATTGTTAATTATGATGGATCTCAGCTGGAGATTACGGAGAATGCCGTCGGAAACGGAGAAAGTTTGCTTGGAGCTATCGGATTGTCTCCGTCAAAAGCTTCTTCGGCTGAATCGATTAAGGTTCGGGATGATTTGCTGGTTACATCTGATTTGATTGCCGGTGGTGTTCCCGAGTATGACAAAACAACTGGCGAATATATTCAAAATGCCTCAAATAATTCTATTGCCAATGGTATGGCCGAAGCTTTTACGCAAAGTGTTTCTTTCAAGCAATGCGGTACCATTTCTAAAGTAACGACAACTTTGGGAAATTATGCTTCAACCTTTGTCGGAAATATTGCTTCTCAAGCCAGTACTTTAGAAGAATCCGCCTCTTATCAGCAACAGCTTACCTCTTCCATTGCCACAAAAGAAGCTCAGGTCAGTGGGGTTGATATTGATGAAGAATTAGGGCAAATGATTATTTTTCAACAAACCTATGCGGCGTGTGCTCAAGCCTTTACGGCCTCTAAAGAACTGTTAGACATGTTGCTTGGTATTGTTCAATAAGGAGATTTATCATGACACGCGTTCCTACTTATTCTAATTATATGAATTTACTGAATTCTTCTTTATCAATTAAGAATCAGATGAATTTGTATTCTTTTCAGGCAACAACCGGTTTGAAATCCCCGACCTATTCCGGTTATGGATCCAGTGCCGGAAACATCGTTAACATGGAGGCAACACTCTCGGTTACCAACGGTTTTTTGGAAAATAATAAAATCCTTAATACTGAAATGGAAGCGATGAATACGGCTATGGAGACTGTTACCGATGCCGTCAATGACTTGAAAAGCATGCTCGCTTCTTTTGGTAGTATGGATTTGCAAAAAATAACTCCGGATTATACCGGCGGGGCGATTAAGTTTACGGACAATCAAGATGTCTATAACGGAGAAACCATTACAATTGATGGTAAACAGTATACCTTTTCTTCTAACCCGGGGGATGTCGGGGATGCGTTTATCCAAATCGGCAATCTTACGGATGCCGAAGGACAACCCGTTAACGCCGGTGATGAAGGATATGCCAGTGCCGTTATGCAAGCGTTATATGACAAAGTTCATCCAACTAATCCGGATATTAAATTAACCGAAGATGGAACTTTGGAAATGCCGTTGTACACCATTAACGGTACATCTTCCGTATTAAATGCCAATGGTGTAGAAACCGGGGAACCTCATGAAATGGATGCTGAACAATATCAGCAATTGAAAGAGTTACAACAAACGGCTTTCTCTACCATGCAACTTTTGGCCGATGCTCTCAATACAACCGTCAATGGGAAATATGTTTTTGGCGGGGGAAATAACAGTGAGCCTCCGGTTAGTTTTGACTTTCAATCTTTGGAAGAATTTCAAGCTTATTATGACGGATTAAATATTTCTTATCCTTCTACTCCGAATGCCAATCTGTCCAACCGAGAAGCTCTTGCCGATGAAACCGGTGGCTTAACTTTTACACCGACCGGCGGCAATACCTTAGAAATTACGGCTGATAATACGGGGGGATTTTTCAAGCCCGTTGTTTCTGCAAATAGTAGCACAACCGGAAATTTAACGTTTGATAGCGATAAAAATTCTATGCGAGCTCAAGAATACGGAGCATTCTTCTCCTATAAGGCCGGAGATACCATGGTTATTGAAGGAAGCGGTGAAGGTATTGATGGTGTTTATACCATTAAATCGGTTTCGGAAGATGGAAAGACGGTTGTCTTTGAAGATGATCAGCTTACCAACAAAATGAAGGCTGTTGGACAAGATAATATCACAGTCAACTTTGGGGATCCGGATAATCATGGCGATATTCAGTTTAGCTCATCCTTTTCTATTGGCTCTGTGGTTGAATTGAATGGTTTTTCTGATAAAAACTTGCCCACCAAGGTCCAAATAACCGGTATCAGTGATGATGGAAAAACACTTATTGTGAAGGCTGATCGTGTTCCTGAACAAGAGACTTATGTTGATCCGTCCAGTCGTTGGAGCTTAAACTCCGAATCTTATTACAGTGGCGGAAACTTTGTTTCTGAAAGAAGAATTTCTGACAGTCGTTCCATTACCTTGGACATTACCGGAAATAACAGTGCTTTTGAAAAACTGTTCCGTGCTTTAGGGCAAATTGCTCAAGGAAATGCTGTTGATACAAGAAATCCGGCAGATGGAGTTGATGGATTAATTGATAGTGATCATACTTATGATATTATGAGTGAGGTTTCGACTTTAATTAATGATGCCGTTTATAATAACGGAACGGATTTTGATGAAACGAATGCGAACCTTTATTCTATTATCGCCAAGTTAAGTAATAATACTGTTGTTCTTAATAATAATAATGAAAATTTGGAGTTGGTTGCCAATAGTTTGCAAACTAATATTGACTCACTTAAAACCGTAGATCAAACCGAAGCAACGGTTAAAGCCTTGCAAGCCTTAAATAACTTGCAAGCCTCTTATTCGGTTATGCAATCTACGATGAATGTGTCCTTACTGAACTACTTAAAATAATTCATTTTCGCTCTAACAAAAAATCCCCGATTTTTTTCGGGGATTTTTTGTTATTGCTTATTTTTTGTACCTGTAAAAATCAAAATCTACGATTTTCTAAAAGATAATACAAGATTATCATGGAGGAGATTTCCCTTCACAATTTGTTAATCCGCTTTTATTGGAGACCGTTTGACAATTACATGTTTTATCATTTGATGCATCGCCTCCATTATAAGTGATCTTGCGAACACCATTTTCATAACAAACATAGTCATCTTCTCCGGTTGAAGGATCTCCGTTGTATAATGTTAGACACGAAGGATAAAAAGAACTATCTTCTTCTAATCTTAAGCACCGACAACGTTGATATTTTCTTTGACCATTGGCATCAATACATAGGGTATTTTCATCAAGTTTAACCAATTCAATATCTGAGCCTCTTGTCTTATCATACATTTTACATCCAAGCCTATTATTATTTTCGGCACGCGTACAGTAAATATCACTTTGGGCACTATCTAAATACTTACTGCAACTTGTCAGATATTCACTTGACGATGGACAATCACAACTTTGGTATAAGGTTACACTACCGGTATAAGAATTGGTATAGCTTTTGCTTAGTCCGACACCTTCCCAATTGATTGCACTGCCTGAAGGGGTTTGCTCTTCACACATGGAGGCGGTATATTTATAGCCTTCGTTCTCACCAATGCCATGGAGGAGATTTCCCTGCACAATTAGTTAATTCATTTAGTGTTGTCGCTTTAGGACATACACAAGTTTTATCTCCTTGAGCCCCTCCACCATTATAAGTGATCTTGCGAACACCATTTTCATAACAAACATAGTCATCTTCTCCGGTTGAAGGATCTCCGTTGTATAATGTTAGGCACGAAGGATAAAAAGAACTGTCTTCTTCTAATCTTAAGCACCGACAACGTTGATATTTTCTTTGCCCATCCGCATCAATACATAAGGTATTTTCATCTAATTTAACCAATTCGACATCAACATTAATCTTGCAACCTAGTTTATTGTTATTTTCGGCACGTGTGCAGTAAATATCACTTTGTGCACTATCCAAATACTGGCTGCAACTTGTCAGATATTCACTTGATGATGGACAACCGCAACTTTGGTATAAGGTTACACTACCGGTATAAGAATTGGTATAGTTTTTGCTTAGTCCGACACCTGTCCACTTGATTGCACTGCCTGAAGGGGTTTGCTCTTCACACATGGAGGAAGTATATTTATAGCCTTCGTTCTCACCAATGCAATAGTAATAGTACCGACCGCAACCGGCGTTGGCATATTTAACACGTTCAATGGTTCCGCATTTTTCCGTAACCTCATTTTTAAATAGCGTTGAGTTTGGATCTACAGAACTGGTCACTAGATAAATCAGGCTGGAATCAACCCCTAAAAGATCAGACGGAGACGTTTCTTGGCAAGCACAATAGGTTGAATTATATTTCGGGGTAACACCTCCGTTTTCACTAACCTCATAACAAATATCATCCGTGTATCCTTCTTTGAAGGCATAATTGGTACCCCAACTTTTACACTCTTCTGCCGTCATATAACCTGCCGTATTCGTCGTTTGATCCGGAGCAATGCATTTACAAGAACGATATTTGGTCGTTGTGGACGATGTTCCATCCGCTCCCGCTGCCGTAATACGGCAATAATCCGACGTATTGTTTACATACTTACTACTGGTATAGGTATATTGTGTACTAACGCCTTCAATTGCTCCACCTTCATTATTGCATTGGAACTTATAGGATGCGGCACAGGTACAGCTTTTATATTTTTTGCTTGTTTCCAACAAGCCGTTATAATACTTTTGCTCAATACATGTATCCTTACTACTTTCTGTTGGAGGTACAATACCTCGATTGCTACTGTCAGCCTGGCAATCAACATTAAATTCTGCCGGACACGTACAAGAATTATAAAGTTTGGCACTGGTCTTGTCTTGGCAATAGTTGGTCTGATTTTCAACTTCAATATAACTCCATTCGGAACTGGTCGATTTACAGCTTAAGTTATAGAGCTTTCCGCATTCGCAAGAAGAATATTTGGTTGTTCCCGTTGTTTGACTTCCAGACGTTGAATCGGAAATGACGCCTTGTGTTGTACATTGTTTAGAGACATCGCTCGGAGCACTAACGCCCGGTCCGTATTCGTTATCGGCGTCTTCTTGAGTACATGTTAAATTATATTTATCTTCGCAGGTACATCCTTTATAAAGCTTGACGGCTCCGCTATAGGTTTGACAATATCCTCCCGATGGAATTTGCCCATTAGAAGTACAAGTGTATTCATAACCTTCTTCACAGCCACAACTTTCATATAAGGTTGTCCCTTTTACCGCTTGCCCTGAAGCACTGTCATAGGTAACCGGAGTACATGACTTTTTGCCTGATGGAATAATACCGATATTTCCGTTACTGTCTTCATCGGCGAGACAACTATATTTATACAAAGCCTCATTACAGGTGCAGGACGAATATACCTTCTCTCCAAGTTGTCCATCTTTGCCTATTGGGGTACATGCCGTCCCTTTCGTATTGCTACTATCCGGACAAGGAACATAATTGGTCGGACATTTACATTCTTTATATAGTTTGTTGCCATTTTCATCAATGCAATAATCCTCACCGAGAGCTGAGGCATCAAAGCCTAAGCATGTATATTGATAACCGTTGAGGCGGCAGACCGATGTCTCTTCACAGGTTGCATATTTGATAACATCACCATCCAAGCAGCTTCCGCCCATTCCTTTTTGAGAACTGGTGCATTCTTTATAGGTTAAGGACTGATTAGCACTACAAGCCTCCGTTACGGCACATTGACTGTAAACCGTTCCGTTTGCATCCGTACATTTTTCGGCATCTGCGGCACTGCCGGTTTCTGTGCATTTTTCCCAGTTTTGCGGACAACGGCATTTATACATCAAGGTTTTGTTGTCTTTTACGCACGGATCGTACTTCTCTTGATTGGTATCACAGGCTTCTTTATGTTCTGAGGTACATTCACTGACCGGAGTTTCACATTTGGTGTAGTATTCATTTCCATTTAATTTGCAAGATGCCCCTACACCAACCTGTCCATCCGTACAAAGTTGGTCATACCCTTTTGAACAAACACAATATTCAAAGTAGGTCACATTGTTTCTGACGCAAGGATTTACCCCAACCAAAAACTCATCACTGCAGGTTTGTATCTCGCCATGATAACAGGTATCTTTTATCTCGCATGACGTGTAATAATACTTTCCTTTGTATATTAACGGCTCTCCTACTCCGACTTGCCCTTCTTCTTCACAAAGTTGATAGCCTGACGGAATTTTACAGCTTTTGTATCCGCCGATGTTACCTAAATTATCTTGACACGGATCAACCCCGATTAAAGGTTCCGGACATTTTTCCGTATGTTGCCAAGTACATTCCGTTACGGAGCACTGATAATATTTTCCGCCACAACCGTTTGCCTTGGTAACTCCGGTTGGTTTCTTACCGCCCGGACAACCGTAATAATTGTCGGCCCAGTTTTCCGGTAAAGGATCCGGCTTGCATTCACAGGCAATGTATTTGCCATTACAGGGTTTGCCAACCCCAACATTCCGCTCACCGTCACACTCGTATTTATAATCCGAGGTACATTGACAATACGGGTAAAAGCTTAATTCATCACCTATATGATCGGCCAAAGTTTCATCATAGACGTCTAAATCTTCTGATACGGTTTGAGAACAAGCTCCTCCACTTAACATTCCGGCACAATTGTATTTATGGTATTTGTAAGCTTTATGGCAATCGCAAGATTTGTAATAGTACAATCCGTTTTCAATAACATATTGCTTACTCAAAACATGGCGTACCGGACAACTTTTTTCCGATACCGGAAAATCTTTAAGGTTGTAATAACAGTTGTAAGCACGCTTGTTGCCCCCTTCATATTCACAAAGTTGCGTTTTGGCTCCCGGACCATATTTTGACGTACATTCACTTTCGGTATTGGTAACATGAATGGTATAAGAGGAATTTTGAGCTCCATCCTCTAAAACATATTCGCCACAACGTGCCATTGCATCTTCAATAGCACATTCCCCTAGTAAGTAATGCTCTATTCCGGAAGTTTTCATATTTCCGCTGTCAGCATACTTGCAATAACTTTTTCCGGTCGGTTTTTTGTACGGATACTCACATGTCTCCGTATATTCAGAGGCATCACATTCGCATTGGACACTTGGCGTTAACGTGCCGTCACTATTTTCAACATTACATAATGTTGCCGTTGCTCCAGGGCCATATGTTTTTTGGCAATAGGCTTCGGATCCGGCTTCTGTTATAGCGTGGATGGCAATGGTTGCACTTTCTGCATCACAGTAATTGTTTTCACATCCATCCTCGGTATAATATGTTTCTCCGTTTATGGTACAAGCCACGGCATCTTTACTGACATGCAAGTTATCCTCGGTTAAACATTGGCTGGAATATTCTTGAGAACAATAGCACGGATAATATAAAACATTTCCTTTACTGCACGCCGGGGAATCTTTTGATACGCCATAAGTAGCTCCCTCGCCTAATTGCAGTTTACATTCGCCCTCTTTATCCTCTTCTTCGGAATCAATATATGTGACACCCTTGCCGTTGGAAATTCCATTTTTGCCTAAATAATCACACTTTAACACGCATTGGCCATATTTTACTTTCTTTTTGCTGTCAAAATAGCACTGGGCTCCGGAGGGTTCTTTGCCAACGTCTTGTCCATCTTCATAACAAGCGGTTTTGTCAGATGCATCATACCAGCCGCTCGGACATTTACAAACCACACGCTGGATTTTTAGATTATCTTCTTCATAGCAAACATAATCTTTTTCTCCGGGGATATCTTCACTGGTACATTCATCCGCCGAATAGAATAACGGACGGTCGGTCGGACAACGCCGGGCAAAGGATGAATATTTTTTAACACCATCGGTTTCGTAATCATATGTGCAGGCTTCCCCGACGCCGATGTAATTGGCTTTGCAATAATTTTGAAAATCCGCATCGGTTTTATCGTCACCGCTGTTGGGGCCATTGTCTGCCTCATAGTTTGCTTTAGAATATGTTGTGCAATATTCTTCTAAGGTTTTAAAATCTCCCGGACACGAGCAAATCACATACGAATTTTCATCTCCGTATTTATTAAAACAATACCCTGTTGAGGTGGCCGGTTTGCCGTTTAAGGTCGGGCATTCGCTGACATCATTCACAACCGGGGTTAAAGTTGTATTGTTACATAAGGGCAAGCATTGATCATATTTTATTCCTGCCGGACTATAGCTTTCAAAATTACAAGAGTTTCCGCCGGGAACTTTTGTGGTATCCACAACCGTTTTGCTGGCATCGGTATAGCAAACATTATCAAAATTTGCCGGACAAGAACAGAAATATTTGTTTTGTCCGTTTGCATCCGTACATAAGGTTGCTGTCGTGGCATTGCCATTGATTTGACAATCTTCCTTATTTTCAAACAACGGGCGGTCGGTCGGACAACCTTTCTTAAATTCAGTGTATTTAATAACTTTTTGTTTATTTTCATCAACATCAAAGCTACAAGCTTTGCCGCTTCCGCTGTAGGTGGCTTGACATGTTTCTTGTGTATAGGGCTCGCCTAAATCGTCCTTTTCGCCATTCTGGATTAAAATATCGCAATATTCTTCTATTGTTTTCCACGGTAAGTATACGCCTTTTTCGTCTGTTTCCGGACAGTGACAGAAAAATTTAAGATTTCCGTTGTCGGAAGTATAGCATTCTTCCGCATTAACCGGATATTCCCCAATCATACAACTGATGTCATTATCGGCTAAGGTAATAAAGTTGCCGTATTGTTCCGTAAAATAAGAACACTTTGTTGCAAAATCTTGATATTTTACAAGCTTTTCATCTTTTTCTTGCAGCGGGGTTCCATAATTTTTATAAGCGTCAAAATCACAGCTTTCTCCAATACCATATGTCCTTTCCTCACACTTAGAGGCACAATCTTCCTCAGAACTGCTTTGGCATTGTTTTTCACAATAAGTATAAATACTGTCTTGATAAGATGTCGGACATTGGCACCGATATTGAAGCGGTCTTTGGCTTGTGTCGGTTTCATTTTGTACATAACAGCTTGTGAACGGAGCTTGGGTGTTGTTCCCTAATTTACATTGCTCAGAAGAATCTACCCAATAACCGAAAATATCTCCTTCAACCTCTGTACCGCATGGAATAGCACATGTTTCGTATTTTCCGGTTTTATCCAATTGGCAATACGCTCCCGCACCGCGATAGTCACTGCCATAAAAGTCACAAGCCTCATCTTCCCAATACCCACGCGGACAAGAACATTGCCACATTGCAACGGTGTTTTGTGCCGGGTCGGATGACGGATTTTCAAAACAAAGTTCTGCGGAAACACTCTCCCCATACGGGAAACAATATTGCGTACTTCCCGTGAGGCTGCCAAAGGCAAAATTACTATAACAGTTGGTTGTGCTGGTACTGTCATTGTCGTATTCGACACAACATGTTTTGTTTGCTCCGCTGCATGTCGACTTGGAATAGCGATTGCTGTTTCCGGTCGTTGTGTCGGCACAGAACCACTTACCGGAAGCCCAATCGGTCGCATTGTTTGTTCCGGAATAGCTTTGATTAAAGCCACATGCCGCTTCACTTGGGTTCTTGGTATATTTGCGAGACCCAGAAGCGTCGCATTTGGGTAAACATAATTGATATTTTACAACACCGTTGTCACTACATGTTTTCCCCCCCGGATTTCCGCCTTCTGCTTCACATTCATCAGCTGTTTTGTAATAATCCGGACATTGGCAGTAGGCTTTAGCCGTATAAAAGGTAACATTGCTTAAATCGCTGCCATAATTGTTCAAATCGTAGAACCAAACATTTTGAATCTTCATGTCCGCATAATCGGAATCATACCCAATGTCTCCGTTTGAAGAGCTGATAGCTACCGCACATTCGACCATTTCTGATCCCGTATTAGAGCATGCGTTGCTCCCGCTTTCGGCATCGGCCTTATCCATTAAAGTAACCCCGGACGGACATTCCGGTAAACACCTTTTATAACGAATCTTGCTGGAATCTATTGCTTGGAACGTTCCGATGTAACTTCCGCTGGTGTTAGGCCCACTTTGTTGAGCATTCCAAACACAAAAATCATAATATGGTTCTTTTCCGCTCGAACTCCCGCTCCCATAAGGATAATAATCATATTCTACTTTCTCAACAACCGGTTTCTGGCTACTATCCGTACAAGAACTCTCAGTATAGGGATAGATGCTTTCATCGCATCGACAGGTTGTATACAGGTGCGGATCACTTGAACTTCCCGTATCCGAAGAATCTTTATTGATATAACATTTATTTGAGGAGACGGAAGCAAACGGACCGGATATTGAGCAAGATGTCCCAGGCTGTACGCTTGGAACCGTTCGATCATTCATGATTGTCATGTCTGAAGATGTACAGTCGGCATAGCCGCAATTTTCTTGGTACTTGGGCTGAGTTTCATAAGTACAAACAAACGCAACCGCTCCGCTAGAGCAAGAAGGCTGGGTCGTTTGTGAATAGGAAGCTTCGCAATAGATCGGATATTTTTTCAAGCTACCGCTGTAACAAGTTCCTTCAACCACACCTCCTGGGTAAGAAGAGGCTGAATTTGTACTTGAAAAAGTTTTTGTTTTTTCTTCAGCGTTGTATTGCAAATAATCACAGGTTGGATAAACGTAATAATATGCCTCATAAGGAGAGCCGTTGTTGTCAATTGTACAAACGAAGCCCATGTAAAAACTTCTGCCTTCATGTCTTTTGGCTTCGGCCTCATCGCGATATTGATCTGTTCCTGTCGGATAAGCAGCCTCATAGACCGAACAATCCGGCAAGCCCGTACCACAGGACTTGGAGAAGGCAACTTTTTTTCCGGCACTTTCATCATATTGGTAGCAAATTCCACCGGTTTCATATGAATCTGATCCGCATTGCTGAGTATATGCCGACGGGCAAGAACAAGAATAAACCGTCGCTCCGTTTTTCATACACGGATGAGCCGTAGCATAGTCGATGATTTCTTGTTTTTCTTCTCCCGTTCCTCCGGTAAAACTCAATTGAGACGGACAACCGCTTGCCGTTGTTGAGGTAATAGCATTTGCTCCGCATTCTGTGACTTCATAGGTCGAAGTATGGCTGCCATCATCTGCAGATGGTGCCGACAACATACCTCGACTGCTAAACTGTGTTTCATTAATCGAAACAACCGCCGCATAAGAAAGTTTGGCCACTAAAACCAGAGCCAGAAAAAATAAAAACCTTTTAAGTCTCAACATTTTGAAGGTACCTATTTATAAATGCATTTATGTTTGATAATAATCATTCCTCCTTAAGATTGCAAATATAAAAAAAGAAATATCAGCTATTTTTTTAGACAAATTTTATCTTATTTTGCAATACAAAACCCCCATTGCTCTTCTTAGCAATGGGGGTTTTTAGGATTTATTTTAATTATTTTCCGTACCGTTTATTCTTTCACGAATGGTTTGGAACATAATGTAGAGTAACGGAATAATAATCAATCCGGCAAATGTTCCGAGCAACATTCCGTAGAAAACCGGGACACCGATTGCAATACGGCTGGATGCTCCGGCTCCGGTTGCCACAATCATCGGGAACACACCCAAAATAAATGTGAAAGCCGTCATCAATACCGCACGGAATCTTTCTTTGGTTCCGGTTACAGCGGCTTTAATAATTGTTGCTCCTTTTTCTCTTTCTTCTTTTGAGAATTCAACAATCAAAATTGCATTTTTTGCCGCCAAACCGACTAACAAAATCAGTCCCAGTTGGGCATAAATACTCAACGGAAGTCCCGTGATAAACAAGCCCAGCAAAGCTCCCAGCATTGCAACAGAAACCGAGGTCAAAACTGGAAGAGGTGTTGACCAACTTTCGTATTGAGCGACCAAGAACAAATATGCAAAGGTCATTGCCAAAGCAATCAAATAGCCGATTTGTCCACTACTTGACTTTTCTTGATAACTCATTCCAGACCAGTCATAACTGAAACCTGCCGGTAATTGAGCCGATAAGGCTTCCAAAGCTCCCATGGCTTGACCGGTGCTGGATGCCGGATTTTGGACGGCCGTAATTCCGGCACTCGGATACTGGTTATATCGCGTAACAACACGTGGAGCCAAAACTTTTCGCAACGTAATCATGCCACCTAAAGGAACCATTTCTCCGTCTTTATTTTGAACATACAGACTTTTAATGCTGTTAATATCCTTACGAAATTTCCAATCGGCTTGAATCATTACTTTGTTTACCTGCGTTCCAAAGTTTACGTCATTGACATAACTGGATCCCAGATAATTTTGCAAAACACTAAAGATGCTTCCAACCGAAACCTTCATGGCTTCTGCTTTTTTACGGTCAATATCAATATAGATATTTGGCGTTTTGGCCGTGTAGGTCGTATAAGCATAAGCAACTTCCGGAGATTGATTCATCAAGGCTAAAATATTTTGCAAAGCGGCATCGATTTTTTGCGGATCATCCGAATCTAATGATTGCAGACGATAATCCATACCTCCGCTCATACCTAGTCCCATAATTGCCGGCGGTTCAAACAATTGAACCGATGCTTCCGGAAGATTGGAAACTTTTGCTCTTATTCTGTTTAAAATGTTGGTTGAATAGAGGGTATCGTCTTTACGTTTATTCCACGGCTCCAGGGTGATAAAGCCCATGGCAACGTTTTCTCCGCTACCACCAATCATACTGTGTCCGACAACCGTCATAACATCGGCAACGCCTTTTTCTTCTTTCAACAGAGGGAAAATTTTGTCGACAAACTCTTGTGTACGAACACGGCTTGCACCTTCGGGCAATTGAACGTCTAACATAATAACGCCTTGGTCTTCAGAAGGAATAAACGATGTTTGGCTGATTTCCAATAATCCGCCAACTCCGGCAAATAATAAAACAGCAAAAAGGCAAATAACACTAACTTTATGCCCGATAAGTCCAACTAATGCTGCATATTTATCACGGCTTTTACCAACTGCTTTATTAAACCAAAATAGTGGACCGGATTGCTTTGGCTTTAACGGACGTAATAGTGTTGCACATAATGCCGGCGACAATGTTAAAGCATTTAAGGCCGAAAAAGCTACGGATGTCGAGATGGCAACGGCAAATTGTTGATAAATTTTACCGGTAATTCCACCTAAAAACCCAACCGGAACGAAAATTGCCAACAAAACCAAGGTTGTTGCAATAATTGCACTGGAAACTTGTTCCATCGCTTTGATTGTAGCCTCTTTCGGGCTGAGCTTATCGTACTCCATTAAATATAAAACACGTTCGACCACAACAATTGCATCATCAACGACCAAACCGATTGCCAAAACAAGACCAAACAAGGTCAACATATTTAAGCTATACCCTAATGCCAACATAACGGCAAAGGTAGCAAAAATTGATACCGGAATGGTCAAAGTCGGAATTAATGTGGAACGCCAATCTTGTAAAAAGATGTAGCATACTAAAATTACCAAAGCAAAGGTTAAGACCAATGTAAAGACAACTTCCTCAATTGAGGCAACGATATATTCCGTTGAATCATAACCAATCGTATAGGTCATATCTTCTGGGAAATTCTTTGCCAAACGAGCTATTTCGGCTTTAACCCCTTTCATGGCATCTAAGGCGTTTGCTCCGGCAAGTTGGTTAATGGCAATAGCTACGTTAGCCGCATTATTATATTTGGAGGTTGCCGAATAGCTTTCTTCCCCGATTTCAACACGGGCAACATCTTTCAAATAAACCAAGCCACCTTGTTCGGCCGTGCGGACAATAATATTTTCAAAATCTTCAACCTCGTTTACACGACCTTGTGTTTGCAGGGTGTAGACCATTTGTTGGGTTCCGTCCCCAGGCATGGCTCCGACACTTCCCAGTGAGGGTTGATAGTTTTGACTTTCAATTGCCGATTTTATGTCATCTACAGGAAGGTTCAATGCCGTAATTTTATCGGCATCCAACCAAACACGCATACTTAATTTTGAAGAATAGACGTTAACTTCACCAACACCATCCACACGTCCTAAACTGTTTTTAATATTGTTTTGAACATAATCGGCCAATTCCAGCTGTGACATTGTGCCATTTGGAGAGCTGATGGTAATAAAGCCCAACGTGTTTGATGAACGGCTTTTTACCGTCAAACCTTGACGAGTTACTTCCGTCGGTAATTTGGATTGAGCTTGTTGAATACGGTTTTGGACTTTAACTTGTGCCATATCCCGATCCACACCGACCTTAAAGGTTACCGTTAATTGGTAGCTTGAGTTTTCGGAAGAAGAGTTCATGTATAACATGTCTTCCACACCGTTGATTTCTTCCTCCAACGGAATACCTACCGTTTTTGCAATAACCTCCGCACTTGCCCCCGGATAACTTGCCGATACAACAACCTCAGGAGGCGTAATTTCCGGATAAAGAGCAATTGGTAAGGAGAATACAGAAATAATCCCGGCTAAAACCAATACGATGGAGATTACCATCGCAAAGCGGGGGCGTTCAATAAATATTCTTGAAAACATCGGTTATTCTACCTCCCCTGCATCTTCTTTAACTAATGACGCATTTACTTTTTGGCCGTTACGAACCTTTTGCAAACCTTGGATAATCACCTTATCTTCTGCATTCAGGCCTTCTTTGACAACTTGGCTGGTTCCGATAATATCGCCTAAAATAACTCTTTTTTGCTCGGCAATTCCATCCTCATTAACCGTAACAACATAGCTTCCGTTTGCATCTTGGGCAATGGCAGCTTGCGGAACCAAGAGAGCCATTTGATCTTCACTGTCCCCAACCCGAATATTAACATAGTTACCCGGAGTCAAAAGACCTTCTTTATTGTTATACTCCGTATAAACCGCTATTGTTGCCGTATCGGTATTGATTTCGTTATCCGAGAAACGAGAACGCAAGTGATTTACCAAAACATCTCCGTTCGGCAGAACTAATTCTGTTCTAAGTTTTGCTTGATCTCCGTCTTTATCTTTATATATTTTTTTCATATTTAAGTAATCTTTATCCGTGATGGAAAAAGCAACCCGAATCGGGTCCATTTGAACAATACGAGCCAAATCTTGCGTGGTTGAGTTAACGTAGTTTCCTTCCGTTACCAATGCTTTACCAATATAGCCGGTAATCGGAGCTTTAATTTCCGTATAATCTAAATCAATCTTTGCCAAATCTAAATTTGCTTCTGCCTGAGCTACGGCCGCTTTTGCTTGCAAGTAAGCACTTTCTGCATTATCTAACGTGGCTTTGGAGGCATAATTTTGTTTGCTCAAAGAAGATTGACGGCGATAATCTCTTTCCGTCCGGACCAAATTTGCTTTAGCACTGTCTAATTCTGCCTGGCGGAGTTCTACCGTTGCAAGATAGCGTTTTTGTTCTATTACAAACAAAATATCTCCTTCTTGAACCAAAGATCCTTCTTGGAACAAAACTTTTTCAACATACCCTGTTACTTGCGGTTTTAAATTAACGCTTTTAATGGCCTCAACATGACCGATAAAACTCTTTTTTGGGGAAATGTTTTTACTCTCTAACCCTTGAATCAAAACATAAGGAGCTTCTCCGGATCCATTGCCCATCATTGAACTGACCGGAGTCAGACGTCCCTTTAAATACCAACCGCAATAGGCACATACGGCAAAGATTACAACATTTCTAATTACATCGCGTTTTCTAATCATCCGTTTTACTCTCCATTTTGATTCCATCCATAATCAAATCAAACCCTCGTAACATCATTTGCGATAAGCTCATGGGGTCTGCTTTGCTTATATAGCTGCTCATAATGCCCCGCCACATATACATGGATAGCGAGGCCAACTCTTCAATATTGACATTTGGGTTTATTTCTCCACGTTTTTGCAATAATGTCAATGTTTCTTTGAATAATTGCAGTGGATAAGACCGTATGTCTTTAACCTGGGCAGAGACCCGTTGCAAAATCGCTTCGGACCACTCCATTTGCATTAATACAAAAAATAAAAACTTACAGTAACTTTTGTTATTTTCTATTTCTAAAGCATCTTCATAAACGGCTTGACGCAAATCCGCCATCGTCATAATGGCTCTTTTTTTGGCTTGCTGTATCTCATTTCTGGCGGCAAAATTTTGCCGAATAATTTCTGCCAGCAAATCGGCCTTGTTACGAAAATGCCAATAAACGGCTCCTTTGGTCAGATTAATGCGTTTGGCTATCTCATCAAATGTTGTTCGCGAAAAACCTTTTTCATAAAATAAATTTAGAGCTGATGCTAATATCTCTTGTCGAGTATGCTCTGCCTCTTCTTTTGTTCTACGTGCCATTTAATCACCTTAAAAATAAATTATACTATTCCGAACGTATGTATAAAAGATGCTCTTTTTTTTGCAATATTTTTTTTTCAAAATTGGTATGTATATTTGATAATTTTTTCCATGAATCAAAACTCCGAAGCTTACGGGCTTCGGAGTTTTGACTTTTTTCTTATCGTTCTTTATGGATGGCGTTGATATTTCTGATGTAGGCGATATCCCCTTCCATTTTTTCAAGAGCAACCGGCAATTTTCTTCTCCAGTTGGGGTGTTTGTCTCTATCCGTTCCGGGAAGGTTTTGTAATTTTTCAACATGAAAAATATCTTCCAATTGAGCCAAGAAAACAATTGATGCCGAGCGGGATACAAACCGATGCACCGCTTCTTCTATCCCTTCGGGGTAGCCTTCACCGTAGATATAATTTGATTTACGCTGGTTGTCTTCCGGCCAAACCCCATTGCTGTCGAGGGCAAAAAGCAGTTTCCAACGATCCAGCTCTCTTTTATGATAAGCCTCATTTTTACTTTGTTCGTCAGCAATTAATCCTAATGAATAACTAAGCTCAATATCATAACCAAACCACCACATGCGTAGCGGAGCCATATCATGTGTTCCGACCGATGTAAATGCTTTGGCCGGATAACTTGACGGCGAACGGAAATCTCCCCAACCGGCATTATCCCTTTCTGCCCACAAAACGCTCAGTGGGTGAATATTTTTTTCCTTTAAGGCCTCTAAGAAACCATCCGGTACATTACCGATTGATTCTCCAACAATGGTACAATGATTCAGATGACTCTCCAATGCCACTAAATTGACCATATCCTTGAAATTGTATTTCAGGTATGTTCCCTCGCCTCCGTTGTCGGGAATTAAGAATAAACGCATCAGGCTCATGACATGGTCCATCCGCAAGGCTCCGGCATTCTTCATATTAGCCCGCAAAATTTTCAAAAACGGTTCATAAGCATTTTCTTTTAAGGCCTCTGGCCAGAAGGCTCCTAAACACCATTTTTGTCCGGCCGGGAAAAATGCATCCGGCGGTGCTCCGGCTCCTACCTCCGGAACAAACAATTCCGGATTGCTCCACAGTTCGGCACTGTCTTTTCCGACACCAACAGCCAAATCACGGTAAAAGCCTATCCCCAAGCCATAATCACTGACCATGTTCTGTGCTTTGGCAAATTGAGTGGCACATTCAAATTGCAAATACTTAAAAAATCCTACTCTGTCGGCATGGTCTTTAGCATATTGCTTAACCGCCGGAGAATCCGGATGACGGTATTCTTGAGGCCATGCGTTCCATCCACCCCAAATTTTTTGGCTGTAATCCTCATATAGTGTTTGGAAAACGGCCAGCTTTTCCAAATCGGTTCCTTGTTCCTTACAAAAAGCTTTATAGGCGGCTTGGCGTTCTTTGTTTTTTCCATCCTTGAAGGTGGCGTAGCATTTTTCCAAAAAACGCATTTTGAGGTTATAAACTTTTGTATATTGAATCAATTCGGAATTTCTTAGCTCTTCCAATTCTTTTTGGATTTCTGCCAAATCTTCGGGATTAAATTCCGGCACCGCCTCGACATCTATATAAATCGGATTCAAAAACAAACGACTGATAGAGGAATACGGGCTGGCTTCTTCCGGATAATTATGTTGTAAAACATTTAGCGGATTAAGGCCGATAATATCAGCTCCGGCGTTGGAGGCTAATTTTACCAAAGAGCCTAAATCCGTAAAATCGCCGACACCCCAGTTTCGCTCACTTTTAACAGAGTATAATTGAATCGCAAAGCCCCAAATTTTTTTATCCAAAACCGGATGTTCATAGCATGTTTGCGGACAAACGGCTAAGATTGTTTTATACGTTTTATTTTTAATTGTTAAAGCGATTTCATAATACCCAATCGTCAATGGAGTATCAATACGGACTATGATGCGGTTTAACTTTTTACCGTCAATTTCTTTTTCTTCGTTATTATTAATAACCTGATAAGAGACTTCTGTTTCTTGTCCACTTTCGTGATTTTTTAATTTTAAGGTCATTAGTTCCGACAACATGGACGATGGCAGAACGGCATCAAATTCAACTTTGTCATTTTCCACCACATAAATTTTTTCCAGCGGTTTTTGCCAACGACGTTCTTCAACCTGACGCAAAGATGTTTCAATTTCTTCCTGAGTATTGGCTTTATAGCCCAAAATATTACAGAAAAACTTTATGGCGTCTTCCCCGACCGCATATTCTTTTTGGACTAACCCGGCATCATTATAGTGCGTGCATAGTCCTAATGATTCGGCTAATCTCTCCAATTTTTCTTCCATAAAATTTCTCCTTTAATCGTTTTATTTTTTTACCTCAAAAACCAGGACACTCCAGCCCGGAACTTTTATCACACCGTTACTGGAAATGCTTTGTGATGCATCAAACTTTCCGGAACTATCCAAAAGGAGCGACCATTCATATTTTGCCGGCATTGAGGGTAAGTGCCAATTTAATTCGTGATAATTTGCATTAAAAATACACATGATGAAATGATTGCCGCTGTAAACACAGTAGGATATACTTTTGCGATTTTCTTCGTGCCAATTACCATCCGTAAACTCGGTTCCATCTTCGGTAAACCATGCAATGTCTCGATACTTGCTTTTATCAATCGTTTTTCCGGTAAAAAACTTTTTTCTTTCAAAAATTTTTAGTTTACGACGAAGGCGAATTATCTTACGCATAAAGCGGGCAAACTCTTTTCGATATTCGGTTATTCCCTCCCAGGTTATCCAGGTAATGGCATTGTCCTGACAATAAGGATTATTGTTGCCCATTTGCGTTTGTACAATTTCATCTCCGGCTAACATCATGGGTGTTCCAAAAGACAGAAACAGTGTTGCCATCATCGCTTTAGCTCTTAATACGCGATTTTCTAAAATTACCGTATTATCCGTTTCTCCTTCAAATCCGGAATTCCAGCTCCAATTTGAATTGCTTCCGTCCCGATTTTCTTCCCCGTTGGCAGAGTTATGTTTGACATTATAACTAACCAAATCATTCAAATCAAAACCATCATGTGCCGTAATAAAATTAACACTGCTCCAAATATCGCGATTGTTATAATTAAAAACATCACTGGAACCGGTTATACGGCTGGCGAGTTCAGCCGTTTGGTGTGTATCCCCTTTCCAAAAACGACGCACCGTATCTCGGTATTTATCATTCCATTCGGCCCAGCCGGGCGGAAAACCTCCGACTTGATAACCGCCATGTCCGATGTCCCAAGGCTCAGCAATTAATTTTACTTTCTTTAATACCGGATCTTGAGCAACGGCATAAAGAAAAGCACTTTCTCGCGTGAAGTTGGTGTGTTGGCGAGATAATGTAGAGGCTAAATCAAAGCGAAAACCATCAATATGAAATTCTTTTACCCAATAGCGTAAAGAATCCATTACCAAAGACAATACATAGGGGTTTTGCACATTAAATGATGCCCCGCATCCGGTAGAATCGTAGTAGTACCTTTTATTTTGTTCACTCAACGTATAGTAAGATAAATTATCAATCCCGCGGTAGCATATTGTCGGCCCTAATTGATTTCCTTCTCCGGTATGGTTATAAACCACATCTAACAGCACCTCTATTCCGTGATTGTGCAAAGTCTTAACGGCATCTTTAATTTCATTAATACTGTTGCTTGATAAATAAGATTGTTCCGGAGCAAAAAAGCTATAACTTTCATATCCCCAATAATTATCCGTTATAAAACCTTTTTTATGCCGATTGCCAAAAAAGGCATGTATCGGCAAAAACTCGACCGCGGTTATTCCCAACCATTTCAGATAATTGATGACCGTGTCATTTTGAAAAGCGGCAAAAGTTCCTCTTTTGGCATCGGGAATGTATGGATGCAATTTGGTATAACCGCGAAGATGTGTTTCATAAATAACCGAATTTGAAAAACCGTACGCTGGACGTTTTTCATCGCTCCAATCGTAGCGATCATCTATCACGACACTTTTGGGAACATAGGGTGCCGAATCTAACGTACTGAACGATAAATCTTTGTCCGGACTGTCGACATCATAGCCAAAAATAGCTTTATTCCAGATTAATTTGCCGACTAATTTTTTGCCATACGGATCGATCAATAATTTATTGGGATTAAAGCGATATCCTTCTTCGGGCTTGTATTTTCCGTAAACCCGATACCCATAGACTTGCTCCGGTTTCAGGCCTTCTAAATAGATATGCCATATATTGTTGTCATTGGTGGTTATTTGGTATCTTTCCTCTTCTTCCGAACCAGAGGCGTTAAACAGACAAAGTTCTACTTTTTCCGCATGAGCGGAAAATAGGGCAAAGTTCACACCTCTGCCGTCATAACTTGCTCCAAGGGGATACGTTTTTCCGTCAGAAGTTCGATACTTTGCCATTTACATTCCTTTTATTTATCTTATCGGTTTTAACACAATTGTCGACAACGGCGGTAAGGTTAAACGGAAGGAATAAGGCTTGCAATTCCATTCAACATTTTCGGCTTGCATTGTTCCTTCATTTTTAACACCGCTTCCCCAATAATTTACATCATCACTGTTAAAAATTTCTTGATAAGAACAATTTTCATTCACCCCAATTCGATAATCGTGACGAACAACCGGTGTAAAGTTTGAAATGACAATCAAATAATCTCTGGGATCGTAACCTTTACGCATATAAGCAATAACACTGTCATCGGCATTGGAATGATCTATCCATTCAAAACCGCGATAGTCAAAATCTTGCTGATATAAAGGAGCATTGCCTTTGTACATCAAGTTCAAATCACGAACGCAATTTTGCATGCCCTTGTACATTGGATAATCTAATAAGAACCAACGCAACCCTTCATCGGCATTCCACTCCCAATCTTGAGCAAATTCACATCCCATGAATAATAATTTTTTACCCGGATGCGTAAACATAAAACCATAATAGGCTCTTAAGTTGGCAAATTTTTGCCACTCATCTCCCGGCATTTTTGACAGCATGGAACCTTTTCCATGTACAACCTCATCATGCGAAATCGGCAAAATAAAGTTTTCGTTAAAGGCATATAACAAACCAAACGTCAACATTCCATGATGGTATTTTCTATGTATCGGTTCATGTGAAATATATTTTAAGGTATCATTCATCCACCCCATATTCCATTTATAACCAAAGCCCAAACCGCCCATTGAGGTCGGACGCGAAACCATCGGCCAAGCCGTTGATTCTTCAGCGATTGTCATAGCCCCTTCAACCTGAGAATAAGCCAGCTCATTCATTCTTCTTAAAAAGGCAATGGCCTCAATATTTTCATTACCGCCATAGATATTGGGAATCCATTCACCGTTCTTGCGAGAATAATCCAAATACAACATTGAGGCGACCGCATCTACTCGCAGTCCGTCGATATGGAATTCTTTTAACCAATAAATGGCACTGGCACACAAGAAATTCGCAACTTCCGTCCGGCCATAGTTATAGATTTTTGTCCCCCAATCGGTATGCTCTCCCTTGCGAGGATCCGCATGCTCATACAGATGCGTTCCGTCAAATTCATTTAGCCCATGCCCGTCTTTGGGGAAGTGGGCCGGAACCCAATCCATAATCACACCGATACCGGCTTGGTGAAATTTATCAATCAAATAACGCAAATCATCCGGGGTCCCGAAACGAGAAGTCGGGGCAAACATTCCGATAACCTGATACCCCCAAGATCCATCAAACGGATGCTCCGCCAGAGGCAAAAATTCAACATGCGTAAAACCCATGTTTACAACATAGGGTAACAATGTATCCGCAAGCTCTCGATAACTTAAATATTCATTATTTTTTTTCCGCCGCCAAGAGCCTAGATGTACCTCATAAATTGACATTGGTTTATCAAAAGAATTGGCCTCTTTACGGTAGTTCATCCACCCTTCGTCTTCCCAATGATAATTATTGATATCATAAACTATTGAAGCCGTATTCGGACGCTTTTCCGAATAAAAGGCTATCGGATCCGACTTTAATAAAATGTAGTCATTTTGAGTTTTAATTTCAAATTTATAAAGTTCTCCACAGGTCAATCCGGGAATAAAAATATCCCACACACCACAGGTAGGATGCTTTCTCATGACATGGACACGACCATCCCAATTATTAAAGTTGCCAACAACACTTACTCTTTTGGCATTGGGTGCCCATACGGCAAAACTAACCCCTTTTATCCCGTTAATTTCTACCGGATGTGCTCCCAATTTTTTATACATTTCAAGGTGATTTCCTTCCGCCAAAAGGTAGATATCCATGTCCCCTAAAATTGACGGAAAACGGTATGGATCTTCGGCAACATAAAATTGCCCCATGTCATTAATGATACGAAAACGATACGGAAAATTTTCAATTTTTCCTAAATTAATTTGGTAAAAACCACGTGGGTCTAATTGCGTAAAAAAGCCTAAAGAATTATTATCATAATCTATGAGTTCAACGGACTTGGAATGTGGCAGGTATGCCCGAATAAATACCTCTTTGCTCCCTTTATTTTTATGTATTCCGAGTACCGCAAAAACGTTACCGTGATCGCCGTTGATTACGGCTTCCATTTCTTCTTTTGATAATAAATTTTCCATAGATATATCCTTAAAAAATAACACCATAATTTTACGGTCAAACTTTTCGGGAAGAGACCTTCAGAATCATCTATAATTTCTTATAACTTTAAATGCAAGTCTTTTAAATGCCGAAGAAAAAATATTTTATAAATTTAACAAAATCAGGATATTAATTGTTGACGTATTAAAATTTAATTGTATATTAATTATTGTTTACCAAAAAAACTTATTTGGAGTTAGTAATTATGATGAAAAATTTGGAACAAGCTATCCGTGAAGCTGCTTATTATAACTGGCAAAATGCCGGCTGTCCGCAAGGCCAAGATGAATATTTTTGGTCTTTGGCTGTAGAGCAAATTTCTAATTGCAAATGCAATAAATCCTCTACAAAAAAAGTTTCTGCTTCTAATGCAAAAAAGACTTCCAGCGGTAAGTCTTCTGCAAAAGCTTCTACAAAAAAATCTAAATAGATTTTCTTGTAAAAACGATGCAAAAAAACCTCTGTTTTCAGGAGGTTTTTTTTATGTCTTGAGACGATTATTTTTGAGCAATAACAATCCAACCTTCTACGTTTTTTCCTCCTTCACTACGCAAGTTTTGCGGATACATTTTTAACAGCTCCAGTTGGCTGTTTTGAAGGCATTTGGCAATATAATCCGCATGATGATGAAAACGTCCTGAAAGATGCAAAAAATAGTCCTCTTTACTGTGCGGATTTTGGGTTACGGAAAAGATAAAAACTCCACTTTTTTTCATTGAATTTGCAATTTGATTAAACAGAGAATCCAACCGACCGAAATAGGTTAAAACATCGGCCGCAATGACTAAATCAAACTCTTCTTTTTTATCTTGCAAATATTCCTCAATATCCATATTAACCAATTGATTATATACATTTTTTTCTTGTGCTTTTTGGAGCATTCCTGCGGATAAATCAACCCCGATAAATTTTTTTGGACGAGCATATTTGGTCATGTATTTTCCACATAAACCGGTACCGCATCCCATATCTAAAACCGTCATATTCTCAAGTTGTTTTTGCTTAAATATTTCTTGAATATTTTTGATTATTTTTTGTGGGACTCCGTAGTTGAGAGCTTGCAATGCATCCTCAAAACTTTCGGAAAAAGAATCAAAAATTTTACGTAAATATGTAGCATCCGTTTTTGCAATTTTTTTATTATGTTTTAGCGAATCCGAAAAATATTTTACAATCGGATTTTTACCATATTTTTTAAACCAATTTGTTGCCTCTTTTTTGATAAAATCCGTTCCTTTTTCAAGTGCTGTTTCATAGAGGGCATAGCCCATATTTATGTGTTGTAAATCATCTTCCGGAGCAAGAGAAACCGCTTGTTGCGCCGCCTTTAGCGACTGAGTATATTCTTGCATAAAAAAGTAAACCTGACTTAAATTATTCCACACCCACGGATTTTTAGAATCGAGTTTTTTTAAGCGTTCCAAATAGGGTAATGCCAACTTGTTTTTTTCTCTTTCCATATACATTTGCACCAACAAATTCAGTGCAAAAATATTCTCCGAATCCTGACGAAGAATCCGCTTACAGTAATACCAAACTTTCCAATATTGTTTTAGTTGTAAATAAGCATTGGCAATATTGCCTAAAATATAGTTTTCAGGTGATATTTGCAAAGCTTTTTTATAATGCGATATGGCCTCTTTGAACTCGCCTTTTTGAAAGCAAATATTGCCAAGATTTACCCACGAAGAAAGATGAAAAGAATCGATTTGCAGAATTTTTAAACTCAGTTGTTTGGACTTTTGATAATCTTGTTTTCGATATAATTCTAACGCTTTTTTTGCCGTATCTTTTATATCCATTTTCTACCAGCCCTTTACTTCATTTTATTCCACGTATATATAAGTATTATATTCTAATCTAAAAAAGTGGTTAATATGACGTATGGTTATTCTGACATATGGAAAATTTCTTATCCGATTTTGATTGCTCTTTTGATTCAACAACTTATCGGATTAACCGATACAGCTTTTTTAGGCCGCATCGGAGAGGTTGAACTCGGAGCATCGGCTATTGCCGGTGTCTATTACATTATGATTTTTATGCTTGGGCATGGTTTTAGTGTCGGGGCTCAAATTTTGATTGCTCGGCGTAATGGAGAATGCGCTCTTAAACAAATCGGCCCCGTTATATATCAAGGTCTGAATTTTTTATTTTTAGCGGCAATTTTGGTTATTGTTTTGCACTTTCTTTTTGCACACAAAATTCTAAACCTTATCTTATCTTCCGATAGTATTTTTCAGGCGTCTTTAGCGTATTTGGATATTCGGGTTTTTGGTTTTTTATTTACATTTATGATGGTTATGTGGCGAGCTTTTTATGTCGGAACCATCAATACCAAAGTAATTTTTTACAGTTCTTTGGTTATGCTTTTTGTGAATGTGTTTTTTGATTATGTTTTAATTTTCGGGAAGCTCGGGTTTCCGGCAATGGGAATCCGCGGAGCGGCGTTGGCATCTGTTATTGCCGAGGCTTTTGCTCTTATTTATTTTCTGTTTTATACCTGTAAAAAAACAGATTTTCGCCTTTATGGTTTTGATAAATTTCAGCTGTTTAATTTTTCTGTATTAAAAGATATTCTGTCTTTATCCACCTGGACAATGCTGCAATCTTTTATCTCTATTGCCGTTTGGTTTTTCTTTTTTATTGCGGTTGAACATTTGGGAGAAAGAGAGTTAGCGATTTCTAACATTCTACGCAGTATTTCCTCTATTCCGTTTATGGTGGCGGCGGCTCTGGGAGCAACGGCAAATTCTGTTACCAGCAATCTTCTCGGGTGTAAGCGACATTCCGAAGTTTTAAAAACAGCTTATCATATTATTCTGCTTGGTTATGTTATCGGATTGAGTATGGAGGCATTTATGTGGGCTTATCCAAATCTGACCATGAGTATTTATACGGATAATTTGCAGTTGGTTTTAGAATCCAGACGTGCCTTTTATATGATGCTTACGACCTATTTAACAACCGTTCCCGGCTTAATTTTATTTAATGTGGTTTCCGGAAGCGGAAATACAAAACTTTCGACCCTGATGGAACTTGGGGCTACCGCTGTCTATTTTGGTGCGGTTTGGTGGATTGTCCTTTACCTTAAAGCGGATATTACTTGGGGATGGGGATGTGAGCATTTTTATAACTTAGTGTTATTTTCACTCGCCTATTTTTATCTTAAAAAATCTTCTTGGTATAAAAAACACATTTAGAGGAACCAATGTACGAATCTCTTTTAGAAAAACTCCGGCAGTCTCCGTTTAGAAGTCGGTTTAAGCTTAAAGAAAAAGACTTTGATTATATTCAGAAAAAAGGCATGGATACTATTTTGCAACATGCCAAAGATTTTATTGCCCAACGTATTGCTCCGGCGGACCTTCCTAACGACGGAAAACAGACTCCCATGCACGGACACCCCGTTTTTATTGCTCAACACGCCACAGCTTGTTGTTGCCGCAAATGCATTCAAAAATGGCACGGATTTTCTTCTACCGGAGCTTTAAGCCCACAACAGCAAGCCTATCTTGTCCATTTGATAATGACTTGGATTGAACAACAAATGCAACAAAAAAAGCCTTGATCGTATCAAGGCTTTTTGATTTGGTAGGGGTAGTCAGACTCGAACTGACACGGCCTGAGGCCACAAGATTTTGAGTCTAGCGCGTCTACCAGTTCCGCCATACCCCCATCGAATGAGGGAATAAATAATATATTTAATTGGACTCGTCAATACTTTTTTTATATAATTTGAAAAAAATTTTTTATAAGGGAGATTGAAGAATGCATGTTCTTGTTATCGGTGGAGCCGGATATATCGGAAGCCACGTTGTTAAAGCTCTTCTTAAAAACAATATTCAGGTGAGTGTTTATGATAACCTTTCTACCGGAAACCGAATCAATTATTTTCCCAAAGCCTCTTATATTGAAGAAGATATTCTTGATATCCCCCAATTAGAAAAAGCAATGAGCAATCATGTTGATGCCGTTATTCATTTGGCGGCAAAAAAAGCTGTCGGAGAATCGATGGAAAAGCCTGAGATTTATGCTTTGAACAACACCTGCGGTGCTATTAATATTCTAAATGCCATGGTAAAATATGGTGTTAAAAATTTAATTTTTTCATCTTCTGCTGCGGTTTACGGTATTCCCGAATATGTTCCCATGGATGAAAAACATCCGATTAAACCGATTAGTTTTTATGGTTTTACAAAATCGGATATGGAAAAATATTTTGCTTGGTATGATCAACTCAAAGGGATTAAATATGTGTCTTTACGCTATTTTAATGCGGTTGGGTATGATGAAGACGGTGATGTTAAAGGTTTGGATAAGAATCCGCAAAATCTATTGCCGATTTTGATGGAAACCGCCGTTGGCAAAAGAAATAAAATGTTTATTTTTGGGAAGGATTATGAGACACGGGACGGAACTTGTATTCGCGACTATATCCATGTGAGTGATTTGGCTGATGCCCATGTAAAAGCCGTTAACTATTTGCAACAAGGCGGAGAAAGCCAACTAATTAATTTAGGAACTGAAGTGGGTATTAGCGTTTTGGAAATGGTTAAACGTTGTGAAGAACTCTTGCACAGAAAAATTAATTTTGACTTTGCTCCCAGACGCCCCGGAGATCCTCCTGTTTTGTTAGCCTCTGCCAAAAAGGCAAAAGATATTCTCAACTGGAAAGCCTCTCAAGCCAGTCATATCGATAACATTATCTTATCAACTTGGAATGTTTATAATCTTAAATAATGTCGGAAACCGGAGCGTTATTCTCCGCCGTTGCCGCCAAGCCCTTTGGCAATGTTCATATTGATATTAATCAGTACGTTTAATTTTTCCGGGGTCGGATTTTTGATAATATCTACCGTCCGTTGAAAAATAAAAACGGCCAAGTTAAGGATGCTTTTTCTGACTTCATCGGGTTGCGGGCTTTCTTTGTCGGCGACGGCGGATGCCAAGATGGTCCACAATTTACGATTTTTCTCCAATGCCTCCGTCAGTTCTCCGTGTTTTTCATCCCAATGCTCTTTAATCAGATTAAGATGGGCCGCTGTTTTTATCAACGCACGGCTTTCTAGTTGTGATTGATTCATTCCGGAGACATCATTCTGTGCATATTGTTGAGAAATGTCCATTAATCTTCCTTTTATTATAAAAGTTTTTTTAACCTATATTGTATTATACATGAATTTAGGTTACAGAAAAGTAAATTTTTTTAATTTCAGGATATGAATATGAAAAAAATAATGACAAAGTTTCTTGTTGTTTTGTTGGCGGCTTTGACTTTTAGCGGAAGTTGCTTTGCTTTTGTCCGCTATGAAGACAAGATGGAAAAAAAACTGGTACGCCAGATTAATGTTACCGGATTTACTAATCTGCCGCCTTTGGGATATATTATTACAAACGATGTCGGTAAAAAAACTTATCAAACCGTTTTTAAGCCCTTGTTGGATCACTTTGCTAAAGAAAATAATCTTGACCTGTCTTATAAAACAAAAGGAACTTATGATGAATTAATTTCTGAAGTCCGTAAAGGTGAAATTGATTTGCTGCTCGGGGCTTATTATAACACGGAAGATTATCGCAATATGGAACTTGTTTATCCGGCAATTTTGACCAACCCTTTGACTGTTTTTGTTTTACCTAACCGGGTTAATGACATTAAAGATGTTGGTGATTTGCAAAAGTTAAAAGGGGTACGACTGGCGAATGAAGTCTACAGTGATTTTGTGAAGGAACAAATGAAGCCCTTGAATATTGAGGTTGTGGACACGCCTTATGAGTTGTTTGAAAGACTGTTTACAAAAAAGGTGGATTATATTCTTATCAGCCATTACCAAGGCTTGATTGAAGCCTCAAAATTAGGCTTGCGGCAACAGATTAGCATTGCCAAACAGGCCATCTGGTCCATGCCTATTTTCTTTGCGGTCTCTAAATTTGCCAAAGAGCGTAAAATGATCACAAAACAACTTACCGCTTATTGCAAAAATGAAGAACTCCGCAAACAAGTAAGCGATAATTTGCAAAAAATCGTACAAGATATTGAACAAGCCAATATCGGTGTTGTTCCGCCGACTTTTGGTTTGGAAAAAAATGATTAAATTTTTTGCTCAAGTGTTGACCTTTAAAAACTATCCGTTACTATAATAAAAATTTTGAAAGGTTTTTTAAATGGCTTTATTACTTCATCATCCGGCATCGCCTCAATCCCGCAAGGTTCGAATCCTTATGGGTGAAAAAAAGATGTTGTTTGTTTTAAGAGAAGAAGAACCTTGGCGTCCTTCCGATGATGTTTATAAGTTAAATCCGGCCGGAGAATTGCCTATTTTTATTAATGACGGAGTAACAATCTGCGGCGGTTATGCCATTACCGAATATCTGGAAGAAATTAATCAAGAAGCAAAACTTATTTTCGGCACGCCTTATGAAAAAGCCGAAATTCGACGTTTGAGTGAATGGTTTGATTGTAAATTTTATCGCGATGTGTTTAAAAATGTTGCCGATGAAAAAATTTATAAACGTTTTGCCCGCGGTTTGTCGCCGGATTCAAAAATCTTAAAAGCCGGTATTAATAATTTGAACTTTCATCTGGAATATATGGACTGGCTTTTGGATAAAAGGGCTTATTTGGCTTGCGATGAATTTTCGTTAGCCGATATCAGTGCCGCTGCCGGATTGTCTATCTTGGATTATTTGGGTGATGTGCCTTGGGATTATGCTAAGAATGTTAAATTATGGTATTCTAAGGTTAAATCACGGCCAAGTTTTAAGGAGATTTTGAAAGACAGTATTAAAGGAATTCTGCCGGCAAAACACTATACCAATTTGGATTTTTAGAGGATTCAAAATGAATAAACGTTTTTTCCCCATTGTTTTTATGATGTTTTTGAGCTCTTGCACTTATTTTGCAAAAGGGAGCGGACAAGTTGTTTACCACTGGGAAAAAATGCATACCGGGGTTGAAAAGTTTTCTCGGGATCATGCAGAATGTCTGTTGGCGGCAAAAGAATTTAAATTGATGCCTGATTTTAGAAGTTGGTTTTATACCGAAGAGACAAAGTTAAATACTCGTGCCGACTGGAAATCAACTAAAGGGATTTGGGCAAGCTATGTTCCCTATCCCGGGGCTCAGCCCTTAATCGTTAACTCACGTTATGATGACGATGACATTAATCCGGCGGATTATAGCCGGTGCATGCGGTCAAAGGGATATTGGCCACGGGAACATGATATTCCCGAAATTACCAATATTAATCTTTATAAGGCCAGAACGCCTATGTTGCAACGTCCGTTCAGCTCTCCGGAAATTTAAATATTTATCAGCGGACACATTTGCAACATTTGGCTTTTGTACCCTCCTCCGATTGCTTTGTAAAAGCGAATCAAATCCAGATAAATGTTTGCGTTGCTGTTGGTATAGGAATTTTGTGCGGTTAACAAATTTTGTTGTGCTGTTAAGACTTCGCTAAACTCAATCAATCCTTCTTCATATTTTTTTACGGTTAATGTGTTAATTTCTTGTTGTGATGAAAGAGATTGCGCGTCATGTTGATTGGACTGATAATCTTTTTCTATTTGCACCATAGCATTACGAATTTCGTTTGCGGCGGTTAAAATTGCTCCCTGATATAATTTTAACTCTTCTTCTTTTGCGGCCTTTTGCAGGTTGACGTTATTTACCAATGCTCCCCAATGGAATAAGGGCAAACTGATTGCTGCGTTATAACTATACATATCATTGTTACTGCTTACTAAATTATGGAGCTTAGACGATTGGTAGCCCAAAAATCCACTCAAATTAATGCTTGGGAAAAGCTGAGAAACCGCCTGACCGATTTTAGCATTTTGGGCAATCAGATTTTGTTCGGCAACTTCAACATCCGGACGATTACGAATAACACTTACCGGTAATTTGTATAAATTTTCTAATGGATAATCAAACGGACGGGAAACCAAATTTGGTTTTGTCGATTGTAATTGTTGCTCCAGGCTTCCGGGGAGTTGTCCCGTTAATATTGATAAGCTGTTTTTATAGGCACTTTCTTGTGCTTCCAGAATCGGGATTTGGCTCTGTGTTTGGGATAGTAAATATTGAGATTGATTGAGCGTTATGTCATCCGTTAAGCCAGAGGCATATTTGTCTTTGGTTAAATTATACAATTCTTGTTGTACTTTGAGATTTTCTTGACTGATTTTTAGATTTTCTTGCGTTTGCCGAAGTTGGATATAAGTTGATGCAACTTCTGCTACCATACTTAAGCGAACATTTTCCAAATCGGCACTTGCCGCATTTACCAAGGCCAAAGCACTTTCACTTACACGGCGACCACCGCCCCAAATATCAAGCTCCCAAGCGGCATCCAGACCGCTTTGATAATAATCAGTCGAGATGGGAACGCCATAATTGATACTATCCTTTACGTAATTATAACTCCCATCGGCATTTAAGCTTGGGTACATTGACACACTGTTGATTTTGAAGCTTGCTCTGGCTTGGCGTAACTTGGCTATGGCCGCTCCAACCTGAGGATTATTTTTCAAGGTGGCGACAACCAATTTATTTAAGGTATCATCCTTAAACATTGTGTACCAATCTTTTGCTACCGGAATCGGAGTTGTCGAGGATAAATGCAGGCTGTTTTTAATTTCTTGCTCTTTATAAAAATCAGGTCTTTCATAATCTGGTCCGAGAGTGCATGACAAGAGTAAAAAAACCGAAAAAATACAAATGATTTTAAGCATGGTTTTCTCCTTCTTGTTTTGTATTGTCTTCTTGGGTTTGGGGTTGTTTTTCTTTTCCGTGTCCGGCCCATTCTTTAATATTTTCAAATAGTGCAAACAACGCCGGAATAAAAATAATCCCAACGGTGGTTGCCATTATCATTCCGTAAAAGACCGAAGTTCCGATGGCAATTTGGCTGGCCGCCCCTGCTCCGCTTGCGACAATCATCGGATAAACGCCCAAGATGAAGGTTAAAGCGGTCATTAAAACGGCACGAAATCTTTCTCCGGCTCCTTTTTGCGAGGCCTCTAAAATTGAGGCCCCCTGCTCTCGGTAAGATTTGGTAAATTCAACAATCAAAATGGCATTTTTTGCTGCCAGCCCAATCAACATTATCAAGCCCAACTGTGCGTATATGCTCAACGATTGTCCCATGATGTGCAAACCGATTAAAGCACCCAAAATGGCAAAAATCGTTGAAAACATTACTGCAAAAGCTAGCATCCAGCTCTCGTACAAAGCAACCAAAAACAAATAACAAAAGACCAACGCCAAAGAAATTAAGATAATGGCCAAGCCTGAAGCCTCGACTTCTTGCAAGCTTAACCCGGTCCAGGCAATTTGATAATCGGCCGGCAAAACTTCCTTTGCTGCTTTTTTGACGGCATCAATGGCTGTTCCGGTACTGATATTGGGTGCCGATTGAGCGACGATGGAGGCATCGGTATATTGGTTGTAGCGATAGATGATTTTGGGAGAAATCGTTGTTTTGATGGTAGCAAAACTTTCGACCCGAATGAGTTCTCCGTTACTATTTGGAACATATAAATTTTTTACATCATCTATATTTTTGCGATATGGAAAATCTGCTTGGACAATCACTTTATTAACTTGTCCGGAAAGAGTAATGTTGTTCACATAACGAGAACCTAAATTGGTTTGCAATGTTTCAAACAAATTCGATACCGGGATTTTGTAACTTTCCAGTTTGGTACGATCAATGTCTAAGTAAATATGCGGCGTATCTGCCGTAAAAGTACTGAACGCATAAGATATTTCCGGTGTGTGGTTTAATTTTTGCAAAAATTCTCCCATTTTTTCATAAAGTTGGTTGGGGCTGATGTTTCCTCCGGTTGCCAAAAGCTCTAAGGATAGACCACTGCTTTTTCCTACCCCGGGAATGGAAGGCGGAGCAAAGAAATTAATTTCTGCGTCTCGGTCAGAAGAAAACATTTCGGTAAGTTTGGAAGTTATCCCTTCAATGGATAAATTTTTTGTTGTTCGTTGCGACCATGGCGTCAGACCGACAACTCCGAAAGCGACATTTTCTCCGCCACCGCCAAGCATGGAATATCCGGCGACACCGATAAAATATTTTACTCCGTCCAATTGTCTGATTTTTGCGGTTATTTCTTCCATGAGTTGATTGGTTTGATTAATGGTTGCCGTATCACTCAATTGAACATTGGCAAAGATAATCCCTTGATCTTCTTCCGGCAAAAAAGAAGTTGCCGTATACTTAAACCCAAAAGCAATCAAGATAAGAGTTATGGCAACGGATAATAATGTCATTTTTAAATATTTGGAAAAATAGCCCACCGCTTTCAGATAATGTTTTTTACAAAATTCAATACCGTTATCAAACCATTTAAAAAAGCCGTGCGATTCCGTTTGTTGCTCTTGTTGGAAAAAAATGGCACACAAAGATGGACTGAGCGTTAAGGCATTAAACGCCGAAAAGACAACGGCCGTGGCAATGGTTACGGCAAATTGCTGATAGATTTTTCCCGTAATTCCGGCCATCATGGCAACCGGAATAAAGATTGAAAGCAACACAAAGGTTGTTGCAATGACGGCACTGCCGATTTGTTTCATCGCCTTAACGGCGGCTGATTTGGAATCTAATTTTTCATACACAATTAAATATTGGACCCGCTCCACAACGATTATGGCGTCGTCTACCACCAAGCCAATGGCTAAGATCATGGCAAATAACGTTAAGATATTAATATCAAACCCCAGGATATAAAGAACGGCAAAGGTTGCAATTAAGGACACCGGAATGGTAATTAAAGGAATGAGGGTTGTTTTGATTTTTTGTAAAAAAACATAGGTTACTAAAACAACCAATAAAAAGGTTATACTCAAAGTTTCAATAATATTTTTTATGGAGGCCCGAACATAATCGGTTGAATCATAGGCAACATCAAATTCCATATCCTCGGGAAACGTTTTGCTCAGCTTAACAATTTCCTCATCTATAGCATCCATAATATCCAAAGAATTGGTGTTTGGGGTTTGGCTCAATGCTATAATGACGGCCGGAGCACTATTGTAACGAGAATTTACATTGTAGCTGTCGGCTCCGATTTCTACTCGTGCTACATCTTTTAGGCGGACAATGCCCCCGTCTTGCGATGTTGTAATAATAATATTTTTAAAATCTTCAACCGTATTTAGCAACCCTTTTGCCGCTAAGGAAAAAACCATCGGGGTATCTGTCGTGCTTGGGGCCGAGCCAACCTCGCCGATGGAGGCTTGGGTGTTTTGTGATGAAACGGCATTAACAACATCTTGGGCACTCAACCCTAAAGAGGTCAGTTTATCGGCATTTAACCAAATCCGCATTGAGTATTGTGGTCCGTATATGGAAACATCCCCTATTCCGGCAACACGAGCCAGAGGATTTTGGATATTGGTATAGGCAAAATTGCTCAAAAATAAATCGTTGTAGGTATTTTTGGGAGAACGTAAAACCAACAATCCCAAAATATTGGACATTTGCGTTTTTACCGTTATACCTTCTTGGTTTACGATGGCCGGCAACTGTGACATTACCTGTTGCAGACGGTTTTGGACCTTTACTTGAGCAATATCGGGATCCGTTCCGATATTAAAGGTAATGGTTAAATTATAACTCCCATTATCATCGGATGTGGATGACATATACAACATATCTTCCACACCGTTAATCTGATTTTCTATCGGAATGGCCACCGTATCAACCAAAACCTGTGCGTTGGCTCCCGGATAGGTAGTTTGGACAACAATTTGCGGCGGGGTGATTTGCGGATATTGCGAAATCGGCAAGACAACAATTGCCAATAGTCCGAGCAGCACCATAACAATTGAAATGACACCGGCAAATCTGGGCTTGTCTATAAAATATTCTGAAAACATCTTCTTTCCCCTATTCTGGTGCGGAAACTTTTACTTTAACTTTACTGCCGGAGGGGAAACGCCCAACCTTTTCGGTAACCAGATATTCTTGCGGAGAAAATGCTCCCGAAATCACATAATTTCCATCTTTTAAGACGGAGGTATCAATCTTGTTTTTATAAAGTGTGTTGTTTTTAACCGTATAAATAAAATTGCCTTGTGTTGTCATTTCAACATATTTTTGCGGGATGAGATATGCCCCCTTAAATTCTCGATCAATTAAAACATCAACATAAGCATTGGCGACCAACTCCTTGTTTGGGTTGGCAAAATCGGCATAAACCGAAATGGAGTTGGTGCTTTTGTTAATTTCATTATCGGTAAAACGAAATTTACCCTCTTCTTTATACAAACTTTGGTTGGCTAGGCGTAAATAAATCCGCTCATTTTGGTATAAATCCGCCGAACCATTTTTGTGCAACTCTTGCAAATATTCTTTATCCGTGATTGAAAAAACAACCCGTATGGGATTGTATTGAATGATTTTTAACAATGGAGAAGAAGACGGAGAAACATAGTTGCCCGGAGTTAAATCGACATTTCCGATTATTCCGCTTATGGGGGCTTGGAGAATGGTGTATTCTAAATTAATTTGGGCACTGTCTTGGTTGGCTTTTGCTTGCTCCAGTGCAGCCAAAGAGCTGAGATAATTGGCTTTGGCACTGTCAAATTCTGTTTGGGAAACAGCTTTTTCCGGGGTCTTTTTTATTCTTTGAAAATAAGTTGAAGCATTATTAAAATCTGCTTGGGCTTTGGCAACAGCCGCAGAAGCTGCCGCCAACGCGGCTTTATATTCATTTTGCTGGATCATCAGCAAATTATCTCCGCTTTTGACCTCTTGGCCTCCGGAAACAAAGATATCTTGCAGATAACCGTTGATTTTGGGAACAACGTTGACCGCGTGTATCGGGGTAACATAACCAATGTAATGAGCGGTTACGGAAACATCTTGTTGATGTAACGGTTGTGCGGTAAGTTCTATCTCTTTTATTGTTTGTGGTTCTTCCGTTTTACTGTTTCCGACAGAGGGAAAACCAAAATACCCAATGAGCAAACTCATTAAGGCTATTAATCCGATTAATATGCGTACATAAATTCTTTTTTCTGCATTTTGTTCCATTGCTATCCCCTAAAAACGAACGTTTTTCTGAACATTTAAATAATTAGCTGTTGCTGTAATTCAAGATTAGTCTGTGTGTTTGTTCCGGTCAGAAATTTCCTGTCCTGTTAATCTTTTGTCTTTTTGCTTGGCGAAAAATTTTTTCGGTTGTATGTTGACGATAAATAATATTGAATTTGAAATTGGATGTTTTTTAGGGATTGTTTAAGATGAGTGAAATTGCAGAAAACAAACAACCTGTCGTCTTGCAAGTGTTGCCGGAATTAGAAATGGGCGGCGTAGAAATCGGTACTTTGCAAATTGCTACGGAATTAAAAAATCAAGGGATCAAAAACTTTGTTGCCTCCCAAGGCGGGCGTTTGACCTATGATTTGGAAAAATTGCGTATCCCTCATCTGCAATTACCCTTAAAAAGTAAAAATATTTTTACGATGCTCCGGAATGCTCGCAAATTGGAACAATTTATAAAAGAAAACGGGATAAATATCGTGCATGCTCGTTCTCGGGCTCCGGCTTGGAGTGCTTATTGGGCGGCTAAACGGGCCGGCGTTAAATTTGTAACGACCTTTCATGGCTCTTATGGCCTTGGTCCTTGGGGTATTAAAAAATTTTATAATCGCGTTATGACCTATGGGGATCGTGTGATTGTGATTTCTAATTATATTAAAGATCATGTTCTGAAAAACTACAAGGTTGATGAGAATCGGTTGCGATTGATTTTTCGTTGTGTTGATATTGATAAATTTTCTCCGGATAAGGTTTCTCCCGAACGTTTAATCAATAAGATTAAAGAATATCATATCCCTGAAGATAAGCCCGTTTTATTTTTGGGCGGACGTATTACGCATTGGAAAGGGCAACATTTGCTGTTGGAAGCCTTGTCTAAAATGAAAAATGACAATTATTATTGCGTTATTGCCGGAGATGAACAAGGCCGTGATGAATATTTGAAAAAACTCCACAATATGATCAAAAAATATCATTTGGAAAATAAAATTTGTATTAAAGGAAAAGTTTTGGATATGCCAGCCGCCATGATGACGGCAACGGTTGTCCTGTCAACGGCAATTGAGCCGGAGGCTTTCGGTCGTATTTCTATTGAAGGGCAAGCCATGGGAAAAATTGTTGTTGCTTCGAATATCGGAGGCTCTTTGGATACGATTACCGATGAGGTTACGGGCAAGTTTTTCAAAAGCAATGACGCACAATCTTTGGCTGATGCTTTGGACTGGGCTCTTTCTCTTTCGGATGCAAAAAAAGAAAAAATTGCAAAAGCCGGTATAAAAAATGCAAGAGAGCATTTTACAAAACAAATAATGTGTGATAAGACTATTGGAGTCTATAAGGAAGTTTTAGGTTTATAGAACTCTGTTTGCAGTAATGTGGTCGTTGGAAAAGGCTGCAAAATTCAGTAAAACCCGACTTTGTTCCGGCTTTTCTGTGTTAAATCCTTTTAAAACGGCAGAATAACAAAAAAATAAAAGTAAAAAGGATATTTTAATATGGTTGCGATTAAATTACCTGACGGAAGTCAGATGAATATGGAAAGCGGTGTCAATGGGTTTGACATTGCCAGTAAAATCAGTGCGGGACTTGCCAAAGCGGCAATTGCCATTAAAGTTAACGGAAAGACACAAGATTTAAGCACGCCTATCACTACCGACGCAACCGTAACAATCCTTACCGGTAAAGATAAGGAAGGCTTAGATATTATCCGTCACTCCTGCTCTCATGTTATGGCTCAAGCGGTTAAAGAGCTTTGGAAGGATGTACAAGTTACTATTGGCCCGGCAATTGAAAATGGTTTTTACTACGACTTTGCTCGGAAAGAACCGTTTACAACCGATGATTTTGCTAAAATTGAAGAAAAAATGCATGAGATTGTTAAGCGGGACGAAAAGCTGGAACGAATCGTCATGCCGAGAAATGATGCCATCAAATTTTTTAAGGATTTGGGCGAACATTATAAAGCTGAAATTATTGAAGATTTACCAGAAAGTGAGGTTATTTCTTTATATCGGCAAGGTAATTTTACCGATTTGTGCCGTGGCCCTCACGTTCCTTCTACCGGAAAAATCGGTGATGCCTTTAAGTTAATGAAAGTTGCCGGAGCTTATTGGCGCGGGGATTCGACCAAAGAAATGTTACAGCGAATTTATGCTACCGCCTGGGCTGATAAAAAAGACCTTAAAGCTTATTTGGAAATGTTGGCTGAAGCTGAAAAAAGAGATCACCGAAAATTGGGTAGAGAAATGGATTTGTTCCATTTTGAGCCGGAATATGCTCCGGGAGCTGTTTTTTGGCACGATAAAGGTTATAAAATCTATCGCAAATTAATTGAATATATGCGTAAACGCCAAGAAAATAACGGATATATTGAAATTTCGACTCCGCGGGTTATGGATCGTTGTCTATGGGAAACTTCCGGACACTGGGATAAGTATGGTGCCCATAACTACTCCGGACAGACCGAAGATAAAAAGTGGTTTTGTATTAAGCCAATGAACTGCCCCGGCGGATTGTTGGTCTATAAACAAGGTATAAAATCTTATCGTGATTTGCCGTTACGTGTGGCTGAGTTTGGTAAAGTAAACCGCTATGAGGCTTCCGGTTCCCTGATGGGGTTGATGCGTGTTCGTGAATTTACGCAAGATGATGCTCATATTTTCTGCACACCGGAACAAATGGAAGATGAATGCATTAATACCTTAAAACTTATTTTAGACATTTATAAGGATTTTGGTTTTAATGAGGTTAAAATTTATCTTTCGACTCGTCCGGACAGTATCTACCGAATCGGCTCTGATGAGATTTGGGATCTTTGTGAAAATTCTTTGGCAAATGCGTTGGAAAAACATGGCTACAAGTATGAGATTAATGCCGGAGAAGGTGCTTTCTATGGTCCGAAATTGGAATTTATCTTAAAAGATGCTATTGGCCGTGAATGGCAATGCGGAACCATTCAAGTTGATATGAACTTGCCGGAACGTTTTGATATCTCCTATATTGGTGAAGACGGAGAAAAGCATCGTCCGGTGATGTTGCACCGTGCTTTGTTTGGTTCAATTGAAAGATTCTTAGGAATTTTGATTGAAAACCATGCCGGTAAGTTGCCTTTGTGGCTGTCTCCGGAGCAGGTTGTTGTGGCTCCGATTGTCAGTGAATTTGATGATTATGCCAACGAGGTTGTCCAAAAGCTAAAAGCTGCCGGGATTAGTGCAGAAGCGGATTTACGTAATGAAAAAATTAATTATAAAATTCGGGAGCACTCGGTTGCAAAAATTCCGTTGATTGCCGTTGTTGGTGCTAAAGAAAGAGAAAACGCTACAGTAACCGTACGTCGGATTGGATCTGATAAGCAAGAAGTTCTTAAACTTGAGGATTTCATCCAATCGGTGGTTAAAGAAGCGACAATGCCGAGTCAAGATCGCTAACTTTGAATTTTCTTTGTAAAAGGCCTTTTGATAAGGCCTTTTTTTTATGAAATTTAATAAAAAATCACTTATTCCAGAAATTATGACAAATTTGTCTATTTTTTCTCTTGCCAAGAAGAAAAAAATCTGCTATGTTATGTTTAGTTTTACAATTAAAAATAAATAATTATGAAAAAGCTTTTATTTTTTACAGCTTACGTAGCTGTTGTATTGGTTTTTGCTTCTTGTGGTAATAGTAAAACATCTGCTCCGAAAGAGGAAGAAAAAAGTCCGTACACAAAAGTAACATCGGTTGAAGGCGTTCCGGGATATAGCATTGCTGACTACGAAGAATCTCTGGCTGGCGTCGTATCCAAAGGGCAGGTCCTTTTGAATGCAGAAAAAGACGAGGTTATGCGTGCTTCTTCAATATCTTATGAAAAGGCTGGCGAATACTTCATCGGAACTCAATCTGAAAGGACTTCTTTGTACTTTCCAAAAAACAAAGTCGGCTTTTATGCTATGTCTGACTATGTTTTGGCCGATGGTATCATCTTAATCAAATCCTATGTGGATGAATATGCTGAAACCTTCTGGGGTGCCTATTCAACACAGAAGAATGATACCATCTTAAAACCAGAAAATAAAAAATTGGTTTTACTGCAATCATCGGCCAAAGAGTACAGTTTCCTTATCCCGTATGAGAATGGAAATTGGCTGAAAGTTGAAAAGAGCGGAAAAGGTATTGCCGAAGTTACCCCGGCTCAGGCTCGTCGCCTTAAGGGCTGGCAAAAAGACAAAGAGGCTTTCCTGATTAAACAGTAAAAGCTGTTCTGCTTAAACAGTACAAAAAGCTCCACGTTTGGATTTTCCAAACCTGGGGCTTTTTTTTGTGTCTTTTGTTTTTTGAGTTTTTTACGTGGCAATGGGAAACTCGCTGTGGTTGCTTACGCTGCCCTAGCTCGTTAAGAAAAGCGACACAGTTTCAATAAAAAAAGCCTCCATTAAGGAGGCAATGGTGGTTCGTTTTGTAACGCCCGACCTTTGGTCGGACTAACAACCTCACGTCGTTTGTTTTCTAAACTCGCTGTGGTTGCTTACGCTGCCCTAGCTCGTTAAGAAAAGCGGCACAGTTTCAATAAAAAAAGCCTCCATTAAGGAGGCAATGGTGGTTCGTTTTGTAACGCCCGACCTTTGGTCGGACTAACAACCTCACGTCGTTTGTTTTCTAAACTCGCTGTGGTTGCTTACGCTGCCCTAGCTCGTTAAGAAAAACGGCACAGCACCATTAAAAAAGCCTCCATTAAGGAGGCTTTTTTAATGGTGCTCGGGGACGGGATCGAACCGCCGACACGAGGATTTTCAGTCCTCTGCTCTACCGACTGAGCTACCCGAGCATCAATCAACGAAAGAATATATAATGTAAAAAATTTTCCTTGTCCAGTTAAAAATTACATTTTGTGTATTTTTTTATTCTATTTGCTTTTTTAGGAATAAATTTTATACTCCTTACAACTTTAGGAGAGTGAAAATGCCTTCTGTTATTTTAAAAACCCCCTTGGCCCCGCTTTTGATAGTCGAACAAGAACAAAAAATCTGCCAAATTTCTTTTACAGATAAAGAAACTTCTTTTGTACAAGAACCAACACCTCTTTTACAAACGGCTTGTTGTCAGTTGGAAGAATATTTTTTAGGTCTTAGGAAAAATTTCAATCTGCCTTTATGTTTATCCGGAACCCCTTTTCAGCAACAAGTTTGGAAAATATTACAGACCATTCCTTATGGTCAGACAATCTGTTATCAAGATATAGCCACCTTCATCGGTAAACCCAAGGCTTGTCGAGCGGTGGGAATGGCTAACCATAAAAATCCGCTTGCCATTGTTGTTCCTTGCCATCGTGTTGTTGGAAAAAATGGCTCCCTTGTCGGTTATGCCGGAGGCTTAATCTTGAAAAGACAACTTTTAGAACTGGAACAAAAATTTCTCTAAAAAAAACTCCCGACCGGATTCATCAATCAAGCGGGGAGTTTTTTTTATTTTATATCTTCTCTATTTTATGTTTATGCTGCTTTATTTGTTTTTTTAGCGGCAAATTCATTCATACAATTAATGATGTAATCTAAATCTTCATCATCAAGATACGGAGTCATTGGAATTGACAAGACCGTCTTTGAGAGTTTTTCACAAACCGGCATCGGACGAGTGTTCCATTTTGCATAAGCAGTTTGTGTATTTACCGGACGCGGATAATATGCTCCGCAAGGAATTCCGTTTTCTTTCAAATAAGCCATCAACTCATCTCTGTCTTCACAATGAATGGTGTAAAGAGCATAGGCTGATTGGCAGTTATCCAAAATCTTTTGTTTTCCGAAATAATTGCTCAATTCGTTATCATAACGTTTTGCTACTCTATAACGATCTTTTAATTCTTGATCAAAAATCGTGAGTTTCAAAAGCAACACAGCTCCTTGGAAAGAGTTCATTCTTCCGGTCATGCCTAAACGAACATTATCATAATGATCTTCCGGGCTCATTCCGTGAACACGACAAGATTTAACCAATTCATTTTCTTCATTGCTATTGCTGAAAACAGCACCGCCGTCACCATAGCAACCTAACGGCTTGGTCGGGTAGAAAGAGGTTGCACTCATATCGGCAATGCTTCCGGCTCTTTTACCTTTGTAAACAGAACCAAATGATTGACAAGAATCGGATAATACTTTCATGCCGTTTGCATGAGCAATCTTCATGATTTCATCATAATCACACGGAGAACCAAAAATATCAACCGGAATGACGGCTTTTAAGTTTAATTTACCTTCTTTTTTAACTTCATCAATGGCTCGTTGCAAATCTTTCGGGTCCATGGTATAGGTGTTTGGATCCGAATCTACAAAAATCGGAGTTGCTCCCAACAAAACCGGAGCTTCGGCCGAAGCTACAAATGTGAACGATGATACGAAAACGGCATCGCCTTCCTTAACACCCCATGCCATAAGAGCAAGGGTTAAAGCATCGGTTCCGGAACCGCAGGTCGAACAATATTTTACACCGGCATAAGAAGCTAATTTTTCATCCAATTCACGAGTTTCCGGCCCTTGACAATAAGCCCCGTGATTCAAAATTGTTTCAAAAGATTTTAAAAATTTATCTTGTCCGATAACACTTTGTGCTGTTTTGCAATCAAACAAGTTAAGAGGTTTTGCTGGTTTACTCATCTTTTTCAGTCCTTATTACTAGTTTTTTACTGCTTGGGATATTACTGGAAAAGATTATCCTTGGCAAAACACAAATCGTTTCTTGTTTGTAACAAATCGGAAACTTTTTTCTTTCTCTTTGTTAAACTTATTGATTTCATAATAATTGATGATATATTCATAAAAAAACATGTATCTTAGGAAAGGATTTTGTCGTGTCCATTCACAAATTCACAAAACTATCAATGATTGTTTTGAGCACGGTAGTGATTGCTTCTTGTGCCTCAACCTCTCATACTGCCGAGGATCATTCAGCAGAAAATGTTGATCGTTTTGAAACGTATAATCGGGCAATGTTTAAGTTTAATTATGAGGTGGATAAATATGTTATTCGACCCGTTGCGGAAGGCTATCGTGCAATTACAAACCAATTTATCCGCAACCGTGTTAACTCGGCATTAGACAACCTAAAAGAACCGGTTTGGGCAGGAAACTATGTTTTGCAGGCAGAACCTGAAAAAGGTGCTAAAAGTCTTGCTCGTTTTGCTATCAACTCAACACTTGGTTTAGCCGGCACTTTTGATGTTGCACAAGGTTGGGGACTGGAAAAAGAAAAAACCAGTTTTAATGAAACTTTTGCAAAATGGTGTATTCCTTCCGGACCGTATATTGTTTTGCCGATTGTTGGTCCCAGCACACCACGTGCGGCAACAAGTTTAGCCTTAGGCTTTGTCTTTGATCCGGTTTATTGGGCGACAATTAATGATGCGAACATCCATGACAAGGTTGCTTGGGGGTATGCGGCTTTGGACGGTATTGCCACTCGTGAATCGGCTCTGGAGCTTTTGGATGATTTGGAACGTAATTCCGTTGATTTTTATACAACAATGCGTTCGGCTTATATGCAAAATCAAAGTAAATTAAAATGCTTCTGTGATGATAACAGTCAAACCAACACCTATGATTTTGACTTTGGAATTGAAGAAGAAGATGAAGCTTTTGATATGATGGAAGATGAACAATAATTTTTTTAGTGACGACCAATAAGGAGAACTTTTTATGAAAAAGAATTTTTTTGCTGTGCTAACGGCTTCCTTGATGTTTTTTTCAACTCAAGCTTTTGCTGAAGTGGACGGAAAAAAGGCCTTGGAGTTTGTTAAAAATGTTACTACTCAGGGGATTGAGCAAATTATTAATGCCAATGTTCCGCAAGCTGAAAAAGACAAGCGTTTCGCTAAATTGTTTAATGAAGCTTTGGATCTAGACTTTATCGGGCAATTTGTTTTGGGCCGCAACTGGAGAACAGCAACCCCACAACAAAGAAAAGATTTTATTGCCGTGTATCGTGAATTAAATATCTCTACTTGGTCAAAACGTTTTGATGAATTTAAGGGTAAAGATTTTATTTTTAACGGGACTTCCCCTTCTAATTCTAAAGGGCAAATTTTTGTAAATTCTACCGTTCCGATGGATCAGGGTGAGCCGGCCAAAGTGGTATGGCGTGTGCGGGAAAAGAATGGGCAATTTAAAATTGTTGACATTATTATTGAGAATGTCAGCCTTGCCATTACGGCACGAAATGAATATACCGCCTTTATCAAAAACAATCCCGGCGGAGTTGATGCTTTGATTGCAAATTTGAAGAGCAAAATTTAATTTTTTATCCCCTCCAAACGGAGGGGATTTTTTTGCCCTGTTTTATACAATTGTCCTGATTTTGTTAGAAAATTATTTTATCTTTCAAACTTTTAAGTTTTTTTTAATTCTTTTTTCCTATAGTGTAAGTGATTTTAATCAATTTTGCACTTATTTGGAGACGTCATTATGAAAAATTTATTCAGTGAAAATGCTATTCGTGAAGCAGCTTATTATATTTGGAAAAACAATGGTTGTCCGGCTAACACCAGCCTCCAAGATTGGAACGCTGCCATTAATCAATTGAATGCTTTGGCTAACCTTACAAACAAAGCTGGTAAATTGACCGCTTGCAAAGCAACCGCTTCTGTTAAAAAAAGCTCTGCTTCTAAGAAAACCACTGCAAAAAAGTCAGCTAAAAAATCTAAATAGTTGATTTGTTTTTTTGGAAAACAGCCCCGAAAAATTTCGGGGCTTTTTTTTGCGATAATAAGAAACCCACCCTTGAAAGGTGGGTTTCTTTTGCTTTATAATCTCTAGGTTTTCAAATTAACGGCTGTTTGCAACATTTCATCCGTGGTGGTAAAGGCATTGGCACTGCTTGAATAAGCTCTTTGCACCAAAATCATGGTTGAAAACTCTTCTTCAATATTAACCGTTGAATTTTCCAAAGACCCTGAGACGATATTTGAATTTTCATTTGAATAAAAACTTTCTCCGGTCTCTGTGTTGGCTTGGAACAACGTCCCTTCATACGGCGTTAGATTTTCCGGAGCCGTAAAACCAACCAAGGCCAATTTTGCAAAATTATAGGTATCTCCATTGCTATAATAGGCCTTTACAATCCCTTTATCATCAATATAGCTTTTTACAAAACTCCCGCTCGGAGCCCCATTTTGCCGAATATATGTTTCTGTCGAAACATCTGACAACTGAGTTATTCCCGAAATGTCCATACTGATGGTATTGCTGCCGCCATCATCAAAGGCAACATTAACCGTAAAGTTTTTAGGTGAAACGACATTCCCTTCCGAGTCAAACACAACCTCTGTTGCATCGGAAGTAGCCGTTCCTCCTTCAACATCAAAAGACATTGCCCAGGTATTTACTTTTCCCTCAACTTTGGTGAAAATCATGTTCATTGTCTCGCCTTCATGATTTTCATTATAAATCGTAATTCCGATTGAATTTTTATCTACTCCGGTTGCCGGAACATTGGCCACAACGGTTGCCTCCGTTGTCGGAATGGCGGGTATTTTTTCCGGATATTTAATGACAATATCTTCCGGATCCGCTCCAAATTCTTCCGTCCCGTTGATTGATGGAAAACCTTGAACATATAACCCATTTTGATTCACTAAGTATGTGGTGCCGTTTTGTGTCAATGTGCTAAAATTTCCGGCACGACTGTAATAGTCATCCCCATAAGAATCTTTGAGCAAGAAAAATGAATTTTCATTCCCATTAATGGCTACATCATAATTATTTCCGGTACTGTACACACTCCCTTGGTCCAAAACATTGGTACGATCATAAAACCCTACCCCCTCGACATCAACACGCGAAGAAGATAATCCGGATCCATTGCTTTTTACAACCGGGTTTGAACCGAGAAGCGTGTAAAACATTGTTTCATTCGTACGATAACCTACCGTACGAATGTTGGCAATGTTGGTACTAATTTGGGACATGGCATGCGATTGAGCCAACATTCCCGTTGTGGATGCAATAAAACCTTTTAAGGCCATTGTTAATCTCCTTAAAAATATTCCTAAGTTTTATCATGCAAAAAATGTGCCAAATCTTTTACATTACAAAAAAACGCCTCTTATCCAAAAGAGGCGTTAAAAAAATCAAGAAACCTTATTTTCGGGATTTGCTATTGTCCGTAAGCATTAAGTTTTCTTTACCTTGCTCTGCCGGAATGGGAGCTCCTTTACGTACACAATGGCCGTCAATATAGGCTCCCGGTTCAATCGCAATGGTAACATGGGCTGCATCCCCAATCAGCTTTGCCGTTTTGGCAATAAACAAATTTTCAGCCGTGGCTTTTCCTTCTAAGCAACCATATAAATTTATTGTTTTTGCGGTTACAGAGCCATGAACAATCCCTTTAACACCAATAACCAACTCTTCACAACTAATGTCCCCTTCTATCTGTCCGTCGATATGGACAGTACCATTGCTGATGATGTCTCCTTTTAATTGCGTATTTTCACTGATGATACTAGGGACGGAAACCGCCTGTGAATTTTGGTTCATTTTCCGAGCCAATTTCAGATAAATAATCTTTTTAATTTTCTTCATTTTCCCTCACCTTTATTTAAGATATCTTTGCCTGCATAAATGGCAACGGATCTACGTTTTTACCTTGGTATAAGACCTCATAGTGGAGATGCGGACCTGTTGATCTTCCTGTATTACCAACTTCGCCAAGAGTATCGTTAACTTTAACGTAATCCCCTTTTTTGACATATATTTTATGCATATGGGCATATTTGGTTTGAAAACCGTTACCATGATCAACAACAACTAAGTTGCCATAGCCTTTATTACTATAATCAACACGAATAACTCGTCCTTTGGCTTTAACTTGAATCTTGTTACCGGTACGGCTGGCCAAATCAATCCCTTTATGGGATGCTTTTTTCTTATTAAACGGATCACTGCGGTGACCAAATTGCGAGGTTACCCAATAGCTCCAAACCGGTTTTCCAATCGGAACACTCTTGATAACTTCTCGATAATACTGTAAATCGTCAACCTTATTGTAAATACTTGAAATTTTATCATTAATCTTTTTATCTTGTTTGCCTTGAATTTGAGATGTCGAAACCGGAATAAACGGACCGCCGCTTGAGGTTTTCTTTTTGCTGTTGGCCAATGGATTAAAATACATGCCTTTGTTTTTTAACGGCTTATTGATGTTGATAAAAACATTTTTAATTTTTTGGATTTCTCGAGAAGCAATACTTTCTACTTTGCTGAACACTTCAAGCTCTGCGGCTTTAATCTCTTTAAGATTTTCTTCCAACTCTTTTAATTGTTTGCGTAACTCATCCCGTTCTGAGACGGCAATGTCTCGTTGTAATAAGGCTTCATTTAATTGAGCCTTTTCATTGAGCTTTTGATCATCAAGCCATTCTTTTTTTGCTGTAATTTCTTTGATTTTATCCTCAACGACCATGGCTTGACGCTTGTAAACATCAACTTCTTTTCCGCCGCTTTTGCCCTTTTTGGATAAAGATTCGAAAACATCATTAATATTTTTGTTAATGGCAACAAAATCACTCATCAAATCGGCATAGGCATCTCTTGTTTCTATTAATTCTTGATCTTTATGAAAGATAATGCGTCCTGATTTATGATAAATATGATAAGAATAAAAACTCCATGCTCCAATTGCGATAAGGAGTAAGCAAAAAATTACCTGAACTCTTGAGGATATATGAAAAACCATTGCTCTTCGGGCACTTCTCAGAATAATTTCCTTCTCAGAAAAAAATGTCTTTTTTTCTGAGTATTGCGGAGAATAGGTGCCTTGAGGCAGAATTTTCGTATCTTTCATGCTTTATCCAACGTTGTTTCACCCCATTGTCGTTTCGACAACGGGTTATGTATAGCAAAATTTTTCTTTAAAATACAGCATTTTTTACAAAGTTATCCCAATAGCCGAGTAAACCCTTTATTTTTAGGGGCTTTCGTCTTATAATTTTTTTGTTTTTTTAGAATCAAAATGGAATCTGTTTATGATGAAAGTTGCCCTTGCAAAAATTATCAGTACTTGGTTTTATACTGGATTGGCACCGAAAGCTCCCGGAACATTTGGATCTTTGATGACGTTACCGTTTATTTTTTTATGCAGTGCCTACGGCGGAACAACGCTGGTGGCGGTGTTTGCCCTTGTTGTTTCCGTTGTTGGAATCTGGGCAGCGGATTGTTATGCCAAGGCTTGTAATATTAAAGATCCTGGATTTATTGTCATTGATGAAACCGCCGGACAAACTATTACTCTGCTGTTTGCAGGAACAAATCTTTGGCTTTACTTAATTGGCTTTTTATTATTCCGATTCTTTGATATTTTGAAACCTTGGCCGGTTTCTTGGGCGGACACAAAAGTGAAAGGCGGCTTGGGAATTATGTTGGACGATATTTTTGCCGGTTGTATTGCTTGTGTTTTTTTGTATAGTATTCGCTATTATTATTTTTAATTGATATCTTCGTCCAAGACAATAAATTCATCATTCCCGGCTAAGTTTAGGACAATACGTGCTCTCTCTTCCAATAAGTCTAAATCAAGACTATCATTTGAGAGGCGTTTTACCTTTTCCTCTAGTTTAACCTTTTGGAGATTGTACTCCATGGCAATTTTTTGACTGTCGGCAATCTTTTGGCGTAAATAAATGTATTTCAGAACACCGCGATCTCCTTTTATCCCGTAAAAAATAAAATAGGCAAAGAAAAACAGGCAAAAAAGCCAAGGCCCCATACTCTTTAGGCGGTATTTTATTTCTGAAAAAAATTCCATTTCACATCCAAAACTTAATATTATAAAAAGACTCGCTTATCGCATCTTTTGTTGCCTTATGATGTGCATAGATAAGTTAAAAATTGGTTAGAGTCTCAGCCTTTTTTTCGACTTAATTGCTTAAACAATCATTTCCTCTCCATCGCCATGCAATTACCTTATTGTTTTGCAATAAAAATACCGTTTGGCAAAAATATTCTACATCATAACCAAATGTATCCCCGTATGGCGAAAAATCATAATCACTTAAAAAAGGGGAATAAATTGTATCGTATCCGTTATAGATTTCTCCTTGATTATACAAATAAAATTCAGAAGGAACATAGACATCTTGAGCCTTGGTGTAAGATAACACTTCCGTATTATCCGACAGAATCTTAACGGCACTTGGTTTTCCAAATGTTGCAATAACCTTTTCTTTATCCGCTCCAATTAACGCATTCAATTTATTGTCATATTTTTGTGTTGTTGAACATGCTAAAAGCAAAAACAGTACAATCAACGTAAAACTAATTTTTTTCATCTTTTCATACCTCCGTTATCCCTGTTTTGTGTAAAGCAGAGATAATCTTTGGTTTGAAAATTTCAATTTAATGATAAGTTCTAATTAACCCACTCAAAATACCCTGGACACGGACTCTTCCTGCCGCAAAGCAACGTGGTTGATAAAGTGAATTTTTAGGAATCAGCCAAACCTTTTCTCCCTCTTTTTTTATTTCTTTCAAGGTTGCTTCATTCTCATCTACCAATGCGACAACGATGTCACCATTATTTGCGGTATCGGCCTTTTTGATAATAACGGTATCACCATCCATTATCCCGATTTCTGTCATTGAATCCCCTTCTATTGTCAGGGCGTAGTACTGGCCTTTGGCTACCATATCATAGGGAACCGAAAAATTTTCGGTCGGATTGGCTATCGCCTCAATCGGAGTTCCGGCTGCAATTTTACCATATAACGGGATTTCAACCATTCCATTATGTAAGGCTTCTTCTTTTTTACGTTCTTCTTCTAAAATGGAGCTCGGCTTTAATTTAGGAAGGCGGACAACCTCTAAAGCCCTTGCTTTATGCGGTAGTTTTTTTAAGAAATTTCGTTCCACCAAAGCTTCAATCAGGGCATGGATCCCAGATTTTGATTTTAGGCCGACGGCATCTTTCATTTCATCAAATGATGGGCAACACCCCGTCTCTTTTAAGACCTTATTGATAAACATTAAAAGCTTGTATTGTTTTTGGGTCAGCATGAATTTCTCCAAAAAAAAGTAGAACAAATTTTGCCATTTGTTCTACTTTAGTTCTTTTTTTGTGTTTGTCAATAAATTTACATTGACCGGGATGTCTTTTGACGCATTTTTATTGCGACATTTGTCCATTGGTTTTTATCCGTGACTTGTCCCGGGTGGAGCATTTGAGCCACATCATCCATCGTTTTGACACTGTGTTCCCCACCAAGGTGCTCTTTAATAAAGCTTGGATTATCACATGTTGTTCCCGGATATTTTCTAAAATAATCCACATATTTGGCACTGTTTAAGTATTTTAGCCCACCTTTGGCTTTAACCGTTTTTAATGTTTTAGGAATAGCGGTTCCGTTGCCTCGGGCAATCATATGTTCCAACCACATTCCTACAATTGCCGGGTCAACCGTTAAAAACTCAATTCCTTGTTTTGTTAGCTCTTTTCTTATACTTTCAATATTTCCGGAAATGAAATCCGTATAAACATTGTTGGCATATTCTATTTGCATTTTTTTAAATAACTCTTTGTTTTCCCCAAGTCCCATTTTGGAAAAATATGTCTTGAAATCTGAGCGCAGAAAATATTTTAACTGCTGACGTTCTTTACTCCCTAAAACAAATGCTGCACTTCCCTTCTCTTTATAAGCTTTTGCTAAGTTATTGAGAGCTTTTTGAAATCCAGGACGCTGGGTTTTGTAAAAACTTTTTGCAAACTCAGCCTCTGCACCTCCATTAATTAAGGCATAATGAATGGTATTTTCGGCATTAAAACGACTAAACTGTAGATAACCATAATAAAGCCCATTGGGAGAAATGGCCCCAATCGGATTTTTGTGCTCCCCAACTTCTCGGTCCGCTACAATATCCCATGGAGAGCTCAATTTTGTTTCATTTACGTTGGCAACCGGTGAAAATTTTGTATAGGTTTTACTGTCAAGGCTATCGTTTGCAACACTGTCATTTTTTATTTCTTTTTTATCTTCATTTTTGTCTTTACTGTTTGAGGTTGCCTGAGCACAAGAAGTATTCCCTAACAAGACGCTAAGAGCCATTGCCTTAACCCCATTTCCTAGAGTAAGGCTGTTTCTAATCCTGTTCAATAAACTTTCACGACGTGTTTTTACTGTTTCCTCTTTCATTTCAACCTCTAACGCTTTACTTTTCCACCATTTCTTTTTTTGTCTATTATATAACGTATTTTTGTATTATTCAATATCTTATGATAATTTTTGTTGAAAAAATTTTTGATAAGTTTATAGTTTGGATAATTGTGTTTAAATGTATTAACGGATTATGAAAAAAAATGACTGAAGAAAATAGTATTCACAGAGAATCTCGATTAGCAAAATTAAAAACTTTAACCGAAAGCGGCTACAATCCTTATCCGTATAAGTTTGTCCCTAATGTCTATGCCGCCGATTTGCAAGAAAAATACAAAGATTTGGAGCCCGGAGTTGATACCCAAGATCGTGTAACTATTGCCGGACGAGCCATGGCCGTTCGTAACAGCGGAATGTTTATTGATGTTAAAGATGTAACGGGAAAAATCCAAGCTTTTTGTCACAAAAATCACTTAAATGAAACTGATATGGCTCGGTTGAAATGCCTTGATGTCGGAGATATGGTCGGCATCAGCGGGTATATTCGCCGTACTCCTCGCGGAGAGCTCTCCATTGCGGCCGAAAAATTTGATATTATTGCAAAGTCTTTGCAACCGTTACCTGAAAAATTCCACGGTTTGACAGATGTTGAGGCTCGGTATCGGCAACGCTATGTTGACTTTATTATGAACGACGACAGCAAAGAAATTTATAAAAAGCGGTGCCAAATTACTTCCGCCATTCGCCACTATTTTGAAAAAAACAATTTTTTGGAAGTTGAAACACCTATTTTGCATCCGATTATGGGTGGAGCTAATGCAAAACCGTTTATTACACACAATAACTCTCTTGATATGGACATGTATTTGCGTATTGCTCCTGAGTTGTACCTTAAACGTTTGGTTGTCGGTGGGTTTGATCGTGTTTTTGAAATTGGCCGGAACTTCCGTAATGAAGGAATTGATAAAAGCCACAATCCGGAATTTACGGCATTGGAAGCTTATCAAGCTTATGCCGATTATAACACAATGGCCGATCTTATTCCCGAATTGATTGCCTCTGTGGCTAAAGAAGTTTTGGGGACAACGGTCATTACCTATGACGGGAATGAGATTGACTTGGCAAAACCCTATGTAAAAAAATCTATGATTGATTTGGTTAAAGAGTATACCGGCCTTGATTTTATGCAGGCGGAAACCTTGGCTGATGCTCAAAAAATGTCACAATCTATTGGAATTGACACATCTTTTTGCACCTCTTGGGGCAAGGTTATTTCCGAAGTATTTGACGAAAAAGTCGAAGCAAACTTAATTCAACCGACTTTGGTTATGGATATGCCGCGGGATATTTCTCCTTTGGCAAAGACACACCGCTCCAACCCGCGTTTGGTTGAACATTTTGATGCCTACATTTGCGGAATGGAAATGGGCTGTGCTTATTCTGAGCTTTCTAACCCGTTGGAGCAAAGAGAGCGTTTTGAAGCTCAATGTGCGGCTCGGGAAGCCGGTGATGAAGAAGCACAAATGCTTGATGAAGATTTTATCAATGCTTTGGAAAACGGCTTTCCTCCTTCCGGCGGTATGGGGATGGGAATCGATCGGTTAGCGATTTTGCTTACCGGGGCAGCAACCATTCGTGATGTTATTGCTTTCCCTACGCTCCGCAAAAGAGATTAAACTTTCGTTTGATATCCGGCAAAGGTTGCTTCCATGAAAACAAACTTGACAAAGCTTCAAAAGTTTGCCTGTTGGGTTGGGATCTTTGCCGGTATCTTTTTTATCCTCAGAGGGGTATCACTGCCTTCTCAAGCTCTGGAAATTTTCTTACCGAAACCTGTTTTGCCATCCCATACCCCCTTGCTTGATAAAAATCAGGATACAAATCTTTCGCCACTGCCGAAAGAAATATCATCCTCTTTTCCTTCCCAACCTGCCCCTCAAAAAGCAGAGGCGAGCCTTTCTTTGTCTCCCGAAAAAGATAAAAAAATAGAAAAACTTATTGAAAATTTGCAAGCGGCAAAAGTTTCCTTTGACAAAAAGCTTTGTGAACAAATGGAGCATATAAATCAGGATATCTTGTATCAATTATATGAGGAAGATCTCCCGGATAATATTATTGATGAAAAAAAGGATGAAAAATTTATGCATCCATGCCCCAAAGCACTTAAGGATTTGCAAATTTTGCCGGATAAAAAGCCCGCCTATTTCGGCCCTGTTCCTTTGATTGCCATTGTTATTGACGATATGGGAATCAGCCCCAAAAGAACGGCCGAAATTATTGACATTAAAGCCCCGTTGACGGCTTCTTTCTTAACCTATGGACGGAATCTGGAAACACAAATCCAAAAAGCAAAAAACTCCGGACACGAAATTATGCTTCACGTTCCGATGGAAGCCCAAACGACCAAAGACGTGGCTCCGGATGTTTTAACCACACGCATGAGTCAACAAGAAATATCAGAACGTCTCCAAAAGATGTTACAAAAATTTCCCAATATTAATGGGATTAACAACCACATGGGCAGTAAGATGACCGAAAACGAACAAAAAATGGCGGCCGTTATGGAGGTCTTAAAACAACACCGGCTGTTTTTCTTAGACTCTAAAACCTCCGCCAAATCCAAAGCTAAGGAAGCGGCTCTTCAATACGGGGTTGCCTATGCTCAGCGGCATGTTTTTTTAGATAATCTTAATGATAAAAACTATATTCTAAAGCAACTCCAACAGATGAAGTCTTTGGCACAGAAAAATGGTTATGCCATTGCTATCGGCCACCCTAAAACTCAAACTGTCCTTGCCTTAAAAGAATGGCTCCCAAAAAACCAAGATATTCAACTTGTTCCTTTGAGTCATATTGTCAAAATTTTGCACCCAAATTTTGTGCAGGATAATTCTTTAAATTAATCTTAAAAAAAAATTTGCTTTTTTTAAAAATAATACTTGACCAATTTTCATTTTACCTTTATACATGCATTTGCAATTAACGATGGTCCCATCGTCTAATGGTTAGGACATCACCCTTTCACGGTGGTAATATGGGTTCGAATCCCGTTGGGATCACCAATACAAACGGCAGGTATAAAAACTGCCGTTTTTCTTTTAGAAATCAAGCACTTAATCGAGTTCGAATGTTTGTTTTTTGAAAATTGCGTTTTGGGAGAATTTTCCGAACTCGCTTGATGACAATCCTTTATTTTTCAACAACTTAAGTTGGTTTGAATCTCGTTAGGTCTTGGGATTATCATTTATTCAAAAGTCAGATTTGAAACTTGCTTAAAATAAAAGTTTTTGACGTTGAAGACAGTTTATTTTTGCTAACATCAGCAGGATATAGCTAGGACGACCGTTTCATCTTGGCTTTCCTTTTTCTCTTAAATTTTTTTTGCTTAAACAGTACATCTTCAAAAAAAGGCTATTTTTCAACTAGCCCCTTATAACGCGTGAGATAAAAAAATCTCCTAGCCTTTTTTAGTAAGCCATATTTTTACGACTTATGACATAGCTAGGTCACAGGTTATCCCTACATATTTTTGGCTTTACGTTTTCTTAAATCCCGATAATATAAGATAAATTTAGGAGAATTTTACTATGACTGACTTGAAAGAAAATTTTAGAAAATGGTTATCTGAAAAACATAAAGATAGTACCGTTAACACTTATATTCGTCGGATAATTGCTGTCTATAAGAAAAATTTTGTTCAAGAAAATTTTCATTTTAGCAATAACTATTTGGGCATCCTAACTGAAAACTTAATACCATTGCTTGTCAAATCCTATGAATTCTCCAATAAAGAGTATTATATAGATAGAGTAACAATCTGGCACGCACTAGACTATTTTTCACGAATTTTTGAAGCTATAAATACATCAAAACACTTAAATAACAACCAGACTGTAAAATTATATTTTTATTGTTATGAAGGTGATTTTCAAATTGATTCGGTTAGCTTTGAAAATCTTCGGGATTATGTCCAACTGTTTAATTCATTTTGTTATAAAAGAGATAAACAGTCAATACATCTTTCCTCTGAAGAAATCCGAAATTTCTTAAGAAAAATAAAAAAAATTATTGCTGAAAATAATATAAAAGATTCATCTGTATATGATTCTGCATTACATATTATATACCCCTACCGAAGTGCTAGGTTAGAAAAAACGGCTTTAACACATTATTGCAGTTTTTTGTATAATCAAACAGGATTAGCACAATATGATTATCAAAATAACCTTATGGTAACCTATATCCTGATTGAAAATCCTAATAGTAAAATTGGTGGCAACTATAAAATTGACCAAAATTTAACAGGTGAGACACCTCTACAAATAAAACTTAAAGACGATGAACGGGTTTATAATCATGATAATAAAGAAAAGCCTTCGTTTGTTCTGATAATTGCTGATTTGGTACATATTTTTAATCTTGATAAGAAAACCGTGTCTAAATATTTTTTAGGGAACAACACAATTAATCAAACAGAAGGAAGTGAAATTTCTAATATTGACAGGAAAAATACTGTTCTTCGGACTTATTTTTGTATTGATTCTACCAATTCATATCTGGAGAGACATTACCATTCAATTCATAAAAAAATAAACACACCTACTAACAATGATAAAAATTTAGACGCTTATAAGGATTGGGTAAACAGACAAGATGCCACAGATTTTTTAGAAATAAGCCACAATTGCTTCCATACCTTGGTTAAACCCAATAATTGCTCATATTTGAATTACATTGATGATCCAAGATACCCAGCCGAAGATAAAAAACAATATAAATACCGTAAATATTATAAGCCTGATTTAGAGTACTTAAAAAACACCCGTCTGTTCAGAGACGCACAGAATAAAAAAATAAAATATCAGTCTAAACAACAAAACTAGCAGCTTTCCCCCAAGTCGCTGACAATCCTTTTAATATTAAATTATCAATGGTGATGGAAGTAAGGCAGATGGACTGCTTTACATTTAATAATAAAAGGAAATAAGAAAATGGCTAATAAAGCAACAAAAATCGCCGCTAACCAAAATGGCGAAATTTTACAAAACGCATCCGGCGCAGATTTTCAGGCTGGATATGCAGAAGTAACAGAGACACGGGGTCAAAGCAGTGCACTTGAAACAATGCTTGACCGGGCAGGAGAATTCAGAAAGCAACAAGCTCAAAACGATAATAACGGTGACAATAACGGCGGTGATTATCCGGGGCCAGCAAATTTTGGATGTCCAGCTGTCGTTGAAAATGCTATTGATGAAGAAAACAGTCTCCCTCAAGTTTATATTGATATTAACGAAGTTGCTAAAAAAACTCACATCTCCAAAAAAGAATTGGCGGAGCTGTGTTCTGGAAACAGCAAGTCAGTATCCATACCTACAGATTTAACGGATTTAACTAAGTTTATTACGGTTAGTCAGGGGCACGCTTCAACAGCCGGAGCTTTAGCAAAGAGAAAAATTCTACCGCCTGAGACCAGAACGTATTTCTTAAAACGTGCCCAAGAATACGGTTATCTTTGGCTCAAAGGAGAGGTACAGTTAGGCAATGAGATCCGTAAAATTGTAACCCGCATGGGTAAGCGCACCGACTTGGAAGCTGCGAATGACAACAAGAAAAAGCAAAAGAATACTGCGGATTTTGGTAAAGTATTGACTGAGTTACGTACCAAAAAGGAAATTTTGACTGAAGACTATGGGATTGGGAACACACAGGCTCGACAGCTGACCCGTTTGACAGATGAGTTGGTTGAAAAAGAATTAAAATATGCGGTTGCAAACAACGACACATTATCTCGCAATCATGCGCTTTCATTTCTTAGTCAACCTCCGGAGCTGACAGATGAAGAAAAAGAAGAAGCTGATACCACAGGGGCCAAAGCTAAATTCAAGTTTGAAACAATTCGTTCTACGATTCCTTTTGAACAACGTAAGAAACGCAAATTAAAGCAAAAAATACCATATTGTCACTTGTTCGCATGTGCAATGTCAGATGGATACTACCTTGAACAACATGGATTTGAGTGTGTTTTGGCAAATGAAAGAGAGACTGATATTGCGGAGTATTGTGCCTTGATGTATCCAAAAGCTGAAGTTTTGGATAATGACTTCAGAGTACGATATAATGAGTTGGTTAAGAAATTTAAAACAAAAAAATGCGAATTTTTAGTAATTACGCCGCCATGTCAAACATTTTGCCCTCAAAAGCCGAAGAATTGGAGAGATGATGACAGACTGACATTAATTATTGATATTGTCCGTTTCATTAAAGAAACCAGACCTAAACATATTCTGTTGGAAAATGCCAAGGCTTTCTTTTCCTTTTCGTTGCCATTGGATGAGGATCTTACAGAACACCCGATCGCCGAAAAATTGCAGAAAATTTTGAACGGTCGCACCATCGGAGATTATTTGCGAGATGAGTTAACCGTTGAAGATTTAGGATATCACGTAAATTTTGCTATTGAAGACAGTTGTTTCTACGGCTGTGCTCAGTCAAGAGTACGTAGTATCATGCTTGCATCAACAGAAGGTGTCTGGAAGTGGCCATGTGCAGAAGAATTTGCAATGTCTCTATGGGAAGCTATTGGACACTTGCCTTCATTGGAAGCCGGAGAAGATAGCGGAATTCCTGATCACCATGCTAAGTCTTTACATTCTGATCCGATTAAAGCAGCTAAAATTGCTGAAGCTTTGGCTCATACCTCTACGGGAAGATGTCCTAAAGATAATGATCCAAGATATCAACTTCCCGGCTTTGGCTTTTTTGGTGCTAAAGGTGCTCGCAAGTTTTGGGATAAACCATCCAATACTATTGATACAGGAAATGGTGATGTTTTAGGTCTTCGCACTATTCATCCAGGTAGACTTCGTAAAGATGGTACCTATTCCGATGCTCGTCCTCTAACATTGCTTGAAGTGTTTTTGGTAAATGGACTTGAAAATTATGAAGTTCCTGACAAATTCAAGAATCGTGAGAACTTTGTCCGCAATTTGATGGGAGAAATTTTCTTGCCCAAATTATGCGAAAGGATTTGTTTAGAAATCCCTGTTGGTGATGACGGTTGGGAGGAAATGGATACCGATCCTGAATAATTATTAAAAATAATATTCGTCAACCTTTGACACCGCTATGTTAAAGGTTGGCTTTTTTTTATATACACCGCAAATTTTCAAAAGTGTGCAAAAAAAAATACACTATTTGGAAATTTTTTTTATCAAAATCGTGCAAAAAAACAATTCTATAAAATTGTATCATCATCAACTGGTTACCAAGATCCATCATAATCTTGTACAGCTGTTTCGGCAGTCCGGGATACAAGGAAGCAAGAAGCGCGGCCTTTGTTATTATTATACTTAAAATATAGTGAATTAAAAATAATAAATAACAATAAAAAATATAATAAATACAAAAGATAAGATAAATAAAAGAAATAATCCATAAGAGATAAATACAGAAGATACATGACAAATAAAGACAATGTTAAACCAGATACAATAAGACTTGCGTCCCAATGTATCACCAATAACAAGCAGCAGAAGAGAGATGATAGAAGTATATGTCGCCAAAATTATCAATGACACCATGACGCGAAAGAAGAAAAAAGTAATCCATAAAACTCACGCGTCAATATGTCAAA
>CALXWA010000008.1 GCA_944392275.1 uncultured Alphaproteobacteria bacterium
ACCATGGTCTACGTGACCAATCGTTCCGATATTGCAGTGCGGCTTCGTCCGCTCAAACTTCTCTTTTGCCATCTTATAAAATCCTAGTTGTTTATGTTGTTAATAAGTACTTATTTCATGTTATTAAGGGGAAAATATGGAGCGGGTGAGGGGAATCGAACCCCCGTCATAAGCTTGGAAGGCTTCTGCTCTACCATTGAGCTACACCCGCTTACTTGCCCCATTTCAGATTCACACCTGAAAAGTGGTGGAGGGGGATGGATTCGAACCATCGTAGACTAAGTCGACGGATTTACAGTCCGTTGCATTTGACCGCTCTGCCACCCCTCCTCAATTCAGGGTAGAGGAAAAATACACTCCTCTAAAATCAACACTAGCAAATAATAGCATTTTCCCCTCTTTGTCAATACATTTTTTATATAATTCTTAATTAATTTAAAATATCCTCTTTTTTGAATTAGATATCCGGAGATAAAAAAATGAACAAAATCGCTTTAACCGAAAAGAATAATCCGGCAACGACCGATATTGATTTAATGGATTCGTACCAAATAGCCAAAACCATAAATAATGAGGATAAAAAAGTTGCCTTAGCGGTTGAACAAGTTTTACCGCAAATTGCCCAAGGGATTGAAACTATTGCTCAAGCCTTTCAACACGGAGGACGTCTGGCCTACTTTGGTGCCGGAACCAGCGGACGTTTGGGAGTATTAGACGCCTCGGAATGTTGGCCCACCTTTGGTGTCGACCGCGAAATGGTTTCCGGCTTTATTGCCGGAGGAGACAAAGCGTTGCGATTCTCCATTGAAAATGCGGAAGATAGTTGCGAACTGGCCTTACAAGACCTTGCAACTTTTGCCCCCACCAATAAAGACATTGTGGTTGGCATTTCTGCCGGAGGTGGTCCGAAATATGTTTTAACAATATTACAAAAAGCACAAGAAATCGGAGCAAAAACAATTGGTATCAGCTCCAATCCGGAAGCCTTATTACAAAAATTTTCCGATATTTTTATCAACCCCGTCGTCGGAGAAGAAGCCATTACCGGATCCTCTCGCATGAAATCCGGAACTGCTCAAAAGATGATTCTCAACATGCTTTCAACCGGGGCCATGATTCGTATCGGAAAGACTTACAAAAATTACATGATCGACCTCCGAATGCTTAATGAAAAACTTGTCGCCCGGGGGATTCGTTTTGTAGAAGAAATTGCCGATGTTTCAACACAAGAAGCTAAACAATATCTGGAAGATTCGGATCATCAGGTCAAAACCGCCTGTGTCATGGCAAAATTCAAATGCTCTAAAGATGAGGCTCAAAAAAAACTAACCGCTGCGAATGGAATTTTGCGAAAGGTAATCCAATGACAAAAAACAATATTCCTAACAAAAACACCAAACAATCACTGATTTTGTACGGAAAACACGCCGTTTTGTCGGCCTTAAACAACCCCAACAGAAAAATCTCAAAAATTCTATGCACAAAAGAAAATGCCGACCTGATACGAAAAGCATCTCCCCAAGCCGCTTTCACGATTGTCGACCGCAAAGAAATTGATAAAATTTTACCGCATGATGCCGTCCATCAGGGGCTTGCGGCCTACAGCTCCGAGCTTCCATCGGCTTCTTTGGAAGATATTATAAAACAAGCCGCCGAACTGGAAAAATGCCATATTTTGATTTTAGATCAGGTAACCGATCCGCAAAACATTGGTGCCATTATCCGTTCTTGTGTCGCCTTTAATACTTTAGCCTTAATTTTACAAGATAAAAATTCTCCTTCCGAAACGGGAGCCATGGTAAAAGCATCTGCCGGAACAATTGAACACTTACCGATTTGTCGGGTAACCAATTTATCTCGTGCCATAGAACAATTAAAAAAAGCCGGATTCTGGATTATCGGAATGGATGGATATGCCACCACCACTGTTGATAAAATGAACAAATCCGGAAAAACGGCCATCATCATGGGATCCGAAGGCAAAGGCATGCGTCGTCTGATTGAAGAATCATGCGACTCAACCATCAAACTCCCCATGAATGAAAAAGTAGAAAGTCTTAACGTCTCTACAGCCGCTGCCATTGTCCTCTATGAAATAAACAAAAATTAATCTTGTTGTAAGGATTCACTTAATTTTTAACTTTAAAAAATATACTGAGACTTCAAACAGGAGAAAAAGAGTGTTTACAATAAATGTTTCAGGGTTAAGCAAAAACTTTAATCAACTCCAAGCCGTCAACCAAGTTTCTTTCACGGCTAAAAAAGGAGAAATTATTGCTTTGCTCGGTCCCAACGGTGCCGGCAAATCAACCCTAATGAACATGATTTGCGGTTATCTGGCTCCCACAAGCGGAGAAATTGAAATTCTCGGCAAAAAAATTCACGATTACCCTCTTTTTGCAAAAGAAAATATTGGCTTTTTGCCGGAAGGTTCTCCTCTTTATCCGGATTTAAGCGTCAAAAATTTTCTCCGCTACATGGCCGAATTAAGAAACATAAAAAAGCAAGAACTCAAAAACCGTATACTTCAAGTTGCCAAAGACGCTCAAATTGAAGAGATACTGAAACAAAAAATAGAAACCTTATCCAAAGGCTACCAACGCCGTGTCGGATTTGCACAAAGCATTTTATCCGACCCGACCCTCCTTTTGCTTGATGAACCGACGGATGGTCTGGATCCCAATCAAAAAGAACATATCCGCCGCCTGATCAGCCAAATGAGTACAAATAAGACCATCCTAATTTCAACTCATTTACTGGAAGAAGCGGAAAATATTGCTACCCGCATTATCTTAATGAACAAAGGAGAAATCAAAGCCGACGGAACATTAAAACAAATCCTAAAAACCAATTCTTGTTCAACATTGGCAGAACTTTTCCGTAAATTGACGAGGGAAACAAATGCATAAATTATGGATTGTTACAAAAAATGAATTTTATCGTTATTTTATCTCTCCGCTGGCCTATGTCTACTTGCTGGGCTTTTTACTGTTAAACAGCAGTTTTGCAATCTATTTTGGTCATTTTTTTGATAACGGGCAAGCCGATCTAACGGCAATGTTTGCCTATCAACCTTGGATTTACCTGCTCTTTATTCCAGGAATATCCATGCGTCTTTGGGCAGAAGAATTCCGTACCAAAACCATTCTCCAGTTAATGACCATGCCGATATCCGTCAACGCTTTGGTGTGGGGAAAATTTTTAGCCGCATGGTTATTTTGTGCTCTTGCTTTGCTCTTGACCTTTCCTTTCTGGATTACCGTAAATCTTCTCGGTTCTCCGGACAATGCCGTTATTTGTATCAGCTACATCGGGAGTTTTATCTTAGCCGGATGCATGTTGTCAATTTCTCAAACCATGTCTGCCCTGACCAAAAATCAGGTAATTGCTCTGGTCTTATCGGTCATCGCCAATTTAATCTTCTTTTTAAGTGGAATTGAATATGTTCTGGGTTTCTTCAGAAGTTTTGCGTCGGTAAACATCATTGATATGATTGCCTCTTTCAGCTTTTTGACCCATTTTGCCACCATTAGCAGCGGTTTGTTGGAAGCTCGGGATATTGTCTTTTTTGCCTCTCTGATTTTGTTGTTTAATTTTACGACCGTTTTAATCATCAGCTTCAAGACATCGGGCACAACCCCATGGTTAAAATCCAGATTTCGTGAATATTATATTGCCTTTTTTATTTTACTGCTCGGAGCTTTCTGCGGCCTAAATTTATTAGCCAACAATTGGCTCCGTCGTTACCAAATTGACTTCACACAAGAAAAACTTTTCACATTAACCGATTCTTCAATCCAAACTCTGCAGAATCTACCGGAACCCATACACGCCAAACTGTATTATTCCCCCATTCTTGGGGAACGCAACGCCGCCATGCGAATTTTATTTGACAATGTTCGTTTGCTCTTACAACGATACGCCATAATCTCTAAAGGAAATTTTTCCTTCCAAATTCTCAATCCGGAGCCTCTCAGCGATATTGAAGACCGAGCAATTAACGATGGATTGCAACCTTTCCCGATTATTGATAACAACACCAATGCCTATTTTGGGATGACAATCACCGATGCCGTTGATAAAAAACGAGTTATTCCGTTTTTTCCTCTGGAACGAGCCCATCTGTTAGAACAAGATATTACCAAACACATCTACCTTCTAAACCACCAGAAAAAAACACTTGGGATAATCACCTCATTACCCATGTTTGATGATTTTGTAAAAAATGTAGCCGTTGACAAATGGGAAATCATTCGCCAATTAGAAGATTTTTATAAACTAAAAAAAATTGACAACGACAATCCGGATTTAAGTGGGATTGATGCCCTATTAATAGCACACCCGCAAAAACTATCCCCCACATTGGAACAAAACATTTCCGCCTATACAAAAAAGGGAGGAAAAACTTTAGCCCTCTTTGACCTGGCCGCCGAAGCCCCCAGTATTTTTTCTCCGGCAATTGCCGAACTATCACCATCGGATTTTGGAACGCTTCCCGCCCAATGGGGCGTAGAATTTCATTCCGCTTTAACGGTTGCCGACTTAGAAAATTCCTCCGTTGTTGATGCCGGATCCGACCCCACCAACCCGATTTTTACCCAAGATCTGTTGCAATTTTACATTTCTGGAAACGGCTTTAACCGAGAAGTCAAAGAAACCTCTTTGTTAAAAAAGATGCTCATGAGCTCGGTTGGTGTTTTCACCCCAACAACAGATGCCCCAACCTATTTTATTCCCCTATTAAAAGCCGGGGAAACTTCTGCCTTACTCTCATCAGAAGTCGTCTACCGCCACATTCATCCCAACATTGTTTTAAGAAATTTCAAAGCCGATAACAACCCTAAAATCATTGCGGCTCGTCTTATCGGAAAAACGACGGATAATCCCTATGACATTATTGTCGTCGGAGACACGGATTTTCTGTATGACAGTTTTTGGACCGTCAGCGGTCGTATCTTAAACAAAAACTACTTTGTACCCTTGCTTGACAACGGAAACTTCGTCCTCAACGCTCTTGATTCTCTGCTCGGAAATTATGACTTACTTTCTCTACGTGGAAAATCGGCATCAATACGCCTTTTCCCGCAGTTAGAACGGCAAAGAAAGCTCGACCTGCAACAATTCAGCATAAAAGAGGCTGAAATTTTTCAAGAAATCAATAAAACCAAAAAGAGCTTAGATGAAATTTGGGCAAAACGCAATTTTGAAGAAAGAAACACCTTTACACCCGATGAGTTATCTTTAATTGCCAATATCCGTCAAACAATGGATCACTTACGGAAAGAATTATACCAAATTCGCAACCAAGCACAAAAGAACCAAAACAAAATACGCAACCGCGTTTTGTTTTATAACATTTATCTTCTTCCGTTACTTTTTCTGTTTGGCTGGGTTGTTTGGAAAATTTTCAAGCAATCGCCTCAACAAAAAATTCACCCGCAAATAAAAATCAATCGTCCGTTTGTTTTGGGAGCCCTAATTACCGCAACCCTTTTGGGACTTGGCATCTGGAGCAATACCGGAGCCAATGTTGGCAACACGGAAGAACTAATCGGACAACCGCTTTTTGCAAAACTTCCCGACCAAATTAATGACATTACCCAAATCACCTTAACCAACCACGACCAAAAACTTGTCTTTAAAAAAGATAACGGAATATGGACATTACAAGGATATCCGCATTTTTATGTCTACCAAAAACGTATTCGGAGTTTTTTGAGTGCCTTAATGGAAGCCTCCTTCTATGAAAAAAAATCCAACAAAATGGAACATTTAGGACTCTTTGGGTTAACACCGATTAATGCCGACAATTCATCCGCTGTACGGATTGAATTGGCAACGGCAACCGGAAAAAATATTGTAGCCTTTGAGGTAGGCAAATATGATCTTGACCTTGGAAGGGGGAGCCGCGGAGCCTATATTAAGTTTGACAATCGGTTCCAAGTATGGTTAGTGGCGATGGATTTAATTGACCTATCCTTAACCCCGGAAAGCTGGACCTTTAGCTCAATCTGGAATCTTCGCTTTGGAAGGATTGCCGCCATCAATAATGCAACCGACATTGATTATAATGCCAACATCACCAAATATCTGTTAAACACATATTTTACCAACACGACCTCAACACTCAACCATCCGCAACTTTTACAAACATTAAACATAACCAGTGAAGGAAACAACTATACCACAATTAATTTTTACCGTTCGGACAACAAAATTTGGTTGAGTTATGTGTTCCGTCAACCGATTACGGAAAATTCATTGCAAAGCTTTGCCGAATGTGCTAAAGGCATTTTTTATCAAATATCAGATCAGCAATGGGAGAAAATAAAAAATGCAATCCTTAACCCCTCAACAAGCCAATCGTCTTAAAAAAAGAGCTGCAACCGGGAGTGTCTGCCTGGCCATAACCTTAACCATCATCAAAACTTTCGGGGTTATTTTTACCGGATCTTTATCGGTACTTTCTTCCATGATTGACAGTTTGGCAGACTTATTTGCCTCTTCCATTACCTATGTGGCCGTCCGCTATTCTTCCAAACCGGCCAGTGTCAAACACCGCTATGGTTTTGGCAAAGCAGAATCTCTAAGTGCTTTGGTTCAATCAGCCTTTGTAGCCGGTTCCGGCATTTTTGTAATGTACGATGGGATCACTCGCTTTATGTCCCCGGAAAAAGAAATTTCAGCCGATACCGGTATTTTTGTAATGTTACTGAGTTTGGGGCTAACCTTTATTTTGATAAGCTACCAAAAATATGTGGCCAGAAGAACACATTCGCAAGCAATTGAAGCCGATTCCCAACACTATGCCGTTGACATTATAACCAATATTTCAATTATCCTAACCTTATTGGTCGTCAAATACTTTCAAATCTATTGGTTTGATACCCTAACCGCGTTTCTCATTTCGGCTTATTTACTCTTTAATGCTTACCGCCTGGCCCAAAAGGCGATTGATATGCTTATGGATAAAGAATTAGACGATGATATCCGTGAAAAAATCGAAAAAATTGTATTATCAAGCGAACATACTCAGGGCTTGCATGACTTAAGAACCCGTGATTTGGGGGGAGTGTACATGTTTGAATTTCATCTTGAATTAGACGGAAATTTACCTCTTTACAAAGCCCACGATTACTGCGATGAGGTCGAAAACAACCTCCTCAAGGAATATCCGAATGCTCAAATCATCATCCATCAAGACCCGGCCGGATTACCCGAAAAAAGATTAGACACGGTATTGCAAAAATAAAAAAAAGCTCTCTTTATTATAGGCCGTTTAAAGCGTATAAAAAGAGAGCCAAAAGAAAATAGAAAAGTTCAACAACTGTTTCACAACATCTGTTGATTTTTGTCTTCAAAATAATCATGAGCAACGACATATATAACAATCTTGTCATACATATCCATTTGATGGAACATCCTAAAAGAAGACAATCTTTCTATCAAAATAAAAATAAATAAAATATATATAGTTTTCGTCCCCAAAAATACATTATTTTTATTTTTTGTCAAGCTTTTTGTTTAAAAAAAACAGTCGAGTAAATTCATACCCGACTGTTTTTTTTAAATTTTAGGTTATTTCAACCTCAAGAGGAAAGATTAATCCATCTTTTTGGTTTCAATACGCATTCTGTAGAATGACCGCCATACAAACAGCAATCCTAACAAGAAGAATGCACTTCCTAAACCTAAAGCAACACATCTTGGAGCAGAAACGGCCATTTCAACCGCCAACAAACCAAACAGTGTTGTAAATTTAATGATCGGATTCAAAGCAACGGAAGATGTATCTTTGTATGGATCGCCCACCGTATCACCGACAACGGCAGCATCATGCAAAGCCGTGCCTTTTTCATTCAAATCCACTTCAACCACTTTTTTAGCATTATCCCATGCTCCGCCGGCATTAGCCATATACAAAGCTTGGAACAACCCAAAGACAGCAATTGAAATCAAATAGCTTGCAAACAAGTCCGGATCAAAACAAGCAAATGCAATTGTAAAGGAAAAGATAACAACAAAGATGTTAAACATTCCCTTTTGTGCATATTGCGTACAAATTTGAACCACTTTTTTGCTATCGCTGACCGAAGCCGCTTTTTGCGTATCCAACTTAATGTGCTCTTTAATATAGTTAACAGCACGATAAGCCCCGGTAGAAACCGCTTGCATAGAGGCTCCAGAGAACCAGAAGATAACGGCACCACCAAGAATAATACCGAACAAAACTTCCGGATCAAGCAAGTTGAGTTGCAAGTTCAACAACAAAATGATCGAAAAGATCATCGTTGTCGCACCGATAACTGCGGTACCGATCAAGACCGGCTTAGCCGTTGCCTTAAAGGTATTTCCGGCACTGTCATTTTCTTCCAAATAATGCTTTCCGCCTTCAAAATTCGGTTTAAAACCATATTCTTTCTCAATATCTTTATCAATATTTTTGATATTTTCGATTTGTGAAAGTTCAAAGACCGATTGAGCATTATCCGTAACCGGACCATAGCTGTCAACGGCAATGGTAACCGGACCCATTCCGAGCATACCAAAAGCAACCAAACCAAAGGCAAAGACCGTCGGATAAACCATATAAGCATCCAAACCTTCACGGGCGGTAAAGAAAGCAACAGCCATCAAACCGACCATAACCAAACCTTGCCAAAAAGCGGAGAAGTTACCGGCAACGATACCGGAAATAATATTCAAAGAAGCTCCGGCTTCACGGCTGGCATTAACAATCTCATTAACATGTTTTGACTTGGAAGAGGTAAAGATTTTGGTAAATTCCGGAATTAAGGCAGCAGCCAAAGTACCGCAAGAAATAATAACCGAAAGTTTCCACCACAAATCAGCTCCCATATCGCCAATCATGACATAAGAAACACCAAAGGTAACCAAAATTGAAATAACAGAGGTTAACCAAATTAAAGATGTTAACGGCGTTTCAAAATTAAAGGATTTTTTATTACCAAAAATCCACTTTGAAACTTTTGCATTAATACCATAAGCCAAGATTGAAGTAACAATCATCAACAAACGCATTGCAAAAATCCAAACAATCAATCTTGCCTGAATATCCACTCCGCCATCAATCAAAGCTAAATTTCCGTTTTGGTCATACATCATACCGGCCGCCAAAACAATAAAGCTGATAAGAGCCACACCGGTAACGCCATAGGTTTCAAAACCATCCGCTGTCGGACCAACGGAATCACCTGCATTATCACCGGTACAATCGGCAATCACCCCTGGATTACGAGCGTCGTCTTCACCAATCTTAAACATAATCTTCATCAAATCGGCACCAATATCGGCAATCTTGGTAAAGATACCACCGCAAATTCTCAACGCAGCGGCACCAAGAGATTCACCGATTGCAAACCCAACAAAGCAGGCCCCGGCACTTTCTTTCGGTACAAACAACAAAATGGTGATCATCAAAATCAACTCAACGCAGATTAACAAAACACCAATAGACATACCCGAACGCAACGGCAAATTCATAACCGGATACGGTTGTCCTTTTAACGAAAGGAAAGCCGTTCTGGAGTTAGCATAGGTATTAATTCTCATACCAAACCATGCAACGGCAAAAGAGCCGAGAATACCCAAAATAGACCAAGACAAAATCGTCAAGACCTTAGACATGGGCGTAGCATTCAAGTAAAAGAAATAATAAAAAATGCAAACAGCAATAAACAATTCCAAAACAACTAACAATTTTGCTTGTTGTTTCATATAGGTTTTGCAAGTTTCATAAATCATATTGGAGACATCCAACATCGCTTTATGAGCCGGCATTTTTTTAATTTTTATAAACTCCCAAAAACCAAACAGCAAACCCAAGATACAAATAATCATTCCGTAAAACAAAATATTTGATCCGGTAATTGCATATCCAAAGATATTATAATTAACATCCAAGGACGGTATTTTGAGATCAATTTCAGACGCACAGGCATTTCCGATAAGGAAAACCGTGGTTAGCAACAAAGCAAAAGCAAAATTGCTAATTTTTCTCAAATTCATCATAAAATCGATTCCCTAATAGTTAAATCCTAGATTAAATAACACAACCCTATGCAAAAGCACATGGTCTATTTGTTATGCCTCAAAGCATAACGCCGAGATTCTAAATAAAACGTTTAAAGAGCAAAAATTATTGTAGACAACCCCTTTAAAAACATAGCCGCAAACAGTTTTTTATGGTATGTTAGATAAAAGAAAAAGATATCGTTTAATCTTAATTAAAGGAGCAATAAAGCGATGAAAAAATATCTCATGATTGGACTTTGTGCTTTAGTCGCAGCATGTGCTCAAGCACCAAAGGAAACATACCCTTATGGCATGAATGAAAAAGAATGGAATGAACTTTCCATCAAAGATAAAGCCAATATCCGCCGTGAATTTTACTTTTACGAAAAAGGATCAACGGCATTTGTCAATCCCAAGATGGAAGTTGAAGGCAAAAAGCCGGAACTTCCTTTGCTAATGCAAGAAAATTCAAAATAAAAAAAGGCCTCTGCAAAGAGGCTTTTTTTATAACATCAAAAAAAGGCTGATGGCCAAAAACAAATACATCAACACTCCGGTAAAATACATTCCGGCTACCTTAAAATCCGCACGGGAAGGAACGGCATTTTCAATAAGGATTGTCTGTAAAAAGACATATAAAATATAATTCCCCAAGGTCGGATTTAAAAAAGGCAAAAAATACCGATTCAAATAAAAACCGATAGGGAGCAACAATAACGGAGCCAAAGCGGCCGGAACGGCATTGTAAAAAGTTATATTCCGAAAACCGACACTCCCCATCACATAATTTCCATCCAAAGATTTCCGTGGCAAAATTGTAAAATTACACGGATGAGCATTCAGCAACAACCCAACGCTAAAATGCATCAACTCATGCAACAATGTACCGGGCACATTGACCAAGGCACTCATCCACATACTGCGATAAGTTGTGTACTTAAAACGCATCAAAACAATAACCAACAAAATCAAATAAAACCGATTATCAAAAAAAGCCTGCAAAAAACGAGGATCATTAAGATAATCAACAAATTTATAATAAGCATCAAAAAGCATTTACTTAACCTTTTTCAAGCTATTCAGACCAGCCAAAAACGTGCTCAGCAACAATTTACAAATATTATGTTTATTAACCTGTCTTAAGTTGTCCCAACTATTAGCCGCCAAAAAACCACTAAGAGCAAATAACGTCATTTCCAAAACCTGTGAAGACAAACGCCTTGTCGGAACATCCATATCATCAAACATTTTTTTTATCTGAATATCAAAAAAACGTTGGATACGTTTTATTTTTTTTACATAAATAAACGGCAAAGAAGACGCCGCACAATCAATATGCATCTGAAACAACAATCGCCACAAATTCGGGTTATTAATAATAAAAGAACTAAACGCATCCACATAACGATTAAGATTAAGAAATGGATTCTCATCGGGAACAATAATCCGCAAAAAATCATACAATTCATCCAATGTTTGCATGTTTTGCTCTAAGATAAAATTGTCCATCGTCGCAAATTGGTTATAAATCGTCCCAATAGAAGTATTAGACGCCTCGGACAATTTCCTTGCCGTCAAAAAATCCACGCCCTTATCAACAACCAGCTTTCGGCCGATTCTAAGAAGATTTTTCCGCACCTGTTCTTTTACAAACACCTTGAGTTTTAAGTCTTTAAGATCTTCAGACACGATTTTTTCCTTATTGTTATCCCATCAAAACAGATTATTTAATAAAATATTTGTATTTACTACGTACAATAACCCACATCAGAACACTGTTCAATTTAATTTTAGCCTGAAAAGGATAATTTTATGAAAAAAATCACACTTTTGCTGTTATCTTTCTTTTGTTTAAGCGTTTTGCCTTGCAAAGCGGACAATCTCTATGAAAACATTCTAGAAACCGATGCCTTAATCGCCAAAGAGAGTCTTCCCGATGCAGAAGATGCCAGAAATCAGGCCAAAGAACTCTTAAAAACGCGTTCACAAAACTTAAGAAAACAAAATTTTCCAACCCTCCGCCAACGCACTTCCAAAATAAATACGGAAGACACTTACCGCTACCAAGCGGCTCCGTTTGGCTTGGTCTGGGGAGCCTCCGTAACGGATACCAAAAACCAAGGAGTTGAGCTGCAAAGCATTGAAGAAAAAGACTACGTCAACAGTTTCAATGCCAAACACTTGCCCAAACCGATTGCCGAATTTGACCGCATCAACCTTACCTTTGGCGAAAACAATGAACTTTGGCGAATTATTGCATATGGCCAATTAAATGAGGACGATTCTTCTTGCAGTGTCGGCCTTCGCCAATATAAAATTTATGCATCTCTTTTGGCAAAAAAATACGGGAAAGCACAAGAATACTATACCCCTGCCATGATAACGGTTGAAACAACCGATTCGAGAGGCAAACCCACCACCGAACAAAAAGCCGCCGCAATCGGCAATCCGGAATTTTGCTCTCAATTAGAAGCCGGAAGTGCTGTTTTATATTCCACCTTTGAAAACGCCGAAGTCGGTGCAGCACTTGCCTTAAATGTTGACGGCAGTGGAAAAAGTTATATAGTTATCGACTATAAAAATTTAAGGATTCTACGAGCCAAAGAAAACCAAACTTTAGAGGCTTTATAAAACAAAAATTAACAAAAAAGGACTATGCATATTAGAAACATATGCCAATAACTAAGGAATAAGACTAATGAAAAAAATCGTTTTTTGCGGGGCATCTGGAAATGGAATCAGCCCTCTTGAACAAATCATGATAAAAAAAGGTTATGATGTCTATGGATCCGACCAAAGTTTTGATCTTGGTTTAGATCATGCCAACCTTGACGCCTTAAAACAAGTCGGATTAAAAATCATTCCGCAAGACGGATCCGGAATTACGCCAGATACCGAATGCGTCTATGCCTCAGCCGCAATCAATGAAAACAATCCGGATATTAAAGCCGCCCGTGCCTTAAATATTCCGGTCAAAAAACGTTCCGACCTTTTGCAAGAAATTTTCAGCCAATACCCCAAAGGGATTGCGGTTGGCGGAACGGCTGGTAAAACCACCACCACCGCCATGATAGGGTATATCTTAGATACTTTAGGCCTTAATCCGTGCATGATAAACGGAGGCATGCTGTGCAATTATCAAGATCGTCCCGGCTTGCCCAATTATATTTTTAACCAAGATGAGATTTGTGTTATTGAAGCTGATGAAAGTGATGGCTCAATACAAAAATATAAACCTTACATCGGCATTGTAAACAACATCTCTCACGACCATACAAGTATGGAAAAATTAGTTGAATATTTCACAAACTTTGCCTCCCATACGCAATATGCTTTAGTCGTCAACAAAGACTGTCCACTGGCAAGCAAACTCCAATCTCCGCACAAAACGTTTTCGTTTTCGATTAAAGATTCTTCGGCCGATTTATTTGCCTCTGACATCAAAGCGATTGACCATGGCGTTGAGTACAAATTAGACGGCCAAAATTTCCGTTTGAATATTATCGGTCAATTCAATGTTTCAAATGCCCTGGCAGCAATTTCAGCTTGCATTTTGCTTGGAGTCAATAAATTTTCCGCGGCCAAAGCACTGGAAGGTTTCAAAGGCATCAAACGCCGTTTGGAAACGGTTGGAAGTTCAAAACAAATTACCCTGTTTGACGACTTTGCTCACAATCCGAGCAAAATCGGAGCCTCACTTTCTGCACTGAAAGATTATCCGGGACGGATTATTGCCATGTACCAACCGCATACTCCGTTTTCAGCCGTTAACACCGGAGATGAAATGGCCGATGTTGTCGCCAAAGTACTCTCACCGGAAGATATCATGATTATGCAGGAAATCTACGAGCTAACCCCGCAAGACAAAGGGATTAGTTCGGCCAATATCATCAATCGCATTAAGTCAAACGGACACCAAAAAGCCTATTTTCTTCCTCACAAAGAAGATACGCGAAAATTCATAAAAGAAAACGCTCGTCCCGGAGACCGAATTGTGATTATGGGTGCACATGACAATTCTCTTCCGGATTTCAGTCGTGAATTATTAAAGGAAATTTAAGATGAAACCACTTTTAAGCCCGGGCGACTGCGTTGCCATAATTTCGCCATCAATTGTTTTAAGCGATAAAAAAAGCCTAAACCTAGATGCCGGAATAACATACCTGCAAAACCTGGGCTTAAAAGTTTTACAAACATCAACCGCTTGTACCGGCTTGCAACTGACCCCGACATCGGATTCTCAAAAAGTTGCCGACATCATGGAAATATACCAAAATTCGGAAGTAAAAGCGTTGTTTGCTGCCCATGGCGGTGCCAGTTCTTTGCGTTTACTGCCGCTTTTGGATTATAAAATCATCCAAAAAAATCCTAAACCGATTTTTGGCTTCAGCGATTCCACCACTTTGCAACTCGGTATTTACGCCAAAACAAAAATCCCCTTTGTGACGGGAATTTCTTTAGAATATGAGTTTCGCAACCGCAATATTGATCCCCTTGTTGATCAAGATTTACGCTCCCTCATAGAAGGAAAGAGCTTTTTTGCTCAGGAAGGTCAAACCCTAAATTCCGGCCAAGCCGAAGGGATTTTGTTGGGTGAATGTTTAAGTTGTATCACCCAACTCAACGGTACACCTTTTGCCCCGGATTTAAGCGATGCCCTTTTATTGATTGAAGACGAGTGTGAGCCACCCTACAAGATTGATCAAATGTTAATGCAATTAAGCTTGCAACCAACATTTTCCAAAGTAAAAGGAATTATCTTTGGACAGTTTAGTGAATGTACAAGTTCGGCCCATACCCATGGTACGGTTGAAGATATTCTGAAAGGTTTTGCCAAACATCACCAAATCCCGATGATGAGCAATTTCCGCTTTGGGCATTTCCCCGCCCGACACGTCTTAACATGCGGCGTTCGCTATCATTTAGATACCACAAACAAAACCTTGCAGCAACTGGATTAAAAACCGATAAAACGAACCAACCAATCCCAATTTTTTTCATTCAAATACAATAAGAGTCTTTGGTACATCACAATACCATCCCAGCCGCGAGTATTAAAGGCTAACATAGACCCCAACATCATTAAATTTGCCGCAGGCAGAAACAAAACACAAAACAAATAAGAAACCTTCGGCAAATCGGTCTGCTTTTCATGGATTTGCGAACCAACCGTATCCAAATGATAACCGATAAAATATCCCAAAATCCCGTTCAACAACAAATTAGAAGGTGCAAAACTGGTATATAAAGAAACGGCAATCATATAAAAAAAGCCAAATAACGGAAAGAAATACGGTGCAATAATAATCAGCCAATTTCCCTCCCCCTCAAAAGACATATTTCCGCCGGAATCATCCGGAGCCACACGAATACCTTTAACCTTATGCAACGTCAAAAGAGCAAAAAAAGCATGGGTCATTTCGTGAGCCAAGATTTCCATGGTTGTCTTCATGGCAGAATCCATAAAACCTCTGGCGATAAAAAAGAAGAAAAATCCCCCAAATAACACCAAATACCTTAAATTGGAAAATCTAAAATATGCCAATGATTGCAAACAAGCCGGCAAAGAAAAAAGCATATAAAGAGCCACCGGCCATTTTAACAACTCAATTAATCTGTTTAATAAAAGTCTCATAAATACCTCAATCCTGATTTTATCAAGATATATCATTTTAAAAATTTTTTCATGACGTTTTTGCAAAGTATTAACACTTCTTCAATCTTTCCTAAATATACTCTCAATATGAAACTTATTTAATAAGTTTTATCCGGTTACCTCTTGCTTCCCCCACGATTCATTGAGGTAACCCTCCCTTTTTAGATCAAACGGAACAAAACAATGAATTCTGAAGAATTAAACAGTTATGATTTTTTAATTAACGAAGAAGATGAAGTGATGCTTCTTTTATATGAACAAAACGGCGAACCTCAAGAAGCTCATCTTGACTTAAAACCGGGAAGTAAAGACGCCATCCTTTTCCGTAATGAAAACAGCTCTATCCCTTTACTGGATATCCCGGACGATGTCAAAGACAGTCTACAAGATGCCGATAAAATTTTAGTATGTGAACTCAGTCCCACGGATAACGAGCAAGAAGATCACATCGTCTATGCCTACGAAGCAGAAGTTAATCTGTAAAATCAATAGATTTAATAAAAAAGGCTAAGTAAAAACTTAGCCTTTTTTATTTTCCTCTAAGAGAGCATAAAAACTTTTTTCTTAAAAATTTCAATTTCTTCCAAGAGTTCATAAATCATTCGGAAAAGCTTTTCGTCCTTGAGCTCCCAAATTTTTTCCTGTTGTACTTCATCGGGAAGATATTCCTTAAGCTTATGCTCTATTCCCAAACAATGAAAACACGAAAACTTTGGCAAAAGAACATGATCAAATTCAAAATGACGAAGAGACCTCAAAAAACTTGAATTTTCATCATAAGCTTTCATTTCTTCAAGAAGTTCCAAACGTTTTTCAAACAAACGAATAACACTCTCATTTCCTTGCCGCATTATTTTTTGGTACAAAATCGGCCCATCGGCCTCACTAAAACCAAAAACTTCCAACTCATGCTGACAATACCAAGCAACGCCATACTTTTGTTTGTCTTCCGGAGACAATGCCATTAATTCGGCACGAAACTGAGGAGAAAATCCATAGCGAGAATAATACTCATACAAAAAAGTTTTTTTCCATTTTTTCCGAGTATCAATCGGAAAATTCCGATACCAAAATTCGCCCTGTTTAACCAAAAGCCACAAAGCCTCAGGATCAAGCATTTGACGTCGGATTAACCGCTCAATATACAACTTTCTTCCCGACAAAAGAACAAAAACCTGTTCATCGATATCCATCTTACGAGCCGTCAGCAAACGAAGATGAAACTTCTCTTTCAAAGAAGCCGATATATTCTTCCATTCCATAGCACATATGTTTAGGTTAATAATAAAATTCATAATAAAAATTTTATTTAAAATACACCGAAGTGCTTTTTTTGTAAATAGAAAAATATGACAATTTTGACAAAAAACAGAAGAAACCTATAATCAAACAAACTAAAAAGGGCTGTAAAAACAGCCCTTAATTTTAACAAAGACAACTTCTACTTAGCTTCTGCGTTGTTAGCTTTTTCAGCTTCTGCTTGAGCAGCCTTTTCGGCAGCAACACGAGCCAAATCTTTTGCACCTTTGGCATTAACATCGCGATCAACTAATTCAACGATTGCCATCGGAGCACAGTCACCATAACGGAACCCAGCTTTCAAAACACGGGTATAACCGCCGTTACGATTTTTATAACGTTCAGCTAAAGTAGAGAAAAGCTTAGAAACAACTTCATTGTCACGCAAGAAAGATAAAGCCTGACGACGATTGTGCAAATCACCTTTTTTAGCCAAGGTAATCATGTTATCAACAAAAGTTCTCAATTCTTTCGCACGCGGCAAAGTAACCTTAATTTGTTCATGGGTCAAAACTGCGGCGGTCAAATTAGAAAACAAAGCTTTACGAGCATTTGTGTCCATATTAAATTTTCTATGTTTCATTCCATGTCTCATGACAATTCCTTTCCTTTTCTCTATGACTTGCAAGACAAGTCGGATAAAACCAAAATCTTTACTACGGTTGCGTCAGAACGCTCATACATAAAGACTCTCTATTCGTTTGCGTTTCTAACATACAATAAATTGAAATGCAAGAACAAAATTCTCTCTTTTAGGTAAAAACAAATAAAAAAAACACCCCATCTGACGGAACCGAAAACGGAACCAATCGAGACAAGGTGTTTTTTTCTAACAATCTTCTAATTTTTTTTTAATTTTTCGTCGATCAACTCGTCCCAATAGGCCGACCAAAACACAAAAAATTGCCACACAAAAAATTAAAAGACCTACTTTTACAGGACCATAAAGGACAACAGCCTCTCCTAAAATAAAAAAGAGTAAGGCAAAAACAAAAAATAAATCATAAGAATCTTGATTTTCCGCCGTCAATTTCAAAAGCAGATTCCAAAAAACTTTTTTCATAATTATTTTATTTCTAATAAAAATCAACAAAAGAAAGGTAGCACATTTTACATTATCCTGCAACAAAAAAGCCTTCTGTTTTTACAGAAGGCTTTTTCTTAAAATACCTTAGAAATGTTCATCACAACGACGAATCAATTCTTCAATATTCTCAGGCGGCCATCCCGGAGTATCCATACCCAAATGGATTCCCATCTTAGCCAAAACTTCTTTGATTTCGTTCAAAGATTTTCTACCAAAGTTTGGAGTTCTCAACATTTCTGCTTCGGTCTTTTGTACCAAATCACCAATATAAATGATATTGTCATTTTTCAGGCAGTTGGCCGAACGAACAGAAAGTTCAAGTTCTTCAACTTTTTTCAACAGATTTCTGTTGAACGGTAATTCTTCTTTTTCAACTTCGACTTCACTTTCAGGTTCATCAAAGTTAATAAACGGTTTCAATTGGTCTTGCAAAATTCTTGCCGACAAAGCAACGGCATCTTCCGGAGAAACAACACCATTTGTTTCTACAATCATAGTAAGTTTATCATAGTCGGTAGCTTGTCCGACACGAGTATTCTCAACTTTGTAAGAAACTTTTCTGACCGGAGAATAAATTGCATCAACGGCAATCAAACCAATCGGAGCATCGGCGGGTTTGTTCATAGAAGCCGGAACATAACCTTTACCGGTTCCGACCGTCAATTCCATATTGAGTTTAGCTCCGGCATCGAGATTACAGATAACCAATTCCGGATTTTTAATTTCGACATCATGACCGGTTTCAATCATAGCGGCCGTAACCTCACAAGGTCCTTCCGCTTTCAAGGTCATGGTTTTAGGTCCTTCGTTATGAACGGCAACTGCTAAACCTTTAATGTTCAAAACGATGTCGGTAACATCTTCTCTCACACCCGGAATAACAGAAAATTCATGCAAAACTCCGTTGATTTTGATGCTTGTAACGGCACCACCTTGCAAAGAAGACAATAAAACTCTTCTTAATGCATTACCCAAAGTTAAGCCGAAGCCTCTTTCTAAAGGTTCTACCACTATTTTGGCTTTATTAGCTCCTTCTAAAGGAGAAACTTCCAAATTAGTCGGTTTAATAAGTTCTTGCCAATTTTTTTGAATCACCGGTATATCCTCTATCTTGCTGCATATGCAAATTTAAAAAACAAATTGAGCTGGGGCCGAAGCCCCATGCTATAACTAAAGATACTAAACGCGACGTCTTTTTCTCAAACGGCAACCGTTATGAGGAATAGGAGTAACATCACGAATAGTTGTAATGGTAAAACCGATTACTTGTAATGCTCTAATTGCAGACTCCCGTCCAGATCCCGGACCTTTAACTTCAACTTCAAGAGTTTTCATACCATGTTCCTGAGCTTTTTTACCGGCTTCTTCAGCAGCAACCTGAGCTGCATACGGAGTCGACTTTCTGGAACCCTTAAAACCTTGAGCTCCTGCAGTTGCCCAAGATACGGTATTACCCTGTGCGTCGGTAATTGTAATTCTTGTATTATTGAAAGTAGAATTTACATGAGCAACGCCCGCCGTAATATTCTTCTTTTCTTTCTTTTTCACACGTTGTGTTACTGCTTTTGCCATTTAACACCCCACCTTATTTCTTCTTATTAGCAACAGTTTTACGTTTACCTTTACGAGTTCTAGCATTTTGTTTTGTGCTTTGTCCTCTAACAGGCAAACCTTTACGGTGTCTCAAGCCTCTATAGCAGCCTAAGTCCATCAATCTTTTAATGTTTACACCGATTTCGCGGCGAAGTTCACCTTCAACCACAACATCATTGTCAATAACTTCACGAATTTTAGCAACATCTTCCTCGCTCAATTCGTGAACACGGCGGTCTCCGGAAACACCGGATTTTGCGCAAATGTCTTGAGCAGTTTTTCTTCCGATACCATAGATGTAGGTCAAAGCGATCTCTACCTTCTTAGCCGTCGGAATGTTTACACCAGCTATACGAGCCAAATCAAATCTCCATTCTTATCTATTTACATATAGTTACATTCAAAAAGCGGCATACACTTTTCAAAATTAAGCCGGATTATAGGCTAAAATTTTGCCGTGTCAACCACCGAATTGAGAAAATTTATCCAAAAAAAGTATTTTTTTCAAAAAATTATCAATTCTTTGTTATGTTTAACAGTCTAAAAAACAAACCATACTTTCGCCGAAGCGGAGCGAAAATAACATAACGTTTATGTTTTAGGCTATTCCGAGCAAACTGTCAATCTTTTTAGATACCGCGGCAATTGAGCCCGTACCATCCACACAACGCAACAAACCTTCTTTTTCAAAATAGGGAATAGTCGGATAAGTTAACGCTCTGTAATTAACCAGTCTGTTTTGTACGGTTGAGCGATTATCATCGACTCGGCGGTAAAAATCTGTTCCGCCACAAACATCACAAACCCCGTAAACCTTAGGTTTTTGATATTTGTCATGATAACCGGCTCCGCATTTCATACAGGCATAGCGCCCTAAAATACGTTCCATAATAATTTCATCAGGAACCTGGATTTCAATAACCGCATCCAAAGTAATTCCCTTTTCTTTCAGCATTCCGCTCAACACTTCTGCTTGAGGAAGTGTCCGCGGAAAACCATCTAAAATAAAACCATTTTTACAATCATCGGCATCAATCCGAGAGGAAAGCATTTTAATAATCATCTCATCGGGAACCAAATTCCCGTCATCAATCAAAGCCTTGATTTGCTTTCCAAGAGGCGTCCCTTTGGCCGCTTCGGCACGCAACATTTCGCCGGTTGAAAGATGCGGGATCCCCAACTTTTCCTTCAACAGACGAGCCTGCGTTCCCTTACCGCAGCCGGGAGCCCCCGTAAAAACAATATGTAAACCTTTTCCGTCTTTATTCATGATTAACGTTTCTTTCGATTCGCTAAAGAAGCTTTACGAATTAAAGATTCATACTGATACGCAATTAAGTGGGATTGAACTTGCGTAACAAAATCCATGGTAACCTGTACCACGATTAACAAGGTTGTTCCACCCAACACAAACGGAACGGCCAATTTACTGATCAAGATTTCCGGTAAAATACACAAACCGACCAAATAAACAGCACCCAAAACCGTCAAACGCGTAATAACATAATCTAAATATTCTGCCGTATTTTTACCCGGACGAATACCAGCAATAAAACCACCATGTTTTTTCAAATTATCAGCAGTTTCTTCCGGGTTAAAGACAATTGCCGTATAGAAGAAAGCAAAAAACGCAATCAAAAAGGCATACAAAGCCAAATACAACGGTTGTCCATGTCCAAGCATAACACTTAAATCCTGAACCCAGCTTGGTCCTTTTTCTGCACTAAAGTTCGCGATCGTAATTGGCAACAACAATAAAGAGCTGGCAAAAATCGGCGGAATAACACCCGTCGGGTTAATTTTGAGCGGTAAATGAGAACTTTCACTAGCACCCATTCTTCCCATAACCTGACGCTTTGGATATTGAATAATGATTTTTCTTTGAGCTCTTTCAACAAAAACAATCAAATAAATCAAAGCCAAAACCATAACCATAAGCATCAAAATAACACCGGCAGACATAGAACCGACTCGACCCAACTCAAACGTCTGAGCTAAAGCCGTCGGAATATTGGCAATAATACCCACCGTAATGATTAAGGAAGAACCGTTGCCGACCCCGCGAGCCGTAATTTGTTCACCCAACCAAACAATAAACATCGTACCGCCAACCAAAGATACAATGGTTGTAAACTTAAAGACAAATCCCGGATTAATCACGGCCGACAAACCAGAACCTCCGGTCATGCCTTCCAAACCAACGGCAATACCATAACCTTGAATAATCGTAATCAAGACCGTCAAATACCGGGTATACTGCGTAACTTTTCGATGTCCCGATTCGCCTTCTTTTTTCAAAGCCTGCAAAGACGGAATAACCGATTGTCCGAGTTGGATAATAATGGATGCAGAAATATAAGGCATAATGTTCAAAGCAAAAATTGTCATACGTTCCAAAGCACCACCGGCAAACATATTGAACATCCCCAAGATACCACCGGAATTACGTTCAAAAATTTCCGCTAAGATTTTCGGATCGATTCCTGGCAACGGAATAAATGTTCCCAAACGGAAAACAATCAAAGCCAGAACCGTAAACCACAATCTCTTTTTCAATTCATCTGCTTTACTAAAGGCAGACACATCCAGATTTGCAGCCATCTTTTCTGCGAGTGAAACCATTTTTTCTTCCTTATATTTTATTTAAAACAAACAACAAGGGACAGATTCTCCCCTTTTAAGCTAAGATATTAATACACTAAAAATTTTTATATTCAACAAAATTATCACATTACGACACCATAATCAAAAATTCTTAAAAATTTTTTTCGGTTTTACGATCAAAAAAAGCGGTCTAAGCAAAAAACTTAGACCGCTTCATTTAATAGAGATACGCAACAACATCCGTCGTCAATTCCGGTTTAAACATTCCCTTTAAGATGGACAAAATCATTTCTTTTGCCAAAACATCCATATCATAAACATGGACATCATTTCTTTTCTGAAAATCTTGGATTGCCGTTTCCGTCAACAAGGAAAGGGCTTTTAACTTTTCTTCGGATTGTAAAACCTCTTGCAACTGCTCTTTTTCCGTAAAACGTAAAGTTCTACTACGCAAAGTCGTCCAATCCTCATAAGCTGATTTCCATTCCTTTACGGGTTGATACGAAATTTCTTCAATTTTTTCACAGACAGCTATTTTATCTTCCAACAGTTCTGTAAGTAATTCTTTTGTTGTTTTCATGATATTTAATTTAAGAATAATTATTTTCTTTTCCGAAGATAATCTTTTATGGATCTTAAAGCAATACCTTTTCATAAAAAAATCCTCTTTATCTAAAAGAGTAAAGAGGATTTTTACCGGGCTCCTAAAAGTAATACCGTTTTCTTCCGAATATTAATAAAGATTTTTATACCGAAAAAATCTTAATGCCATAGACACGATTGCCACCCAGACAGAAACACCGGCCATAACAATTACCTGTCCAGCTAACTTAATATTACCATTAAATCCGGCAGCCCAAAAAACGATAATTCCTACCGCAGCCACCACCAAAGCAACTACGATAATTCTGTTTAATTTTTTCATATTTTTAATTTTTAAAGGAAGAACCAGACTATTCTCACCTTAGGATAAACAAAAAGTTCAATTAATCTGAATTCAACCTTTTCTCCTTTCCAGAGAAAATGTGAAAATTGTCTGCAGAATAATAGAACCAAAAAATTGCTAACAGTATTTATATTACTACAATTTAAGCTTTCAGACAAGTAAAAACAAAAAACTTTTTATGACCATTCTAAAAGAAAAAAAATACACACGCCACATCAAACAACACAATAGTGATACATACAATAAAAGGGGTGAAGGAAAAAACTTCACCCCTTTTCAAACTTGCTTTTCAGCTTTTTAACTAAGCAACAACGTTAACTTTACCGCCTGCTTTTTCAACAGCTGCAATAGCAGCCTTAGAAGCTGAATTTACGCTAATGGTAACGCTTGTTGTAATCGCACCGCGAGCCAACAAACGAACACCATCTAATTTTTTGCTGATAACACCGGCATTAAGCAATGCATCAATATTAATATCGGCAGCATTCAACTTACCGGCATCAATAGCCTTTTGGATTGTATCCAGATTAACAACCGCATAAGACACACTAAACGGATTTTTAAAACCACGTTTCGGAAGTCTACGATAAATCGGCATTTGCCCGCCTTCAAACCCATTAACGGCAACACCGGAACGAGCCTTTTGGCCTTTTTGACCACGACCGGCGGTTTTACCTTTACCGCTACCGATACCGCGAGCGACACGAATACGCGATTTTCTGGCACCTTCGTTATCTTTTATTTCATTAAGTTTCATGTTTTTTCACCTTAACTTATTGTACCTCAAGGAAAGTCAAAACAAAAGTTTTGACTTTCCCCTCGGGCAATTATTCTTCAACCTTAACCAAGTGGCTAACTTTGCGTATCATACCACGGATTGAGGGGGTATCTTCCAAAACAGAAGTTTTGTTCATTTTATTCAATCCCAAACCAACAAGAGTAGCTCTTTGTTCTTTGGAACGACCGATTGAACTTCCGATTTGAGTAACTTTAATCGTTTTTTTTCCAGCCATTTTATGCCTCCTCAACCGACAATTTAGCATTAGTGCTGTTCTCACGGCGGCTTACAATATCTCCGACTTTTTTACCGCGTTTTGCAGCAACCATACGAGGAGAATTAATAGCTTCCAGAGCGTTAAAAGTTGCCTTAATCATGTTATAAGGATTGTTAGATCCCATAGATTTTGCAACAACGTCCTGTACACCGAGAACTTCAAAGATAGCACGCATCGGACCACCGGCAATAACACCGGTACCGGCAGGAGCAGTTCTCAAGAAAACTTTTCCGGCTCCGAAACGGCCAGCAACATCATGATGCAACGTTCTACCTTCACGTAATGGGATACGGATCATATTTTTCTTAGCTTCATTGGTAGCTTTGGTAATAGCATCAGGAACTTCTGTTGCTTTACCGGTGCCAAAGCCAATACGACCTTTTTGATCACCGACAACCACAACTGCGGCAAAAGACATTGTACGTCCGCCTTTAACAGTTTTGGCAACACGGTTAATATGAACTAATTTTTCAACTAATTCTTTTTCTGTCTTATTATTACGACGTTCTAAAGCTTGTTGTGCCATATTTCCCACTCCTAGAATTTCAAGCCGGCTTCACGAGCGGCTTCGGCAAGAGCCTTAACACGACCATGATAAACATAACCGCCTCTGTCGAAAACGACTTCGTTAACACCTGATTTCAAAGCACGCTCAGCAATTACCTTACCGATAAAGCTTGCAGCTTCAACGGTAGATGATTTTTTAATGCTGTTTCTGATTTCTTTATCCAAAGTAGAAGCGGAAACCACTGTAACACCCTTTACGTCGTCAATAATTTGAGCATAAATGTGTAATCCACTGCGAAATACGGATAATCTCATCTTTCCATTCGCAGAAGCCTTAAGAGCAGATCTAATACGATCTTTTCTTCTTTTTAACAATTCTCTTGGCGTATTCATCTACATTTTTCCTTATTTCTTCTTGCCTTCTTTACGACGTACATATTCGCCAACATAGCGGACACCTTTTCCTTTGTAAGGTTCCGGCCCTCTAAACTCGCGAATTTCCGCAGCAATTTGACCGACAAGTTGTTTATCTGCACCAGAGATGCTAATTTGGGTCGGGCTTGTGCATACGATTTTGATTCCTTTCGGAGTTTCAACCGTAATATCATGGGAGAACCCAAGAGAAAGAATCAATTTACTTCCTTCAACACGAGCTTTATAACCCACACCAATCAACTCTAAATCTTTTTTAAAACCTTCACTAACCCCTTTAACAATCAGGTTAATGTTGGCACGGGTTGTTCCCCACAAAGCACGAGCCGTTTTGGTCTCAGCTTTCGGAGTAACAACAACTTTGTTTCCATCAACAACGGCACTGATGTGTGCATCATCAAAGATACAAGACAATTCACCAAGTTTGCCGTTAGCTTTAACGGTATTACCGTTGACGGTAACGTTAACGCCTTCAGGGACGATAACAGGATATTTACCAATTCTAGACATCCATTTTCTCCCCTAAAATACTTGACACAAGATTTCACCGCCGACATTGGCTTTTCTGGCATCATTATCACTCATAACCCCATTCGGTGTAGAGATGATAGAAATACCTAAACCATTGTATACTCTGGGCAAATCTTTAACGCTTGAATAAACGCGACGTCCCGGAGTAGAAACGCGGTAAATTTCCGTAATAACAGAAGCACCTTCATGATACTTCAATTTAATGTGAAGTTCGTCAACACCGGCACGAACATTAACTTTTTCATATCCGGCAATAAAACCTTCTTTTTTCAGAACTTCCAAAACATTTTCACGCAAGCGAGAAGCAGGTGATACGACTTCACTTTTCTTCGCTCTTTGTGCGTTTCTAATGCGTGTGAGCATATCGCCCAAAGGATCAGACATAGACATAATCTTTATCTCCTACCAGCTTGATTTTACTAAACCTGGAATTTCGCCAAAGCTTGCCATGTCTCTTAATTCAACACGAGCCAAACCGAACTTCCGATAAACACCACGAGAACGACCGGTAATTTTGCAACGATTTCTAAAACGAATCTTTGCAGAGTTACGAGGCATCTCAGCTAATTTTAAAGTCGCTTGGAATCTCTCCTCCGGAGAAATTGTTTTATCCATAACGATCTTTTTGAGCTTAGCACGGCGATTTGCAAATTTTTCCGCCAACTTAGCTCTTTTCAAGTTTCTGTAAACTGAACTTGTTTTTGCCATAGTAAAATCTCCACCTATTTCTTATAAGGAAGGTTAAAGCCGGTCAGAAGAGCTTTTGCTTCTTCATCGGTCTTTGCACTGGTGCAAATGCAGATATCCATACCTCTGATGTTTTCAACTTTATCATAGTTGATTTCAGGGAAGATAATCTGTTCTTTAATACCGAAAGCAAAGTTTCCTCTGCCGTCAAAGTTCTTTCCGGTAATACCGTGAAAGTCTCTGACACGCGGCAATGCCATATTGATCAATCTTTCAAGAAACTCATACATTCTATCAGAACGAAGAGTAACTTTACATCCAATCGGCATGCCTTCTCTTACCTTAAAGGTAGCAATTGATTTACGAGCTCTGGTAACAACCGGTTTTTGTCCGGCAATCAAAGCCAATTCATCAACGGCATTGTTCAGTTTTTTCTTATCGGTAACAGCGTCGCCGACACCGATATTCAAAACGATTTTAGTCAACTTCGGAATCTCATGTGGGTTCTTGTAACCGAATTTTTCCACAAGAGATTTTTTTATGACCTCGTTATATAAAGTTTCAAAATTTGTCATAAATTTTTCTCCCATTAATCGATTACTTCACCGGATTTACGAGCGATACGAACTTTTTTACCGTCAACTTCCTTATAGCCGATTTTGGTAGCCTTACCGGACTTATCAACAATCGCTACGTTAGAAGCGTTAATCGGTGCTTCTTTAGTAACAATGCCGCCAGGAGTAGTTTGGCTGGGTTTGGTGTGTCTTTTAACCAAATTAACACCCTTAACAACCACTTTACCCTCTTTAGGCATAGCTTTTACGACTTCACCGGTTTTTCCTTTGTCATCACCTGACAAAACAATAACCTGATCACCCTTTTTAATCTTTAGTTTAAGGTTCATTACAACACCTCCGGTGCTAACGAAATAATTTTCATAAATTTCTTCGCACGCAATTCTCTGGTAACAGGCCCAAAGATACGAGTACCGATTGGCTCACCGTCTTTGTTAATGAGAACTGCAGCGTTTTTATCAAAACGGATAACAGATCCGTCTTTACGTCTGATGTCCGAAGCGGTTCTAACAATAACAGCTTTATGAACATCACCTTTCTTAACGCGACCCTTAGGAATAGCATCTTTAATAGATACTACAATAATGTCGCCTACAGTTGCATGCATTCTCTTGGACCCGCCAAGAACCTTAATGCACTGCACCTGACGTGCACCGGAATTATCGGCTACATCGAGGTTGGTTTGCATCTGTATCATTTTTCTTTTCCTTCTCTTTACTCGGCGTTATCAACGATTACAGTCCAAGCTTTGGTCTTTGAATAAGGAACGGACTCAATAATCCGAACCGTATCGCCGACTTTGAACTGATTATTTTCATCATGAGCGGCATATTTTTTGCTCTTTTTGATGAACTTTTTATAAACAGGGTGCATAACTTGACGTTCAACTTTAACGACAACGGTCTTATCCTGTTTATCACTAACAACAACACCTTGAAGAATTCTTTTAGGCATAGTTTTTCTCCTAACTATTCTTCTTGCGCTCAGCAATGAGCGTGTTAATTTTAGCAATTTCACGACGGACTTTTCTTAATACCGCAGTATTTTGTAATTGTCCAGTAGATTGTTGAATTCTTAAGTTAAATTGTTCTTTTTTATTTTCAAGCAATTTAGCTTCCAGTTCATCAACACTCATAGCGCGAAGATCTTTAGTTTTTACCATTATGCTACTCCCTGCTCAGAATTAAGTTTTTTAACAAACTTTGTTTTAACCGGCAACTTTGCAGCACCGAGAGCAAATGCGGTACGAGCCACATCTTCAGGTACGCCATCACATTCAAACATAATACGACCCGGATGAACTCTGGCAACCCAGAATTCAACAGATCCTTTACCTTTACCCATACGAACCTCGGCCGGTTTATCCGATACAGGAACATCCGGGAAAATTCTAATCCATAATCTTCCGGCTCTTTTCATTTCACGGGTAATTGCACGACGAGCAGCTTCAATCTGACGAGCGGTAATACGTTCCGGTGAAAGAGCCTTTAATCCATATGAACCAAAACTTAAACTAGCACCGCCTTTAGTCAGGCCGTGAATACGACCTTTATGCTGTTTGCGGAACTTTAATCTTTTTGGACTTAACATTTTACATAAACCTCATTCTTATTTCTGTTCAGCCAACTTTTTGTCTTGTGCCATCGGATCATGGGCCATAATTTCACCCTTATAGATCCAAACTTTAACACCACAAGCCCCATAAGTGGTATGAGCTGTAGAGGTAGCATAATCAATGTCAGCACGCAAAGTGTGCAAAGGAACACGGCCTTCACGATAGTATTCGGTACGAGCAATTTCAGCTCCACCCAAACGACCGGAACAGCTAACCTTGATACCTTCGGCACCCAAACGCAAAGCTGACTGCATAACGCGTTTCATAGCACGACGGAAAGCAACACGGCGTTCCAACTGCTGAGCAACGCTATCTGCAACTAATTTTGCATCAAGCTCAGGTTTTCTGACTTCCAGAATGTTCAATTGGACTTCAGAATCAGTCAATTTTTGAATTTCTTTGCGTAAATTCTCAATATCTTGACCTTTCTTACCAATAACAACACCCGGTCTTGCAGAGTGAATCGTAACTCTGGCCTTCTTTGCAGGACGTTCAATAACGATTCTGCTAATGCCGGCCTGAGCCAATTTTTCTTTCAAAAATTCTTTAATTTTAACGTCTTCGAGGAGGTAATCAGCATATTTATCATCTGCATACCAGCGAGAGTCCCATGTACGGTTAACACCCAAACGAAGACTGGTAGGATTTACTTTTTGTCCCATTTACTTACTCCCCGCGCTCTGCAACGATAATCGTCATGTTAGAGAAAGGCTTCAAAACTCTAGCCCCTCTGCCACGACCACGAGCGTGCATACGTTTCATAACCAAACCTTTGCCCACGAAAGCTTCTTTAACATAAAGCTTATCAATGTTCAATTGGTGATTGTTTTCAGCATTGGCAATTGCAGATTGCAATACGGCCAAAGCTACTTTTGCGATTCTCTTCTTTGAAAAGCTCAACTCGGCAACAGCCTTAGAAGCATTCAAACCACGAATAGATTCAGCAACCAAGTTCAGTTTGCGAGGAGAAGTACGAATAGAATGACAAACAGCTAAAGCTTCATTTGCCTCTACTCTTCTTGCATCTTTAGACTTACTCATTATTCACCTCTCTTAGCTTTTTTGTCTGCGGCGTGCCCGTAGAAAGTACGAGTCGGAGCAAACTCACCAAACTTATGGCCAACCATATCTTCGGTAACCAATACCGGAATAAATTTGTGACCATTATGGACACCAAATGTCAAACCGACAAATTGCGGCAACATCGTGGAACGGCGAGACCAAATTTTAATCACTTCGTTGCGGCTGGAAGATCTTGCAGCCTCAGCTTTTTTGAGAAGATAGCCATCAACAAACGGCCCTTTCCATACGGAACGTGTCATTAGCGTTTCTCCTTATTTCTTTTTGTTATCATGACGGCTTCTCATAATGAATTTATCCGTCTTTTTATTAGTACGAGTTTTAGCACCCTTAGTTGGTTTACCCCAAGGAGTAACAGGATGACGACCGCCAGAAGTACGACCTTCACCACCACCATGCGGGTGATCAACCGGGTTCATAGCAACACCACGAGATACCGGACGGTTGCCTAACCAACGGTTACGACCGGCCTTACCAAGTGATTTATTTTGGTTATCAGGGTTAGAAACAGCACCGACCGTAGCCAAGCACTCTTCACGAACAACCCTTAATTCACCGCTGCTCAATTTCAATTGAGCGTAGCCGGCATCTTTACCAACCAATTGAGCATAACAACCGGCAGAACGAACCAATTGTCCGCCTTTGCCTGCTTTTAACTCAACATTGTGAATAATAGTACCAACCGGCATACTCTTTAACGGCATAGCGTTACCCGGTTTAATATCTGCCTTAGCAGAAGAAATAATTTTATCACCGGATTTCAATCTCTGCGGAGCCAAAATATAAGCCTTTTCGCCGTCTTCATAGCTAATTAAAGCAATGAAAGCGGAACGGTTAGGATCATATTCGATTCTCTCAACAGTTGCCTCTGCGTCAAACTTATTACGTTTGAAGTCAATAACGCGCAATTTGCGTTTATGACCGCCACCAATTCTGCGACTTGTAACATGCCCAAAGTTATCACGACCGCCGGTTTTTGTCAAACCGAATGTCAATGTCTTTTCCGGCTTACCTTTATAAAGCTCGCCTCTATCGACGATAACGAGCTGACGAAGTCCAGGAGATGTGGGCTTATAATTTTTCAATGCCATGTCTTAAATTCCTGTTGTAACATCAATATTTTGACCTTCGGCCAAAGTAACGACGGCTTTCTTAAAGTCAGAACGCTGACCTTCATAACCTCTGAAACGTTTAACTTTACCGAACTGACGAATTGTATTAACTTTGTTTACCTTAACGTTAAAAATTGCTTCTACAGCAGCTTTAACATCATCTTTGCTGGCAGACAAAGGAACTAAAAAAGTAACCTTTCCGGCCTCGGAAGCAATCATAGATTTTTCCGTAATAACCGGACGTACGAGACTATCATACATTTTGGCAGTTACATTGTTTGTTTTCTTAGAGCTACTCATTTCAATCTTTCTCCCAAGCAAACAACAGCATCTTTAGTCAAAACCAATTTGTCTTTTCTCAAGATGTCATAAACATTGGCACCAATCGTCGGCAAAACGTCAACACCAACAATGTTACGACTTGCCAAAGCAAAGTTAATATCAACTTCTTTACCATCAATGAACAAGCTGTTGGTTAAACCGCAAGCAGCCAATTTAGCTTCCAAATCTTTTGTCTTCGGAGCGGCCAATTTAGCCTCATCAATGATAACCAAGTTACCTTCTTTCGCTTTTGCGGAAAGAGCGGTTTTAAGACCGAGTTTTCTAAACTTCTTGGTCAAATCATGCGAATGATCACGAACAACCGGCCCAAAAACGATACCACCTTTACGGAATTGAGTTCCTTTACGAGAACCTTGACGAGCATTACCGCTACCTTTTTGCTTAAACGGTTTAGCCGGAGTCAAAGCAACTTCGGAACGACCTTTCGTCTTGTGGTTACCGCTTTGTAATTTGGCCAACTGCCATGTAACGACGCGATGCAAAATGTCAGCACGAACTTCCAAACCAAAAATAGATTCATCAAGCTCAATAGAACCAACATTCTTATTATCTAAATTCAAGATGTCCTGTTTCATCACATTTTTCCTTTATTTCTATGCATTATCAGCTGCTTCATCAGCTTTAACTGCAACAGGTTCATCAACTTTTAATAATCCTGCAGGCATCGGCAATTTAACTGAAGAAACCTTTTTTACGGCATCCGTAACGTAAACCCATCCGTTTTCAGAACCGGGAACGCCACCTTTAACCATAATCAGACCCTTATCAGCATCAACGGCAACGACTTTAAGATTTTGAACGGTAACGCGTTCATTACCCATATGTCCGGCCATTTTTTTGCCTTTAAATACCTTACCTGGATCCTGTCTTTGTCCTGTAGAACCATGGGAACGGTGAGAAATAGACACACCGTGGGTTGCCTCCAAACCGGCAAAGTTATGGCGTTTCATAACACCGGCAAAACCTTTACCGATAGATGTTCCGCAAACATCAACAAATTGACCCGGAACAAAATGTTCTACAGATAATTTATCTCCGACAGACAATAAGCAATCATCAGAAACTCTGAATTCTGCCAATTTCATCTTCGGTTCAACATTAGCTTTTGCAAAATGTCCTTTCATCGGTTTAGAAAGATTTTTAGCCTTAACCGAACCGGTACCGAGCTGGACAGCACTGTAACCATCTTTTTCTTTGGTTCTTACGGCAACAACTTCCAAACCCTCGACAGCCAAAACAGATACAGGAACATGTGTTCCGTCTGCTTCAAAAATGCGAGACATTCCAAGCTTTTTTGCGATTAGACCCGTACGCATTATTATTTTTTCCTTTTCCAATTGGTTGACACTGTCTTTCAAATGCCAACATTGTTATTCATTACAACTTAATTTCTACATTAACTCCGGCAGCCAAATCCAGCTTCATCAAAGCATCAACGGTCTGCGGTGTAGGATCAACGATATCCAGAAGTCTCTTATGAGTACGGATTTCGAACTGTTCACGAGATTTTTTATCAACGTGCGGAGAACGGTTTACCGTAAATTTCTCGATTCTGGTCGGGAGGGGGATCGGCCCTCTAACATTAGCCCCTGTTCTTTTGGCTGTGTGAACGATTTCTTTTGTAGATAAATCGAGCAAACGATGATCAAAAGCCTTGAGGCGAATTCTGATATTTTGTGTATCCATCATATTAAACTACTTTTCCTATAACTAGACGGCAAAAACCTTATGGATGTTTGCCATCTAAATTGTTAAACTCAGTAAAGCAATCAAAACAAAGCCTTACATTATGTTTTATATCAGGATATTCGGGCAGAGTCCCACCCACAAACATCCTTCGTGGGCTTTTTGTATCATAGACAAATTTATATTGCAAGTAAAAAAAACAAAAATTTTACTTTTTTTAATATTCAATCCCTTTTATTGACTCTTGTTGAGTCATTCTTACTTTTGAGAAATTAAAATCAACTTTTCGCACAAATTAGACAAAATGACAACAATATATCTAATAAAAATTTATCATTTTAAAAACAACAACTTTTTGATTGCATTAATCACTTATTAGTATATATTAATATAAAATTACAACACAAGAGGATGTGTTATGATTACATTAAGTCGCAAAATTTTAAGAATAAATCATCGAACAACATCAATGCAGATGTGTAAAGAGGAATGGAATGCCTTAAACGAAATCTGCAAAAAAGAAAAAATTAAAAGAAATCACCTCATAGAAATGATTGACAGCAATCATACAACCGAAATCGGCCTCACTTATGCAACACGTTTGTTCATGCTCTTATACTTCAAAAACAATTATGCCTCATCTTCACCGGAAAATATAAAAAAAATATTAGCCCACTTTACAAATATTTAACATAAAAAAACACCCGTCATTTAAAATGACGAGTATTTCTTTACCTACTCTTGATCTTCTTTGGTAATTAAAAAATAAAAAAATAGTCCCAAAAATACTGCTGCCAAAAACATTGCAACCCAAAAACCAAGATGGCGTCCATCTTCCCATACGTCTAAAGAAATGACATTGGAACTACCAAGACAATACTGTTCCGTTCCAATTTTAAACAAATAAACTTTTGCTGGAACCTTTAAAGCACCACCAGTACTCCAATCTTTTCCATTTATCAGTTTTAAGTCTTTTCCGTTAATGGTTGCATAAGTTTCATAGATATGCACCCCGTCATCAACAGAATAATTATACTCTCGAAGATCTCCCAAAAATACTAAACCTAAATTTTGATAATTTGGAACATCTCTTTTATCACGCTGTTCATTTGCTACATAAAGAAACAAACATGCCAACACAAGAAAAAACCATTTCATAATTGTACACTTTTTTTGTTAAACATAATAATTACATTGAATAAACTCTTTATAACTTAAATTTATCAAAAAATCAATTTTTTAATTACTCAATTTTGCATCTCAGAGAAAACAAATAAAGATAAAAAAAGAACTCCCGACCCATTAGACATGAGCGGGGAGTTCTTTTATTTTTTCCTGATTAACTCAGAAATCTTACTTCAAAATCTTAGATACAACACCTGCACCTA
>CALXWA010000009.1 GCA_944392275.1 uncultured Alphaproteobacteria bacterium
ATAAAGACCGTTAAGCCTGTTTTGCAATGTTTTTACATCATGGTTAGATGTATATTCTGCTATTTTATCAAATCCTTGCTTTAAAGAAAGTTTGTCTTTAGTTGTAAGGTCAATTGGGGTGTCCGGTATTGAATGTTTTGTTGAAGGAGATATATTTTTTCCTGATGCATCTTGTTTAATAGCATCTGTTCCATAATAAAAATCAAACCAATCTTTTTGTTTCTTTTGCAATTGTTCTTTTAATTCGCGGTCAGAGGTTTTGTATCCTGAATAAATCATACTATTTTTTATTTCAGCTTCTGTAATTTGTGAAGGATGTTTATATAAAATATCTTCTTCTGCATTATTGTTCTGATTTATATCTTGGATTAATTTTTGTTGTTGTTTTAGTTTTTCAAGTTGTTTTTTATAATAAGGTTCAAATTTCTCTTTCGATTTTAATATCTTTTCAAGTTTCTCATCTTCTCCCTCGTTTAATGGCTTTGCATCAAGAGGGTTCAATGCTGTTGAGTTTGATAATTCATCAAAAGTATCACTCTGCTCTCTAGCTTCTTTTTTAACAATTGCTTTAGTAATTTTTTTTCCTGCTGTAGCTACAATATTAGGTATCATAATGTTTCCTTTCCATAAAAAAAAGCTCTACACTTGGTGTAGAGCTGCATTAAGTAAAAAATTTGCTTAGAAGATAAATATAAAATACAAAAAACATAAAATAAAATACAGTAATGTAAAATAAATAAAACTATATTTCCTATTTATATTACAGCGTTTTCTGACTTCAGGATAAATAACGTATGTTAACAAATAAATAAAAGAAGGCCAGCCGTAAACATAAGTCTTAGAGCTTGAGATTCCATTAAATATAAGTAAAGCTACAGAGCTTAGTATAATATACCCACATAAAAAACGCAGAAATTTTAAAATTTGTTCTTTCATATTCTATCTCCGGCAAAATAATAAATGTAACTTACCATATAGTATCTTAATATTCTGTATATAGATACACTTATAGCAAGTGACAAATAATCCATATCCAGATCATGTGCAATTTTCAAGATACAAATAAAATATATCAACAACTTTTAATATTTTTCTGTTTTACAATCATTAAAATGATATATATAATATTTTTGAAAATGTGATTGATAATAAAAATTAACATAAACAATAAGTTATGAAGAGAATGCAGACTTTTTTCGGGATCCCCGGAAAGGGTGGAGACGACGTGTGAAACCCGAACTAATTTTTAAGCAAATTATATCATTTAAGGTCCTTTTTAACTTAGTTACTTTGATGACATGAGGTTTGTATATTTAGTATAATCAAGGTAGACGTTATTTATTAAGACAGCATTTTTTGTATTTTAGTCCACTGCCACAAGGGCATTTATCATTACGTCCAACTTTTGAAGTATGAGTATCTTTGGATTTCATATTTCTTGTTATTTGTAATACATTAAGATCTTTCTGTATTTTTAATATATTCTTTTTTTCTTCATCTGATAGAGGCTCGCATGGGTATAGTATAAAGTCCCTGCTTAAATACAAGTTATACTTTACAGGTTCTGAAACAATAGCAACAACATATTTAATACAAGGATGATTAGCATTTATTACATTGCAATATACTGTGGCGAAAGCTCTTCTTCGCTTCCTATAATCAGTATAATCTTCACCATCTTGTCTTTTTACTTGTAAAAATACATACATAATTTCCTTATTATAAGGAGATTGGACCGCACGTCCTCTATGTGATGCGTTATTGTTAAATGTGTCTATTGTTTCAAGATACGCTTCAGATATATATTTTCTAGAAAGTCTAAGTGTTCTTGTGAAATTCTGTGTTTATCTTTTTTAGAGTTTCTTCTGATTCTTCATAAAATCGGTCTTCAATTATGTCGTTTTTGCTGTTAATGATACCTAAAGCCCATAAGATTTGAATAAAACGCATATCGTGATTTTCATCTATTGATTTTGCTATAATATCTAAAATCTTTTTGTTTGCAGAATATCTATCCATGTTTATATCCTTTCTACGCCTTATCTCCATAAAGACGCATTCTTAATCTTTGGCGGGGAGAGGGGACGCGGGCTTTGATTTTCTTCAGGTTCTCGTCCAAATACGGATATTGCAATTTGCAGATTTCGTTATAAAGGATTTCAATCGGAAAATTGCTGCCATATACTCTTTCACCGGTATCAATACCTTCCCATCCGCAAATAGCGTTTTGATATTCTCTGCCGACATTGGCATCGCGGAGTTCCGGTTTTACCGTATGGCGAAAGCTGTGAAAGACTTTTCTCTTGCCGCTGATTCCTATACTTTCCAAATATCGGCCAAACCATTTGGACATTTTATCGGCATAGTGATTATATTGAGCGTAAGTAAGCTGATAAAATACGCGTTGCTTGCGTTTTGATTTTACCGAAAGCAAATAATCTAAAAAGCCCATTTCAATAATTTTGGGATGAATCGGTACAATTCTTTTAGAAACCTTATTTTTCAAATGTTGGTCGGGACGTTCATCTGTAAAAATCATATAATAAATATTGTTTTCTTTTTTGATGTCATCGCAATAAAGTTGGCACAATTCGTTCAGACGAGCTCCGCTGTATAAAGCCATCAGCGGAATAAAGTAGCGATAGGCAAAGTTTTCATCTTCTGGATAAGGATAATATTCAGGATTAAATATCTTCAATAACTCGGCTTTGGTAAAGCGGTCATAGCTTTGGCGGCTATCTTTGATCGGAATTTCTATCTGAACGTTTAAGGCCGCACTGACATAACCTTTTCTCTGAGCGTAGGTTAAAAATTCTTTGAATACGCGTAAGTAGCGTTTGACCGTGGTGGTGGACATGGTCTTATCACCAATCTCGGGCAAAAGCATATCGGTTAGCTTTTTGTGTTTGGAAGCACTCATCTTCTTCCAACCGCGTGGCACATAATAGATTTTGGTTGAAATCGTATCACAGTCTTTAGCGGTTAAATTTTCAACATATTTCTTATTAACCAAACTGAACACCACATCCAGACAGGTTTCATCTTGATATAAAGTGTTATCGCCGGTTCCTTTGACATTTTTCTTATATTCCCTGAATTTTTCAAACAGAGTCTTCCAATGTGTTTTAATTTGCGGCGAACGAACGGTATTGGCGGTTCTTTCTTCTTCTATATAACTTAAGCAACGCTCAATGACTGCCGGAATGTAGAAATTGCGGTTGTCGGTTTGAATGGCATTGGCTCTGTTCAGAGCATAATCATCGGCCAGAGCCAAATGATTTTCCAATTTATCTAACCATTCCGGTCTTTGATTGGGCTCAGGTTCAACCGCGTTCTTTTTAACGGTTCGTTTTAAGAAATCAAATACCGAAGGGGGAATACGTTTGTTTTGTTTAAGTGAAGTGATATATTTCTTTACGAAGCTGACAACTTGCTCATCCTTAAAATCTTCATAAGAACCATAACTATCGGAATGTTCATAATCCGAGCGGCTGAGCATAGTGATATCAAGTTCATGTACCGAAAGCTGATTGTTTTTAATTTGAAAATAAGAATCGTCTAATTTGTTTTGAATCTCTTTAATGCGGCTGGCAACGATATTTTCAATATCGTCATCGGAAAGAATGAGTTTGTTGTTTTTTATTTCCATCAGCAGCCGTTCCAAATCATTGATTATTCATATATAAACAAATAAATTGATATCAAACGCAATTAAAATTCATTATTTGTTAACAATAAGCAACTAATAATATATGCAAATGCTATGAAAATACATCAATAATTATACAATTTTCATACATTTTACTTACAATAAACATAAGTTAAACCTACATTTTTTTATTAACAAAAGGGGATTTTAATATGGCGGAAAATAACGTAAAATCAAATGGTTCTTCTCAAAATAAAGCGTCATTGAACATTATTTATGAAGGCTGGAACGAAAATATTGCTAAATCAGTTGATAAAAACAAAAAGATTGAGAATATTAAAAACAAAATTTTAGGAACTATTGATACCAATATTGAATATTATAAAACCAAAGGTAAAAATTTATCTCCAACGGTAAGAATTTTGAAAGATGTTGAAGATTATACAACTATTATTTTGAGATGTGGCACATTTCCGATTTGGAAAAACACAGTTAAAAAAGGTATGTATTCTGAAATTGATATTTTGGAAGATTTATACAACAAAGTTTCTTCAAATTATTTTGAAAAAGAAATTGAAGGATATCTAAATAAAGGAACCAAAAAATCAAGTAAAAAATCTTCTGCATCTGCAACTTCAAAGAAAAAATCAAAAGCAGCAGAATAATTTTATAAAAAGGGGGCGGAAATTAAATCCGCCCTTTATTTTTTTTCATTATAGCATTTAGATTTTTTTCAAGAAATGGATATTTCAGCTTAGAAATTTCTTCATAAAGTTTTGCGATGGGTATTTGACCACCATAAACTTTTTCTCCAATATCATTTGTTCCCCAACCGCAAATGGCATTTTGATATTCTTGGGAGATGCCAGCATCACGCAAATAGGGCTTTACGGTATGACGAAAACTATGAAAGACTTTATCTCTTCCTTCAATGCCTAGGGATTTTAAATATCTGGCAAACCAACCTGACATCTTATTGGCATAATGGTTTTTCTCATTATATGTTAATTGATAAAACAGTCGTTCTCTTTTTTCTTTTCTGGCCTTTTTTATCAAATTAAGAATACCAAATTCAATAAGCATAGGATGAATAGGAACTCTTCTTTTAGATTGTCTATTCTTTAAGTGTTGGTCTTTGCGTTTATCGGTTAAATTAAAGTAATAAACATCATCCTCCCAATCAATATCATCAAGATATAATTGGCAAATTTCGTTTAACCTCATGCCAGAGTATAGAGCAATTAAAGGTATCCAATATCTATAAGAATGTTCAATGCTCACCATAGGTGGATATGTTTTGATATTGAATATTTTGCTTAGCTCTTTGGGTGTAAAACCATTGATTTCTGTGGCTTCACGCTTCCTTGGTATATCAATATCATCCACAAAACTCTCTGTTGTGTATCTTCTTTTTCTGCAAAAAGCCATAAATTCTTTGAACGAGCGAAGGTATTTCTTGACGCTTGTTGCGGATAGCGTTTTTTCAAAATCCTGCTTAATCAAGTCCTGCAACCGCTTATGAGGGTAGTTGATGTTCCACTTGACCGGAACTCGGCATATGGTGTTAGCAATTTTGTGGCAGTCTTTATAGGTGATTTCTTCAACGTATTTTTTATTGACTAACTCAAAGCAAGTCAGAACACAAAATCTGTTGCTATCTATTGTGTTTTGCTTAGTCCCTTTGTTGCCGTTTTTATATTCTTCAAATTCGTTAAACACTTTTTCCCAAGGTGTTCTGGTTTGAGTGGCATTTAGTATGTCTTGCGATTTTTCAGAATTGATTGCTTCTAACGCATTATAAATTCTAGGGGGAATTGCTTTGTTGAAGTGTTCGTTTTTCTCGATGCTTTCTAATTTTTCGCTGATATAGCGATTGAGAGTTGTCAGAGCGGTGAGTAGTTGTTTTTGCCAAGGTTGCGGATTGTCCTTATTCAGAACTTCAATTTTTCCTGCTTCGGCTCTTTCAATGATTTTTAGTGTTGTATTTTTTGTCTTCCGGTCATCTTTAATTTCTGATAGATAATTTGTTACTTCGTTTTTTAGGCAATCAAATTTGAAATCTTCTTTTGTGTATGACGGGTTTTCAATTTTTATTTGTTGAAATTTTGATTCAGGGAAAATTGCAGAATCGTTTTTATTATATGTTTGAGCAATAATTTCCTCAAAATTGTCATTTAAAATTTCATCAAATTTTTCCAGATGATTTTTCACAATGCGGTTAATATCCGTATTATCAAGAATTAAACGTCCTTCCTGTATATCCATTTTAAGATACCTCGCCAATTTTATACATCTTTTAATTGTGTATAACATTTTTGGAGCTCTGTCCAGAGCTTCTTGGTAGTTATGGGTATGCAGGCTCCGGCGTAGGTGTTTAGCTCCAAAGACGGGATATAGGTCAGAGGGAATGATAATGCGGATGTAATAGCTTGAATTTCTACGAAAAATATAGGTATTTTTGGACATGACGATTCTCCATCTCGGGTGTCCCATAGATGTGTCTCATCTCGAAAAATGAGCAAAAATACGCAAAATATTGAAAAAAATATGTCCTAACTTCAATAAGTTAGGACACTTTTGGCTGGGGTGGCTGGATTCGAACCAACGAATGACGATACCAAAAACCGTTGCCTTACCACTTGGCGACACCCCAATTTTTTCGTTTCTATATCTACGGTACTTTTTTTATTTTTGCAAGACTTTTTTTTATTTTTATTGCATTTTTTTTGTTCTTTATTGTAAAACCATGAAAATTTTTTGTTAAAAGTTGCGTATAATCTTTTGAGCAAGGGGAAAGATGGATGAATTTGTGGTTTGGAGTATCGGTTTGTTTTATAAAGGGAGATGCTTTTTTATAAATCAGGAGGAAAGGGGACTTCCTTAAGAATCTATGTTTCTGTTTTTTTTGGAGAAAGTTTTGTTTTAAGCGACAAAAAGTTGTGAAAATCATTAAGCTTAAATTAAGGACTAAAAAAAGCTGTGATTTTATATCACAGCTTTTTTTAGTTTATGGAAAGTTATTGGTTTGCTTTCGTGATGTTTTTAATTGGAATTTGATTATCCTCACTCATCCGAAAATCAACTTTAACTTTGGAACCTATCTCATCAATCCAGCGGACTTCCGGCACAATTTCTGAAAAAGCATAGAAGGTTTTTCCCTGGTATTCTTCAAACAAGAAATTGTAACGGCTCCCTTCCTGACGGATTTTTTTGATGGTCAATACTTGATCTTTTAGATCTTTCCCATCTGCAGGCAAAGAAGATTGTTGCAGGCTCATATGATAAGCGTTCATATAAGCGGCATATGCTTCTTCTTTGGTCTTGCCGGCTCCAACAACATTAACATTTTTAAGATAACAGAAGCCATGTCCTACAATCTTACGTCCGCTTATGATTGGGGCATAATAAGTTTGTAATCCCCCAATGTTATATAAGACAGCTTTTCCAACCTCATATAACGGATATTTCGCCGTCCATTCGTGGGCTTGAATGGCACTTTCGGCTCTGTATTCATCAATACCGGATATTTTGTAAAATGTTCCGATACCTGTTTTGGCATTAACCAATATAAAACCTGATGTCGAAGCATCACGTCCTACTGATGATAGTCCGGCGTAATAGCAACATTCTTTTTGCCCATAAACCACTTCCAGATTGTTTGGACGCAGACGATCTTTATCGGCCCAATTTACATAACCATGAATCAAATCATAGTGTTTGTATATCAAGTTGAGCGTTAAATCTTTGGGTTGAACAACATCAATAAACTCCGGTGTCTTATCTAAAGAATATTCTTTTACTTCACCGGTTTGCATGTCTACCACAATACTTCCGATAACTTTGTCTCCGCCCCAACCAATTTGGTTTTGGATTTTGGCATAAATGTTGTACGGACGTCCATTACCATCAATTTGAATACCGTTATTGGTAATTTTTTCCATAAAACCAGAATTGCGTACATGTCGACGTAATTTATGGTTGAAATAGGCAGAGCTTAAGTATTGCATTTGTAACGGTTGACCATTGACGGCGGTTACCAGATGTACCACATTTTCATTGGTGGCACTGACAATGATATATGCCCGAGAAATACCGTTGGTTTCTCTCCACTTCCAAAAGCTCAAGAACTCTAACGGGGCAACGTAAATAAAATCCTCATCAAAGGAAAGATGATGATTTTTTCCTAGCCCGTCCGTAATGTCAAATTCTCCGGTTATGGATTGAAGTGACATTTTTCCAATCTCATACTGAGATCCGAGGGCAGGCATTTGTCCCATAACCGCTTCGGCCAAAACTTTTGCCACAGAAGGGGTTACAACACGCATTTTCTCCAAAGAAACCGGAGAAATACTTTGATTGAATAGTGAATCTTGATTTAAGGTTATGCTTGTGCTGTCTTGCATAATCATAGCATAATCATCATTACTCATTTCCAATAAAGCTTTGTGCTTGTTTTGTTGGACCCATTTTCCAGAACCAATTTCTGTCCCACACATGCCAAGGCCTAAGACCAATACGCCAATGCCGGCATAAATATTTATGTCTAGACCATATTCCTCACAGCATTCAACTGTTGTGTAAGCAAGTACGAAAAGTAATTCCCAATAAATGGCACTACGGTTGAGTGCAATTGCCGGAGTGTTTAGCCAATTAATGAACATCAATACGGCAAAAATCACCACAAATCGGATTGAAAACGTGATTAGAGACGGTGATTTTTTGTAATTGTGTGCCCACCAAAGAGCCGAGAAAACGCAGCTTAAAGCCAAAGACACTAAAAAATAAGTTTCCATAATTTTATTGTTTCGTCTTTATTTTATGAGGCACGTGGGGTTCCTAATCCCTTCCTCGGTTTTATAATAAGGGTTAATAATTTTTTGTAGATTAAATGTATATTCTATTTTGTCTATTAAGTCAATAGATTTGCCAATATATTTTATTCGGCAAGTAGTTTTTTCTTTTCTTCTTTGGCCTTTAAGACATCCAAATCACGTTCTTTGGCAAGCTTGTCTAAAATGGTTTTGACGACTTTATCAATTTGTTTGTCTTCTCGATAATCGGCCGGTAGAGCAAAGTTAACTCGTCCGTCTCGCAAGAGTTTGATAGCGGTGGATTTATTGCTGCCGTTAGGGTTATATACGGCAATGGCGTTACCTTTTCTTTCTTTGGTTAATTTCATTGAAGGAATATCCGTACTTCCATCACCAAAATATATCATCCGGGTGAAGGGAATAGGGCGTTTGTTATCAGGCATAAATTCATTAACGGCACGGTCTTCTAACTTGCCCAATCCTTTATTTATTTTTGACAGATATTGGGTTTTGGTGGAATAATTGACAATACGAGCCGGCCAAACCGGTTTTCCTTCCTCGTTAAAGGCAAAACTGCAGCCAAAAATGTTTTTGAAATGTTGTTTGATCTTGCAACCATACAAAATTTCTTCATAGCCGGCAGAGATAATGTAGTGTTCAATTTCTAACTCTAGTTTTTGACCATAGTCATTAATCCGGTCAAACCAACCTTCAACTCCTGGAAAATATTTAATGTTTTTTCCGGCTTCTGCCAGGTTTTCTTTGGTTAAAGCAATATTGAGTTCCTCTGCTTTTTTTACAAAGTAATACATTGAGCCCGTGACTTGGTCCGCAAAATGTTCTCTTCCCCATTTGTTGGCCTCATACCAAAAATCATCCGGTTCCATACCAAATTCTGGAATGAGGGCATAATTTTGCATGTCTGTGGTGCTTAAGGTTCCATCAAAGTCATAAATCAACGCAACCTTTGTCTTTTTAGTCATTTTTTTAGAATCTCCTACTTGCTTTTTTCAAAGAGCTATTATACAAATAATAAGTTAAAATTTTATATACAATATAAGGAATGTGAAAATGCCAGCAACTTCTATGGACCAGTTGGTCGCTTTATGTAAACGTCGTGGTTTTATCTTTCAGAATGCCGATATTTATGGCGGGATGCAAGGGTTGTATGATTATGGTCCGTTAGGTGTTGAACTTAAAAATAATGTTAAGGCCGCTTGGTGGCGTTCTATGGTTTATGAACGCGATGATATTGAAGGTTTGGATGCCGCTATCTTGACTAATCGTAAGGTTTTACATTATTCCGGTCATGAAGATACTTTCTCGGATCCGATGACAGATTGCCGCAAATGTAAGGGGCGGTTCCGTGCCGATCATATCAAAGACGGCAAATGTCCGAACTGTGGTTCTACCGATTTGACAGAACCGCGGCCGTTTAATTTGATGTTTAAAACAACGGTCGGACCGATTGATAATGCGGAAAATATTGCTTATTTGCGTCCGGAAACGGCTCAGGCAATTTTTACACAATTTCGAAATGTTGTTGATTCAACTTCTCGGAAGTTGCCGTTTGGTATTGCTCAGATTGGAAAGTCTTTCCGGAATGAGATTACTCCTCGTAATTTTATTTTTAGAGTGCGGGAATTTGAGCAAGCCGAACTTGAATTTTTTGTTATGCCCGGAGAAGATGAAAAATGGCATGAAATCTGGAAAGAAGCTCGTATTAAATGGTGGGAAGAACAGGGTTTGCCTCGTGAACATATGAATATTTATACAACGCCGAAAGAAGATTTGGCTCATTATGCCAAGGCTTGTTATGATATTGAATATCAGTTTCCTCACGGGATGGAAGAGTTGGAAGGAATTGCCAATCGTACGGATTATGATTTGGGTAACCATACCAAAGGGCAAGATGAATTGAATTTAACAGCTCATTGCCATAAGAATACCGATTCAACACAAAAACTTTGTATCTTAGATGATAAAAACAAACCGGTTGTTCCGTTTGTTATTGAACCTTCTATGGGGGTTGATCGAGCTGTGTTGGCCCTTTTGACAGAAGCTTATACGGAAGAGGATTTAGGTGAAGGAAATACGCGTATTGTTTTGAAGTTAAAGAAGCATTTGGCTCCGATTAAGGTTGCGGTTATTCCGTTAAAGAAAAACAATGAACAGATTATGGCTAAGTGCCATGAAATTAAACAAAGTTTGTTAAAACTTGGTATTGGTCGCGTGGCATTGGAAAATACCGGAAATATCGGTAAGGCGTACCGTCGTCATGATGAGGTCGGAACACCTTTATGTATCACGGTTGATTTTGAAACCATTGAACAAAAACCCGAATCCGTTACGGTACGGGATCGTGATACAATGGAACAGCATCGCATAAATATTGCGGACTTGAAAGAGTATTTGCGAAATTATTTCTTAGATTAAGTGTTATATTAATCAAATCTCAGCCCCTTGAAAAGAGGGGCTGTTTTTTATGCCTCTTTTTAATAAGAGGCGTTTTTTGTTTCAAGGAGGAAACAGGCTGTAATGAAGAAAAGAGGTTTCAAGAAATTTTGTCCTCATTTT